>JADCAS010000003.1 GCA_020401865.1 Phenylobacterium sp. | reverse complement strand
GCGCGTTGCTCGCTCGCGGGTCCGGAACCTCCGAGAAGAAAGCCTCGAAATCTCCCATGGGAGTCTCCCAAAACAAGGAAGACACCCTCAGAATCCAGTTTGCCCAGATCACTCAAGCCAAATGCGATTCCCCTGCCCCTGATGGGGAGGAATGAGGGAGTTGTTTGACGCCCGGCGCCTACAGCCTCAGCGGGGCGGCGTAGCCGGTCAGCTCCAGGTAGCCCCTGCCGCCCGGGACGCTCACGGCGCCTTCCCAGTAGACCGGACCTCCTGAGGGGCGGCTGTCCAGTTCCTGGTCGTCGAACAGGGGGGTGAGGGCCCACCGCCGCTCGCCCGCCGGGGTCATGAGGCGAACGGTGGGCGCCACGGGATAGACCGCCCCGGTCCGCGGCGAGCGCCAGGTGCGGCCGCCCTCGAAGGCGACGGCGCCGTTGGGCGCGGTCCAGAGCCGGCCGTCGGCGGACCTCAGCGAGCCCCCGGTCCACAGGGCCCGTCCCCGGGCGTCGCGCACCCGGAAGGCGGTCAACGCCCTGCCGTCTTCCAGATTGATCCCGGTCCAGTCCCAGCCGACGGCCGCCGGGTCCAGCAGGGTGGAGGACCATTCCCGGTCCAGCCAGGCCTGGCCCCGGACCGGGCGCCAGCGCCCCTCCCGCTCGAGCCGTCCGGACACCTGCAGGTGGGGAAGAGTGTAGTACCAGCTGGCCTGTTCCGGCCTCGGCCCCTTGCGGCTGAATCCCCCTTCGCCCTGTAGCAGAATCGGCTGAGTCGGGGTGAGGACGAGGTCCAGCTGGAAACCCTCACCGCCCGCAAGGGCGCGCATCGCGCCGGATCGCTCCCGGGCCAGGCGCCAGTCGTCGAGGACGAGGTCCATGTCGCGCTCAGACGCCTCCGCGAGGCCGAAGCCCTGACGGGCGATCCGCTGGCCGTGCAGCAGCCGGCCGACCCGGGGGTCGGAGATGGCCGCGTGAGCGAAGAGAACCTGTCGCGGGGCGAACCGGCTGGGATTGCCTTCGCCCAGGCCCGTCCGTGTCCGGAAGAAGGTCACCTGGAAGCCGAGAGGACCGGTGGGGCCGTCCAGCCAGCCGGTCACATACCACCACTCGGTCCGGAAGTCGGGGTGGGCCCCATGGTCCCTCGGAAAGACCAGGCGGCGTCCCGGGGTGACCTGTGCGAAGTCGGGCGCGGCGATCGCCTGCGCTGGGGGAAGGGCGGCGGCGGCCCCGCCCGCCAGGAGGCTCCTGCGCGTCAGCCGATCCATCTCACCAGTCCTCCCGGACCGCGCGGACCGCATCCGCCGACAGGGCGCTGCGTCCGGCCAGCAGGGCCGTAAAGGACGAGGCCAGGGTCAGAGCGAGGGCGAGGCCGCCGAGCAGGCCCAGGGGCCATCGGGTGTCCATCGTCCAGTTGAAGGACTGGGGATTGACCACCTGGATCAGCACCTGGCCCATGGCCGCTCCGAGGGCGAGGCCCGCCACCGCGCCCAGGGCGCCCAGAAAGGCGCCCTCGAGAGCCAGCATGGCGAGAATCTGGCCCCGGCTGGCGCCCACGTGCCGAAGCATGCCGAACTCCCGCCGTCGGGCCAGGGTCTGGGCCGAGACTGTCGCGGCCACCCCCGCCACGCCCACCAGTATGGCCACCGCCTCCAGGGCGTAAGTGACCGCAAAGCTGCGGTCGAAAAGACGCAGGGCGGCCCGGCGGATCTCGCCGGCGGGCGCCACCTCGGTCTGGGCGGTCAGGTCCGGCGGCAGGGCGGCGCGCACCCCCTGCAGGACCTCTGGCAGGCGGGCGCCGGGGGCGAGGGTCAGGCCCGCCTCGTTGGCGCCGGCGTCCCCTGTGAGGCGCACATAGTCCCGCCGGTCCATCGCCAGGGCCCCGAACTGGCGGCCATAGTCCCGCCAGACGCCGGCGACGCGCACAGGCGTGCGGCCTCCGGCGAGGGGCAGGTCGAGGGTGTCGCCAGGCGCAAGGTCGTAGAGCCGCGAGAGGGGCTCGGAGACCCAGACCGGGGTTTCCCCGGGCGCCGCCGGGACGGGTCCCCGCCGCCAGGGCAGGTCGGGGGCGGCGGCTCCGCCTGGAACCGGGACCGCCAGCAGAACCACCGACGGCCGGTCGGCAGCGAGACGCAGGGTCAGGGACCGCCGGGCCTCCAGGCCTCCGACCCCGGGCAAGGCGGCGAGGCGGGCCTGCAACCCCGTATCCAGGCCCGAGGTCTCGGCCTCGGCCACCCTGAGATAGATGTCGGCGGGCAGGATCGCGCCCAGCCAGTCGTCCACCGATCCCCGGAAGCTCGCCACCATCAGGCCCATGGCCGCCATCAACCCAGCGCTGGCCACCAGCCCGCAGAGGGCGACCGCGGCCTGGTCCGGGGCGCCCGCCAACCGGGCGGCGGCCAGCCGCACCGGGACCGGGGCCTCCATCCTCGCCAAGGGGGCGATCAGCAGCCGGGCCAGCCAGGGCATGGCGGCCACCCCGGCGGCCAGAATGAGGGCGATGGAGAGGTAGCCGAACAGGGGCAGGCCGGCGACCGGCGGGGCGAAGGCGAACGCTAGGCCCACCAGGCCGAGCGCCAGGGCCGGGAGAAGGGCGGGGCGCCGTCGGGGGTCTCCGGACTGGCCGGCGGATTTCAGCGCCAGGGCGGGGGCGGCCCGGGCCGCTTCCAGGGCGGGCAAGAGGCTGCCGGCCAGGGCGACGACGAGGCCGAGGCTCGCGTGGATCGCCGCCCATCCCGGAGAGATGTCGAGGGCGGGTCGGCTGCCGCTGAAATACCCCCCGCCCAGGTCGCCGCCGAGGAGGCCCAGTACGCTCCAGGCCAGCCCTGCGCCGGCGGCGAGCCCCGCCGCCGCTCCGAGGAGACCCAGGACGGCCCCCTCCGCCAGCACCTGCAGGAAGAGTCCGGTCCGGGGCAGGCCCAGCACCCGCAGGAGGGCGAAGGCGGCCCGGCGACGGGCGATGGACAGGGACTGTGCCGAGAAGACCAGGAAGCCCCCGGTCAGGAGGGCCACCATGGCCAGCATGCCGAGGTTGACGCGATAGGCGCGGGAGAGGTCCCCGGTCCGGCGGCTCTCCGCCTCGGGGGTGCTGAGCCGGGCGTCGGCGGGCAGGAGGGCGGCGATGTCCTCCGCCAGGGCTTCGGGCCGGGCGCCCGGGGCGAGGCCAATGTCCAAACGGGTCAACCGGCCGAGCCGGTCGAACCGCTGCTGGACGGCGGCGATGTCGGCTACGGCGATCCGCCGGCCCGCCTCCACCGAGGGCAGGCCTCCCGCGACCGGCAGGACGATCCGCTTCCCCCCCGCCAGGACGGTGAAGGCCCCATCTGCGGTCGGTCTCAGGGCGGGGGAGAGCCAGACGGCGTCCTCGGCGGCGAGGGGGCCGCCGGCGGCGAAGCCGGCCCCCGACCCGGCCGCCAGGGCCGGTGTCACCCGCGCCGCGCGAAGCGGATCGACCCCAATCACGGTCAGACTGCGGCCGTCAGCGGTGCGAGCGGAGACCTCGACGACGGGGCTGACGGCCGCCAGGCCGGGTAGCCGGGCCACGATGGGAAAGAGGGATTCGTCGAAGCCGGCGGCGCTGACCGCCTCGATCCTCAGGTCCGCCGCACCGCTGACGCTGCGCACGGCGGCGTCGAATTCCACCAGAGCGGACCGGTTGACAAGGTGGACGGCGAATCCGAGGGCCACACCCACAGCGATGGCGAGAACCGCCACCAGGGTGCGGACCGGATGGGCGCGCCATTCCCCGCGGACCATCCAGCCCAGCAGGGTCCCGGAGAGGGGCGGGTCAGCCGCCATGCCGGTCCGTCAGGCCATTACGGCCGAGGACCAGGATGCGGTCCGCAGCCTCCGCCGCCCGGGCCGAATGGGTCACCAGGAGCACCGCCGCCCCCCGCGAGCGGGCGGCGTCGAGCAAGAGGCCAAGACTGCGGTCGGCAGTCTCGGGGTCGAGGTTGCCGGTGGGTTCATCGGCGAGGATCAGGGCCGGCCCGTGCACCAGAGCGCGGGCGATGGCGCAGCGCTGGAGCTCGCCGCCTGAAAGCTGGGCCGGGAAGTCAGCCTCCCGCCCGCCCAGGCCCACGGCGGCCAGGAGCTCGGCCGCTCGCGTCAGGGCCGGCTCCCCCGGGACCCCAGCCAGCACCAGGGGCAGGGCCGTATTCTGGGCCAGGGTGAGGTGGGGCAGAATGTGGAAGGCTTGGAAGACGAAGCCCAGGCGATCGCGCCTCAGGCGGGTGCGACCGGCCTCATCCAATGCTGAAAGAGCCTGTCCGGCGATCTCGATCTCGCCCCGGTCCGCTGAATCGAGGCCGGCGGCGAGGTTGAGCAGGGTTGACTTCCCTGCGCCAGACTCCCCGGTGACGGCGACCACCTCACCGGCGCGCAGGTCCAGGTCCAGCCCCTCGAACAGCAACCGGCCCCCTGGCACCGTCTTGGCGAGGCCCCAGATGCGAAGGGGAGGCGGCGGCGAGGGTTCTGACATGGCGTCTATCTAGGGCCCAGGCGCCCCGGGGGGAATACGCCGTCTTGAACGCCTTCGGGGTGCGAAACGGGCCCGGCCGGTGTAAGGGGCGGGGCGAGGAGATCTGCATGCGCCTGGCACGCTTTTCCCGGACCCGCCTCGCTTATCCGAACGCCGCCGGGTTCCAGGGCCCGGCAAGCCATGCATCCCACCTGGAGGAGCATCTCGAATGAGCCGCGTACTCGGGGTCCTTGGCGGCATGGGGCCCGCCGCCACTCTCGATTTTCTGGGCAAGCTGCAGGCCCTTACCCCCGTGGAGCGGGATGAGGACCACATCCGGGTGATTGTCGATATCAATCCCCAGATTCCGGACCGCAATGATCCCTTCGCGCGGCCAGGGCCGGTCCTGGCCGAAATGGCGGGCGGGCTGCAGGGCGCCGGGGCCCAGGTCCTGGCCATCGCCTGCGATTCGGCCCACGTTCACGCCGACCTGATCAGCCGCGCGTCGGGACTGCCCCTGGTCGACATGATCGAGACCGCGTCCCGGGCCGCCCGCGACTCGGGCGCGCGGCGCGCCGGCGTTCTGGGCGCCAGGGACGCCGTACGCCTCTACCATGAGTACATCGCCGCTCAGGGCATGGGGCTTGTAACCCTGCCCAGGGACGACCAGGCGCGGTTCATGGATCTTGTCGGACGGATCAAGGCCGGTGACCTGGGCGCCGCCGTACGCGAGGGAATGCGCCAGCTGGCCGAAGTTTTGGTCCGCGAAGGCGCCGAAGCGGTGATCGCCGGCTGCTCAGAGGTTCCATTGGTCCTCGACCCGGGCGACGTTCGCGCGCCCCTCATCGATGCCGGCGAGGAGCTGGCCCGCCGATGCGTCTCGGTCTGCCTCGGGCTGGAGCCCTTGCCCCAGGGCCGCTGAGGCCCGGTCTCAGGGCTTCAGCTTCCTGGGCAGGGCGGCGGCCTGTTCGGAGGTCAGCCGCTCGATTGACTTGATGATGCAGCGGCGCGGTATCGGCCCGCCAACCCCAAGGTTGAGGTCCAGCGGCTTGCAGACCTGGCTGGAGGCGCCGAGGGGCTCCAGGATAAGCGGATCGGAGTTGGTCACCCCCGCCAGGCACGACCCACTGAAGGTGAACTTGTACACCTCCTTACGGCGCACCGAGTAATAGAGGGTGTCAGGGCTGGCGATCCTGTGCCCGCCCAGGTCGCTGAGCCGGAAGCAGGGGGGATTGGCGGGACGCGGCGACTCCGCCTTGCTGGCGGGCGTGGCCTGGGCGGCGAGGCTTGATGCGGCGAGAAGGACCGCGGAAATGGCGGCGGCTCGGATAATCATTTCAGGTCACACTCCTGTGGCGTGATCGGCCATCCCCAGCCCCTCACAAAATCACCCGGCGCCCCTCGCCTCGTCAAGAGACGGCGTGGCGAGCTCGACGAAGGTCAAGGCTGGCGGCGCCCCGGCTGTGCAGGGTAATGAAACACCATGACCGCCCATGTGCCCCCCGAAAGCCTTCCAGTCTGGCGACTGGACGACCTCTACGCCGGCCGGGAGGATCCACGCCTCGACGCCGACTTCGACGCCGCCGTCGCCGCCAACTCCGCCCTGTTAGATCTGAAGGGCCGGCTTGTTGCCGCCCGGGCTGACGCCGCAGAGCTGGGCGACCTTCTGGATCGGGGAATCCGGCTCTATGAAGACGCGACCAACGCCCTCCGCCGGGTGGGCTCTTACGCCGGCCTCGCCGCCTCCACCGCCCGGAGCGACCCCGACTGGGCCCGCTTTGAGGCCAATGTCCGCGCCCGGTCGGCCGCCATCGGCGCCGAGAGCCTGTTCTTCACCCTCGAGATCAACGAACTTGAGGACGCCGAGCTCGAGGCGGCCTTGGCCGCCGTTCCCGCCGCCGCGCGCTGGCGGCCCTGGCTGCGCCGGGTCCGGGCCTTCCGGCCGCACGAACTGGCCCCGGACCTGGAGCGCATGCTGGTGGACCGGAGCCCGGCGGTCGCCAACTGGACCCGCCTGCACGATGAGACCCTGGCCCGTCTCAAGGTGCGCGCCGGCGGCGCCCGTCTCACCCTGCCAGAAGCCCTCAACGCCCTGTCTGATCCCAACCCGGCCCGGCGGCGGCAGGTGGCGGGGGGACTGGCCTCGGCCCTGGGCGAGGCGGCGCCCACCCTCGCCCTGGTGCTGAACACCCTTGCCTTTGAGAAGCAGGTGGAGGACCGCTGGCGGCGCTACCCGGACCCGGCGGCGCCCCGGCACCTGGCCAACGAGGTGGACCGCGAGGCCGTCCACGCCCTGGAGACGGCCGTTTCGGCAGGTTACGAGCGGGTCAGCCACCGGTACTACCGGTTGAAGGCGAAGGTGATGGGCCGGACCGCTCTGGATCATTGGGACCGGAACGCCCCCCTGGAGGCCGGCGCACCCCGGCTCTGGTCCTGGGCCGAGGCGCGGGAGATCGTCGAGGCCAGTTTCCGTGACCTGGCCCCGAGGTTCGCCGACAGCGCCCGGGACCTGTTCGAGCAGCCCTGGATCGACGCGCGCCCTCGCCCGGGCAAGCAGTCCGGAGCCTATTCTCATTCGGTTATCGCCCCCCACCACCCCTACGTCTTCATGAACTATATGGGCGAGCGCCGGGATGTTCTGACCCTCGCCCACGAACTGGGCCACGCCGTCCACCAGCGCCTCTGCGCGCCCCTCGGAACCCTGCTGGCGGCGACGCCTCTGACCCTGGCGGAAACGGCCTCCATCTTCGGCGAGAGCCTCGTCTTCGAACGGCTGCTGGCCGAGGCCGGGCCGAAGGAAAAGCTGGGCCTTCTGGCCGGCCAGATCGAAGACGGACTCAACACCGTTGTCCGGCAGATGGCCTTCCATCGTTTTGAAACCCGGTTTCACGCCGCCCGACGGGACGGCGAGCTGTCTGCCGAGGCCATCGGCGGGCTCTGGCTGGAGGTGATGGGCGAAAGTCTCGGCCCGGCGGTCCGACTGAACGCCGGCTACGAGCACTACTGGGCCTATATCAGCCACTTCGTGCACGCGCCGTTCTACGTCTACGCCTACGCCTTCGGCGATCTTCTGGTCCGGGCCCTGGTGGAGAAGCGGCGAGAGGACCCGAAGGGCTTCGCGCCCCTTTACGAGGACCTGCTCGCCTCTGGCGGCGTGCGGACCTGCGTGGAGGCCCTGGCCCGCTTCGGCCTGGACCCTCGCGAGACCGCCTTCTGGGCTTCAGGCGTGCGCCAGCTGGAGCGCCGTGTCGACGCCTTCGAGGCCCTGGTCGGCTGACAGACCCCTCGTCTACCGGCGCCGGTAGGCCGGAGGCAGGGGGCCGCCGAGGTCCTTGTAGCGATCCCTCAGTTCGGTCTGGCGGGTGGTCAGGTCCTGGGCCTCGCCGCGGATGTAGACCGCCTTTGGGGTGGAGAGCGGCTCGAAGGGGTCGCCGGACCAGATAACGAAGTCGGCGTCCTTGCCGGCCTCCAGGCTGCCCGTGCGATCACTGACGCCGAACATCCGCGCCGGATTGATGGTCACCGCCGCCAGCGCCGCGTCCCAGGGCAGGCCCCAGGCCACGGCGGTCCCGGCGCCGTATCGGGTTTCCCGAGCGCGGTGGGCGGCGCCCTCAGGTGCGGTGAAGGCCAGGGTCACGCCGGCGGCGTTCAGGCGCGCAGCGTTCTCGAGAGTGGCGCCGAGAATCTCGAAGCTGTCGGGTCGGTTGGTGATCGGGTTGAGAATGACCGGAACGCCGGCGCGGGCGATCTCTGCAGCCACCATCCAGCCTTCCTCGGCGCCCTCGAGAATCAGTCTCAGTTTCTCCTCCCGGGCGAGTTTGAGGACAGAGCGGATGTCTGCAGCTCTGTGCACACGGGCGATCAGGGGCGTGCGACCCTGGACCAGGGGAACAAGGGCCTGGAGGTCGGCCTTGGACAGGCCCAGCTCCCGGTAGCTTCCGGTCTCCCAGGCGCTGCGGTTTGCGGCGAAGGCCCGGACATCGGACAGGACCGCCTTGAGGGCCGCGATCTGGGCGCCGCGCGCCCCCCCGGCCGCCTGGGCGCCCGCCTTGCCGAAGGCGACGACCACGCCGACCCCGCCGCGGACCACCATATCTCCTGCGCCGTTCAGGCGGATCACCGCGCCCTGGCCGGCGAACAGAGTGTTGGGCCGGAGCTCGTGGCCGCCGCCTGCCGTCAGCCGCCCGCCCGAAACTTCGCCGTCATGCTCGTGGGCGCCGAATCCGCCGCCCGCCGGCTGGGGCAGAACAACGGCGCTGGTCAAGCCGCCCGTCCGGGCGATGGGAATGAGGGTCGAAGCCGGATCCAGGCCCTCCCGGATATCAAAGGCGGCGCTGATCTGCGGGTTGTTGACCGAGAGGTCATCGCCCAGGGCGCCGATTTCGACAGCGCCCAGCAGGCTGCCCGTCGCGAACAGTCCGGGGGTGATTATCGACCCGGCGGCGTCAATCACCCGTGCGCCGGCCGGCGGTGCGCCCTGACCGACCGAGATGATCCGCCCGTCGCGGATGACAATGACCCCCGATTCCAGGCTGCCCGCCGGACCGGCGGTGAGAATCCGGGCGCCGGTGACGGCGAGGGTTTCCGACGCTGATGCGGGCGCTGCGGCGGCCGACGTCGGCAGTGACGGAAAGAGGGGGGCCAGGACAGCGGCCAGGATGACCAGACGACGGCGCATCAGCGAACTCCCTCTCCCGGTTGGCCCAGATCGAAGTCCGACCGGGGCTGGTATCGGGGATCCCGGCGATCCCAGGTCAGGGCGCCATCGATGTAGACCTTCTCGGTGCGGGCGTAGATCGAGAACGGATTCCGGTCCCAGATCACGATGTCCGCCCGCTTGCCGGCCTCGAGGGTGCCGGTCTGGTCCAGGATGCCTATGGCCTTGGCCGGATTGGCGGTGATCCAGGCCATGGCCTCCGCCTCGCTGATCTGCAGGCCGGCGGCGCGGCCAGCGGCCAGGGCCATGGCCGCCTCCTGGTTGAGCCTCTGGATGAGGTCGGCGTCGTCCGACTTGATGACCGCGCAGGCCCCGGCAGCCTGGAGGAGCGGGACATTGGCCTCCACAGAATCAAAGGCCTCCAGCTTGAAGCCCCACCACCCGGCCCAGGTCGCCGTGCAGATTCCATTGGCCGCGAGAAGGTCTGCGATCTTGTAAGCCTCCACGGCGTGGTGGAAGCTGGCGATGCGGTAGCCGAACTCCTTCGCGACATCGATCATGATCGCCATCTCGTCGGCCCGGTAGCAATGGTTCTGCACCAGGATCTCGCCTCTCAGAACGCCCGATAGGGTATCGAGCCCCAGGTCGCGAGCCGGAGGGTCGGCCTTTTCGCCACGTCCGACCTGGGCCCGGTAGTCATCCCATTTGCGGGTGTATTCCGCCGCCTCGATCCAGGCGGCGCGGTAGCCGGCGACATTGCCCATCCGCGTGGAGGGAGCCTGCCCTTTGGAGCCATAGACCCGCTTGGGATTCTCACCGCAGGCCATCTTGAGGGTGTAGGGCGCGCCGGGAAACTTCATGCCCTGGACGGTCCGGGACGGCACATTGCGTAGGGTCACGCCGCGGCCGCCGATCAGATTGCCGGAGCCGGGCAGGACCTGGACGGTGGTCACGCCGCCGATCCGGGCGGTGTTGAACCCGGGATCCTGCGGCCAGACCGAATGCTCGGCCCAGACCTGCGGCGTCGTGGGGCTGGTCAGTTCATTCCCGTCGGAATGGGCCTCCTCGGCGGGCGAGGCGTACACCCCGAGGTGCGAGTGGGAATCGATCAGCCCCGGGGAGACCCATTTGCCGCGGGCGTCCACCACCTGAACGCCCTGCGGGGGCTCCAGGCCTTCACCAATCGCCGCGATCCGTCCCGACCGGATCACAATGGTCGCATTGTTCAAAGCCTGACCAGTCCCGGTGTAGGCGCGGGCGCCGACAATGGCGAAGTCATTGGACGGCAGCGGCCGATAGGTCGTGGGGAAGGCGTCAGGTCGGGCGCCCGGGTCCAGGCCGGCACGAAGGGGTTTAGCGGCCGCGGATTTTTCGCCGGCCTTCGCGCCGGCGCCCGACGTCGAGGCGCAGGCCGTCAGGCTCAGCGCGACCAGACCCACCGCCAGCACTCCTGATCTCAACATGCCCAACATCCCCCGGGGAAATCTCCAGTCTCATTTCAACCACGCACCGTCGACCGCGCCAAGCCGGAAGGCGCTTGCCATTTTCCCGGGGTCCTTTAGTCAGCCGGTCGCTATGTCCGATGACCTGACCGAAGGCCAGACAGCCGTCGTGCCCGAGGGGTTCGTGATCAACCTCTGGCAGCGGGGTTTTGGCCGCACAGTGGGACCCTTCTACTCGTCCAGAGATCCGCAGACCCACATCGAGGTCATGGCCTTCCGGGTTGAGGAGCACCACGCCAACGGCATGAACAACTGCCATGGCGGCATGCTGATGAGCTTCGCCGACATGGCCTGGGGACGGGTTATCTCCAACCAGCGGGAGGTCGGCTGGGTCACCATCCGGCTGGTGACCGACTTCATCGGCCCGGGCCTGATGGGCGACTGGGTCGAGGGAACCAGCGAAATCATCGCCGAGGACGGCGACATCTTCACGGTGGCGGGCAGGGTTTGGTCTGGAGACCGCATCCTGATGACCGGCACGGGGGTCTACAAGGGGATCCGGTCGATCCGCCGCAAGGCGGGCTACCGGGAGGCGCAGGAGTAGGACATGGCCATCGATCCGGCGATCAAGGAGGGCGCGCCCGTCGGCTACTACGACGATCGGCCGATCCATACCGAGCCCGGCGCCCTGCCGCCGGAGGTGCAGGCGCCCCTGGCGCCCTTCCGCGGCCGGGAACCCGACTCCCCGGAGTGGTTCCGCAGCGCCCTCGCCCAGGCGCCTGAGCGCAGCCACGTGGTGTCCCTTGGCGCCCGGATCGAGATGCTGGTCTGGGGCGAGCGCGGCAAGCCAGGCCTGCTGCTGGTGCATGGCAACTCGGCCCACGCCGACTGGTGGAGCTTCATCGCCCCCTTCCTGGCCCAGGACTTCCGGGTGGCCTCCATGTCCCTGGCCGGCATGGGCGACTCCGACTGGCGCGAGACCTACGCCTTCCAGGACTTCGCCACCGACGCCGAGGCCGTCGCCCAGGCGGCGGGTCTTTATGACGCCGGCAAGCCGATCTACATCGGCCATTCCTTTGGCGGCTCCCAGGTCTTCTTCGCGGCCGCCAGCCATCCGGACCGCATGCGCGCCGCCATCCTGGTCGACACCGGCTTCGGCGGCCCGCCGCCGGACTCGCCCGAGGGCAAGCGGATGGCCGAACGGATGGCTGAGCAGGCCCGGAACATCCCCACCGGGGACCGGGCCCAGCGGGTCTACGTCACCCTTGAGGAGGCGCTTTCCCGCTTCCGGCTGATGCCGCCCCAGGCCGCCGGCAACCTGTTCATCGCCGACTACATCGCCCGGCGGTCGCTGAAGACCGTCACGGGTCCGCAAGGTCAGGAAGGATGGAGCTGGCGCTTCGACCCCAACATGTGGGCCAAGCTGGACCGGCGCGTCATGAGCGGCCTGATGGACGGGGGCCCGCCAAAGGTCTCCATTCCTCTCGTCCACATCTACGGTGACCGCTCAGCCATCATCAGCCGCAGGACGGAGGGCGGGCCTTCTCCCCTGCCGCCCCACACCCTCGAGATCGCCATCCCGGACTCGGCCCACCACATCATGATCGATCAGCCCCTGGCCCTGATCTCGGCTCTCCGGGGCCTGCTGGCGGTCTGGCCAGGCGACGCCGCCGCCCGGTGACCTGCGCGCCGGGCTTGAGCGGCGCGGCGCGAGCGTGTAACCCCTGCTTCGACCCTGGGTCCGAACGAGAGAGTCCCGAATGGCTTCCGAATATCACCGCGGCGAGATGGACATCAGCGAGCAGACCGCCACCTACGCCGTCTTCATGGCCCTCACCAAGTGGGGCTCTCTGGCGATCACCGCCGCGCTTGTCCTCTTCACGCTTTGGTTCTGCACCCCGGCAGGATTCATCCCCGGCGCCATCTCAGCCTTGGTCGTGACGGTCATCGGCGTCATCGTCCTGCGCGACAAGCCCGGCGCGGGCCACTAGACTTGGACGAGCGGTCCGCCACCTGGCGGGCATGCAATGGGAGGGCCGGTCCAAACCATGGCCGTGATCGCCGTCATCCGTGAGTCCCACCCGGGCGAGACCCGGGTCGCCGCGACGCCGGAGACCGTCCGTAAGCTGATCGCCGCGGGCTTCCAGGTCTCCGTCCAGGCTGGAGCTGGTCTTGCGGCGTCCTGTCTTGACGCCGACTACGCGGCTGCAGGGGCGCGGCTCTGCGCCTCCGCCGCCGAGGCGGTGGCCGGCGCCGATATCCTGTTCGGGATCCGCGGTCCTTCCGCCGAGGCCCTGGGCGCCCTCAAGGCGGGCGCCATTGTGGCCGCCTCCCTGAACCCCCACCAGGACCGTGCAGGCCTTGAGGCCCTCGCCGCCCGCGGGGCCGAGGCCTACGCCCTGGAGTTCATTCCCCGCATCACGCGGGCCCAGGTGATGGACGTCTTGTCCTCCCAGGCCAACCTGGCGGGCTATCGGGCCGTCATTGAAGCCTCAGCCGCATACGGCCGCGCCCTGCCGATGATGATGACCGCCGCCGGCACCATCGCTGCCGCTAAGGTCTTCGTGATGGGGGTCGGCGTCGCCGGGCTCCAGGCCATCGCCACGGCCCGCCGCCTGGGCGCGGTGGTCACCGCCACCGACGTGCGGCCGGCCACCAAGGAGCAGGTGGAGTCCCTCGGCGCCAAGTTCATCGCCGTCGAGGACGAGGAGTTCCGCAACGCCCAGACCGCTGGCGGCTACGCCAAGGAGATGAGCGCGGAGTACCAGGCCAAGCAGGCCGAGCTCATCTCTGGCCACATCGGCAAGCAGGACATCGTGATCACCACGGCCCTGATCCCCGGCCGGCCTGCGCCCCGGCTGGTGACGGCCGCCCAGGTCGCCGCCATGAAGGCCGGTTCGGTCATCGTCGACCTGGCGGTGGAGCAGGGCGGCAATGTCGAGGGCGCGAAGGTCGGCGAGACCGTGGAGACCGCCAACGGGGTGAAGATCCTGGGCCTCGCCAACCTTCCTGGCCGCATCGCCGCGGATGCCTCCGCCCTCTACGCCCGTAACCTCCTGGCCTTTTCGGGCCTGCTCCTCGACAAGGAAGGCGCCCTGGCGCCCGATCGCGAGGATGAGATTCTCAAGGCCGCCCTGGTCGTCAGCGGCGGAAAGATCGTGCACCCGGCCCTCGCCGGGTCCTGACGGAGACGCCCATGGACGTTGATCCCACAGTCTTCCGGCTGGCCATCTTCGTCCTGGCCATCTTTGTCGGCTACTATGTGGTCTGGAGCGTGACCCCAGCCCTGCACACGCCCCTGATGGCGGTGACCAACGCCGTCTCCTCCGTGATCATCGTCGGCGCCCTCCTGGCGGCGGCGGCCCAGGCGGCGCCGGGCGCCGGCGCCGGCGCCGTGATGATTTCCAAGGGGGCGGGCGCCCTTGCGGCGGCCCTCGCCGCCGTCAACATCTTCGGCGGCTTCCTGGTCACCCAGCGGATGCTGGCCATGTACAAGAAGAAGGAACCGGCCAGGAAGGAGGGCGCGAAGTGAGCGCCAACCTCGCCGCCATCCTCTATCTCGCCTCCGGGGTCCTCTTCATCCTCGCCCTGCGCGGACTGTCCAGCCCCGTGACCAGCCAGGCGGGTAACCGCAATGGCATGATCGGCATGGCTCTGGCGGTGGGCGTGACCCTCGTCACCCTGTTCAGCCAGGGCAAGCTCGACGGCCTCACCGTAGGACTGATCCTCGCGGGCGTCGGCGTCGGGGGCGTGATCGGCGCCGTGATCGCGCGCCGGGTGGCCATGACCTCCATGCCCCAGCTGGTGGCGGCCTTTCACAGCCTGGTCGGCATGGCCGCCTGCCTCGTGGCGGTGGCCGCCATCTACACCCCAGGGGCCTACGGGATCGGCGCTCCCGGCGCCATCCACGCGATCTCCCTGGTGGAGCTGTCCCTGGGCCTCGCCATCGGCGCGGTGACCTTCACAGGATCAGTCATCGCCTTCGCCAAGCTGAACGGCAACATGTCGGGCGCGCCCATTCTCCTGCCCGCCCGTCACCTCCTGAACATCGTGATCGGCCTGGCCCTGGTGGGCCTGATCGGCGTCCTGGTCGTCAGCGGCGGCTCGGCCCTCTGGGCCTTCTGGGCCATCTTTGCTCTGGCCCTGATCCTCGGGATCACCCTCATCATCCCCATCGGCGGCGCGGACATGCCCGTCGTGGTGTCGATGCTGAACAGCTATTCCGGCTGGGCGGCGGCGGCCCTGGGTTTCACCCTCGAGAACGTCACCCTGATCATCACCGGCGCCCTCGTCGGCTCGTCCGGCGCCATCCTGTCTTACATCATGTGCAAGGCGATGAACCGCAGCTTCGTCTCGGTGATCCTGGGCGGCTTCGGTGCGGACGACAGCGCCGCGGCGGCCGGTGGGCGCATCGAGACCCGGCCCGTCAAGCAGGGTTCGGCGGACGATGCGGCCTTCATCATGAAGAACGCCTCCAAGGTGATCATCGTCCCCGGTTACGGCATGGCCGTCAGCCAGGCCCAGCACGCCCTTCGCGAGATGGCCGACAAGCTGAAGGAGGAGGGCGTCGACGTGAAGTACGCCATCCACCCCGTCGCCGGCCGCATGCCCGGGCACATGAACGTCCTGCTGGCCGAGGCCAACGTGCCCTATGACGAGGTGTTCGAGCTCGAGGACATCAACGCAGAGTTCCCCACTGCCGACGTGGCCTTCGTCATCGGGGCCAATGACGTGACGAACCCCGCCGCCAAGACCGACCCGTCCAGCGCCATCTACGGCATGCCCATCCTCGACGTGGAGAAGGCCCGCACGGTCCTCTTCGTGAAGCGCGGGATGAGCTCGGGCTATGCCGGTGTGGAGAACGAGCTGTTCTTCCGCGACAACACCATGATGCTCTTTGGCGACGCCAAAAAGATGGTCGAGGGTATCCTCAAGTCCCTTTGATCTCCTGGACTCCAGACCCGATCTGCGACTTGCCGGACAGGCCCGGCGGGTACATGCTCTCCCGAATAACCAGGGAGGCAAGCCATGCGCATTTCTATCAGCGGGCTGTTGCTCGCTTCGGTTCTCCTGATTTCAGCCTGTTCCGGCCCGCAGGAACCCGCCGCCCCGGCGGTCTTCTCGATTCCCCTCGAAGCCAACTCCAACGGTGTCCTGGAGGCCCGGTCCGCCCGGGTCCTGGTGGGGTCGGGGGAGACGACCTATACGGCCCAGGTGGCCCTGACTCCCAGCTGGTGGGTGACGGGCGATGGCGTCAAGATTGTCTGGTTCGCTGGCAAGAGCCAGACCAAGCGGTTCTTCCAGATCAGCAACGAGTCGCCCGGCGAATCGGCCAGGCCCGACATTCTGAAGGCGCCCGAAGAGGCGGTCCGGGAAGTAAAGGTCTCCTTCGATGGGGCCCCGCCCATGTCCGTGCGCCCCGAGGCCACCCGTGCTGTGTTCCAGCCGCCGCCGGGCGCCAAGGCCGTGACCTCGGTAGAAATCGCTTTCGGGCCCGCCAGTTCGCCGGTCACCTACACCTGGAAGTAGCCCGCCGAAGGGCGACGAGGACCCTGTCATGACTGTGGGCGCCATGTCGGGTCCCTCCCGGGGCGAGTGGGTGGACATAGGCGGCCGCCGCCTGCGAGCGGTCCGGGCCGGGCCGTCGGAAGGCGGCCCCCTTGTCGTGATGGAGTGCGGGGCCTTCGGTTGCGCCGCTGACTGGCACAGGGTCCAGGAGGCGCTCGCGGGCCTCGGCATCCGCAGCCTGGCCTACGACCGGGCCGGCCTGGGCCTGTCCGATCCGGGCCCTGATCCCCGGGATGGACGCGCTATCGCCGATGACCTCGAGGCGATGCTGGGGCGCCTGGAGGACCCTGCGCCGTTGGTCCTCGCCGGCCACTCCATGGCCGGACTCTTCCTGAGAGTCCTCGCGCCACGGGTTCGGGACCGGCTGGTCGGGCTGGTCCTGGTGGACGCCGTCACACCCGAGGCCGTGGACCATCCCGCCGCCGCCCGGATGATCGACGGTTTTCGTCGCGCCATGTTCCTTCTCGACAGGGTCGCCGACCTCGGCGTCATGCAGCCCTGGTCACTGGTGGCTGGCGACCGGATCGGCCTGCCGCCGGAGATCTCCCGCGAGAAGCGCCGGATCTACGCCTCGGGCTCCCACGCCCGGGCCTCCGCCCGGGAGGTGCAGCAGTGGCTTGAGACCGCCGCTCAGGGACGCATCGAAGGTCCCTTTGATCCGGACCTGCCTGTCGCTGTGGTGACCGCCGGGGCCGTACCCCTCCCCGGGGATCTCCAGGCGATCCAGAATGCGCCCGCCCTGGCCTCCCGGGCGGGTCATGTGGACCGGGTCGAGGGCGCCCGACATGCCAGCCTGCTGGGGCCCCGTTACGCCTCCAGGGTTGTCCGGGGGATTACGCATGTCCTCGAGGTCAGCCTGAGCTCTCAAGGCTGAGTGCCGCCGCGGTCGCTTCGTCCGTCGCCACGTCGCAGGCGGCGAGCAGCCGACTCCGCGCCAGGGGACGGACCCGGACCCCGGACCCCGGAGTCCCGGCCAGGTGAAACGCGCTTCCGGTTTCGACCCCCGGCAGGCCGCCGCGCAGGGCCGGCGGGACTGACGACAGCGCGGCCCTGTCCACCGTCGACAGCCTTGAAAGTCTGCCTTCCAGGGGCCTGATCCGGGCAGGGGACGTCGTCTCGATCCGGAAACGTCCGTCGAAGATCCCGTCCCCACCCGCCGGCAACCAGAGGTCCTCGACGCCTTGTCGCTGCATCTCCCCCGCCGTCCGGCCGAAGGTCACGCCGCCGGCGTCTGAAAGGACGAGGGCGCCGGCCAGGGTGGCGCGAACCGCCTCCGGTCCGGCCAGGTGCTCGACCAGCCTGTCCAGCGCCCCGCCCCGGGGCGGGCGCACGCCTCCGGCCGCCGAGAGGCAGGCGGCGGCCACGAACCGCCGAGCGGCCGCTGGATCCGCTTCCCGCAGGGCCTGACGGGCGATCTGTAGGCCGAAGGGACGGGCCACGACCTGCAGGGCCAGATCCGCCAAAGGAGGCGGGTCGGTCCCCGGGGCGCAGGCCTCCGGGTCGGTGCCACCAGGCTCCGCCAGGGCGGCCCGCGCCCGGCTGCGGGCGAACCGGGGATTGGTGTTGGCCGGATCCTCGATCCAGGTTTCGCCCCGGGCGCGGAGCCACTCCCGCAGGGCCTCCCGGCGAATCCCCAGCAGGGGACGCAGCAGGAAGACGTCCAGCCCTTCCGGCCAGGCGGGCGACGGCGCCCACTCCCGCGGGGAAGGGGTGGTGGACCCGGCGGCCCTCATGGCTCGGGCCTCGGCGATGTCATCGAGGGTGTGACCCAGCAGAATGATCCGGGCCCCGGCCTCGCGGGCGGCCTGCGCGAGCAGTCTATGCCGGACCGCCCGCGCCGCTGCCGGCAGGCCGCCGGAGGGCCTGGGGTCGGTCCAGGTGAGACCCCGGAAGCGGGCGCCGATCCGGTCCGCGGCCCTGGCGCAGGCCTGGGTCCAGGCCGCGCTGGCCGGCTGGAGGCCATGGTCGACCGTCAGGACCAGAAGCGGGCGGGAATGCGCCTTGGCCCATCTTGCCGCCATCAGGGTCAGGGCCAGGGAGTCCCCGCCGCCTGACAGGGCCACGGCGAGGGGCGAGCGGGCGTCAGCGTCCAGGCGGGCGTCCAGCCGCGCCTTCACCTCAACCTCGATCGGCGGGCTCAGGCCCCGCACCGGGCCTGGACGCCGACCGCTGCGGCGCGCTTGCGGGCGCCTTCGGAGGCGGCGGGATAGCGGACGCCAAGTTCCGTCAGGGCCTGGCAGGACTCCGCAGTCTTGCCCAGGCGCGCCAGGCTGCGGGCCAGTTCGACGACGGCGTCCGGGCCCCACCAGGTCGCCGGCCATCCCTTGAGGGCGGCGATGTAGTCCGCCGCTGCATCCGGCCAGGCCGACTGCAGGGCCCGGGCGCGGCCCCGAAGGTAGGTCCCTTCCGCCGCCCGGGGATCGCCCGGCGAGGCGGCTAGCCAGGTTGTGAGGGTGGCCTCGGCGCCCGCCGCATCCCCGCCCTGAAGCTGCTTGCGGCCCCGTGTCAGTCCGTCTTCGGCCGTCGCCACCGACGCCGAAGTGGGGGCTGGCGCAGGGGCCGAAGGCACAGCGGTCGGCGGCACAGCGGCTTGCGCCGCAGGGACTGGAGGCGGAGGGGCCGACGCCGCTGGGACAAGGGCGCTCGAGGGGGTCGGCGCCGGCGTGGCCGGGGCGGCGGTCGTCCCCGCGGCGGCGGGTCGGGCGCCCTCCAGGGTCCGGACCCTCTCCTGGAGTCGGTCCACGTCGCCCCGCGCCAGGTCGGCGGCACGGGCCGTGGTCTCGAGCTGGGCGTTGAGCCCCTGCAGGGCGCGCTCAAGGTCGGCGACCCGGTCGGAGAGCTCCCGGAGCCGGACCTCCTTTGGGTCCTCCTGCGGCGCCGGGGCGGCCAGGGCGCCTCCTGTTCCCGCAAGGGCGAGGCCCAGGGCCAGGGCCGCCAGGCGGGACCGGAACAAGGGGGCTGGCCCTGCCTTCATGAACCTATCGGGCCCCGCTGACGATGGCGGTGTGCGCGTTGCGGTTACGACGGAAGGCCTCGTCATCGGCGCCGGGATCGATGGGACGCTCCTTGCCAAAGGATACCGTCGAGATGCGGGACGGTGACACGCCGAGACCCACGAGATAGTCCCGCACCGCGCTGGCCCGGCGTGAACCGAGGGCGATGTTGTACTCCCGGGTGCCGCGCTCGTCGGCATTGCCTTCGATCCGGACCTGGACGGCCGGGTAGCGTTTCAGCCAGGCGGCCTGGCGCTCGAGGATGACGGCGGCGTCTTCTCGGACATCGTACTGGTCGACGTCGAAGAAGACCCGGTCGGAAACGTTGATCACAAAATCCTGGACCGTCCCTGGAAGGGGGGTTCCGGTGACCGGCGCCGGGCGGCGGACGGGCTGAACTGAACCGGCTCCGCTCGCAGAGTCCGCCGGGGATGCGGCCTCAGACGTCTTCGGGGCTTCGGTCGCCGGCTTCGGCGTCGTCTGGCAGGCCCCCAGGATGGCGGCGGCGGAGAGGAGGGGGAGCCACCGGAGGGTGGATTTACGGGTCATTCGGGAGTCCTCATGTCGTCAGTTGATCAAGGGCGACCAGGCCGGGTCCGAGGCCCCGCTGGAATAGGGAGCCGGCTTCAGAATGCGGCCTGTGACATCCACGGTCCAGAGCCGTGGCTCACCTCCGGCCTCCTGGCGGCTGAACAAAAGGACCCGGCTGTTTGGCGCCCAGGTCGGACCCTCGTCCATATAACTTGAGGTCAGGGTGCGCTCGTCCGATCCGTCCGGCCGCATGACGCCGATGTGGAACTTGCCGCCACTCTGGCGTGTAAAGGCGATGTGGTCCCCATTCGGGCTCCATACGGGGGACGTGTAGCGCCCCTCTCCGAAGGAGATCCGCCGGGCTCCACCGCCTGAAGCGTCCATCACATAGAGCTGCGGGGACCCCCCCCTGTCGGAGTTGAAGACCACCTTGCTCCCATCCGGTGAGAAGGCGGGAGAGGTGTCGATGGCCGGATCCGAGGTCAGCCGCCGGCTCTGCCGGTTGACCAGGTTCATGATCCAGATGTCTGAGTTTCCATTGCGCTCCACGGCGAAGGCGACCTGGGCGCCGTCGGGCGAGAAGCGGGGGGCGAAAACCATGCCCTGGAACTGGCCCAGACTTTCGCGCCGTCCGGTTTCCAGGTTGAGCAGGTAGACCGTCGAGCCGCTCGGCCGCAGGGACATGTAGGTGATTTCCTGGCTCGAAGCCGAGAATCGCGGCGAAAGTGCGATCTCCGAGCCATCCGTCAGATAGCTGGGATTGGCGCCGTCCTGGTCCATCACCGCCAGCCGGAGGGTGCGATTCAGCCGTCCGCCCGACTCCGAAACGAAAACCACCCGGCTGTCGAAATAGCCCTTCTCGCCCGTCAGACGTTCGTAGACAGCGTCCGAGATCTTGTGCGCCACCCGGCGCCAGTTCTCGGGGGTGGAGGTGAACTGCAGTCCCAGAAGCTGCTGGCCGGCGAAGGTGTCCCACAGGCGGAAGTCCACTTGCAGGCGTCCATCCACCAGGTTGACCTGCCCGTTCAACAGGGCCTGAGCCCCCAGGGACTTCCAGACCGCGAAGTCCGGCTCGGTCGACACCTCCGCCGTCCGGCCGCCGGAGTCGATAGGGGCGAAGAGGCCCGAGCGTCCGAGATTGTCAGAGATGACCCGGGCGATGTCGCCGCCGCGGTCGCCGCTGAAGTCGGGGATGGAGAGGGGAAGGGGTCGGATATCGCCCCTGTTGACGTCCACCTCGATCTCCGCCCTGGCCGGCGACGGGGCGCCCGACAGACCCGCAAGGACCAGGCAGGCGATTAACAGGGCTGCAGCGGACATCCTCATGAACAGGCCTCCCGGGCGTTGAAGTTGACGGCGATTCGCTGGCCAGCAGGGCTGGCCAGCGCGGGAAAGGGGGCCGCCTGGAGTACGGCCCGGATGGCCCGCTCGGCCGCCGCCCGGACCACGGCGTTGTCGGACCGCTCCAGGCCGCCGGCCTCGACGGGACCGGCGAGGTCGCCGCCCGGCGACAGCCCGAAGCTGACCCGTACCCGGACATCCCGGCCGCCCTCCACCTCGCAGTTCGGGGTCCAGCGTCTCTGGAGCTGATCCTGAAGGCCGGCCAGGGCCGCGGCGCTGGGCCCGCTTGTGGCGCCGCCGGCCGGGACGGCGGGCCCCGGGCGCGATCCGCCCAGCCGCGCCACCTGGCCCGCCAGGGCGTCCAGGTCGAGACCGCCGGAGGCTCTCTTTGCAGGTGCAGGCGGGCGGGCCGGGGCCGCTGCAGACGTCGCCACAGATCGAGGGACCAGTGTTGGGGGGCTCTTCTGGACAGGCTGAGGCTTGGGCGGGGTCGGCGTCGGCGCAGGAGGCGGGGGCGGAACGGGCGCAGGCTCCGGTTCGGCCGGGACCGGCGTCGAAGGCGCCGCCGGGGCGGCGTCCGCCGCCGGGACCGAATCCGCCTGCGCCGCCGCGAAGTCACCGGACGTGACAAGGCGCACGGCGACCGGCGGTCCTTCGCCGGCCGGGTCCCCTGCAGGCGCCCGGACCAGCACCAGGGCGGCCAGGACGGCCAGGTGCAGGAGGCCGGACGCCAGGAAGGCCGGGCTGATCCGCGACGTCAGAGTCACGGCGGCGAGACCCCTTCGGGGGCGGGAAGAAGGGCGGGTTCCGGCGCCGGCCCGGCGGCGGGACCGCCTGTATCGGTGATCAGGTTGACGCGGGTGAAGCCCCGCACCGAGAGGGCGGCCATGACCCGGGCCACGTCGGCATAGGCGGCGCGTCCGTCAGCCCGCACGAAGACCGCGCGTTCGGGGTTGTCTGCTGCGGCGGCGGCGAGGGCCGGCCCGAGGGCCTCGAAGGGCGTCTGCCGGTCCTGGACAAAGACGGCGCCATCGGCCCGGATGGAGATGGCCAGGGGCCCCTCGGTCTCCTGGATAGCCCCGGCCTCTGTCCTGGGCAGCTCCAGGGGGACGCCGGCGGTCAGCAGGGGGGCCGAGATCATGAAGATGATGAGGAGAACCAGCATGACGTCCACCAGGGGCGTCACGTTGATCTCCGACAGGGCCGAGCGGCGGCTGCGGCCATAGCGCCGCCGACGTCCGCCACCACCGGCCCCGGAAAAGGCGTCATGTGCGGACAGGGCCATGTCTCAGACCTTCGAGGCCAACCGGCGCTGGACCGCGGTGGACAGATCGTCCGCGAAGCCCTCCAGCCGGGCGGCGTAGCGGCTGACCGCCGTCGAGAAGTGGTTGAAGGCGATGTAGGCCGGAATCGCGGCGATCAGGCCCAGGGCCGTTGCGAAGAGGGCCTCGGCGATACTGGGGGCCACCACGGCGAGGTTGGTGTTCTTCTGCAGGGCGATGGCCTGGAAGCTGTGCATGATCCCCCAGACCGTGCCGAACAGGCCGACGAAGGGTGAGGCCGTGGCCACGATGGCCAGGGAGGACAGGCCCGTCTCGACCCTCAGGGATTCCCTTGCGATGGCCGCGTCCAGCACCCGGTCGATCCGCTGGACCAGGAAGGCGGCCTGGCCTTCGGACACAGGCCCCCGCGCGCGGGCCTCGCGCCACTCGAAGAGCGCCGCCTGGAGCATGCGGTGCAGGGCGTGGGGGGGATTATCGCCGGCCTCGAGGGCAATATCCTCCAGGCTCCGGCCCGAGGCGGCCTCCGCCTCGAAGGCGTCGGCCGCCCGGTTCAGGCCCCACAGCCGGACCGCCTTGTCGATGATGACGCCCCAGGAGGCCAGCGATGCGAGGCCCAGGAAGATCATCACCGCCTTTCCTACCCAGTCGGCCCGCGCGAAGAGAGCGACGAAGGAAAAGGTCTCCGGCGTGATGGCGGCGGGCTCCATGGTCTCTCCGGGCTCGTATCCTGTCAGGCCATATGCGCAGATCCGGCACCTTGACCCGCGAGCATGGCGAAGTTGGGGCCTTTGTTACTCGAACAGGGGCGCCAGTTTGGTTAACAGAAGCTGTGAAGGGCGCGCTGGCCGCCCGGACAGGTCGATGCAGGCGGCCTCGACCTGCGCTTCGCACACCAGCTCCGCGCCTCGCAGGATGCGCTGCCGGATGAACAGGCGCGGCCCGCGGATCCGTTCGTAGAGGGTGCGCACCTCCAGGGCGTCGTCGATGCGCGCCGGGCGGCGGAAGTCGATCTCCATGCGAACAATGGTGAAGGCCGACGGGCGCTCACCCACCAGGAGATCGGAGTGGGACACGCCCGCCGCCCGCAGGGCGTCGCTGCGCCCCCGCTCGAAAAAGCGCAGGTAGTTGGCGTGATAGACGACGCCGGTGAAGTCGGTGTCCTCGTAGTAGATGCGCACGGGCAGGATGTGCTCGCGGCCCTCGAATCGGCCGCTGGACGGGGCGTCCCTCTCGTCAGCCGGCATCCTCGTCTCCGTCAAAAAGTCCCCCCTGGCCGGCGACGGGTGGCGAAGGCGGCGGCGTCAGGCCCAGGTGCTCATAGGCCCGGGCGCAGGCCACCCGACCCCGGGGCGTGCGCTGGATGAAGCCCTGCTGGAGCAGGTAGGGCTCGATGACGTCCTCGACCGCGTCGCGGGCCTCGGCGATGGCGTAGGCCAGGGTCTCCAGCCCCGCCGGCCCGCCGGCGTAGTTGGAGATCAGGGCCTGGAGGTAGCGACGGTCCAGGCTGTCCAGGCCGGCGGGATCCACCTCCAGCCGGGCCAGGGCCCGGGCGGCGGCGGGCCTGTCGATGGCGGCGGCGCCTTCGGCCTCGGCGAAGTCGCGCACCCGGCGCAGGAGGCGACCGGCGACGCGCGGCGTACCCCGGGCGCGGGCGGCGATCTCGCCGGCCCCGTCTTCGGTGAGGTTCAGGCCCAGCCGTCCCGCCGCATGGGCCAGCACCTTCCGCAGCTCTTCCGCGGAATAGAACTCCAGCCGGATCGGGATGCCGAAGCGGTCCCGAAGGGGGGTGGCCAGCATGCCGGCCCGGGTGGTGGCCGCCACCAGGGTGAAGGGGGCGAGGTCGATGCGGATCGAGCGGGCCGCGGGCCCCTCGCCGATCATCAGGTCGAGGACGTGATCCTCCATGGCCGGGTAGAGGATCTCCTCCACGGGGGCGGCGAGCCGGTGGATCTCGTCGATGAAGAGGACGTCCCGGGGCTCGAGGTTGGTCAGGATGGCGGCCAGGTCTCCCGCCTTGGCCAGCACCGGGCCGGAGGTGGCGCGGAAGTTCACCCCCAGTTCCCGGGCGATGATCTGCGCCAGGGTGGTCTTGCCCAGGCCCGGCGGGCCGAAGAGCAGGACATGGTCCATGGCCTCGCCCCGGCCCCGGGCCGCGTCGATGAAGATGGACAGGTTCGACTTGGCCGCCGCCTGGCCGACGAATTCCGACAGGGTCTGCGGGCGAAGGGCGCGGTCGCCGGGCTCGGGCGGCCCGGGTTCGCCGGAAACCAGCCGGGTCACCGGCCCATCTCCTTCAGGCCGGCCCGGACGAGGTCGGAGACGGCGGCGTCGGGGCCGAGGGCGCCGGCGGCCTGCTCCACCAGGCGGCGGGCCTGCATCTCGGCGACACCCAGGCCCATGAGGGCCGCGACGGCCTCGCCGGCGGCGGAGACCGGGGCGGGACCGGGCGCCGGGGCGGCGGCGACGCCGGAAGTGCTGAAGCTGGCGGCGCCGATGGGCTTGCCCTTCAGCTCCACCAGGATTCGCTGGGCCAGCTTGGGGCCCACCCCGCTGGCCCGGCCCACCTGGACCTTGTCCTCCCGGGCCACGGCCTCGGCCAGGGCGGCGGGGGTCAGGACGTCCAGCACGGCCAGGGCCGCCTTGGGCCCGACCCCCTGCACGGACTGGAGCAGGACGAAGGCGGCGCGGTCGTCGGCGTCGAGGAAGCCGTAGAGACGGGGGCCGGCGCTTTCCGACCACTGGGTCTCGACCCGCAGGACGACCGCCTCGCCCGCGGCGGGCAGGCGCGACAGGGTGCGGGCGCCGCAGCGCACGACCCAGCCGACCCCGCCCACGTCGATCAGGGCCTCTTCCTCCGTGGTCTCCAGGACCCTGCCCGCCAGCCGACCGATCATGCCGCCAACCGTCCCCGGGTGCGGGCGTGGGCGTGGGCCACGGCCACGGCCAGGGCGTCGGCGGCGTCGGCGGACGCGCCGGCCGAGCCGGGCAGGATGCGGGCGATCATGAAG
Source organism: Phenylobacterium sp. (assembly GCA_020401865.1). GTDB lineage: Bacteria > Pseudomonadota > Alphaproteobacteria > Caulobacterales > Caulobacteraceae > Phenylobacterium. Next base: position 123,033 of record JADCAS010000003.1, on the reverse strand, counting down.
GCCACCTGGTCCTTGTCGGCCGCGCCTGTGCCGACCACCGACTTCTTGACGAGGCGCGCGGCGTACTCCGCCACCGGCAGGCCCGCCTTGGCCGGCGCCAGCAGCGCCGCCGCCCGGGCGTGGCCCAGCTTGAGGGCCGAGGCGGCGTTGGTGTTCATGAAGGTCTCCTCGATGGCCGCCTCATCGGGCGTCCAGTCGGCGACCACGGCGCTGATCCCGTCGAACAGGGCCAGGAGCCGCTCGGAAAAGGGCGCCTTCTCGTCCGGCGCGATCACCCCGTGCCCGAGGTGGGAGAGCCGGTTGCCCTCGACCCGGATCACGCCCCAGCCCGTCTTACGCAAGCCGGGGTCAAGGCCGAGGATTCGGAGGGGTGCGGGGCTCATGCGGTTCCACCGGCGACTGTTCGTGATGTGTTCCTAGGCCGGTTCGGCGCTGGCGGGAAGGGGGTGGCGCACCGGGCGATCAAGGCGGAATTCCGGCGAAAAGGGGCCGCAGTTAACAAGATTGGACAGGCGAGCGCTCCAAGACTAACCTCCGAGAAATAAACTGCCTCCGGGCGTAACGCACTCTCGCGCCTCGCCGGTAATGCGGCGAAGGACAGCAAGGACTCCGACTGACCATGACTTTCAAGCACACGCTTCTCAAAACAACCTTCATCTCCGGCCTTGCGGCCCTGGCTCTGGCGCCGGCCGCGATGGCGCAGCAAGGTTCGGATGTCGAGGAACTGGTCGTCACCGGCTCCCGGATCAAGAAGAACGAGTACACCTCACCCTCCCCGATCACGGTCATTACGGCAGAGACGCAGACCCTCAAGGGCCTCGTCGACACCTCCCAGGTCCTGCAGTCGACTTCGCTCGCTTCCGGTTCGTTCCAGGTCAACAACCAGCTCACCGGCTATGTGACGAACGGCGGTCCGGGCGCGAACTCGATCAACCTTCGCGGCCTGGGAGCCAGCCGGAGTCTGGTGCTGCTGAACGGTCGCCGGGTCGGTCCCGCAGGCGTCCGGGGCGCCGTCGGCCCCGTGGACCTGAATGTCATCCCGCAGTCCGTGATCAGCCGGATTGAAATCCTCAAGGACGGCGCCTCTTCCGTCTACGGATCGGACGCCGTCGCCGGGGTCGTCAACATCATCACCAACACCAGAATCGACAGTGGCTCGGTCGAGGCCTACTCCAACATGTCGCCCGATGGCGGCGGCGAGGTCTACAGGCTCAATGGAGTCTGGGGGAAGACCTTCCAGCGCGGTTATTTCAATGTATCGGCTGACTATTACGAGGAGAAGGTGCTGCGTACTCGGGACCGGCCTTACACCGCCTGCGCAGCAGACTATCTGGTGGATTCCGCAAAGAACGAGCGTGTCGATTACAAGAACACCCAGGGCACAACCAAGTGCTACAACCTGTTCGCCAACACTCTCAGCACCAGCCTGGGCAACCTCGTCTACACCCGGCCGGGCGTCACCTACCCCACCGCCGGGCAGGGCAACTCCGGCTCAAACGCCAACATCCCCATCCCGGCCGGCCTGGCCCGAAGCGGGCGGGCCGGCTTCCCGCTGACCTTCCCCTACCTGGAGACCGAGAACCCGCTCTACGACCGGGCGTCCGTTTTGTATCCGGTGAAGCGCTACACCCTCTACGCCAATGCCGGGATTGATGTGACCCCGACCGTCGAGGGTTACGCCGAGGTGCTGCTGAACCGGCGCGAGACGGACGTTTTCTCCGTCCAGCAGTTTTTTCCGGATCTCGCCGTCCCTTGGATCCTGGGGAATCCCAACAATCCCTTCGGCGTCTCCCTGGGTCGGCAACGCCCGATCATTGCGGTGAAATCCGACCTGTCGGTGAAGGTCGACTATGCCCGCCTTGTGGCGGGTCTCCGGGGCGACTTCTCAGGCTCCGGTCTTCTGGACGGATGGTCATGGGACGCCTTCCTCCAGTACTCCCGGTCGGACGGGGAGTACGGCGGCGACTTGATTTATGACGATCGCGTCCTCGCCGTGACCACTTCCGCCCTTCCCTGCGACCAGAGCGTGATCACCATCTCTGGGGGAAAGTGCTCGACCATTCCCAATGGTATCCCGCTGACCTCGCCACGGGTCCTTGCCGGCAACTTCACCGACGCCGAAAAGGCCTTCCTGTTCGGCTACGAGGTGGGCAATACGATCTATGAACAGACCCAGTTTGAAGCTTCGGCCACCGGCAATCTGTTCCGCCTTCCGGCCGGCCCCGTGGGGGCGGCGATCGGCGCCGCTTACCGGCGTGATTTCATCGATGACGTTCCTGGCCCGAACGCGCAGGCCCAGAACCTCTGGGGCTCCAGCACCTCGGGCCGCACCCGAGGCGGCGATAACGTCAGGGAAGTCTTTGCGGAATTGAATGCGCCGATCGTCAAGGGCGTTCCTCTGTTCGAGTCGCTCGACCTGACCCTGTCGGGCCGTTACACCGATTATGACAGCTACGGCTCGAACTCGACGTACAAGGTCGGGTTGAGCTGGGCTCTGACGCCCTGGCTGAAGGTTCGCGCCACGGACGGCACCTCCTTCCGCGCACCGGCGCTCTTTGAACTGTACCTTGCCGATCAGATCGGCTTCCTCGATCAGACCTCGGTCGACCCCTGCATCCGTTATGAAGACAGCTCCAACCAGAACATCCGCACCAACTGCGCCGCCGCCGGCGTGCCCCAGGGCTTCCTCGGGGGCGCGACCAGCGCCGTCATCGTCAGTGGCGGCGGCAAGGGTGTTCTGAAGGCCGAAAAGTCCGAGGCCCGGACCTTAGGTTTGGTTTTGACCCCAAAGTCCCTGGGTCTCTCGGTGGCCATCGACTACTTCGATATTGAGGTCAGTGACGAGGTCCGGCGGTTCGGCGCCTCCAACATCGCTTTCCAGTGCTATTCGCGATCTGACTATCCGAACAATCCCTATTGCGGTCTGCTGGCCAGGGACACCGGCCCCACGCCGAGCATCCTGGGCGTTTACGATAGCTATATCAATGTCGCCAGCCAGAAGAATCGCGGAATCGACCTCAACGTCAGTTACGAGCATGACTTCGATTTCGGTCGTCTCCGGGTGGAGTCCCAGTTCACCTGGCAGTTGGAGGACAAGACCCAGCTGCTCGGCTCCGCGGCGGTCGAAGACTTTAACGGCACGACCTACTCGTATGACGGTCCGGACTTCACCGGCGAGGTGAACGTGCGTTTCGTCAAGGACGACTGGACCGCCTTCTGGGGCATGAATGTCATCGGCAAGGCCTCGGATACGGGGTATCTCGGTCAGGATGAGTATCCGAGCACCCGGTACTCCTCCACCTGCACCAATGCGGCCGGCGTTGTGGCGCCCTGCACCACACTGCTGGCGTCAGCTGCGACGGCGAGTGGTCTGAGGGTCGTCGGCGCCCCTGTCCTCTACAAGCAGTATACCGAATTTTATCTCACCCATACCCTTTCGCTTCTCAAGCGGATGGACAAGTGGACCGCGCAGGCGGGTGTACAGAATGTGTTTGACGAGCATCCGCCCGCGGCGTCCGTCGGCCAGTTCCGGGTCGGCGCCGCCGCTCTGAACGGTTACGACATGGTCGGTCGCCGGGCCTTCGTCCGGTTGAGCTACAGATGGTGATCCTCGCCGGGGTCTGATCCAGAAAGGGGCGGCGGACTTCGGTCCGCCGCCCTTCTTCTTTGGACGGAAACCGACCTCAGGGCCGCCCGATCCCTGTGACCGCGTGGTCCGCCCCCTTGCGCACCACCAGGTCCGCCGTTGGCCGGGCGCGGACGATGTGCTGGCGCAGGTTGGGCAGGTTGACCCCCTCCCAGACCCGGTGGGCCAGGCCCGTGACAGCGTCGCGGTCCATCCCCCGGAAGCGGGCGTAGAAGGAGGCCGGGTCGTGCTCGGCCGCCTCCCAGAAGCCCAGGAACCGGGCCACGTACCAGGCTTCCAGGTCGGCCTCGTCGGCGTCGAGGTAGACCAGGAGGTCAAGGGGATCGGCCCCGGTCGGGGTCTCGGCCCGGAAATGCAGGTTCAGCCCCTCGGCGATCAGGATGTCGGGCCGGTCGATACGGCGGGCCAGGGCCGGGTCGATGTCGTAGGTCACGTGGCTGTGGACCGGAATCTCCACCGGGCCTGCCGGAACCTGCGCCAGGGTGGAGAGCAGGGCCGGGGTGTCGAAGGTGTGCGGCCAGCCCTTGAGGTCCAGGGCGCCCTCGGCGCCGAGGACGGCGTTGGGCTTGAGGAAGCCGTCGGTGGAGATCACCTCGACGGACAGGCCCCGGGCCGTCAGGCGGTCAGCGAGGCGCTGGGCCAGGGTGCTCTTGCCCGCCGAGACGGCGCCGGTCAGGCCGGTCACCAGGGTCCGGCCGTCGGGGCGGGCCGCGACCAGCCTCTCGGCCAGGACATCGATGGCCGGATCGGGCCTCATCCGCCCAGGTGCGTCCAGAAGCGGAAGTCGGACAGGCCCTGGAAGATCAGGTCGGTCGGCAGGCCCACCGCCCGCGCCAGTCCGACCGCCAGGCCGAACAGGAGGGTCGAGGCGCCCGGCAGCAACAGGAGGGCGGCGAGCACGATCAGAGGCGCGACGGGCTCGACCTTGGCCGCAGCGATGCGCACCCGGACCGGCAGGAAGGGCCGCAGCACGCCGAAGCCGTCAAAGCCGGGCACCGGCAGGAGGTTCAGCACCACGGCGGTGGCCTGCAGGAAGGCCAGGAAGGCGAGGGCGGCGGCCAGGGTCTCCTGCCCCGGTTCCGGCGGCCAGAGGGCGAGGGGCAGGGCCAGGAGGATCATGACCAGGAAGGAGCCGGCGGGCCCGGCCAGGGAGGCCGCCGAGCGCCAGAGAGGACCGCGCATCAGGTCCTCCCGCAGCCAGACGGCGCCGCCCGGAAAGCCGATGCCGCCCAGGGCCAGGGCGATCAGCGGCCAGATCAGGGTGGTCTGCAGGTCCGCGTACTTGCGCGGGTCGAAGGTCAGGTAGCCCTTGTCCTCGATCGTGTGGTCGCCCCCCAGCCAGGCGACCCAGGCGTGGCCGAACTCGTGGACGGCCACGGCCAGGATCCAGCCCAGCATGACGAAGATGAAGGTCAGGGGCGGGAAGTCGCTGACCGTCATGAGATAGGCCGAGCCCAGGCAGGCCAGGAGGATCAGGCCGACGGGATTCCCGGACGCGGACTGGACGGTTCTGGCCATGTCGGCCCCTCCTGCGGGGTCAGCCTCCGAAGGCTTCGAGGTCGGCGTCGGAGATGTCGTAATTGCCCCAGAAGGTCTGGACGTCGTCATCGTCCTCCAGGGCGTCGATCAACTTCAGCAGGGTGGCGACGGCGTCGCCCTCCACGGGGGTCAGGCTCTTGGGCCGCCAGGCCAGGCCCGTGGACTTGGCCGCGCCCAGCGCCGCCTCCAGGGCCGCCGCCACCTCGTTGAGGGACTCGAAGGCGGAGAAGGCCACATGCTCCTCCTCGTCGGACTCCACGTCGTCGGCGCCGGCTTCGATGGCCGCCTCCATCATGGCCTCCTCGCCCCCGGCGGAGGCCGGATAGACGATGCGGCCCACCCGGTCGAACATGAAGGAGACCGAGCCGGTCTCGCCCAGGTTGCCGCCGTGCTTGGAGAACAGGGAGCGGACATTGGCCGCCGCCCGGTTGCGGTTGTCGGTCAGGACCTCGACGATGACGCCCGCGCCCCCGGGGCCGAAGCCCTCATAGCGGATCTCCTCGTAGGAGGCGGCGTCGGCGCCGGAGGCCTTCTTGATGGCCCGCTCGATGTTGTCCTTGGGCATGGACTCGGCCCGGGCGTTGGCCACGGCAAGGCGCAGGCGCGGGTTCATGGCCGGGTCGGGCATGCCCGACTTGGCGGCGACGGTGATCTCGCGCGACAGCTTGGAGAACAGCTTGGACCGCTGGGCGTCGGCGCGGCCCTTGCGGTGCATGATGTTCTTGAACTTGGAATGTCCAGCCATGGGTCCCTGAGCGCAATAGGCGTTGCCGAGCGGTTTCTAGCCGCCCGCGCGCCGCCTGACCAGTCGGGGCGCAAGGCCGTAGGGCCTCAGCGGGGCCGCCGTTGACCCCCTCCGTCCCGCTGCGCGGTCCACCTCCCCCTGGGGGGAGGAATTAGAGGGCTCATTGCTCCCCCAAGGGGGAGCTCCCGCCGGAGGCGGGTGAGGGGGTCTGCTGAGGGGCCGTGGACCGCCTACCGCCGCCGCGCCACCGGGTGTGAGGAGGACAGGCCGCCGTCCACCGCAATGGCCTGGCCGTTCACGTAGGAGGCGTCGTCCGTGGCCAGGAAGAGGCCGGCGTGGGCGATCTCCGAGGGCACGCCATAGCGGGTCAGGGGGTTGAGCTGGCCGATCTTGGCCTCGTTCCCCCGCGCCCGGGCGCCGTCGAAGATGGGCTTGGTCATGCCGGTCTCGATCAGGCCGGGGCAGATGGCGTTGACCCGAACCCCGGTCCCGTAGAGGTCGTTGGCCGCCGTCTGGGCCAGGTTGATGACCCCGGCCTTGGATGCGGAATAGGGCAGGCCACCCGCGCCCGACCGGATGCCGGCCACCGAAGCGGTCATGACGATGGAGCCGCGGCCGCGCGGGACCATGACCCGGCTGGCGTGCTTGATGGCGAGGAAGGGGCCGATCAGGTTGACCCGCAGGACCTCGGCCCAGTGGGCGGCGTCCTGGTCCTCCCGCGGGACCGCGCCGCCCGAAATGCCGGCGTTGGCCCAGATGGCGTCCAGGGCGCCGTGCTCTGCGACGGCGCGGTCGACCAGGGCGCAGACGAAGTCTTCCTCGCCCGCGTCCCCGACCAGGGCGACGGCCGTCCCGCCGGCCTCGCGCACCTGTCGGGCGGTCTCCTCCACCGTGTCGAACTTGTCGGCGATGACCAGCTTCGCCCCCTCGCCGGCGAACAGCAGGGAGGCCGCCCGGCCGATGCCTGAGCCGGCGCCGGTGATGATGACAGATTTTCCGGAAAGACGTCCCATGGGTCAGGCTCCTTGAAGGGGTCGGCCGGCGCGGGTCGCGGCGGCGAGGATGGCGTCGGCGACGATGCCGAACAGGGCGGGGGGCAGGTCGTGGCCCATGCCCTCGACGATCCGGAGCTCCGCGCCGGGGATCTTGGCGGCGGTGTCCCGGCCGCCCTCGGCGGGCAGGAGGGGATCGTCCGCTCCATGCAGGACGACGGTGGGGGCGGTGATCCTGGCCAGGCGCGGCGACCGGTCGCCCGTGTCGCGGTTGTCGAACCTCAGGGCCCGGTATCCCCGGCCGGTGAGGACCTCGCAGAAGGCCTCCGGCCATCGGGTCATCTGCGAGCCGAGGCCGTTGATCAGCAGGATGGCGGGGTCGGTGGGATCGCCGAAGCTCTCCCAGCAGATCCGCACCTCGCCGTTGTTCGCAAAGGGCATGGAGGGCCGCGCTTCAGGGAACCAGGACCACGCGGCCGACGGCGGCGCGGCTTTCGATGTAGGCGTGGGCGGCGGCGGCCTCTGAAAGCGGGAAGGTCCGGTCGATCACCACCTCCAGCTCGCCCCGGGCGGCGGCCTCGATCAGGCCCTGGATCATGTCATGGACCCGGTCGGTCATGATCTCGGCCCCGAGGAAGACCCCGGACAGGCCGCGGTTGCCGCCCATCATGGAGCCGACGTCCACCACCATGGGCTCGCGGCCCGCGGCGCCCACCATCGAGACCCGGCCGCGGTAGGCGAGGCTGTTGATCGAGCCCTGCAGGGTCGAGCCGCCGACGGAGTCCACCACCACGTCCGCGCCGTGGTTGTCGGTCAGGCGGCGGACCTCCCGGGGCACCTCGTTCACGCGGTAGTTGATGCCGGCGGTCATCCCCAGGGGCTTGAGGCGCTCGAGCCTCTCATCGGAGGAGGCGGTGGCCAGGATCATCTTCGCCCCCGCCCGGCGGGCCAGCTGGATGGCGGCGACGCCGACGCCCGAGGCGCCCGCCTGGACCAGGACAATCTCGCCCGCCTTCATCCGCCCGTACTCGAACAGGCAGTCGTGGGCGGTGCCGAGGGTGACCGGGATGGCCGAGGCCTTGGCGATGTCGTAGCCGTCCGGCACGGGCCAGCAGTTACGCGCCGGCACGCTGCGCAGGGCGGCGTGGCTGCCGAAATTGTTCACGGTGGCGACCTTCTGGCCGACCTTCAGGTGGGTGACCTCGGCGCCGACCTCGATGATCTCTCCGGCGGCCTGGTAGCCGACGATGTGGGGCTTTGTGACCAGGGGCCCGCCGAAGCGGTTCAGGGTGTCGCCGCCCTCGATGGCGATGGCCTCGACGCGGATGATGACGCCCTTGGGATGGCAGGCCGGATCGGGGACGTCCTCGTAGCGCAGGACCTCGGGTCCGCCGTTCTCGTAGTAGACCGCCGCCTTCATGGGCCTGGCTCCTGGTTGTTGTCTCCCTGTCTTTCCGACTTGTCACGGGCCGGGATCGCGGGCAAGCCCGCAGGGTGGGGACAGGAGAGGGAGGCGCCCATGGACCTGGCCAAGCCGCGCGTGGACATCGGCATGTCCACCAACAACCTTGGGCCCGTCCTGGCCTTCTGGCAGGGCGAGGCGGGAACGCCCTTCGACCATGTTCTGCGTATCCGGCGCGGACAGGACCAGCACCGCCACGACGCCAACGGCTCGGTGCTCAAGATCAACGCCTATGCCGAGCCGATCCCGAAAGGCGAGCCGACCGGCTATCGCGAACTCCTGCTGGCGCGGGAGGGGCGTTCCGCACCGCGCCTCCTCGCTGATCCGGACGGCAACCGACTGGCCCTCGTGCCCCCGGGCTGGCGCGGGATCACCCAGGCCGGGATCCGCCTGGCCGTGCGCAGCCTGGAGGCCCACCGGGCCTTCTACGCCGGCGCCCTGGGCCTGTCCGAGGAAGCCTGGGAAGGCGGCGCCGCATTCCGGGCCGGCGAGACGCTGCTGATCCTTGAGGAGTCCACCGACGCCCCCTCCGACGCGACCATGCCGGGCACGGGCTGGCGCTACATCACCTTCCAGGTCTTCAGGGTCGATGCGGAGCACGCCCGGGTCCTGGCCGCCGGCGGCCGCGAGGCTATGCCCCCGACTACCCTGGGGACGACGGCGCGCATCTCCATGGTCCGTGACCCCGACGGCAACTGGATCGAGCTGTCTCAGCGCGCGTCCATCGTCGGGACGCTTGAGGCCGGATAGGACGGGTCAGGGGTGAGGGCGCTGCGGCGCCGCCGCAGACCCCCTCCGGCCCGGGGCCCTCGCCCCGGCCCACCTCCCCCTCAAGAGGTGGAGGAATTACAATGGCTTAATTGCTCCCCATCAGGGGGAGCTCCCCGCGAAGCGGCGTGAGGGGGTCAGGGTCGGTCCCGCCGGATCGCCTAGCCGGCGAACGCGCGCACCGCGGCGATCACCTGGTCCTGGACGTCGGGCTCCAGGTAGGGGTGCATGGGCAGGCTGAGCACCTGGCCGCAGAGGGCCTCGGTGACGGGTAGGCCGCCGGGCGCGGGATAGCCGGCGTAGGGGCCCTGGCGATGCAGGGGCAGGGGATAGTAGACGGCGGTCGGGATCTCGGCGGCCTTCAGGTGTGCGGCAAGGCCGTCGCGGTCGGCGCACTTCACCGTGTACTGGGCCCAGGTGCTGCGGCCGCCGGGGATGACCACCGGGGTCTCCACCACGCCGGCGAGGCCCGCGGCGTAGCGGTCGGCCACCCGGTTCCGGGCCTCGATCTCGTCGGCGAAGATGGCCAGCTTCTGGAGCAGGATCGCCGCCTGCAGGGTGTCCATGCGGGCGTTCATGCCGACCCGCATGTTCAGGTACTTCGGGTCATGGTCGAAGGTCTGCCCCTCGATGTCGGACCTCACCGCCTGGCCGTGCACGCGCAGGCTGACCAGCAGGTCGTGGAGACGCGCATCCTTGCTCAGCACCGCCCCGCCGTCGCCGTAGGCGCCGAGGGGCTTGGCCGGGAAGAAGGATGTGGTGGCGACGTCCGCCCAGTGGATGGGGTGATGGCCGTCCAGGGTGCAGCCGAAGCCCTGGGCGGAGTCGGCGATCAGCTTCAGGCCGTGCCGGCGGGCGATGTCCGCCAGGGCCCGATAGTCCGCCGGCTGCCCAAACAGGCAGACGCCCATGATGGCGCGGGGGGTCAGTCTGCCGGCCGCCTTCACGGCGACGATCGCGGCTTCGAGCCGCTCCGGGTCAAGGGTGAAGGTGTCGGGGCGGACGTCCACGAAGACCGGCGAGGCGCCGACCAGGGGCATGACTTCGGCTGTGGCGGCGAAGGTGAAGGAGGGGCAGAAGACCGCGTCGCCGGGGCCGATCCCCCAGGCCATCAGGGGCAGCTGCAGGGCTTCGGTGCCCGAGCCGCAGGAGAGGACGAAGGGCGCCTGGCCGAAGTCGCCCAGGGCCTTCTCCAGCTCGGCGATCTCGGGACCCATGATCCAGGCGCCCGAGCGGACCACCTTGAGGATGGCGTCCTCGAGGGGCTGTCCCAGGCGGCGGCGCTGGGCCTGGAGGTCGATGAAGGGAATCGGCATGACGCACCCCGCGCGCGAAAAAGGCGGCCGCTTCTTAAGGGCGCCCGCCGCCAATCGCCAGACACGCTTGTTTTCGCATCATTTCGCGTCACGGTCGGCGGACCGCCTCAGACTTGTCCGCCGCGGCCATCCCGGCAGAGCGCCTCCTCCAAGGGGACGCGCGGGATCTGTGGCTCAGTCTTGCCAGCGAAAGACGCCCCTGCTGGTGCGCCTCAGGAAATCGACAGCGTTCCCCCGCCGGCTGCGGAAGCTTGTGACAAGATGTCCGCCGCGTCGTTCAAGCCAGGCATGAGGACTTCGCTCTGCCGCTCCGGCCAATGCGCGAAATGCGCCCGGGCCTGCCGGCAAAGCTCCACGGTGGCTCGGCTCTTTGGGCGGCAGCTGCCCGGAGCAGGGCCCGCCGCTGGTCGCGCGGTAGTCGATGGAGGGACGCCTGAGCCAAGCTTGACCGATAGGCCTCCCCTCGTATCTTACCAGCCGCAGACGTGGCGGAGAGAACGATGACGAGCGGCGCTATGCAAATTCGGGGACTGGACCCTGAGGAAGCGGTGCGGTTTGCGCCCTGCATCCCCGGTCTCATCCGGGAGACCAGTCCTGTCAGCTATGACTATTCATTTGGGACGGACGGCCTCCTTGAGACCCTCGTCTCCGTTTCCTGGGCGACCGCCGACACCCTGTTCTCCGCAGCATGCGCCACGGCTGCGGTGGCCGACGGAGAGTTGCTGGGCGTCGAGCTCGGGTTCGAAGGGTCGAACTTTCGCACCTTCCAGGCCAACCTTGCGCCACTAGCCCTGGACCTGGTCGCCCGCGGCGCAGTCACATACGACCAACTGGTCGCGCTTGCCCAGCGGGCTGCCAAAGTGAGTTACCTCAACGCTTACATCCCCGATCACGTCTACTATCTCCATGCCTTGTCGGCATTTCCCCAGTATCGCGGCAGGGGCATTGGAAAGGCCCTACTGGCCGCTGCGATCGCCCGGGCAAGGGCCGCTGGATATCGCGAACTGCAGCTCGACGTGCTCGCCGACAACCCGGCGGTCGGGTTCTACCAGGCGAACGGCCTGTCGATTGTGGTGGAAACGCGATCGCTGGAGCTCACGCGCGACCATGGCTTTCCTTCCGAATACCGAATGGCTGTGACCCTCTGAGCTAGGCCGCGCCGCCTCAGATCTGCTTGGTGCGGCCTTCCCAGTAGGGGGCCCGGACCTTGTTGCGCTGGATCTTGCCCGCCGCCGACCGGGGCAGGTCGGTGACGAAGTCGAGGCTGCGCGGGACCTTGAACGAGGGCAGGCTGCGCCGGCCGAAGTCGAGGATCTCCTGGGCCAGGGCGTCCGAGGGCGCATAGCCCGGCTTCAGCATGATGACCGCCTTCACCTGTTCGCCCCACTCGTCGTGGGGCACGCCCACCGTGGAGGAGTCGGCGACGGCCTCATGCTTGATCAGCTCGTTATCAACCTCCTGCGGGTAGATGTTCACCCCGCCGGAAATGATCGTCTCGGCGCTGCGGCCCGTGAGGAAGAGGTAGTCGTCCTCGTCGAAGTAGCCGACGTCGCCCATGGTGAAGAAGCCGTCCACCCGGCTGGCGTTGGTCTTGGCCTCGTCCTTGTAATAGGTGAAGCCGCCGCCGGGGGGCAGCTGGTGGTAGATGCCGCCCGCCCGGCCGTTGGGCAGATCCTTGCCGTTCTCGTCCAGGATCCGGACCTGGAGCAGGGCGGGACGCTTGCCGACGCTGCCGGGCTTCTTGAGCCATTCGTGGGAGTCGATGGTGAAGCCGGCGCCGCCTTCCGAGCCCGCGTAGTACTCGGACAGAATGGGCCCGAACCACTCGATCATGGCGTGCTTGACCTCCGGCGGACAGGGCGCAGCGCCGTGGATGATGTACCTCACATGGTCGACCGGATAGCGGGCCTTGACCTCATCGGGCAGGGCCAGGAGCCGCTGGAACATGATCGGCACGAGGTGGAGGTGGGTCACCTTGCGGTCATGGATCGTCCTGAGGACATACTCGGAGTCCCACTTGTCGATGAAGACCAGGGGCGCGCCGGCGCCCATGGCGGCGCGGACATCGAAAGCCAGGGGTGCGGCGTGATAGGCGGGGCCTGCGCACATCTGGACCGAGGATTCGCTGTCGTAGCCGCGCATCAGGTACATGGCCGGGGGTGTCGCCACGGGCACGGGGCGATGTACACCCTTGGGACGTCCCGTGGTGCCGGAGGTGTACATCATGGCGTTGCCGAGGACCGGGTCGTCGATGTCGCTCCCGTCGAAGGCGTCGAGGGCGGACTGGTAGTCTTCAAAGCCCTCGATCCTTCCGGCGACCGCCAGGCGGACCAGTAGGTCCGGGCACTCCGCAGCGGCGGGGCCCACCGCCGTAACGCGGGCGTCGCCCACCAGGGCCTTCGCCTCGCAGTCCCGGATGATGTAGGCGATCTCGTCCGACGTCAGGTGCCAGTTGACCGGGGTGATCCGGATCCCCGAGCGGAGGGTGGCGGCCAGGACTTCGACGAACTCCACGCGGTTCGAGCAGACCAGGGCGAGAGAGTCGCCGGCCTTCAGGCCCCGCGCGCGGAGCAGCCGGGCCAGCTTGTTGGCGTTGGCGTTGACCTTGGCGAAGGTGTTGGCGGTTCCGTCGGGGTCGTAGACCGCGACCTTGTCCGGGTGGCGCGCAGCCCAGCAGGCGGTGGCCATACCCACCTCGCCTGCAGCCTCCAGTCGCGCCATGAACTCAGGGTCCAGCAAATCGTTCATTCAAATTCCTCCCCGGAGCCCGGCATTCTGCGGCCAGCGCTCCAAACTCAAATCGCAACATCACCCGCGCCGATCAGGCGGCCGGGGCCGGAATAGACCCCGGTCCGGGCACACCCGGCCTGCCAGCTGCACAATAGACGCCCGCCGCCGCCGCCGACAACTGGCGCCCGTGCGCCGTCCGGGCGTCAGGCCCCCCGCGGGGCCGTCCGGCTCCAGGCCAGGGCGCCGGCGGCCGAGGCCGTGGCGGAGGCGAAGGTTCCCCAGGCGATGTCGATCACGCTCACATGCACCGGCCAGACCGCCAGGGTCGCCTGGTTGGTCAGGTCGTAGGTGGCGTAGGCGAAGGCGCCCAGGCTGGCGCCCCGCAGCGCGGCGGCCTTTGGACCGCCTCCGGCCAGGACCGTGGGACGGACCGCCAGCAGGACCAAGCCTGTCACGTACATCAGGTAGAAGGCGAACGCCGCATCCAGCCTCAGGCCCGGCGCCAGCAACGGCCCAAGGGCGGGCTTGTAGAGGCGCTCGAACATCTGCGTCAGCCAGAGCGCATCCAGGATCCCGAACGCACCGCCGACACCCATCCAGGTCAGAATCCATCTCATGGCGAAACCTCCAGAAATTGAGAGGCACAGGCTGCACCAGACCGGAAGCAACGACCAGTCCTCTCTTGCTCGCGCGCCCCTTGCATCCCTCCGGCCTCTGGGGTCAAAGGTGCCGCCGGAATCTCCTCTCCGGCCATCTGGAGCCCCCCCTTGCCTGACGTCGCGCCCGACGCACCCCCCGCCCGCCGCATTGTCGTGATCGGCGCCGGCGCCGCCGGCCTTTCCGCCGCCTGGCGCCTTGGCGAGGTCGCCGAGGTCACTGTTCTGGAGGCGGAGGGCCGGTTGGGCGGTCACGCCAACACCCTCGACGCCCCCGGGCCTGGCGGCGACACGCCCGTGGACACCGGCTTCATCGTTTACAATGAAGACAACTACCCCAACTTCACCGCCCTGCTGGCTCACCTCGGGGTGGCCAGCCAGCCGGCGGACATGGGTCTGTCCGTGTCCCTGGACGCGGGCGAACTCGAGTATTCCTCCAACGCCCTTCTCGCCCAGAAACGTAACCTGCTCCGTCCGCGTTTCTGGCGCATGATCGCCGATATTCTGCGCTTCTACAGACGGGCGCCGGACGACCTGCGACGGCTGGAGGGCTCAGGGACTCCCCTCGACGCCTATCTCGAGCACGGCCGTTTCGGCCCCGCCTTCCGGGACGACCACCTCCTGCCGATGGCGGCGGCCATCTGGTCGACGCCTCTCGACCGGATCGGCGACTATCCCGCCGCCTCCCTGATCCGCTTCTTCCTCAACCACGGGATGATGAGCGTCGCCGGTCGGGGGCTCTGGCGGACCGTGACGGGCGGTAGCCGGTCCTATGTCCGGAAGCTGGTGGAGGCCGCACGGGCCGACTTCCGCACCGGCGTCCGGGTGGCGGGCCTGTCCCGCACGGAGACCGGCGTTCGGGTCCGGCTGGCGGAGGGCGCGACCCTGGACTTCGACGAAGCGGTCCTGGCCGTGCATGGCGACACCGCCCTGGCCCTGCTCGAAGATCCGACGCCGGAGGAGTCCGCCCTGCTCGGCGCGTTCCGGTACGCGAAGAACCGCGTCATGCTGCACCGCGACCCGGCCCTGATGCCGCGCCGGCGGTCGGCCTGGACCGCCTGGAACCACATTGGCCGTCGGGATAGCCCCGGCGAAGGCCCGGTGACCTACTGGATGACCTACCTGCAGAGCCTCCAAGGCGCGGGCGACCTCTTTGTGACCCTCAATCCCCCCGAGGATTTCAGGCCCGAGAGCCTGATCGCCGAGATTCCCTACGAGCATCCCCTCTACGACGCCGCCGCCATCGAGGCGCAGCGGCGTCTCTGGTCCCTGCAGGGCGTGCGGCGGACCTGGTTCTGCGGCTCCTACTTCGGGCACGGCTTCCACGAGGATGCGCTCCAGTCCGGCCTGGCCGCCGCCGAGGCCATGGGGGGCCCGCGCCGGCCCTGGACGGTGGCCAACGAGTCCGGGCGCATCCACCCGCCCGCTTCGGCGCCCGGAGCCTGACCGCATGACCGCCTCGGGCATCTTCGCCGGGGTCGTCACCCACGTCCGCCTGCGGCCGCGGCCGCACCGCCTGCGCTACCGCATCTTCATGCTGCTGCTGGACCTGGACGAACTCGAGGCTCTCGACGCCCGGCTGAAACGTTTCGCCGTCGGCCGCTTCGCCCTGACTGGCTTTTCTCCGAAGGACCATCTCGACCACACCGGCCGAGACCTCCGGGGCCAGGCGGAAGCGATACTGGCCGACGCCAGCCTCGAGGGTGGGGGCCCGATCCGACTGCTGGCCATGCCGAGAATCCTGGGGGGAGTCTTCAATCCTCTCACCGTCTGGTTCCTGTACCGGCGGGACGGCGCCCTCTCGGCGGTGCTTTACGAGGTCCGAAACACCTTCGGTGAGAGCCATAGCTACCTCATCCCCGCGGCGCCGCAGGGCGGGGACGTCCTGACCCAATCCATCGACAAGGGCTTCTACGTCTCGCCCTTCATGGACATGGACCTGACCTACGCCTTCCGGATCCGGCCGCCGGGCGAAAGGGTCGCGGTGTCCATCGACGTCTCCGACGCCGAGGGCCGCATCCTCACCGCCGCCTTCGCCGGAGAGCGGCGCGAGATGACCGACGCCAACCTGCTGGCGGCCTGGCTACAGCATCCCATGACCAGCCTGGGCGTCCTGGCGGCCATCCACTGGGAGGCGCTCTGGATGTGGCTCAAGGGCGAACCGATCCGACAGCGACCCCCGCCGCCGGCGGCGCCGGTGACCCTGGCGCCCGCCGCCGTCCGTGAGTTCCCCGGCCCGCATTGATTCCCTGCCGGCGTCCCCCACCTGTTGTCTTGATCCGGAGGCGATATTGGCTGAGCTCATTCTGACGATCATCGCCACCGGCGGTCTCCTGGGCGTGGCCGCCCTGATGTTCGCAGAGAACCTGTTTCCCCCGATCCCTTCCGAGGTGATCCTGCCCCTGGCCGGCTACGCCGCCGCCCGGGGCGACCTGCCCCTGGCTGGCGTGATCCTCGCCGCCACCCTGGGCGCCGTGGCGGGCGCTGCATTCTGGAAGGCGGTCGGCCGGACCATTCCAGAGGCGGGGCTCAGGCGGTGGGTCGACCGGCACGGTCGATGGCTGGCCCTCGAGGTCAGCGACCTTGACCGAGCGCAGGCCTTCTTCCGGCGCTGGGGCGGGCTGGCGGTCTTCCTGGGTCGGCTGGCGCCGGGGATCCGGACCCTGATCTCCCTGCCGGCTGGCGTCCTGCGCATGCCCTGGGGCGTCTTTCTGGCCTGGACCACTGCCGGAACCTTCCTCTGGACCCTGGCCCTGACCCTGGCGGGGGTCTTTCTGGCCTCCCGCCACGATCAGGTGGCCGCCTGGCTGGACCCGGTGACCGAGATCCTGCTCGGCCTGTTGCTGGTGGCCTACCTCTGGCGCATCTGGCGTCGCGGCCGTCGTAGTCCGGCCGCCTGACTCGGGCTTGCCAGCCCCGGGCCAAGGCCCGAGACTTGGCCGCATGCTGAACCCTCTCCGCCTGCTCCCGCCCCTGCTCGCCGCCCTCCTGGCGGCGTCCCCGGCCGCTTCCGCTGACCGCACCGATCCGGCGCGCCTGTCGGACATCACCCGGGAGCTGGCCTCTGACGCCTACGGCGGCCGCGCACCCGGAACGCCCGGAGAGGCCCTGACAGTGGCCTACCTGGAGCGCGCCTTTCGCGACCTTGGCCTGGAGCCCGGAGGCGAGGCGGGAACCTTCTTCCAGTCCGTCCCGATGATCCGGACCCAACTGGGAGCCGATGGCCGATACGCGGTCACAGGGCCGAAGGGCGAAACCGTGCTGGCGCCGGGTCAGGACATCTCGCTGATCTCCCTCCTTCCCGTGGACCGCGTGACGATCGAGTCCGCCCCGATGGTGTTTGTCGGGTATGGCGTGAACGCCCCGGAACGCGGTTGGGACGACTTCAAAGGTGTCGACCTGAAGGGAAAGGTCGCCGTCTTTCTGATCAACGACCCAGACTTTGAGGCGGCCGCCGCCGATCCCGTCGCCGGCCGATTCGGCGGCCGGGCGGCCACCTACTACGCCCGCTGGACCTATAAGTTCGAGGAGGCGGTGCGGCGCGGCGCCGTGGCCGCCCTGATCGTCCACCAGACCGAGGGCGCCGGCTATGGGTGGTCGACTGTCCTGGCCTCGGGGGGCGAGGGTTATGACCTTGCGCGGGCAAAGCCATCGGCTGAGCGCCTGCCCCTGCAGGGATGGCTCACGGCCGAGGCGTCGACCCGGTTGTTCGCCGCCGCCGGTCTCGACCTGGAGGCCCTGCGCCGCCAGGCCCGCTCGTCAGACTTCCGGCCCGTGGTGATGAAGGACCTGGCCTTCTCGGCCTCTGTCGCGGTGAGCTTCAGCCGGTTCGAGAGTCGCAATGTGATCGCCCGGCTCCCGGGCCGGAAGCGACCGGACGAGAGCATCATGATCGCCGCCCACTGGGACGCCTATGGCGAGGGACCGGCCGACGCCCAGGGGCGGCGCATCCGGCCCGGCGCCGTCGACGACGCCCTGGGCGTGGCCGGGGTGCTGGAGGCGGCGCGCCTGCTCAAGGCCGGGCGACGCCTGGAGCGGTCGGTGCTCTTCGCCCTCTGGACGGCCGAGGAGCGCGGCCTCCTGGGCTCGGAAACCTATGGCGTGCGCCCGACCACGCCGCTGGACAGGATGGCGGCCAACCTGACCTTGGATATCCTGCAGACTGCGGGACCGTCGCGCGATGTCGTGCTTGTCGGCGCCGGACAGTCCGAGCTGGATGACTTCCTGGCCGAAGCCGCAGGTCGTCAAGATCGGACGGTGACGCCGGACGCCAAGCCTGAGCGGGCCCTATTCTTCCGGGCCGACCACTTCAGCCTCGCCCGCCGCGGCGTGCCTGCGCTCCTGCTGATGGGGCTGGGCGGCGGGGCCGACCTCGTGCAGGGCGGCCGCGCTGCAGGGGACGCCTGGGTCACCCGGTACACGGACGACTGCTACCACAAGACCTGCGACGCCTGGAGCGCGGACTGGGACCTGCGGGGCGCAGCGGCTGATGTCGACCTCGTGGTGGACATGACGCGGCGCCTGGCCCGCGTCGGCGTCTGGCCCGACTGGCGGCCCGGCTCGGAGTTCGCCCGGATCCGGGCGGAGAGCGCCGCCGCGCGCCGGCGCTGAAGGCTGCGGCGGCATCCGGACGTCACCGGACGTTGCGGAAACCTTCGATCAGGACCATCTTCCGGCCCTGGCCGCGACCGCGCGGCGCCCGGACCGGAGCTTCCGACGTGACCTTCTCCCGCAAGACCCTCTCGCGACTTTTCCTCGTCGCTGCGGCGCCCCTCTTTCTCGCCGCCTGCGGCGTCAACGCCATTCCCACCAAGGAGGAGGCGGCCAAGGCCCAATGGGCGGAGGTGCAGAACCAGTACCAGCGCCGGGCGGACCTGATCCCCAACCTGGTCGAGACCGTAAAGGGCTTCGCCGCCCAGGAACGCAACGTCCTGACCGAGGTGACAGAGGCGCGGGCCTCGGCCACGCAGGTCAAGATCGATGCGGAGACTCTGACCGACCCGGCGAAGTTCCAGCAGTATGCCGCCGCCCAGGACCGGCTTTCCGGGGTGCTTGGACGCCTGATGATGATTCAGGAACGCTACCCGGACCTGAAGTCCAACCAGAACTTCCTGGCCCTGCAGTCGCAGCTTGAGGGCACGGAGAACCGCATCGCCATCGCCCGCCGCGACTACAACGAGGCCGTTCGCAGCTACAACCTCGAGTTCAAGACCTTCCCGAACTCCTTCTGGACGGTGGTCCACCGCAACTCGAAGCCGATGCAGCTGTTCGCAGCCTCCGAGGCCGCCCAGGCGGCCCCGTCGGTCAGCTTCAGCCCGGCCGCGCCAGCGGCGCCCTCCGTCGCCGCAACGCCCGCGCCTGCGCCGGCCCAATGATGCGCCTGAGGGCTCCGGCCGCGAGAGCCGCCGCGGCCCCCGGAGACATCCTCCGCCGGGCCGGCCTCCGGCTCGCCTGGATCGGGATGGCCCTCGCCCTCCTGGTTCCGGGGGCCCTCCTGGTTCCGGGAGCGGCCCTGGCGGCGCCGACCTTCCCGGCCCTCACTGGCCGTGTGGTGGACCAGGCGAACCTCCTGTCGCCCGAGGCGGAGCGGACGCTCGACGCCCGTCTGAAGGCCCTGGAGGACTCCACGGGCCGGCAGATGGTGGTGGCCACCCTTCCCGATCTGCAGGGCTATCCCATCGAGGACTACGGCTACCAGCTGGGGCGCGCCTGGGGTATCGGCGACGCCAAGCGTGACGACGGGGTCCTCCTGATCGTCGCCCCCAATGACCGCCGGGTCCGTGTGGAGGTGGGCTACGGGCTTGAGCCCGTGCTCACCGACAGCCTGAGCTCGGTCATCATCCAGACCCAGATCGTTCCCGCCTTCCGCAGGGGCGACATGGAGGGCGGCATCCTTGCGGGCGCTGCGGCCATAGCCGACCAGCTGGCCCTGCCTGAGGGTGAGGCGAGGGCGAACGTCAAGAAGGCCGAGACGGCGGCCCAGGAGGGTGGGGGTTCTCCCCTCGTGACGCTTATCGTCCTGGCCCTCATCCTGTGGGTTCTCGTGGCGGTTATGCGCGGCGGCGGCCGGTCCGCGCGGGCCTTCCGGCGCGCCGGGCTGGGCGGCCCGGTGATCCTGCCGCCCCTTGGCGGCTGGGGTCGCGGCGGCGGTGGTTTCGGAGGCGGGGGGTTCGGCGGCGGCGGCGGCGGGTTTGGTGGCGGCGGATCTTCGGGGAGCTGGTGACATGCTGACGGACGGAGACCGCGAACGTGTGGCGGCTGCAGTGGCCCGCGCCGAGGCGGCCACCCGGGGGGAAATCTTCTGCATTGTCGCCCCGGACTGTGGCGACTACCGGGAGACGCCCCTGGCCGTGGCGGCCTTTGCGGCCCTGGCGGCGCCGATACTGCTCCTTGCGGGGGGCATACATGTCACCGTGCCAGGCCTCATCCAGGGCGGTTGGACCGCTGCAGCCGTGGGCGCCGCCGCCGGCGTCGCAGCGCGGGAGGCGGTGATGGGCGTCATCCTGCTGCAGGTCTTCCTGTTCCTCCTGGTCCTGATGGTGGCCTGGCTGCCACCCGTGCGACGTCTGCTGACTCCCGTCAGCCTGAAGCGCGACCGTGTCCGGCGCCGGGCCTACGAGCAGTTTCTGTCCAAGAACCTTCAGGCGACCCGTGAGAGGACAGGCGTCCTGATCTTCGTTTCCGAGTGGGAACGGATGGCTGAGCTCATCGCCGACGAGGGCGTCGCCTCGCGGGTCGACCCGGGGATCTGGGATGAGGCCATGTCGAAACTGATCGCGGGCGTCAAGGCGGGGCGGGCGGTGGAGGGATTCGAGGCCGCGGTCGAGATTTGCGGCGGCGTGCTTGCAGAGCACTTCCCGCCGCGCGACAGCGACAATCCCAATGAACTGCCCGACCATGTCGTCGTAATTCGGTAGTCCGGCGACTGGCGCTCAACCCTCCCGCAGACTACATCAGTTCCAGGGAGAACATGGAGCGCGGGCATGGCCTACACCCTCAGCGTCAACGGTCGCACACGTCGGGTCGACGTTGAGCCGGACACACCCCTGCTCTGGGTTCTCCGGGACACCCTGGGCATACTTGGACCCAAGTTCGGCTGCGGGATCGCCCAGTGCGGCGCTTGCACCGTGCACATCGATGGGGCCCCCGTCCGCTCCTGCGCCCTTCCCATTGACGCGGTGGGCAAGGGCCGGGTGACGACGATCGAGGCAATCGGCGACAATGAGGTCGGCGCCCGGGTCCAGAAGGCCTGGTCAGAGCTGGATGTCGCCCAGTGCGGCTACTGCCAACCCGGCCAGATCATGTCCGCCACGGCCCTGCTGGCCGCCAACCCCCGGCCCAACGCCGAGGAGATCGATGCGGCCATGGCGGGAAATATCTGCCGCTGCGCCACCTACATCCGGATCCGCGCCGCCGTGCGCCGGGCCTCCGGCCAGCCCGAGGAGGCCTGATCATGGCGGATGGTGCGCAAACCGGCGCTTCGCGGCGCGACGTGATCCAGCTCGTCGCCGGCGGCGGGGGTCTGGTCCTTGGCTTCGCCCTGGCTGGAAAGGGCGAGGCGGCTCAGTCCGCCCCGGCCAAGCTCAACACCTACGTCACCGTCCGGCCGGATGGCTGGGTCGAGGTGGTCAGCAAGAATCCGGAGGTGGGGCAGGGGGTCAAGACCTCCATGCCCATGATCATCGCCGAGGAGATGGACGCGGACTGGAACAAGGTTCGCACCCTGCAGGCGGTTTCCGATCCTGTGCTTTTCGGGCGGCAGTTCGCCGGCGGATCTCTCTCGATCCCCTTGCACTGGGATGAGTTGCGCCGGGTCGGCGCGACGGCTCGGGCCCTGCTGATCGCCGCCGCCGCCAAGTCCTGGGGCGTGGAGCCCTCGGCCTGCACCACGGAGCCGGGCCGGGTCATCCACAAGGCCTCGGGTCGGTCCGCGGACTACGGTTCCCTGGCCGCCGCCGCCGGCGGACTGACTGCGCCGGATCCGCAGACGCTGAAACTGAAGGAACCCGCAGACTACCGCATTGTTGGCCGGTTCACTCCGCAGGTGGATACGCCCGCCATTGTCTCGGGCAAGCCTCTGTTCGGCATCGACGTCGTCCTGCCTGGCATGCTGTTCGCCACCTTCGAGAAGGCCCCGGTCTTCGGGGCGGGCGTAGAGTCGGCTGACCTGGACGCCGCCCGGGCGATGAAGGGCGTGCGCAAGGCGTTCCTGGTCGAGGGCTCCGGCGGTCTGGAAGCGCTTGCCCCCGGCGTCGCCGTCGTGGCGGACAGCTGGTGGCGTGCCCTCAAGGCGCGCGAGAAACTGAACACCCGCTGGAAGGCCTCCGAAGCGAGCCAGATGTCCAGCCGCCGTTTCGAGGAGATGGCGGCTGGTTCGGCGCGGTCCGCCGCCGACAAGGTCGTCCGTCATGATGGCGATGTCGACGCTGCGCTGAAGTCGGCCTCAAAGACGATCGAGGCCGAATACGCCTACCCCTACATCTCCCATGCGAACCTGGAGCCCCAGAACTGTACCGCCCGGTTCCAGAACGGAAAGATGGAGATCTGGGCGCCGACCCAGAATCCGGAGCCCGGTCGCCAGCTTGTCGCCAAGACCCTGGGCCTGAAGCCCGAAGACATCACCGTCCACATTATCCGGGCCGGGGGCGGTTTCGGGCGCCGGCTGTCCAATGAGTACATGGTCGAGGCGGCCTGGATCGCCCGCGAGGCCGGGGCGCCCGTCAAGCTGATCTGGACCCGTGAAGACGACATGCGGCACGGCTTCTACCGCCCGGCGGGCTGGCACCGCTTCAAGGGCGGCCTCGACGCCCAGGGACGGATCATCGCCTGGGAGGATCACTTCATCACCCCGGGATCCCGGGACGGACAGCCCGGCAGGTCGGCGGCGATGGCGGCGACGGAGTTCCCGGCCCGGTTCACGCCCAACTTCCGTTACAACCTCTCCGTCCTGCCCATTTCAGTTCCGACGGGACCGCTGAGGGCGCCTGGCTCCAACGCCATCTCCTTTGCGGTGCAGGGCTTCATCGACGAACTGGCCCACGCCGCCGGCGCCGATCCGGTGGACTTCCGTCTGAAGCTCCTGGGCGACTTCGGACTGGTCGGGACCCCCGGACGCGATGGTTACGACGCGGCGCGCATGCGCGGGGTGCTGAAGAAGGTGGCCGAGGTCTCCGGCTGGGGCCGGACGAAGATGGCGCCGCGCCAGGGGCAGGGCGTCGCCTTCCACTTCAGCCACATGGGGTACTTCGCCCAGGTGGTGCAGGTGCGCGTTGCCGAGGACGGTCAGATCAAGGTCGAGAAGGTCTGGGTGGCGGGCGATGTGGGCCGCCAGATCGTCAATCCGTCCGGCGCGATCCAGCAGGTGCAGGGCTCTGTCCTGGATGGCCTGTCTGGGGCTCTCGGCCAGGAGATCACCCTGGAGAACGGTGCGGTCGTCCAGGGTAATTTCGACAGCTACCGTCTGATGCGCATCAACGAGGCTCCGCCGGTCGACGTGCACTTCGTCCTCTCGGACAACCCGCCGACAGGGCTGGGTGAGCCGGCCCTCCCGCCCGCGCCGCCGGCTCTCTGCAACGCCATCTTCGCGGCGACCGGAAAGCGCATCCGGCGGCTTCCCGTGGACCCGGCCCTGCTCGCGGTCGGCTGACCCCGCCCCGGGTCAGTGCGGGATGTAGGTGCGCAGGACGTCCTCGATGATGCGCTCGAGCTGCCCGAGCGTATTGCAGGTCTTGGCCACATGGCAGAACCGCTCATAGCGGTTCATGACGCTGTCGCCCTGGCTCCAGTAGCTGTCCGGCTCGGGGTTCAGCCAGATCACCGCCCGTGACCGCTGCTGGATGGTGGCCAGGATGTCGAGGCGGGGGTTGGCGTAGTTCGTCCGGGCGTCGCCGAGGAGGATCACCGTCGTGTGGCGGTCGATCCGGTCCATGTGCTGGTCGGCGAAGTCCTCCAGCGCCTTGCCATAGTCAGTCTGCTGGAAGCCGATCTGCTTGAGGACCTCCAGGATGGCGGTTTCCACCGGGTGGTCGTCCAGCACCTTGTTCACGCTGATCAGCCGGCCGGAGAAGGCGAAGGCGTCGAGGCGGTCCACGACTTCGTTCAGGGAATAGAGGAAGGTCAGCAGGAACTGGGCTGCGGCGGCCACGGACTTGGAGACGTCGCAGATGGCGACGATGGACGGCTTGTCCACCTTCTTGGTCTTGAAGACGATGTCGAAGGGCATGCCGCCATAGCCCATGGACTTTCGCAGGGTGCGCCGGACGTCCAGGTGGCCGGTCCAGGCGACGTTCCGGCGGCGCGAGTAGCGGTCGGCCAGGCGCTTGGCCATGCGCTTGACCAGGGCCTGCATCATGGCCAGGTCGACAGGATCAATCCCACCCTCGGCGTTCAGCGCCTTGCGGGCCAGCATCTCCTCGCGGAGCATCTTGCCGCTGCCGGCGGCGTAGAGCTCATGCTGGCGCTCGACATAGGCGGAGGCCTGGGCGGCCAGGGCCTTGCGGGCCGCCTCCAGCCGGTCGGCGGCGGCCTCGCCGGGTCCGCCAAGCCTCCGGGCGGCGGCCAGGATGCGCTCGATCTCCGATACGCCCATCTCCTCAAGCAGGCGGCGGGTCAGCCGGGCCCTCTGGGTCGACAGGCGGATCCTGGAGACCTCGGCGCGCTCTGCAGCGGCCTCCATGGCCTGGGCCAGGGCGGCGCCGTCCCCGGCGAGGAGCATCCGGGCCAGCTCGGACTCCCGGGCCTCCGGCGGCAGGCCCTCCATCGGGCCCCCACCGGTCCCGCCGGGGGGCGGCGCGGGGGTCACGGCGTCGCTCCGGCGATCGAAGAAGGTGTCGAACACGGCCTCGAAGCGCGCCACCTCCTCGCCGGACTTTGCCAGGGTGGCGCAGAGGGCGTCGCGGAAGAGCTCCCGATCGGCGAAGCCGACGACCTCCACGGTCCGGTGGGCGTCGATCGCCTCCGCCGGGGAGACCCGGACATCCGCCGCCCGGAGGGCGCGGAAGAAATCCTCGAGGGCCGCCTGCACCGTCGCCTCAGCCGGCCGGCTGGCGAAGGAGCTCGGCGATCTGGGGCTCCACGGCCGCGATGTCCTGCTCGAACTTCAGAAGGACGTTCAGCGTGTCGCGGACCACCTCGCCCTCCAGGGCGCCGGCGTTCAGCAGGATCAGGGCCCGGGCCCAGTCCACCGTCTCCGAGATCGACGGCGACTTTCGCAGGTCCAGGCCGCGGAGGGACTGGACGAAGCCCACCAGCTGTCGGTTCAGCCGCTCCTCCACCCCCGGTACGCGGCTGGCGACGATCCTCTGCTCGAGGGCGGCGTCGGGCAGGGGGATGTGCAGGTGCAGGCAGCGCCGCTTCAGGGCGTCCCCCAGGTCGCGGACATTGTTCGAGGTCAGGAAGACGATCGGCGGGGTCTCCGCCTTGAGGACGCCGATCTCGGGGATGGAGACCTGGTAGGCGGACAGAACCTCCAGAAGGAAGGCCTCGAAGGCCTCGTCCGACTTGTCGATCTCGTCGATCAGCAGGACGCAGCCCGCGCGCTCCTGCAGGGCCTTCATCAGGGGTCGGGGCTCCAGGAAGGGCTCCGAGAAGAACAGGTCGCCCATGCCGTGGAGGCGGTCCATGGCCGCGTCCATGCTGGGTGCATCCGACAGGGCCTCTCCCATGCGATCCTTCAGGATCTGGGTGTAGAGGAGTTGCTTGCCGTACTTCCACTCATAAAGGGCTTTGGACTCGTCCAAGCCCTCGTAACACTGCATCCGGATCAGCGGCAGACCGAGGAGGGCGGCGGTGGACAGGGCCAGTTCGGTCTTGCCGACGCCTGCCGTGCCCTCCACCAGGATCGGCTTCTGCAGCTTGACCGCCATGTAGAGGGCGGTGGCGATCCGGCGGGAGGCGATGTAGCCCACCCCGTTCAGGCCCGAGGTCAGGGCCTCGACGGAGGCGAGGTGGGGAGAAAGGGCGGCGTCGAAGGCCGCATCCGGAGAAGAGGTCAAAGCATCAAACTTTCAGAATCGACGGCGAATGCCCGCCGGCGCCGGAAACAATGGCGGTAGCTTGCCCGTGGCGCGAGGGCCGGGGCAAGCGCCGAATGCGGGTCAGCCGAAGCCGTAGGGCCTGTAGGGCCCGAGGATGAGCTGTTCGAAGACCCCCATGCCCCGGACCGGAGCCTCGCCGGGCAGGGTCAGGGTCACATGGGACAAGGCCTGGATGTGCAGGTTCTCGGGGCTCAGATAGTTCACGCCCGACAGGTCGATGTCCTCGCGCTCCACCGCCAGCTCGCCCTTGTAGCCGCCGTGGCGCCACTGTGGATGCCCATAGCCGATGCCGCGCATCAGGAAGGTCAGGAAGGGTTGGAAGGCCACCTTCGCCGATCCCTGGGCGAGGGGAATGGACAAGGTCGCCGAGGCGATGTGCCGTGTCCCCGGGATCATGACCACATCCTCCATGGCCGCCTCGCCGGTATGCCGCCCCCCGCCAGGGCCGGCGCCGTCCGGCAGGATCACGGCGCGTGTGTTCCAGGCCTCCCCGTCTGCGTCCGCATTGACGTGGAAGAAGACGCTTCGGTCGGGGAAGTTGAGCGGCGTCCACTGCCAGAAGAAGCTCGGGATCTGGTTGGGGACGACGGGCTGGGCATCGGGGGCGCCGACTGGCCGGACGCCCCAGGACCGGTCCCGCGTCCCGACCGAGCCCGGCGCGAGCTCCCGGCGGAGCCCGTCGACCTCGATCCATCCGGACACCCGGACGTTCACCGTCAGCCGGGTATAGTCCATGAAGGCCCGGGGGCCGTTGCGGTAGATGAAGCGCGGCTCCTCGATCGGGAAGGACCGTCCCTCGAAGGTCAGGTCGGCGGCGATGCCGTTGCTGGGCTCCACCACGACCCGGAGGACCTTAAGGGGCTCGACGACCTCGATCCGGATCGGGCCTGCCGAGATGTCCATGCGCTCCATGTTGAGGATGCGCGAGGCGTGCAGGCAGTGCTCCACCCCGTCCCGGATGACCGAGAAGTGGGCGTCGGCGATGTTCAGGTGGGGATAGACGCCGAAGGCGACGGCGAAGAACTCGGTTCCGTCAGGCTGATAGCCGTTGAAGAAGTACCGGTCGTAGAAGTTCCGGTCGGTTCCCGAGAAGGCGATCGGCTCGGGGGTCTGGTGGATCGGAAAATCGTCGCCTTTGGTCAGCATGGGCTCTCCCTGACGGGCCGGCGCCCGCCTATCTCTCGTTTTGGAAGCGCCGCTTGCGGGCGCCTTCTGACAGGCAGTATCAGTTGCAGCAGAACAAGGCGACACTTGGCGGGCGCCTCCCGCCGGTGCCCGTGGAGAACAGCATGCCCCATGCCGACGTGAGGATACCGGACGCCTACGCTCAGACTCTCGTGGACCCTGTCGCCTATGCGGACGGTCGGGTCTTCCAGACCTATGACTGGCTCAGGGCGAACCAGCCCCTCGGCCGCGCCGAGGTCGAAGGTGTGGACCCCTTCTGGGTGGTCACCCGTCATGCGGACATCCTGGAGATCAGCCGGCAGAACGATCTGTTCCTGAACGGCGACAAGTCCCCGACCCTGGTCAGCCAGGAGGCTGACGCCCGGATCCGCGAGATGATGGGCGGCAGCCCACACCTCCTGCGCACGCTCATCCACATGGATGCGCCCGACCACCCCAAGTATCGCGCCCTGACCCAGGCCTGGTTCATGCCGCAGAACCTGCGCAGCCTGGAGGGGCGGATCCGCGAGATCGCCCGGGCTTCCGTGGACAAGATGGCCGCCACGGGCGGACGCTGCGACTTCGTCCGCGAAGTGGCCCTGCACTTCCCCCTGCATGTGGTGATGGAGATCCTCGGCGTGCCCGAGGCCGATGAGCCGCGCATGCTGACCCTGACCCAGGAGCTGTTCGGGGCCGCGGACCCTGAGCTGGGCCGCGCGTCCAGCGAGGGCGCCCAGACCTCCCGCGTCGCCGCGGTGGAGCCCGGCCGCCCCCTGGACATGGGCGTCATCACCGATTTCTTCAACTACTTCAACGCCCTGTCCGCCGATCGACGGGCGACGCCCCGGAAGGACCTGGCCAGCGTCATCGCCAACGCCCAGATCGACGGTCGCCCGATCTCCGAGCTTGAGGCGATGAGCTACTACATCATCGTCGCCACGGCCGGGCACGACACCACTTCCTCCTCGACGGCTGGCGCCTTCTGGGCCCTGGCCGAGAGGCCGCACGAGCTCGCCAAGCTCAAGTCCGACCCGTCGTTGATTCCGGGCCTGGTGGACGAGTCTATTCGCTGGACCACCCCGGTGAAGACCTTCATGCGCACCGTGGCCGCCGATACAGAGGTCGGCGGCCGGGCCATGTCCAAGGGCGACTGGCTGATGCTCTGCTACGCCTCAGGCAACCGGGACGAGTCGGTGTTCGATGATCCCCACGACTTCAAGGTGGATCGCTCGCCCAACAAGCACCTGGCCTTCGGATACGGCGCCCATCTTTGCCTGGGACAACACCTGGCAAAGATGGAGATGCGCATCCTCTGGGAAGAGCTGATCCCGCGCCTGAAGTCCCTGGAGCTCGACGGCGAACCGGCTATGAGCCAGGCGGTTTTCGTGAACGGGCCCAAGACCCTTCCCGTCCGCTTCGAACTGGCTTGAGGCCTTGGCCTCGGCGGACCTCGCGCCCCGTCTGGCGGCCTATGCCGCCAGCCGCATGCCGGGAGCGCGGGATGTCGAGGTCCGGGACCTGTCCCGGATTTCCGGCGGCGCCTCGCGGCAGACCTTCCGTTTCCGGCTGACCTGGACCGAAGCTGGCGCACCCCGAGAGCGCCGGATGATCCTGCGCCGGGATCCACCGGCCAGCCTGATCGATACCGAGCGCCGGGTGGAGTTCGAGGCCTATCGCGCCTTCTTCGGGTCCAGGGTCCCGGTGCCGGAGATGATTTGGCTGGAGGAGGGGACGGAAGCCCTCGATCTTCCGTTTTCCGTGGCGGAGGAGATCACAGGTTTCGAAGCGGCTCCGGCGCTCTTGTGGACAGAACCCTATCTCGCCTCACACGAGAGCCTGGCGCGGAACAAGTGGACCATACTGGGTGAAATCGCCC
Organism: Phenylobacterium sp.; assembly: GCA_020401865.1. Taxonomy (GTDB): domain Bacteria; phylum Pseudomonadota; class Alphaproteobacteria; order Caulobacterales; family Caulobacteraceae; genus Phenylobacterium. The sequence continues at coordinate 94,104 of JADCAS010000003.1, read as the reverse complement.
GCGCCGATCCCTTTGCCTTGGGGCTGGACCGGGTCATGCCGCCGCCGGATCCGGTTGGCTGCTGGGCGCGCGAGCTTGATATGTGGGAGCAGGTCCTGGACGAGGACCAGGCTGAGCCCCTGCCCATCACACGGGCGGCGATCCGCTGGCTGCGCGCCCATCCGCCGGCGCCCGCCCAGAAGATCGGCGTGGTGCACGGGGACTTCCGGACCGGTAACTTTCTCTACGACCGCCAGGGCGGCATCCACGGGGTCCTGGACTGGGAGATGGCCCACCTGGGCGATCCCCTTGAGGACCTGGGCTGGAGCCTCAATCCCGTCTGGAACTTCAAGCGCAACCTGGCTGGCGGCCTGGTCCCCGACGCCGTCGCCATCGCCCATTGGGAGGCGGCCAGTGGCTTGAAGGCCGACCCCGCCGCCGTGCACTGGTGGACTCTCTTCAACTGCGTGAAGGGCCAGGCGATCTGGATCTCCTCAGCCCGGGCCTGGATCGACGGCGGCAACCGCGAGCCCATAATGGTCCTGCCCGCCTGGGGCATGCAGAACCCCCAGGACCGCGCCATCCTCAAAGTCATGGATCGCCTGTGAAGCCCGATATCCCCGCCGTCCTCGCCGAACTCGCCGGCCTCGTCGCCCGCAACGCCGTTCCCGATGTGGATCCCGCCGAGCGCGCAGGGGCCCTCAGTCTCTCCGCCGCCCTGCTGGGCATGGCGGCCGAAGCCTGGGATGGCGCGGCCCAGCGCCTCGTGGAAGAGAACAAGGCCCTGCGCGCCCTGCTGTCTGACGCCGGCGACCGCGCCGGCCGTAACGCCTGGCTTTCCCAGGGCATTGATGATGACCTGCGGGTCTCGGTCCTCGCTGCCGCCAACGCCCGCCTCCGGTCCGCACTGATCGAACTGCACGCCGCCGTGGAGGGTGACGACGCCCCGGACGCCCGGGCGCTGGAGACCCGAATCTGGGAGGAGTTGCGCCTGTCCACCGAGCGGCGCCAGATGTCCGCCGCTCTGGCCTGATCAGGATCAGACCTGGCGCTATCGACAACCCGCCGCCGCTGGGCTTTCTTGTGCGCCCCGCCATTTCGCGGGGGCCCGCCCTCGCGCGGGCGCTTCACGCCAATACCGGCCGCCCATACTGGCCCAAGACGTAAGGGGACGATTTCCTGATGGCCCGCATCCTGCCCGAGCCGACGCCGGAGACCCGGCATTTCTGGGACGGGTGCCGCGACGGCGAACTTCGCCTGCAGCGCTGCACCGATTGCAATCATACCTACTTCCCGCCCCGGGCCTTCTGCCCGTCCTGCGCCTCGCGCAAGGTCGAGGTCTACGCGGCCAGCGGCCGCGGCGTGCTCTGGTCCTACGTCATCAACCACCGTCCCCGCCAGGACATGGGAACCGAGCCCTACGCCATCGCCGTCGTGAAGCTCGACGAAGGTCCGACAATGATGACCAACATCGTCGGCTGCCCGCAGACTCCCGAGGCCCTGGTTCTCGACATGCCCGTGAAGGTCCGCTTCGAGAAGCAGACCGACGATATCTCCCTGCCGCTCTTCGAGCCAGCGCAGTCCTGAGGCGGAACCTGGCCATGAAACAGAATTCTGTTGCGGTCGTCGGCGCCGCCGAGACCACCAAGATGGGCAAGATCCCGGACGTTTCCGTGATCGGCCTCCACGCGGACGCGGCTCTGAACGCCATGGCGGACGCCGGCCTCAAGCCCTCGGACATCGACGGCGTGGCCACCGCCGGGATCAGCCCGGTGGAGTTGGCCCACTATCTGGGAATCAAGCCGACCTACGCCGACGGCACCAGCGTGGGCGGCTGCTCCTTCATGCTGCATGTCCGGCATGCGGCGGCGGCCATCAATGCGGGCCTGGCCAAGACCATCCTGATCACCCACGGGGAATCCGGCCGCAGCCGGGTGGGCGCCGGCGGTTTCGGCCGCGCGCCGTCCAGCCTGATGGGCCAGTTCGAGATGCCCTACGGCGTCACCAGTCCGCCGACCATGTTCACCGTCCCGGTGCTCCGCTACATGAAGACCTACGGCGTGACCGAGGAGGATCTGGCCAACGTGGCCGTGGTCCAGCGCGAGTGGGCGGCCCTCAATCCCCGGGCCAGCTTCAAGGACCCGATCACGGTCGATGACGTCCTGAACTCTCCAATGATCGCCTGGCCCTTCCGGATGCTCATGTGCTGCCTCGTCACCGATGGCGGCGGCGCCCTCATCCTGACCAGCGCTGACCGGGCCAGGGACTTCCCGCAGAAGCCCGTCTACGTCCTGGGTACGGGGGAAAGCGTCGAGACCCCCATGGTCTCTCAGATGTATGACTTCACCTCTTCCACCGCCTTCAAGATTTCCGGCAAGAAGGCCTTTGACGAGGCGGGCATCACCCATGCCGACGTCGATCACCTGATGATCTACGACGCCTTTGCTCACCTGCCCCTCTACGGCCTGGAGGACCTCGGCTTCTGCAAGCCGGGCGAGGCCAAGGACTTCATCCGCGAACGCAACACCGCCATCGGCGGCAAGCTGCCCCTCAACACCAACGGCGGCGGTCTGTCCTACATGCACTCGGGCATGTACGGCATGTACGCACTGCAGGAGAGCGTGCGGCAGATGCGGGGAACGGCCGCCGCTCAGGTGAAGGATGCAAGGATCAGCATCGCCCACGGGGTTGGGGGTATGTTCGCCGCATCAGGGACGATTGTCTTCACCAACAGAAGTTAGTTTTTTCAATATTTTACCGCATTCATGCTGCAGCAATGCTGCGCAGCATGATCCAATCTTGAAGGTCAGCGCCTCGGGGACCTTTACCCGCCCCGGGCCTGTCTTCTGTTTCGAGGGGTCGTTACGGCCCAGGGTTGAGTCTGATGTGAATTCATAGGAGAACCCCCCATCGGTCCTCAAAGGCTTGTGCGCAATGACGTACCGGCCGGGGGGGCCAGCAACGCGGTCGGAGCAGAGATGGGATTTTCCACGGACTCGCGAGCGAGGTTCAATCTCGCGCAGGTCTCCGTGCTGTTGCTCGAGGAGACTTCCCTCGGCATGTCGATCCTGGTCCAGATTCTTAACGGGTTCGGCGCCCGCAAGATTTATCGCTGCGATACAGTGGAAAAGGCCGAGAAGGTGGTCCAGGAGACGGACCTCGACCTTCTGATTATCGACGCCATGGGCCGGTCCGGCGCCGGCTACGACTTTGTCCGTTGGCTTCGCCGGTCCGGTCTTCGCCCGAACTGCTACGTCCCGGTAATTCTCACTGCTGCCCATACCCCCGCTTCAGCCATCGCCAGGGCCAGGGACTGCGGCGCCCACATCCTGATGGCGAAGCCGCTGACGCCGAGGGCGATGCTTGACCGCATTGTCTGGGTTGCCCGGGCCGGTCGACGCTTTGTCGAGTGTGACAGCTATGCAGGCCCTGACAGACGCTTTAAGGTCTCTGACCTGCCCGCAGGGGTTTCTGTCGGGCGTCGGCGGCAAGATGGGGTTTCTGTTCCCGGTTAGGCTTTTAGACAGCCGACTGGATAGCTTCGTAGTCAAATGATGGGAAATGGAACAGGTCCAATGAACGACTCCGCCCGTATCCACACGCCCGACATCCCGCTTGGACGTCTGATCCGGATGCCGGGCGGCAAGAATGTCGGGCAGGCCCTTGAAGACGCCGAGAAGGGCCTTCAGTCCCTGCGTGGCGAAAGCATGAAGGAACTCCAGCGCGTCCTGGAGAAGGCTGGGGACTACTACAGCCGCGCCGAGGGCAAGTTCAACCCACTGCTCGTCAACGCCTTCTATGACCTGATCAACGGTGCTATCGGCTTGCCGACTGTCGGCAAGGACCGGGCGATCGACAGCATGCTGGTGAGCCTCGCTGATCTGCTCGACTACTACCGGACCTCCGGGGAATGGGGGGATAAGTCGGTTCAGGTTCATCTGAGCACCTTCCAGCTGCTGCTCCGGACTGAAGGCGCACGGGATCCCGAGGGGACGGCCGCCATCCTCTCCGGCCTTCAGAAGGTCAGCCGTAAGGCCGCCCGGGGCTGACCGACGGGTGGACCGTCAGGACCGGGCCTGCCAAGATCAGGGCCCCCCTGCCGGAGGATTGCTATGAAGACCCGCGCCGCCGTCGCCTTCGAGGCCAAGCGCCCACTGGAGATCGTCGAGGTCGACCTTCAGGGACCCCGCGCCGGCGAGGTTCTGGTGGAGATCAAGGCCACCGGCGTCTGTCATACGGACGCCTACACCCTGGACGGCCTCGACTCTGAGGGGGTATTCCCCTCCATCCTGGGCCATGAAGGCGCCGGTGTCGTTCTGGAGGTCGGGGCCGGGGTCGCCAGCGTTCAGCCGGGCGACCATGTCATTCCGCTCTACACGCCGGAATGCCGTCAGTGCAAAAGCTGCCTGTCGCGGAAGACCAACCTGTGCACCGCCATACGCGCCACACAGGGCAAGGGCCTGATGCCCGACGGTACGAGCCGGTTCTCCTACAAGGGCCAGGCGATCGCCCACTACATGGGTTGCTCGACCTTCGCCAACCACACCGTCCTGCCAGAGATCGCTGTGGCGAAGATCCGGCCGGACGCGCCCTTCGACAAGGCCTGCTACATTGGTTGCGGCGTGACCACGGGGGTCGGCGCCGTGGTGAATACGGCAGGGGTCGAGCCGGGCGCCAACGTCATCGTCTTCGGCCTTGGCGGGATCGGCCTGAATGTCATCCAAGGCGCGCGACTGGTCGGCGCCGGCAGGATCATCGGGGTCGACATCAATCCCGCCCGGGAGGCCTGGGGGCGCCGGTTCGGCATGACCGACTTCGTCAATCCCCGCGAGGTGGACGGCGACCTGGTTCAATATCTCGTGGCCCTCACCGATGGCGGCGCCGACTACACCTTTGACTGCACCGGAAACACGGATGTGATGCGCCAGGCCCTGGAGGCCTGCCATCGCGGCTGGGGCGAGAGTATCATCATCGGCGTGGCCGAGGCCGGGCGCGAAATCTCCACCCGGCCCTTCCAGCTGGTCACGGGCCGGGTCTGGAAGGGCACGGCCTTCGGCGGCGCCCGGGGCCGGACGGATGTACCTAAGATCGTGGACTGGTACATGGAGGGAAAGATCCAGATCGACCCCATGATCACACACGTCCTGCCGCTCGAGCGCATCAACGAGGCCTTCGACCTGATGCATGCTGGGGAGAGCATCCGCAGCGTCGTCGTCTTCTAGGCGGAAAACCGCCTGCAGGAACTTCACTCGAGACCATCCACAAGAGGGGCCCCTGATCCCCCGGGGGAAACGTTCATGATCAAGACCCGCATCACCGACATGCTCGGCATCCGCTACCCCATCATCCAGGCGCCGATGGGCTGGATCGCCCGGTCCGCCCTGGCCTCCGCCGTGTCGAACGCCGGCGGAATGGGAATCATCGAGACCTCTTCCGGCGACCTTCCCGCTGTCCGCGAGGAGATCCAGAAGATGAAGGGGCTGACTGACAAGCCCTTCGGAGTGAATATCGCCCAGGCCTATGTCCGGGACCCGGACATCGTCTCCTTCGTGGTCGACCAGGGCGTGAAGTTCGTCACCACCTCCGCAGGCGACCCGAACCGGTACTGCGCGGCCCTCAAGGAAGCGGGCCTGACGGTCTTCCACGTCGTTCCGTCCCTGGCGGCGGCCATCAAGGCCATCGAGGCCGGCGTGGACGGGCTGGTGGTCGAGGGCGGAGAGGGCGGCGGTTTCAAGAGCTCCCGCGAGGTCTCCACCATGGTCCTCCTGCCCCTCGTCTGCTCCAAGCTTGACGTCCCCATCGTGGCGGCAGGCGGAATCTCTGACGGCCGCGGCATGGCCGCCGCCTTCGCCCTGGGCGCCGAGGGCGTGCAGATGGGCACCCGAATGGTTTCGGCGGCCGAGAGCCCGGTTCACCAGAACTGGAAGTCCGCCATCGTCCAGGCCAAGGAGACCGACACCGTTTTCCTTAACCGCTTCGGACCGGGACCCGCCTGCCGCGCCCTGAGGACGGAGAAGACGACGCTCCTTGAGAAGGAGCCGGGCGAGAATGGTGTGGCGCCGGAGTTCCGGCGCTCGCAGGAACTTTACTTCGGCGGTGACATGGAGGCCTCCATCGCTCTCTCCGGCCAGGTAGCGGGCCGTATCGAGTCCGTGAAGCCGGTCGCCGAGATCATCTCGGAGATGGTGGCCGAGTTCGAGTCGATCATGAACGGGCTCGCCTCACGCTTCTCGACCGTGCGCATCTGAATCCGGCTCAGGCGGCCAGGGCCGCCGGGGCGTCGGGCGCGGGAGTGTAGCTGGCCTCGTCCCAAAGGGCGTCCCATTCGGCCCAGCGGGCGGAAGCCTCCCTCAGCCGGGCGTCGTCGCGCACCAGGACGACCTCGCCCTGGACCTCGTCCCAGACGACGGTCAGGTCGCAGAGGCGCAGGTCGGGCGAATTCAGCCGGCCCTGGCGCACCAGGTCCTGCGCCATGGCTTCCGAAAGCCTCAGTCGCAGGCGACCTCCCGCGAGGCGCTCGGCCCGGTCGGCGTGGCGGATCACCGCCTCGATCATCTCCGGGGTGGCGGGTCGCAGGGGGCGACGCGCGTCAAAGCGAAGGAAGGCGTCGGGACGGGCGGTGCGGATCGACTGGACATTCTGCATCGTGAGGACCTTTCCTGGGGCTCGCGCCTTGCGATGAGGTCAGATTGCGCTAGCACTGCGCCAGAAACGGTCGTAGGTTTTCTATCTGTTCTCATTTTGGGGGGTGGGTGTGAGACACGAGAAGGCGGCGCGGCTTCTGGAACTGGCGAGGCGGCTGGCGGCCTCGGCCGAGGGCCTGACTCTCGATGAGATGTCAGCGGTCATGCAGGTCTCCCGCCGGACGGTGGAGCGCATGCGCGACGCCGTCCGCGAGGCCTTCCCGCAGATGGAGGAGATCGCCGACCCGCCGACGGTCCGGTTCCGGATTCCCTCTGGCCTGGACGGCATCTTCCAGGCCCCGACCGCCGAGGAATTCGCCGCCCTGAGAGCCGCCGCGGAGCATTACCGCCAGTCCGGCGCCACGGCCCGGGCCGCCGCCCTCTCCGCCCTGGAGTCCAAGGTCCTGTCCGCCATCCGGGCCGGCGTGCGTCGTCGCCTGGCGCCGGACATGGAGGCCCTGCTGGAGGCCGAGACCATGGCCGTTCATCCCGGGCCGCGTCCCTTCGAGGACGAGGCCGTGCTGGGCGCCGTCCGCGAGGCCATCGTATCCCTCCAGAGGCTCCGGTTCCTCTACGACGGCGGCTCGACCCCGGGGCGGGAGCGGGAGGTCACGCCCTACGGCCTGCTGTTCGGCCGGTCCAACTACCTGGTCGCCGCCGAGTCCGGGTCCAGTCCGGGCGAGCCCCGCAACTGGCGGTTGGACCGGATCCGGGATGTCCGCGTGGTTCCGCTCCCGGCGAGCCGCCCGGCGGACTTTTCCCTCGCCGCCTACGCCGCGCGCAGCTTCGGCATCTACCAGGACGCTGTGGAGGAGGTGGTGCTGCACATCCTGCCCCATGGCGCCGAGGAGGCCCTCGGCTGGCGTTTTCATGCCACCCAAGCCCTGGAGCGACAGGCCGACGGCTCGGTGATCGCCCGGTTCCGGGCCGCCGGCATGCGTGAGCTTGCCTGGCACCTGTTCACCTGGGGCGACAAGATCCGGATTCTCGCCCCGGAGCGGCTGAGGGTGCAGATGGCCGAGGAGCTGGCGGCGGCCGCCAGGGCGCACGGCGCGCCCTGACGGTCTCTCATCAGGCGGTCTTCAGCGCCGACAGCACCGCGTCCGGCCGGATCGGAAGGCGTCGGACACGGGCGCCCACGGCGCTGAAGATGGCGTTACCGATGGCGGGCGCCACCACGGTGGTCGCAGGCTCCCCAAGCCCCACAGGTGCATGGTCGCTGTCCACGAACTCGATCCTGAGGTCAGGGACGTCGCTCATCCGCAGGGGCGTGTAGGCGCCCAGATTGGTTTCCTGGATCTGGCCATCCCGGAAGGTCGCGCCTTCGTGCAGGGCCAGGCTCAGGCCCCAGAGGGCGGCGCCCTCCATCTGGGCAAGAGCGCCGTCAGGGTGGATGATGGCGCCGGCGTCCACCACCAGGTGCAACTTCTCGACCTGGACCGCGCCGGTCTTGCGATCGACCCGGACCCGGGCGGCGCAGGCCGTCCAGGTGGGCATGTCCCGCTCCTGGCCAAACGTGGTGGCGAGACCCAGGCCAACGTCTGCAGGGAGCTTACCGCCCCACCCGGCAGCCTTCGCGACCCTGGAAAGCACAGCGGCCTGCCGCTTGGCCCCGCCGACGGCGTTGGGTGCGGACCCGCCGTTACGACCGGTCCCATCCAGCATCCTCATGCGGAAGGCCAGCGGGTCCTGGCCGGTGGCGTGGGCCGCTTCGTCCATGGCGCTTTCCACGGCCCAGTTGGTCCAGCCGGGACCCACCGAGCGCAGCCAGCCTGGTCGGAAGGCGCGGTTGGCGAGGTCGTTGGACAGGGCCCGCACCCGGTGGGCGCCGACGCTGTACCAGTGGTTGGCGCCATTGATCGCGAAGGGATCGAAGGGCCGGTCGTTTGCGCCCTTGGGCATGAAGAAGGGCGCCATCACCTCCGTCGGCCAGCCGGCGGCGGCGGCGTGGTCCATGGCGGTCACGCGTCCGCCCTCGCCAAACGCCATCCGCACTCTCTGCACCGAGGGCGAGCGGAAACTGTCGAAGAGGGTGTCGTCCTCTCGGGTGAAGACCAGCTTGACGGGCTTGCCCAGGGCCTTGGCCGCCAGGGCGGCGGGCACGGCGTAGTCCCCGTTCAGTCGGCGGCCGAAACCGCCGCCGAGCAGGTAGGTCTTCAGAACGATGCTGGTCTCGGGCCGCCCGAGAGCCTTGGCCAGGGTCGGCAGGATCAGAGACTGCCACTGGTTGCCCGTATGGATCTCGAACACGCCGTTGCGCTCGAAGGCCAGGGCGTTCAGCGGCTCCATCTGGAAGTGCAGGGCGGCGTCCGTCGTATACTCCACCTCGACTTTCTGCTTCGCCGAGGCGAAGGCCGCCTCGACGCCGGGATCGGCGACCACCAGGGAGCCGGCGGCTTCGTCGGCGATCAGCGCCCTCGCCCGGGCCTCCAGGTCGGCGTCCGAGACCTTCGCCGTCGGGCCGTTCTCCCAGGCAACCTTCAGGGCGCGGACGGCGCGGTCAGCGGCGATGAAGCTGTCGCCGAGGGCCAGGACCCAGCCGGGAACTGTTCCCGACGGATCGTCGAGCACCAGGTGGCCCAGATATCCGGGGATCCCCTTCGCGCCTGACTCGTCCACCGCGACGACCTTGGACTCATTGCGGGTCGGCGGCAGCACCGGCCGGGCGTAGATCATCCCGGCGATCTTCGCGTCGATCCCGAACATGGCCGAGCCATTGGTCTTGGCCGGGATGTCGCGGGCCTGGAACTCGCCGCCGATCAGCCGGCGCTCGGAGGCCGGCTTGATCGGCAGGGCGGCCAGTTCCTTGTCTGTGAAGCCCGTGCGCAGCCCGCCCTTGGCGACGATGTCGCCATAGCTGACCGCACGCTTGCCGGCGAAGACCTTGCCCTTCCGGGCGATGCAGGCCGACGCCGGCGCGCCGAGCATCTTGGCCCCGGCTTCGATAAGGGCGATCCGCCCGGCGGCGCCAGCTTGGCTCAGGAAGGGGTAACTCTGCCAGACGGACCAGGACCCGCCGGTGACCATCAGGCCCCACTTGGGATCGGTGTCCACGTGGATGATACGAACCTTGTCCCAGTCGGCCTCGAGCTCATCGGCGACAATGCGGGCCAGGGCGGTGCCCACGTGCTGTCCCATCTCGGCGCGGACCACATTGACGGTCACAACCCCCTGGGCGTCGATGCTGTACCAAAGGCTGGGCTCGAAAGCGGGGGCGCCGGAATAGGGACCCATTGAAACGGCCGCCTCGGCGGAGGCGGCAAAGCCGAAGGCCGCACCTGCGGCGCCCGCTGCAATCAGGAATCGGCGGCGGCTGGGATCGGGGATCAGGGGGCGGTTCATGAGCGGACCTCCGCCTTGCGGGTTCCCGTGCGCCGCGGTCCGCGGCCCGCCGCCAGCTTCACGGCCTTCCGGATCCGGACATAGGCCATGCAGCGGCAGAGGTTGCCGTCCATGGCCGCCTCGATCTCGGCGTCGGTGGGATTGGGATTGGCCGCCAGGAGGGCCGCAGCTTGCATGATCTGGCCAGACTGGCAGTAACCGCACTGGGGCGCCTGAGCCTCAACCCAGGCCGCCTGAACCGGGTGGACCCCGCCGGCGCCCAGGCCCTCGATTGTGGTCACCTTCATGCCGTCGATGGCGCTCACCGGCGTCAGGCAGGAGCGGATGGCCTGGCCATCCACGTGCACCGTGCAGGCTCCGCACTGGCCGACACCGCAGCCGAACTTGGTCCCGGTCAGGCCCAGTTCGTCGCGCAGGACCCACAGCAGAGGGGCGTCGTCGGGCCCCCGGTTCTGGACACTTCGTCCATTGACCTCGAACTTCGCCATGCCTGGACCTCCCGGCTTATGCTTCCCTAGCGTGAAGCTGCCTCCGCTCGGAGCCTCTGTCCAGAGGGCGCCGCACTTATGCTCAGGTCCGGAAGGCCGCCGCCATCTCGCCCATCCAGACCTTGAGCGCGTCCTTGAGGGCTGCGCCCGTCCGGCCATGCCGCACGATGATCAGGTCAAGGTCCGGGGCAAGGAGGGTGAACTGGCCTTCGTGTCCGTTGGCGGAGAAGGATCCCTCGCCGCCCAGGCCCAGCCACCAGTGGGCGCCGTAGGGATCATCCGTGACGCCGGCCTGCTGGAAGGTCTGGGTCCGGGCGTAGTCGACCCAGCCCTCCGGTAACAGGCGGCGGCCATTCCAGACCCCGTCCCGGAGATAGAGCAGTCCGAAGCGTGCGAAATCCTGACCGCTGGCGAAGCAGAAGGAGGACCCGATGAAGGTTCCCGCCGGATCGAACTTCGGAACCGGGGTGCGCATGCCGAGAGGTTCGAACAACCGCTCCCTCATGAAGGCGGCGAAGGCCTCGCCCCGCAGTCCCGTCACGTCCGCCAGGATCCGGCAAATGATGTTGGTCGTACCCGACGAATAGCTGAAGAAGGTCCCCGGCGGGTGGTCCAGGGGCTGGCTGGCCGCATAGTGCGCCACGTCCGCCTTTCCCGACCCCCACATCATCTCGATGGTGTCCGAGGGCTTGTCGGGCTCGTAGACCTCCGAAAACCTCAGTCCGCTGGACATCCGCAGCAGCTGGTCCGTCGTGATGGCGCCCCTGGGGTCCCCGGGTGAACGCCACTCCGGGACCGGTGCAGGCGCCATGATATCCAGGAGCCCGTCGCCCACCGCGATCCCTACAAGGGCGTGGGTGATGCTCTTGGCCATGGACCAGGACAGGCATGTCGCCCCCGGCCCATGGGCGGGACCATAGCGGTCGAGCACGAGGCGGCCGCCCTGGACCACCACGACGGCGTGGGTCTCCTCGAAGTCCGTGAAGCCGCGATCGATCAGCCGGGCCAGACGCTCGGCGTCCACTGACGGGGGGAGGGGGCCGCGGCTCCAGCTCAGGGTCGGCCAGTCGACGCCGGGCGGTTGGACCGGCAGGGGCGGGAGGATGGCGCTGGTCATGCGAGCAGGGCCCGGACCTCTTCCACCTCCTCCGGCGTGAGGATCCACTCCGCACACCTGGCGTTGGCCTGGACCTGCTCCGGGCTGGTCGCCCCGGCGATGACCGAGCTGACGGCGCGGTGACCGAGCAGCCAGGCGAAGGCTAGGTCGAGGATTCGCCGGCCGCGCTGTTCCGCCCATTGCTCGAGGGCTTCGAGCCGGTCGAAATTCCTCTCGCTCAGGGCGGCGGCGCCGCGCTTGCCCCAGGCCGCAAGCCGTGTGCCCTGGCGCGGGGATTCCCCGCGCCGGTACTTGCCGGTCAGGAAGCCGCTGGCGAGCGGAAAATAGGGCAGGAGGCCCAGGCCGAAGCGCTCGCAGGCCGGCAGGACCTCGCTCTCCACGCCGCGCTCCAGCAGGCTGAAGTTGTTCTGGGCCGACACGAAGCGCTCCAGGCCCTGGGAGCGGGAGGTCCAGTCCGCGTCGGCGATCTGCCAGCCGGTGAAGTTGGAGTTGCCGATATAGAGCACCTTGCCGGCCCGGACGAGATCGTCGAGGGCGCGCAGGGTCTCCTCGATGGGCGTATCGGCATCCGGCACGTGCATCTGGTAGAGGTCGATGTGGTCCGTATGCAGGCGCTTGAGGCTGTCCTCCACCGCCTTGACGATGTAGCGCCGGGCGCCGCCCCGCAGGTACTCGCCCTCGCCCATAGGGTTGGCGAACTTGGTGGCCAGGACCGCCTTGTCCCGCTTGCCCTTCAGCGCCTCGCCCAGGAAGACCTCGGACTTGGAGGCGCCGTAGATATCGGCCGTGTCAAAGAAGTTGACCCCGCAGTCGAGGGCGGCGTCGACCACCATGCGCGTCTGGGCCTGGTCGATCCGCATGCCGAAGTTGTTGCAGCCGAGCCCGATTACGCTGACCTTGAGCCCGCTGTTCCCCAGCCTACGAAGTTGCATGGCGTCCTCCCGCACCGCTCTGACCCTCGAAACCTAGGTCAGGCGGATAAGGCGCGCCAGCGCTTACAGCATTCGCGCAACACCTGAGTCTTGGGGAGCGGAGGGGCATCGCCCCCTTCCTCTCCGCAGCTCAGAGGGCTCGGGCGAGCCTCAGGGCTTCCGCATTTTCAATCGCCGCCCGTCGCAGGTTGACGGCTTCGAAGTCGGCGCAGGACTCGATCTCCCGCTCACCGAAGGCGGCGTCTTCATCTTCGGTCTCAAGGGGTGCGAACCAGGGACGATAGTTCATGACAATCTCCCAAGCGGATGGACGCCCAAAGTTAAGACGCGTTAATCTTTCGCCGCCAAGAGCCGGTCCTGGACTCTCACGCACTCTTGAACAGGCTTGGAATTTTCCCTCAGGGCGGCATGACATCTGGTCTTGCCCGCCGTCCGACCTTAAGAATGGACTCAGCGCCCAAAGAGAGGGCCGGCGCAGGCTTGTGTTCCTATGAAGGACCGGGCCGCGCCGCCCGGGCGACCTGGGAGGAAACGGGTCTTGCAACCAACGCGTACCGAGGGTCCCGACTACTATCACAAGGTGGTCGACTGCCAGTGGGCCTGCCCGGCCCACACGCCTGTACCGGAATACATCCGCCTGATCGCCGATGGCCGGTACGATGACGCCTACATGATCAACTGGAAGTCGAACGTCTTTCCAGGCGTTCTCGGCCGCACTTGCGACCGCCCCTGCGAGCCCGCCTGCCGGCGCGGCCGGGTGGAGGAGGAGCCCGTCGCCATCTGCCGGCTGAAGCGCGTGGCCGCGGACAACAAGTCGGATGTCGGCCCCCTGATGCCGCCTGTCGCCGCCAAACGAAACGGCAAGCGCGTGGCCCTGGTCGGCGCAGGCCCGGCCTCGCTCACGGTCGCCCGGGATCTGGCGCCCCTGGGTTACGAATTGGTCCTCTTCGACGGCGAGCCCCGGTCCGGCGGCATGATCCGCAGCCAGATCCCCCGCTTCCGCCTGCCGGAGGAAGTGATCGATGAGGAGGTCGGCTATGTCACCCGCCTGGGCGGTGTAGACCTTCGCCTCGGCCAGAGGATCGAGAGCCTCAAGGGCTTGCTCGCCGAGGGCTACGACGCCGTGTTCATCGGTTCCGGCGCGCCGCGCGGCCGTGACCTCGACATCCCCGGCCGCAAGGAGGCCGCGGCCAACGTCCACATCGGCATCGACTGGCTGTCGAGCGTGTCCTTCGGCCACATCGAGAAGATTGGTCGCCGGGTCATCGTCCTGGGCGGCGGCAACACCGCCATGGACTGCTGCCGCACCTCGCGCCGCCTCGGCGGCCAGGAGGTCAAGGTCGTCGTCCGCTCCGGCTTCGAGGAGATGAAGGCGAGCCCCTGGGAGAAGGAGGACGCGATCCACGAGGACATCCCGATCCTCAACTATCGCGTGCCCAAGGCCTTCACTCACGAGAACGGGCGGCTCACCGGCGTGACCTTCGAGATCGTCCGGGCGGAATACGATGAGAAAGGCCGCCGCAACCTGGTGCCCTCCGGCGAGCCCGACGAGCATCACGAATGCGACGACGTCCTGGTCGCCGTCGGGCAGGAGAACGCCTTCCCCTGGATCGAGCGCGACATCGGCCTGGAGTTCGACCGCTGGGACATGCCCCAGGTCGACCCGGTCACCTTCGAATCCACCCGCAAGGGGGTCTTCTTCGGCGGCGACGCCGCCTTTGGCCCGAAGAACATCATCTGGGCCGTGGCCCACGGCCATGATGCGGCGGTCTCCATCCACCGCCACTGCATGGGCGAGGACGTCCATGACCGTCCGCCCCCCGGCTTCTCCCTGGTCTCCCAGAAGATGGGCATCCATGAGTGGAGCTACGACAACGACATCTCCCTCGAGCACCGGCACCGCGTGCCCATGCTCGACAAGGCCGAGGCGCTGAAGAACGTCCGGGTCGAGGTCGAGCTCGGCTTCGATTCCCGGCTGGGCTACGCCGAGGCCCAGCGCTGCCTGAACTGCGACGTGCAGACGGTCTTCACGGACAATCTCTGCATCGAGTGCGACGCCTGCGTCGACATCTGCCCCGTCGACTGCATCACCTTCACGGAGGATGGCGAGGAGGCGGACCTCCGATCCCGCCTGAAGGCGCCGGCGCTCAACCTCGACCAGGACCTCCTGGTGTCGGGCGCCCTGGCCACCGGCCGGGTCATGGTGAAGGACGAGGATGTTTGCCTGCACTGCGGCCTGTGCGCCGAGCGCTGCCCCACCGGGGCCTGGGACATGCAGAGGTTCACTCTTGAGATGACCCACGCCGACCAGATGGGAGGCGCCGCATGAGCGCCCCCCTTGCCGCCATCAACGACTTCGTCGTCAAGTTCGCCAACGTCAACGGCTCCGGCTCTGCCAGCGCCAACTCCATGTTCGCCAAGGCTGTCCTGCGGATGGGCGTGCCGGTGGCGGTCCGGAACATCTTCCCATCGAACATCCAGGGACTGCCCACCTGGTTCGAAGTGCGCGTCACCGGCGAGGGCCACCTCGGCCGTCGCGGCGGCGTCGACATGATGGTGGCGATGAACCCGCAGACCTGGGACAGGGACGTCGCCGAGATCGAGCCGGGCGGGTACCTGTTCTACGACTCGACCAAGCCGATGCCACCGTCGAAGTTCCGGCCGGACATCAACGTCATCGGCGTGCCGCTGACCGCTATCTGCAACGCCGCCTACACGGTCGCGCGCGAGCGCCAGCTGTTCAAGAACATCATCTATGTCGGCGCCCTCGCCGCCCTGCTGGGCATCGAGATCGAGGTCATCGAGCAGCTCCTCGCCGAGCAGTTCGAAGGACGCGAGCGCCTGATCAAGGCCAACTACGACGCCCTGCACATGGGCCGGGACTGGGTGAAGGACAACATGGCCCCCTTGGGCCTCCAGGTCCGCCGGGCGGACGCTGTCGGCGACCGGATCTTCATCGAGGGCAACCAGGCCGCCGGCCTCGGGGCCGTTTATGGCGGGGCCACGGTCTGCGCCTGGTACCCGATCACCCCCTCAACCTCCCTGGCCGAGGCCTTCACCAGCTATTGTCAGGAGCTCCGGGTTGACCCCGAGAGCGGCAAGGCGAACTTCGCCATCGTCCAGGCCGAGGATGAGATCGCCTCCATCGGCATGGTGATCGGCGCCGGCTGGAACGGCGCGCGGGCCTTCACCTGCACCTCAGGGCCCGGCGTCTCACTGATGACCGAGTTCATCGGCCTGTCCTACTTCGCCGAGATTCCGGCGGTGATCTTCGATGTCCAGCGCGGCGGCCCGTCCACCGGCATGCCGACCCGCACCCAGCAGGCGGACCTCATCGGCGCCGCCTACGCCAGCCACGGCGACACCAAGCACCCCATGCTCCTGCCCATGGACCCGGGCGAGTGCTTCACCTTCGCAGCCCAGGCCTTCGACCTGGCGGACCGGTTGCAGACCACGGTCTTCGTCATGCTCGACCTCGACATGGGTATGAATGAATGGCTGACCGAGCCCTTCAAGTGGGACGACAGCCGCCGGATGGACCGCGGCAAGGTCATGACCCACGACGAGCTTGAGGCTGGGCGGGACTTCGGCCGCTATCTCGACGTAGAAGGCGACGGCATCCCCTACCGGACCTATCCCGGCGTGCATCCGACCCGGGGCGGCTATTTCACCCGCGGCACGTCCCGCAACCCCTACGCCCGTTACTCGGAAGAGGGCTCGGTCTATGTCGACAACGTGCAGCGCCTGCTGCGCAAGTTCGAGACCGCCAAGTCATTTGTCCCGGCGCCGGAGCTGCGTCCGGCCAGCACGCCGACACGGGACGGTGTGATCTACTATGGCTCAACGGGACCGGCCATGCATGAGGCGCTCGGCCTCTTCGAGCGGCAGGGACGCCGCCTGGACGCCCTTCGCATCCGGGCCTTTCCCTTCTCCTCCGAGGTCGATGACTTCCTCGCCTCGCACGACCGGATCTTCGTGGTCGAACAGAACCGGGACGCCCAGCTGCGCACCCTGCTGATGGCGGAGAATGGCGGCGATCCAGACCGTCTGGTCCCCATCCTGCACTTTGACGGCACGCCGATCACCGCTCGCTTCATCGTCTCCTCCATCACCAGCCTGATGGATGCAACCCAGCCGCCGGGCTCGCGCCCGCTCCGGGAGGCCGCCGAATGACCTACATCGCCAAGCCCAAGCTGCATCACCCGGCCCTGGCCCCGAACGGCCTGGGCTACCTGCGACGGGACTACGAAGGGTCGGTCTCGACCCTCTGCGCCGGCTGCGGCCATGACTCGATTTCCGCCGCCATCATCCAGGCCGCCTACGAACTGGACCTGCCGCCGCACCGGGTGGCCAAGCTGTCCGGCATCGGCTGCTCATCCAAGACCCCGGACTACTTCCTGGGCAATTCCCACGGCTTCAACACCGTCCACGGGCGCATGCCCTCGGTGCTGACCGGCGCCAACCTGGCCAACCGGGAGCTGATCTACCTGGGCGTCTCCGGCGACGGCGACTCCGCCTCCATCGGCCTGGGCCAGTTCGCCCACGCCATCCGGCGAGGGGTGAACATGACCTACATCGTCGAGAACAACGGCGTGTATGGCCTGACCAAGGGCCAGTTCTCGGCCACCTCGGATCGCGGCTCGAAGTCCAAGCGCGGCGTAGTCAACCACGATGCGGCCATCGACATGGTCAGTCTGGCCCTGCAGCTGGGCGCCAGCTTCGTGGCGCGCTCCTTCTCCGGCGACAAGGCCCAGCTGGTGCCCCTGATCAAGGCCGCCCTGCGCCATCCCGGCCCGGCTTTCATCGACACTTTGAGCCCCTGTGTTCAGTTCAACAACCACGCCGGTTCGACCAAGAGCTACGACTATGTGCGCGAGCACAACGAGGCGGTGAACCGGCTGGATGTGATTGCCGACCGTAAGCCTATCGAGGTCGACTACGAGCCCGGCACGACCGTTTCCGTAACCCAGCACGACGGTTCGGTCCTGTCCCTGCACAAGCTGGCCGACCACTACGATCCCACCGACAGGATCGCCGCCATGGCCTACCTGGCCGAGCGGCAGGCCGCGGGCGAGATCGTCACCGGCCTGCTCTACGTCGATCCCGAGCCCGGCGACCTGCACGGCGCTCTCGGCACCTCGGATCGGCCGCTGAACAGCCTGTCGGACGCCGAACTCGTCCCGGGCCAGGCGGCCCTGGACCGGATCAACGCCGGCCTCCGCTAGTCGGGGCCGAAGACGGGGAGGGCGGACATGCTCAGCTGGCGGATCGGCGAGGTGACGGTCACCCGCGTGGTCGAGATGGAAATGCCGGTCGTCCACAATCCCCAGCGGGCCTTCCTTGCCGAGGCGACGCCGGCGGCTTTGCGCGAAATCCCCTGGCTCTTTCCGCACTATGTGACGCCGGAGGGACACCTGCGTCTCTCCATCCACGCCCTGCTCGTCGAGGCGCCCGGCCTGCGGCTGGTGGTGGACACCTGCATCGGTAACGACCGTCCGCGGAGCCTTGTCGGCGGACAGGCCCTGTCCACGGACTTCCTGAACTCCTTCGAGGCGACCGGCTGGACCCGCGACAGCGTCGACGCTGTCGTCTGCACCCACCTGCACGTGGACCATGTGGGCTGGAACACCATGAAGGAGGGCGACCGCTGGGTTCCGACCTTCCCGAAGGCCCGATACCTGATCGGCCGGCGGGAATACGACCACTGGAGCGCCGAGGGAGATGACGAGCAGCAGGCGATCCTGTCGGACTCCATCCGCCCGGTCTTCGAGGCCGGCCTGGTGGACTTCGTCGAGATGGACCACGTGATCTCGCCCGAAGTCCGGCTGGTCCCCACCCCCGGCCATACGCCGGGCCATGTCAGCGTCCGGATCGAGTCCGGCGGCGAGACCGCCCTGATCACCGGCGACATGGTCCACCACCCCTGCCAGATGGCGCACCCGGAATGGTCGCCGCCCTTCGACAGCGACCCGCAGGCCTCCGCAGTGATGCGGCGGCAAGTCTTCGACGGGGCCGCCGACCAACCCATCCTGGTGATCGGGACCCACTTCGCCGCGCCGACTGCGGGCCACGTGCGCCGGGACGGGGCCGCCTTCCGCTTCGAGGGCGCCCCATCGAAGACGCCGGACGCCTGACTCGCTGGCCCCGGCCCGTCTGCGGCCCCATATTCCCTGGGCGAATCGCACACAGGAGATGGGGTGATCCCATGAGCCAGACCCTGGCCCACATCGCCGGCCGGCCCATCGGCCCCGGTCACCCGCCCTATGTGGTCGCCGAAATGTCCGGGAACCACAACGGAGATCTGCGCCGGGCCCTCGACCTGATCTCGGCGGCGGCGGACGCCGGTGCGGATGCGGTGAAGATCCAGACCTACACCGCCGACACTATCACTCTTGACCATGACGGCCCTGGCTTCCGCATCGAGGGTGGACTGTGGGATGGCCGGCGCCTGCATGAGCTCTACGCTGAGGCCCACACGCCCTGGGACTGGCACGCCGCGATGTTCGCCCACGCGCGTTCCAAGGGCGTGACCCTGTTCTCATCGCCCTTCGACTTCACCGCCGTCGACCTCCTCGAGAGCCTCGATGCCCCCGCCTACAAGATCGCCTCCTTCGAGTTGGTGGACCTGCCCCTGGTCAGACGGTGCGCGGCGACGGGTCGTCCCCTCGTGATGTCCACCGGCATGGCCTCCGAGGCCGAAATCGCCGAGGCCGTCGCCGCCGCCCGCGGCGCCGGGGCGCGGGACCTCATCGTCCTGCACTGCACGAGCGCCTATCCGGCGCCCATGTCGAGCATGAACCTGGCCACCCTGCCAGAAATGGCCGAGCGCTTCGGGGTCATGACCGGCCTGTCCGATCATACCCTGGGCACGGCTGCCTCCGTCGCCGCCGTGGCCCTGGGGGCGGTCTTCATCGAGAAGCACTTCACCCTCAGCCGGGATGAGGGCGGTGTCGACTCGGCCTTCTCCCTGGAGCCGGACGAACTCGCAGAGCTGGTCCGCAGCTGCCGGGGCGCCTGGGAGGCCCTGGGCGGGGTCGCCTATGGTCCGGGTGACGCCGAGGCCGGCAACGCCGGCATGCGGCGCTCACTCTATGTCAGCGCGCCGGTCCGGAAGGGCGAAGCCTTCACGGCGGACAACGTGCGCTCGGTCCGGCCGGGGCATGGCCTGCCCCCGAAGCACCTTGAGGCCGTGATCGGTCGCCGGGCGACCCGGGACATCCCCTTCGGCGAGCCCCTGGACTGGTCGATGGTCGAGGGCGGCGAGCCCGGCTGACACGCGTCAGACGTCGGCTTCCCGGCGGGTGAAGGGAAGGGCGAGGATGTCTGCGGAGGTGAAGGCCGGGGTCTTCGGGTAGAGGGCTGCGTAGACCCTCTCCACGAAGGCGAAGTCCTCCGGCAGGTCCACCGTCCAGCGCAGGGCGCTGTCATCCCGGGCCTGGACGAGGTCGCCCCTCCGGAAGGGTGATCCCGGCCTGTAGAGCCAGGGCGTCACGTGTTCCCGGTCATAGTCGGAGACAGCCTCGGCGCCCGCCCGCTGAAGGGCCTCCACGGTGAAGGCCTCCACGTCGAGGCCGCGGGGCCAGGTGCGGACCTGGCCATTGCTGGCGTAGTCGAAACCGCCTTCGCGCCTGAGATCGATGCAGGCGTCGATGACGTCCGGGTCGGCCAGCGGGCAGTCGGCGGTAAGCCTGACCATGTCCCCGGTCAGGCCCAGGGTCTCGATGACCTTAAGGAACCGGCCGAGTACGTCCTCCGGCGGACCCCGCACGACCTCCAGCCCCGTCCCGGCGAGGGTCTCCACGAGGATGTCGTCGGACGGGTGATCGCCGGTGGCCACGACGATCCGGTCGAGCCGGCGGCAGCGGCGCAGGCGCTCGATCTGCCGCAGGATCATCGGCTGCCCCAGCAGGGGCCTGAGGACCTTGCCCGGCAGGCGGCTGGAGCTCATCCGCGCCTGAAGAACCGCCGTGGCCATGCCTGCCTCCCGTGAACGTCGCCCTCCCTCAATAGACGCGGCGCAGCAGGGCGCAAGGCGCAGCCCCGCGACCCGGTGGGCGACTCGGGTCTAGAGTGTGCGCGAGGTAAGGGGATGGGATCCATGCTGGTGCTTCTGGGCGTGCTTCTCGTGGTGGCGGGCTTCGCTGTCGGGCTGAACCCGCTTCTGGTCGTCCTGGCCTCGGCCCTCGCCACCGGCCTGGCGGCGGGGCTGTCTCCGGTGGAGGTGCTGGCGGCTTTCGGCAAGGCCTTCAACGAGAACCGATATGTCAGCGCCGCCTGGCTGATCCTGCCGGTGATCGGCGTGCTGGAGCGGTCCGGCCTGCAGGAGGCCGCCCGGAGCCTGATCGGCCGCCTCCGGGGCGTTACCTTCGCCCGGCTGATGCTGGCCTACCTCTTTTTCCGCCAGGCCACCGCAGCACTTGGCCTGACCTCCATCGCCGGCCAGACCCAGACCATCCGCCCGATCATCGCCCCCATGGCCGAAGCCGCCCGGGCCTCGGAGACGGGTGTCGAGGCCATGGACTCAAGTGAGGCCCAGAAGGTGCGG
Source organism: Phenylobacterium sp. (assembly GCA_020401865.1). GTDB lineage: Bacteria > Pseudomonadota > Alphaproteobacteria > Caulobacterales > Caulobacteraceae > Phenylobacterium. Next base: position 73,018 of record JADCAS010000003.1, on the reverse strand, counting down.
GCCTTCGCCGCCGGCACCGACAATATCGGCCTCTTCTTCGGCGAGGATATCTTCCTGGCCATCGGCTCCATCCTCCTGATGGTCGGCTTCCTGGAGCAGAACGGGATCACGGTGGAGCCCCTGCATCTGTCGGTCTGGGCCATTCCCACCGCCATCGCCGCCTTCATTGTCCATGGATGCCGGATCCTGGTCTTTGGCCGCCGGAGGCCGCGGCCATGATCGGACTGACCCAGGTCTACGTCCTCGCGGGCCTCGTCTTCGCCGGCTTCGCGGTGATGAGCCTTCGCGACCCGGCGAACCCTCGCCGGTGGCGCAACGCCCTGTTCTGGGGGCTGTTCGCCCTGTCCTTCCTGGCCGGCGACCATCTCGGCGACCTGGGCAATGGCCTCCTCGTCCTGGCCATGGCCGTCACGGCGGCCCTCGGCCTTGGGCGTAGCGGGACAGGCGCCGAAGACGCCGGCGCACGCGCCGCCTCGGCCCGCGCTCATGGGCTTCGCCTCTTCCTCCCAGCCCTCCTGGTCCCGGTCATTGTGCTGGCCGGCAGTCTGGGCGTGCGCCACGGCGGGCCGGTCGCCGCCGCCCTGGTGGACCCCAAGCAGGCGACCCTTGTCTCCCTCAGCCTGGCCGCCCTGGTCGTCGCCGCCCTGACGGTCCGCCTGTTCCGCCAGCCGGTCCTATCCCCCCTGACCGAGGGCCTGCGCCTGGCGGACACCGTGGGCTGGATGGCCCTCTTGCCGCAGACGCTCGCGGCCCTGGGCGCCGTCTTCGCCCTGGCCGGGGTGGGCGCCGTGGTGGGTGAGACCGTCACCCGGGTCTTCTCCATGGACACCCGCCTGGCCGCAGTGGCGGTCTACTGCCTGGGCATGGCGGGCTTCACCGTCCTGATGGGCAACGCGTTCGCCGCCTTTCCGGTTATGACCGCCGGGGTGGCCCTGCCCATCCTGGTCAAGGTCTATGGGGGGGATCCGGCGGCCATCTGCGCCATCGGCATGCTGTCGGGCTTCTGCGGCACCCTGCTGACTCCACTGGCCGCGAACTTCAACCTGGCGCCCGCCGCCCTGCTTGACCTGGACGACCGTTACGCCGTCATTCGGGCGCAGGCGCCGACGGCGTTCATCCTGCTGCTTGTCAACACGGTGCTGATGCATGTCCTCGCCTTCCCGGCTCACCCCTGAGATCGCCGCAGGCTTCGCCCGGATCGCCCTGGGGCATGTCACCCGGCCCTGGCCCTACAAGCTGGACCAGGTGCTGGCGGGCGAAGAAGACCTTGCCTGTCCGCGGCGCCTGCACCCCATCTTCTTCGGCAGCTTCGACTGGCATTCCTGCGTCCATGGCTACTGGCTTCTGGCCGCTGTGCGGCGGCGGTTTCCCGACCATGACATCGCCGCCGAGATCGACGCGCGTTTCGCGGCGGCCTTTACGGAAGCGTCCGTGGAGGGCGAGCGGGCCTTCCTGAGGCGTCCTAACGCGCGGGGTTTCGAACGGCCCTATGGCTGGGCCTGGCTCCTGAAGCTGCAGGCCGAGCTCATCGTCCTCGGCGGGCCCTGGGCGGCGTGCCTCGCCCCTCTTGCGGCCGACTTCGCAGACCGTTTCCGCAATTACCTTCCCTTGGCGACCTATCCCGTGCGTACCGGGGTCCATTCCTCCACCGCCTTCGCCCTGGCCCTGGCCCTCGACTACGCTCGCGCCGCCGGGGACCGGGACCTGGAGGAGATCCTCCGGGCCAAGGCCCTGTCCTGGTACGCCCGGGACCTGGACTGCCAGGCCTGGGAACCCTCGGGCGAAGACTTCCTGTCGCCCGCCCTGATGGAAGCCGAGTGCCTGCGCCGGGTGCTGCCCCAGGTGGACTTCCGGGCCTGGTTCGCCGGTTTCCTGCCCCGGGCGGCCGAGGGCGATCCCGCGAGCCTCTTCACCCCCGCCAGCGTGAGCGACCGCAGCGACGGCAAGATCGCCCACCTCGATGGGCTGAATCTGTCCCGGGCCTGGTGCTGGCGAAACATCGCCGAGGCCCTGGGCTCCGGAGATCCAGCCGCCGAGGCCGCCCGCACTGCGGCGGACCGCCACCTCGCCGCCAGCCTGCCACACGTGGCTGGCGACTACATGGGCGAGCACTGGCTGGCCAGCTTCGCCCTGCTGGCCCTGACGGCGGGGAGGGGGACGTGAGCGAGTCGCGAGACGGATCGCCGGCTGCAGCAGCCTCGGCCCTACGCAGTGGCCGGCTGGTGATACTTCCGACCGAGACGGTCTACGGCCTTGCGGCTGATGCTGGGAACTCGCGCGCTGTGGCCGCCGTCTACGCGGCCAAGGGACGCCCGACCTTCAACCCGTTGATCGCCCATGTTGCAGACGTCGAGGCTGCTCGCCGGATTGCGGTATTCAGTCCGGACGCGGAGATCCTCGCCGCGGCCTTCTGGCCCGGCCCCCTGACCCTTGTCCTGCCGGTCCAGCCTGGCGGCGTGGTTTGCGATCTCGCCCGGGCGGGCCTCGATACGGTAGCGGTCCGGGTCCCCGCCCATCCCCTGGCCCGGGCGGTGCTTGAGGCCTTCGGCGGCCCCGTCGCCGCGCCCTCGGCCAACCGGTCCGGCCGGCCCAGTCCCACTACCTTCGCGGCCGCTCTGGAGGAGACCGGAGAGGCCGCCGCTGTCGCTGTCGACGGCGGCCCCTGCGAGGTCGGACTGGAGTCCACCGTCATCGCCCTCCTGGACACCCCGCGGCTACTTCGCCCCGGGCGAATCACCCGGGACCAGATCGAGGCTCTGGTCGGACCCCTGGCCGAGGCGCAGGCGGACGCCCGCCGCTCACCCGGGCGGTTGACCCGCCACTACGCCCCCGAAGCGCCGGTCCGGCTGGAGGCAAGGGAGCGTCGCGCGGGTGAGATTCACCTCGTCTTCGGTCCCGCAAGCCCAAGCCCGGATACCCTGAACCTCAGCCCCTCGGGCGACCTCGTCGAGGCGGCCGCCAACCTCTTCGCCTTCTTGCGCGAGGCCGACGCCCGGCGCCCGGCTGGCATCGCCGTGGCCCCCATCCCGCATGAGGGCCTTGGGGAGGCCATCAATGACCGTCTCTGTCGGGCGGCCGGCGCAGTCGGATGAGGCCGGCGCTCTGGCCTCGGGCGCAGCGAGCGCCTAACTTCCTGGTCATGTCCCGTCCGCCCTCCGACGAACTGCTCAGCCGGCTCAAGGCCCTTGTCGGCCCGTACGGCTGGACGGACGATCCGGAGATCCTCGCCCCCCGTCTGGTGGAGTGGCGCGACCGGTGGAGCGGCGCGACGCCGCTGATGCTTTCTCCCGCCTCCACGGAGGAGACAGCCGCCGTGGTCCGCCTCTGCGCGGAGGCGGGCGTCCCTCTCACCGTGCAGGGCGGGAATACGGGTCTCGTCGGCGGCCAGATTCCCCAGGGAGAGATCCTCCTGTCCACACGCCGGATGCGAGCGATCCGCGACGTGGACCCCGTGGACGACGTCCTGGTGGCCGAGGCGGGGGTCACCCTGGCCGAGGTCCAGGCGGCCGCCGAGGCGGCGGGGCGCCGCTTTCCCCTCAGCCTCGCCTCCGAGGGCACGGCCACGATCGGGGGCGTGGTGTCGACCAACGCCGGCGGGGTGGCGGTGCTGCGCTTCGGGACGGCCCGGGATCTCGTCCTCGGTCTCGAGGCGGTGCTGCCGGACGGCCAGATCTGGAGGGGCCTCCGGCGCCTGCGCAAGGACAACACCGGCTACGACCTGAAGGGCCTCCTGTCCGGTGCGGAGGGCACGCTCGGCGTGGTGACGGCCGCCAGCCTCAAGCTCTTTCCACGTCCCGGGGGCAAGGCCACGGCCATGGTCGGGGTGGAGAGCCCCGAGGCCGCCCTCGATCTCCTCGCCCGGGCCCGCCAGTCCGCCGACGCCGGCCTCGAGGCCTTCGAGCTCATGGCCCGCCAGGGCGTCGAATTCGTCCTTCGCAACATTCCCGGCCACCGGGATCCCCTGTCCGGCGAACCGCCCTGGCGCGTACTCATCGAGATCGCCTCCCCGGATCCTGTCGGGGCCGGGAGCCTTATGGAGTCCCTGTTATCCGGCGCGTCCGAGGCGGGGGTCATCGGCGATGCGGTCATTGCAGCAGGAGAGGCCCAGGCCGCCGCTCTGTGGTCGCTGCGCGAGAACCAGTCCGCCGCCCAGAAGCCCGAGGGCGCCACCTGGAAACACGACATCTCGGTGCCGGTCAGTCAGGTCCCCCGCTTCATCCGCGAGGCCTCCAGGGCCATGTCCGCCTTCGCGCCGGGCTGCCGGATCAGCGCCTTCGGCCATGTGGGCGACGGCAACATCCACTTCGACGTCCTGAGGCCGGAGGGCGGGGATGACGCCGCCCATATCGCCCGCCGTACGGAGGGCCAGGCCCGGGTCCACGACATCGCCATAGCTTTGGGTGGATCCGTCTCCGCTGAGCACGGCCTGGGGGTCATGAAGGCCGATGAGGCCCGACGCCAGAAGGACCCGACCGAGGTCGCCCTGTTGATGGCGATCCGGACCAGCCTCGATCCAGGCCGCATCCTGAACCCGCGCGTGCTATTCTGAGAGACGACCATGCTGATCCTCCTCTCCCCCGCCAAAGCGATGAACTTCGACCCGCCGCCGGTCCCGGCGCCCCTGACCCGTCCTGGGCTGGAAGCTGAGACTGCGGAACTCGCCGCTGCCGCCCGCAAGCTCTCCGTGGCCCAGCTGAGGTCCCTCATGGACCTGTCCGAGAAGCTGGCCGTCCTGAACCGCGAGCGGTTCCAGGCCTTCGACCCCCACGCCGAGGGCGCCCTACAGGCGGCCTTCGCGTTCAACGGCGATGTCTACGCCGGCCTGCGGGCCCGAGAACTGGATCCGGACGCCCTGGCCTGGGCTCAGGATCATGTGCGTATCCTGTCCGGTCTCTATGGGGTGCTGAAGCCCCTGGATGGCATCCAGCCCTACCGGCTGGAGATGGGATCGGGCCTCAAGACCCGCCGGGGCAAGACTCTCTACGCCTTCTGGGGCGACCGTCTGGCCCGCAGTCTCGCCGCCGATCTCGCCGCGCACGCCGACCCCGTCGTGGTCAACGCCGCCTCTCAGGAATACGCTTCGGCCGTTGACCGGAAGGCCCTCGGGGCGCGGGTCATCGAGGTGAAGTTCCTCGAGGAAAAGGACGGTAAGTCCAGGATCATCAGTTTCTTCGCCAAGCGGGCGAGGGGCGCCCTGGCTCGCTATGCCATCGACAACAGGATCGTCCGGGCCGAGGACCTAAAGGGCTTCGACCGCGATGGCTATCGCTTCCGCCCGGAGGACTCCTCTGCGGACGAATGGGTCTTCTCCCGACCCCAACCTGCGCCCGTCGGCGCCGAAAAGGAGTAGGCCCATGGCCGTCGACTACAAACTCGAGGGTCATGTGGCGGTGATCACGGGCTCCACCAGCGGCATCGGCCAGGCCCTCGCCACGGCTCTGGCCGAGCAGGGGGTCAACGTCGTGCTCAACGGCCTGGGCGATCCGGCGAAGATCGAGGCCGAGCGTCAGGCCCTGCAGGCCCGGACCAACGCCGCCGTCCGCTACCATCCCGCCGACATGACCAAGCCGGAGGAGATCAAGGACCTGATCGCTTACGCCGTGCGTGAGTTCGGGCGGCTGGACATCCTGGTCAACAACGCCGGCATCCAGCATGTCGCGCCGGTGGACGAGTTCCCGGAAGAGAAATGGGACGCCCTGATCGCCGTCATCCTGTCCTCCACCTTCCACGCCAGCCGCGCCGCCATCCCGGTGATGAAGGCCCAGGGCCGGGGTCGGATCATCAACATCGCCTCGGCGCACGGGCTCGTCGCCTCACCGTTCAAGGCGCCCTACGTGGCGGCCAAGTTCGGGGTGGTGGGCTTCACCAAGGGGCTGGCCGTCGAACTGGCCCGCACGGGCATCACCGCCAACGCCATCTGCCCCGGCTATGTGAAGACGCCGCTCATTGAGGCCCAGATCGTCGATCAGGCCAAGACGAGGGGCATCCCCGAGGACCGGGTGATGGAAGATGTCATTCTCGCCGCCCAGCCCACCAAGAAGTTCGTCGAGTACGAGCACCTGGCGGGCATGCTGCTCTACCTGGCCTCGGACGTCGGCGCCTCCGCTACGGGGGCGGCCCTGTCCGTCGACGGAGGCTGGACCGCAACCTGACGAGGCAAGGTACCTTTTCGAAAAAGGTACCTTGCACTGACAGATACCTTGCGATAGACATCTCCTCAGAAGAAGGAGGCGTCTGTCTTGCCCGAAGCCGTACAGGTTCAGCTGAAGAGAGGGGTCCTGGAGCTCTGCGTCCTGGCCCTGCTCTCCCGCGCCGACGCCTACGCCTATGACATCGCCGCCCGCCTCGCGGCGGCGATAGACATGGGCGAAGGCACAATCTACCCGCTCATGCGCCGGATGCAGTCCGATGGACTGGTCGACACCTACCTGGTCGAAAGCTCTTCCGGTCCTCCCCGCAAATACTACAGGCTGACCCCCGCGGGTCGGAACAGCCTCGCCGCCCAGAAGGCGGAGTGGGTGTCCTTCTCCGTCGCAGTCGGCGAAATCCTTGGAGATGAAAAATGAGCCGTGAGCTCTTCCTGGGCCGGTTGAGGACCGGTCTCGCCGGCCTGCCGCCGGAAACGATCGACGACTATGTGGCCGACTACGCCGCCCACTTCGATGAAGGCGTCGCCGCCGGCCGAAGCGAGGCCGACGTGATGGCCGGACTGGGCGATCCGGGCCGGCTGGCTCGTGAACTCAAGGCCGAGGCGGGACTGAAGCGCTGGGAGACGGAGCGGAATCCGTCCTCGGCCGCCACGGCCATCTTCGGGTTGCTAGGTCTCGGTGCGATCGATGTCCTGATCATCCTGCCGATCCTTCTTCCAGTCCTCGGCGTGATCCTCGGGTTCGCCATTACCTCGGTGGTGGGCTTTGGCGCCGGCGCCTTCGTCTTTGTCCTCGGTCCGCTGGCCGGGGCTATTCGTGACATTGGCGCCGCCATGCTTGCGGGACTGGGCGTCATGGCCGGTTCCGTATCGGTCGGCGCGCTGACGGCGCTCGTGACTGTGGGCCTGGTCAATGCCCTTGTCTGGTATGGCCGCCTGCACCTGAAGCTTCTGAAACCCGCCCTTGAAGCTCAGGAGGTCCGCTCGTGATCCGCACACTCGCCCTCATCGCCGCCGCCGGCTTCGTCCTCTGCATCGGTTCCCTGGCCGGAGCCCTTGCGCTCGCCGGCGGGGCCGCTGGACTGAAGGACAGGGTCACCCAGTTCGCCAAGGAGGCGGACATCCATATCGCCTCGGACGACAACGAGATTTTCCTCGGTGATCCGGGACCGAGCACAACCCGCCAGATGCCCTGGAATGGCGCCGACACCCTGGAGATCGACGCCTTCGCCGAGGTCAACTACATCCAGGGACCCGCGGGGCGCATCAGCCTCGAAGGTCCCGCGGCCGTACTCGACAAGGTCTCGGTCCGGAACGGCAAGATCGAGTTTGATGGCCACCGCTGGAAAGGCGGCGCCCTCAAGGTGACCGTGGAAGCGCCCGCGGTCAGGCGTTTTGAACTCGACGGCGTTCAGGATCTCAAGATCAGCGGCTACGACCAGGATACCCTTGAGATCGATCTGGGCGGGGCCGGCAGGGTCACGGCAGCCGGAAAGACCCGCCGGGTGGTGCTCGACATCTCGGGGACTGGCGCGGCCGACCTCACCGCACTCGAGGTGGAAGAAGCTGAGGTGGACCTGTCAGGAGCCGGCAAGGCGACCCTCGGGCCGAAGTCCTCGGCGAGGATCGATGTCTCCGGTATCGGCGAGATCGAACTGACCCGGAGACCGGCCCGTCTGGAACAGAACATCTCTGGTGCAGGCCGGGTGAGCCAGCCGGGTCTTCCTGGCTAGCGCTTGAGCCACGACTTGGGGCGGAAGGGGGACCTGCATGAACCCTTCCGCCTCTCTGACTGTTCGATCCCATGCGGCCTTCCCGACGCTGTCGGCCGCTCCGACCAGGGCCCGGGAAGGCTGCGAGCCTCTCGCAATGACGTCATCCACCTCGAATTTCCCGCGCTTGACCGTTGATCCGGCTTGACGCCCGCCGCCGCCTTGCGGTCCTTCATTCCGGACACAACAACGGGAGGATGACCCATGGCCTATCGGCCTTTTGATCTGACAGGAAAGGTGGCCCTGGTCACCGGTGGAAATGGCGGGATCGGCTTCGGCATGGTCGAGGCCCTGGCCCAGGCCGGGGCGGACGTGGTCATCTGGGGCTCCAACGGCAAGAAGAACGCCGCCGCCGCCGAGACCCTGAAGGACGCCGGCGTGCGTGTCCTGACCCAGGTGGTGGACGTGTCCGACGAGACCGCGGTGCGCGAGGGCATGGCCGAGGCGGTCCGCCAGATGGGCCGGATCGACACCGTGGTCGCCAACGCCGGCATCGGCGGCGGCGCCTCTTCCTTCGCCGACTTCCCCACGGAAACCTACCGACGGGTGCTCGCGGTCAACCTGGACGGCGTCTTCTTCACCTTCCGCGAGGCCTGCAAACACATGGTCGAGCGGGCCGACGGCGGCGACAAGGCCGGCGGATCCCTCGTGGTGATCTCCTCCCTCTCGGCCTACGACGGCGCCCCCCGCAACGAGGCCTACGCCGCCACCAAGGGGGCGGTGATCTCCATGATCCGCGCCATCGCCGTGGAGCACGCCCGATATGGCGTGCGCGCCAACGCCGTACTGCCGGGCTGGATCGCCACCGACATGACGGCCGGCGCCCAGGGCAACGACAAGTTCAACGACGCGGTGATCCGGCGCGTACCCGTGCGGCGCTGGGGCCAGCCGGCGGACTTCGGTGGCATCGCTGTCTATCTGGCCTCGGACGCTTCGGCCTTCCACACCGGAGACAGCTTCCTGATCGACGGCGGCTACGGGATCTTCTGATCCAGCCGGTCAGGCCCGGTCGAGGGCCTGGAGGACATCGTCCGCCAGGTCCTCGACGTCCTCCAGGCCGACGCTCATCCGCACCCAGCCCTCGGTGAGGCCGATCTCCAGCCGCTCGGACTCCGACATGGACCGGTGGGTTGTGGTGCTGGGATGGGTCGCCATGGACTTGGCGTCGCCCAGGTTGTTCGAGATATCGACGATCCCCAGGGCGTCCAGGAAGGCCCAGGCGCGCTCGCGGGTTCCAAGGTCGAAGGCCACGACATTGCCTGGCCCCGTCATCTGGCTAGCGATTAGGTTGGCCTGAGGGTGATCCTTCCGGCCGGGGAAGACCACCCGACCGACCGCCGGATGATTGGCCAGGGACTCGGTGACCCTGGCCGCATTCTCCGACTGGCGCCGGACGCGCAGATCCAGGGTTTCCAGGCCTTTCAGCAAGACCCAGGAGTTAAAGGGCGACAGGGCGGGCCCAGTGTGCCGCAGGATGTCACGGTAGGCCTCTCCCATCAGCTCGGCGCCGCCCAGGATGGCGCCGCCCAGCACTCGGCCCTGACCATCGATATGCTTGGTCGCCGAATAGACGACGATGTCCGCCCCCAGCTCGAGGGGCTTCTGGAAGATGGGGGTGGCGAAGACGTTGTCCACCACCAGCCGGGCGCCGGCGGAGCGGGCGAGGACGGCCACCTCGGCGATCGGCGTGACCTCCAGCAGGGGATTGGCCGGGCTCTCCACCAGGAAGGCGCGGGTATTGGGACGAACGGCGGCGGCCCAGGCCGCCGGGTCCGTGGCGTCGACGAAGGTCACATCCACGCCGAAGCGCGGCATCCAATGCGACAGGATCCAGCGGCAGGAACCGAACAGGGCCCGGCCGGCCACCACGTGGTCGCCCGCCCGAACCAGCCCCTGCAGGGCCACATGCACCGCCGACATGCCCGAGGCCGTCGCCCGACAGACCTCGGCGCCCTCCAGCAGGGCCAGCCGGTCCTCGAACATCTGCGTCGTCGGATTGCCGAAGCGCTGGTAGATGAAGCCCGGATCCTCGCCCGAGAAACGCTGATCCGCCGCCGCTGCGGTGTCGTAGGCGAAGCTTTGGGTCAGATAGAGGGCCTCGGAGATCTCGCCATAGGGCGAGCGAGCCATGCCGCCGCGCACCAGTCGGGTCTGGGGGCGCCAGTCCTTCGGGCTCTGGGGCATGGTCGGTCTCCGTGTCAGGAGCCTGCTTCAACAGGGCTGGGCGCTGCAGGTCAAGCGGAGGTGCAGATGGCCTTGCCATTCGGCGCCCCGGCGGCGAGTGTCGCCCTATGTCCGACACTTCCGCTGCGGGGATTCTGCCCTGCCAGACCCTGGAGGCCCTGATCGCACAGGAGGCGATCACCGCCGTCCGCCCTTTCGATCCCGATCAGGTCCAGCCGGCCAGCCTTGACCTGCGCCTGGGCCTGCGCGCCTGGCGAGTGCGGGCCTCTTTCCTGCCCCGGCCTGGCCGCACCGTCGCCGACCGCCTGGCTGCCGTGGTCATGCACGAGATCGACCTGTCCGCCGGCGCCGTCCTCGAACGGGGCTGTGTCTATATCGCCGAGCTGCAGGAAGCTCTGGCCCTGCCCGCAGGCGTCTCGGCGCGGGCCAATCCCAAGAGCTCCACCGGCCGGCTTGACGTCTTCGTGCGCCTCCTCACCGACCACCAACCGGCCTTCGACGACGTGGCCGAAGGCTACCGGGGCCCGGCCTTCATCGAGATCGCCCCCCAGACCTTCTCGGTCCTGGTGCGCACCGGCACCCGGCTGAACCAGCTGCGCCTGAAGCGGGGCGAGCCCCCGCGCCTCGCCACGGTCAGCGTCGGGGTCGACCTGGAAAGCGAGGCCGTCGCCGGCTTCCGCGCCCGCCGCCACGCGGGCGTCGTCGACATGGACCGGGTCGGCGGCCACGACCCCCGGGACTTCTGGGAGCCTCTTGCGCCGCGTCGCGGGGAGCTGCTGCTGGACCCCGGCGAGTTCTACATCCTGGCCTCACGCGAGGCGGTGGAGATCCCGGTCCTGCAGGCGGCCGAAATGACCCCCATCGACCCCTCGGTGGGTGAGTTCCGGGTCCACTACGCCGGCTTCTTTGATCCGGGCTTCGGCGCCGCCGAGGCGGGGGCTGCGGGCTCCCGGGGTGTGCTGGAGGTGCGCAGTCACGAGACGCCTTTCCTGCTGGAGCACGGCCAGACCGTGGCGCGCCTGGTCTTCGAACCCCTGACCGAACGACCTTCGCGGCTGTATGGAGAGGGTGGCGGTCACTACCAGAAGCAGGGTCTGAAGCTCTCCAAGCACTTCCGGCCCTGGAGCTAGGCCCGGGGCGTCAGAGCCGTTCGCGGACCGGCAGCTTCATGGTCGAGAAACGGTCGTCGAGATGCTCGATCTCCAGGAATCCGGAGGACGCGCCAAAGGGCTTGTAGATCGAGAAGGTCTTGGCGATTCCCAGGGTGGCCGCGCTCTCCAGGGCGGAGACGAAGCTGCAGTCGCGGTCCATCCAGTGGGGCTGGCTCATCCAGTAGGACAGCTGGTCTCGGGTCAGGGCGTAGAACCCGGAATGCGGATTGCGCGCCCGCTGGAAGACGCCGTTGCGGCCGAAAGGGGAGCCGTAGAGGGTCTCCTCGTCGGCGACATGGGCCTTCAACCGGTCCGAGACCGCCGGCGCCAGGTCCCCGTCGATATAGGTCTTGGGCGCATGACCGGCAGGGTTCAGCTCAACCCTGTTGGGCATGAGCACCCGCCGCGGCCCGAAGGTGCGGTTGAACCAGACGAGCTTGTCGACGAACGTCGGGTCGTTGATCTTCAGGTCGTCCTCGCTGAAGACGAACAGGTCATAGAGGTTGCGCCAGGCGGAGAAGAGGCCCTGGGCGGTGAAGCCGAGCATGCGCGGATCTTCAAGGTTGTGCTTGGCCACCTTGACGCCCATGGCCGTGCAAAAGTCCGGCGTCATCAGGTGCTTCTCGCCGGTGGTGGTGACCACGATGTCCACCGTGTCCTCCGACCTGGGCCCCATATGGAAGGACCGGGCGCCCACGTCGAGCATGGCGCTGGGGCCAAAGTGCGCCCGCCAGCTGCGGATGGCGCCCTCCACGGCCGCCTTACGGTCAGCCTGGCGGCTGCCGTCCGTCGAGGCGTGCCGCGGCTTGGCCTCGGCGGCGAAGTAGTGAGCGAAGATGACCAGAATGCGCATAGGACCCGCCGTCAGATGTCTCCTGCTTCCTACAGGCCGACGCGCCCTGGGGAAAGCCGCGGCCTTGAGCCCCGCCCTCCCGGGCTGTAAGGAGACAAGGCGCGCGGGCGTAGTTCAGAGGTAGAACGCAAGCTTCCCAAGCTTGATGTCAGGGGTTCGATTCCCCTCGCCCGCTCCAGTCCTTCCCGAGTCGGTGCGGCCAAAACCAGCAGCCCAGACGAGCTTCCTCGCCGTCCGGCCCCCGGTCCAAGGGTGACGTCTCAAGGTGGACGAGCAAGGACCAACTCTGTGCGCGGCGCAATCGAACGGCAACCTTAAGGGGGTATTGTGGCTGTTTAGAACGGGTCAATCAGGCACAAGGTTGCTCCAGGATGGAAAGTGAACTGGATGGCGTTCGGATCCTGATCGTGGAGGACGAACCGGCCATCGCCGATATCGTTGATGTCTTTCTTGGGCGCGAGAACGCCCTGCGGCTGATCGCAAGGGATGGCGATGACGCGCTCTCGGCGGCGGCCTATTGGCGACCCCAGCTGATCGTGCTCGACCTGAAGCTCCCAAAGCGCGATGGCTATGCGGTTCTTGCGGAGCTGCGCGCGCGCGGAGGGCCGCCGGTGATCATTCTCAGCGCCCTGGGAGAGGATGTCGATAAGCTCACGGGTTTCCGGCTGGGTTGTGACGACTACCTGGTCAAGCCCTTCAACCCTCTGGAGCTGATCGCGCGCGCCAAGGCGGTGCTACGGCGCAAGAACCTGCTGGAGCCGTCAAGGATTGTCACCCTGGGCGACCTGCAGGTCGATCTTGACCGCCATGTCGCCTCGGTGGGCGAAACCCTGCTGGAACTGACGCCCACCGAGTTTCGGATCCTGAGGGTGCTGGCCGAGCGGGCAGGTCGCCTGGTGTCGCGAGGACAACTGGTGGATTCCGCTATGGATGGCGAAGCCTTCGACAAGTCCGTGAATCCGCACATCAGCCGGCTTCGCCAGAAGCTTGAGGCGCTGGGGAACCTGCGTCTGGTCAGCGTCCGCAGCGAGGGCTACCGGCTCGAGGCGTTTCAATGAAGACCTTGTCGCTGAAGTTCCAGATCGCCTCGGTCACCATCTTCAGCGCAATCGTCGGGGCGGTTGCTGCCCAGGTGCTTCCCGGTGCGGTCTTCTCCATGAGGGACTTCCTGTTCGAAGCGAGCCTTTCGCCGCGGGACAGGCTGGCGCTGGATCAACTTGAGCACATTGCAGGGCGGTGTTCCGCGGCCTTCATGGACTTCCGAGACTCTCTGGGCTTCCATACTTGGCGACTGAGCTACGATCTTGTGGTCCTGCTTGTGGTGCTCGGGGCCGCCATCGTCATGGGACTGGTCGCCTGGGGTCTCGCCGGTCGTCTCACACGCCCTCTCGAGATTCTGGCTGAGGCGGTGCGCCGGGTCGCGAATGGCGATCGCAGACCGCCCCAGCTCTCATCGGCCGCAACATCCGAGGTCGCCGCCCTCAATGAGGACTTTGTGGCGATGACCGCCGCCCTGCGCTCGGCGGACGATGACCTGCGACTTCGAAGCGCGGCGCTCGCTCACGACATCCGTACGCCCCTCACCATCCTCCGAGGCCGGCTGACGGGCCTCAAGGAAGGCCTCTTTACGGCGGATGACGCCTTCTGCGACGGACTGGTCGAACAGATTGGCTGGATCGATCTTCTGGTCGCGGACGTGAACGCCTTGGCGGATGCGCGTCAGGCCGGGGCAGGCAAGCGGGAAAGGGTAGACCTCTGTGCGCTGGCGAAGGACAGCGTCGACTCCCTGCGCCCGGAGTTGGAGGCCAGCGGCGTTTCGTTGGCCCTGGACTCAGGAGAGAGCGTCTTTGTCGAGGCCGACCCAGGGCGCCTGCGTCGCGCCCTGCTGAATATCCTCCGGAATCTGATCCGCTATGCGCCTGGGGCGCCGGCGACCATCGAGGTGTTTGCAGACGGAGCCGATGCGGTTCTCAGGTGCACCGATCATGGCCCGGGCTGGCCGCCGGGCGACCCCCGCGCCCTTGCTGAACCCTTCGCCCGGGGTGATGAGTCCCGGTCCAGGCAAACGGGAGGTTCGGGGCTGGGCCTCTCTATCGTCCAGGCGACGGTTACGGCGTATGGCGGCGTCTTGAACCTCAGGCGAGGCGCCGAAGGCGGAGCCATCGTCGAGATCCGGTTGCCTCTCCTGCGCTGACGCAATCATTACGCAATCGTCGCGCAACCCGCTCGAACCCGTTCGCGCGCATCTGGTCTTCATCCCTTCCGTCAACTGCGACGGAGCCGGGGGGAGTTTCCAGAACAGGGTTCGGACAAGTCATGATGAAAATAGCGGTTTCCGGTTTCGCACGGCGAGTTCCGTTCGCCGAGCTGTTTGCTGGCGCTCGCTCATGAGGTTGCGCGCGGGCATCCCCCTGGCTGTCGCGGCGATGGCTCTTGTCTCGGCGACGCCCATTCTGGCTCTGGCATCCGAGCCGATGCAGGTGAAGAGCTACGCCCGGGAGTTCTTTGCTGACTTCGCCCCGAGTACGGCGCTCGACATGGTCGGAAGGGTCCCGGGCTTCACCCTCAATGAGGGAGAGACCCGGCGCGGTTTCGGCGATACGGGCGGAAACGTCCTGATCAACGGCGCGCGCCCGGGCTCAAAAGCGGGGGGGCCGCGCGAGGCGCTGTCGCGGATCCCGGCCTCGGCCGTCGTGAGGATCGATCTCGTCACCAACCCCACCTCCAGCGAGGCGTCCGGACAGAGCGTCATCGTGGACCTGATCCTGCGGGAAACCGACGTCTCAGGCTCCTGGAGTGCATCCCTCACGCGCACTCGGGACGAGGCGCTGCGCCCGACCGTGAACGCCAGCCTTTCCGGACCGATCGCCGACTGGCGCGCATCCGGGAGCATTCAGTTTCGCCCCTGGAGCGATCCCGCGGATGGAACGCGCCGGCGGACCGGGCCGGCGGGTGAATTGAAGCTCTTCGAACAGATGACTCGCGACGTGAACGGCGTGCAGCTAATGCTTTCGGGAGATGCGCGGCGCGAAGCGCTCGGCGGCGAATTCGTGTTGAATGGTCGGTTGGACGGGTATGACGTCGACGTGCGTTTCGCTCGGAGCGGCTTCATTGGACGCCTGCCGGCGGGGTCGGTCGATCAGCTTCAGGGAGTCTTTTTCGACGACCGGAGCTTGAACGCCGAGTTTGGCGCAGAGTGGACAAGGCGGCTTGCAGACGCAGCGACCTTCAAGGTGCTCAGTCTGGTCAGTTGGAGGCAGGAGGATTCCGACAGTGGAAGTCGGATCGAGAGGCCACTTGGAACCCGAACTTCCGAGACCCTCTCAATCTCTCGGCGGAATATGATCGAGTGGGTCGGCCGCGCGACGGTAACGGCGGGCGAAGGTCGCCTGCGCCAAGAGTTCGGGGGCGAGGCGGCCTTCAACAGGTTGGACTCGAAGCTGTCCTTAACCACCCGTGACTCTGCGGGGACGTTGATCCCGATATCCCTTCCGGCCGCCGATGTTGTCGTGGATGAATACCGTACGGAGGCGTTCCTTAACCTTGCTTACGATGTCTCTCCACGCTGGACGCTGGATGCAAAGGTGGCTTCGGAGTGGTCGGAAATCTCTGTGAGCGGCGACGCCCGCAATCGTCAGCGGCTTCAGTTTCTGAAGCCTGAGGTGTCCCTCTCCTGGCGCCCGGCGCCCGATCTCAGCGTCGTCGCCGGTGTTCGCCGGAGTGTCGGTCAGTTGGATTTCGACTCCTTTGCGGCTTCCGCCGAGGTCGGGGCCGACCGCACCCAGGGGGGTAACGCTCAACTCCGGCCGCAGACCGAGACGCGCGCCAGCCTGGACCTGGATGCGCGCGGACAGGGGGGATTGGCGCTGAACGCCGGCATTTTCCACGAGTGGCGTGAAGATGTTCTGGAGCCGATCATATTGCCCGGCGGCGACTTTGGCGTTGGGAATGCGAAGAGCGCCCGGGTCTGGGGGGCCAGGATCGGAGCCTCCACCTCCCTGTCGTGGCTCGCCCGGGGGATGCGTCTGGACGCAAACGGCGAATGGCGGGAGTCTGTCTTCGACGATCCGCTGACAGGTCGCTCACGAAGGCTGACGAACTTTACGCCGTGGACCTATTCCGTCGAACTCCGCCAGGACCTGCCGGAACGCAAGCTGTCCTGGAGTGCTAAGGTGTCCGGAGAAGACAAGCGGGTCAGCTACTACGTCCCTGAGTTCAGCGCCTTCGGCATGAGTCCTGAGGTGCGCCTTACCGTGGAAAGCACCTACTGGCAGGACCTCAAGGTGAGTTTGACCGTTCTGAACCCTCTTGGACGCCGATTCACGACCGATAGAACCTTTTTCTCGCCCACCCGCGGCTTAGCCTTCACGGGGCGCGAGGCCCGGCGCTGGGAGGAGGGACCAGACGTGTCTCTGACCGTGAAGCGATCCTTCTGACCTGCCCCGCGCTTCGAGGGGGCCGCCCGCGCCCAAGGGGTCAGGGTGCGGCGGCTTCCGACTCTGCGATCGGCCTCGAGGCGGTGATCACGAGCTCGCTGACCGTTCCAGATCGGCTCTCCTGGGCCTGGGCCGCCAACGGCGCCGCCAGGGCGGTGCTGCAAAGGAGGGCGAGGCGGAGCGCCGCCGAAGGGGTCGGGAGTTTCATGCCATTCATCCTGCCGGGGGAATCCGGGCCGCGTGACAGCGGTCGGACTCTTCCATTGGCGAGGAGTCATGGCTGTCGGGCGACAGTCCGGTGACAGTTCTGTTTCAGTGGCGCCGGGAGCACACCCTGACCGAGTGTCAGCCCGCCGCCGCCCGTGAACCGGCCTCGACCTTTGCGCGGGGGATCAGTCGGATCGTCGAGGTGGCCTTGGCCAGGACCTCGCCGGCAGAGTTGAGGAGCCGGCCCTCGGCGAAGCATGTGGACTTGCCGGCGCGCTCGATCCAGGCTTCGGCGAGGACCAGGCCCGGGCGGGCGGGGGCGAAGAAACTGACCTTGAGTTCGAGAGACATCGGCGTCATGTCGCCGCCGCCTGCCATGGCGGCGTGGGCCATGGCCGCATCGATCCAGCCGCAGATGAAACCGCCCTGCACGACCCCGCCGGAATGGCACATATGCGCGCCCGCCAGATACTCGATGGCGGCCCGGCCCGGCTCGAAGGTCACCAGCCTCTGTTGGCCGAGGGTCTTCTGGAGGTCCTGGAGGGGAGGCGAATCCGTCATGGCGGGTCCTCGAACTGGCAACCAAAGCGCGAAGGGTCATGCACTAACAACGCGCTGACGTCGAGGTTCGATGCGCTGCGCGCGTAACCTTCTTGCAACCTGCTGCGCTTAGAGTGTCAGTGACGAAAGAAACCTTGGGTGGCGCATGGTTCCCCTGAGCCGGGATCTGGTGGTCCTTGTCATCGACGACAATATCGGGATGCGAAGCATCATGAAGGCTGTCCTGCGGGCGCTTGGATTCCTCGTGATCCGGCAGGCCAATGACGCCGTGGAGGCGTTGAAGATAATCCCCGATATCAAACCGGATCTGATCATCACCGACATCAAGATGCCCGTGATTGACGGGGTGACGTTTGTCCGCAACCTCCGGGCGGACGAATCCAATCCCTTCAGCGAGGTGCCGATCATCGTAGCGACGGGACATACCGAGGAAAGGCACGTCAAGGCCTGCCTGGAGGCGGGGGTCGACCAGTTTCTGGCCAAGCCGATCACGGGCAAGGCTCTTGCAGACCGAATCACCCGCGCCCTTTCCCCGAGGCGGCAGTTCATTCGGACTGGCGACTACAACGGGCCGCTACGTCCGGTGGGGCAATCCCCCCTCGGCATGGACGCTGACTAGATCAGCTCACCTAAACTGGAAGCGCTGCGAGGGTTTGAAGCAAGCCGCTCTTGAAGCGGGACCAGACAGTCTCCCGCAAGCGCCGCGGTCCGAGCGGAGCAGGTTCCGGAGTTCCTGCCGACCCGCAGGCTCAAGGTCTCATCTTCCCTGCGTCCCCAGAGGCTCTGGAAGCAGTCCATCGGCCGTCAGCTGCTCATAGGCGGCCTGCTGCAGGCCTGTGGCCTGGGCGGGTGAGAGGCCGAGCTCATAGGCGGCCACCTCGCGCTCGCCGAAGCTCCGGGGATCCCTGCCGGTGACCGCCCCAAAGGTGACCAGGGCGCTCAGATAATACCCGGCGGCGCTGGCGTGGTATTGGTCCCATCCCCAGAGGTCGACCTGACCGAAGGTGACTCCATCGTAGGGGTTGGGGTCAGCGACGCTGGCGTCCATGGCGCGAGTCCAGGCCTCGCCGACAGGCAGCACCCCCCGGACTGCCGGGGAGACGGCGCGGGCCCGGTCGTAGCCGGCGCGTACATCCCGGGCCATGGCGGCGATGGGCTTGCCCTTCCAGGGGCTGGGTTTGGCGTAGGTGAGGTCCGCCCGGGACCAGGTGGACTGAAAATAGATGCGCGCCGAGGGATTTCTCCGGGCCAGGACATCTGAGAGCTGACGGCCGTACTCAATGATCCGGGTCGGGTCTCCGGGGCGCTCCAGGTCCAGCGTGGACTGTCCCTGCAGAATGACCACGTCCCAGGGGCGATCAATCAGAGGCAGGCGGTTGGCGAGGTGCCAGTCGAAGTTCTTGCCCGGGGAAGTCTCGAGGCTGACCTGGTAGTCAAGACCGGCCTGGAAGGTGAGGACCTTGAAGATGGCGGGCACACCGCCGATGCCTTCCTTGTTGAGGTCGGTCACCTGCTCCGGGCGATAGCGCAGCACGGGCGAGGTGGCGCCGAAGGTGAAGCTGTTACCCACGAAGAGGATAGTCTCCGCGCGGGCGGCGCCTGCGAACGCGGTCAGCACGACGGCCCAGAAGAGGGATTTCAGGGAGGGGAAGGTCATGGGCTCGCTCCTGCAGGCAGTGACAAGACAACCACGCTCCCCGCCCGCCCGCAAACCGGAAGGCGGATCGAAAAACCCCTCCGGCGTCACCGCCGGAGGGGGCTGTAGAGGCCCGGAGTTATCCGTCTATCAGTAGCCGTTGATCCGGGCGTAGCGGTCGCGGTGGTAGCTCTGGCTGCCGAAGGCCGCTTCGGCCGCCCGGGCGCGCTTCAGGTAGAAGCCCGCGTCATGGGCGTCGGTCATGCCGATGCCGCCGTGCATCTGGACCATCTCGTTGGAGACGAGGTGGAAGACGTCGCCCATCTTGGCCTTGGACAGGGACACCAGCTCGGGCACGTCCGGGCTGTCCGCGTCGATGGCCTGGAGGGCCGCCTCGACGGCGCTGCGGGCCAGTTCAAGGTCGGTGAACATCTTGGCGGCGCGGTGCTGCAGGGCCTGGAAGGAGCCGATCACCTGGCCGAACTGGACCCGCACCTTGAGGTAGTCGAGGGTGGTCTCGAAGGCCTGGTTGGCGGCGCCCAGCATCTCGGCCGCCAGGGCGGCGCGGACCCGGTCGAGGGTCTTTTCCAGGACGTCCCAGCCCTTGTCGGCGGCGCCCAGCATAGCGTCGGCGCCCACTTCGACCTTGTCGAAGGTGATGTTGGCCGCGCCGCGGCTGTCGGCCAGGGCCAGGCGCTTGCGGCTCACGCCCTTGGCGTCGGCGGGCACCAGGAACAGGGTGATCCCGTCCTTGTCGCCGGGCTTGCCAGAGGTGCGGGCGGAGACCACCAGCAGGTTGGCGGCCAGGCCCTCAATGACGAAGGTCTTGGTCCCGGACAGGCTGTAGCCGGCGCCGGACTTGGTCGCGGCCAGGGCGACCTTTTCGGGGGCGTGGTGCGGGCCCTCGTCCACCGCCAGGGCGCCGACCACGGAGCCGTCGGCGATCTTCGGCAGCCACTCGGACTTCTGGGCGTCGGAGCCGCCCAGCACCAGAGCCGAGGCCGCGCCGACGCCCGAGGCGATGAGCGGCGAGGCGGTCAGGGTCCGGCCCAGTTCCTCGAGGATAAGGCCCATGGACAGGTAGCCGAAGGCCGAGCCGCCGTACTCTTCCGGGATGATCACCCCGGCCCAGCCCATCTCTGCCATCTCGTTCCAGGCGTTGACGTCGTATCCGATCTCGACGCCGGAATCGCGCATCTTGCGGAAGGCGGTGACCGGGCTCTTTTCCTGGGTCCAGCTCTTCGCGGCGTCGCGGAGCATGCTCTGTTCTTCGTTCAGAACGGCCATTTCAGTTGATCCTTAATCTCGTCGTGTCGGTGGATGTCAGTTGTGCTGGGTGAGGTCGGGCAGGCCGAGGATGCGCTTGGAGATGATGTTGCTCTGCACCTCCTGGCTGCCGCCGTAGATCGTGAAGGCCTTGCCGCCCAGCCAGCCGCGGACGGCGCCGAGCTCCTCGGGCTTGAAGGCGTCGCCCTCCCAGCCGAGGCCCTGGTGGCCCATGATCTCGAGGGTGAGCTCGTGACGCATCTGCATCCAGCTCGTGCCGGCGTTCTTCATGATCGAGGTCGCCGCACTCGGGCCGGAATTGCCCTTGCTCTCCAGCATGGCGCGTACGGCGGTCTGCTGGAAGGAGCGGCCCTCGATCTCGTGCTGGACGACGCGGGTGCGCAGGTCCGGGTCAGCGATCCGGCCCTGGGCGTCCACGCCGACATACTCGCGGGCCAGGTCCACCAGGGACCGGCCGCCCATGCCGCCGCCGCCACCGGCGCCGGAGAGGCCGCCGCGCTCGTGCTGGAGCAGGCGCTTGGCGATGGTCCAGCCGCCGTTGAGCGGTCCGACCAGGTTCTTCTTCTCGGCCCGGGCGTCAGTGAAGAAGGTCTCGCAGAAGGGCGAGCTGCCGGCGATCAGCTTGATCGGGCGCACTTCAACGCCCGGCTGATGCATGGTGAAGAGGACGAAGGAGATGCCCTCATGCTTTTTCGAGGTGTCCGTCCGCACCAGGCAGAAGCACCAGTCGGCGAACTGGGCTCCAGAGGTCCAGATCTTCTGGCCGTTGATGAGGAAGTGGTCGCCCTTGTCCTCGGCTCGGGTTTGCAGGGCCGCCAGGTCGGAACCGGCGCCCGGCTCTGAGAAGCCCTGGCACCACTGAACATCGCCGCGGCAGATCGGCGGGATGTGCTCCAGCTTCTGATCCTCGGTGCCGTACTCCAGTAGCGTCGGGCCGAACATCATCACGCCCATGCCGCCGATCGGGTTGTAGGCGCCGGCGCGGCCGAATTCCTGCTGGATGATGCGGGCTTCGGCTGCCCCCAGGCCGCCGCCGCCATAAGCCTTCGGCCAGGTGGGGGTGCCCCAACCTTTCGAACCGACCGCCTTGCGCCAGGCTTCCTGGGCTTCGGTCGGCTTGGCGCGCTCTTCGCGCATCATCGGGTTGGGCCGGCCCTTCAGCTCGGCGGGGAAATTGGCCTCGACCCACTCGCGGACCTCCTTGCGGAAGGCTTCCGGATCGCCGCCTCCAAAATCTGCCATGAAACGTCTCCTTCAGAAAAAAAACGGCTCAGCGCGACTGGGTCAGGTCGGGCAGGCCAAGAATGCGCTTGGAAATGATGTTGCTCTGGACTTCGTTCGAGCCGCCATAGATCGATCCTGCCTTGCCGGAGAGCCAGCCGCGAACGGCTGAAAGCTCTTCGGTGGCGAAGTCGGATCCTTCCCAGCCCAGGCCCTGGTGGCCCATGAACTCAAGTGTCAGCTCCGCCCGGTCCTGGGCGATCTTCATGTTGGCGTTCTTCATGATCGAGGTCGTGGCGCTTGGCCCGGCGTTGCCGCGGGACTCCAGGGCAGCGCGGCGGACGGTGGCCTGGAGAGCCGCCTGGTCCATCTCGTTCATGATGATGCGGGTGCGCAGGTCCGGATCGGCGAGCCGGCCCTGTTCGTCCTCGCCCATGTACTTCTTCGCCAGCTGGCCGAGAATGACCTTCTGGGCGGGACCCCGGCGGGCGCCGTCCATGCCGCTGCGCTCATGTTGCAGGAGCCGCTTGGCCACCGACCAGCCGCCGTTCAGCGGTCCGACCAGGTCCTCCTTGGGCACCTTCACGTCGGTGATGAAGGTCTCGCAGAAGGGCGAGTTGCCGGCGATCAGCCGGATCGGCCGGACCTCGACGCCGGGCTGGCGCATCGAGAAGACCACAAAGGAGATGCCCTCGTGCTTCTTGGTGGTGTCGGTGCGGACCAGGCAGAAGATCATGTCGGCCCACTGGGCGCCCGACGTCCAGATCTTCTGACCGTTGACCAGGAAGTGGTCACCCTTGTCCTCGGCCCGGGTCTGGAGCGAGGCGAGGTCAGACCCGGCGCCCGGCTCGGAGAAGCCCTGGCACCAGCGGACGCGGCCACGCGCGATGTCGGGGATGTACTTCTGCTTCTGGGCCTCGGTCCCGTACTCCAGAAGGGTCGGCCCGAACATGCTGACGCCCATGCCGACGATGGGATTCAAAGCGCCGATGGCGGCCATTTCCTGCTGGAGGATGCGGACCTCATCGCGGGAGAGCCCGCCGCCGCCGTACTGGGTCGGCCAGGTGGGTACACCCCAGCCCTTGGCGCCCATGCGCTCCTTCCAGACTGCGAAGTCGCCCTTGGGCGGCTCGGGCGATATGACCATGGCCTCGAGCGCCGAGAGGTCCTTGCGCAGGGAGGCGGGGAAATTCGCCTCAAGCCAGTCCCGGGCTTCGGTCCGGAAGGCTTCGAGTCCACTGTCGCCAAAATCGGCCATCAGAAATACTCCCTAAAATTCAATATCTTATGCCCAATCATACCATAAGGGCCCGGTTTCGCGAGTCGCTTATTTCGGATCGGGAAGTCCCAGGACACGCTTGGAGACCACGTTCAGATTGATTTCCGAGGTGCCGCCCTCGATGGAGTTCGCCTTCGCCCGCAGCCAAGTGCGCACCGCGGCCAGTTCGGGGGCTGAGAAGCCTTCCCCCTCCCAGCCCAGGCCGGCCGTCCCCAGGGACTCGACGATCAGCTCGTTCCGCTCCTGGGCGATCTTGGCGCCTGCGTACTTCATGATGGAGGTGACTGCGGACGGACCCTGGTTGGACTTGGACTCATCGGCCGCCCGGCGAACAGTCTGCTGGAAGGCCTGGGTCTCCATCAGATGGTCGACGATCCGACGCCGAAGGTCGGGATCGGCGAGGCGACCGTCCTCGTCCAGGCCCACATAGTCCAGCGCCGCCTCGCGGACGGTAAGCGCCGAGACGGGCGCGCCGATGGAGCCGCCGCCGAGGCCGGCGGAGATATTGTCCCGCTCGAACTGGAGAAGGCGCTTGGCCACCGTCCAGCCGCCGTTGAGGGGGCCGAAGAGCTGGTCCTTGGGAGCCTTGACGTCGGTGAAAAAGGTCTCGCAGAACGGCGAGGTACCGTTGATCAGCTTGATCGGACGGACCTCGACGCCGGGCGTGCGCATGTCGATGAGGACGAAGGAAATGCCCTCGTGCTTCTTGGATGTATCGGTGCGCACCAGGCAGAAGCACCAGTCGGCGATGTTGGCGCCGGAGGTCCAGATCTTCTGGCCATTAATCAGCCAGTGGTCGCCCTTGTCCTCGCACCGGGTCTGCAGAGAGGCGAGGTCCGAACCCGAACCGGGTTCCGAGTAGCCCTGGCACCAGCGCACAGAGCCGGTGACGATGCCAGGCATGTGCTGGCGTTTGAGGGCCTCGGTTCCGTACTCGAGCAGGGTGGGGCCGAACATCATGACCCCCATGCCCCCGATCGGGTTACGGGCGCCGATCCTGGCCATCTCCTCGGCCAGGACGCGGGCCTGGGGCCGCGAGAGGCCGCCGCCGCCGTAGGTCGCCGGCCATGTCGGCACGCCCCAGCCCTTGGCGCCCATGCGCTCGCGCCACAGGCGAGCCTCTTCGCTCTCGCGGCCGCCCCCCATCGCGGCCACCTGGGCCGCGGGATCCTGCGCCAGGGCCCTGGGGAAGTTGTCCTCCAGCCAGGTCCGGGCCTCGACCCTGAAACCTTCGAGGTCTTCGCCGCCGAAATCCGCCATCCGCCTCGTCTCCTGAAGAAATCCGCCCTGTGCGCCCCGTCCCTACTTGGGATCGGGCAGGCCCAGAACGCGTTTTGAAATCACGTTGAGGTTGACCTCGGAGCTTCCGCCTTCGATCGAGTTCGCTTTCGCCCGGAGCCAGCCGCGCACCGCGCCGATCTCCTGGGGGGCGTAGTCGTCTCCGGTCCAGCCCAGGCCCTGGCTACCCATCATCTCGACGATCAGCTCCGACCGCTCCTGGGCGAAGCTCGCCACCGAGTACTTGATGATTGAGGTCGCCGCTGACGGGCCGTTGGACGCCTTGGACTCCGCCGCGATCCGGTTCAGCGTCTTGTAGAAGCAGTCGAAGTCCATCTTGTTGCGGGTGATCCGGCCCCGCAGGTCGGGATCTGACAGGGCGCCGGTCTCATCCACGCCGAGGTAGGATTTGGCGATCACACCCAGATCGCTCGAGGAGCCGCTGGCCCGTTCTCCCGGGCCGAACCCGCCCGAGATATTCTGCCGCTCGTACTGCAACAGGCGCTTGGCGATCTGCCAGCCGCCGTTGACCTGACCCACCAGGTTCTCTTTGGGGATTTTCACGTCGGTGAAGAAGGTCTCGCAGAAGGGACTTTCTCCCGAGATCAGCTGGATCGGCCGGGTCTCGACGCCAGGCGAGCGCATGTCGATGAGGACGAAGGAGATCCCCTCATGCTTCTTGGAGGTGTCGGTGCGCACCAGACAGAAGCACCAGTCGGCCTTGTTGGCGTAGCTGGTCCAGATCTTCTGGCCATTGATCAGCCAGTGGTCGCCCTTGTCCTCGCAGCGGGTCTGAAGGCCCGCCAGGTCCGAGCCGGCGCCTGGCTCGGAGTACCCCTGGCACCACCGCGCCTCACCGCGGACGATGCGAGGCATGTGCTCGAGCTTCTGCGCTTCGTTGGCGTACTCCAGCAGGACCGGACCCAGCATCCAGAGGCCGAAGGAGGAGAGGGGAGGGCGGTATCGGCCGCGCGCCAGCTCCTGCTCGATCACCCGGGCCTGGTCAGGCGAGAGGCCGCCGCCACCGTAGGCGACCGGCCAGGTCGGCGCGGTCCAGCCCTTCTCGGCGACGCGGCGCATCCAGACGATCTGAGGGTCCTGCGAACCGATGAAGGGGCGCCCGCCCCAGATGGCCTCGGGGTCGGTGCGGGCGTCGCCCCTGCGGAGCTCTTCGGGATAGTTGGCTTCCAGCCATCCGCAGACCTCCCTTCGGAAGGCTTCAAGGCTCTCTCCGCCGAAATCGGCCATGGGATTCCTCCATCTGTGATCGGGCGCGCGCCACATTAGCGGTCGGCCCGGCGGGAGCAAGACATTCGCAAATTGGGTTTGATCCCTCGCGTCTGGAACCCATCTCTTAACCTTGCGAGAGTAAAGCACGGGTCCGGTTCCATGTTTCACAGGTTAGAGATGGCGCTCAGACGCGAGTTCAGACCGGCTGTCCTTGCGGCGGCCCCCCTGGCGGGAGCCGTCCTGGTGATGGCCGCCGGGGCGATGTTGATCGCCTCCGGAGCTACGCCTTCCTCGCCCGAACGTTTCATGCGCCTGTCGCTCGCCCTGCCGACCCTGGTCATTGACGTGAGCCACTTCGCGTCCAGCGTACTGGGTCTGGTCCTGGTCATGCTGGCCTTTGGCCTCCGGTCGCGACTCGACGCCGCCTGGGCCGCCAGCGTCGCCGTCCTGTTCGTGACCGCGCTCCTGTCCCTGTCCAAGGGACTGATCTGGGAGGAGGGCATGATACTGGCGGCGATCGGCGCCTTCCTCGCCCCGCTGAGGGCGGCCTTTCCTCGCAAGGCGGCCCTCTCCCAGATGGAGGTCTCGCCGGGCTGGCTGCTGTCCGCCGGCGCGGCTGTCGCCGGCGCCGGCCTTCTGGGCCTCTGGTTCTTCAGCCATGTGAGCTACGAGGACAGGCCCTTCTGGAGCACGATGGTCGACGGAGACGTGGCGAGGTCCATCCGGGCCTGGGCAGGCGCCGCCCTGGCCTTCCTGGGCTTTGGCCTCTGGCGGCTGGTAGCCACCGCGGCGACCCCTAGGGTGATCGGCGAGGATGACCCCGACTTCGAGCGGGTCCGGGCGGTGCTCGCCGCCTCGGAGTCCGCCGAGCCCATCTCAAATCTCGCCCTGTTCGGGGACAAGCGCTTCCTCTTCTCGGAGTCTGGCCAGAGCTTCCTGATGTTTGGGGTTCGCGGCCGCTCCTGGATCGCCCTCGGCGGGCCTGTCGGACGTCGCGACGAGCGCCTTGAGCTTCTCTGGAGGTTCCGCGAACTGGCCGATGCGCACGCCGCCCGGCCGGGCCTCTACGGCATCGGGCCCGACGACCTTCCCGACATCGTCGAACTGGGCTTCTCCATCCAGAAGATCGGCGAATGCGCGCGCCTGCCCATCCAGGATTTCGCCTTCGAGGGCCAGACACGGGCCAAGATCCGCAGGGCCTGGCGGCAGGTGCGGGACGGTGGCGCAGAGTTCGAGGTGATCCCGCCCGGGGGGATCGACGACATCCTTCCCGAACTGTCGGCGATCTCGGACGAGTGGTTGGCGCGGCAGTCCGGCGGCGACAAGGCCTTCGCCCTCGGCGGCTTCAACCCCCGCTACCTGCGGGAGTTCCCGGTGGCCATCGCCCGGTGGGAGGGGCGTATCGTCGCCTTCGCCAATCTCTGGCCGACAGCCTGCCGGGACGCCTTCTCCATCGACCTGATGCGCTACAATTGGGCTGCGCCTAAGCGGATCATGGACTTCCTGTTTGTGGAGCTGATCAGCTGGGGCCGCGAGCAGGGATACGGCTACCTGGATTTCGGGAACGCTCCCCTGGCGGGCCTGGAGGACCGGCCTCTGGCGCCGGTCATGACCAGGGTCGGACGACTGATGTTCGACCTCGGCGAGGACGTCTACAACTTCCAGGGCGTCCGAAGTTACAAGGACAAGTTCCATCCGAACTGGGAACCGCGCTATGCGGCGGCTCCGGCGAAGTGGGCGATCGCCATCCTGCTGGCGGACGTCAGCCTCTTGTCATCCGGTGGTCTGGCCGGGCTCACAAGGAGGCCGAAGAAGGCTGAGATCCCGCCGCCCCGAAAGGCAGAGCCTGCGCCCGGTCCTGTCGCTTTGGGAGAGCCGGCTCAGGGTATGGTCTGACCCGTCTTCACCCCTAGCAGGTTCACAAGGTGGACCAGGAGGATCAGGAAGGCGGTTGCGAAGGCCACCATCAGGGGGCGCCAGGGGACCATCCGAGGCCCTTTACGGAAATCGGGTGGGCGGGCGCCGCGCCACCCTGCGAATAGCGCCATGCCCGCCGCCGCCGCCAGAGCCGCAAGGGTGACTTTCATATCCATGGGTTGAAGCTCCGCCTGCAGCTCCGGGTCGCCAACTATCCACAGGGTGTCGAGGGGCTTGAAGCCGAACCGGTTAACCTCGCGTTTACACCTGAAAGCCGGCTCGGTAGACCATAGAGGAGCGACTGGGAGAGCGATTCGCATGACGGCAGGGGCGCCATGGAGCGTCAAGGGTATCGACCCGAAGGCCCGCGAAGTCGCCAAGGAACTCGCTGCTCGGGCGGGGATGACCCTCGGCGAGTGGCTCAACCGGTCAATCCTTGAAGGTGAAGCCCCGCAGGCCTCAGGAGCGCGGTTGCGGTCTGGCCCGGCTGCATACGCTTCGGCTTCTGACGCTAGCGCTGTGCAGGATCCCTTTGACAGACCCGAAGGCGAACTTCGTCGGCTGACGGAGGTTCTCGACCGGCTGGCCGACCGGCTCGAGGGTTCCGAGACGCGCGCTGGCCAGGCGATCTCCAGTCTGGAGACCACAGTCCGGGCGACGCTTGGACGGCTTGAAAATGCGGTGGCGCGCGCGGCTCCCGCCCAACCCCAAGCGCCGCGCTCGGATCGATCCGAGGGCGTGCTTCGGGCGCTGGAGTCCGCGCTGAGTCGCCTTTCGGAGCAGATGCAGGAAGGCGAGGCGCGCACCCGGGAAGCTCTGGAGGGCGTCCGGATCCGCCTGGAAAAGGCGGAAGCCAGACCCGAAACGCCCCTCCTGGGGGTCGACCAGATCTCCATCAGGGTCGACGAGATCCAGGACAGGACCGCCGCAGCAATGAATACGCTGCGAGAAACCTTCCAGGGGCTGGACCAGCGGCTTGCCCGCCTTGAAGCCACGGCTGGCGAGGGGATCGAGAACAGACTGCGGGAGGTCTCCTTCCGCCTTGGCGAAAGGCTTGACGCGGCTCGGGATGAGATGTCCCGCGAGATTAACGAGACATCGGGACGCCGGATCTCGGACCTCGAGCGCGTTCTCGCCGAACTTTCCCAGAAGGTCGAAAGAGTCGAGCGAGAGAGGGCCGGATCGGTTCCTTCGTCCGCCCCGGTAGCGGACGCCGCCCCCGAGTGGCGCCCGGCGGAGGAAGCCGGGCGGATCAGCGAGAACCTCCAGAGTCGGCTGTCCCGCGCAGATCCGGACCGGACCGCCACGCTCGTTCGCCTGGGCGATGAGATCGCCCGGATCGGAGACCGGCTCGGAGCGGGGATGAACCCCGACGGCCACCAGACTGGCGGACAGGCTCCAGAGGCGGTTGGCGGCCAGGACCGTCCGGGAGGAGACGACATATCCCGGCGGATACGCCAGAGCGAAGATCGTACCGCCCGGCTGCTCGAGGAGGCGCGGCTTCGCCTCGATGCCCACTTCCCGCCGGTCCGGGGTTCCGCCGCAGTCTTCCAGCCCGTCGAGGATGAGCGCGACCGGACCCTGTCCCTCTTCGATGACGACGAGGAGCCTCTCGCGGCCAATGAGGCTGGGACATCAGGGATCCGCCTACCCGAGCATGAGATCGATGACAGCCGGGGCGAGGACTGGCCCTTGGATCTCCTGGCCGAGGCTCGGGCCGCCAATGCTCGAAACACCCCGGAGTCGCCGGAAGCGGCGGACCGGCCTTTCGGCGAGGCCGAAGCCCCGGCCTTTCAGAGCTGGGACCTGTCTCCTGCCCGGCCTGCACTGAAGCCGCGCCGTTTCGCAGGACCTGGCCTCGCTTCTCTCGCCGTCTTCTGCGTTTCGGCCTCTCTTGTGGGCTTCGGGGTTCTCAGTCTCTTCGACAAGGGCGACCAGGACCTGGCCCGTCCGGGAGCTTCGAGGACCGAGCCCGGCGTCCTGGCGTCCGCGCCAAAACCGCCGGGCGCTTCGCCCTCGCAGCCCGCTTCTGTCCGGGCCGCTGTCGCCCTGGCTCCTGTCCCCGTGGCCGCGCCGAGTGGGGTGAAGCCCCAGGAGACCAGCCCTTCAGGGCGTCCCAGCCCGGAGGCGCGTTTCCGCAAGGCGCAGACTGATCTCGCCGCCGGTCGCTCTGGCGCCGCCGCAGAGATTCAGGCCCTCGCCGGAGCCGGTTATGGCCCGGCCATGAGGGTTCTCTCCGGTCTTTACGACGGAGGCGAGGCCGGCCTGGCAAAGGACCCCGCCCTGGCGCGCTCCTGGCTGCGCAGGGCGGCCGAGACCGGCGACCGGGTGGCGATGCACGGCTACGGCCTCGCGCTTATGAACGGCGCCAATGGCCCGCGCGACCCGGCCGCTGCAGTGGGCTGGATTCGACGGGCGGCCGAAGCCGGGCTGGTCGGGAGCCAGTTCAATCTTGGGGCCGTCTACGAGCGTGGCATGGGGGTGCCTCAGGACCTCCGCCAGGCCTTCGTCTGGTACTCCCGCGCAGCCGAGGGCGGCGATGGCGAGGCGCTCCGTCAGGTCGAGCGCCTGAGACCTCTGCTCTCCGCCACAGCTACAAAGTCGCCCGAGGACATCCGCGTGGCTCAACGGGCTCTGGGTCGGCTGGGGTATTATTCCGGCCCCGCCGACGGCGCGGTCACACCCCAGTTGAGGTCCGCCATCGAGGCCTACCAGAAGGACCAGAAGGCGCCCCCGACGGGACTCCTGGATGACGCCACCCTTCGGCGCCTGTCCATGCTGGGCCGCTAGGGCGGCCGGAGGACGGACCTGCTGGACGTCTATCTCCCCATCGCCGAAATCTCTGTCAACGCCCCCCTGCTGGTCGCTGCTGGCGCCCTGGTGGGTTTCATCTCTGGAATGTTAGGCATCGGCGGCGGTTTCCTGATGACACCGATCCTGGTCTTCCTCGGGGTCCCCGCCCCCGTCGCCGTGGCCAGCATGGCCGGGCATGTCGCCGCCTCCTCGACCTCGAGCGTCCTGGCCTATTCCGCCGGCCGGGGGGTCGACTTCAGGATGGGCGGCGTACTGGCCGCCGGAGGATCCATCGGCGCCCTCGCCGGAGTGGAGGTCTTCCGGTGGCTTCGCCTGGCTGGCCAGGCCGACCTCGCCGTCGCCCTGGCCTACCTCGTCTTCCTCGGCGTCATCGGGACCCTCATGCTCCGGGAGTCGATCGGGGCCCTGATCCGCCGCCGGCGCGGCGAGGCTGATCCTGCACCGACCCAAAGGCGTCCGGCCCTGCTCTACGGCCTTCCGTTCCGCCTCCGGTTTCCCCGCTCGCGCCTCTACATCAGCGTCCTGCCGCCCCTGGCCCTGGGCGCCCTCGCCGGTATCCTCTCGGCGGTGATGGGGGTGGGCGGCGGCTTCATCCTTGTCCCGGCGATGATCTATCTTCTGCGCATGCCCGCCGGGGTGGTCGTCGGCACCAGCCTGTTCCAGATCATCCTGACCACCTCCCTGACCACCCTCCTGCAGGCGGGGCGAAACCAGACCGTCGACATCGTCCTGACGGGCCTCCTCGTCCTCGGGGGCGTCTTCGGCGCCCAGCTGGGCGCCCGCGCTTCCTCGCGGTTCCGGGCCGAGGAACTGCGGATCCTCCTGGCACTCATCATCCTCGCCATCGGCCTCTCCATGGGCCTGCGCCTCATCCTGACCCCGGGCGATCCCTTCGTCCTTCTGCCGGCGGGCGCCTGACATGGACGGACTTCCTCCTCCAGCGCCGCCGGTCCAGCTCCTTGCCGATCTGACCAACGCCAATATCGAGGTCAACGCCGGGTACTCCGGCGCCAGCATCTCCGTCTTCGGGGCCGTCTTCGACCCCAGGGAGAACCTGGCCGACGTGGTCGTGGTGGTCCGCGGCCCGGAACAGAAGACTTCCATCGCCCGACGGGAGCGGCGAGCCGGCCTCTGGCTCAACGGCGCCCCAGCCAGGGTATCGGGGGCTCCGGGCTTCCATCTCACCGCCTCCAGCCGGGACCTCTCCCGGATCGCCGATCCGCTAACCTTGGGCGCGGCCGGCGTCGGCCTCGACAGCCTGCCACTCTCCGTCCCCGGGGGCGCTGAGTACCGCCAGGCCTTCATTCGCCTGAAGGCCCGGGAGGGCCTCTACGCCGAGGACCCTGGAGGCGTCGACTTCGTCGACCGGGGACTGTTCCGCGCCCAGGTGGACCTTCCCGTCTCCGCCCCGGTAGGCCGGTACCGGGTGGAGGTTCTTCTCTTCCAGGACGGCAAGCCTGTGGCCCGTCGCGGCCGCGACCTCACTATCGAGAAGGTCGGCGTCGAGCGCTTGATCTCCGGTTTTGCCCAGCAGAGACCCTGGTCCTATGGTATGGTTTGTGTGCTGATTGCGCTCGCCGCCGGCTGGGCGGCCTCTGCGGCCTTCAGGAGGGTGTGATGCCCGTGGCTCCCGCACCGGTCTGGGTCCTGGCCCTGGTCGGCGTCGCCGGCTTTCCCGTCGCCGCCGTCATCTATGCTTTCGGACCGGTCGATCTGCGCTTCGCCGCCATCCATGTGCTCCTCACCTGGTCCGCCGTCGTGCTCGGCTTCCTCGGCGGAATCCGCTGGAGCCAGGAGTCCATGCGCGACCCGCCGCGCTTCCTGCGCCTCGCCGCCGCCATGCTGCCGCCTCTGGCGGGCGGCGGCCTTCTCCTGGCCCGGGACTACCTGGCGGCGGACTGGATCATCGGAGGCTTCATCGCCGCCTACCTCGCCGCCTGGCTGTTCGACCGGGCCCCCCAGACCCTGTCCCGCTACCCGGCCCTGATGACCCTTCTGACCTTCTCGGCCTGCGTCTCCCTCGCCCTCGCCCTGGAGAAGGCCCTGCGAATTTAGCCGCGGTCCGGTCGCAGAGACCGGATCCCGGCCGCGTGCACCCTCTGGGCGCCGAGGGCCGCCACCACGGGCGACTTTCGGAAGAGCCCCGAGAAGGCCGGGTCGAGCACGTTAAGGCCTCCCGTGAAGGCGCCGTAGGCCGGCAGGATGGCCCGCTCCCCGTCCGTGACCAGGCACCGGCGCCGCACCGCTCCGCGGGGCGTGGCGATGCGGGCGCAGGGATGCAGGTGCCCGGCGATCTCACCGGGCGCCGGCGCGGGAAGGGGTTCATGCCGCAGGACCAGTGCGCCCAGGCGCACCTCGTCCGCCGCGCCCCCCGGCAGATCCCCGTCAGGCTCCGGGTCGTGGTTGCCTGTTATCCAGACCAGGTCCGCCGTGCGGCCCAGGTCCTCCAGGGCCTGTCGGTCCGCCTCCGACATCCGGCGTGAGGCCTCGCGGTCATGGAAGGCGTCGCCCAGGAAGAGAATCCGCTCCGGCGCCACAGCCGCAGCGTCGACCGCCAGCCGCCGCAGGGTCTCGCGGGTGTCCAGCGGGGGCAGAAGCTGGCCCCTGCCGGCGAAGGCCGAGCCCTTCTCCAGGTGCAGGTCGGCGACGACCAGGGCGGACCACGCCGAAAGGACGAGGGCTCCCGACGGCAGCAGGCGCGCCGCCTCCCCCGCCAGGACCAGTTCCAGGGCGCCGTCCGCCGCGGGGCGCAGGCCGAGGGCTTCCACCGGGCTCACGCCAGGGCCTCGGCGATCAGCTCGCTTTCGGCCTCGGCCAGGATGGCGTCGCCGGCCTGGCCCGGAGAGCGCTCCTTTCCGATCTCCATCAACATGGGCACGGCGAAGGGCGACAGCCGCTCAAGCGCGACGTGGCGGACGCGTCCGGACACCCGGGCCAGGAGATCGCCGAGGCGGGCGGCGTCGATCATCCCCTCGGCGGCGTCTTGCCGGGCGCACCTCAGGAGGAGGTGGTCGGGCTGGTGGCGGCGCAACACGTCGTAGATCAGGTCGGTGGAGAAGGTCACCTGCCGCCCCGACTTGCGCGGCTCG
Source organism: Phenylobacterium sp. (assembly GCA_020401865.1). Lineage (GTDB taxonomy): Bacteria > Pseudomonadota > Alphaproteobacteria > Caulobacterales > Caulobacteraceae > Phenylobacterium. The sequence goes on along the minus strand of JADCAS010000003.1, from coordinate 39,955 downwards.
CCGGGGAACCGCCGCTCGATCAGACCGGCGATGATGGCGCAGCCCTTGAAGGCCCTCTTCATCATGAAGCTCTCGGCCAGCCAGTCCTCAAGGTCATCGCCCAGCATGTCCTGGGCGAACAGGTCGTCCATGTCGACCTCGTCCATGGGCTTCAGCGACCAGACGGCCAGGGCGTAGTCGTTGCAGACAAAGCCCAGGGGCTGGGCGCCCGCCCGCTCCAGCCGGCGGGTCAGCAGCATGGCCAGGGTGGTGTGGGCCAGCCGCCCCTCGAAGGGATAGGCCACCAGGAAGTGGCGGCGACCCCTCGGGAAGGTCTCCACCAGCATCTCGTCTTCAGCCACGATGCGCGAGCGCAGGCGCTGCAGGCCCAGCCATTCGCGCACGTCCGGGGGCAGGACCGTCCAGGCCGTCTCGTCCGACATCATCCGACGCACCCTTCGGGCGAGGTGGCTGGACAGGGCGAACTTGGAGCCGCCCCACGAGGGCATCTTGGGGTCCGTATCCCGGGCGGGCCGGACCAGAACATCCATGCCGGCGATGGCCGCAAGGCTCCAGACCTGGCCCGCGAAGACGAAGGTGTCGCCGGGGTCCAGCATCTCGAAATAGCCTTCCTCGATCTCCCCGATCTTGCGGCCGCCGACGAGGCGTGCGCCCTGGGCGATGCGGACCGAGAGCATCTCCGGCGACAGGATGGCGCCCAGGTTCAGCCGGTGGCGACGGGCAGTCTCCCCGTTGCGAACGCACCAGCGGCCCTCGGGGTTGCGCACCATCCGGCGGAAGCGGTCGTAGGCCTGCAGGGCGTAGCCCCCGGTGGCGGTGAGGTCGAGGGTGAGGTCGAAGTCCGCGGCGGACAGGCCCCGGTAGGGCCCGGCGGTGCGCGCTTCCGTCAGCATCGCCGCCGCGTCGAAGGGCTCGGCGCAGGCGCAGCCCAGCAGGTGCTGGGCCAGGACGTCCAGGGCGCCGGTCCTCAGGGGCTCGCCGTCCAGCCGGTTCTCGGCGATGCACTCCCGGGCCGCCTGGCACTCCAGGGTCTCGAACCGGTTGGCGGGCACGAAGAGGGCGCGGCTGGGCTCGTCCAGGCGGTGGTTGGCCCGGCCGATCCTCTGCACCATGCGGCTGGCGCCCTTGGGCGAGGCCAGCTGGATGACCAGATCCACGTCGCCCCAGTCGATGCCGAGGTCCAGGGTGGAGGTGCAGACCACCGCCTTCAGCTCGCCCCGGACCATGGCCGCCTCGACCTTGCGCCTCTGCTCGGGCGCCAGGCTGCCGTGGTGCAGGGCGATGGGCAGGTTCTCCTCGTTTAGCTTCCACAGCTCCTGGAAGGCGAATTCGGCCTGGAAGCGGGTGTTGACGAAGACCAGGGCCGTCCGGGCCCTGCGGATGGCGTCGTAGACCTCGGCCATGGCGTGCTGGGCCGTGTGCCCCGCCCAGGGCGTGCGCCCGTTGGACAGCAACAGATCCACCTCCGGCGGGGCGCCGGGCGGGCCGCGGACCAGGTCCACGGGCCGGTCGCCGCAGCCCATCCACCGGCGGATGACGTCCGGGTCGTCGACGGTCGCCGACAGGCCGATGCGCCGCATGCCCGGCGCCAGGGCCGACAGGCGCGCTAGCCCCAGGGCGAGCAGATCCCCCCGCTTGGAGGCGTGCAGGGCGTGGATCTCGTCGATGACCACGCAGGCCAGGTCCTCGAAATAGAGGCGCGAGCCTTCCCAGGCGCAGAACAGGGCCAGCTGCTCCGGCGTCGTCAGAAGGATGTCGGGGGGCCGCATCTTCTGCCGTTGGCGCCGGGCGATCCCGGTGTCGCCCGTCCGGCTTTCGGCGGTGATGTCCAGCCCCATCTCCCGGATCGGCCGGGCGAGGTTTCGCTCCACGTCCACGGCCAGGGCCTTGAGCGGCGAGATGTAGAGGGTGTGAACCCCGCGCCGCTCGCTGCGGGGGCGGGCCTCCAGCTCCACCAGGGTGGGCAGGAAGCCGGCCAGGGTTTTGCCGCCCCCGGTCGGGGCGATCAGCAGGGCGTCCCGGCCCGCCCGCGCCCGGGCGACCATCTCCAGCTGGTGGGCGCGCGGCGACCAGCCCTGCGCCGCGAACCAGTCCACGAAACGGGAGGGCAGGAGAGGGGAATCCGAGGCGGCGTCGGCCATGCCGCGGTTCTAGCATGTTCCCCTTCCGTTTCGAGGGGGTCAGTCCGGGGTCCGCTCTGCCTTCGCGGGTGCGCGCAAGCCGAAGTGCAGGGGAACCAGTATCCCGATCGCACATGCGAGGTTGAGCAACACGTTTCCGTAAACGCCGTGAAGGACCGAGAATGTCGTATCGATCACGAACCAGGTCCCGATCGAAACACGGATCAGCGTCCAGTTTGAAGCTGGCGGACCGTAGGGAGAGATCCGCGCCAGCCGGTGGATCAGCACCATCCACCCCAGCATCATGGCGCCCAGAACCCCGTGAGCGAAACGGATGTACCTGTGGGCTTCATCGGAGAAGGGTTCAGGCGGCTGGAGAGCGCCATAGTAGACGAGATAGAAGAATTTCTCGCCGATCGAGGGGGCTAGCAACAGGAGTAGTCCCATTCCTGTCAGTCCCGCTAGCGTCGCCTGCAGCAAGACCTCCCAGGGCCTGGAAAGCGTCTGGTCAGATGAAACACGCATGGAGGTCATCCTCTTCCTCAGAAAAGATGGGTTTGGCCAACTGAGAGCGGTGTGACCCGATCTCCAAATCGCTGCGCCAGCGCAGTGATGGCGCGCCAACCGGTGCAATGGCCAGGTATGATGCGCTCCAGCGAGAAGTCGGCCAGATCCTCCACCGTGCGATCAATGATCTGCTCGTTCGGCTGTCCGGAGAGATGCAGCCCCCCCATCACTGCGAATAGAGGTATATCCGGAAAGACCGTCCTGGCGTGCCGAAGGACGTTGACGACACCTGCGTGCGAGCATGCGGAGAATACAATCACGCCCTTGTCTCGCACCTTTACCGCGAGCCAGCGCTCATCCAGGATCAAGGGGTCGTCGGTCCATTCCGATGACTTCGACCGCATGGCGACGTGCCCCGGAAGTCCCACTTCGTACTCGGTCAGGCGTGGGATTTCGCCACTGAGGTAAGCGTATCCGTCAGCCAGGACCCTCGCGGTCTCTTCGATGATCAGCTTGGCCCCCAAACCCCGAAGCCGTTCGGGCGAGGGAGGGGAGCGGAAGGGAACAACCCTGTCCGGCGCCGTTCGCATCCCGCGCCGGACGAACATCGAATGGTTCGCGTGAAACTCGGTGACCTTGACGGTGGATCGCCGCCTCTGCTGCGTGAAGGGCTCGGTCAGTCCCCCAGCGTGATCCCAGTGCCCGTGTGAGAGCACGACCGCATCGAACTGCGTCAGGTCGTAAGCCAGAATCCGCGCATTGCGCCTCAGGCTCTCGCAATCCGGCCCGGCGTCGAACATCACGCGCCTTGTTTCGCCATTGGCCTGGATGTCGAGCGCCAGGGATAATCCCCAGTTCGCACAACAGAGGCATGTTCCGGTCAGCCCAAACCGAGGTCGCCGGCGGAGGGCGTTGCCGAGGTGCGAGGTCACCATCGAACCGGAACTCGAGGTCAGATCGGTCGTGTTGTCGAGCAAGACATGGACGTCGAGGGAGTCGCATTCCACGACTTGAGCGGCCGGGGAGGTATCGCGCCTACCCATGCTTGTGGTCATGAGATGCGGCAAAGACGCAGGCGTCATCCTTGGCCTGTTGCTCGAAGGACCTATCGCCCATGCGTTCTCGCAGGGACTGCGCTAACCCTTGCCCGATATCGACCTGCGTCAGGTCAACAAGGACGCCGTTGCCCAGGACATGAGAAGGCGAAGACAGGCGCGAAAGATCAGAACGCGGATCGGTTTCCCACAACACCATGTCGGCGGGCGCCCCTTCCTCGACGCCGGGAAGGTCTAGGGCCTTACGCCCGACGGTGGTCGCCGACCGCAGGGCCTCATCCACGCTCAGGCCATGTCGCACCATGGCGTCAATCTCGAGGTCAATTCGGCCATGCGGAAGTTCGTCGGATCCGACCAACACCGGCACGCCCAAGGCGATCGCCGTCTCAAGGGCGTCCTGCGTCCGTCGGGAGTAGGCCTCCCGGACTGCGCCTGGCAGGCCCTTTGTCTCTGCAGCCTTCAGGAATCCTTCAACGGTGGCGATTGTCGGACACCACTGGGTTCCGCGCGCCGCCATTTCGCGCACCACGTCCGGCGTGATGTTTGACCCATGCTCAATGGAGTCGACGCCGGTCGCCACGATCTCAGAGACATTTGATCCCGTGCTGTGGGCGAGAACGCGAACACCTGCCTTGTGGGCTGCCTCTACGACACTGCGGACAATCTCGAGGGGATAGGTCAGCGGCGCTTGGAAGAGGTCCATCTCCGGACCTGGAAAATCAGCGATGATCTTGAACCACTTAAGGCCATGCGCCGCCACTTCCTCGAAGCGCGCGAGAAGCTCATCCGGAGCGGTTGACTTGCCGACATCCACCCCGGGGAAGAAGCGACCTTCGGGTACGTGCATCCAGCCGCTCCGCAGGATGATGGGCATCGGCGGGAGCTCAACGTCGGTGAGGTTGAGTTGCTGCACGTAACCGGCGTCTCGCAAGGCCGTCACGCCCGAGCGGAGATGGCGCTGGGCATTGTGAAGAACGAGCTCCGGACTGTGGGGTTTCAGCCCGGTGTTGGCGAAATCGAGAGACAGATGGACATGTCCATCAACAAGGCCGGGAGCCATGAAGGCGCAGGGTAATGAGACGGCGTCTGGCGCTGGGGAGAATGTGAAGCGGCCATTCACGATCCACAGGTCAGTCTGCTGTCGCCCTTCCGGCAGCAGAGTGGCTCTCAGATGGTAGTTTATCGGCTTCATGGTGTTGTGCCCCCGGGTTCGAGACGTCCAGATCCACGTCGCGTTCGCTCTCTGGCGAGCATCTCGTGTCCCAGGTCCGCCCGGCCAGTGGACAACCCGCCAGATTCTGGTCATTTCAGGCCATGACCTTGCCAGCGTCAGCCCTTCCCATGCCGAGTTCGTATTCCGCACTCGTCCTGCGGGAGTGGGGGGCGTCGCCAGAGGTAAGAGAGGCGCTGGGCGCAGGCGGTCGCGATCCGGACTCTCCCGTCATCGACGTCCGTCAGCAGGCCGCTCAGCTCAGCAAGCTTGCCTCTGTCCTTCCACCCGGCTGGGGGCTGAAGCTGGGCGCGCTCTTCGACTCCGCCGCTCACGGACCGCTCGGCGTAGGCGTCCAGAGCGCAGCGACGCTCTCAGACGCGCTGGATTTGATCGCCAGTTATGGCCACGTGCGGACGCCATTCATTCGGTTCGCGATCTGTCGTCATTCTCCGCGGGTCATGCTGAGATTCATCGACACGGGAATACTGGATGAGGCTTGTATCCTGCCCATCCATGAGGCCACGTTGGTTGGAATTCAAAGCACGCTTCGGAATTTTATTGGACCGAGTTCCAGATCCATATCCATATCCATAGAGACATTCTTTCCGGCTCCGGATTACGCCGATAGATATCCTGCATTTCTAATGGGCGAGCTTAATTTCTCCTGCAGAGAGACATCACTATCATTCGATCCCTGGATGCTGACCAAGAGATCCCCCCTGGCGGACCCGGAGCTCTTCCAACTCGCCAGGGGTCAACTGCAGCGCCTGGCGCACGCCATCGACACGGAAGGCGCATTGGTCGCGCAAGTACGGCAGCGCCTGTCGGCAGCGGAGGAGATGCCCGCTCTGCCCGAAATGGCGAGCGCCTTGCGGATCTCAAGCCGAACGCTGGTGCGGCGACTAGGCGAGGTGGGCGCCAGCTATCGGAGTTTGGTCGACGATGCCCGCCGCGCCAGGGCCGAAATGCTCCTGAAGGAAGGGGCGCTCACGGCCGAGGAGATCGGTTACCGCCTCGGCTACAGCGACAGCGCTAATTTTGGTCGTTCCTGCAGGCGCTGGTTCGGCTGTTCAGGGGGCGAGTACCGGCGAAGGCTCCTGTCTGGACGATCTGCGGATTGAAGCTGTGCGCCGGCCTCGGCGCTGCACGTCCCATTCCGCCGTCCGAGGGATCAGGAGCGGTTCCGCCGCCGGCGCCCCTCAGGCGTCCGCCAGGGTCTCGAGCCGGGTCGCCCAGTAGTCGGCGTCGTAGTCCGGGTCGCCGGTCAGGTAGCGCCATAGCTTCACCCGGTTCAGAAGCTCCAGCCGGCTGGTGTCGTTCTCGTGCCAGGGCTCGGGGGTCATCAGGATCTGCTCCACCGAGGGCGGCAGGGGGCCCTTGAGGTAGAAGATCGGGCGCTGGGTCTCCTGGGGCTTCAGGGTCGAGACGTCGAACTGGCGGACCTGGGAGCGCGAGGGATTGATGCGCACCTTGAACATGGTCCGCGTGCGGTCGGACACGTTCACTCCGCCGCCGTGCCAGATGCCCGAATGCAGGAAGAGCAGGGTCCCGCCCTCGCAGACCATGTGCTGCTGGCCGCGGATGTTCTGGTAGCGGGCGATGGCCGCCTCGCTGACCTTGCGCAGGTGGCTGCCGGGCAGGAAGCGCGTGCCGCCCATCTCCCGGGTCACGGCGTGCGGGTAGTACATGATCTGGATGTCGAAGGCCCGCCGGGGGTCGATGGTGGAGTCCTGGTGGTAGTGCTGCGAGACGTTCTCGCCGCCGCTGGCCTCGTGGTAGGCGGGCGGGAAGGTCACATGCAGGAAGTGGTGGTCGAAGACCGGGTCCTCGCCCACCAGGCTGCGGATGGCGCCGGCCACCAGGGGCAGGTCGAGCAGGCGCTTCAGGGCCGAGCCGTCGGGATAGGCCTGCGCCAGGGGCACGCCCGCCGGGGTCTGCGGCACGCCGGCCCGCGCCAGCATCTCGCCGTAGGTGCGCCTCATCTTCTGTCCGGGCCGGGGCGGATCGATGTCGCCCATCTCCTCCAGGAACTGGCGGTTGATCTCTTCCGGCACGACGCCGTCGAAGCGCAGGAAGCCGCGGGCGGCGAAGCTGGCCATGGCCTCGGCGGGCAGCAGGGGCAGGTCGTTCATCGGCGGGTCTCCACGATCTGCTCGAACAGGAACTCGTACTTGAGATAGGCGAGGTCGAACTCCTCGCCCCGGGCGTGGGGCAGGAGGGGCGAGGCCTGGATCAGCCGCCAACCGTCGTACAGGGCGTGCAGGCCAGTGGGATAGGGCGGGACGTCCTCGTCCCCGGCCATGCGCCGGGTCCGCCCGGTCCCGTCGAACAGAGACCAGCCGACCACGGCCGAATCCAGCGCCGAATTGGCCAGGTAGAGCACCAGCACCTTTTGACGCAGCATGTGGCCTCCCGAAGCAGCGACAGCATGGGCAGGCCCGGCGCCTGAGTCCAGCGTTCAGCCGCCGGCCAGGAAGTCGCGGGTGGCCTCCAGCACCTCCACCAGGGTCAGGCGGCGGACCTCGACCCCCTCCGGCAGGGCGCCGAACAGGCGTGTGGGGGTGGCGGCGTCCAGCATGACGAAGACGCCCTTGTCATCCTGGCGGCGGATCAGCCGGCCGAAGGCCTGGGCGATGCGGCCCCGGGTGATGGCGTCGTCCCAGCCGTTCCCGAAGCGGGCCCGGCGCGCCTTGTGCAACAGGTCTGGCCGGGGCCAGGGCGCCCGGTCGAAGACCAGCAGGCGCAGGCTGCGGCCCGGCACGTCGACCCCGTCGCGGACGGCGTCTGTACCGAGCAGGCAGGAGTCGACCTCCGCCCGGAAGATGTCCACCAGGGCGCCGACCTCCAGGGGGTCCACATGCTGGGCGTACAGCGACAGTCCCCGGTCGCCCAGGGGAGCGGCGATCTGCTCATGCACCGCCCGCAGCCTGCGGATGGCGGTGAACAGGCCGAGGCCACCGCCGCCCGCCGCCAGGAAGAGCTCGCGCATGGCCGCGCCCACCTGCCGGGCGTCGTTCTTGCTGACGTCCGTGACCACGAAGGCCCGGGCGCAGGCGGCGTAGTCGAAGGGCGAGGCGAGGCGCAGGTGCGCCGGCGGCGAGGCCATGCGGCGACCCCCCGATCGCAGCTCGGCCAGGGCGAAGGGGTCCTCCGCGGCGCTGTCCGTCAGGGTGGCCGAGGTGACGAGGATCCCGTGCGCCGGCTCCAGCACGGTGCGCACGAGGGGCTCGGTGGGGTCCACCCAGTGGCGGCGGAAGGCGGCGTCCGCCAGCCGGCCGCTGATCACCACCCCCTCGAACCAGTCGACGAAGTCGGGATCGTCGCCCGCGACCTCGGCGTCGAGAGTCGACAGCATGCCGCGCCAGGCGGGCAGGGTCATGCGCGCCCGGCGGTCCAGGCCCCGGAGCACCCCCTCTATCCGCCCACGCTCGGCGCCGGTCAGGGTCTCGGCGCCCTGGTCCAACAGGTCCTCCAGGGTCCGGGTCAGGGCCAGGAGGGGCGCCTCGATGTCCGCCAGGGCCGAGGCGACCGCCCGTGCGGCGGCGACCGCCTCGGGCAGGGCCGGGCGGGCCGCGCAGGCGGGCGCCAGGTCGGTGGGCTCGGCGCGGGCCCGAAGCTGGACGGCCATGGCCGCCAGGAAGGTCTCGACAGGGCCCTGGGGCGCCTCGGGGTCCGCAGACGACAGCCGGCCGCTCCAGCCCTCGCCGGGCAGCCGGCCGGCGGCGTGCACCACGTCGTTCAGGGCCTGGCGCGCGGGTCCGTCGGCGCCCACGAGGTCACCCAGCCGCGCCTCCAGCCCGCGGCCCCGGCGCCCCCTCCGCTCTGATCCCCGGATCCAGCGCCTGAGCTCTGCGGTCTCCTGGCCGGAGAGGGCGGTGGAGAAGGCGGCGTCTGCGGCGTCGAACACGTGATGGCCCTCGTCGAACACCACCCGGCGCAGCCGCGTGGTCTCGGAGTCCTCCGGCGCACCCCGGCCGGCCCGGGCGCCGTCGAAGGCCGCCTGGGCCATGACCAGGGCGTGGTTGGCGATGACGATGTCGGCCCGGCGTGAGGCGCGGATGGCCTTCTCGACGAAACAGGTCCGGTAATGCGCACAGCCGGCGTGGATACACTCGCCCCGCCGGTCGACCAGGTTGCCCGCCGCCGCCTGCCCGGCGGGCGGGACGGCGAACAGGCCCGGCAGCCAGGCGGGGAAGTCGCCGCCGGTCATGTCGCCATCGCGACTGACCCGGATCCAGCGGGCGGTCAGGCCCAGGCCGATCAGGTCCGCCGCTCCCAGCTGGGCGGTGTTGACCAGGTCCTGGAAGTTCAGGAGGCAGAGATAGTTCTCGCGGCCCTTGCGCACGACGGCCCGCCGGGCCCGCGCCGCCGGGTCGGGGAAGAGGACGGCGCTCTCGCGCTCGATCTGCCGCTGCAGGGCGCGGGTGTAGGTGGAGATCCAGACCGAGGGGCCGTTCGCCTCGGCCCAGAGGGAGGCGGGAGCGAGGTAGCCCAGGGTCTTGCCGATCCCGGTCCCGGCCTCGGCCAGCAGCATGTTGGGCTCGTTCTCACGGTCGCGCGGCCGGAAGACGAACGCGGCCTCACGGGCGTACTCGGCCTGGGCGGTCCTCGCCTCGTCGAGGCCGGCCCGCTCCAGGAGTTCGCCCAGCCGACGGACGGCGGCCTCCGGCGAGACCGGCGCGCTTCCCGGATCGCCCGCCGGCCCCGGGTCCTCCCACTCCTCCAGCCGCGCCCAGACATCCAGACCCGAGCTGCGGAAGGCGTTGGAGACGGGGCGGGAGCGCAGGGCGGCGACGACGTCGTCACCCCAGGCCCAGCCCCCCCGGGCCAGGGTCTCGGCCACCGCCAGGGCCTCCTCTCGGGAGGGCGTGGGGGCGTCTGCGAGCTCGTCCAGCAACCGCTGGGCGACCCGGGCCAGGGCGACGGCCATGTCCTCCGGACCCACCGGCTCGGGATCTCCCATCGCCAGGGCGAGGCCGGCGGCGGAAGGCGCCGTGAAGGCGCCGGGGCGGACGAAGGCGAAGAGCTCCAGGGCGTCCAGCAGGCGCGGCGAGCGGGGCGGAGGGGCGGCGCCCAGCCGGCGTGCGGTGAGCGTTGCATGGGCGACCAGCAGCCGGTCCTGCGCGAACCGCTCCCGGGCCTCGGCGGGGACCAGCCGGACAGCGCCCCCGGCGCCGGAAAGGGCGGCCTTGGGGCCGGGCAGGACGACGAGGGCGGGCGGGAGATTCACTGGCCAGACCTAACCCACCCGGGACTGAAACGGAACGCGCCGTCTCAGTGCGCCGGTCAGGCCTCGGCGCGGGAGAAGAGGCGGATCACCAGAACGCCGGTCAGGATCAAGCCGATCCCCAGGATGGCGGGGACATCGAGCTTCTGGCGGAAGCCGACCCAGCCGATCGCCGTGATGGCGAGAATGCCCACTCCGGACCAGATGGCGTATCCGATCCCCATCGGGATGGTCCTCTGCGCCTGGGCGAGACAGTAGAAGGACACCGCCACCAGGGCGATGGCGCCGGCTCCGGGAAGCGGGCGGGTGAAGCCCTCGGACAGTTTCAGCAGGCTGGTGCTGACGATCTCGGTGGCGATGGCCCCCGCCAGCCAGGCGTAGCCGCTCACGGCTTCGGCCCGCCGCCGGACGCCGCCCGGTCACGGCCGAAGTTCGGCTCGGCGCTCTCCTGCCCGGCGGCGACGATGCCGCGCCGGATATCTCGGGTTCGCGTGAACAGGTCGAACAGCTTGTCGCCTTCGCCCCAGCGGATCGCTCTGGACAAAGCCTGAAGATCCTCGGTGAACCGGCCGAGGACTTCCAGGACAGCGTCTCTGTTGGCCAGAAAGACGTCGCGCCACATGGTGGGGTCCGAGGCGGCGATCCGGGTGAAGTCACGGAACCCGCCAGCCGAGTACTTCATCACCTCGGCCCGGGTGACCTCCTCCATGTCGGCGGCCGTGCCGACGATGTTGTAGGCGATCAGGTGGGGAAGGTGGCTGGTGACGGCCAGCACCAGATCGTGGTGCGCAGCATCCATGATGTCCACCTGGGCGCCTAGGGCGATCCAGAAGTCCGAGAGGCGGTTGACGGCGTCTCGGTAGGCCGGCCGGTCATCCGCCTCCGGCGTCAGTATGACCCACCTGCCGCGGAACAGCTCGGCGAAGCCGGCGGCGGGTCCAGACTGTTCGGTGCCCGCGATAGGGTGTCCCGGGACCAGGTAAACTGAGGCCGGCAGGGCTGCGCGCAGGGATTCGGCCACCCCGACCTTGACCGAACCCACATCCGTAACCGTGGCGCCCGGCTTCAGCGCCGCCGCCGCCGCGGCGGCCGCCGGGCCCATGGCCAGGACGGGCACAGCGAAGACCACCAGGTCGGCGTCCGCCACCGCTTCGGCGAGGTCCCCCGTGACGAGGTCGGCGTAGCCCAGGGCGGCGATCTCGGCACGGTGGGCCTCGCTGGCTTCGCCCACGGCCACGGAACCCACGGCCCCCGCCGCCCGTGCGGCGCGGATCACCGAGGACCCGATCAGGCCGCAGCCGATCACGGCCATCCGGGCGTAGATCACGGACGGGTCCCCAGGAACTCGGCGAGGGCGTCCACGAGGGCCCGGTTGTGCGCCTCCAGCCCGATGGTGATGCGCAGGTGGTCGGGCAGGCCGTAGCCGCCGACCATCCGTGGGATCAGCCCCCTCGAGCACAGGAAGGCGTCGGCGTCTGCGGCTGTCCGTCCGGGCGTCTTCGGGAACCGGGCGAGCACGAAGTTGGCGCTGGACGCGGTGGTCTCCAGCCCCAGGCCGCCCAGTTGCTGGGCCAGCCAGGGCCGCCAGGTCCGCACCAACTCCAGCGAGCGCGCCTGGAAGTCTTCGTCCGCCAGGGCGGCGATGGCCGCCCGCTGGGCGGGGATGGAGACGTTGAAGGGCAGGCGAATCCGGTCGATGGCGTCGGCCATGTCCTGCGGCATGTAGGCCCACCCCACCCTCAGGGCGGCCAGGCCGTGCAGCTTGGAGAAGGTCCGCGTCATGATGACGTTTGAGAAGTTGCGGACAAGGTCGACCCCGTCCTCGAAATCCGGGTCCTCAGCGAACTCGGCATAGGCGCCGTCAAGCACCAGGACCACATCGGCGGGCAGGGCCGCGTGCAGGCGGCGGATTTCAGAGCCCTTGACCAGGGTGCCTGTCGGGTTGGCGGGATTAGCCACCCAGACGATCCGGGTCCGCTCGTCCGCGCAGGCGAGCAGTTCATCGACGTCGATCCGCAGGTCGGTCTCGCGGGCCATGCGCACCTCACCCCCCGCCGCGCGGGTGGCGATGGCGAAGGCGCCGAAGCCATGCTCGCCTTGTATGGCGTTGTCGCCGGGCTGGAGGAAGGTCTGGCCGATCAGCTGGAAGATTTCGTCGGACCCGCAGCCGAACAGCAGCCGTTCGGGCTCAAGGCCGTACCGGGCGCTGATCGCCTCGCGCAGGGCGTTGCAGCGCCCGTCCGGATAGAGGTGCAACTCGTCGATGGCGGAGGCGAAGGCCGTCTTCGCCTCCGGGCTCGAGCCGAGGATGTTCTCGTTCGCCGAGAGCTTGAGCGGGTGCGCCACACCCTCCACCGCGGCCTTGCCGGGCCTGTAGGGCGAGATGTCGAGGATGCCGGGCTTGGGCTGGGGACGATCGGTCATGGTTTCCCCTTCAGGTGTCCAGCGGCGCCGAGGCCGCGCCGATCACGCCGGTCAGCCGCCCGGGCGCCCGGGCGAGGCGCTCGTCGTCGGACTGGTAGTATCCCACCAGCTCGAAGAGGCGCAGGCCGCCAGCATCGGCCAGGAGTTCGGCAGCCACGCCGTCCTTGCTCAGGGCCTCGACCAGCCGCCCAGGCGGACCGGGGGCGTCGGTGACCCAGTAGGTGCGGTCCCCGCCGGTCGGACCGATTTCCACCTCCGCCGCCGCCAGGGCGGTGGGGCGGCCCCAGGCGTTCAGACAGGGCAGGGCGGCGAAGACGCGCAGGGCCGGCTCGGCCAGCAGCCGCCCCCACCAAGGGGTTCGGGTGTCCAGGGCCAGGACCGCAACCCCACCGGGCGTCCGGGCGGCGGCGATGGCGTCCTCGGGACGGCTCACGGCGGTGAAGGGTGGGGCGGCGCCGAACCGCATCCGGGCCGCCTCGCGGACCCCGTCGGGCGTCTGTCCGCCATAGACGCTGACGTGATAGGGCCCCTGCCGCGACAGGCTGTCGCTCATCAGCTCCCGCCAGATCCGGACGATCAGACCTGCGGGCGCGGCTGTGCGGGAGCGGCCCAGGAGATTACGCAGGACCTCGGCCTCGCGCTGCGGACGCAGGGCGAAGCGGCCACCCTCGCCCGCCGCCGCCTTGGCCGCCGCCACCTCGCCCGCGAGGGCGGCCCGCTCATCGATAAGTTCAAGCAGGCGCCGGTCGACCTCGTCCAGGCGCGCGCGCACGGCCTCGAGGGGGCGTGCGGTCGGCGTGGAGTCGGAGGCGTCCATGGCGGTCCCGGTGTTCTGGAGGCTTGGGCGATAGGTCATTGCGCCGGACGGCGCAATACCGCGCTACTGCCCGGGCCGGTAGGTGCGGGCCACGCGGCCCTTGATCTCGTCGGGCCAGAAGTAAACCGGCCGAAGGTCGCCGCTCAGATAGCGGGGAGCCTGGTCGGTGAAGTGCTTCGACAGGGGCGAGCTGGAGGCGCCGCCCGCCGTCACCGCCCGGGCCCGGACCCGGGGCCCGAACTCCACCACCGCGACGAAGCTGTTGCCGCTGCTCCCATAGAACCTCTTCTGGCCCTCAGGGCGGCGGGCCCCGAAGGAGGCCAGCGCGCCCCAGCGCGCCGAGGGGAAGGGGGCGGCGAGGCTCGGCGCGGCGTCGCTGAAGTCCTGGCGAATATCGCCGGTCCGCCGCTGGAAGCGGTTCACCTCGCCCCAGGGGACCTTGCGGGTCCCGAAGTCGGCCTGAAGCCGGTCGGAGGCCTGGGCGAGGACCTCCAGCTTGCGCCGGGGCGCGATCCGGCTGGCCATCGCCTCCCAGACGCTCAAGCCCTCCTTCCGGGCGATCTCCTCGGCCTCGGGCCAGAGCAGGTCGCCCCAGAAGACCGCCAGGGTCAGGGCCTCGGATGTGGCCGACCAACGCCGGTTCCAGCCCCGCAGCAGGCGGATGTCCTCGGCCAGCTTCAGGCGCAGCGGATCGGCGCCGGGGGTCGCATCCCAGGCAGCCTCGAGGCCGGGCAGGAGGGCCTCGAAAGCCGGCAGGCGGGTGTTGAACGCCCCCTGGGCCAGGGTGTCGAGGGTGAAGGTTTGCCCCCCCTCCAGCAGCTGGACGGCATTGGCGCCCCGGGGGTTCGGGCCCACCGTGTCCATATAGCGGGGGAAGCGGTCCCGTCGGGGGCTCTCTGGTCCTGCGGCCGTCCAGGGCCAGTCATTGGTATTGTAGACCCAGCCCCCCTTGGGGGACTTCACGCTGGGCAGTTCGGACAGGGCGTGCAGTCCCTTCCAGTCCGTCGCCGGGTCTGATCCGTCGACCGTCCGGGTGTAGTCGAACCGGTCGTTCCGCCGTGGCACGAATTGGGGATGCAGGTAGGCGATCACCCCGTCAGCGTCGGCGTAAAGGGTATTGTTCGAGGAATTGCCGACCAGGGCCGCCGCTTTCATGAACTCATCGAAATTGCGGGCTCGGGTGCGCAGGAAGGACTGGCTGAGGGCCTCCACCGGCCGGTTCATCATGGCGAAGGCGATCCAGCGGTCCCCCTCCTTGCGGACGACAGGACCATGGTGGGTGAAGTGCACCCGGAAGGTGCTCTGTACCAGGGCGCCCTGCGGCGTTCGCCAGGGCACGGCGATCGTACGCGTGACCACCGGCCTCTCTTCAGCGCCGTATCGGTAGGTCAGCTTCCCGCTCCGGTTGATCACCTGAACCGAGAACTCATCCACAGAGTCCACCCCGCTGGAGGTGTGCATCCAGCCCACCCGGGAGTTGAAGCCCTGGTAGATGAAGAACTGGCCCCAGGTCGCCGCTCCGTACACATTGAGCCCGGCGTCCGATGTCACCTGCTGTTCGGCGCGGAAGTAGAAGCTGGTGTGGGGGTTGATCAGAAGCAGCGGCCGTCCGCCCCAGGCCCGGGACGGGCCGATGGCGATGCCATTGGAACCCCGAGGCTCCTCCGGCCCGACCGGGGCCGCGCTGGCCAGGACCCAGGGTCGGTCCGAGTACATCTCCGCAAGGCCATCCAAAGCGATGCGCTCGATGTCGCCGCCGATGCTGCCCTCGGAGAAGCTCAGGGCCATCCAGGGCTCGAAGCGCGTCAACACCTTCGGGCGCACCTGGGGGTTCATGGCCAGGTAATAGTTCAGCCCGTCCGCCCAGGCGTCCATCAGCTTGCGCAGCCAGGGCGGGCTCTTGGCGTAATGGGCCTTGAGGATGTCCGGATCGACATAGAGCCGAGCCCGGAGGTCCTGCATCAGGGCGCCTTCGCCCTCGGCCTCCGCCAGCCGGCCCAGGGCGATCAAGTAGTTGGTCTCGATGCGCGGAAAGTCATCCTCGGCCTGGGCGTAGATCATGCCGAAGACAGCATCCGCGTCGGTCTTGCCCCGGATGTGGGCGATACCCCAATCGTCCCTGACAATGGTGACCCGGCGGGCGGTCTCGCGCCAACGGAGCATCTCCTTGGAGGGGATCGCAGAGGCAGTCGTCCTCACCCCGGAGGGCGCCGTGGTGGCGGTCGCGGCGGCGGTCGCCGCGGCGGGCAAGGCAAGGAGCAGGACGAGGCTCAGGAGCAGGCGGCGGAACATCTCGGACACCTCGAAGGACCTGTGCGAGGCTAGGTCCCTCGCCGCCGGGCGGCAAGACGCTTGCGCCCGTCACGCCCCATCGTCATGACAGATGCGCCGAGATGCGATGAGCCGGGGGACGAGATGGCGGAGATCAGTGCAGCGACCCATGCCGACGTGGTCATCATCGGGGCGGGCTTGTCCGGGATCGGCGCCGCCCGGCACCTGAAGACGGCCTGTCCCGACCGCAGCTTCCTGCTGCTTGAGGGCCGGCAGTCGATCGGCGGCACCTGGGACCTCTTCCGGTATCCGGGCATCCGCTCGGACTCGGACATGTACACCCTGGGTTATTCCTTCCGGCCCTGGACCGAGGCCAAGGCCATCGCCGACGGTCCCTCCATCCTGCGCTATATCCGCGACACGGCGCGTGATGAGGGCATCGAGGACCGGATCCGCTTCGGGCATAAGGTGACCGCCGCCGCCTGGTCCAGCGAGAGCGCCCTCTGGACTCTCACGGCCGAGACGCCCGACGGCCCCGCTACCTTCACCTGCAACTTCCTCTTCCTGTGCGGCGGCTACTACTCCTACCAGGGCGGCTACACCCCGGACTTCGCCGGCATGGACCGGTTTGCCGGCCGCATCATTCATCCGCAGGCCTGGCCCGACGACCTGGACTATTCCGGCAAGCGGGTGGTGGTGATCGGCTCGGGCGCGACCGCGGTGACTCTGGTCCCCGAGATGGCGCGAACCGCCGGTCATGTGACCATGCTCCAGCGTTCGCCCACCTACATCGTGGCCCGGCCTGGCGAGGACGCCCTGGCTCTGAAGCTCCGGCAGTTCCTTCCCGAGACCCTGGCCTACCAGCTCATCCGCTGGCGCAACGTGCTGATGGGGATGGTCTTCTACCGCTTCGCCCGCCGGAAACCGGAGCAGGTGAAGAAGGCCATCGTCGATCAGGTGCGCGTGACCCTGGGCCCGGACTTCGACGTCGAGACCCACTTCTCCCCGCGCTACAACCCCTGGGACCAGCGCCTTTGCCTGGCCCCTGACGGCGACTTCTTCCACGCCCTGAAGACCGGTTCGGCCTCGGTGGTGACCGGCGAGATCGAGACCTTCACCGAGACCGGCCTGAAGCTGAAGTCCGGCGTCGAGCTGGCCGCCGACATCGTCGTCACGGCGACGGGTCTGAGGTTACAGGCCATGAACGGCATCGCCCTGACCGTGGACGGCGCCCCGGTCCGGCCAGCGGACACGCTGAGCTACAAGGGCATGATGTACTCGAACGTACCCAACCTCGCCTCGGCCTTCGGCTACACCAACGCCTCCTGGACGCTGAAGTGCGACCTCACCTGCGAGTACGTCTGCCGGCTGCTCAACCATATGCGCCGCAAGGGTCTGCGCCAGTGCACCCCGGTGCTCGAGGCGCCACCGCCCGAGACCGCGCCCTGGCTGGATTTCACCTCGGGGTATGTCCAGAGGTCGATCGGCGACTTCCCAAAGCAGGGCGTGACCGCGCCCTGGAAGCTGCATCAGAACTACGCCTTGGACCTGGCTTCGCTGAGGTTCTCCGGTCTGGAAGACGGCGTCATGCACTTCTCCAACCCGATCGCAAAGGTGCAAGAGGCCGCCTGATCCCCGCCCTAACGGGCGATCCGCACGTCGCCACCGGACAGGTCGAGGTCGAGGCGGACATCGTCTCCGCGATCCTTTGCGAGAAGGAGTGCGGCCGCGATGCCGCCTGCGGCCTCGGTTGGCGAAAGGACGCCATGCCGCGCGAGGGTGGCCAGCAGGGTGGGAGCCCTTGCCGCCGTGATTGTCACCCGGCCCTCCAGGCGTCCATCGGCTGCAGCCCGCAGGCCTGTAGTCCCCAGGGAGACCCGGGTTTGTCCAGCAGTCATTCCCGCCTCGTTCAGGTCAAGCTGTCCCCCCGCCGCACCCCAGGCGGCCAGGGCCCGGGCCGGGGTCCCGCCCCGCAGGGCGGAGGTGTGGTCAATGCGGGCGTCCACCGCCGCCGACACGCCGCCGCCGCTCCCGAGGTCGGCGAACAGCCGGCCGGGAGTGGGCGCCCCCTCCTCCAGTCGCAGGAAGACCGCCGCACGATCGCCCGGGCCGGGTCGCAGGTGAAACTCCAGCCGCCCCGCCCTGGCCAGGGCGAAGGGCCGGGCGCCGGGCGTTGGGGAGAAGGACAGGTCCAGCCCCTCAGCGGAGAGACGCAGCGGGCCGGTCCCGGGCAGGACCAGGCTGGACAGCAGGCGTCGACCGCGCACCTCAAGGCCACCGCCCTCCGGCCGGAACACCGTCAGCCCCTCTGGCGCAGCCGCCAGCCAGGAGCGGGGGGCGTGGAGGAAGGCCTGGGCCTCGAACTGCGGGATCCTGACCGCCCAGCTCCCGGCGTCGACCCGCAGGTCGGTCATGTCCAGGTTGAGACGGAAGGGATAGCCGGACAACCGTTTTCCCGACCATTCGACCGCGATGCCGCCCGAGGCGAGAGTGCGGACGCCGGCGTCAAGGCGACGCTCCACCTCCCGTGCGGCGAGAAGCCAGCCAGCGCTCCAGGCGGCCGCCAGAATCCCGGCGATCCCAAAAGGTATCCAGAGGCCGAGTCGTGGGGGTTTGCGCGCGCCGGGCGCCTGGGGCATGGAGTCGGAATTGGCAAGAGAGGGCATGCGGTCGGCGATGTCGGCGGATCGGTGGGTGTTCGGTTACGGGTCTCTGATGTGGCGACCAGGCTTTGATTGGGCCGAGCGTCGTCCCGCTATACTACAGGGTCGGCGTCGCGCCTTCTGCATCTATTCCGTCCACCACCGGGGGACGCCGGAGCGACCAGGTCTGGTGCTCGGCCTGACCCCCGGCGGCTCCGTGCGCGGAGTCGCCTACCGGGTGACCGCCGACCTCTGGCCCGAGGTCCGGGCCTACCTGCGCGAGCGCGAGCAGCCGACCGAGACCTATGTGGAGGCCGAAGTGACTGTCCGGCTGGACGCCGGGGAGCGCGCGCCATGCCTGACCTTCCTCTCCGATCGGCGCCACCCTCAGTGGGCCGGTAGCCTTTCGCTCGAGGCCCAGGCTCGTCTGATCGCCGGGGCAAGCGGCCTGTCCGGGCTCAACATCGTCTATCTTCGCGACCTTGTGGCCCATCTGCGCGACGCGGGCATCCGCGACCGCAGCATGGAGCGGCTCCTCGTTCGGGCGACCGAACTGGGGCGGGAAGAGGGAATGGAGCCCGGGTCTTGCGTGTGAAGTCTCTTCGACGGGACACGCCCCCAACGGTTCCGACTTCCTTCCTGTTCCGCTGCCGGAAGCGAATAAAAGCGGTCCGGGGAAATGGGCTCCTTTCCATCCACCCGCCGCGAACGCTGAACCCCTAGGCTTCGGGGCCCCGCAGCAGGGCGACCATGTCTGGTGAAAGGTACCCGTCCGCCACCAGGCCGCGAGACTTCTGCCAGGCCCGCAGGGCAGCGCGGGATTTCAGCCCGATGACCCCATCCGGCTCGCCGACGTCATAGCCCGCCGCCTGCAGCGCCGCCTGGGCGGAGATCCGATCGGCGAGGGAGAGGGGAACCTCCTCCGGCCAGGGCCGGACGAGGCCAGGCCGGCCGGCGATACTGTCGGCAAGGAGGCCGCCGGCGAGGGCATAGGTGACGGCGTTGTTGTAGCGCCGGATCACGAAGTGGTTGGCCATCAGCAGGAAGAGGGGACCCTTGGCCCCTGTCGGGGCCAGCAGCGTCGCCTCAGATGCGTCCAGGCCCAGCGGGCCGCCGTCAGCCCGCATGAGCCCAAGGTCGCTCCAGACGGCGGGTGAGGCGCTCAAGGTCTCGCTCACCGAGTAGTCGAAGTTGTCCGGGGCGGCCACCTCCAGGGCCCATCCCTGCCCCCGGGCCCAGCCAGACGTCGCCAGAAGATTGGCGGCGGAAGCGAGGGCGTCGAGCGGGGAGCCCCAGACATCGCGACGGCCGTCGCCGTCGGCGTCCAACGCCAGGGAGAGGAAGTTGGAGGGGATGAACTGGGTCTGCCCCATGGCGCCGGCCCAGGACCCGACCAGTCGCTCCCGCGGCCATTCCCCAGACGCGATGATCCGCAGGGTCGCCAGGAGCTGGTCCTCGGCGAAGCCGCGGCGGCGGCCATCCGCTGCAAGAGTGGCCATCGAGCGGATGACGTCATGGTCTCCCAGGAAGGCGCCGTAGCCGGATTCCATGCCCCAGATCGCAACGAGCATCTCCCGGGGCACGCCTGAGGCGGCCTCGGCGCCCGCAAGCGAGGCGTCGAGTTCGGCCATCCGGCGTCGACCGATTGCTGCGCGATCCTCGCCTGCGGCTCGCTTCACGTAATGACTGAACGGGCGGGAGAACTCCGGCTGGTTCCGGTCGGATCCCCGGACGCGGGGGTCCGGCTGCAGGCCCGCCAGCTCTCGTTCAAGGACGTCTGCGGGCAGGCCGGAGGCGAGGGCGGTGATCCTGAACGTTGAGAGCCACTCCGCGAAGGCCGCATCCTGGGCGGTCAAAGGATCGCTCTGAGGACCGGCGCCTACGGCGGGTGTGGCGAGCGCAGCCGCTGCAGTGACCAGGAAGGTGCGACGCTTCATGCGGAAACAGTTAGGGTGCGCCGGGGTCAGGGGCAACGTCGCCGGCGCGCGCTTTGCGTCCGGGCAGCTGATTGACTTGCCGTCGGGGGTTCCGTATACGCGCCGCTCACTCGGTCGCCAGGGCTAATGTCCCGTACCCAGAGAAGACGAAGGTCATGAAGGTCAGAAGCTCGCTCAAGTCGCTCAAGACCCGCCACCGCGACTGCAAGCTGGTGCGCCGCAAGGGTGTGGTTTACGTGATCAACAAGACCGACCCTCGCTTCAAGGCCAAGCAGGGCTGAGGCGGTTAGCGCCCGGCGCGATCGGGCGGTTTTCCACAGATGATCCTGGATTCGGGCTCCACAGCCTGAAGCGTGCGCGCGACACGACCAGCGGCCCTCGCTAGGGTCTGCGCCGCAACCCCGACACAATTCTGCAGGAGCCTGACTTCATGGCCGGCGACGACGCCCATTCCGATGTTCTGAACCAGGACGCCCAGGGGCGGCTGCGCACCATTGTCGAGCGGATCGAGCGCCTCGAGCAGGAAAAGGCGGAGGTCATGGAGCAGATCAAGGAGGTCTTCGCCGAGGCCAAGGGTGCGGGCTTCGACGTGAAGATTCTCCGCAAGGTGGTCCGGCTGCGCAAACAGGACCGCGCCAAGCGGCAGGAGGAGGAAGCCATCCTCGACCTCTATCTCTCGGCGATCGGCGAGATTTGAGGCGCGGTCCCGCCGACCCCAGAGAGGCCGCGCGCAGGGCCGCTCTCAACGCGCTGCGGCGGACCCGACGCAAGGCGGACCGCGCGGGCGTCGACCTTTCAGACTGGGAGGGCGAGTTCCTCGGGTCCGTCGAGACCCGGATACAGACCTATGGCCGCGCCTTCGGTGATCCCGAGAAAGGCGCCCCCGGCCAGGCCCTGTCCGCCCTCCAGCAGCGCAAGCTCAAGGAAATCGCCGCCAAGGCCTCAGGCGACGCGCCCGTCCCGGGCCGCCGCTTCGGCCATCGTCGTCCCGGCCGGAGCCGTAGGCCCGAGGACTCTGAGGGAGGGGACGAGCAGGTCTGAGCCGAGGTTCAGGCGCCGCCGAGGCCAGCGAACTCTCCCAGGCCGTTTTCACGGACCTTTCGATAGAGTGTGGAGCGACCGATACCAAGGCGCCGGGCGACCTCGCTCATATGACCCTCGTAGCGCTCGATCGCCAGCTTGATCAGGTCCCCCTCGATGGCGTCGAGGGCCCGGACATGTCCCTCATCGTCAAGAATCCGGACTGGCGGGTCTGCCTGTGGGGGATGGATGGCGTCCGGGGTCGACCGGAGATCAACATCGGGACAAGACGCCGCCGGGTTCGGTCCCGTTGGCGGCGACAGACCCGAGATCGCCGGAAAATCGTACGGCTGAAGCTGGGGCCCGTCCGCAAGGATGATGGCGCGGTAAACGGCGTTTTCGAGCTGCCGGATGTTCCCCGGCCAATCGTGCTGGACCAGGAGGTCAATCGTCTCCTGCGTCGCCCCGGACACCGGGCGTCCTTCCTCGATGTTGAACCGCTGGATGAAGGCCTGAACGAGGGTCGGAATATCCTCCCGGCGCTCCCGCAGGGGCGGGGCCTCGATGGGGAAGACATTGAGGCGATAGAAGAGGTCCTCGCGGAAAAGGCCTTCGGAGACCGCCTGGACGAGGTTCCGGTTCGTCGCCGAGATGATGCGCACATCGACCTTGACGGGGCGGCGCGCACCCACCGGATCGACTTCGCCCTCCTGAAGCACCCGAAGCAGCTTCACCTGAATGTCCATGGGCAATTCGCCGATCTCGTCGAGCAGCAAGGTGCCGCCGTTGGCCTCCTGGAACTTACCGGCGTGACGCTCCGTAGCGCCTGTGAAACTCCCCTTCTCGTGACCGAACAAGATGGATTCCACCAGGGTCGCCGGAATGGCGCCGCAGTTGATCGCCACGAAGGGTCGGCCGGCGCGGTCCGAGGAGCCGTGAACGGCGCGAGCGATCACTTCTTTGCCGACTCCGCTCTCCCCGGAAATCAGGATGGGGATAGAGGATCGGGCGGCCCGCTCTCCCATGCGCCGGACGAGTTGCATCGCAGGCGAATTCCCGACGAGATCGTCAAAGGTCGTTCGACCCTCTGCACGCTTGCGCAGCTGGGCGACCTCGGACCTCAGGGCGCCGATGGACAGGGCGTTGTTGATGGAGATGGCGATCCGCTCGGGCGAGGCGGGCTTGACGAAAAAGTCGCAGGCGCCCGCCTGCATGGCCGAGACAACGGTGTCGATCCCGCCAGAGGCGGTCAGGACGATGACCGGGTGCTGGTGTCCGCGCGCCCTCAGATCGACAAGGGTCTCGATACCCGACCGGCCAGGCAAGACCAGGTCGAGGAGGATAACGTCGCAGGCTCCGCCCTTGGCCAGATGATCCAGCAGGGCGTCCCCGCTCAGAAGCAGGGTCACTGCAAAGCCTTCCCGCTCGAGGACCGCCGTGATCGGGCGCCTCTGGGTCGGATCATTGTCCACCACAAGGATGGTCTTGCTCATGGACCGGCTTCCCCCGCGGGTCTTCTGCTGGCGGTCGGACCCGCCAAGCTTGAGAGCGTCGCAGGTTCAGGTAAAGGCCAGGTTTCCGGCCCAAGAGCACGAGGCCGCCGCTCAAGGCAAGTGACGCAACGTCACGGCTTGCCGTTCTGTTCCTGCTGGGCATACTCCGCAGAGGCCCAGATGGGGCATCCGGGGGAGGAAACGATGACGCTTCAGCGCCTTGTGGGAATACTCGCCGTGACCGCACTGCTGGCGGCCTGCAGCCAGGCTGGGGGCAAGGCGGGACGCGTCGATGGCGAGCGGCTTTCAGCGGCCAGCGCCAACGGCGAATGGCTGGCGGTTGGCCGTACCTATGACGAGCAGCGCTATAGCCCCCTCGACAAGATCAACATCTCGAACGTCAAGGACCTCGGCCTCGCCTGGTACTACGAGTTCGATACCGACCGCGGCCAGGAAGCGACGCCGGTCATGGTCGACGGGGTGCTCTACACCACCACCGCCTGGTCAAAGGTCTTCGCACTCGACGCGCGCACCGGGGCCCTGAAGTGGTCCTATGATCCTAAGGTCGATGGCGCCAAGGGCTTTGACGCCTGCTGCGACGTGGTGAACCGGGGCGTCGCCGTCTGGAAGGGCAAGGTCTATTTCGGCACCCTCGACGGGCGCCTCATCGCGCTGAACGCCGACACCGGCAAGCCGGTCTGGTCGGTCCAGACCACGGATAACTCCAAGCCGTACACCATCACCGGTGCGCCCCGGATCGTGAAGGACAAGGTCCTGATCGGCAACGGCGGCGCGGAGTACGGCGTCCGCGGCTATGTCTCCGCCTATGACGCCGGCACGGGCAAGATGGTCTGGCGCTTCTACACGGCCCCCAACCCCGAGGGAAAGCCGGATGGAGCGGCCTCGGACAAGATCATGGCCGAGAAGGCCTCAGGCACCTGGTTCGGCGAGACCTGGAAGAAGACGGGCGGCGGCGCGACCGTCTGGGACTCCATGGCCTATGACCCGGCCTTGGACATCGTCTACTTCGGTGTGGGAAACGGCACCCCCTGGAACCACCAGAAGCGCTCAGATGGTAAGGGCGACAACCTGTTCGTCTCCTCCATCCTGGCGCTGAAACCAGACACAGGCGAGTATGTCTGGCACTACCAGACCACTCCGGGCGAGAGCTGGGACTACACCGCCACGCAGCACATGATCCTCGCCGACCTGACAGTCGGCGGCCAGCCGCGCAAGGTGTTGATGCAGGCGCCCAAGAACGGTTTCTTCTACGTCATCGATCGGGCGACCGGGCAGCTGATTTCCGCCAACCCCTATGCTCCGGTCACCTGGGCCAAAGGGGTGGACCTGAAGACCGGACGGCCGATCGAGGTTGAAGGCGCGCGGTATGAGAAGGCTCCGGCCATGGCCCTTCCAGGCCCGTTGGGCGCCCATAACTGGCATCCGATGGCCTTTAATCCCAAGGAGGGTCTGGTCTACATCCCTGCCCACACCGCACCCTTTGCGTACACCAACGTGAAGGACTTCAAGTACAAGGCGGGCGCTTGGAATGTCGGCACCGACATCCTCGCCAACGCCCTGCCCGACGACGCCGCCCAGCTGAAGGCAATCAAAGCCCTCTACAAGGGACAGCTCATCGCCTGGGATCCGGTGGCCGGCAAGGCGCGCTGGACGATCGAGCATCCCTTCTTCTGGAACGGCGGCGTTCTGTCGACCGCGGGCGGCCTGGTCTTCCAGGGCGCCGGAGAGGGGGATTTCGTCGCCTACGAAGCCGCCACCGGCAAGAAGCTCTGGAGCCTGGATACCGGCAACGGCATCGTCGCCGCCCCGTCCACCTACGAGCTCGACGGCGAGCAGTACGTCGCCCTCATGGTGGGCTACGGCGGCGCAGCGGCGACCTCGGCCTCGATCATGCTGAAGGACCGGCCGCGCCTGCCTGGCCGGCTGATGGTCTTCAAGCTGGGGGGCAAGGCGACCGCCAAGCCCTACGTCATACCGGAAATCCCGCCCCTGGACCTCACCCAGGTCGTCGCCGGCAAGGGCGATGTGAAGAACGGTTTTGCGCTCTACCACGAGAACTGCCAGGTCTGTCATGGACCCAGCGTCTCCGGGACCTACCTGCCCGACCTGAAGAAGTCGCAGATGCTGCTCACTGCCGACAGCTTCAAGTCGGTCATGCTGGACGGGGCCCTGGCCAGCCGCGGCATGGCGAGCTTCTCGCGGTTCCTGAACGCCAAGGAGGTGGAGGACCTGCGCGCCTACATCCTCACCGAGTCGAAAAAGTCCCAGACCCGCACTGCGGCCGGGACGGCGGCGACGCCGAAGGGCTGAGCCCCACTCGGGAACGGAATGGGGCGGTCGCCGGTGCGGCGGCCGCCCTTTTCCTTTCCAGCTCCGGGATTCCGGCCTAGGGTTCCTTGTCCTCGGGGAGCCGCGCTCAGGCGGCTGAGAGGCGGGTGAGCCCGCGACCCGCAGAACCTGATCCGGGTCATGCCGGCGAAGGGAAAGGCGCCGAACAGACGCTTGACCGAGCCGGCCGCCCGCCCAACCGCGGAGCCAGTCGATGAACGCCCAGACCCCCACAACCGCCGCCGTCGCGACCGGCGGCATCCCCGGTTCGCGCAAGGTCTATGAAGCCGGTAAGGTCTGGCCGGACATCCGCGTTCCGTTCCGCGAGGTGGCCGTTCACCCCTCCGCCAATGAGCCGCCGGTGACCCTCTATGACCCTTCGGGCCCCTATACGGACCCGGCGGCCAGCATCGATATCTCCCGGGGCCTGCCCAGAACCCGGGAGCCCTGGGTCGTCTCGCGCGGCGACGTGGAGATTGTCGAGTCTCCACGGGAGGTTCGGCCGGAGGACAATGGCGGGGCCTCAGGCGCCCTGCTGGCGCCCGCCTTCGACGCGCCCCGGAGAATCTACCGCGCCCGGGGCGGGGCGGCCGTCACCCAGCTGGACTACGCCCGCCGGGGGATCATCACACCGGAGATGGAGTTCGTCGCGATCCGCGAGAACCTCCGTCGACAGGCCTCCGACCCGGCCCTGCGGGACGGTGAGGACTTCGGCGCCTCCATCCCCGACCTGGTCACGCCGGCGTTCGTCCGCGACGAGGTGGCGCGGGGCCGAGCCATCATCCCGGCCAACATCAACCACACCGAGCTCGAGCCGATGGCGATCGGCCGCAACTTCCTGGTGAAGATCAACGCCAACATCGGCAACTCCGCCGTCCTCTCCACCGTGGCCGACGAAGTGGACAAGATGGTCTGGGCCATCCGCTGGGGCGCTGACACGGTGATGGACCTGTCCACCGGCCGGAACATCCACAACATCCGTGACTGGATCGTCCGCAACAGCCCGGTCCCGATCGGTACGGTGCCCATCTACCAGGCCCTGGAGAAGGTCGGCGGCGTCGCCGAGGACCTGAACTGGGAGGTCTTCCGCGACACCCTGATCGAGCAGGCCGAGCAGGGCGTGGACTACTTCACCATCCACGCCGGGGTCCGGTTGGCCTACATACCCCTGACGGCGAAGCGGGTCACCGGCATCGTCTCCCGTGGCGGCTCGATCCTGGCCAAGTGGTGCCTGGCGCACCATCGCGAGAACTTCCTCTACGAGCACTTCGAGGACATCTGCGAGATCATGCGGGCCTACGACGTCTCCTTCAGCCTGGGCGACGGCCTCCGTCCGGGCTCGCTCGCCGACGCCAACGACGCCGCCCAGTTCGCCGAGCTGGAGACCCTGGGCGAGCTGACCCGCGTCGCCTGGAAGCATGGGGTCCAGACCATGATCGAGGGCCCCGGTCACGTGCCCATGCACAAGATCAAGGCCAACATGGACAAGCAGCTGGCGGCCTGCGGTGAGGCGCCCTTCTACACCCTGGGCCCGCTCACCACCGACGTCGCCCCTGGCTACGACCACATCACCTCGGCGATCGGCGCGGCCATGATCGGATGGTTCGGCACCGCCATGCTCTGCTACGTCACGCCCAAGGAGCATCTCGGCCTGCCCGACCGGAAGGACGTCAAGGACGGGGTCATCGCCTACAAGATCGCCGCCCACGCTGCGGACCTGGCCAAGGGGCATCCCTCTGCCCGGGCCTGGGACGACGCCCTGTCCCGCGCCCGTTTCGAGTTCCGCTGGGAGGACCAGTTCAACCTCGGCCTCGACCCCGAGACCGCCCGCGCCTACCACGACGAGACCCTGCCCAAGGAGGCCTTCAAGACCGCCCACTTCTGCTCCATGTGCGGGCCGAAGTTCTGCTCCATGAAGATCAGCCAGGAGATCCGTGACGCTGCGGCGGCCCAGAACGATGTGGCCGAGGGTATGGCGGAGATGGCGAGGCGCTTCCGGGACAGCGGGGGCGAGGTGTATGTGTCATCTGCGGCCAAGCCCAAGGTCTAGGCCCTTAGCCTGAGGGATGCCCCCCATGTTCACCCCCACCCTGACCTGGATTGGTTACTCGGTCGCGCTGATCCTGGTGCTGGAGGCGGGGTTCCGCGGCTATGCCTGGTTCAGGAGGCGCCGGGAGGCTCCCGGCGAGGAAGATACGTCCTTCGTCTTGTCCGCGGCCCTCACCCTCCTTGCCCTCCTTGTCGCCTTTACCTTCGGAATGGCGCATTCCAACTTTGAGCTCCGGCGGGATCTCGTGACCGCGGAGGCTACGGCGATCTCGACGACCCATCTTCGCCATCAGCTGCTTGATGATCCCCACAGATCCGAACTCAATGCGCTCATGGCGGACTATGTGCGTGTTCGCATGTCCTTCAGCACAGACCGAGCTGATCCGGCCGCCTTGCAGGAGACACGGGTGCAGACGGCCCGGATCCAGTCCGCGATCTGGAAGGTCACCGACAGCGCTCTTGATACGCCTGCCGGACAGCGAGTGTCTGTCCCGCTGCTCAATGCGACGAATGAAATGTTCGACGACGCTGAGCGTCGCTATGCGGCATTCGACGCCCGAATTCCGAAGCGGATCCTGCAAACTCTGCATGCCTTCGCCCTGGGGTCGGCGCTGCTGGTGGGGCTGACCTTGGCGGCGTCGGGATCTCGCCACTTCGTCGCGACCAGCGGCCTCTTCATACTGGTCGGGCTCGCGCTCAGCCTTGTGTCGGATATGGACAACGGGGCCTCTGGCCGGATCGTGACCTCCCAGGCGCCCATGGAGAGGGTCGCCCAAGCGATCGAAGCCGAGCGACAGGCCGCACGCTGACATCTGTGCCCCGGTTGGCGGGTCCGGCCCGGCGTGGCAGAAGGTTTCGCATCGTCTGATCCGAGGTCTTCCCGCCATGCCCGCCAACCCCGTCGCCGATCCCGAGGAATGCCGGGCCTTCCTGGCCGCCCACCCCGAGGTGAGGTTCGTCGAGGTCGTCTTCACCGGCATGACCGGCGTGCCGCGGGGCAAGCGCCTGCGCATCGAGGAGCTACCGGCCGTCTACGACTACGGGCGCTTCC
Source organism: Phenylobacterium sp. (assembly GCA_020401865.1). Classification (GTDB taxonomy): domain Bacteria; phylum Pseudomonadota; class Alphaproteobacteria; order Caulobacterales; family Caulobacteraceae; genus Phenylobacterium. The sequence goes on along the minus strand of JADCAS010000003.1, from coordinate 11,780 downwards.
TGCCCGGCTCCGTACTGGTGGTCGACACCCAGGGCGCCGACTGCGAGGCCACAGGCCTGGTCTGGGAGGACGGGGACGCCGACCGTAGGGCCCGACCCGTTCCCGGCACCCTGACCCTCGCCCCCTGGCTTGGACCGGACGTGGCTCAGGTCATGCTGTCGATGTACGAGCTGGACGGCTCTCCCAACGATCTTGATCCACGCCACGTCCTCCGCCGCGTCCTTGACCGTTACGCGGCGGACAGCCTGACGCCCGTCGCCGCCTGCGAGCTTGAGTTCTACCTGGTGGACCTCCATCGGGGGCCCGGCGGTGAGGTGCTGCCCGCCCGCTCCGTCCGCACCGGTCGGAGGCCGGAGGGCATACAGGTCTACGGGCTGCCGGAACTTGAGGACCATGCTCCCTTCCTCCGGGAGCTCTGGGACACCGCCGATGTCATGGGCCTGCCCCTGGAGGGGGCCATCTCCGAGTTCGCCCCGGCTCAGCTCGAACTGACCCTGCACCACAAGCCCGACGCCATGGCCGCTGCGGATGATGCGGTCCGCTACAAGCGCGCCGTGAAGGGGATCGCGCCGCGACATGGCTGCGAGGCCACCTTCATGGCCAAGCCCTGGGCCGATCGGGCGGGCAGCGGTTTCCACGTGCATGTGAGCTTCGCCGACGCCACGGGCGCCAACCTCTGCGCTGACGACCGGCCTGAGGGATCGGACCTGCTGCGCCACGCCATCGGCGGGATGAAGGCCCTGATGGGCGACTGCATGGCCATACTGGCGCCCAACGCCAATAGTTACCGACGGTTCCGGGCCAACTCCTATGCGCCCGTCGCGCCGACCTGGGGCGTGAACAACCGGACGGTCTCCCTGCGGGTGCCGGCGGGCCCGCCTGTCACCCGTCACGTGGAGCATCGCGTGGCCGGCGCCGACGCCCATCCGCACCTGGTGCTCGCCGCCCTGCTGGCCGCGGCACATCATGGCCTGACCCAAAGGATCGATCCGGGCCCCGCGGTGGAGGGCGACGGCTACGCCGCCGCCGCCCGTGATGGCGTGCGCCTGCCTACGGACTGGGTCGCGGCCGTCGACCGGTTCCAGCAGTCCGAGGTGATGCGCGATTATCTGGGCGCGCGCTTCGTGGACATGTTCGCCTCCGTCAAGCGCACCGAGCAGGACCGGTTCGGCGCGGTGATCACCGCCCTGGACTATGACTGGTATCTGGGCAACGCCTGAAACCGGCCAACCTTGGGCGGTTTCGGGATTGATCCCGGCGCGCAGGCGCCGTCTTGTTTCTTCCTAGGACTTGAACCCTTGGGGAGAACCACCCGATGTCGATGTTTTCCGGACGCGGCGCATCCCGCCGCAGCCTGCTGACCGCCCTCGGCGCCGCGGCCGTCGGGGTCTCCTTCACCGCCTGCTCGCAGCCGGGTGCGTCCCCCGCCGCTGGCGGGGAAGAGCCGAAGCTGAACTTCTATAACTGGGACACCTACATCGGCGAGACGACCCTGGCCGACTTCAAGGCCGCCAGCGGCGTCGACGTGAACATGAGCCTCTTCGCCACCAACGACGAACTGTTCGCCAAGCTGAAGGCGGGCAATCCGGGTTTCGACGTCATTGTCCCGTCCAACGAGTTCGTCAGCCGCATGACCGAGGCCAAGCTGATCCAGCCCCTCGATCATTCGAAGATCCCGAACCTCAAGAACATCGACCCCAGCTTCATGAACCCGGACTATGATCCCAGCCGGAAGATGTCGGTCCCCTACACCTGGCTGGTCCTCGGCATCGGGTACCGCAAGAGTAAGGTGAAGGGGGTTCCGGACAGCTGGAAATGGCTGTTCGACTCCGACGCCTACAAGGGCAAGATCGCCCTCCTGTCGGAGTCCGCGGACCTCATCCGCCTGGCCGCCAAGTACAAGGGTCACTCGGTCAACAACATCCCGCCCGAGGTGGTCGCCGAGATCGAGAAGATGCTGATCCGCCAGAAGCCCTTCGTGAAGGCCTTCCACGAGGACAATGGCCAGGACATGCTCCTGTCCGGCGAGGTCGACCTGGTCCTCGAGTACAACGGCGACATCGCCCAGATCATGACCGAGGACCCGGATATCGGCTTCGTCGTGCCCAAGGAGGGCAGCCTGATCAACTCCGATAACCTCTGCATCCCGGTGGGGGCGCCGCGCCCGAACAACGCGCATGCCTTCATCAACTACCTCCTCGACGCCGAGGCCGGGAAGAAGATCAGCGAGACCATCCTCTACCCGACCCCGAACGCGGCGGCGAAGGCCCTGATGCCGGAGAGCTACCGCAACAACCCCGCCATCTTCCCGCCCGCCGACGTCATGGCCAAGTGCGAGTACGGCGCCTTCGAGGGGGCGGCGAAGGCCAGTCTCTACGAGGAAGTTGTGACCCGGGTCCGCGCCGCCTGACCTGACGCCGGAGCCCCCTGCATGGAACAGCACTGGAAGTCGGCGAAGGGCCTCTTCGGCGCCGTCCTTGGCCCTCCGCTGTTCTGGCTGGTCCTCTTCTTCATGATCCCCATGGGGATCGTCTGGCTCTATTCGTTCGGCGAGAACCGGGGCCTGACCGACATCGCCCTGACGGGGACCTTCTCGAACTATCTCAGGGCCCTGGACCCGCTCTATCTGAAGATCTTCGTCAAGTCGGTCGGCATCGCCGGGCTGACGACGCTGATCTGCCTGGTGATCGGCTTCCCGGTGGCCCTGGCCATCACCTTCGCCCCGCCGAAAGCCAAGACCTGGCTGCTCCTGGCGGTCATGCTGCCCTTCTGGACCAACCTGCTGATCCGGACCTACGCCTTGATCGCCGTCCTGCGGACCGAGGGGTACGTCAACCAGTCCCTGGAATGGCTCTGGAACGGATTCGGGGCGGTTGTCGGCGTCCTGGGCCTTGGCGCCCTTGGGCCTTTCCAGCCCCTCGAGTTGCTGCACAACAACTTCGCCGTGGTGCTGGGCCTGGTCTACGTCCACCTGCCCTTCATGGTCCTGCCGCTCTACTCTGCCCTGGACCGGCTGGACACCTCGCTCATCGAGGCCAGCCTCGACCTCGGCGCTGGGCATCTTCGGACCCTGCTGACGATCGTCGCCCCCCTGGCCCTGCCGGGCATCGCGTCCGGTGTGGTCATCACCTTCATTCCGGCCCTGGGCTCCTACCTGACGCCGGACCTGCTGGGCGGCCCGGACAGCCAGATGATCGCCAACATCATCGAGCGCCAGTTCAAGCGGGCCAATGACTGGCCCTTTGGCGCAGCCCTGTCCTTCCTCCTCATGTACATGACCTTCATCGCGATCGCCCTGCAGGCAATGCTCTCGCGGCGCAGACGGGAGCCGGCCTGATGGCGAAGCGTCCAGCCCCCGGTCCGCTGGAGTACCTGCGACGCTGGCCTCTGCAGCTTTGGTTGGCCGGCGTCGGCATCTTCCTCTACGCCCCGCTGATCGCCCTTATGGTGTTCAGCTTCAACGACAGCCGGCGCAACATCGTCTGGCAGGGCTTCACCCTGAAGTACTACGAGAAGGCCTTGAACAACGCCTCGCTGATCGAGGCCTTCGTCAACAGCCTGACCATCGCCGCGGTCTCCACCTTCCTCAGCCTGATCCTCGGCGCCCTGGCTGCCCTGGCCCTCTGGAGATTTCGCTTCCCTGGTAAGGCCGGCTTCGATGGCGCCCTGGCCCTGCCCATTGTGGCGCCCGAGATCTGCCTGGGCGTGGCCATGCTGGTCTTCTTCGCCAAGGTCCTGCCCTGGCCCCAGGGGCTGCCGTGGCCGTTCAACCTGGGCGCCATCATCATCGCCCATGTCTCCTTCTCCTTCCCCTTCGTGGCTGTAGTGGTGCGGGCGAGGATGGCCAGCTTCAACCGCGAGCTGGAGGAGGCCGCCCGGGACCTGGGCGCCAGCGAGTGGCGGACATTGAAGGACGTGATTCTGCCGCACATGGCGCCCTCCCTGGTGGCCGGCGGCTTCCTGGCCTTCACCCTCAGCCTGGACGATTTCGTCATCACCTTCTTCACATCTGGCCCGGACACCGTGACCTTCCCGGTCAAGGTCTACTCCATGGTCCGGTTCTCCGTGACGCCGGAGGTCAACGCCGCCTCAACAATTCTCATCGTCCTGACCGTTGTCCTCACAGCCATCGCCCTGAAGGTCCAGGGCGACCCGGCCTCTACGGCGGGGGGACACGCCGCCCTCGACCGCCCCAAAGACCGTCCCTGAGGCGCCATGAGCAAACCCATCATCACCTTCGAGAACGTCACCAAGCGGTTCGGCCGCATGGTCGCGGTGGACAACGTCTCCCTCACCATCGACGAGGGGGAGTTCTTCTGCCTGCTGGGTCCGTCGGGCTGCGGCAAGACCACCCTGCTGCGCATGCTGGCGGGCTTCGAGACCCCCACCGAGGGCCGCATCCTGATCGACGGGAAGGACATCTCCACCGTGCCGCCGAACCGCAGGCCGGTGAACATGGTCTTCCAGTCCTATGCGGTCTTCCCGCACATGAGCGTGGCCGACAACGTGGCCTATGGCCTCAAGATCGATCGGATCCCTTCAGCCGAGCGCGACCGGAGGGTCGAAGAGGCCCTCGAGCTTGTCCAGCTGGGCGGCCTGGGCGGGCGCAAGCCGGACCAGCTCTCCGGCGGTCAGCGCCAGCGCGTGGCCCTGGCCCGGGCCCTGGTCAAGCGCCCCCGGGTCCTGCTGCTGGACGAGCCCCTGTCCGCTCTCGACGCCAAGCTGCGCGACCAGATGCGCACCGAGCTCTGCACCCTGCAGGAGACCGTGGGCATCACCTTCATCATGGTCACCCACGACCAGGACGAGGCCCTGGCCCTGGCCAGCCGCTGCGCGGTCATGAACCGCGGCCTCCTTCAGCAGGTGGCCACCCCCAACGACCTCTACGAGTTCCCGGGCAGCCGCTTTGTGGCCGACTTCATCGGCTCGGTGAACCTGTTCGAGGGCGTCCTCGCCGTCGATGAACAGGATGAGGCCGTGATCCGTTCGCCGGAGCTTCCCACGGACATCTACCTCGACCACGGCGTGACCGGCGCCAAGGGAACCACCGTCTGGGCCGCCCTGCGGCCCGAGAAGATAGAGCTGCACAAGTACGTTCCCGGGCAGCCCCCGCCGGTGCTGGACGACTCCCCGGCCGGCGCCAACCTGGTGCGGGGGGTCATCCGCCATGAATCCTACCTGGGCAGCGAGAGCACCTACGAGGTGGAGATTGCCGGAGGTCGGCGGGTCAAGGTGCTCAGGTCCAACCTGACCCGTTGGGACCAGGAGGACTTCGCCGTCGGCGAGGAGGTCTGGCTCGGCTGGCACGCCTGTTCGCCAGCCGTCCTGCTGAACTGACATGGCGCGTCCCGTCGCCGGCATCATCTGCTGCACCCGCACCGTCGGGATCGAACCCGCCCAGGCGGTAATGAACCGCTATGTGGCCTCGGCCATGGCCTATGCTGATGCTGCGGCCCTTTTGGTGCCGTCCATGCCCGGGCTCATGCGCGCCGCCGACGTGGCGAGCCGCCTGGACGGGCTCCTGCTGACCGGCAGCCCCTCGAATCTCGATCCGGGCGCCTACGGCGAGGCGGCGGACGATGCGCCCGGGCCCTTCGATCCCGCCAGGGACGCCATGACGGGGGACCTCATCCGCGCCATGCTCGACCTGGGCCGGCCCGTGTTCGGCATCTGCCGGGGCTTCCAGGAGTTGAACGTCGCCTTTGGCGGGACCCTTCGCCGGGACGTCTCGGAAAATCCCGACCTCCTGCGCCACCATGCGCCCGACGAGGTCGGATTCAACGAGATGTTCGATCATGTCCATGATGTCGAACTCACCCCGGGCGGCGTCCTCGCCGACGCCCTGGGACAGGCCCGCATTCGGGTGAACTCGGTGCACTATCAGGGCGTCCAGCGCCTGGGCGAGGGCCTGTCCGTGGAGGCCCAGGCCGATGATGGGGTGGTTGAGGCCTTCTCCACCCGTGTGAACACCGCCCCGGTCCTGGCGGTCCAGTGGCATCCCGAATGGCGGACGGGCGAAAATCCGCAAAGTCAGGTATTCTTCGGCATCTTCGGGCGGGCCCTCCGTGGCGAGCCGCTTGTCAGCTGATCCCTTTCAGGAGTGACCCGCGTGAGCGTTCCCATCCGCAACCACGACATCGCCGAACTGCGCCGCCTCGATCTGGCGCACCACCTGCCCGCCCAGGCGGACCATCGGCTGATCGCCAGCCTCGGCGGCAGCCGGATCATCACCCGGGCCGAGGGCAGCACCATCTACGATGGGGAGGGAAACGCCATCCTCGACGGCATGGCGGGGCTCTGGTGCGTGAACGTCGGATATGGCCGCGAGGAGCTGGCGAAGGCGGCCTACGAGCAGATGCTCGAACTGCCCTACTACAACACCTTCTTCCGGACGGCGACGCCGCCCACGGTCAAGCTGGCCACCCGCATCGCCTCGAAGATGGGCGGTCACCTGAGCCATGTCTTCTTCAATTCCTCGGGTTCCGAGGCCGTCGACACGATCTTCCGCCTGGCCCGACACTACTGGAAGCTGAAGGGCGAGCCCCAGCGCCGGATCTTCATCAGCCGCTGGAACGCCTATCATGGCTCCACCGTGGCCGGGGTCTCGCTGGGCGGCATGAAGGCGATGCACGCCCAGGGCGACCTTCCGGTGCCGGGCGTCGAGCACGTCATGCAGCCCTACCTCTTCGGTGAGGCCTTCGGCGAGGACCCGGACGCCTTCGCCGTCCGGGCCGCCCAGGCCATCGAGGACAAGATCCTGGAGGTCGGGCCGGAGAACGTCGCCGCCTTCATCGGCGAGCCTGTCCAGGGCGCCGGCGGGGTCATCATCCCGCCGCAGGGATACTGGCCCCGGGTCGAGGCCATCTGCCGCAAGTACGGCATCCTGCTGGTGTGTGACGAGGTGATCTGCGGCTTCGGCCGGCTCGGCCAGTGGTTCGGCCACCACCACTACGGCGTGAAGCCGGACATGATCTCCATGGCCAAGGGTCTGTCCTCCGGCTACCTGCCTATCAGCGCCACCGGCGTGGCCGACCACATCGTCGCCGAGCTGCGCGAGAAGGGCGGCGACTTCGTCCACGGCTACACCTACAGCGGCCATCCCACCGCCGCCGCCGTGGCCCTGGCCAACCTCGACATCATCGAGCGCGAGGGCCTGGTCGAGCGCACCCGCGAGGATACCGGCCCCTACCTGGCCCGGGGCCTGGCCAGCCTCAACGACCACCCCCTGGTGGGCGAGACCCGCTCCCTGGGCCTGATCGGGGCGGTGGAGATCGTCCGCGAGCCGGGAACCAACAAGCGTTTCCTCGACAAGGAGGGCGAAGCCGGGCCGGTCGTACGCGACATCTGCATCCGCAATGGCCTGATGGTGCGCGGTATCCGCGACACCATTGTCTGCTGCCCACCCCTGGTCATCACCCGGGCCGAGATCGACCGGCTGGTCTCCATCATCCGCCGGTCCCTCGACGAGGCCGAGCCCATCCTCCGGGCCCTGAAACCGGAGGCGGCGGCATGACCTCCCGCAAGAAGCGTCCGCCCCCGGCCTCCCGGGAGAAGCGTGGCGTCGCCTCGCTGGAGGCGGCCGGGCCCTGGCTGGCGCGGCAGTCCATCGACGAGATCGAGTGCGTCGTGCCCGACCTGGCCGGCGTGGCGCGGGGCAAGATCATGCCGGTCCGCAAGTTCCTGGGCGCGCCGTCCATGAACCTGCCCCTGGCGGTCTTCTACCAGACCATCACCGGCGACTTTCCCGATGAGATGGGGACGATCTCGGCCGTCCAGTCGGATACCGACATCTTCCTGAACCCGGACTTCGCCACCCTGGCGGTGGTGCCCTGGGCCCAGGACCCGACCGCCCAGGTCATCCATGACGCCTTCCATCCCGATGGCCGGCCGGTCCAGGAGGCCCCCCGGCAGGTGCTGCGGCGGGTGCTGGACCTCTACCGCGACCGGGGCTGGACCCCGGTGGTCGCTCCGGAGCTGGAGTTCTACCTGGTCGACAAGAACACCGACCCGGACTACCCGCTGCGCCCGCCGATCGGCAGGTCGGGACGCCCTGAGACGGGCCGGCAGGGCTATTCCATCTCCGCCGTCAACGAGTTCGATCCCCTCTTCGAGGACATGTACGAGTACTCCGAAGCCCAGGGCCTTGAGATCGACACCCTGATCCACGAAAGCGGCGTGGCCCAGATGGAGATCAACCTCCGGCACGGCGACCCGCTGGAGCTGGCCGACCAGGTCTTCATGTTCAAGCGCACCATCCGCGAGGCGGCGCTGGAGCACGACATCTACGCCACCTTCATGGCCAAGCCGATGGCCGGCGAGCCCGGCAGCGCCATGCACATCCACCAGTCCATCCTGGACGCCGACGGACGGCCCCTGTTCTCGGACCGGAAGACCGGAGAGGCCACGCCGGCCTACCTGTCCTTCATCGCCGGCCAGCAGCGGTACCTGCCGGCCATCATGGCCATCCTGGCGCCCTACGTGAACTCCTACCGGCGCATCGCCCGGGGTACGGGAGCGCCGGTCAACACCCAGTGGGGCCATGACAACCGCACCTGCGGCCTGCGGGCGCCGCCCTCCGACCCGGCCAACCGGCGACTGGAGAACCGCATCCCCTCGTCAGACGCCAATCCCTACCTGGCTATCGCCGCGGTCCTGGCGACGGGATGGCTGGGCATGACCCAGGGCCTGACCCCTACCGCACCGGTGGACACTGACGCCTCGGTCCTGGGCATCGACCTGCCGCGCAATCTCCTGGAGGCCCTGGTCCTGTTCGAGCAGTGCGATCCCCTCCGGGACGCCCTGGGCGAGGTCTTCTGCGGCGCCTACGCCACCGTGAAGCGGGCGGAGTACGAGACCTTCATGCAGACCATCAGCCCCTGGGAGCGCGAGTTCCTCCTGCTGAACGTCTGATCGCGCCATGCGCAATGACGGCCATCCGAAGGGCTCCTGGTACGCGGCGACGGCCGCCGTTCGCCTGCCGGAGCTGCCGGCGCCCGAGGGCGAGGTCCGCACGGGGGTCTGCGTTATCGGCGCCGGCTTCACCGGACTGGGGGCCGCCCTGGCCCTGGCCCGGGCCGGGGTCCCCTGCCTGGTGCTGGAAGGGGCCCGGGTCGGGTCGGGCGCCTCGGGGCGTAACGGTGGCCAGGCCCATCCCGGGCAGCGCCAGGACCAGGCCTGGCTGGAGGCCCGGGTGGGCGCCGCTGAGGCCCTGCGGCTCTGGAAGCTGGCGGAGGCCGCGCGGGCGCATCTCGCCGATCTTCTGGCCGACGTCGCGCCGGAGGCGGACTACCGGCCCGGCCTGATCGTCGCCCGCCATCGGCCGGGCGGGGAGGGTGCGGACGCGGCTCACATCGAGCACATGACCCGGGTCTATGGCTGCGAGGCCCTCAGCCTGGTGTCCCCCCAGGACCTTGCCGCGGACCTGGGGACCGACGTTTACCACGGCGGCGTCCTCGACCGGGACGGAGGTCACCTGCACCCCCTGGACCTGGCCCTCGGCATGGCCCGGGCCGTCCTGGCCGCCGGCGGACGGATTTGCGAGCAAGCGCCCGCCCTGTCCTGGACCAAACGGGGCGGGGCGATCGAGGTTACGACCCCTGCCGGCCGCATCGTCTGCGACCGGCTCATCCTGACCGGCGACGGCTATCTCACCGACATCGCCGGGGCGGCCCGGGCCCGGGTCATGCCGATCAACAACTTCGTCCTCGTCACCGAACCCCTGGGTGATCGGGCCGACCGGATCCTGCGAAGCGGGGCCGCTGCGGCCGATACCCGCTTCGTCGTCAACTACTTCCGCAAGACCGACGACGGACGGCTGCTGTTCGGCGGCGGCGAGACCTACCGTCAGACCTACCCCGCCGACCTCGCCGGCTATGTCCGGCGCAGCCTCGTGAAGATCTATCCGGACCTGGCGGGCATTCGCATCACCCACGCCTGGGGCGGCTCGGTGGGGGTGACCCTGCACCGCACGCCCCTGGTCGCTGCGCCTGCGCCGGGCGTGACCCTGGCGGCGGGGTATTCGGGGCAGGGGGTCATGCTGGCGCCCTATGTGGGCCACCTCCTCGGGCGCGAGGCGGCGGGCGATGCGGCGGCGTCCGAGGCGCTCGGCGCCCTGCGCCGCCTGCCCGCCCCGGCCTTCCCCGGCGGGCGCTGGCTGCGCCGGCCTCTGACCATCGCCGGCCTGACCTGGTACGCCCTGCGCGATCGGCTCTGAACCGGCCTCGCCCCGGGCCGCCGGAGTGTGCTAAGGGCGCGACGACATGACCACCCCGCTCAGCCGAATCCGCAACTTCTCGATCGTGGCCCATATCGACCACGGCAAGTCGACCCTGTCTGACCGCCTCATCCAGGAGACGGGCGCGCTGACCCAGCGCGAGATGACCGAGCAGGTCCTCGACAACATGGACATCGAGCGCGAGCGGGGCATCACCATCAAGGCCCAGACCGTGCGCCTGGACTACAAGGCCCGGGACGGCGAGACCTATGTCCTGAACCTGATGGACACCCCCGGCCACGTGGACTTCGCCTACGAGGTCAGCCGCAGCCTGGCCGCCTGCGAGGGCTCCATCCTGGTCGTGGACTCCAGCCAGGGGGTCGAGGCCCAGACCCTGGCCAACGTCTACCAGGCCATCGACAATGACCATGAGATCGTCCCGGTCCTGAACAAGATCGACCTGCCCGCCGCCGACCCGGACCGGGTCCGCGAGCAGATCGAGGACGTGATCGGCATCGACGCCTCGGACGCCGTCCTGTGCTCGGCCAAGACGGGGCAGGGGATCGCCGACGTCCTGGAGGCGGTGGTCACCCGCCTGCCGGCCCCCAAGGGGGACGCTGACGCCCCCCTCAAGGCCCTGCTGGTGGACGCCTGGTACGACCCCTATCTGGGCGTCGTCGTGCTGGTGCGGGTCATGGACGGGCGCCTGCGCGCCGGCATGAAGGTGCGGATGATCAACTCCGGCGCCGTCCACCAGGTGGACCGGATCGGTGTCTTCCGCCCCAAGCAGACCGAGGTCGACGAGCTCGGCCCCGGCGAGATCGGCTACATCACCGCCCAGATCAAGCAGGTGGCCGACGCCGCCGTCGGCGACACCCTCACCGAGGAGAAGCGCCAGACCACCACGCCCCTGCCGGGCTTCCGCGTCGCCCAGTCGGTGGTCTTTTGCGGCCTCTTCCCGGTGGACGCCGCCGACTTCGAGGACCTGCGCGCCGCCATCGGCCGCCTGCGCCTGAACGACGCCAGCTTCACCTACGAGATGGAGACCTCGGCGGCCCTCGGCTTCGGCTTCCGCTGCGGCTTCCTGGGCCTTCTGCACCTGGAGATCATCCAGGAGCGGCTGTCGCGCGAGTTCGACCTCGACCTGATCGCCACCGCCCCCAGCGTGGTCTACCGGATCACCCTGACCAACGGCGAGGTCCTGGAGCTCCACAACCCCGCCGACATGCCCGACCCGGTGAAGATCGACACCATCGCCGAGCCCTGGATCAAGGCCACCATCCTGACGCCCGACGAGTACCTCGGCGCGGTGATCAAGCTCTGCCAGGACCGCCGGGGCGTGCAGCGCGAGCTGTCCTACGTCGGTAGCCGGGCCATGGTGATCTACGACCTGCCCCTGAATGAGGTGGTCTTTGACTTCTACGACCGGCTGAAGAGCGTCTCCAAGGGCTACGCCTCCTTCGACTACCAGGTCGAGGACTACCGGGTCGGCGACCTGGTCAAGATGAGCATCCTGGTCAACGGCGAGCCCGTCGACGCCCTGTCCATGCTGGTCCACCGCGACCGG
>JADCAS010000023.1 GCA_020401865.1 Phenylobacterium sp. | reverse complement strand
GGTTGCGCCCCCTCACCCCGCTTCGCGGGGAGCTCCCCCGCAGGGGAGCAATTAGCTCTGTAATTCCTCCACCTTCAGGGGGAGGTGGACCGCGAAGCGAGCCGGAGGGGGTCTGCGGAGCCGCGGTTGCGCCCCCTAACCCCGCTTCGCGGGGAGCGCCCCCGCAGGGGAGCAATGGCTCTGTAATTCCTCCACCTCTTGAGGGGGAGGTGGACCGCGCAGCGGGCCGGAGGGGGTTATCGGCCCCTCAGCAAGCCCCCTCACCCCGCTTCGCGGGGAGCTCCCCCGCAGGGGAGCAATTAGCTCTGTAATTCCTCCACCTCTTCAGGGGGAGGTGGACCGCGAAGCGGGCCGGAGGGGGGTCAGAGGTCTCACAGGCGCACACGCCCGCGGCTCAGTCCTGCAGTCGTCGGACCCGGTAGAGCCCGACGGCGCCGACGAGGCCCGCCGTCGCCATGCCGGTCATGGCCAGGTAGCCATGGGCCCCGACCGCGTCGAACAGCGGCCCGGAGGCCAGGGTGGCGAGGCCGCTCAGGATTCCGCCCTGCAGGGCGGCGTTGACCAGCTGGGCGGCTGAGGCCGTCTGCGGGCCCGACAGCCGGGCCGCCAGCTGGATCGAGGCCAGGAAGACGGCGCTGTAGGTCAGGGCGTGCAGGGCCTGGAGCGGGACCAGGGCCCACAGCGGCGGCGACAGCGCCAGAAGGCTCCATCGCAAGACGCCCGCAACGCCGCCGATGATCAGCAGGTTGCGGGGGCCGAGCCGCCTCTGAACTCTGGCCCCGAACCACAGGAAGGCGACCTCCACCGCCACCCCGACGCCCCAGAGCAGGCCGGTCAGGTTCTCGGGCAGGCCCTGCGCCTTCCAGGCCAGGGCCGAGAAGGCGTAGTAGAAGGCGTGGGCGGACTGGATCAGGCCCGCCGAGCCGACGGCGAGAAGGAAGACCGGGTCCCGCACCAGGGTCTTCAGTCCCTCCAGGCCGCCGCCGCCTCCACGGCCCGCCGCGGCCGGGCCGGGCGCCGGATCCGCCGGCAGCAGGAAACGGGCGCAGACCGCCGTCAGGCCGGCGGCGAAGATCATCCAGGCCAGGGCGACATCCACGGAGACGGCGGTGACAAGGGCGCCGGTGGCAATGGCCGCGCCGATGTAGGCCGCCGACCCCAGGCCCCGGGGCAGGCCATAGTTGAAGCCCTCCGCCTGGGCGCGCGACAGGGCGATGACGTCGATCAGCGGCGGCAGGGCGAGGAACAGGCTGGCGGCCAGCAACCAGGCCAGGGCCAGGGCGGGCAGGCCGTCCAGTCCGGCGAGGGCGAGATAGGCTGCGCAGGTCCCGACCGCCAGCCAGGCGATGGGCGTGCGGCGCAGCCGGAACCGGTCGGCCCACAGGGCCAGGGCCGGAGAGGTCAGGATCTGGAACAGCATGGGCAGGGACAGGACGAGCCCCACCTGGGCGCCCGTCAGCCCCTTCTCGCTCAGCCAGACCGGCATGAAGGGCGTGCTCGCGGCGCTGCCCACGTAGAGAGCGGCGTAGACCAGGCCGAGGCGAAGGGTGGTGGGCATGACCTCCGCTAGCGCGAGTCGGCGGCCGGCGCCCCGGGGCAAGGCTTGCGGCGGACGCCGGCGGACGCCAGATTGGGCAGACCCTTCAGGAGCCCCCCATGACCCGGTCCCGTCCCTTCCGGCCATTCCCAACGGCCGCGGCCGCCGCCCTGGTCCTCGCCGCCGGCGGCCCCGCCCTGGCGGACCCCTCCCTGCCGCCGCCGCCGGCCATGCCCCTTCCCCCGGGCGACCTTGTTGTCGACCTGGGCCTCGCAGCCCGATGGGTCCCCAGCTATCCGGGCGCGGACGACATGGCCCTGCGCGCCAGGCCCCTCTTCGGCCTGGAGCGGCTGACCCTGCCGGGGGTCGGCGTGGTCGCTGACGGGCCCGCAGAGGGCGCCTTCATCTATCCCTCCGTGCGGGTCGAGGGCGAACGCAGGACTTCGGATCATCCCGAGCTCGCCGGCATGCGCGACGTGGACTGGGCGCTCGGCCTGGGGCTCGGCGCGGGGGTGAACCGCGGGTCCTGGCGGGCCTTCGCCGAGGTTCGGGCCGGGGTCACGGGCTATAGCGGCCTCACCGCCCGGGCCGGGGCGGACCTCTTGTGGACGCCCTCCCCGAAGACGGTGATGGCGATCGGGCCGCGGATCGACCTGGCGGGCCGGGACTATGCCCGGACCTGGTTCGGCGTGACCCCCGCCGAGGCCGCGGCCTCCGGCGGGAAACTGACGGCCTACGCCCCGGGCGGGGGCCTGGCCAGCGCGGGCCTCGCCGCCAGCTGGGGGCGGGCGATCAACGACCGGGCCATGCTCCAGGTGGAGGCGGGGTGGGACCGGCGGCTGGGCGATTTCGAGAAGAGCCCGCTGGTCCGGCGCGGCGAGCGGGACGCGGTCTTCATTTCCACCGGCGTGACCTGGCGCTTTGCCTTTGGCGGATCCTGATCCGGGCCGAAACGGACTTGGCCCCCGCGCCGGGGTCTGATCAGGATGCGGCTCCACTTCAGGGGATCCCGCATGACCGACCTCAACACCCGCATCCACGAGGCTGAAAGCCGCCTGCTTGAGGAACTGCGTCGTCAGCGCCGCCTCCTGAGGGAGGCGAGCGAGGGCGGCTCGGGCGTTTCCATCGGCCAGAAGGTGGCCGACGCGGTGGCGGCCACCATCGGCTCCTGGCCCTTCATCATCATCCAGTCCTTCCTGCTGGCGGGCTGGGTGACCCTCAATGTGATCGCCTGGATCCGGCATTGGGACCCCTACCCCTTCATCCTCCTGAACCTCGCCCTGTCCTTCCAGGCCGCCTATGCCGGGCCCTTCATCCTCATGAGCCAGAACCGGCAGCAGGACATTGACCGCCGCAAGGCCGAAACCGACTACCAGGTCAATGTAAAGGCCGAGCTGGAGATCGAGCTCCTGCACGAGAAGATCGACGCCCTGAAGGAGCAGGAGCTGGCCGATCTCGCCCGGGCGGTCCGGAGTCTCACTGAACACCTGGAGGCCCGGCGCGGCTGAACCCGGGCGGCGCTCCCAGCGCGCCAGAGGGGGTCAGCGGTCCCTCCGCAAGCCCCCTCACTCGGCTTCGCCGGGAGCTCCCCCGCAGGGGAGCCATGGGCTTCCTCATTCCTCCACCTTCAGGGGGAGGGGGACCGGGGCGCAAGCCCCGGGACGGAGGGGGTCAGCGGCCCCTCAGCAAGCCCCCTCACCCCGCTTCGCGGGGAGCTCCCCCGCAGGGGAGCAATAGCTCAGCCATTCCTCCACCTTCAGGGGGAGGTGGACCGCGAAGCGGGCCGGAGGGGGTCTGCTGAGTGGCTATTGCCCCCGCACCCGGCCTCGTCGGGAGCGCCATCCACGTCCATCTTCAGGGCGGCGATGGAGGCCTCCCGGCCGATCCGCCGTATCCGTCCGCAAGTTGTCTCGGGCGGAACTAGGCCACCCTGTCAAGGAGGTTGCCGGGGTTGTAGGCGCCTGGCACGGAAGGCTTCACATCCAGGGTCAGGCGCATACGGCCAGGCTCCGGTTCGGGATTGTTGGTTCCGATGACATTGAACAGCGACAGGATCTGGGCGCTCCAGCCAGAGCCTGCTTTTGCGGACTCGATCGTCTTCAAAGCCTCGGCCAAGCCGGGATCGGTGTTCTTG
>JADCAS010000022.1 GCA_020401865.1 Phenylobacterium sp. | reverse complement strand
GGCCAGATCCTCCTCATCGCCATGGCCTTCAACCTCCGTCGCGCCGCCGCAATCACGGCCTGACACGCCCGGAGTCCGTCCAGACACCTCAAAATCACCCCCAAAACCCACCCACAGGCCGCCAAAACACGCCTTCAGCGCCTCTCCGGGATCATTGGGGTCATAACGCAGGGGTCCCCCAGGGGGAGGTGGACCGCGCAGCGGGACGAAGGGGGTCAACGGCGGCTCAGCAGACCCCCTCACCCGCCTCCGGCGGGAGCTCCCCCTTGGGGGAGCAATTGGCTCCGTAATTCCTCCCCCCAGGGGGAGGTGGACCGCGCAGCGGGACGGAGGGGGTCAACGGCGGCTCAGCAGACCCCCTCACCCGCCTGCGTCGGGAGCGCCCCCTGGGGGGAGCGATGGGCTCTGTGCGGGGTCGCGCGTTGCGGCCCAAACGCCGCCCGGAACTCCGGTTTCAGCGCCTGCAGCACCGCCGCGGTCACCGGCAAGGTGACCTCGTCGGCGCCCTCGGCATGGGCGGCGACGAGGATGCCGATCCGGCTAAAGGGCCGCCGGAAGGCGACGCCTCATCCCGGGGCGAAGAAAAAATCCGTTCCGCTGTCGATTTGACGATGGATTGACGATGGCGTGACGTTCGGGGGGACGCCCCCACCCCAGAAAGGTCCTGCGAGCCGGCCAACGCCCTTCCAGGCGGCGGCGGGCTCCATCTCAGAACTCGAAACCAGGACCACTGACATGAAGACGAACTCCATCGCCCTGATCGCCATCGGCCTCCTCGCCCTGTCCGGCGCCAGCGCTTCGGCCCAGCCCGCCCTCGACGATGTAAAGGTCAAGGTCTCCTACGCCGGCCTGGACATCAGCACCGAGTCCGGCGCCCGCACCCTCCTGAAGCGCATCGAGCATGCCGCGGCCGAGGTGTGCGGCGGCGAGCCCGCCAACCGCCTGGACCGCATGAAGACGTTTCGCCCCTGCACCAAGGAAGTCGTGAATCGCACGGTTTCGAAGATTGATTCGCCGGCCCTCACCGCCTTGCTCCGGGATCGCACGGCCACTGCGATGGTACAGCAGCTGGCTGGCAAGTGATCCGCGGGTCCGGCCCAGGCTCAGGCTGCGGCCGGATCCTCCCTTCAACAGAGGTTGCCCGTTTTCAGGCGCCAGACTGGCTCACCGGAGACCAATCGGGCGAAGCCTGACCCGTCCGGGCTGGATGTCCCCATGAGAATCCGCGGAATGTCCGCGGCGCCTGCCCCCCGAAGCACAGGGCCACGCCGGAGACTCTGGCCTTCGTGACCTGAGCTCCTATACTCCCGCCGCCTTGGTTTCTTGGGTTGATTTGGGGGGAGACGAGGGAGTTGGCGTCCAGTCCGTCGGTGCGCGTCAGGCTTCTTGGCGGCTTTGAACTCTTCGATCCTGATGGGACGCCCGTCCTTATCAGGAGCCGAAGGGCCAGGGGGCTGATGGCGATGCTGTTTCTGGAAGGCCGGGGAGGCCTTCTCAGGGACCGGATCTGCGGGCTCCTCTGGGGAGACCGGCCCGACGAGCAGGCGCGCGGCAGCCTGCGCCAATGCCTGTTCGAACTTCGGACTGCGCTGGGTTCACGAGCCGACGCCCTTCTGGAGGTGGGACGGGAACGGGTGGCGATCCGCCCGGGCAGCCTCCTGACCGACATCGACACGCTCAGGGCCGGCCTTCAATCGGACGATCAGGACATGCTGGCCGGAACCGCCTCTCAACTCGCCTCAGGACCCTTGCTGGAGGGCATGGACCTGTCGGGGCCCTTCCAGGAGTGGCTCGACCAGGCGCGCGGGGCCTGGGAGGCGGCGCTTCTCGATGAACTGACCCGACGGCTGGCCGTCCTGGAGGCGGCGGGCCGCTGGGAGGCCGTACGGCTTCTGTCCGAAGGCTATCTCAGGCGCGACCCCCTTCAGGAGACCGTGGCGGCGTCGGCCATCCGTGCGGACCTCGCCAGCGACCGTCCGTCAGCGGCCCGGCGCCGCTACCTCGCCATCCGGCAGGCGCTTTCCGACGAGCTCGGCGTCGCTCCGGGGGCCGACCTGGAGCGCGCGATCCTGGCAGGGGCTCAGGATGCGCCGCCGACGCCCCTCCCCACGCCCCCCGCGGTGACGCCCGCCACAGTGGCCTCTCCGACCGCCGGGCCGATCCTGGCGGTGCTCGCCTTCGAGAACCAGTCGGGCGATCCCGACTTCCTGTATTTCTCCGATGGGATTTCGGAGGAGATCCTCCACGCTGTTTCGCAGACCACGCCCCTGAAGATCATCGGTCGTTCGTCGAGCTTCCTGCTGCGCGGCGCCGACAAGGCGGCCGCCAACGTGTCCTCCAGGCTCGGGGCGACCCATCTGCTTGACGGCTCCGTCCGGCGAAATGGCGAGCGCGTACGCATCACCGCCCAGCTGGTCGAATGCGCCAGCCAGACCGTGCTCTGGAGCGACCGCTTCGATCGCGAACTCTCCGACGTCTTCGCCCTCCACGACGAGATCGCCCAGGCGGTGGCGGGCGCCCTGAAGAGCCGGTTCGCCCCCCGCGGCATCGGGGCCGTCGATCCGGTCGCCTTGGATCTCTACCTGCGGGCCCGCGAACTCAGGCCCGATCGGCTGGGATACGACTCCGCCCTGCTCGCCCAGGCCCTGGAACGGATTCCCGACTTTGCCTCCGGATGGGAGGCCCTCGCCTACAGCGAGGCGGTCGAGGCCCGCTACGGGTTCGATCCGGCGCGCTTCGGCGACCATCTGGCGAGGATGGAGGCCGCGGCGGAGCGGGCCCTCGCCCTGGATCCGGAAACCGTCACGCCGTTTCGCGCGCGTGCAATGACCGCGCCCCTCTGCGGCGCCTACGCCGAGAGCGAGCGCCTGATCAACCTTTGCCTGGCGCGTCGGGCGAATGATCCACTGGACCTGATCCACGCTGGCGGCATTGCGGCCTCCGTGGGCCGCAACCGGTTGGCGCTGGCCTATGCCGAGTTGGCCTGCGAACTCGACCCTCTGGATCAGGTCACCTTCAGCGTCCACGCGATCTACCTTGTGGCGGCGGGGCGATGGAGCGAGGCCCGGCGAAAGTTCGATATCGGCATCCGCCGCTGGCCCGACGGCGGCTTTCTTCGCTCAAGCGCCATCGTCAGCGCCATCCAGACCGAAGACTGGGACCAGGTCGATCTTTGGACCCGGGCGTCCGGCGACGCCGGAATCTATGCCGGATGGATCGACTCCCTTGCCGCGCATGCCCGGGAGGCCCGCGTGTCGAACCCGGCGCTGGGCGCACAGTTCCTGGCCGGACAGAAGGCCCTGCTGGAGTCCACGGGCCTGGTCGCCCTGTCCCACCTGGGCCGCCTCTGCCAGTACGGCCTGGCGGATGAGGCCTTCGCCCTGGTCGAGGCCGCAGACTTCAGCCCCTACTTCCTGCGGGGGACCCGATGCGCACCGCCGGACGTAGGTATCTTCGCCCTCTTCTGCATCGACCAGAAGGCGCTCCGCGCCGACCCCAGGTTCCTGCGCCTGTGCGCCAAGCTGGGACTTTGCGAGTACTGGGCGACGTCCGGCAAGTGGCCGGACTGCGCCGATGAGGTGGACTACGATTTTCGCACCCTGGCGAAATCCCTGGCGTCGCTTTGAGCGCCACGGGCCGCCGTCACAAGAGAGAAGGATCGACCGTGACCAAGATGACCCCCGCCGAGGCGATGACCGCCATGCTCGAGGCGCTCGCCCCCAGCCAGCGTCCCTTCGGCTATGGACAGTTGCTGGAGGCCGCCCAGGCCCTGACATCCAGCTCGGCGACCCAGGCGGCCCTGATCCTGGGCGTCCTCGGCACATCCCAGTTCGCGCGCATAGCCACCCCGCCGCCGGTCGGCGTCCCGCTCAGCTTCCCGGCCGACCATAGGGTCCACCTGGAGAACAGTGAGGAATGGTACTGGATCAGCGCCAATCTGACCGCCAGCGACGGCGTGACCAAGCTTGGCGTGCTGACAACCACCCAAAGCACGCGGCTGGTGCCCCAGGACATCCAGGCCAGCGCCGGATGGAGCGACGCTGAGTCCCATGTCGCCTACAGCGCGACCACTGTCGCGGTGAATGATGGAACCCGCAGCTTCCTGGTTCGCCGCAAGCCGAACGTGAAGTGGCGGATCGGGGGCGACGACGTGGTCTTCCCGTCTGTGGACCAGCCGCTCTATCGTTGCGGTGACGACGTCATGACCTGGGGAAGCGATCAGGTGCTGCCCCTGCGGGTCCAGTCGGGTGACGGGGACATGTCCATCGATCTGACCCTGTCCACGGACATGCCCCTTGAAAGCGCATGGTTCCTCCAGGCGCTGGCCGGTCGCTCGCCGCCGCCGCGGCCGGGCATCTATTACAGCTGGCCGCAACTGAAGGTGACCGGAACGGTCACGCTGGGCGGGAAGGTCTATGAGGTTTCCGGAACCGGATGGATTGACCACCAGTTGATGATGGCGACGCCCCCTGACCCTATCCATCCGCCGCCGCCCATTCTCCCGCCGACCATCGACAGCCTCGATCGCGGCTACCGCGGTTGGCAGTGGTGCCAGTTCAACTTCGAGAATGGGGACGCCTATACGGGCGCAACCTTCCAGGACGGGCGGTTCCGGACAAACCTCAATTCGACCTTCAGCGGATACATCACCAAGGTGGACGGCGCCTGGGTCACGCAGGTGGTCGATGCGGAATGGCGCCTCGACGCCCTCATCAACACCCTGTTCGATGTCCTTCAACCGACCGAGTGGACCTATCAGCTCAATGGAGCCCAGGGGGCGGGATCGGGCGCAGCCGCAACGGCCGGGACGATCGTCGCCACGCCGCTGCATGCTGACGGGTCCTACCTCGGCGATGGCCTGGGGGTCCTTTCAGAGGTGGCCGCCACTGTGATCCTGACACGCAGCCCTGAAGGGGCCCCACCCACCACCCTGGCGGGCGCCGGGTATTGCGAGACCGTCGACGCGGAACCCCGGGCCTTCTACGTGAAGCGGGCGCTCGCCATCCTGGCGGGCGAAGCGGAGCTCCCGACCCCCTGAGAGGCCGTCAGAGGAACGGACGCCCGTCGCGGCCGGGACCGGCAAACTGCGCCCGGGTCGCTCACGGCCCGAACGCTGCCCGGAACTCCGGCTTCACGGCCTCCAGCACAGCCGCAGTCACCGGCAGGGTGACCTCGTAGGCGCCCTCCACATAGGGCCCTGCGGCATAGGGTGCGACCAGGATCCCGATCCGGTTGAAGTGCTTCCGGTCGGAGGATCCCAGGATCACAGCCTGCCCGGAGGGGCGGATGCAGGCGTCGAACTCATCGCCGCTGGCCCGGTCCACAGGGGCGCCGCGGCGCGCCGCCCGCTCCCGGTCCAGGGCCTCGCAGAAGGGCGCGCCGATGGCCGCGTCCAGCGCCTGCGGCGAGGCGAACAGGTCCAGGGGAGGCCGCTCAATTCCCGCCTTCCGGTCCCAGACCAGGGAATCGAACCCCGAATTCGGATGGGCGCCGCCCTCGAAGACGCTGATGTCCTGGGACAGGCTGAGCCAGCCCGGCAGGGTCGCCACCACCTTCCACTCCACCGACAGCGCGTAGGGCGGGAAGGGTCGGCCCGGGTCGGCGGCGGCCTCACGGCGGGCGTCGGCGGCCTCGCGGGCGAAGGTGCGCTTCAGCTGGTCCTGGTCCTTCGCCAGGCGCGAGCGCAGGGCCGGAATGGCGTCCACCGCCGCCGGCCAGCGATAGCTGAAGGTGTAGTCCGCCGTCTTCACCTCGACCCCGCCGGGCTTCGGCGCCGGGCCGGCGGCGACCAGCAGGACTGCGGCGGTGGCCAGGATCGTCCTTCGGAGCATGTCCGGTCTCAGACGACGTCGTCCGCCGCCGCCTCGGCCAGAAGGTAGAGGCGGCCCGCCTCCGTCGAGAGAAGGGCGCCCACCTCCCGGCCCGAGCGGTCCCGGCCGTTGGCGGTCTCGATCTCGGTCTGGTAGCGGGCCAGGAAGTCCATGACCGAGCGGCGCATCCGCGGCTCCTCCAGCAGGCGTCGGGAGAGCTTGCGGGTCGCGGCGGGGGCCAGGCGACGCACCGTTTCCCGGGCAAGATCTCCCTGCCCCTCGGAGATCATGGTCGACAACTCGTCCACCCGGGTGACGGGCAGGAGCACGGTGGGATCGATGCCCAGGGCGCGAATCTCGTCGGCCAGGAAGTCCAGGGACGCCACATCGGGTCCGGTCCTCTGGCCGTCATCGTCCACCGTCGAAAGCAGGTCCCGCCAGGTCCAGCCGCCTCCGGTGGGAGGCGTGCGGCCGGGGGCCGGAGCCGCAACGGCCCGGCCCGGAGCGGCCGCCGGCGGCTCGGCGCGGAGACCGCCCAGGGCTTCGGGCGGACCGCCGGCGGCCTCGAAGATCTCCGAAAAGGTCTCGTCGCTGACCCCCTTGGCCGGGGTCAGACGCAGGCGGGGGCGGGGCGCCTCATCTTCCGGTTCCGGGGCGGGCCTTGAGGGGGAGAGAACCGGCCTTGTCGGTGCGGTCGCAGAAGCGGCGGACGGCGGGGTCTGGGCGCCGCCGGCGACGGCCACCGAGCCCATCATCTTCACCGCCTCGCTCAGCATGTCGAAGTTCCGCCGGACCCGCTCCTGGAAGGCGGCGTCGATGGCCTGGGTCTCCTGGGCGGTGCGGCGGGCCTGGTCGAGCAGACCATCCATGCTCTCCGTCACCGCCTCGCGGACCTGTTCCGCCTGGGAACGGGCCTTCTCGGGCAGACTGGCGACCCTGTCCTCGATCCGGCCCAGCATGCCGGCCAGCTCGTCCAGGGTGCGACGGGCTGTGGCGGCGCCCTGCTCCAGCCGGCGGGCGGTGGCCTCCCCGGCCTCCTCCACCATCTGGGCCGAGCGGGCGATCAGGCTGCGAGCCTCCTCCAGCCGGGTCTCGAACACCTGGTTGGCCCTCTGACCGGCCGAGAAGGCCGCCTCTGCGAGCTGATCGACCTGGGCGCGGGCGGCTTCGGCGTTCCGGTCTGCGGCCTGCCGGGTCTGCTCCGCCGCCTGGGTCAGGGCCTCGATGGCGCCGCGGGTCTGAGCCTCCAGTCTCTGGCGCTCCTCGGCGGCGGCGCGGGCGACGGCCTCCAGGGCGTAGCGGGTGGACTGGCCGAATTCGTCGCGCTCGGCGCGGGCGGCGGCGGCGAACTCCTGGAACTGGCTGGCGGCCTCCTGAATCAGGGTGGAGAGGGCCTCGCCGCCCTTGATCGCCGAGTCGCGCATGTCCGCGGCGGACAGCCGGGCCTGGCCACCCACCTCGGCGAGCCGGGCAAGGTGGGCCTCGCCCTGGGCGGCCAGCCCCTCCTGCTCGGTCTTCAGGGCCGCGGCGGCCGCTTGCAGGGCGTTGCGGCGGGTGTCGAGGGTGGTTTCCACACTCTGCACATGCTCGGCCAGACCTGAACCTGCCCCTTCCAGGCGCACGGCCTGCTGGCCCAGGGACTCGGCCGCCGCCCGGGCGGCCTCGGCCAGGCGGTTCGCCGCCTCGGTGAAGCCGGTGGAGCGGGCGGTGAACGAGGCCTCGGCCTCGCGCAGCTGGGTCTCGGCCAGGTCGGAGACTTCGCCGACCAGCCGCGCCTGCCGGGCGATGGCGTCGGTGACGGCGGTGGTGCGGGCGTCGAGCCCCGAGGCCAGACCCTCCAGGCGCTCGCGCTCCCGGCCCAGACCTGCGGCCATCTCCTCGGCCGCAGTCCTGGCGGTGCGGGCGGCGACGTCGAGGAATTCGGACTCCACCTGCAGGGCCGTGCGCAGGCCTTCCAGCTGGCGGGAGGCCGTGGCGGCGGCTTCCCCCGCCCGGGCGATTTCGGCCTGCAGGCCGATGACGATCTCTCCGGTGCGGATGCCGGCGGCCACGGCGGGCGCCACCATTTCTTCGGCGAGGCGGGCGGACCTCTGGCTCTCCCAGCGCAGGCGGCGACCCTCCACGAACAGGTTGGCGGCCACCCAGACCAGGCCCGCCGGGCCGATGGCCATGGCGCCCAGGATCAACAGGACGAAGGGGTCGTAGTCGAAGGGCGCCTTGCCCTGCCTGTAGCCGAGGGCGAAGGCGATCGGGGCGAAGGCCCAGAGCAGGGATACGAAGGCCGCGGCCAGCCAAACGGGAGCGTTGGAAGGCGCCTTCGGGGGCGGGCGTCGGGGCATGACGGGCGCCGCCGCAAAGGGCGCCGGGGCTGGCGACTCTGCCACGGAGGGCGACGGCGACGCCTCCGGGACCTCCGGGGCGGCCGGTGGGGAGGTCTGCCGGGAGGATGGTTCCGGATCGACGGCCTCGGGCCGGTCATCAGCGGGGTGGGACATGGCGCGTAACTTCCGGAAGGCGGCGCAGATGCTTCAGACAGCGCCGAATTCATCCGCTACGGAAAGGACTTAACCACGAAGCTGCGTCCTGAGGAAGCCGAAGTCGCACCCCTCCCCGGCAGGCCGCCCCAACCCCGGCTGACGTTACTTCAGAAGTCCCTTACAAACCTCTGAAAATAAACAGATTTCCGATGTCATCTCCAGAGACCAGGCGCCCTCCCGCGCCTGGGGCGAGGCCCGGCCATGGTCAGCCGCCGAAGGTCAGGACGATCTTGCCGAAGTGCTCTCCGGCCTGCATGGCGCGGAAGGCCTCGCGAACCTCGGTGAAGGGGAAGACCTTGTCCACCACCGGACGGATGCGGTGCAGCTCGATGGCCCGGCACATGGCCTCGAACATCTCGCGCGAGCCCACCGACAGGCCCTGGAGCTTCGCGTTGTTGCCGATCAGCACGCCGGGATTGACCCCCTCGCCCGCCCCGGCCACCACGCCGATGATGGCGATATGCCCGCCGATCCTCACGGCCCGGAGACTCTGGTGGATGGTCCCGGCTCCGCCGACCTCCATGATGAAGTCCGCCCCGACCCCGCCGGTGGCCTCGCGCACGGGCCGCGACCATTCCGGCGTCGCCCGATAGTTGACCAGGTGGTCGGCGCCCAGCAGGCGGGCCCGCTCTAGCTTAGCGTCCGACGAGGAGGTGACGATCGTCCTCAGTCCCGCCGCGTGGGCGAACTGCAGGCCGAAGATCGAGACGCCGCCCGTCCCTTGCAGCACCACCGTGTCGCCGGGCTCCAGCCGGGCGTCCTCGAACAGACCCCGCCAGGCGGTCAGGGCGGCGCAGGCCAGGGTGGAGACCTCTTCGTCGGTCAGGAAGTCGGGGACCTTGGAGACCCCCTCCTGGCTGAACACCTGCAGCTCGGCCCCGGCGCCCGGGATGGGGCTGCCCAGGGCGCTGGTCAGCTTCTCCACCGTGGCGCGGCCGGAGGTCCAGTTCTGGAAGAACAAGGTCGAGACCCGGTCGCCGGGCTTCACACGGGTGACGCCCTCGCCCACCGCCTCGACCACGCCGCAGCCATCGGAGAAGGGGGTGATGGTCCCGGCCATGGCCGGCCCGCGGCTGTACACGCCGCCGACCATGAGCAGGTCGCGGTAGTTCAGCGACACGGCGCGCATGCGCACCAGCACCTGGCCGTGGCCGGGCTTTGGCGCGGGACGCTCGACCACCTCGACGCGGTCGACGCCCCAGGGCTCGGAAACCTGAATGGCGCGCATGACGATTCCTCCCGGTTCTGGATCAGATTGCGCGCATAGTCCCCGAAGGCCGGGCCGACGCAAGGGGCGAGACCTCCCGCCATTCACCCGACCCGCTCACCCCGCTGCGCAGGGAGCGCCCCCGCAGGGGAGCAATGGCCCCCTAATTCCTCCACCTTCAGGGGGAGGTGGACCGCGAAGCGGGCCGGAGGGGGTCTGCGGAGCCGCGGTTGCGCCCCCTCACCCCGCTTCGCGGGGAGCTCCCCCGCAGGGGAGCAATTAGCTCTGTAATTCCTCCACCTTC
>JADCAS010000021.1 GCA_020401865.1 Phenylobacterium sp. | reverse complement strand
TATCGAACGACTTGCGTGTGCAAGATTTGCTCGATCGAAAAGCTGGGAACAAAACAAAAACTGTAGCCGCTTCTGGGATAACAGACGCTCACCCGTTCCGGTTCCTTTTCCGAGGCCCCGCCATATGCGATTCCCCTGCCCCTTGGGGGAGCAATGGCGCTCAAATTCCTCCCCCAAGGGGGAGGTGGACCGCGAATGCGGGCCGGAGGGGGTCAACGGCGAGGGGGTTTGACTCCCTTACCCGGCTTCGCCGGAAGCTCCCCCTTGGGAGACTATTGCCTTGGCGCAGGCCTCAGACCCAGCCCGCCGTCTGGACGATCATCCAGAGGCCGATGACCAGGAAGAGGCCGGCGGCGATCCGGCGGACCAGGGTCAGGGACACCCGCTTCAGGATCTCGTGGCCAAGGAAGACGGCCGGGACGTTGGCCAGCATCATGCCCAGGGTCGTGCCCAGGGTGACGATGAGGGCGGATTCGAACCGCGCGCCAAGGGCGACGGTGGCCAGCTGGGTCTTGTCGCCCATCTCGACGATGAAGAAGGCCACGGTGGTGGTGAGGAAGGCGCCCAGCTTCGCAGGCGCCTTGAGGGGCTCGTCCTCGTCCAGCTTGTCGGGGACCAGGGTCCAGACGGCCATGGCGATGAAGGACAGGGCGATGATGTAGCGGAAGAGGTCTCCTTGCAGGAAGGCCGCCGCCTGGGCCCCGACCAGGGCCGCCAGGAAGTGGTTGGCCAGGGTCGCCACGAGGATTCCGCCCACGATGGGGAAGGGCTGCACGAAGCGGGCCGCCAGGACGATGGCCAGCAGCTGGGTCTTGTCGCCGATCTCGGCCAGGGTGACGATGGCGGTGGAGGTGAGGAAGGGTTCCAAGGATCAGTTCCGGGTCGGGCGGCGAGACATCCAATGGTCGCAGCAGCCCCCGCCCGACAGAACGGGGCCGCAGCGCCATCGGTCTCGCCCGAACCCCCGCCCTGAAAGGACGGACCGATCTGCCTGCGCCATGGCCATGCCGGCCAAGTGTGTTGACGCAGGAACCCGCCGGGGATGGCGGAGGGCTACTCCCCTTTGACGTCTTCCGGTTACGCCCGCCAGAGCCCGGGCGCAAGGGGTGACGCCGCGTGATCTTGCGAAGCGCGCCGGAGTGTCCATTGTGCGCGCCGGAATACATCGGCCCCCCAGGGGCCAGTCAGGGAGAGGTCCATGAAAGTCGCCGCCGTGAAGGCCCCGGGAGGGCTGGACAAGCTGGTCATCGAAGAGCGGGCCGAGCCCGTCGCCGGTCCTGGCGAGCTCCTGGTGCGGGTCCGCGCCAGTTCGCTGAACTTCCATGACTTCGCGGTGGTCGCCGGCATGCTGCCCGCCGCCGACGGGCGCATCCCCATGTCCGACGGCGCCGGCGAGGTGGTCGCGGTGGGCGAGGGGGTGACGGGCTACGCCCCCGGCGACAAGGTCCTGTCGACCTTCTTCCCCAACTGGGCGACGGGCGGACCGATGCTGGAGCGCCTGATCGGCGTGCCCGGCGACCATGCCGACGGCTTTGCGGCGGAGCTTGTGGCCATGCCGCCCCGCGCCTTCACCCGCATGCCCGCGGGCTGGTCCTTTGCAGAGGCCGCCACCCTGCCCTGCGCCGCTCTCACCGCCTGGCGCGCTCTGATGGTCGAGGCGCGGATCAAGCCCGGCGATGTCGTCCTGACCCAGGGCACGGGCGGGGTCTCCATCTTCGCCCTGCAGCTCGCCAAGGCGGCTGGCGCGACGGTGATCTCCACCTCCTCCTCCGACGAGAAGCTGGAGAAGCTGAAGGCCCTGGGCGCCGACCACCTGATCAACTACCGCCAGACCCCGGAATGGGGCGCCGCCGCCGCCGCCCTGACCGGCGGGCGGGGCGTCGACGTGGTGGTGGAGATCGGCGGGGCGGGCACCCTGGCCCAGTCGGTCACGGCCACCCGGATCGGCGGCCATGTCTCGCTGATCGGCGTGCTGGCGGGTTTCGCCGGCGAGGTGCCGACGGCCGTGATCATGTCCAAGAATGTCGCCGTGAAGGGCGTCACCGTCGGCTCCCGCCAGGAACAGGAGGAAATGATCCGGGCCCTGGAAGGCTCCACCCTCCGCCCGGTCATCGATTCCACCTTCCCCCTGGACGGGATCGCCGCCGCCTTCGCCCACCAGATTTCGCAGAAGCATTTCGGGAAGATCTGCCTGGAGATCTGAGGGCGTTCAGCCGGCGTCCATCTCCCGCCAGGCCCGGGCCAGGGCGCCGGCGACCGGCAGGCGACGCCCCGGGCCGGCGACGGAGTCCGTGGCGATGAGCCGGTCTATCCCCGCCGCCTTCAGGGCGCGGGCGACGTCGGCGTCATGGAGGCCGTGAACGACGGCGGACGTCACCCTCGCCGCCCCGGCCGCCTTCAGGGCCCGGGCGGCCGCCATCAGCGTGCCGCCGCTCGAACAGATGTCGTCAACAATGGCGACGTGCGCGCCCCGGAGTCGTATATCGTCCGGGTACTGAACGCTGACGTCGCGATCACCGCGCCGCTGCTTGCGGGCGACGAGAAGGCCGGCGGCGATGTGCGAGGCGACCTGCGAGGCCCAGGCCAGGCTCTCGGAGTCCGGGCCGGCGACGAGGTCCACCCGGGGCGTCAGGCGCGCCAGGGCCGCCGCCAGAATCCCTGCGCCGCCGACATTCCGGGCCGGTCGATCCGGAAAGACCGCCGCCAGGTCAGGCGTCCGGTGCAGATGGGCCTCCAGGGTCAGGATGCGGTCGAAGGCCTCGCTGAGCACCCGCCCCATCACCGCCTGGCTGAGGGGCTCGCCCGGCGTAAAGACCCGGTCCTGGCGCATGTAGGGCAGGTAGGGCGCGACCAGGTCGACCTGCGTCGCTCCGGCCCGCCGCAGGGCGTCCGCCGCCAGAAGCAGGGGCATAAGGCGGCCGTCCGGCCGGGCGAGGCTGCGGTAAAGGATCGCCGTCCCACCGGTCGTCGCCGTGACGGTGGGCCTCGACTCCCCGTCCGGGAAGGCGTGGGGCCGGATGAGATTCAGCGGCAGGCCAAGGGCGTCGGCGAACCGTCCCGCCGGGCCGGCCTCGTCCGGGAAGGCGTGGACCTCGGCGGTCATGCCAGGACGAAGCCGCTGTCCTCGCCCGCCGCCTCGCAGGCCAGGGCGAAGTCCGACGGGTCCTCGGCGTGCAGGCGATAGAGAGGCTCACCCCGGCGAACCTGCTCACCGCGGCGCTTGAGAAGGTCCAGCCCCGCCCCGGGGTCGGTCGGCGCCCCGGCCAGACGGGCGATCCGGGCGATCCTCAGGCAGTCCACGCCCGTGACCGTTCCGTCCCGGGCGGCGGGGATTTCGCACACCAGGCGTCCCGGCGTCAGCCCGCCGGCCAGGGGAGACGGGCCCTGGGCCCCGGCGATGGCCTCCAGCTTGCGCAGGGCCTCGCCGGAGGCGATCAGTTCCCGCGCCCGGGCCTCACCGGAGCCGCCGGGGCAGTCCGGATCCAGCTCGATCAGCCGGCCCGCCAGCCGGATCGACTTCTCCTTCAGGTCGCCCGGCGCCCCGGGCTCGCCGCGAAGGACGGCCAGGACGTCCCGGGCCTCCAGGGCGGGGCCCACGCCCCGGCCGATGGGTTGCGATCCGTCGGTCTCCACGACTTCCACCTTGAGCCCCACCCGATCGGCCACGAACTCGAACAACTTGCGCAGGCGCAGGGCCGCCTCCGGGTCGCGCATCTTGGCGCCCGGCCCCACCGGCAGGTCGAGCAGGAGGTGGGTCGATCCCGCCGCCAGCTTCTTGGAGAGGATGGAGGCCACCATCTGCTCGGGCGTGTCGAGGGACAGGGGCCGCTCCACCGAGATCAGCACGTCGTCCACGGGCGACAGGTTCACCCGGCCCCCCCAGACGATGCAGCCGCCACAGCGCTCGACCACGGCGCGCATCTCGTCCTCGTCCAGGTCCACCCGGGCCAGGACCTCCATGGTGTCGGCGGTCCCGGCAGGGGAGGTGATGGCCCTGGACGAGGTCTTGGGAGTGATCAGGCCATGCGCCGCGGCCACCGGCGCGACGATCAGCGAGGTGCGGTTGCCGGGAACCCCGCCGATGCAGTGCTTGTCGGCCACCAGGGGCCGGTTCCAGGTCAGCCGCCGCCCGGCGCCGGCCATGGCACGGGTCAGGGCCAGGGTCTCCTCGGCCGTCATGAAGCTGGCGCAGGCCACCAGGAAGGCCGAAATCTCGATGTCCGACCAGCGGTTGTCGGCCAGGTCATGGACCACGTCGTCGATCTGGGCGGCGGTCAGGGTTTCCCCGGCGATCTTGGCGCGCAGGGCGGCGGCGCCCTTCGGCGGCGGCGCCGGCGTGATCCGGACCGCGGCCCCGGCCGGGACCCCCAGCCGCCGGAAGGCGGGTTCCGTCAGCCCCGCCTCGTCCGGCCCGACCAGAGCGGGATCGTCGCAGATCACCACCGAGGCCATCAGGGTGCGTCCGCCGGCGCTGACCTCGACCTTGCGCACCCCCGCCAGCCGTTCGGGCCGCAGGGCCTGGCAGTCCCGGGACAGGAGCACGGTGTTCTCGCGGAAGGTGTCCATGGCCAGGGGCCGTACGGTGAGTTGCATGCGGGTCTCCGGCGACGATCATCGACCTCTGTAGCGACCGGGGCAATCTCCGGGCGCCTGCGGGGGCGCCTCGGGGCCATCGCGCCTCTTTTGCCCGGGAAGACGCACATGATCCCTCCACACTCCAGCGCTAGGCCATGTGACCGACCGTCGCGCCAGCGACGCCCGAGGGAGTGCCTGACATGAAGCCAACCTGGCCCGCCGCCTGCAAGATCAGCGCTGCCGCGTTCGCGATCGCACTCCTCTGTTCCGCCTGCGGCAGCGAAGGTTCGGGGGCGCCGGCCCCGGACTCCGGCGGAAACTCCGGGTCGGATGGGACCATGCCCATCACAACAGCGGATGTTGCCTGCGGCCTCAATCCCAAAACAACGGCAGATCTAGCCTCAACCCAGCGTTCATCTGGGGAATGTCGGTTCAATAAGGAGCAAGCTCGTGTCGATCGGTCGTCGTAGTCTGCTGTTGTCGTCGTTCGCGGTTGCCTCGGCCGGTGTCGCAGGCGGGCTCCTCTGGGCCAGTAACGCCCGCGCCTTGTCGGCGGATCTCGATACCATGATGATGGTCGAGCACATCTCCCCCGGGACGAACGCCATGGGTTCGTTGCGCTTCACTGGGCGCGCCGGGCCGTTAGGCCGCTATCCCTCCGATAATGGTGTGGTCGAGCCGCGGTCCTTGTTTCCCAATCCCGCTGATCCGTTCGGGATTAATGATCGGCTCGCCCTCGGAGAGGAAGGCTATGCGCTTGAGGTGCAGGACCGCGGGCGCGGGCAGGTAGCTCCCGGACCGAACGACGAGCCGTGGGCCCTCAATATGATCCCTTTTGGGGTTGCTCTCGACGGCGTGATCCTGGATCCGTCGGGTCCCTGGTATGACGGCGGCGTTCCCGACCCGAACAATGCCTTTGATAACAAATGCTCCGGCTGGGAATACGAGGTCATGCATCCGACCGTTTCGCGGATCGTCGGCGTTCCGGATGCGATTGCGGGACACGTCCAGCCGAGCGGGATGTTCCACTATCACGGTTATCCGCGAATGCTCACGGCTCTGCTGCGCAAGAGGCATGGCAAGACTGGGGCGCTCCTTGTAGGCTTTTCCGCCGATGGTTACCCCGTCACTGACTACCGGGCCACCCAGACAAATGGTGACATAGAGAGCTTCTTTTTCTCCGGCTACATCCTGCGGTCTGGCAAGCGGCGCGCGCTGGACCTTACCAACCCGGACTTCACGCCAAGCGGGCTCTACGACGGCCTTTTCGTCCAGGATTACGCCTTTGATCCGGAGGCAAAGAGCGACCTTATTCGGCGGACCCTCATCTCGGGCGGTGATTACCACGGCCTCACTGCCGCAAAGCTCAATGCCGGTAAGGCACGATTTTCGCTCCTGGACGAACGGAATGGGATCCAGGCCGACGCAACCTATCGCGTGTCGGATTACCCGGCCAAAGTCTGGCACTACGTTCTGACACCCGACTGGCCGTACATTCCTCGCTTCTTTGCCTTCGAGCCCGCTGGCAGTTTCGCTGACATTATCCCCAAGAGCCGACGCAATAGGCTCTATACGAATTGCCCCGCGGATCTGGCCGGCATTCGCGTAGGGAAGGGTCGCACACCGTATTGAATTCCGATTTGGCATAGCTTGGCAGCTTTGCCTCGCGTCTGCAAAAAAGCTGCCGTTCGGGAACCGACCCCATAGCTGCCTTGATCAGCCGCGCTTCATCATTGGGATCCGGTTACGCGTCGGAGGTCCTTTAGGTAAAGGTCGAGGTGCTGACCCGACGGATTGGCCAGACGACCAATTCCGCGGAGGAGAGGTTTTGGAATCGTAACCTCCTCGACGAACAGGCCTTGTGTGCCGTTGCCCTTGGGCTCAAGCTCGGCGCGCCAAAGTCCCTCAAAGCCAACCGATGACTTGTAAGTGATGGCGAAGGTGGTTGCGTGACGGCTCTCGATCAACCGGAAGGTAAGCGTGCTTCCGTCGTCTGGGAACTCGGCCCATCGCTGACCGTCGCCGCTGACTTCAACCTTACCGATATCGCTACGCCACTCCTGTTGGCCACGAACGTCGCTGATGCGAGCATGGACCTGTTCGGGCGTCGCTGCGAATTGCACAACGCGCTCGGCTTTCGTGGTGGCGGGGATTGACAGACCCCAGGCATAAAGTCCGCCGAGGGCAAGCAATGTAAGCACAACAAGCGCCAGCAAGGTCTTCCGGATCATGCGCGCTGCTCCAGTGGGTCGGTCGGCGTCCGCTCGGCAAAGTCGAAAACGGCAGGCTTTTTGCGCAGCGGCGAAACGCGCACGCCCTCGGCTTTCAGCAGCGCCTGCTGCGCTTCGGTGCCGCCGGGGCATTTAGGGTTGAGAAAGCCGCCTTTCTTTAGCACGCGCCACCAGGGCGTAAGCTCACTTTCAGGCAAACCAATTGCGCGCTGCTCCTCTGCTGCACGGGCGCACATATTGAGGAATATCGCGGTCGAAACTGGACAGGCCACCGCGACCTGATGACGACGGGCGATCGCAGCGCGAAGGTCGTCGAGCGTAACGACCTCGCCCGGCCTGAGAGTGCGCACAATGGCGTTCACCTCCGATGGGGAAGAGACAACCATCGCCCCGCCATCAGCCTCACGATAGCCGGGCGCACCGGGCGGAATCATATGAACGATGTGCGGTTCGCGCCCGTTGTTCAGGTGTTCCAGCGCGGTCTTTCGTTTTGCCATAGGGTCGGTCGCTCCGATTCGAACGAAGGCTTACCGCATCACCAATCGTGGCGGAATAAGAGCAGTTTGTTCACTTTTTGATCAGATTGCGCCGCAGCTAGACCCACGCGTGGCAACAGGAACTGCCATTCCGAATTCCACCCATTCTCGGCCATGAACCGGACCCGCGAGCGATCCCGAAAGCAGCACAGCGGCTCGACGCCGGTTGCGAAGAATTCCTGCCCTTCAGCAACCGACCCCTTTGTGGTCGTTCGAAAAATCGCGAGAACATCTCGAATCCGGTCACTACAGTCGCCCGCGGCATTCTCGTTTCTGCATCTTTGACCGGCAATTCCGGGAAAATCTATTCGCGTAGAGGCCTTCGGAAAACATCTCCATCTCTTGTCTTGAAAAGCCAATCGGCCTGCACTCTACTATTGAATGTTCCTAGTCGGGAACGGCTAGCATCCTAGAGCAGAGAATTAGAAGAAGGGGGCGGGGTTAGTCGATCAAGGTGCGTTCTAGCTTCACGAACGGACCGCCTCTGTAAACGACGTTGCCAAACGGGACGTAACCCAGTCTCTCCGCGAGGACCAACGAAGGCCGATTGTCAGGTGCGATCAGGCAGACGGTTCGTCGGCGGTCAGCGCAGCTGCTGTACCAATTTAGAGCCGCCATTGCCGCTTCATAAGCAAATCCACGACCTTGGGACTTAGAAGTGAAAACCCATGCGGCTTCACCCACCCCGTCAAAGTTTTCGCCCAATCCTCGATGAAAATCAGCCACGCCGGTCTCCCCGATAAAGAGACCAGTAGGCCTTTCAAAGACAGCGAACATCCCGAAACCGAAGAGCGCCCAGTGTCCGGCATAGCGTAGAAGCCTGTTCCAAGCATCCTCCGCAGGCATTGGTTGACCGCCGAGAAACCGGACGACATTGGGATCAGAAACCATCTTTAGATAATCTTCGAAGTCGCCTGTGTTGTACGGGCGAAGCACGAGCCGGTCAGTTTCTGTCATAATGCTTCATTTGTAACGCTACGGTCGTAAAATGGGAAGCTAACCGGGCAGATCACCCAGCATTCCCGTTTCCCGATCCTTTTCGGAAAAGTCTAGCCTCCATCAGATGGCCGCTTTCGGCTCCTGCTAAGCCAAAACCTGCCGGGCAGGTTCCCACCCACGACCGGTCATTCAGGACGAAAGGCGGCAAGCCCGAAAGCTGCCGCAGACTATCGTTCCCGGGCGTAATCTGCCTGCAAAACCCCCGCAATGCGGCCTAGGTTTGACTGGCCTGCTGGTCGAACTGGAGCCGAAGCGGGCGGACCTTATGGAGCGCATCTGCGACCGCCCCCTGATGCCCGCCAGCAAGCTGACGGCATGAGCCCCTTCGCCATGGCCGAGATCGCATCCCGGGCCCCCGAAGCCGCAGGCGAAACTCTGCTCTCGATGCGCGGTATGGACCTCCCGAATTCAAAGCCGCGAGCATACCTACCAATGATGGCTATTTGGTCCCCATTCCGGAACAAACCAAGACTTTAGCCAGGGCACCACAGCAATCTCAAGGCCGCACGGCCAAGCCTTTCCCCACCGGAAGCCCGAAAAATCAGGCACTTCCAAACGCCGCTACAATTTCAGGATCACGGCCAAAGTCCTTCTTGACGAAAGCACACCCTATTGAATTCCGATTTGGCATAGCTTGACTGACTTTCCTCCCTCGCATTCTGGCCTTCGTCAGCTCGTGTTATCAGGCGCGCGAATGAGGTCGAAGCTCCGCTGCAAGCCTTCAAACTGAGCCCGGTAGAGCTATGGCGAATTCATAGTGCTCATTGCTATCGGACGCGGCCCGCCAGGATTCGCCGGGCGTCGATCTGTCGCGCCGGCGCCCTTCAGCCCTCTCACTCCAGCCGCTCGGGCCGCAGGGCCCGGCAGTCCCGCGACAGGAGCACGGTGTTCTCGCGGAAGGTGTCGATGGCCAGGGGCCGGACGGTCAGCTGCATGGCGCCTCCGCCGGTGATCATCCGGCTCTAGGGCGACCGAGGCAATCTCCGGGTCCCTGCGGGGGCGCCTCAGGCCATCGCGCTTCTCTCGCCCGGGCAGACGCACATGATCCCTCCACACTCCGGCGCTAGGCGATGAGACCGACCGTCGCGATGGCGATGCCCGTAGGAATGTCTCAGATGAGTCCACCCTGGCCCGCCGCCCTCAGGATCAGCACTGCGGCGTTCGCGATCGCACTCCTCTGTTCCGCCTGCAGCAGCGAAGGTTCGGGGGCGCCGGCCCCGGACTCCGGCGGAAACTCCGGGTCGGATGGGACCATGCCGATCACAACAGCGGATGTTGTCTGCGGCCTCAGCAAGGTTGTGCTCAATCCCACGCTCGGCGTGACAAGCCAGGCGACCTGGAGCTGCGCCAATGGCGACCGGACCCTATCGGCCAATGGGATTCCGGACCATGCGGTGGGCGTCTTCCCGAACCCGGAGAACCCGAACACGATCACCGCCCAGGCTGTTCAGTTCAAGGCCACACTGACCCCCACCGCCAGCACCCCGCAGATGGTCACCCCCTGGCGGGTGGGTTACCATCTCAACGGTGTGAGGTTTGATCCGCTGACAGCGGGCTCATGCCCGGCCAACGCCAAGTCCGTCAGCGACTGCACCCTGATCGGACCGCCCAGTCAGTTCGGCCTCCTGGCGCTGGGCCAGTCCCTTTTCAAGTTCGGGGTTGACCAGAACAATGGCCATGTCCAGCCGGACGGCGCCTACCACTACCACGGCGTCCCGGAGGCCACTCTGACAGCGGCCGGAGCTTCGACCGCGACGCCCAAGATCGTCCTGATCGGGTTTGCGGCGGATGGCTACCCGATTTACGCCCGCTTCGGTTACGCCAAGGCGACGGAGGCTTCGAGCGGCCTCAAGACCCTCGCCTCCAGCTACCGGCTCAAGGCGAACCCGGACGCGGGTCGTCCCGCGGTTTCCGTGATCCCCATGGGCGCCTTTACGGTCGACTACGAGTATGTTCCCGGGCTCGGCGACCTCGACGAGTGTAACGGCCGGTTCGGGGTGACCCCGGAGTTTCCGACGGGAATCTACCACTACTACGCCACCGACGCTTTTCCGTTCCTCCCCAATTGCTGGAAGGGTGCGCTCCCGTGATCACCCTCGGAAGCCTGCGCCAATGAGGGCCTGCCTGCGCCTCCTCGCCCTCGCCCTCGCGGCCTGGGGGTTCGCCCTGTTTCCCGCCGAGGCGCACATGCTGCCGGATCGGACGGTGACGTTGAACGTCGTGAATGCGGAGGTCTACACCGCCGCCTCCATTCCCGTGTCCGCCCTGACCCGCTGGGACACCGACCGGGACGGTCGCCTCAGTTCCGGAGAAGTGTCCCGCGGCCAGCCGGGGATCGCGTCGGATTTCGCCGCCCGGTTCCGCATCTCGAGCGGGGGTCGCGCGGCCCAGCCGGTCGGGACTCTCATCCTGGCCTCGGAGGCCGGCGGCGCGGGGCATGCTGTGGACCACGTGATCATCCTGCAAAGATCCCGTCTCCCGGCGGCGCCGGAAACCCTGGCTGTGGAGGTGGACCTCTTCGGCTCTGGTCCGGGTGGAGGGGACATGACCCTCACGGCCGCCCGCGGCCAGGTCTCGGAGGCGGCGGTCTTCAGCCCCCTCACGCGGCGCCATGTCTTCTTCCGAAGTCCTGTCCGGGTCTTTCTGGACAATGTCGTCGCAGGAGCCGCGCACATCCTGCGGGGCCCGGACCACCTGGTCTTCCTCCTGACCCTGCTCCTGGCGGGCGCAGGCTGGAGATACTGGGCCTCGGTGACCGCAGCCTTCACCCTCGCGCACAGCCTTTCGCTCTCCGCCGCCGCCCTGGGCGTCGTCAGGCTGGATCCGGGCCTCGTGGAGCCCGCCATCGGGGCCAGCCTGGTGATGATGGCTGGGCTGAACCTGGCAGGACGGACCCCTCCCATCGGTCTCAGGCTGGTGCTGGTCGTCGGCTGCGGCCTGCTGCACGGGCTGGGGTTCGCCTCGGGTCTTGGCGCCTTGCCCCTCGATGCCTCGACGCGACTCTCGACCCTCGCTGGCTTCAACCTTGGCGTTGAGGCGGGGCAACTGGTGTTCCTCGGCGGCGTCCTTTTCGCGGGACACCTCCTGGGGCGGCGCGCGCCAGGCGCCCTTCGCGCCGTGGCGACGCCCGCCGCCGCCGGACTTGCCCTGGTGTTCGGTCTCGTCCTCACGGTCGAGCGCC
The DNA here is from genome assembly GCA_020401865.1 of Phenylobacterium sp. GTDB lineage: Bacteria > Pseudomonadota > Alphaproteobacteria > Caulobacterales > Caulobacteraceae > Phenylobacterium. Next base: position 40,838 of record JADCAS010000021.1, on the reverse strand, counting down.
TGGTCTCCGGCTGAGTCCGGAGCGCGCGCCGAGGGTTTCAGGCCTCGAAGCGGTAGCCCACCCCGTACACGGAGACGATGCACTGGACCTGTGGATCGACCTTGGCGATCTTCCGGCGCAGGTTCTTGATGTGACTGTCGATCGACCGGTCGCTGACATCACGGAACTCGGCCCCCAGCTGGTCCAGAAGGCTGTCGCGCGTGAACACCCAGCCCGGGCGCCGCATGAGGGCGGCGAGGATCTGGTACTCCGAGCCGGAAAGGGAGAGCCAGCGGCCCCGCCAGGCGATCCGCCGGCCCGCCGGATCCACCACATAGGGGGCGGCGGCCGGGTCGGTTCCCACCCTCCCGCCTGACCGGCGCAGGAGGGCGGCGACCCGGGCCATGAGCTCCCGCATCCCGAAGGGCTTGCAGACATAGTCGTCGGCCCCCGCCTCGAGACCGGCCACCTTGTCCGCCTCCTCCGCCCTTGCCGTGAGGATCAGCACCGGAGCGGTGGAGAACCGGCGAAGCTGCCGGCAGACGGCCGGCCCCTCCATTCCCGGAAGCATCCAGTCGAGGATGATCAGGTCCGGAGGCTCATCCTCCATGGCTCTCAGGGCTCGCCCGCCGTCCCGGAAGGTCCGGACCTCATGACCGGCGTCGCGCAGATAGTCGGCGATCACCGCGCTGATCTTCGGATCGTCCTCGACCACGTAGACGCAGGCGGCGGGGCCGGGCGCGCTCATGCCGCCGCCCCATCCGGCAGGTAGACTTCGACCCTCAGGCCTCCGAGCTCTGACGCCAGCGCGCGGATGGCGCCGTCATGGGCGCGGGCGATCACCTCGCATATCGCTAGCCCCATGCCGCTCCCGCCCGCCTGGCGGTTGCGGTCCGGCTCAACCCTGTACAGGGGTTCGAACAGGCGCCCGAGGGCGTCCCGCGGGGGGGCGGGGGCCGTGTCGTCCACGGTGAGGATGAATCCCTGGCCCTCGGTCCGGCGAAGGGCGATGAGGATTCGGCCTCCGGGCCGGGTGTACTTGACGCTGTTGGTCAGCAGGTTCGCGATCATCTGCTCCAGCGCCCGGCGATCTCCCTGGCAGGGCGCGCTCTGGAGCCCTCCGACATCAATTGTGAGAGTCAGGCCCGCGCCTCGCACCAGGAGCTCGAAGCGGTCCGCAGCCTCCTTCAGAAGGTCGACGAGATCGATGCTGTCGCTGCGGTCCGGTGTCCCGGACAGCCTGGCGACGGCGAAGACCTGCAGGTCTTCCAGGAGCCCGGAAAGGCGGGCGGCTTCTTCGGCCAGGGATCCGATGGCGTCCGGCGTGAGGGGGCGAACACCGTCCTGCAGGGCCTCGATTTCAGCACGGAGGGCGGTCAGTGGGGTGCGCAGCTCATGCGAGATCTCCGCCAGCCAGCGCCGCCGCGCCGCGTCCATGGCTTCGAGCTCCTCCGCCATCCTGTTGATGTTGCCCAGGGTCTCGGCCACCTCGACGGGCCCGCGCTCGCGCAGCCGGGTCCGGAACTCGCCCCTGGCGATGGAGTCGGTGACGCGCCGGATCTCCCTCAGGCCTTCTCCCGAGGCCCTTGCGATCCAGAACGCCGCCAGGCTGCCCACCCCGAGGATCAATGCGCCGGCCAGGATCATGTGCCTCAGCTGGCGCTCCAGGAAGCCCGAATCGGCGGGCGTGGACAGGCGTGGCGGCAGGATCAGGCGGGCTTCGCCGACCTGTTCGCCCCGCACCACTATGGGCGCCCTTGGCAGGAGGGCGTGATCGGCGATCGGAAGCGCGCCCGAGGGGCCCAGTAACGTCCGGCCCTGGTCATCGAGCACCACCAGGCGCATCGCGAACTCCATGGGTGGGGCGAGTCGTTCAGGCGACCCAGGGATTGGGCGCGGCGGATCCGGACGGTTCTCTATGGGCAGGTCAATACCGGGCAGGCCCCGGAGCAGGTCCGGGTGGTCGGCCAGTCTGACCGGACCTGGCAGGGCGGAGAGCCTGCGCTCGAGGTTGGCGACATAGGCCTTGAGGTCAGCGAGGTCCCGCGCAAGCAGATAGTCCTGGAAGCCCTGTCGCAGGTTCAGGGCCATGGCCAGGGCCATGACCGTCGTGGTCGCCGCGGCGACGACCATGATCAGCAGAAACACCTGGTGAGCGAGGCGGAGCCTCATTCCGCGCATTCCTTCCAAGACGCACAAGCCTCACCCTGCGCCTGAAATGAGGAAAGACCGTGGACGTCAAGGATCGGTAAAGCCGTCGGGATGCGCCGGCGGCGCGACCACTAAGGCGGTCCCGCCGCCGGCGCTCCGTCCGGGCAACTTCAGGCTGCCTTCATCCACCACTCCCCCTTGTCTTCCGCCTCATTGGAACCGGCGGCCGTCATGAGGTTCGCCAGGCCTCCGGCCGGCGGGGCCGGCTTCGGGGCGGATGGGGATCCGGCGCCTTCAGGTCCGCCCTTGCGCATTTCGTTGAGGGCGCCGCCGATTTCCTCGGCGCTCAGTTCGCCATCCGCGTCCCGGTCGATCTTGGCGAGGCTCCCGGCGATGTCGCCGGAAGAATCGTCACCGAGCACCGACTTCAGCTCATCTGCGCTGAGGCCGCCATTCCTGTCGGTGTCAGCGACCTGCATGAGCTTGCTGACCGGATCGGCGGAGTCTCCACGCTTGCCGGCGCGCATTTCCTGGATACCAAGAAGCCCCGACATTGTGCCAGAGGCCAGCCGCCCGCCCGCCGGACCCGGCGGCGGCCCCTTCTGGCCCTGCGGGCCGCCCGCGGGCCCGGCGCCGCCCGGCCCACCCTGTGGCGGCTGGGCTCCGGCAGGCCCGGCGCCGCCGACCCCCCCGGCCTTTCCCAAGAGGGCCGAGAGCATCTGCCCTGGCCCGCCAGAGGCAGGCCCCTGGCTCGATTGTATCTGCATGACTGATCCCTTCCCGGGGCGCGCCCCGCCTTGTCGACCTCCCAGGAGCGGGAAGCCTCGAATCAAATCTCGCATGGGAGCGTGGTGAAAATTAGGGTTAATCATGTATTAACAGAACATCGGAGGCTTCAGATATGAAAGTCAGGGCATTCCCGAAAAGACGTGTGTCTTGAGTCGTCTATACTCATGTTTTCACCGACCCGGATGCGTCAGCATTGCTCTAATCTTGTCTCGCCTGAGACCTGGTGGGGGTTGTCTGGCCCCGTAAGTCTCTGGCGAGAGCATCGCCTCTCTCGGGCTCTTGTCTCAGGGTCGCCAGTTCGGTCGAGGGGGGTGCATCCCTCGTCTCCCTGGGGCAGGGTAGGGGCCGGGATGACAGCGGGAGGCGCCCATGGGACGGTTCGTTGGCAAGGTGGCGGTCATCACCGGCGGAGCCTCTGGCATCGGCGCGGCGGCGGCGCGGCGGTTCCACGCCGAGGGGGCGAGCGTCCTCCTGGCCGACCTGAACTCGGAGGCCGGCGAGGCCCTGGCGGCGGAACTGGGCGAGGGCCGGGCGCGCTTCCGCCGGGTCGACGTGGCCGTCTGGCCTGAGGTCGAGGCCCTGGTCGCCGACGCCGTCCAGGCCTTCGGCGGCCTGGACATCCTGTTCAACAACGCCGGGATCGGCAGCTTCTCCAATGCGGTCGACCTGCCGGTGGAGGACTGGCGCCGGGTGATCGATGTCGACCTGTCCTCGGTCTTCTACGGCTGCAAGGCGGCGATCCCCGCCCTGCGCGCCCGCGGCGGCGGGGCCATCATCAACACCGCCTCCATCTCCGGTCTGGCGGGGGATTTTTCCTTCGCCGCCTACAACGCCGCCAAGGCCGGGGTGATCAACCTGACCCGCGCCGTGGCCATCGACCACGCCCGGGAGAACATCCGCGTCAACGCCGTCTGCCCCGGGCCCGTGGACACGCCGATCATCGCCGGCATCAACGACCTGCAGGGGGTGCGGGACGCCTGGGACGCCAGGGTCCCCATGGGCCGGTTCGCAAGGCCCGAGGAGATCGCCGCCGTCGTCGCCTTCCTGGCCTCGCAGGACGCCAGCTACATGACCGGCTCCGTCCTGGCGGTGGACGGAGGGCTGACGGCCCACACGGGCCAGCCTGACCTGCCGCGCATGCTGGGCCTGGCCTGACGGGGGTGGAGCGGATGCGCAAGGTCGTCGGCGAGAGCCTGGACTCCCTGGACGGCTACAGCCTCGTCGAGGCGCCGGTCCCCGAACCCGGCCCGGGCCAGGTGCGCCTGCGCATCACCGACTGCGGCCTCGGCTATGTGGACGCCCTGGTCGCCCTGGGCCGCTACCAGGTCAAGCCGCCCCTGCCGCACACCCCGGGCCAGGAGGTCGCCGGCCTGGTCGACGCCCTCGGCGCGGGGGTGGCGGGCCTGGCGCCAGGAGACCGGGTCATGGCGACGGTGGCCGGCGGTTTCGCCGAGTTCGCCATCGCGCCCGCCGCCGCTTGCATGCGCCTGCCGGCCAACATGACCTCCGGCCAGGCCGCCGGCTTCCGCATCAACCACCTCACCGCCCTGCACGGCCTGGAGCACCGGGCCGACCTGCGCCCGGGCGAGACCCTGCTGGTCGTCGGCGCCGCCGGCGGCGTGGGGACGGCCGCCGTCCAGGTGGGGAAGATCATGGGCGCCCGGGTCCTCGCCTGCGCCTCCACCCCGGAGAAGCGCGCCTTCGCCGCAGCCTGCGGCGCGGACGAGACCCTCGATACGGAGGGCGAGGGCTGGCGCGACCGGCTGAAGGCCCTGTGCGGCGGCAAGGGGCCGGACGTGGTCTTCGACCCCGTCTGCGGCCCCCTGTTCGAGCCGGCCTTCCGCTCCCTGGCCTGGGGCGGGCGCCACCTGGTGGTCGGCTTCGCCGGCGGCCCCATCCCGGCCCTGCCCGCCAACCTGCCCCTCATGAAGGGCGCGTCCCTCACCGGGGTGGACGTGCGCCAGTTCCTGCTGTTTGAGGGCCCGCGCGCCGCCCAGACCCTGACCCGCCTCCTCGCCTGGGTGGCAGGGGGCCGGCTGAAGCCCCCCGAAGGCCGCCGTTTCCCCCTGGCCGACTATGGCGCGGCGCTGGAGTTCGCCCTGTCCGGCCAGGGCATGGGCAAGACCCTGGTGGGGGCGGGGGCATAGCCGGCCCGGCGGCCTGCATTCCCCCCCTCGCCATCCGCCCGCCTTTCGGCTAGAAGGCCCCTCCGCTGAAGACGCACCCGTAGCTCAGCTGGATAGAGCGTTGCCCTCCGAAGGCAAAGGTCACACGTTCGAATCGTGTCGGGTGCGCCAGTGAAATCAATGGGTTAGGCATTTAGAGTCCGGCAACTACAATTGATTCCTTGTCGAACCCAAATCTTGGGCGCGCCACCCGAATTCGGATGTGGTTAGGGTCCTATCGGGCGGGGCGTTGGCATGAGGATTGAAGCTGGCGCGCCACAAAACGGTATCAGAGCCACAGGATTCCACGCCGGAAAAAGAGAACTAACCGGCTGTCTTCGCAGCATCCCGAGTGATTTCCCCAAAGAGCTTTGCCCCTTGCTCAGGGGGCAACTCATACAATGCGCGATAGAACTGAACTGATCCTTCGCATAGGATGTCAGGACTTGCTGACGCGGGGTTCTTTAGAGCTTCAAGCGTTGAATCAGGGACCCCGTTTGCCCGCATATTGGTTGCGACAAGCGCCCAATCCTCATCCTCACTGGGGTTGCGTCGCTGGGGATGGTCTAGACCCTGACGGGTGGCGATCACGCGGTCTCGAAATATGAAATCAAGCTTCTGCATCATAACAAGGCTGAGCTTTGAACCTGGTTTCAATCCCCGTATTCCGAAATCAGCGCAGTATTCAACGTTCTCACGCTGCAGCTCAGAAATGAAATCAAATTCAGAGGCTAACATCTGAATAAGAGCAGGTGTGGGTGCAGATGCAGTTGCCTCTGCTTGTCTCGACATGAAAACGCGACTTCGCGCGTAAGCCCGCGCGCTGACCCCTTCAATCGGCATTTGTGATTTTATATCTGCGGCCATTTCCTGACGCATGGTCGCCCATTCGGTCGGAAAATTCTGGGCAAGCGCGGTGAACCCTGCCTGATTGGAGATAGCGCGTTCCAGGCCGGCCTCCACGTTCGCCTGAGGCGTCAGCGCGCGCCGAGCGGTGGCGATGCCGTCAGAAGCGAGTTGTTTGGCGCCTACGAAAGACACGGCGCAAACGCCGATGGCCGCGATAGTGTACCAAATGCTCCTTCTCTCGATTATCATCCCGACTCCCCCGATTTCTAGGGATGGTATCACGCCTCACACAGCTAACAACTTCGACTCGATTGTGCGCGACTGGTGAATATTCCCGACTGTCAGTTCTGACCGAAGACGGCGAGGGTCAAGCCAACCCACCAGGCCAGCTCGCCCTGTATGCCGAAGAGAGTCAGAGACGATTGGAGCTCAACGATCAGAAGGCAGTGTTGCAGGCGCCCGGCGAGTTCGGAGCCTTGCTGCACGGGTCGCCTGCGCCACGCGATGGCGTCATCCATCGTCGCGGTTCGCGGCCGCCCGACGGGCGCGTCTAGGCGTCTATCCCCTCCTCCCATAGGATGAGGGCCGCAACACCGGAGGCAGGGCGAGAGGCACATCTGCGGCATGGTGATCCCGGTTCCCGAGGACCGGCTGGACGACTACCGGCAGTGGGCCGAGGCCAGCGCGGCCTTCTTCCGCGAGTATGGCTGCCTCGAGGTCGTCGAGAGCTGGGAGGATTTCGTCCCCGACGGCAAGCACACCGACTTCCGCAAAGCGGTCGCCGCCCGCCCGGGGGGGAAGATCGTCTTCGCCTGGCAGGTCTGGCCCGACAAGGCCTTCCTGGAGGCCGCCGAGGAACGGATGCACCAGGACCCCCGGATGGACAGCGCCGGGGCGCCGCCCTTCGACGCCTCCCGCCTGATCCTCGGCGCCTTCACGCCCCTGGTGGCGGCGGGTAGGCCCTGAGCCGGACGGCCATGGCGCCGCGCCCCCGCCGCCCTATCTTGACGGGAGCGCAATCTCCGCGCCTCTTCACGCCAGTCAGACCGGAGGGATCCCCATGGACATGCAGGCCATCCTTGAGCGTCAGAAGGCGGCCCACCTGCGCGACGGCGAGGCCAGCGCGGCCCTGCGGATCGAGCGCATCGACCGCTGCCTCCGGCTCCTGCGGGAGAACCGCCGGGAGATCGAGGAGGCGCTCAACACCGATTTCGGCTCCCGTTCCCGGGAAGCCACCGCCTTCACCGACATCGCCGGCTCCATCGGCCCCCTGCAGCACGCCCGGGACAACCTCACCAAGTGGATGCGCCCGGAGAAGCGCAAGCCGACGCCGGCCATCCTGGGCCTCTTCGGCGCCAAGGCCGAGGTGCGCTTCCAGCCCAAGGGCGTGGTGGGGGTGATCAGCCCCTGGAACTTCCCGATCAACCTGACCTTCGCCCCCCTGGCCGGCATCCTCGCCGCCGGCAACCGGGCGATGATCAAGCCGTCCGAGTTCACCCCGGCCACCTCGGAGCTGATGCGGACCATGTTCGCCGGCGCCTTCTCCGAGGAGGAGATCGCCGTGGTCACCGGCGGGCCGGAGGTGGGCGAGGCCTTCTCGCGCCTGGCCTTCGACCATCTGATCTTCACCGGGGCGACCTCCATCGCCCGCCACGTGATGAAGGCGGCGGCGGAGAACCTCGTCCCCCTGACCCTGGAGCTGGGCGGCAAGAGCCCAGTCATCCTCGGCAAGTCTGCGGACCTTTCGGTGGCTGCGGCCCGGGTGATGAACGGCAAGACGCTGAACGCCGGCCAGATCTGCCTGGCGCCCGACTATGTCCTGGCGCCGCAGGACCAGGTGGAGGGCTTTGTCGCCGCCGCCCGCGCCTCGGTCTCCACCATGTTCCCGACGATCAAGGACAATCCCGACTACACCGCCATCATCGCCCAGCGGCACTATGACCGGATCACCGGCTATATCGACGACGCCCGGGCCAAGGGCGCCCGGGTGATCGAATTGAAGCCCGAGGGCGAGGACCTTTCCCAGCAGCCGCACCGCAAGATCGCGCCGACCCTGATCCTGGAGCCCACCGACGACATGAAGGTGATGCAGGAGGAAATCTTCGGCCCGGTCCTGCCGGTGAAGAGCTATCAGACCCTCGACGAGGCCCTGGACTATGTGAACGGCCGCGACCGGCCCCTGGGCCTCTACTATTTCGGCGACGATGCGGCCGAGCGGGAAGAGGTGCTCAGCCGGACGACGGCCGGGGGCGTCACCGTGAACGACGTGGTCATGCACGTGGCCCAGGAGGACCTGCCCTTCGGCGGCGTCGGTCCCTCCGGCATGGGCAGCTATCACGGGGTCGACGGCTTCCGGGAGTTCAGCCACCGCAAGGCCGTCTTCAGCCAGATGAAGAAGGACATCGGCCCCCTGAAGATGCTGCGCCCGCCCTTCGGCCCCGGCATCCGCAAGTACCTGGACGGACAGATCCGGGGTTAAAGCGCGCCTCGATCCCTACTCGTGCGGAAGGGCTCCCATCTCGGCAATGAGTCCGTTTCGGTGCCTGCACATATAGCTCAAGATATTGACCAATCGTAATAGTTCTTTGTCTCACCCAAAAAGAGCTCGTCGTCTAAAACTTGCCAGCCATCGGCGCAGAGATTACGCCGATTCAATACGGAATGTTAGCATGAATTATTCTTTGGTACTGATCGGTGCTCACAACGGTACCAAGAGCAAGCACCTTGTGGAGAAGGCTTCTTCTCGGGGGCCGGTCCTGCTTGTAGAGCCCGTTCCTTGGCTTTTCGACTCGCTCCTGAAGATGCATGGCACAAATTCCGCTATTTCACTAGTCAACGCGGCGGTTGTAGATAGTGAAGCTGACAAAGTCTCATTTTATGCGCCAACTCCCGATGCTTCGCGGGTCGCGAACTATGGCGACCAGCTAGGATCTCTAGATCCATTACATGCCAGCAGCGTACATATGGCTTTTGAGAGTGTAATTGAAGAAATCACGGTACCAGCAATTTCTATAACTTCACTTATTGATCAATTTGAAATCAGTCAAATCGAGACTTTGTTAACTGATACGGAGGGGTTCGATGCGAAGATTATCTCGAGATTTCCGTTTGAAAAAATCAAACCTCACCATATAGTATTCGAGTTTATGCACAGTGATGGTACATTCAATATCGGAAAGAACTTTGCACATTTACTCATTATTCTTTCTGATATAGGGTATAAAGTAAAGGCTTTAAATGGAGATGATTGCTGGGCAAGTCTGCAATTGGAAGAAGGTTCAATTGATGATCCGATGGGCTGGGGCTTGATAAGGCCCTGAATTTAGGAATGAAAAATTCGATCTTACGATATAATTACGGAGATTTATGTGCGATTAAATTCAAATATCCGATTACGAATTATTGTCAAAATAAAAGAATGACGACAACCACGCACAATTGGTGGAGGCCCTTGTAAGCTCCCACAAGCCCCGCAGAATCCTGGAGCTCGGATTCGGTGCGGGCGGTAGTTGTCGCACGATCCAGAGGGGACTGGCCTACAACGCCGCGCCGCACGAGTTCGATTTGGTCGATTGCTGGTATGATTTCAACGGCTCACCGCCTGCCGAGATTCAGAAGGATACGTATAGTGGTATCAATATGATCACGGCGACAGAGGAGAGTTTCGTCTTCTCCTGTACCAAGAAGTACGATTTCATTTTTTCGGACGCTGATCACTTCAGGACTCAAGACTGGTTCGTCCATGTGTATGAGAACCTGCTCGATCGCAATGGCATCCTTATATACCACGACGTCACCAATACACGTCTGTTTCCAAATCTCCTGAGAATCTATGAGGACACCATCCGAAACGGCTATCATCACATGCTTTTTGACCGGAAGTCGCGAAGCGATGAAGCCTGTGAACGCGGCTTACTGGTGATCTTCAAGCACTGAGCTGAGGGTCATATTCGGCTCGAAGGCGCGAGAGACCCCACAGACGCGCCGCCTTCGCCTCAGGTCGTCAGGAGGAAGAAGATGTAGGTGACGTAGCCGGCGAGGAAGGCGAGGCCTTCCAGTCGCGTCAGCCGTCGTCCGGTCAGCGCAAAGACCAGCAGCAGGGCGGCGGAGCCAATGAGGGCGCCCCAGTCCAGCAGGCCCACATCCTTCGGGATCGGCAGGGGGTGGATGAGGGCGGTCAAGCCCAGGATACCGAGGATGTTGTAGATGTTCGACCCGACGATGTTGCCGAAGGCGACATCGGATCGGCCCTTCAGGGCCGCCGCGAGGGTCGCGACGAGTTCTGGCAGAGACGTGCCGATGGCTACGATCGTCAGCCCGATCACGGTCTCGGAAAGGCCGGCGATCCGCGCCGTCGCGACGGCGCCGGTGACCAGGAAGTTCGCGCCCAGCATCAGCAGGCCGAGGCCCGCCGTCACAAACAGGGCCGAGAGCCAGAGGGCCTGTGGCGCCGGGTCGTGGGTGTGCGAGGACTCCACATGCATTTCCGCCGCCACCCCGCCCCGGCTCTCAATCCGCCAGACCGCGAAGACGTAGATCGCCAGCCCGGCGAGAAGCAGGAGTCCGATCATCCGGTTGAGCTCGCCAAAGATCAGGGCGAGCGCGGCCAGGCCGATGGAGACGACCAGGGCGATCACGCCGTCGCGCCCGACCGCCGCCGGATTGACGGCGATCGGCTTGATCAGCAGCACCACCGCCAGGATGAGGAGGATGTTGCCGATGTTCGAGCCAAGCACGTTGCCCAGGGCGATGCCGGGTGAGCCCACCAGGGCCGCATCAATGCTGGTGATCAGTTCGGGCGACGACGTGCCGAATCCCACGAGCGTGAGCCCGATCAGGAGCTCCGAAAGGCCAAGGCGCCGGGCGATGCCCACCGCACCGCGAATGACGCCCTCGCCGCCAAGCGCAAGCAGGGCCAGTCCGGCGACGATCTGAATGGCGATTTCCAAAGGGGAGCCTCTTGCGGTGACCTAACGTCTTGCAGGCGGAAACAGCCTGAACGCCGCCAGCCCCAGAAATAGGGACAGAGTCGAGCCCATCAAGACTCCAAGTCTCGCCTGGGCCTCGCCCGAGGCGTCTCCGGCGAAGGCGAGGGCGCCGATGAAGAGGCTCATGGTGAAGCCGATGCCGCACAGGCACCCGACCCCTATCAGCTGGCGCATCGGGAACGGAAGAGGCGTCCGCGACAGGCGCGCGGCGCCGAGGGTGAAGAGGGTGACGCCGACTGGCTTGCCGATGGCAAGGGCGATGGCCACGCCTGCCGAGATCCCGCCCAGGACAGCCGCAGGTTCCAGGCCGGCCAGGGAGACTCCCGCGGCGCTGAAGGCGAAGATGGGCAGGACGACATATGCCGAGAGCGGATGGATGTAGTGCTCGAGCTTCCCCAGCAGGGTTTCGTCGGTCCCGACCGGGCGCGGCGGCACGATGAAGGCCGCGGCGACGGCCATGACGGACGTGTGCACGCCGGACTCCTTGGCCAGGCCCCAGGTGATCACCGCGACAGCGGGATAAATCCACATCGGCACGGCCCGCAGCCGTCCCCAGCCGGAGACCAGAGCGAGCAGGGCCAGCGCCGCCAGGAGCGGTGCCAACACCAGCTTCGACGTGAAAAGGATCCCGATCAGGACGATGGCCATGAGGTCGTCGACCACGGCCAGAGTCAGGAGGAAAAGTCTCAGGCGCGGATCGGCCTTCGGCGCCAGGAGGGCGAGGGCGGCGAGGGCGAAGGCGATGTCGGTGGCGACCGGCACTGGCCAGCCGCGGGGGTCAATTCCGCCGGCATAGGCGCTGTAGATGATGACCGGCAGCAGGGCGCCGCCGAGTGCGGCTGCGACCGGCAACAGCACCGTCCTGGGATTCGACAGCTCCCCGACGGTGAGCTCTCGCTTGAGCTCGAGCCCGATGACATAGAAGAAAACGGCCATCAGGCCGTCCTTGACCCAGTCCTTAAGGGCGCCGCCCACCTGCCAGAAGCCCAGATCGAGGACGAGGGGCGTCTTGAGCCAGGCGTTGTAGCCGGGCGCCCAGGCGGAATTGGCGACGATTATGGCGGCCGCGGCGGCGAAGGCGATCAGCAGGCCGCCCGCCGCCTCTGTCTTCAGGAACTTCAGGACGGCTGAGGTCATCATCATCTCCAGGCAAGGCGGGCGGGGCGCTCTGGCCTCTTCCCAAGGGCGGAAAACTCAGGCGACCAGCATAGAGGCCTCTGCAGGCCAGGAACAGAATGTTGCCGACCTGTCCCCCGTCGGCGTCAAGGCCGGCAGCTCGAGCGCCCGCCCTTCATCTCCTGCCCAGCGCCGCCAGCGCCTGGTCCCGCCGCTCGGTCATGGCCGCGCGCACGCGGGCGAGGTCGTCGGGGGCCAGGCCCCAGCCGTCCATGTGGGTGAGCTGGGCGGTCGGCATGTAGAAGTCCCACCAAGACAGGCGCGCCCGGTCTACCGGCGCGAGGGCGGCGTAGGCCCAGGCCAGGGCTTCGGCGGCGTCGGCGCCGAAACGGCTGTGCAGGTCGCAGCGGGCCGCGGCCAGCTCGGCCATGGGATCGCCCAGGCAGGCGTCTTCCCAGTCCAGCAGCCCGGCCAGTCCTCCGTCGCGCCAGAGGAGGTTGCCCATCCAGAAGTCGCCGTGCAGCAGGCGGGGCGGGCCGGCGAGGGGCGGGCAGGCGGGTCCCGGGACAGCGTCCGCCGGAAAGAGATCCGGGCGCCAGGTCCGGAGGTCCGCAAGGGGATCGGTGAAGGTCGGCAGGGGCGGCAGGCCATGCTCTGGCCCCAGCCAGTGCAGGGCGGCGAGGGCCTGGGCCACCGGTCCGATCAGGCTACCGGGCGCTCCCGGAGGCGGGTCCGTCCCGCCCTCCAGGAAGTCAAGGACCAGCGTGTCCGGCGCTTCGAAGCGGCGCAGGCGCGGGGCGGGAATCCCAAGCTCGGGCAGTCGGGCCAGCAGGGCGGCCTCCAGGGCGGCGCGCTCTGCGGGCGGGGGCTTGCCCGGCATGACCTTGGGACGCCGCTCGACGACCGCCTCGATCCCGCGGGCCGTCTGGAACACCAGCTTCCGGATGTGCGAGGAGACGCCGCCCGCGAGGAGCTCCGCCGACAGGAGCCGGCCCTCGGGGCCGAGGCTGCGGACCCGGGCTTCGGCGTCGATGAAGGGGGCGTCCATCCGCGAAGGGCTCCGAACCTGGCGTTGGAGCAGGCTACCATGCCTGCCCGCCCTTCCAGTTCCCGCCCGGCCCGGTGTAGGGGTCCCGGCCATGACGACAGACGCTCCGACCCACCAGATGATCCTCGAGCGCCTCGGACCGGGGCGCTGGCGCGTGCCCGCCGGCGAGGAGTGGCGCAACCCCTCCGGCGGGCTCTGGGGCGGTTACGCCATCGGCCTCGCCACCCGCATCATCCAGGCCGAACCCGAGCGGGTGGGCGAGGTCCTGTCCCTGACCCTGACCTATGCCGCCGCCTTGCCGGCGGGCGACCTGGATGTGCGCACGCGCCGGATCCGCCAGGGGGGCTCGGTGGGGGTCTGGGAGGTGGAGCTCCGCCCGCCCGGCTCGGAGGAGGTCGGGGTCCACGCCATCGTCACCACGGCGAAGCGGCCGGATACCCCGCCCTTCGCCTTTGCCACCATGCCGCAGGCGCCGGATCCGGACAGCCTGCCGGCGCCCGAGATTCCCCACGCCCGCCAGCACTTCGGCTCCACCGTCCTGGAGCGCCGCAGCCTCGACGGGTTCCCGCCCAAGCCCTCGGCGGGGTCGCGGTCCCTGGCCTGGGTGCGCTCGCGTCGGGAGCCGATGGACAAGGCCCTCCTGGGCATGATCACCGACAATTCCCCGCCCCGGGCCATGTACGCCTTCGGCATGGGCGTCTCGACCACCACCCTGTCCCTGACGGTCTATCTGCACGCCAACGACGAAGAGGTGGCCGAGGTCGGCAACGACTTCATCCTGGTGGAGTATGAGGGCCGGGTGGGCGGTGGCGGCGCCTCGGACGAACGCTCCAGTTACTGGAGGCGCGACGGCAAGCTCCTGGCCACCTCCGAGCAGCTGGTCTGGTACCGCAAGGTTCCGCCCCCGCCGCCCGAGTAGCCGGGCTGTCGCGTAACATTCGGTTAACCTTAATTCGCACACAGTGGGGGCCCCGGAATCGGACGCTCCCCTTGCCCAAGGCCCGACAGTTCGCACCCGCCCCGGCTCCGACCAAGGCCGGAAGACCCCGGTTCACCGGGACCGGGCCTCCGTGCGCCTCGCGACTGCGCCCTTTGCCTTCCACAACCCATCCCTGGAGTCGGAACCCATGACGCTGGAGAACATTCTCGCCGAGGGCGTGCATGACGCCGACCTGCCGGCCGTCCGCCGGATCGCTGAGGTCTGGTCGAGCCTCCTGCGCCCGGACCAAGTGGCCGTCCTCAAGGCGGACGACGTGCAGGACCGCATTGTGCGCCTGATCGAGAGCGGGGGCCTGGACGAGAATGCGCAGATCACCCTCGCCTCGACCCTCCGGGAACTCTCCCTGCTGCGCAGTCCCGCCCTTTCGCCCGCGCTGGTGGCGCGGGTGAATGATGTCTGCCGGCCCATCTTCACCCGGTTCGCCGACGCTCTGGCCATGGCGCCCCGGAGCCTTGCCCTGCCCCGGGTCCGGGCGGCCCATGTCCTTTTCGTCGGATCGCTCCAGGACACCCACGACCTGCCATCGACAACGGCGATCGACTTCGCGGCCGTCCTCGCCCTCGACCCGAAGGTCGAGCGCATCGAGATCGTCCACTCCGGGTCCATCACGCCTGACATGAGCGCCTACATCCAGGGCGCTATGGCTTCGCGTCGCGAGGGTCTGGAGGTCCTGCTCGTCTCGACCCTCGAGAACGAAGACTTCATGGCCGACGTCCTCGGGCGAGGTCCCTGCGCCTTCCACTTCTGCGGGGAGTCCGCCTTCTCGCCGGTCATCAGCCTGGTGAGCCGGCTGGGGCCGACCCTCATGTACGTTGCTTCCGACGACGCGCCTGTTCAGTATGCTGACGTCTACTGGACCCGCCGCACTCAGGAGGAGATCGTGGGCCTCTGGAGCGCTCAGGGCGCGCCGGCCGTCTTCGCCGCCAACCACGTTCAGACCCTTCAGGTTCCGGGTCGGGCCACCCCGGTCCCCGAGCCCCTGCCCCGCGCCGGCCTTGGCCTGCCCGAGGACGCTCTGGTGATCGCCACGGTGGGCGACCGATTGGACGCGGATATGGACGAGGCCTACATCACCGGGATTGAACTGGCGATCCGGGACCGGCCGGACTGTATCTGGCTGGTGGCGGGCGAACTGCCGGACTATCTCTCGGACGCCTGTCAGCAGGTCCTCGGATCCCAGTTCTTGTACATTCCAGAGCCGTCCGACCTCGCCCGGCTCCTCACCGTGGTCGACGTCTACGCCAATCCGTTCCGTGCGGCAGGAGGCGCCAGCGCCCGCCTTGCGGCGGCGGCCGGCGCGGCCATCCTGACCCTGGACCGGGGCGAGGTGGCCGCCATCGCGCCGCCGGACTTCCAGGGCCAGGATACGGAGGACTATCTTCGCCGCCTGAACGCCCTGATCGCCCTCCCGGACCTTCTCGCCGCGCTGAAGGGACGCCAGGCTGAGCATTTCGCGCAGATCGGAGACCAGAAGGCCCTCCTCGCCAGCCTCCAGAAGATGGTGCGGACCGCGGCCCGACGTTACGGTGAAAGGGGCGATGGCCTGCCGCTCTCCCGGACCGTATTCGCGCCGAAGGGTGTCCTGGCGGCGGCCAGCTGACCTTGGACGCCCTCAACCAGGTGGGGGCACTCGGAACCCTGGTCATCAGTCTCCTGGGACTGTTGCTGCCCAAGGCCGCGGCGCGGTTCGTGGGCCTGCAACCGCTCACCCCGGCCGGCCGGCCGGAGTTCGAGGCGACCTATGGCGCTCGCCTTCGAGCTGGCCTTCGCCGCCCTGCTCAGCTTCGGCGACCCCTGGCGTTCCTCGGCTGACGCCCGGACGGACCCGCGTCCGGTCTTCAGAGGGCGAAGGTGAAGCCGCCGTTCACGGGGTAGACCTGTCCGGTGATCCAGCTGGAGGCGTCCGAGGACAGGAAGAGGACCATGTTCGCCACGTCGTCCGGCCGGCCGGGCCGGCGGATGATGTACTTCTCCATCTGCCGTTTCAGGCGCTCGGGATCGCCGTTCAGGGTGCGCTCCACCGCCGGGGTGGCGGTCAGGGCGATGGCCACGGAATTCGCCGTGATCCCGTAGCGGCCGAGGGTCCGGGCCACCGAGCGCATGAAGCCCGCCGCGCCCGCCTTTCCGGCCGCATAGATCTCCATGTTGGCGTCCCCCCAGCGGCCGGCGTCGGAGATGATGGTCACGATCCGCCCCGGCGCCTGACGGGCGATCATGCCCGGGATGACGGCGCCGGTGCAGTTGATGACGCCGTAGAGATTGACTCCCAGAAAGGTCTGCCAGACTTCCGGTCCGGTCTCCCAGAAGGGCAGGCGCGCATCCGCCGACGGCGTCGCCCCGGCGTTGCCGGCGTTGTTCACCAAGACGCCGATGGCCCCGAGGTCGGACGAGCCCTTGGCCACCATCTCCTTGACCGCCGCCTGGTTCGAGACATCACACTGCAGGGCCAGGGCCTTGCCGCCAGCGGCGCGGATTTCCTCGGCCACGGCCTCGGCGCGCTCGAGCACGAAGTCGTTGACCACCACGCCGCCGCTGTTGGCCGCTCCGCCCAGGTGAAGGGCGATCTGCCGCCCCACGCCCTGGCCCGCCCCCGTCACCAGAGCCACGCGGCCGCCCAGATCCAGAATGTCCGTCATCTTGTCTCCTCCCTCGCTCCAGCGGGTTCCCACCTATCCTAGATCGGCTTTTCGCGGAAAGAGGAACCGGAATCGCGGGGCGGATCAGTCCATCAGCCTCTGCATGAGGTAGGTGTACTCCAGGGCCTGGCGCAGGGCCCGCTCGTTCAGGTTGGCCGCCGCCGCATGCCCGCCGTCAATGTTCTCATAGTAGAGATAGTCATAACCCAGGTCCTTCAGCCGGGCCGCGGCCTTGCGGGCGTGGGCGGGATGGACGCGATCATCCTTTGTCGAGGTCTCAATGAAGACCTGCGGATAGGACTGGCCCGCCTTCAGGTTCTGGTACGGCGAGTAGGAGAGCAGCATCTCGCGCTCAGCCGGGATGGCCGGGTCGCCGTACTCTCCCACCCAGGAGGCGCCGGCCCCGATCTGCGTGTAGCGGATCATGTCGAACAGGGGCACCTGGATGACCACCGCGTTGTAGAGCTCAGGGCGCCGGGTCAGGGCCACGCCCATCAGCAGGCCGCCGTTGGAGCCGCCCATGATCCCCAGGCGCCGGGGCGAGGTGTAGCCTCGGCGGATCAGGTCCTCGGAGACGGCGAAGAAGTCCTCATAGACCCGCATGCGGTTCAGCTTCAGACCGGCGTTGTGCCAGCGCGGCCCGAACTCGCCCCCGCCCCGGATGTTGGCGACGACATAGATTCCGCCCTTCTCCACCCACAGCTTGCCGGGGATGGCGGCGTAGGCCGGCGTCTGGCTGACCAGGAAGCCCCCATAAGCGTAAAGCAGGGTCGGGTTCGCCCCGTTCATCGGCGCGTCCTTCCGGCGCACTACGGAATAGGGAACCCGGGTCCCGTCCTTGGAGACCGCCCAGTGCTGCTCGGCGACCATGTTCGAGGCGTCGAACCGGGGCGGCAGGCTGCGCAGGCGATCCGTGGCGCCGGTCCCGGCGTCGGCCAGCCATTGGCTGGTGGGGGAAAGGTAGCTGGCCGCGCTCACCAGGATCCGGTCGCTGTCGTCCGACGCCGAGGTCAGGGTCAGGGTGGAGTCCGAAGGCAGGTCTAGGGTCTGCGAGGTCCAGGCGCCGCCGTTCCGTTTCAGGCTGCGGACCTGTCCCCGGACATTGTCCAGGAGACCGATGACAAGGCGATCGCGGGTCGAGGCGACCTGCTCGACGCTCTGGCTCTGAGTCGGGCGCAGGACCAGATTTGGCTTCAGGGCGCCGGGCGTGGCCCGGACCGCCGCGAGGTCGAAGTCTACCAGATCGCCGGCCTTCAAGCCGGTTTCCGCCCAGTCCGCCTCCAGGCTGACCACCAGCCGGCCGGCGACCAGGGCCTGAAGGGTCGAGCGCAGGGGCAGGGCCAGCTTCAGGGTCCGATCTCCCGCCAGCAGGTGATACTCGGCGCTGAAGGTGTCGAGGGGCCGGGCCAGGATCGCGGCCTCGACCTGTCCCCCGACGTTCCGGAAGACCTGTCCGTACACGCCATAGCCGCCATCCTTCCGCTCGCCTCGGAACACCTCACGGGCCTGGGCGAGTGTCTGGCCGCGGGACAGGAGGCGCGCAATGTAGGGATAGCCCGAGGTGGTGCTCTCGTCGGGCGACAGAGCCGTGACGACCAGCAGGGTGTCGCGGTCGATCCAGCCGAACCGGTGCTTGCCCTCCGGAAGGCGGAAACCATTGTCCAGGAACCGGCCTTCGAGGGCGTCGAACTCCCGCACCGTCACGGCGTCCTTGCCGCCATCCGACAGGCTCACCAGGCACAGGCGGTTGTCCGGCGCCAGGCAATCGGCTCCGGCGAACACCCAGTTGGCCTTCTCGACCCTCGCCAGGGCGTCGACATCGAGGATCGTCCGCCAGACCGGAGCGCCCGACCGGTAGCCGGCGAGGCCCGTCTCGCGCCAAAGGCCCCGGACGTGGGTGCGGTCCTGCCAGAAGTCCCGGACCTTCTCCCCGCCGGCGAAGGCGATACCCGGAATACGGTCCGGGGCGGTCGCGATGGCCTGGGCCTCGGCGTAGAGGCCGGCGTACCTCGGGTCGTTCTGCAGCCGGGGCAGGGACCGGGCGTTCTGCGCCTTCGCCCACTCCAGGGCCCGGTTACCCTCGATCTCCTCCATCCAGGTGTAGGGGTCGTCGGCGGCAAGGGCTTCGGTCATGGCAAGGGTTCCCAGGAGGAGTGTCGCCGCCAGGGCGAACGGGCGCAGGACATTCCGCATCATCGCGTCTCCGGATTGGGCGCTTCGCCACAGAGACCCCTGCCGCGCCGCCACCGCTGTGCTAGCCTTCCCACGGGCCGGGCGGAAGTCCCGGGCGGGAGGAAACCGACATGTTCACGAGAAGCGTCTTCCTTGCAGCGGCGGCGGGCGCCAGCCTGGCGGCGGTCCCGGCCCTGGCGGCGCCCGCCCGACCGAACATCATCATCATCCTCGCCGATGACCTGGGCTACGGCGATACGGGCGCCTACGGCTCGCCCCGGGTGAAGACGCCCCACATCGACGCCCTGGCCCGCGACGGCGTGCGGTTCACCCAGGGATACGTCGCCCATCCGGTCTGCGCCCCCTCCCGGGCGGCCTTGATGACCGGGCGCTACCAGACCCGCTTCGGCTACGAGTTCAACCCGGTGGGCCGGGACCGGACCGGAGGGGTCTCCCGGGATGAGGTCTTCCTCCCCCAGGTCCTGAAGGACGCCGGCTATTCCACCGGCATGGTGGGCAAGTGGCATCTGGGCCAGCCCGTCGGCTACCACCCCCTCGACCGGGGCTTCGACAGCTTCTTCGGCGTCATGACCGGGGCGACCTCCTTCATGACCGACTTCAAGGTCGGCGACGAGGAGATCACGCCCCCCGGAGCCGGCGCCTCCTTCGGCATCGCCGAGGGGGTGCAGGCCCCGCCCGGGGCGACCGAGGCCGAGAAGATGGCCCTGCTGCGCCGGGCCGCGCCTGTCCTTCGGGGCCGCGAGGTCGTGCAGGAGACGGCCTACCTCACCGACGCCTTCACCCGCGAGGCGGTCAACTTCATCGACGCCAACGCCGGCAAGCCCTTCTTCCTCTACCTGGCCTACACTACGCCTCATACGCCGCTCCAGGCCCCGGCCACCTACATCGAACGCAACCGCGCCATCCCCGAGAAGGGCCAGCGGGTCTACGCCGCCATGGTCACCGCCCTGGACGACGGCGTCGGCCGGATCCGCGCCCAACTGAAGTCGAGGAAGCTTGAGAAGAACACCGTCATCGTCTTCCTGTCGGACAACGGCTGCGCCGGCTATGTCGGGACCGCCTGCACCAACGCGCCCCTGAACGGCTTCAAGGGCCTGCATCTCGAGGGCGGAATCCGCGTGCCCTACATCGTCTCGGCGCCCGGACGCTTCCGGCGCGGCGCGGTGGAGGACCAGTTGGTCTCCAGCCTCGATATCGCCCCCACCGCCGCCGCCCTGGCAGGCGCAACCCTGCCGAAGGGGACGGATGGCGAGAACCTCGTCCCCTACCTTGCCGGACCCGAGCCGAAGCGCTTCGAGCGCCGCCTCTTCTGGCGGACCGGGCCCAACTACGCGATCCGCGACGGCGCCTGGAAGCTCTGGAGCGTCAACCGCGCCGAGCCGGGCGAGTCCGAGAGCCTGGCCGCCGGCATCACCCCCGACGGCGTCCAGGCCCGGGCCTCCTCCCAGGGCGTCTACGACATGCTCTACAACCTGTCCGAGGACCCCGGCGAGACACGCAACCTCGCCGCCGCGCGCCCCGAGGTCGTCGCCCGCCTCAAGGCCGAGATCGCAGAATGGGACAGGTCCAATGTCCCGGCCCAGTGGACCAGCATGCGCCAGGCGGTCCGCCGTCATGAGGGGCAGATGCTCAAGATCTACCCCTGAAGGCCCCCACCCGAAGCCGAGGCTCCATGTCCGATTCCTTCTCGCGCCACCTGGTCGACCCTGAGCTCCTGCCCATGCTCGACGCCTTTCCCACAGTGGTCCTGACCGAAGCCATGCTCCCGGGCATGCGGGGCCGGGCCTCCTGGTTCCCCGCCGACCCCAAGGATGCGGACCGGACCGATCAGGTCCGCCGCCTCATCCCCGGTCGCACCGGCGATCCCGAGGTCGAGGTCCTCATCTACCGGCCCCGGGGTGTCGCGGGGGCCCTGCCCTGCATCCTGCACATCCACGGGGGCGGCTATGTCTCGGGCCGGGCGGACGCCAACGAGGCCCTTCACCGGCCCATGGCCGCCGACCTCGGCTGCGTGATTGTCACGGTGGAGTATCGCCTGGCGCCCGAGACCCGCTTCCCCGGCGCCGTGGAGGACTGCTACGCCGCCCTGGCCTGGACCCTGACTCACGCCGCCGAACTGGGAGTCGACCCGGAGCGGGTCGGGGTCATGGGCGAGAGCGCCGGCGGAGGCCTTGCCGCAGGCCTCGCCCTGCTGGTCCGGGACCGGGGCGAGCATCGGCTCGCCTTCCAGCACCTGATCTACCCGATGATTGACGACCGCACCTGTACGCGCCCCGATCCGCACCCCACGACGGGCGAGTTTATCTGGACCGCGCACAACAACCGTTTCGGCTGGGCGGCCCTGCTCGGGCATGAGCCCGGGATCGAAGGGGTCCTGCCCTACGCCGCCGCGGCCCGGGCCGAAAGCCTTGCGGGTCTGCCGCCGACCTTCATCGCCACCGGCGCCCTGGACCTGTTCCTGGAGGAGAACCTGGAGTACGCGCGGCGCCTGACCCGCGAGGGAATTCCCACCGAGTTGCATGTCTATCCCGGCGCCTTCCACGCCTTCCAGGTCATGCGCGGGTCGCGGGTCGCCCAGGCGGCGGAGCGCGACAGCCGCGCCGCCCTCGCCCGCTTCCTGAACGGGTGAGTTCAGCCAGGGTTCCGGGCGCTCACCAGCCAGGTCGCCGAGGGCATGTAGACGGCGTCCCCGCGGAGCCAGGGCGAGACCGCCGTCCTCACCCGGTCGTGCAGGACGGGGGCCAGGTCTGGCCGCTCTCGCAGGATTGCGCCGAGGGGCCCTCGCCAGACGCTCATCCCCACCGTTCCTTCAAGGTCCAGGCCGCCGATCGCCTCGTCATGGGGGCTGATTTCGATCCCGGTGAACCCGGCCTCGGCCAGAATGCGCCGCACCCTGTCCGGGTCGGCGAAGGCGAAGGGCCCTGGCGTCCCCGGCTCCGGCGGCGGAGCGGGAGGCACGAGGCCGGCGGCGGCCTCGGCGGGCAGGTGTATCCACAGGTTCTCGGGCAGGGGACGCCAACAGACGAAGGCCAGCCGGCCGCCGGGCCGCAGGCTCCGTCGCAGGTTGGCGAAGGCGGCCTCGGGGTCCGCGAAGAACATCACGCCAAAACGCGAGAAGACGGCGTCCCGGCCGCCCGGAAGCGCGGCGGTCTGCGCGTCGGCCTCCCGGAATGCGAGGTTGTGGGCGCCGGCGGCTTCGGCCCGGCCTCGGGCGACCTCCAGCATGGGCGCCGAGATGTCGAGGCCCAGCACCCCACCCTCCGGCCCGACGCGCCGGGCCAGCTCCAGGCTGGTGTCGCCGCAGCCGCAGCCAATGTCGAGCACGGTCTCGCCGGCCGCCGGCGCCAGCCTGTCCATCGCCGCCAGGCCGAGGGGGCGGATCTGCCGGTCGATCCGGTCCTGCAGGGCCGCCCATGTCCGTCCCGCCACGTCGTTCCAGTAGGCCTCCTGGGCCTCGTTGGCGGCCGCCATCGTCATCCTCCCGCTTGCAGTCGGCTTGTTCGCGCCGCCGTCGGCCCCTAGTTTGCGGGGCTCGGGGAAAATGCGCCAGATGTTGCGGCGGCTCGCTGTCCTTTCCGTTCTTCTGTCCCTGGCGGCGGGCGCCGTCCGCGCCGCCGATGCGCCGCCGGGTCTGGATCGCGCCCTCGACGCCATCCTCGACAGGGGCGCCCCGGGGGTCTCGCTTCTTGTTTATCGGGAAGGGACCCTTCTCTACCGCCTGGACCGCGGCGACCTGGCGCCGGATGCGCGCCTGCCCGTGGCTTCGGCGTCGAAGTGGATGACGGCGGCCCTGGTCATGACGGTCGTGGACGAGGGGCTCCTGTCGCTTGACGAGCCCATCGGCCGAAGGCTGCCCGAGTTCCAGGGTCCCTCCGGCGAGATCACCCTGCGCCAGCTCCTCTCCTACACCGCGGGCCAGGGCGGCCTCCTCGGGATGTCGGACCTGCTGCAGGATTCCCGACTGACCCTCTCGGAGTCGGCGGCCCGCATCGCCCGTAGGTCCCAGGTGGATCCGCCCGGCGCTGTTTTCCGGTACGGCGGTCCGTCCCATCAGGTGGCCGGGGCTCTCGTCGAACAGGCGACGGGTCGCCGCTGGGCGGACCTCTTCGCCGAGAGAATCTCCATCCCGCTGGGCCTGAAATCAACGACCTGGGGACATCCCCTGCGGCCTCGCCTGGACCCTGCGAAGGTGACCAACCCCAACCTGCAGGGCGGGGTCTACACGACCGCCGAGGATTATGGCCGTTTCCTCGGCATGCTCGCCGCCGGCGGGTCGCTGGAGGGGCGCCGGGTGCTCTCGCCGGAGGCGGTCGCGGAGCTGGAGCGCGTGCAGACCGCGGGCAAGCCCATGGCCTATCGCCCACCGGGCATGGGCGACGTCGATGCCTATGGCCTTGGAACCTGGTGCGAGGCCCAGGACCCGGAGGGGGCCTGCCTCCTGTCCTCCAGCCCGGGCGCCTTCGGCGCCTATCCCTGGATCGACCGGCGGACCGGACTCTACGGCCTGTTCTTCATGCGGCATCACCTGCCCCTGGTCGTCGATCAGATTCGCGGGGCGCGGACCCTCATCCTGTCGGCCGCCCCCTGATCCGGCCTCAGGCCGACAGGGCGTAGTCCGCCAGGACCGGCGCCTTCATCTCCGCCTCGAAGGTCTCGTAGGACCAGGGATAGGTGGCGACATTGCCGTGGGGGTCGAAATACCAGCTGCGGCAGCCCGAGGCCCAGATCGACCCGGCCAGCTTGTCCTTCAGCGCCTGGGTCCAGGCGGCGGTGGGTTCGTCCTTCGGGGTGATCTCCCGGGCCCGACCCTCGACCAGCAGGTCCACGAGCTGCAGCACATAGTCCAGCTGGCGCTCGGCGGTCATCAGGAAGGAGAAGTTGCCCAGGGGGCTGTTGGGGCCGCCCAGCATGAACCAGTTGGGAAGGTCGGGCACCGTCACCCCGCGATAGGTCACATTGCCCTTCGCCCAGGTCTCGGAGAGGGACCGCCCGCTGCGGCCGGTGATGCGCATGTCGCCGAAGGGATGGTGGGCGTCGAAGCCCGTGGCCAGGACCAGGATGTCCAGGTCATGGAGCCGCCCGTCCGCCGTCCGCACACCACCGGGCTCGATCCGGGCGATGGGGTCTGTCACCAGCTCGGCGTCGGGCCTCTGGATGGCCGGATAGAACAGGCTGGAGACGATCAGCCGCTTGCAGCCCATCCGGTAGTCCGGGGTCAGCCGGGCGCGGAGTTCGGGGTCCGCCACCGTGGCCAGGTTGTCCCTGCAGGCCTGGGCCATCCGCGCGTAGACCTCCGGCGCCTCCCCCGCGACGGCTGCGCAGAAGGCGCCGTTGAAGGCCTGAGCGAGGTGGGCGTACTGGTCCTCCAGCAGGGCCGGGTCGGCCCGGTAGGCGGCGCGCTTCTCCTCGGCGATCGGCAGGTTGGGCTCGGGCAGGATCCACTGCGGTGTGCGCTGGAAGAGGCTGACCTTGGCCGCCCGGTCGACAATGGCCGGGACGACCTGGATGGCCGTGGACCCTGTGCCGATGACCCCGATCCGCTGGCCCTCCAGGGGGATGGAATGGTCCCACCGGGCGGTGTGGAAGGCCGCGCCGGCGAAGTCTCGAAGGCCCGCAATGTCCGGATAGGCGGGATGGTGCAGGATCCCCACCGCCGTGATGACGGCGTCGAACCGCCCCTCCGGTCCCTGGGTGGTGACGATCTCCCAGGCGCCCTCCCGCCAGGTCGCCGACAGGACCTCGCTGTTGAACCGGATCCGGGCCTCGACGCCATAGTCGGCGGCCACCTTGCGCATGTAGGCCTGGATCTCGGGGCCCGGGGAGTACTTGTGGCTCCAGTCCGGATTGGGGGCGAAGGAGAACCGGTAGAGGTGGGAGGGAACGTCGCAGGTGATTCCCGGATAGGTGTTGTCCCGCCAGGTCCCGCCCGGCTCCCCGGCCTTCTCGAAGATCACCACGTCGCTCACGCCGCGTTCGCGCAGGCGGATGGCCTAGGCGATGCCTCCGGCGCCCGCGCCGATCACTGCGATCCTCAGTCCCCGTCGCGTCCCGGCCATGGAGGTCCTCCTGCTGGAGGGCGATTGTCCTACAGTCGCGGCCCGGGTGGAAGGCCCCCGGATCCGGCCCGGATTGACCGGCGCCGGCCGCGCCGCCTCAACCTGTTCGGCTCCCGGGTGTCCGGGAAAGGGATCAGGCCTTCATGGAACAGCGTGAGCCGGAATTCCGCGGGCAAAGACCCCGCCGGGGTCGGGGGCGGATTTTTTCGACCCACCCCTTGCGCCCCAAGGCCCGGTGTCCCACTTCGTGGGGGCGGGCCGGGCCCCTCTGGCGCTTCAATCGAGGCGCGATGTCGGACCGCATCGGGTGCGCTCGATGCCGGGTCCGGGGCCTTCCCTTCCCCCCCCAAAGCCAACCGGGTCCGGCGTCGGGCGCTCCCAAGCTACAGAGGAGCCCCGACATGAGCCTTTCCGCTTTCAGCCAGAACCCACGAAGACCGGGCGCTGCGGTCGAATTCCAGGACGCCTGGACCCCGGGCGATCTGGTCCAGTTCGAAGCCCTGGTCAGCGCCTGCGCCCTGGTCGCCCAGTCCGACGGCTGGGTTACGCCGGATGAGACCCGCCGGGTCGCCGAGCGCATGCGCACCCTCCCGGCCCTGGACGTGTTTGGGGTTGAGGATGTGATCGAGGCCTTCGAGGCGCGGATCGCCGATTTCAACAGCGATCCGGACATGGCGCACGCCATCGCCGAGTCCTCCATCCGGCGACTGCGCGAGAAGCCCGCCGCGGCTCGCGCCGTGGCCGCCGCCGCCTGCGCCGTCGCCTCGGCGGATGGCGGATTTGACGCTGAGGAAAGACAGACTATACTGCGCCTGTGCGCTCTCCTCATCCTGTCCCCTCAGGATCTTGATCTGGTGGCGCCGCGAAGGAGGCGGACATGAGAGTTCAGCCGTTTGACCCCATGGCCTGGATGTATGTCCAGCCGCAGAGCGTCCAACCGGTCTCCGGCTCTCAGACCGAGACCGCCGTCAAGCCTGCTGAGCCCTCCTCAAAGTCCGAGATGCGGGCTGATGACGACCGCCGCCCCCGGGATCCCGAGCGCAGGGTCGACATCAGGGCCTGAGCGGCGTCAGGCGCCTCTGGCCTTCCGGCAGCCTTTATCCGCCCGGAAATGACAGGGAGCCAACCGTGACTGAGCTCGCCCACTTTCCCGCCGACGCGGATCCCGACCGGGTCCATGAGCGCCTCCTGGCCGATGGCGCCGTCATCCTGGACGGCGTCCTGACCCCGGACGAGGCGGACGCGATCCGCGCCGAGCTCGATCCCTGGGTTCAGGCCACCGCGCCGGGACGTGACGGCTTCACAGGCTTCAGGACCACCCGCACCGGGGCCCTGGCCGCCCGGTCCCCGCTCTGCAGGGACCTGATCCAGGACCCGCGGGTGCTCGCCCAGTGCGACCGGCTCCTGCTGACCGCCTGCGAGCGCTACCAGCTCCATCTCGGCCAGGTGATCCGCATCATGCCGGGCGAAAAGGCCCAGAGCCTTCATAAGGACCGTTGGGCCTGGGGAACCCACCTCAAGGGCCTCGAGCCTCAGTTGAACACCATCTGGGCCCTGACCGACTTCACCCGGGAAAACGGCGCCACCCGGGTCGTGCCGGGCTCCACCGGCTGGCCGGACGACCGGCGGGCCGATCCCGCGGAGATCACCCAGGCGGTCATGAGCCGGGGCTCTGTTCTCATCTACACCGGAAGCGTTGTCCATGGCGGGGGGGCCAACAGCTCGGATGCCGACCGGGTTGGGTTGAACATCACCTACGCCCTGGGCTGGCTGAGGCAGGAGGAGAACCAGTACCTGGCCTGTCCGCCCGAGATCGCCCGGACCTTCGACCCCGTCCTGCAGGATCTCCTGGGTTACGCCATGGGATGCTACGCCCTGGGCTACTACTCCCCGCCGACGGCGCCGGGGGCCGACCCGGAGGTGGTTCCCCCGAACTACGCCCTCGGGCGCAGGGCCGGCGGCTCGTCCCTGGGCTCCGCCGCCGACCTCGCCGCCCTGAACGGGGACGTCAGGGGCGGGTAGACCCGCGCAGGGACAGGGCCAGGAACAGGCCGGCCAGGATCACCGCCGCAACACTGCCATAGTGCTCCGGCGGATGATGGCCCGAGGCGGGCGGCGACAGAACCCAGCCGTGCAGGGCCATGAGCCCGCGCTCGACCAGGATCAGGACCAGGAAGAGGGGGGTCAGGCTGCGATAGCGCAGGGCCACCGCCAGGAGGGCCAGGCCAAAGGCGAGCTGGGTCGCCCCCTGCCAGCGGAAGAGGCCGATCACAAGGTCCCGCCGGTCGCCCATGTCCAGCCCTGCGATCACCCCGGCCCCGCCATCCGGCAGGAAGCTGTGGATCAGGCCCGGGACGAGGGTCAGGCCGGCGGCCAGAAGCAGGAAGACGGGTGCGGACGGGTGGCCTCTGTAATCGCCGTTTGTCGGCGGCGGCAGGAGGGACATGACGGGCGACCTTTCTCGGAGGTTCGACTCAGCCCTGGCGCTGCAGGCTGCGGCGCAGGATGGACCAAAGGTTCGCGGAGCCCTGCGTCAGGGCGCCGGTCCTGTAGGCCTGGACCCCGACCCAGATCGCCCCGGCGGTCGTCAGGGCCATGAGGGAGATTCCCGTCGCCAGCTCCCATGCCGGCGCGCCATCAGCGATCCGGAGAAGCATCAGAAAGGGCGTGAACGGGGGGAACAGGGCGGCGGCGCGCAGGATCGGGGAGTCTGGCGCCTGGAGGCCCGAGATCACCAGCAGCAGGGGGATCAGCATGAGCATGCTCAGCGGCGTCGCCAGGCTCTGCGCCTCCCGGGGAGTCTCGCAGAAGGCCGCGAGTCCGGCGAAGATGGAGCCGTAGAGAAGGAAGCCAAAGGCGAGGAAGAAGGCCGCCCAGCCCAGGAGCCCGCCGTTCAGGACCGCCCGAACCGACTCCTGGACGGCGCCTTGCGGCAATTGTCCTGCGATCAGGAGCGCCGCCACCGCCAGGGCCCCCAGGCCGGTGAAGAAGAGACAGAGAATTCCGAGCACCTTGCCGAGCAGGAGCTCGGCGGGATGCGCAGAGGTCACCAGCACCTCTATGACCCGGCTGGACCGCTCCTCGACGACACTGGTCAGGATCATTCCCGAACCCGCCAGGATCATGGTCACGAGCAGATAGCTCACGCCGAGCGCCGCAAGGTGAGGCAGCCTGTCGGTCAGTGTGACCTTGCCGGTCCGGGACGCCGGGGAATAGGCGGTGATGGACACGCCGGACCCGGATACGGCGCGAACCGCTTCGGACGACAGCCCCAGGGACCGAAGGCGGCTTTCCCGGGACCAGTCGGTGAGGGAGTCCTCCAGCTGGCCCGAGAGGTCGAGCAGGCGGGCGCGGGGCGTCCAGAGGCGGGCGTCCAGGGCTTGCGCCGATCCCGCCAGCACCAGGACGGCGGGAGGCGGCGGATCCTGGCCGAAGGCCTTGTAGTAGGCCTGCACGGCCCGTCCCGCCGCGTCCGGCGTATGTGCAGTCGAAAGGCTGGCCGGCGTCTGCACCAACACGGGGGCGAGCCCCGGCGGCAGGTTGCGGGCCCGATCCTCCCGGATCTGCGCCGCGACGTAGGCGCCAGGGCCCTGCGGCCCGATTCCCGTGAGGTCCAGCACGATGAGCTGCGGGGCCGGCGCCTGACGCGAGAGAAGGGTCGGAAGAAAGACGCTGGCCGCGAAGATCAGCGGGAAGGTCACCAGGGCCAGGAGAAAGCCCGGAGTCAGGAGGTAGGCCAGGTACTCCCGGCGAAGAATCAGGAACAGGCGTCTCATGCGCCTTCGACCTCCGGAAGGGCGGCGCGTGCGCCGGTGAGGAGCAGGAAGGCTTCGTGCAGGCCAGGCTCGCGGGACTCGAATCGTCGGACGGGAAGGCCCGCCCGGAAGGCGGCGGACAGGGTCTGGTGCGCCTCCATTCCGGGCGCCAGCCAGACCTCCAGGCGGCGTCCTTCCGGAAGGTCCGAGGCGGCGACCTCGGCCACACCGGGCAGGGCTGAGATGGCCTCAGGGGTCAGGTCGCCCTCGAGGATCAGGCGGCCGGGCGCCTGGCTCCGCGCCTGCGGGACTGTGCCATCGAAGACCTTCCGGCCCTTCGCCAGCAGGACGACCTGGTCGCAGAGCCTTTCGGCGTGGGACATGACGTGGGTGGAGAAGACCACGGTGGCTCCGGCCGCCGCCCGTTCCCGTATCAGGATCTCGAGCGCCTGCTGGTGGCCCGGGTCCAGGCCCGAGAAGGGCTCGTCCAGGATCAGGAGTTCCGGATCGTGGACCAGGGTGCAGACCAGGGCCACCTGCTGGGCCATGCCCTTGGACAGCCTGCGAATCTGGGTGTTGAGCGACGCGCCCAGTCCGAGGCCCTCCAGGAGGCTGCGGGCCTTCTGGCGGGCGGCGCGGGCGGGGACCCCCTTGAGGGCGCCGAGGAAGGCGGCGGCCTGGAGGGGCGTCATCCGCGGATGCAGGCCGCGCTCCTCCGGCAGGAATCCGATCCGGTCGCGCACGCGGCGGCCGTCCGCAGCGCCCAGAACGGTCAGACGGCCTGAGGTGGGCGCCACCAGGCCCAGGATCATCCGCAGGGTGGTGGTCTTCCCGGCGCCGTTGGGGCCCAGGAAGCCGAAGACAGCGCCGCGCGCGACCCGAAAGCTCAACTGGTCCACGACCGTCCGGTCGCCGAACCGTCGGGTGACGTCTGTCAGTTCCAGTGCGGGCGCATCGGCCATGCAGGGTCCCTCCCGGCCCGGGGGCGATCATGCTCCGGCTTCGCGGCGAGGGCAATCGCGGCGGGCCCTCGCGGGACTGCGGCTGTCCCGCCTGACGTGGGCGAGTTTTTGGGACTATATCTGTCCATCATGTCCAAACGCCTGCGTCCGACCCGGCTCGAACACGTCCTCGACGGCGTCAGCCTTCGCGCCCGGCTGTCCGCCGCAGCCCTGGACGCCATCGGCGACGAAGCCGAGCAGAGGCGACGCGCCCTCGACATCCTTCGCCAGGCTCTCTTCCGTGGTCGGATGATCGCCAAGGAGCGACTGGAGAACGGCGCCGGCGGGATCGAGACCGCCCGCCTCCTGTCCGGCGTGACCGACGAGGTGGTCAGCGCCCTCTACGACTTCACCACCGTCCATGTCTTCCGGGCCCGGAATCCGACCGAGGGCGAGCGCCTGGCGCTGATGGCGGTGGGAGGCTACGGCCGCGGGGCCCTGGCGCCCTTCTCCGACCTCGATCTGTTGTTCCTGCGGCCCTACAAGCAGACGCCCCACGCCGAGAGCGTGATCGAGTTCATGCTCTATGCGCTGTGGGACCTGGGCTTCAAGGTTGGCCACGCCTCCCGGACCGTGGACGAGTGCCTGCGCCTCTCGCGGGAAGACTTCACCATCCGCACCTCCGTCCTGGAAGCCCGCCACCTGACCGGAGACGAAGCCCTGGCCGAGGACCTGATCCGACGGTTCCGCGATGAGGTGGTCCGCGGCACGGGCGCACAGTTTGTGGCCGCCAAGCTCAAGGAGCGGGACGAGCGGCATCTGCGCGCCGGCGCCAGCCGCTACATGGTCGAGCCCAACATCAAGGAGGGCAAGGGCGGGCTGCGGGACCTCAACACCCTGTTCTGGATCGCCCGATACCTGAACCCCGTGGCCAGCGCCGACCGGGCCAGCGGCGTCATCCAGCTGGACATGTTCGACCGCCGGGAGGTGGCCAGCTTCCTCCGCGCCATCGACTTTCTCTGGGCGGTGCGCTGCCACATGCACTTCGCCACTGGCCGGCCCGAGGAGCGGCTGACCTTCGACCTCCAGCCGGCCATCGCCCGCCGGATGGGTTATGGCGACCGCGGCGACGCCCCGGCGGTGGAGCGCTTCATGCGGCGCTACTTCCTGATCGCCAAGGAGGTCGGCGCCCTGACCCGGGTCTTCACCGCCAAGCTGGAGGAGGAGAGGGTCAAATCCCAGCCGGGCGCCCTGTCGCGTCTCCTGCCGGGCCGCGGCCGCGCCCGCCGGAGGGAGGTGGCTCCGGGCTTCTTCGCCGAGGGCGGCCGCCTGCATGTCGAGGGCCCCGCGGTCTTCGAGGCCGACCCGGTCAACCTGCTGCGCCTGTTCCTGCATGCGGATCGCGAGGGACTGGACCTGCACCCGGACGCCTTCACCGCCGCCTCCCGGCACGCTGCGGAGATCGGGCCCCGGGTACGACGGGATCCGGCGGCGGCGGAGGTCCTGCTGGACATCCTCGCCCGCGGCCGCGACCCGCAGCGGGCCCTGACCCTGATGAACGAGGCCGATGTCCTCGGCCGCTACCTGCCCGAGTGGAGCCGCATCGTCGCCAAGATGCAGTTCAACATGTACCACTCCTACACGGTGGACGAGCACACCCTGCGGGCGGTGGGGGTCATCGCCGGCATCGCCGACGGCCGCTACGCCGAGGACCACCCCCTCGCCACCGCCATCATGCCCCTGATCAACGACCGCGAGGCCCTGTTCCTGGCCATGCTGCTGCATGACACCGGCAAGGGCGGCGCCGGAGGCCAGGAAAAGGCCGGTGCGCGGGCGGCCCGGCAGGCCTGCGAGCGCCTCGGCCAGAGCCGTAAACGGATCGAACTCGTCGCCTGGCTGGTGGAGCACCACCTGGTCATGAGCGACTACGCCCAGAAGCGCGATATCTCCGACCCGCGGACGGTCGTCGACTTCGCCCGCATCGTCGAGACGCCGGAGCGGATGAGGCTGCTCCTGGTCCTGACCGTGGCGGACATCCGCGCCGTCGGGCCGGGGGTCTGGAACGGCTGGAAGGGCCAGCTCCTGCGGGAGCTCTACCGGGCCACCGAGGCCCTGTTCCGGGGTGGGCGGGGGGCCGACGACGCCGCCGCCATCCGCCGCTACCACGAGAACGCCGCCTACGACGCCCGCATGCGTCTGACCGTCTCAAGCCCGGCCCTTACCGGATGGGCCCAGTCCATGGAAGACGCCTACTTCACCGCCTTCACCGACGATGAGGTCCGCGCCCACGGCGCCCTGGTCCGACGGGCCGCCGAAACAGGGGCGGCCATCGCCTGCCGGATCCGCCCCGACCTCAACGCCGCCGAGGTCTCGGTCTCCGCCACCGACCGGCCCCGCCTCTTCGCCGACCTGGCCGCCGCCCTCAACCTGGCCGGCGCCAATGTCATGGGCGCGCGCGTCCATACCTCCCGCCGGGGCGAGGCCCTCGACGTCTTCTTCGTGCAGGACGCCTCCGGGGCGGCCTTCGGGGCCGACAATCCCCGGGCCCTGGACCGGCTGATGTCCCTGCTGGAATCCGCAGGCCGGGGCGAGGCTCTCAAGCGCGACGGCCGCCCGCCGGCGGAGCTGGGCCGGGCTGCAGCCTTCGCCATCACCCCGACGGTGATGCTGGACAACGACGCCTCCGAAGCGGCCACCGTGATCGAGGCCACCGGCCGCGACCGGCCGGGCCTCTTGTCCGCCCTGGCGGAGGTGATCGCCGACGCCGGCCTGTCCATCGTCTCGGCCCACATCGACGGCTACGGCGAGCGGGCGGTGGACGCCTTCTATGTTGTCGACGACCAGGGCCGGAAGCTTGAGGACCCCGACCGGACCACCCGTCTGCGGGCCGACCTCCTCGCCGCCCTGGAGGCCGTCGACGCCCAGCCCAACCCCCGCAGCCGCGCCCATCTGCAGAAGGCCAGGGCCAGCATCGCCCGCTGATCCCCCCGCTTGACCTGCCGCCGCGGCGGGGCGCATTCAGGCGCTGTGAGCGCCGCATCCTCCCCGCCGCCCCCGCAGGGTGTACCGCCGGCCGCCGGGCCAAAGGCCGGCGGCGGGCTTATCCGCGCCTCCATGGTCTATTCCGGCCTGACCCTTCTCAGCCGCTTCCTCGGCTTGGCCCGGGACCTCGTCATCACCGCGCGGATGGGCGCCAGCCAGACCATCGCCGCCGACGCCTTCTTCACCGCCCAGGCCTTCTCCAACCTGT
Source organism: Phenylobacterium sp. (assembly GCA_020401865.1). Lineage (GTDB taxonomy): Bacteria > Pseudomonadota > Alphaproteobacteria > Caulobacterales > Caulobacteraceae > Phenylobacterium. The sequence goes on along the minus strand of JADCAS010000021.1, from coordinate 7,922 downwards.
TCCGTCGGGTCTTCGCCGAGGGCGCCTTCGCCGCCGCCTTCGTGCCGGCCTACGCCCGCAAGCTCGCCGCAGATGGCGCGCCCGAGGCCGACAAGCTGGCCTCCGACGCCCTGGCGGTCATGGCCGCCGCCACTGTGGCCCTGACCATCCTGGCCCAGCTGGCCATGCCCTGGATCATGCTGGTCTATTCGCCGGGCTATATCGACGACCCGGACAAGTTCAGGTTGGCCGTGATCCTGACCCAGATCACCATGCCCTACCTGCCCTGCATGGTGATCGCCGCCCTGCTCGCCGGCGTCCTGACCGCCCGGGGCCGGTTCATCATCTATGGCGTCTACCCCGTCGTCCTGAACATCGGAGTCCTGGCGGCGGTCCTGCCGCAGACCGACCCGGTGCAGGCGGCCTACGCCGCCTCCTGGGCGACCCTCGTCTCCGGCATCGCCCAGGCGGGCCTGTGCGCCTGGGGGGTCCGGCGGGCCGGCGCCCGCATCCGGTTCGTCCTGCCGCAGCTCACCCCGGAGGTCCGCAGGCTGATCCGCCTGACCATCCCCGGCGCCGTGGCCTCCAGCGCCGTGCAGGTGAACATCTTCATCTCCACCATGCTCGCCTCTCACGTGGCGGGGCTGCGGGTCTGGATGAGCGTCGCCGACCGGTTCTACCAGCTGCCCCTGTCCCTGGTCGGCACCGCCATCGGCGTCGCCCTCCTGCCCCAGCTGTCCCGCGCCTTCGCTCAGGACGACCGGCCCGAGGGCCAGGCGGTCATGGACCAGGCCCTGGTCTTCGGCCTCGCCTTGTGCCTGCCCGCCGCCGCCGCCCTCGTCGCCATGCCGGTCTACCTGGTGGACGGCCTCTTCACCCGCGGACAGTTCCTGGCTGAGGACGCCCGGGCCGCCGGCCTGATCCTCCTTCAGTACGGCTGGGGCCTGCCGGCCTTCGTCCTGGTCAAGATTCTCCAGCCGGCCTTCTTCGCCCGTCAGGACACCCGCACGCCGATGGTCTTCTCCCTGGTGTCGGTGGCGGTGAACATCGCCCTCGGGGTGGCCCTCTTCCACACCATCGGCTTCACCGGCCTTGCGGCCGCCACCAGCATCGCCACCTGGATCACGGTGGCGCAGATGGCCTTCACCCTCCATCGCCGGGGGGCCTACCTCCCCTCCGCCGCCGCCTGGAGCCGGATCGCCCGGATCGTCGCGGCCAGCCTCGCCCTGGGCGCCCTTCTGGCCCTGGCCGCGCACTTCCGGGCCGTGCTGGAGGCGCCCCTGGCGGGCCTGTCCCTGCTGGGTCTGGGGGCCAAGGAGCTGACAGTCCTCGCCGTCTGCCTGGCGGGCGCGGCGGCCTATATCGGCCTTCTCCTGCTCTTCGGCGGCATGAGCCTTGCGGAGGTCCGCGCCGCCCTGCGCCGGCCCGCCGGCCCGGCCACGCCCCCGGAGGCGGACTTGTCCTGAGGCCGGTTCGGCGCTATTCGCCCCCCATGCTCCGGAAGTCCGAACCCAACCTGCGATGGCGCCGCGGCTGAGCCCGCCGCCCCTTCGTACGCCTTCCTTCCGGAGCCCTGCGCCTCCATGACCGACGCCCCTCCCCCCGCCTATGCCGGCCCGACCCGGGTCCTGTCCGGCGTCCAGCCCACCGGCGCCCTGCACCTGGGCAACTATCTCGGCGCCCTGGTGAAGTTCACCCGCCTGCAGCACGAGATGGAGACCTTCATCTTTGTCGCCGACCTGCACGCCATCACCCAGTGGCAGGATCCGAAGCGGCTGAAGGACCAGGTGCGCGAGATCGCCGCCGCCTACCTGGCCTCGGGCCTCGACCCCAAGGTGGCCACCATCTTCCCGCAGTCCGCCGTGCCGGCCCACGCCGAGCTCGCCTGGGTGTTCAACTGCGTCGCCCGCCTCGGCTGGCTCGACCGCATGACCCAGTTCAAGGACAAGGCGGGCAAGCACAAGGAGCGCGAGAGCGTCGGTCTCTACACCTACCCAGTGCTCCAGGCCGCCGACATCCTGCTCTACCGCGCCACCCACGTGCCGGTCGGTGAGGACCAGCGCCAGCACCTGGAGCTGACCCGCGACATCGCCGCCAAGTTCAACCACGACTTCGACGTCCCCGGCTTCTTCCCCCTGCCCGAGGCGGTGGTGGAGGGGCCGGGCGCGCGGGTCATGTCCCTGCGCGACGGCGCGGCGAAGATGTCCAAGTCCGACCCCTCGGACTATTCGCGCATCAACCTCACCGACGACGCCGACGCCATCGCCCAGAAGATCCGCAAGGCCCGGACCGATCCTGCGCCCCTGCCGGAAACCCTCGACGACCTGGCCGACCGGCCCGAGGCGCAGAACCTGGTGGCCATTTACGCCGCCCTTGATGGCCGGACTTCGGCCGATGTGCTCGCCGAGTTCGCAGGCCAGGGCTTCGGGGCCTTCAAGCCGCGCCTCGCGGACCTTGCGGTGGCGAAGCTGGGCCCGGTGGGCGAGGCCATGCGCGGCTTCCTGTCCGATCCTGCCGAGATTGACCGTATCCTGGCCGCGGGCGCCGAGCGGGCGCGCGAGGTCGGCGCCCCCGTCCTGGCCGAGGTCAAGGCCACGGTCGGCTACTGGGCGGGCTAGGGGCCTTGCCTCCGCCCCGGCGCCGGGTCACGGTCCGCCCATGACCGCCTCCACGACCTCGCCGCGCAAGTTCCTGGTGATCGCCGACGGCAGCGGCGAGTTCGCCGCCGCCCTGCGCTTCGCCTGCCGCCGCGCACGCTCTACGGGCGGGACGGTGGCGGTCCTGCGCGTCCTGGCGCCCGCCGTCTTCGAGCACTGGTCCGGGGTCCGGGGGGAGATCGAGCGCCAGGCCCGCGAGGAGGCCCTGGCCGAACTGGAGCCCCTCGCCCCCCTGATCCGCCGGGAAACCGGCCAGGAGCCCGAGTTCCTGCTTCTCCAGGCCGACGACACCCGCGACGCCCTGCGTCGGGTGATCAGCGCAGACCGGGACATCAAGATCCTGGTCCTGGCGGCGGCGACCGGCGGCCGCGGCCCCGGTCCCCTGGTCGCCTCCATCGCCCGGGAGGGGGTCCGCTGGGGCGGACGCAATCTTCCCGTCACCGTCGTCCCCGGCGATCTTTCCGACGCCGAGATCGATGACCTCGCCTGAGCCCAGGGGGAACCTCCACCCATGACCGAGACCCCGCACAGGGCCGACCTGATGGACCGGATCCGCTCCCGGCGGGCCGTCGTCGGCGTCATCGGCCTGGGCTATGTGGGCCTGCCGCTCGCCCTGGCCGCCGTGGAGGCCGGCTTCCCGGTCCTCGGCTTCGACATCAATCCCGCCCGGGTGGAGGCCATCCTCGCCGGACGGCAGGTGATCAACTACCTGCCGCCCGAGGCCCTGCCCGAGGCCCTGGCCACCGGCCGCCTCGACGCCACCATCGACTTTACCCGCCTGTCCGAGGCCGACGCCGTCATCCTGTGCGTCCCCACCCCGGTGACCCGCAACCGGGACCCGGACCTGTCCTATGTGCGGGCCAGCGCCGCCTCCGCCGCCGCCGTTCTCCGGCCCGGCCAGCTGGTCGTGCTGGAGTCCACCACATGGCCGGGGACGACCGCCGAGGTCGTCCGGCCCCTGCTCGAGGCCGGCGGACTGGCGGTGGGCGAGGAGGTCTTCCTGGCCTTCTCTCCGGAGCGCGAGGACCCGGGCAACGCCCACTATGGCACCCGCACCATTCCCAAGGTGGTCGGGGCGGACGATCCCGCCTCCCGCGATCTCGCCGTCGCCCTCTACGAGGCCATGATCACCCGGGTGGTGCCGGTCTCCAGCGCCGCCGCCGCCGAGGCCGCCAAGCTGACCGAGAACATCTTCCGCTCGGTGAACATCGCCCTCGTGAACGAGCTGAAGCTGGTCTACGACGCCATGGGCATCGACGTCTGGGAGGTGATCGACGCCGCCGCCACCAAGCCTTTCGGCTACATGCCCTTCTACCCCGGACCGGGCCTGGGCGGACACTGCATCCCGGTGGACCCCTTCTACCTGACCTGGCGGGCCCGGGAGTTCGGCATGGAGACCCGCTTCATCGAGCTGGCCGGCCAGATCAACACCGCCATGCCCGGCCTGGTGGTCGACCGGCTGGCCCGCGCCCTCAGCGACCATTCGGCCCGGGCCCTAAACGGCGCCCGGATCCTGCTGATCGGCGCCGCCTACAAGAAGAATGTCGACGACACCCGGGAGTCGCCCTCCCTGGTGCTGATCGAGGCCATCGAGGCCCGCGGCGCCACCTGCGACTTCCACGACCCCCTGATCGCGCAGATCCCGCCGACCCGCGAGCACCCGGGGCTGGCGGGCCGCTGCTCCGTCGATCTGACCGCAGAGGCCCTGGCCGCCTACGACGCCGTGCTCATCGCCACCGACCACGACGCCGTGGACTACGCCCTCCTCTCCCGGGCCGCCCGGCTGGTGGTCGACACCCGAAACGCCATGGCCCGGCGCGGCCTTCCCGGCGATCGGGTGGTCAAGGCCTGAGGCCCGCCCCGCGCGTCCGGCGCTGGACAGGGCCGCCCCTCGCCCCCTAGATGCGCGGCATGTCCGGCAAGACCCTCTACGACAAGATCTGGGATGCGCACCTCGTCTCCGAGCAGGAGGGCGAGTCCATCCTCTACATCGACCTGCACCTGATCCACGAGGTGACGACGCCCCAGGCCTTCGCCGGCCTGCGGGCCAACCGGCGCAAGGTCCGCCGGCCGGACCGCACCCTGGCGGTCGCCGACCACAACATCCCCACCGAGGGCCAGGGCCTGGGGGTTTCCGCCGTCGCCGACGAGGAGGCTCGCCTCCAGCTCGCCACCCTCGAGCGGAACGTCGCCGACCACGGGATCGAGTTCTTCCCCATGGGCGACATCCGCAACGGCATCGTCCACGTGGTGGGTCCCGAGCAGGGGCGCACCCAGCCCGGCATGACCATCGTCTGCGGCGATTCCCACACCTCCACCCACGGCGCCTTCGGGGCCCTGGCCCACGGCATCGGGACTTCCGAGGTCGAGCACGTCCTCGCCACCCAGACCCTGCGCCAGAAGAAGGCGAAGAACATGCGGGTGGTCATCGAGGGAACCCCCGCCCCCGGCGTCGGGGCCAAGGACTTCGCCCTCGCCGTCATCGGCGAGATCGGCACGGCCGGCGGCACCGGCTATGTCATCGAGTACGCCGGCGAGGCGGTCCGCGCCCTGTCCATGGAGGGCCGCATGACCCTCTGCAACCTGACCATCGAGGGCGGCGCCCGGGCCGGCCTGGTGGCCCCGGACGAGACCACCTTCGACTATCTCCGCGGCCGGCCGTCGGCGCCCAAGGGCGGCGCCTGGGACATCGCCCTGGCCAGCTGGAAGACCCTTTTCTCCGATCCCGACGCCGTCTTCGACCGCGAGGTGCGGATCGACGCCTCGGCCATCGCCCCCCTGGTCACCTGGGGCACCAGCCCCGAGGACGTGGTCCCTGTCACCGACGCCGCCCCCTCGCCCGAGGCCTTCGCCAGCCCCGACAAGCGGGCCGCCGTCGCCCGGGCCCTGGAGTATATGGGCCTGGAGGCCGGCCAGCCCATCGCTTCAGCCAGGGTCGACGTGGTCTTCATCGGCTCGTGCACCAACAGCCGGATCGAGGACCTGCGGGTCGCCGCCGACATCGTGCGCGGCCGCACGGTGGCGCCGGGCGTGCGGGCCATGGTGGTCCCGGGCTCGGGTCTCGTGAAGGCCCAGGCCGAGGAAGAGGGCCTGGACGAGGTCTTCCGCGCCGCCGGCTTCGACTGGCGCGAGCCCGGCTGTTCCATGTGCCTGGGCATGAACCCCGACCGCCTGGCCCCGGGCGAGCGCTGCGCCTCCACCTCGAACCGCAATTTCGAGGGCCGGCAGGGCCGCGGCGGGCGCACCCACCTGATGAGCCCGGCCATGGCCGCCGCCGCCGCCCTCGCCGGCCATATCGCCGACGTCCGGGACTATCTGAGGTGATCCTCGGCCTCGACCATGTGGTCCTGCCCGTCGACGACGTGGAGGACGCCGCCGCCCGCTACGGCGTCTTCCTGGGCCGGGAGCCGGCCTGGGAGGGCCAGCTTGACGACGGTGCGGCCAGCGTCTTTTCCCTGTCCAACATGGCCCTGTGCCTGCGCGCGCGTCGAGAGGGCGACCCCGGCGAGCTCATTGTCCTGAAGGTCGGCGACCTCGACGCCGCCGTGCGCCGGGCCGGACGCCGGGGCCTGCCCGCCCTGGGCGAGGAGACCACCTTCGGCGACCGCCGCCTGGTCCGCCTGGACCCCGCTGCGGCGGGCGGCCTCAACCTGGCCCTCGTGTCGGGCGACGGCCCCGGCCTGTCCGCGCCGGCGGTTTCGGAGGCCTCGGCCGTCAGCGCCCTGGACCATGTGGTCATCGCCGCCCGCTCCGGGGACCGCGCCCTGGCGCTCTGGGGCGCCCGCCTCGGCCTCGACCTGCGGCTTGACCGGTCCAATCCCGCCTGGGGCGCCCGGCAGATGTTCTTCGCCTGCGGCGGCCTCGTCATGGAGGTGGTCCTGCGGCTGGGCGAGGCCGACACCGCCGACCGCCCCGACCGGTTCAGCGGCCTCGCCTGGCGCGCCGCCGACGCCGCCGCCGTGCAGGGCCGGCTTTCCGGCCTCGGCTTCAATGTCTCCGAGGTCCGCACCGGCCGCAAGCCGGGCACCCTCATCTTCACCCTCCGCGAGGGCGTGGCCTTCACGCCCACAGTGGTGCTGCAGCAAAACGCCGGAACGGCCGGAGCCGAACCATGAAGCCCTTCACCCGCCTCGACGCCCGGGCCGCGCCCCTGCCCCTCGCCAACATCGACACCGACCAGATCATCCCCAAGCAGTTCCTCAAGACCGTAGAGCGCGAGGGCCTGTCGCGCGGCCTCTTCTACGACCTGCGCTTCGACGACGCGGGCCAGCCGCGCCCGGACTTCGTGCTGAACCGGCCGGAATACGCCGGGGCCGGCGTCCTGGTGACCGGCGACAACTTCGGCTGCGGCTCCAGCCGCGAGCACGCCCCCTGGGCCCTGATGGACTTCGGCGTGACCTGCGTCATCGCCCCGTCCTTCGCCGACATCTTCTACAACAACTGCTTCCAGAACGGCCTCCTGCCCGTGGTGCTCAAGCCCGACGAGGTCCAGGACCTGCTGGGCGAGTGCCAGGGCGGCAACCACATGGTCAGCGTCGACCTCGCCGCCCAGACCGTCACCTCGCCCTCGGGCAAGGTCTTCACCTTCGAGATCGACCCCTCCCGCAAGGCCAAGATGCTCCAGGGCCTGGACGCCATCGGCGAGACCCTCACCGCCGCCCCCGACATCGACGCCTGGGAGGCCCGCCGCGCCCTGACCCATCCCTGGCTGGAACGGGCATGACCCTGATCATCGCCGGCTCCGTGCGCGTCCCGCCCGAGAACCTCGATCGGTTCCGGCCGCACATGAAGGCCATGCTGGAGGCCAGCCGGGCCGAGGACGGGTGCCTGGACTACACCTACGCCGAGGACGTGGCCGAGCCCGGCCGGATCCGGGTGTTCGAGGTCTGGCGTGACGCGGCGGCTCTCGAGGCCCATTTCCAGACCCCGCACATGGCCGAATGGCGCGCTCATTGGCCCAGTTTCGGGGTTTCCGACCGGCGGCTGTTCGCCTACGAGATCGCCTCTCAGCGCCCGCTCTGACGGGTCCGGCCCGCGACCGCCTAGATGTTTGGTCCCGGAGTTTGATGGTGCGGATCTGATGTGAAGCGCTGTGGCTCTTTTGTCCAGCATTTGCAGATGAACTCGTGGGGTGTGAGGCCCTTTAGCGTCTTGAGCCGCCTGGCGAAGTTGTAGGCAGTCACGAAGTTGGCGAGGTGTTCGCGCAGCTGATCGTGGGTCTCGTAGTAGAAGCGTTTGACGGTTGCTTCCTTGATTGTCCGGTTCATCCGCTCGACCTGGCCGTTG
>JADCAS010000020.1 GCA_020401865.1 Phenylobacterium sp. | reverse complement strand
GCTGGCCCTGCGCTACATGAAGGAGGGCCTGCGCCGCGCCGCCTACGGCGACCCCCGCGAACTGGGCGGCTGGGCCATCGAGACCATCCGCACCCTGATGAAGACCGAAGACCACCGCGAGGGCGTGGCCAGCTTCCTGGAAAAGCGCCCGCCGGTGTTCACGGGGCGGTAGGGGCGGGGTCGGGGCCTCCGTCCGCAGGCAGGCCGGCCTCCGGGGCCAGCATGCCGTCGGCGGCGACTATGTCGCGGTAGGCGCGCCAGCTGGCCAGGCCCAGCCAGGGGAAGACGATCACCATCGGCAGGAAGCCGGTGACGGCGCAGAGGGCGACCAGGGCGACGATCAGCGCCGCCCACAGCATCAGGGGCCAGAAGTTGGCGATGGTGGCGCGCACGCTGGTGGCGACCGCGGCGAAGACTCCGACCCGGGCGTCCAGCAGCATGGGGGCGGCCACCACCACGGCGGCGAAGGTGACGAGGCCGAACACCGCCCCCACCGCCGAGCCGACCGCCAGCATGGTGCGCCCCTCCGCCGTGCCGAAGGCGAAGGCGGCGAGCTGGGCGGGGGTGTCGTGCAGGGTGAAGGTGGAGAGCCCATAGACGATCTGGGCCGCGCGCAGCCACAGGGCGAAGAGGGCGAACAGGCCTACCCCCAAAAGGACCACATCGCCCCTCAGGGCCCGGCGCACCAGGAAGGTGGCGCCCACTGTGGGCCGGCGCCCGGCCTCCAGCAGGCGGCCGGTCTCATAGGGCCCCATGGCCAGGAGGGGGGCCAGGAGGACGAAGCCACAGGAGAGGGCCACCGTCCAGAAGGCGCCCCAGTCGCGCAGGAGGGCCAGGGCAAGGCCTGCGCTGACCAGGGCGATGACCAGGCCGTGGAGAAAGGCCGGCAGAGGCGCCCGGGTCAGATCGACCAAGGCCCCGTCGAGCCAGCGGAAGGGGGCGCCGGGCCCCACCCGGCGGATGGAGGGCAGGCGACCGGGATCGGCCCCGGCCCCGGCGTCTTCCTTGACCAGCGAATCCATGGCGGTTGTCCTCCTGCGCGCCGCCCGCTCTCGGCGCGGGATGCGGCCCGGTTCGCAGCCTGTGCCCTCTTCGCCCCGACGACAAGCGGGGGCGGGGTCCGGGCGGTTACGGAGGAGGGCGGAATCTCAGGGCGGACCAGATCCTCTCCGCCCCCCCTTTCCCCGGCCGCAAGCGGCGTGCGACACTTGCGCGCTCACAATCGAGGAGGCCCCCCATGACGCTCACCGTGCAGAGGCGGTTCGTGACGCCTGAGCCGGACGAGACCCTGGAGGCGCTGGCGGCGCGGGCCCTTCCCGACCTGCCGCTGGAGGCGGCCATGGACCGGATCCGCGGCTGGAACCTGCACATCTTCGCCATGCGCAAGCCGCGCGGCCTTTTGCTGGGCGGGGATGTGGTCTTTGTGGAGCCGCCGCGGTCTTGAGCCAGGCGGGTCCAGTGGCCGGGGCGGACGGCGAGGCCGTGGTGGTGGCGGTTGAGGTCTCGGCCGGGCATGACGGCGAGGCCGAGCTGACCCTCAGCGTGCGGTTCGAGAACGGCGTCGTGGCGCCCGTGGTGCTGGACGCCGAGGCCGGCTTCGACATTCTGGCCGGCTGCGGGGCGGCGGGGGCGGGCGACCTGGTCGGCCGGCCCTGGCGTCAGGTGCTGCAGGGCCTCTACGGAGACCTGAACCGTTGAGCCGCCGCCTTCCGCCCCTCGTCGCCTTTTTCCGACGCCTCGGTCCTGGCCTGATCACCGGTGCGGCGGACGACGATCCCAGCGGAATCGCCACCTATTCCCAGGCCGGCGCCCGGTTCGGCACGGAGCTCCTGTGGACGGTGGTGCTGACCCTGCCGCTGATGACGGCCATCCAGTCGATCTGCGCGCGGATCGGCAGGGTGACGGGACAGGGGCTGGCCGCCAACATGCGCCGGGTCCTGCCCGGCTGGGCCGCATACGGCATCGTCCTTCTGCTGTTCATCGCCAATACGGTGAACATCGGGGCGAACATCGCCGCCATGGGCGCGGCGGTGCGGCTGGTTACGGGCGGGAACGCGGCGGTCTTCGCCATCGGCCTGGCGGCAGGCTCGCTGCTGTTGCAGGTGTTCACCCCCTACCACCGCTATGTCGACGTCCTGAAGTGGCTGACCCTGTCCCTCTTCGCCTATGTGGGCGTGGTCTTCACCGTGCAGATCGACTGGGCGGCGGCGGCTCGGGACGCCCTGTGGCCGCAGCTGGACTGGAGCCGGGAGGCTGTCATCACCGTGGTCGCCGTGTTCGGAACCACCATCAGTCCCTACCTGTTCTTCTGGCAGAGCGCCCAGGAGGTGGAGGAGGAGACCCTGGCGGGGGCTGCGCCCCTGAAGAAGGATCCGCGCCCGGCGCGCAGGGAACTGGATCGAATTGCCTTCGACACCTATGTCGGCATGGGGTTCTCGAACCTGATCGCCTTCTTCATCATGCTGACCACGGCCTCCACCCTCCATGTGGCGGGGATCACGGAGATCTCCACGTCCGCTCAGGCGGCCGAGGCCCTCCGGCCCATCGCCGGGGACTTCGCCTTCCTCCTGTTCAGCCTGGGCATAGTGGGGGCGGGCCTCCTGGCCCTGCCGGTGCTGGCGGGATCGGCGGCCTACGCCCTGGGCGAGCTGCGCGGCTGGCGGGTGGGGCTGGAGCGCAAACCGCAGAACGCCCCGGCCTTCTATGGGGTGATCGCCCTGGCCTACGGCCTGGGGCTGTTGATGCTGTTTTCGCCTCTTGATCCGATCCAGGCCCTGTTCTGGAGCGCTGTCCTGAACGGGGTGATCGCCGTGCCCCTGATGGCGGCGACCTTGATCGTCGCCTCCAGTCGGCGACGGATGGGCGATTTCACCGCCCCGTTGGGCCTTCGCCTGCTGGGCTGGGTGGCCACAGGGGTGATGGCCACCGCCGTCGTCCTGATGTTCGTGTTTCAGACCCAGGCCTGAGGGGACTTGCCCGCCCGGGCCAAGCTGGCGGAGAATGCGGGAAAGGGCGGAGGGCGCGTCATGTTCGATCTGGTGATCCGCAATGCGCGGGTGGTGGACGGCACGGGGGCCCCGGCCTTCCTGGGTGAGGTGGCCGTGAAGGCCGGGCGCATCGCGGCGGTGGGGCCGAAGGTGGCCGGCCCGGCCCGCGCCGAGCTGGACGCCGGCGGCAAGGCCGTGGCGCCGGGCTTCATCGACCCGCATACCCACTTCGACGTGCAGCTCCTCTGGGACGGGGCGGCCAGGCCCTGCCTGGAGCATGGCGTGACCTCGATCATTCCGGGCAACTGCTCCCTGTCCATGGCGCCCCTCCGGGCCGGTGACCGCAAGGCGGTGATCGGCATGTTCCAGCAGATCGAGGAACTGCCCCCCGAGGCCTTTACCATCGCCTTCGACTGGACTTGGGAGGATTGGGAGGGTTATCGCCGGGCGCTGGAGAAGGGCCTGGCCATCAATGTCGCGCCCCTGGTCGGCCACAGCGTCATCCGCCTGTGGGTGATGGGGCCGGACGCCAACCAGCGCGCGGCCCGGCCCGACGAGATCGCCGCCATGCAGGACGTGCTGCGCCAGTGCCTGGCGGCCGGGGCCATCGGCCTGTCCACCAGCTTCGTCGACGTGGACGAGACCGCGCGCCCGGTGCCCAGCCGCTTCGCCCAGTTCGCCGAGCTGGACGGCCTTTGCGCCGTGCTGGGCGAATTCGGCCGCATGCTGCAGATCGTGCCGGAGTTCTATGACGCCGACATCACCATCGCCCGGATCGATCAGCTGGCCGAGCTGAGCCTGAAGCACGGAATCCCCACCACCTTCTCGCCGGTGTTCGACAACCGCCAGACGCCGCAGAGCGTGGACCGAATCCTGGATCGGGCCGAGGAGCAGTTCGCCCGCGGCGCCCGGGTCTGGCCGCAGATGCAGACCCGGCCCATCGACATCAGCTTCTCCCTCCTGCGGCCCAGCCTGTTCTTCGCCCGCCTGCCCAGCTGGGTGCGCGTCCTTCGCCTGCCTGTGGAGGAACGCATCGCCGCCCTGAAGGACCCCGAGACGCGCGCCCGCCTGCTGCGCGACGCCGGCGAGGATGGCGGAGAGCGGATCATGGGCCGGCTGGTGGCCCGGGCCGGAGAGGCGCCGACGGACCTGGCCGGCAAGACCCTGAAAGAGATTGCCGACGCCCGCGGGCAGGGCTGCGCCCTGGCCCTGATCGAGGTGTCCCTGGAGCACGGCCTGGACGTCGCCTTCCTGGCGGCCAACGGCGGCCATGACAACTCCGACCGGATCGGCCCCCTGCTGGCCCGGCCGCACGTGCACGTCGGCGCCGGCGACGGCGGGGCGCACCTGGCCTCCTTCTCCACTTACGGCGATACCGGCTATCTGTTCAGCGAGTTCGTCCGCGGGACCGGGGCGCTGAGCCTGGAGCAGGCGGTGGCCAAGATCACCGGCGAGACCGCCGACATCTGGGGCCTGAAGGACCGCGGCCGCCTCGCGCCCGGCCAGGCCGCCGACATCGTGGTCTTCGACCCCGACCGGATCGGCCGGGGCGAGGAGCGCCCGGTCTTCGACATGCCGGGCGAGGGCATGCGCTATACCCGCGACTCCGTGGGCGTGGAGGCGGTGCTGGTGAACGGCGAACTCGCCTGGACCCCGGCCGGCTACACGCAAGCCAAGGCCGGACGGATCTGCGAGATGGCCTGAGGACCCGCCTCCGTCTCCCTCTGACGTCAGTGCGCCCCCTCTCTCCAAGACGTGTGGGCCTTGGGCGTCGGTGACCTCCGCCTCACTCAGGCCGAGGGACGATGCTCACGAGCGCTGTAGGGCCCCCTCCGCCTCGCCCCTCGCCGCCAGCCAGTAGAGCACGGGCGTAGCGATGCGGCTCAGCAGGGTGGAGGAAACCAGGCCGCCGATGATGGCGATGGCCAGTGGCGAGTAGAGGCCCGACCGCTCCAGAGCCAGGGGAATGAGGCCGCCGATGGCGGTCACGCTGGTCAGCAGGACGGGCAGGAAGCGCACCTCGCCGGCGCGTTCGATCGCCTCGCGCAGGGGGACGCCCTCGCGCCTCAGCTGCTCGGTGAAGTCGACCAGCAGGATCGAGTTTTTGATCTCGATCCCGATCAGGGCGATGATCCCGATGATGGCTGTGAAGGACAGGGAGTTACCGGTCAGGGCCAGGGCCGAGACCGCGCCGAACAGGCCCAGCGGGATGATGCCCGCGACGACCAGGGCGCTCTTGAACCGGCCGAACTCCAGGACCAGCACGGCCAGGATGCCGAAGATGGCGATGGTGATGGCCGCGCCCAGACCCGAGAAGCTCTCCGACTGGGCCTCCGCCTGGCCGCCGTAACTCAACTTGTAGCCCGGGGGCAGGGCGAGATCCGCCAGCCGGCGCTCGACCTCGGTCGTGACCGTCGAAGCCAGGGCGCCCGGTTCGAGGAAGGCCGAGACGGTCACCGTTCTCTCCCGTTCGAAGCGGTCGATCCGGGCCGGCCCGGTCACGGGCGTCGGCGCGGAGAGGGTCGAAAGGGGCGTCGCCCCGCCGTTGGCGGTGGGCACATAGACAGAGCCCAGGGCGTCGAGTTCATTCCGGTCTCCGACGCCGGTCTGTTCCATGGGCAGGCGCACCTTGACCGAGTAGTCGTCGCCATCGGCGTCCCGGAAACGGGCGGCTTCCTCGCCGCTCAGAGCCAGCCGGACGGTACGCCGGGCCGCCCCCGGGGCGACGCCGAGGGTCGCGGCCTTGGCCTCGTCCAGGCCCAGGTCGAGGTCGGTGCGCTCCACCCGCAGGGGATTGCTGATGTCACGCGCCCCGGGGGTGGCCTTGAGGATCTGCTCGATCCGGTCTGCGCCCGCCTTCAGCACCTCCAGCCGCTCGCCGGTCAGGCGGACCTCGATGGGCGCCTCGACGGGGGGGCCGTTCTCGAACAGGACCAGGGTGATCCGGGCTCCGGGGTACTCGGCGAAACCCTTGCGCAGGCGGGCGACGACGTCCTCGCTCTTGCCGGGCTTCCAGGCCTTGAGGCCGACGAAGACCTCCGCATAGGCCGTGCTGCTCTCCCGCTGCTGCTGGTTGTAGAAGATCTGCGGATTTCCTCGGCCGAGATTGGCCGCTCGCCAGGCGACTTCGGGTTCGCGGGCGAGGACGCCGTCGACATAGCGCAGGGCCTGTTCGGTCCGCGTCAGGGCGGTCCCGTCAGGGAGCTCGATCCGGACCAGGAATTGAGGCGTTTCGGCTGGCGGGAAGAGACTGGTTCCGATCGCCCGGACAATGGGGACGGCGGTCAGGCACAACCCCAGGATGAGCGCCGTTGTCAGGAGCGGCCGGGCGAGTCCGGCGTGAAGGACGGGCGCATAAAACCTCTGGATGCCGCCGCTGATCGTGCGCAGCAGGGCGTTGCCCTCCGGGTCCTCGTGGCGCGACAGAATGCGGCTGGCCAGGAAGGGAATGATGGTCAGGGCGACGACCAGGGAGGCCCCGACGGTCGCAAGAACCGTGACGGGCAGGGACCGGATATAGGCGCCCGAGCCGCCCGGCAGGGCCATCAGCGGCAGGAAGGCCAGCATCAGGGCGGCGGTGCAGCCCACCACCGCCAGTCCGATCTGCCGGGTTCCGTTGATCGCCGCAGTGATCCGGTCCTCACCTTCGCGCATGCGGCGCGCGATATTCTCGACCACCACGATGCTGTCGTCGACCAGGAGGCCGAGGGCCAGGACGAAGCCGGCGATGGACAACTGGTTGAGGGTGAAACCGAAAGCCTGGACCAGGGCGAGTCCGATCAACAGGGACAAGGGGATGGACATCATCACCACAAAACCCGCCCGGATACCCAGCGGCAGGAGGGTGAGAAGGACGAGACCGACGGCGATACCGAAGTCGCGGAACAGTTTCCCCAGACGGTGGTCGACATTCTCTGACTGGAAGAAGGCCCGCTCCAGCTTCACGCCCGCCGGCAGGGTCTTCTCGTGCGCGTCCAGCGCCTGCCGGACCTGGGCTGTGATCCGGCCGACATCCTCGCCATCCTTCTGGGTGACGGTGACGAACACCGCCCGCTTGCCATTGAACCGGGCCAGATGGCCGGGCTCGTCCTGGGCCCAGGCCACCTCGGCGACGTCGCGCACCCGGACGACGCGCCCCTCAAGGCTGCGCACCGGTGTGTCCGCCACAGACTCTAGCGTCTCGAAGGCGCCGCCCGTCTTGACGTTGAACCGGCGATCGCCCGCCTGCAGGGCGCCCACCGGGGCTTCGGCGCCTCGCGCCCTGAGGGCGTCGGTGACCGCGGTGGCGGGGAGCTGGAGCGCCGCAAGCCTGGCCAGGTCAAGGGAGACCCGCACCTCCGAGGCTGGCGCACCCCAGTAGCGGGCCTGTCGGACGCCAGGCGTCCGGGCGAGGTCCTCGCGAAGGCGCTCCGCAGCCTTTTCAAGCCGACGCATGGGCAGGGTGTCGCTGACCAGGGCCACCTGGACAATGGCCACCTCAGTGGTCCGCGCTCGGCGGACCTCCAGGCGGACGATCCCGTCCGGCAGGGTCGGGCGCAGGGCGTTCACCTCGCGCACCACCTCATCGTACTTCCGTTCGGGATCGACGTCGTAGGTGAACTCCACGTCCACGACTCCGACGCCATCCTGGCTGGTGGAGCGCAACTGGTCGACCGAATCGAGGCCATCGATGGCCTCTTCAATAGGATCGACGATCAACTGCTCCACCTCGGCCGGCTCGGCGCCGGGCAGGACCGCCTGGACGATGACGATCGGCAGGGGGAAGTGCGGGTCTTCCGACCGCGGTGTCGAGAGGAAGGCGTTGACCCCCAGGGCCGCCAGCAGGGCGAAGGCGACGAGGGTGAACTGCCAGCGGCGAACCGCGAAGCCGGCGATATCCAGGTTCATTTGAGAGCGCCCGACAGGGCGCTGGCGTCAGCGATCCGCACGCGCTCGCCGTCGCTGAGGAAGCCGCCGCCGGCGGTGACCACCCGGTCGCCGGGAGCAAGACCGCGCAGGCGCGCATGGTCGCCGTCGAAGCCGAGGAAGACGACCTGGGTGCGGGTCACCCGGTCGCCCTTGAGGCGGAAGACATAGGCGCTCTGGCCGCTGGCCTCGATCACGGCTTCGGCGGGCGCCCGGACGACGTCCTGAACCCCGCCAGAGGCTGGGAAGACCGCCTTGGCGGTCAGACCGCTGCGCAGATCCGGCCGGCCCGGCACCTCGATCTCCACCGCCACGGCGCCGGTACGGGGGTCCGCGCCCTGGCCGACCCTCACCACCCGTCCCGCGAGCGCTTCGCCGGGCAGGGAGTCGATCACCGCCCTCACCTCCTGACCGATGGCGACCCGCGAGATGTCGCGATCGGCGACCGGAACGCGCAGAACGAGGGGGCTGGAGAGATCGGCGATCCGCAGGACGGTCTGACCCGGCTGGACCACCTCGCCGGCCTGGGCCAGCCGTTCGAGAACCACGCCGCCGGCGGGTGCGATCAGACGCGACCATCTGCCGTCGAAGGCGGCGGCGTCGTAGGCCGCCTGGGCGGCCGTCACGGCCGTCCGGCGATCCTCAAGCCGCTGCGTGCTGATGTAGCCCTGGTTGAAGAGGGTCTCGTCGCGGCGCAGATCGCGACGGGCCCGCTCCAGGTCCGCCGACGCCTGGGTGACCCGGGCGTTCACCGCCGCTGGATCGATACGGGCGAGCACTTGACCGGAGGACACCGGGTCTCCGGCGTCGACGGTGAGGGCCGTCATGACCCCTCCGACTCGGAAGGACAGGTTCATCTCCCGTTGCCGCTCAAGGGCGCCGCTGACGGTCAGGCCGCCGCCCGACCCGTCCGGCTCAACGAGGGCGGTCTCGACCGCCGGGGGCGGGGGAGGGGCCGGATCACCGGCAGGGCTGCAGGCCCCGAGGACCAGAAGACCGGAGGCCAGCAACGCCGAAAGGGCGGTGGGAGACCGCAGACGTCGGAGGGGCGGGGCCATGGCGATGCACCAGTAAAGCTATCAATCTTCGCTTATCACTGATAAGGAAAGCTTCCTTGTCAAGCTGGACCCGGCTTTAGGTGAGGTGAATTCGACGTCATGATTCCCGTGGAAGGTCGGTCGACCCGGAAGCCGAGAGGGCGCGGACCTGAACGCCGCGAGGAGATCCTCAACGCCGCCCTGCGTCTGTTCTCGCAGTCCGGAGTGATGGCCGTCTCGACGCGGGATATCGCCGGGGCGGTCGGGATCTCGCAGCCTGCGCTCTACGCCCATTTCCGCAACCGGGACGACCTGTTGACGGAGCTGTCCGAGCGGGCCTTCAGCGAACTCGAACAGCGCATGAGCGCCCTTTCCGCAGACGCGATGACGGGTCGCGCCGCCTTCCTTCGGTTCTGCCGGATCTATATCGACTTTGGACTGGAACAGCCGGACGCCTATCGCATGGCCTTCATGCTGGAGAAGCGCAGATCCCGCTTTGAGACCCTGGATCCACGCATCCTGGCGGCGGGACTGAAGACCTTCCAGTGCTTCGAGGAGCGCCTGGCGCGCCTGGTCGCCAGGAGCCTGACCCGGCCCGGCGAGGCGCGGCTACTGGCCCAGACGCTCTGGGCGGGACTGCACGGCCTGGTCTCGCTGTGGCTCGCCCGGCGGGAGTTTCCCTGGGCAGATCGCGAAACCCTCATCACCCGGTACCTCGACATGCTGGCGGATGGTCTCTTTCAGCCTGAAGGCGTCACCCCCCGCCGTTGATGTTGACCTTCTGCCCGTTGGCGTAGGGATTGGCGGACGAGACCAGCCAGGTCACCGCGGCGGCCACGTCCTCAGGAGTCGAGACCCGGCCGAAGGGTGAGCGGGCGTCGAGCTCGTGGATGTCGGCGAGGCCGGTGGTGGCCTTGGTCAGGCGCTTGCCCATCTCGGTGACCGTCAGGGACGGGGCGACGATGTTGCAGCGGATGCCATGGGCCCGTTCCTCCTTGGCGATGGTCAGGGCCAGGGCCTCCATGGCCGCCTTGCCCATGTTGTAGGGCCCGCCGCGGGCCGCCATGCCCATCGTGGCCACCGAGGAGATCATGATGATGTCGCCTCGGCCGCGGGTCCGCATCTGCGGAATCAGCAGCTTGCAGAGATAGTGCGGACCGAAGGCGTGGACCCGCACCACCCGCTCCATCTCGGCGGGATCGGTATCGGCCACCGACTGGCCGCGGCTGGCGATGCCGGCGTTGTTCACCAGGATGTCGACCCCCCCGAAGTCGCGCACCACGGCCTCGGCCATGGCGGCGTCCTGGTCGAAATCCTCGACCGCGGCGGCGTAGGTGCGGGCGGTGCGGCCCAGGGCCCGGATCTCGGCGGCGGTCTCCTCGGCGGCGTCGGCGTCGGATCGGTAGTTGACGGCGATGTCGGCGCCGGCTTCGGCCAGGAAGAGGGAGATGGCGCGACCGATGCCCCGGCCTCCGCCGGTGACAAGGGCGACGCGCCCGGAAAGATCGATCTGCATGGCCCTGGTCTCCTCCGCCGGTGGTTTGACCCTTCCTAGCCGAGGCGTGCGGAGCGGTCAGGAGGTTTCTTTCGGGCCGTTCACTTGACAGTCGCCTGCAGCATGCGAGGGATCGGCGGGCTGACTCCGGGGGGAATTCGGGAATGACGGCAGGGCGCGTAAGGGGACCGTCGGGTCCGAAGGCCTGGGCGGCGGTGATCGCGGCGGCGGGACTGTCCGTGCTGGCGGCGGGTCTGGCGGGTCCAAGGGGCGTGGCGGTGGCCAGACCCCCGGCGTCGATGGAATTCTGCAAGATCTATCCGACTGCCCACGTTTGCGCCGCCTCGCCGGTCATCAACTGCACCACCTGCCACACCGTTCCGCCCGCCCGGAACCTCTTCGGCGAGCAGGTCTCGGCCAACCTCGCCCCCGGTGTCGCGCGGCCCCTTTCGGACGCCGACTACATCGCCGCCCTGCCGGCGGCCCTGAAGGCGGTGGAGGCCCTGGACGCGGATGGCGACGGCGTCTCCAACCTTGCTGAACTGATCGGCGGCTCCCAGCCGGAACTGGCCTCCAGCCGGCCCACCTCGGCGCGTTGCACCCCCGGCCAGCCGCGTACCGCCGCGGGTGGCCGCTGGAACACCTGCGGCTACGATCCGGCCCACGCCTACCGCAAGGTGACCCTCGACGTCTGCGGCCGCTCGCCCACCCGGGCCGAGACCGAGGCCTTCCGCCAGCTCCTGCCCAGTGAGTCGGCCTGGCGCGGCGCCCTGGCCGACCGCCTCGACCAGTGCCTGCGCACCCCCTACTGGCTGGGGGTCAATGGCGTGCTCTGGAACCTGGCCAACGCCAAGATCAACCCGGTGGACAGCATCAAGGCGGGCCCACGGGCGGGCTCCATCCCCCTGGCCGACTATGAGTGGGACTACAACCTCTTCGCCTGGCTCAACACCGGTGACCGGGACGTGCGCGGCCTCCTGACCGGCCAGGACTTTGTGAAGCGGGTCAGCGACTCCCCGCCGACCTTCGAGCCCGTCCCCGAGGAGGGCATGCGCGGCCTGCGCCAGGCCGGACAGACCGTGCCCCGGGACAAGCGCGCGGGCATGATCACCACCCGCTGGTTCACCACCGTGAACACCATGTTCACGCCCATCCCGCGGACCACGGCCGCAGCGGCCTATCGCCAGTACCTGGGTCTGGACCTGGCCCGCATGCAGGGACTGCATCCGGCGGTAAGCGAGCCGGCGGACTATGACTCCAAGGGCGTGGCGGCCCCGGCCTGCGCGGTCTGCCATTCGACCCTGGACCCGCTGACCTACCCTTTCACCCGCTACGACGGGATCATCCGCAACAACTACAATCCGAACCGCCTGAAGAACTTCGTCCGCACCGACGGCGCGCGCGTGGTGGAGGCGCCTGAGGCCGGGGAGATCTTCGGCCAGAAGGTCGCCAACCTGCTGGAGTGGAGCCAGGTGGCGGCCAACTCCGACGCCTTCGCCCAGAAGGTGGTCTGGGACTACTGGAAGCTGATGGTCGGGCGCGAGCCGGGCCCCGCCGACCAGACCGAGTTCACCCTGATGTGGAAGGGCCTGAAGGCGCCGGACAAGTTCAACTACCGGACCGAGCGCATGCTGCACGCCCTTGTCCTCACCGAAGCCTACGGGAGGCCGTAAGTGCGCCTTCTCGCCCTGATCGCCCTTCTCGCCCTGCTGACGGCTCCGGCCCGGCCAGTCTTGGCCCAGGAGGCGGATCCGACCTCTCCCGACCCCCGGGTCAAGTTCAAGGATGGCGAGCGCTATCTGCGGGACCTGGCCGAATCCCTGGAGATTCCCCGCTCGGCGATCTGCCTGGAGCTGTCGCGGTACGACTGCGCCGACAAGGCCTTCCGGATCGTCCTGGGCGGGGTCGATCCCTACGACATCCGCATCATGCAGCCCCTCGACCAGGCCTCTCTGGCCTCGCCCATCGCCTTCGACCGGGTGGCCCTGCAGGTCTGCTCGAACCGGGTCGCGAAAGACAAGGCCGACCCGGCGACCGCCGTCCTGTTCAAGCCCGCCGCCGGCCGTCCGGATGCGGCCTGGCGCGCGGCCCTGACCGACCGGGTCTATGACCGCATCCTGCGCCGGGACGCCGACGAGGCGGAGCGCCAGCGCATGTCGGCCTTCCTCCAGGGGATCGAGGCCCGCACCGGCCGCTCGCCCAAGGGGCAGGCGGACCAGACCATCCTTGCCTGCTTCGCCCTGGCCTCATCGGCCGAGGCGGCCTTCTACTGATCCCGGAGCCGAGACCATGACCCACAGCGCCTCGACCCCGAACGCCTCCCGCCGCGGCGTCCTCGCCGGCATGGCCGCGGGTCTCGCCGCTCCCGGCGCCGCCCTGGCCGCCACCCGCCGCAGGGGGGAGGGCCCGGAGCCCCGCTTCCTGATTGTCCTGGGCGGCAGCGGCGGCTGCTCCATCATCGATTCCTTCATGGCCGTGCGGGAATCCGAGAGCCCGAACGGCAAGATCCTCAACGCCTGGCCGGACTCCCTGGTCCAATCCCCGGGGAACGGGCCGTTCAGGGCCATCGACTTCTCCAGCAAGACCATCGGCGCCATCCCGGCGCCCTTCACCGCCAACCAGTCCGAGTTCGTGAAACGCCACAGCCAGGACATGATGGTGGTGACCTACACCGGCACCAGCGTGAACCACGGGGTGGCCGAGCACCGCTCCGTTACCGGCAACGCCGCCTGGCGGGGCCGGACCCTGCAGGAGGCCACCGCCCTGACCTACGGGGCCGGCAAGCCGATCCCCAATGTCCACCTGATCAACGGCACCTCATTCACCGATCGCGGCACGGACGATTCCCTGCCGTCCTCGGCCTTTGGCGAGCGGGTGCCGGCGCCCAACCTCTGGCCCCTGTCCCTGGACGGGTATCGCGGCGTGAAGGGCGCGCCGGACCGCAGTCTGTTCGACGCCGCCCGGGCCTTCCGGGACGGGACCCTGGATCCACAGTCGGACTTCGCGCGCACCTTCGCCGCCTCAGACCGGCTGAAGCGCTGGTTCGAGCTGCGCGGGGCGCCGCTGAGGGACATCGAGGGCGCCGACCTCATCACCCAGCTGATGGTGCACCCGGACTCCGAGGACATGCCCTTGAAGGCGCACGGCCTGAAGTCCTCCCCCCTGGCGAAGAAGGTCCGCGAGGCCTTCCCGGCCTATGGCTTTGATCCCATCGAGAGCCAGGCGGCCCTGGCCTTCCTCCTGATCCGCTGCGGTGTGGCCTCGACGGTCACCCTCGGGCCGGAGAACGCGGCGGTCTTCAACAAGGGCGCGGCCCTGGGCCGGGGCGGCCTGTCCGCCGGCGACATGCGCAATACGCCGATCGCCTTCGACTTCTCGCACCAGGCGCACCGCGAGGTGCAGTCCCTGATGTGGAGCCGGGTTCTGAGCGTCGCCGACCGGCTCATCACCCTGCTCAAGAGCGAGGAACTCGCTGGCGGGAAGAGTTACTGGGACCACAGTCTCCTCTACGTGGCCACCGAGTTCGGGCGCAGTCGCAACCGGCCGGAGGGCGCCATGACCTTCGGCTCGGGCCATGACCTGAACAACGGCGCCCTGATTGTCTCGCCCCTGGCGAACGGTGGGCATGTGCTGGGCGGCGTCGATCCGGAGACCCTGATGACCTACGGCTTTGATCCGGTCACCGGACGTCCCGAGCCGGGCCGCCACATGACCGAGGCCGAGGTCTTCTCGGGCATCATCCAGGCGTTGGGCGTAGAAACCCCGGGGGCGGGCCTGCCCGACATGCGCATCATGCGCCGGAAGGCCTGAGATGGGCTTGAGGGCCGCCGTCGCGGTCCTGGCGCTCCTGGTGTGCGGCGGCCTTGGCCCCGCCCCCGTGACGCCGGATCCTGGACTTCGCTACGCCGTCGCCGGCGGCGGACCCCTGATCCTGCGCGTTGGACCCGAGCCGGACTCGGCTGTCGCCGCGACGCTTCCGTCTGGCGCCACCGGACTGATCCTGACGGGCCGCAGCGTCCCGGGTGAGGACGGGCCCTCCTGGGAGATCCTGCCGCCGGGGGCGGAGGGTCGGCCCGCCTGGGCCCCGGCCTCCCGGCTGATTGCGCGCGAACCCGATTCCGCACCCGCGCCCCTGCAGTGCGCGGGGACGGAACCTTTCTGGGGTCTTCGGCTGGAAGGCGGGGAGGCCCGGATGAACCGTCCCGGAGCGATGGACGAGATCTTCCGCGCCGGTCGTCGCCAGGGCGCCGTCGGGGACCCGGGGGTCTTCGTCCAGCGACTCGCCGCCCAGGGGCGGACTTCCGGCCAGGTGGTGGTGATCCGCCGCCCGGAAGGCTGCTCGGACGGCATGTCCGACCTGTCCTCTCCCTACGAGACGGTGCTCACAATGCCGTCGGGCGAGGTCCTGGCCGGCTGCTGCCGCCGCGCTGGGGGCTGAAGGGAGTTTGACGGCGGCCTGCCAAGGGGATCAGCTAGCCCCCTGACCTTCGCCGGAGACCTCCCGACCATGCCCACCCCCGCCAACACCGAGTTCGACATCCGCGGCGTCAACCACATCGCCCTGGTCTGCCGGGACATGGCCCGCACGGTGGAATTCTACCGAGACATTCTGGGCATGCCCCTGGTCAAGACGATCGAGCTGCCCATGAAGTCTGGCCAGCACTTCTTCTTCGACATCGGGAACGGGGACTGCCTGGCCTTCTTCTGGTTCCCGGACGCCCCGGCGAACGCCCCCGGCGTGTCCTCGCCGCGCACCCTGCCGCACGAGGGCGGGCTGGTCACCGCCCACGGTTCCATGAACCACCTGGCCTTCAACGTGCCGGTCGAGAAGTTCGACGCCTATGTCGAGCGGCTCAAGGCCAAGGGGATCGAGGTCTCGCCGGTCTTCAACCACGACAACTCGGCCTTCCAGATCAGCGCCGAGGTGACCGACGAGGTCTTCGTACGTTCGGTCTATTTCTTCGACCCCGACGGGGTCTGCCTGGAGTTCGCCGCCTGGACCCGGCCCATGGGGCCCGCGGACGTCGAGCACGAGGCGGCGACGGCCGATGGAGGCCGCAGCCAGGGTCTGGTGCTGGACGCCGCCGGCGCCCCCATCCAGACCGCCCGGACAGGGGGCTGAGCCATGCCCGTCCTGCGCCAGGTGCCCCGGGCCGAGGTCAGCTCTGACCTGATCCACCGCTATTACGACCTGCTGTTCGGCCCGGGCCGGGACCCGGTGGCCGAGCCTGGCACCGCCACCGGGACGCCCGGCGACTGGTGGACGGTCTTCGCCCTCGCCCCGGACATCTTCCGCCATGCCGTGGAGGGCTTCTCGGTCTACCGGCATCCGGACCGGAAGATCGACCCGGTCCTGCGCGAGCTAGGCCAGACCCGGGCGGGCTGGGCCCACGGCAGCCAGTTCGTCTTCTCCCAGCACTGCAAGTCCCTGCGGGGCCTGGGCGTACCGGAGGACAAGATCGCCGCGATCCCCGCCTGGACCGTCTCGGATGTCTTTGATGCAAAGGAGCGGGCGGTCCTGGCCTACGCCGACTGCCTCACGACCGGCTCGGGCCGGACGCCGCCCGAGGTGTTCGAGGCCCTGCGCGCCTTCTGGGGCGATGAGGAGATCCTGGAGTTCACCTACATCACCGCCCTCTACGGCATGCACGCCGTCATGACCCGGGCCCTCAGGCTGGAGTTCGACGACCGGGACGATCCCATCGTCGAGGTCGCTGCGCCCGAGGGCTTCTCGGCGGCGGATTTCCTGAGCGCCCGGCCTGCAAAGCGCTAAGACGGACCGGACGCATTGCCGCGGGGACCGGGCGCCCGTAGACTTCCGCCAGGGTCGCCTCAGTCGACCAGTGCCGCAAAAGGCCTTCCCGGAGGAAGCATGTTCAAGCCCGCCCTCATCGCGCTCGTCCTGGCCCTCAGCGCCGGTCCGGCCCTCGCCGCTCCGCCCTTCAAGGCCCCGCGCAACATGTACGGACAGCCGGACCTGTCGGGGAACTGGAGCAACGCTTCCCTGACGCCGGAAACCCGGGCCCCGGCCCTGGGCGCCCGGGCGACCTTCTCGGAGGAAGAGGTCCGGCAGATGGAGGCCCAGGCTGTCAGCGAAGTCGAGCAGGGCAACCAGAGCATTGATCCCGACCAGGGCGCCCCCAAGGTAGGCGGCGAGATCAAGGCCGGCATCCGGCCCGAGTACGCCGCAGCGGGCGGCGCCGTGGGCGGCTACGACCGGGGCTGGCTGGAGCCGGGCTCCACCGTCATGCGCGTGCGGGGCGAGCCCCGGACCTCCTTCCTGACCACGCCGGACGGCCAGCCGCCCAAGCGCAGGGCCGACGCCCCGCCCCCGACCCGCTTCAACGCCGAGATGTTCCGCAGGTCGGCCGACAATCCCGAGACCCGGGCCCTGGGCGAGCGGTGCATCCTCTCCTTCGGCCGCAACGCCGGCCCGCCGATGTTCCCGAACGGCTTCTACAACAACAACTACAAGATCGTTCAGGGGCCGGACACGGTGGCCATCCTGGTCGAGATGGTCCACGACGTGCGCCTGATCCGGCTGAACGGGACCCACCGCACCGACGGTGTGCGACCCTGGATGGGCGACTCTGTCGGCCGCTGGGATGGCGACACCCTGGTGGTGGAGACCATCAACATCCCCATGCAACAGGCCTATCGCGGCTCCTGGCGGAACCTGAAGGTCACCGAGCGCTTCACCCGCGTGGCCAGGGACCGGGTCCACTATGGCTTCCAGGTCGAAGACCCCACCGTGTGGGACGCCCCCTGGGGCGGCGAGTACGAGTTCTCGGCGCTGAATGGCGAGATCTACGAATACGCCTGCCATGAGGGAAATTACGCCCTGCCGGGCATCCTCGCCGGCGCCCGGGCCGAAGAGGCCGAGGCTGCGGCCAAGGCCGCCGAGGCCGCGAAGGCGCTGGACCCGGCTAAGGCCTCTTCCAAGCCTTCCAAGGGCTCCTGATCCAGGGGCTTCCGGGCCGCGGGGGATGGCGCTACCGTGAGCGAAGGGCCCGTCTGGGGCCGGTTGGAGACGCAAGATGGCGGAAAAGAAGGCGGTCGTGGCGGGCAAGGCCCCCATTCCGGTCGAGGTCGAGGCCGGCAAGGCCTATTTCTGGTGCACCTGCGGCCTGTCGAAGAACCAGCCCTTCTGCGACGGCGCCCACCTGCGCGAGGGCACGGACTTCCTGCCCCAGAAGTGGGACGCCCCCGAGAGCCGCACCGTCTATTTCTGCGCCTGCAAGCAGACCGCTGGCGCCCCGCTCTGCGACGGGACGCACAACCGGCTCTAATTGGCGGGCGTCAACCCTTCCGGCCCAGGCCGAAAAGCTGGGCCAGAGCGGTGAAGAGGCCGACCCGGGGCGGTTTGGCCGGCGGCTCAAGCCATTCAAAGCCCGCGCCCAGGGCGGGGTCATGGGTGTCCGCCAGACCGCGGAAGCCGGTGACCAGGGCGGCCGCCTCGATCGGGGCGTCAAAGACATAGTCGACCTGCGGTTCGTCCGGGTCCTGTTCCGCCTCGTTGCGCCGAAGCTCGGCGAGGATGGGGGCCAGGCCCGCCGGGGGCTCGCCCTCTTCGGAATAGCCCTCGTCGGCATCCGAAATGACCCGCCAGACGACCTTGCCATCCTTCATGAGGACGGCCGAGCTGTGCATGACCACGTCGTCCACATAGAGGTGAAGGATCTCACGGCCGGCGGCCAGGGGGGCGAGGTCATGGTCCGGATCAAATCGTCGACCCTGGATGACCAGCACGTACCAGCCGCTCCCGAAGGTCTTTCCGGCATAAACTGCCTCGCTCCAGTCCCCGGTCCGTCCGGTCCGGACGGCGCCGACCTGCCCCAGAAGCCTGTCGCCCTCCTGGGCCCGGACGGCCAGGCAATTCGCTACGATACCCATGCGTTAGTTCCTCTTCCTCTTGGTCTTCGTCGATGATCCTTCCTTCTTCGCCACGGGTCGTGGCGCCGTCATGACGGAATTGGACGCCATTGCGGCGGCCGCAGCGCCCACGTCCTGAGGCAGGATATGGTCCGGTTTTTGGGTGAAGCGACATCTATATCGCCAATGAAGATTCTGATTATCAGCTCTCGTCGGAGGATAAATAATCTCTCCTCTGTAAAACAACTGATAGTACGATATTGATCCTGAGATATAGATTTTAATCAATCAAGTTAATAACTTCATTATTTCCTTTTATATCATAACGGCGAATCTAATCTATAGGATTCTGAGAAATAATATCATGTATTGTCAAATGGCGAGGTGATCCGCCGATGCATATTTCTACATCACGAATATCTATTGTCTTCGAAATATTTCTACATTCAGATTCATTTTCAAATTTCAGAATGTAATGACAGTTATCTCCGTCTCCAGAATCTTGAGTGATTAAGCAGCTTGAGGGCAGGATAGATCTTTCGAATCTCCAGAATACAGCTGGATCACCTGATATGGGGCTTTCGTAATGGGATTCAATGTGGTCGCAGATGGGGGCGCCAGATTCAATGACGCAGGACTCGAGTATAACCGAAACTGCTCCGTCAGTACCTGAAGGTTTGAATGCGAGTGAGGTAAACCTATTCTTCTTGTGGCTGAAATGTTTTGGGTGAATGAGTCGGATGAATCTGCTTCCAGCCAATCTGTGTGCCCTAGTCTATCGATGATTCCGAGATCAAGCACATTATCAAGTGCAATGACTTCTTCCCGATCCTTCTCGACAACGATATCAAATGTATTATTCATATGTAAATACAAATCTACACAGATATCATCTTTGTATCCGGATATGAGAATCCCCCTGTCCACAGATGGGAATACCTCAAAAGAAACGATTCCAGCTTTCCGCATTTTGGCAATAATATGAAGAGAGTAAAGGGCGGTTCTCCATTTTATTGGGCCGCCTCTACCATAGTGCCATCCAACACTAAGATAGCAGAAAGACATGATTTCAGACGAAATTTCATCTGAAGTATAGCTTCCAAGTAGAGAATTTCTGTGCGGTTCCATAACTCGTCCGGTATCAAATATTTCTGATTGACTGAATTCCTTGGTCGATTTCAACCGTTGTCATTATTTTTTGATTTGTCGCGCTCTCAAGCTTAGACATCGCATCGGAGAGATGTTCTTGTAATGTTTTCGCAATCGTAAACGACATTTGTAGTTGCGCTATTGGCTCATTGTTTAGCGAAATTACCAGATTTACATCTGCATTTGTCAGGCCTAATGCCATGCCGTTGAAATAGAATGTTGGAATATCTATCCCAATATTGGGAGGATTCATGTCATTTTCGACAGGCAAGCTAAATTCTCCCGCATGCAAAGCGACCTAGGAGCTGATTTCGAAGGGTGTCTAGCCCTTCGCTCCGGATTTGTAATATGCGTTCTCTGGAGTGGTGCGGCAAGCGAACTCCGACAAGGACGTCCTTCCCAGGAACCTCCTGCGGTCAATCCCCACCGTTCCTGCCGAATTCTTCTGGAGACGTTCCATGCGCGCCCTCATCCTCGCCGCCGCCCTTGTGGTCTCGGCCCTTCCCGCCCTTGCGGCCGACAAGCCGCCGGCGCCGGCGTCCGTCCTCTTCTGGTCCCAGGCCCAGAAGGAGGCGGGCTTCCCCAAGATGGAGGCCCAGTTCCCGGTCAGCACGGCGGCGCGGGGCGAGCGCGTGCACGCCCTCCCGCCCGGCGCGCCCCTTGCGGTGGCCCGGGTCGGCGGCCAGCCCTTCGACCTCTCCGCCTTCATGGCCTCGGAGAAGACCGCCGGGATCCTCGTCCTGCAGGACGGCAAGGTGCGGCTGGAGCGGTACGGCCTGGGCTATGGCCCGGAGGGACGCTGGACGTCCTTCTCCGTGGCCAAGTCGGTCACCTCGACCCTGGTGGGGGCGGCGGTGAAGGACGGCTACATCCAGAGCCTGGACGATGCGGTCACCCGCTACATCCCCGGCCTCAAGGGCAGCGCCTATGACCAGGTCAGCGTCCGACAGCTCCTGACCATGACCTCAGGGGTGAAGTGGAACGAGGACTATACGGATGCGAAAAGCGACGTGGCCCTGCTGTTCTCGACCCCGGCCGACCCGGGCCTCGACTCCACCGTCAGCTACATGCGCAGGCTGCCCCGCGAGGCCGCCCCGGGCGCGAAGTGGGTCTACAAGACCGGCGAGACCAACCTGATCGGCGTCCTGGTCACCTCCGCCACCGGCAAGTCCCTCTCGGCCTATCTCTCCGAGAAGATCTGGAAGCCCTACGGCATGGAGAAGGACGCCCTCTGGATGATTGACGAGCGGGGCCAGGAGGCGGGCGGCTGCTGCTTGTCCATGACCCTGCGCGACTATGGCCGGGTGGGCGAGTTTCTCCGCACCGGCGGGATCGGCGCCTCGGGGCCCGTACTTCCCGAGGGCTGGATCGCCGACGCCACCCGCGCGCATGCGCCGACCGACGAGCGCTTCGGCTATGGCTATCAGTGGTGGACCGAGCCGAACGGCGTCTTCAACGGCCTGGGCATCTTCGGCCAGAGGCTGCACGTCGACCCCGCCCGGAAGCTGGTGGTGGTGA
Organism: Phenylobacterium sp.; assembly: GCA_020401865.1. Lineage (GTDB taxonomy): Bacteria > Pseudomonadota > Alphaproteobacteria > Caulobacterales > Caulobacteraceae > Phenylobacterium. The sequence goes on along the minus strand of JADCAS010000020.1, from coordinate 138,404 downwards.
TCTCCAGCGCCTGGCCCGAGGCGACCAACCCGGCCCGATCGGCCCGCCAGGACGCCCTCATCGCCGCCATCGCCGCGCAGCTGGACGCCGAGGCGAGGCCCTAGGGCTGCGGCGAGGCCGTTGACCCCCTCAGTCAGCTTCGCTGACAGCTCCCCCTTGGGGGAGCAATTGGCTCAGTCATTCCTCCCCCAAGGGGGAGGTGGCGCGCGCAGCGCGGCGGAGGGGGTCTGCTGAGCCGCCCTTGACCCGCCGGAGGGCGGGAAGGCGTCCCGCGACGCGGCTTTGATGGCCTCAGGAGCAAATTCAACCGGGATCATGGCGCTTCCTCCAGGCCCTACCGGGCTCCTGGGCGGAATTTGAACAACCGGTTGGGCGATCTCTAGGGCCGAAGGTCAGCTGCGCAGACGATCGGTCCCGGCGCTGGTGAAATTGAGTCGCCCCCCTGACGTGGCGGCAGCTCTTGTCCCCTCGGGCCGGCGCGGTAATCTTGGGCCAAATGCGCGCCGTATTCCCGGCGCCGACGGAGACAGGACCATGGCGGATTTCGGCGGCGACGTTGAACTCGAGGCCTTCCGGAAGGAAGCCCGCAGCTGGCTTGAAGCGAATTTCCCCGAGTCCCTGAAGGGTCAGGCCGGCGCGGCCCTCGCCTCGATGGAGGGTCCCGGCCCCGAGGGCGACATGAAGCTGTGGAAGGAGCGCATGGCCGACAAGCGCTGGGGCGCCCCGACCTGGCCGGCTGAGTATGGCGGCGGCGGGCTCTCGGCCCAGCAGGGTCGCGTCCTGGCCCAGGAGATGGCGCGCATCGGCGCCTACAACCCGATGGTCTTCGGCATGGGCATCACCATGATCGGGCCGACCATCCTAGACTACGGCACTGAAGAGCAGAAGAAGACCCACATCCCGCCCATCGTGCGGGGCGATGTGCGCTGGTGCGTCGGCTATTCCGAGCCCAACGCGGGCTCTGACCTGGCCTCCCTGCAGACCCGCTGCGAGGACAAGGGCGACCACTGGCTGATCAACGGCCAGAAGATCTGGACCTCCGGCGCCCAGTACTCGGACTGGTGCGGCGCCCTGGTCCGCACCGACCCGACCGTGAAGAAGCATGACGGCATCAGCTTCCTGCTGATCAATATGCGCCAGCCGGCCATCGAGACCCGGCCGATCAAGCTCATCGCCGGCGCCTCGCCCTTCTGCGAGACCTTCTTCACCGACGCCGTGGCGCCCAAGGACGCCTTGTTGGGCAAGCTCAACGAGGGCTGGTCGGTGGGCAAGCGCCTGCTGCAGCACGAGCGCGCCAGCCAGACGGGCGTCTCCATGGGCGGCCGCGCCACCCCGCTGGAGGACATCGCCCGCAAGTACGTCGGCGAGGATGGCCGGGGCCGGATCGCCGACGGCGACCTGCGCACCCGCATGATCCGCCACCTGATGGACGCCCGGGTTCACAGCCTGACCCTGGCCCGCGCCGCCGCCGAGGCCAAGGGCGCCTCGGGCGCCACCAACGCCGCCTCCGTGCTCAAGAACTCGGCCACCAACGTGGCCCAATCCCGGCAGGAGATGGTGCTGGAGATCATGGGCCACCAGGGCCTGGGCTGGGAGGGCGAGGCCTTCACCTCCGCCGAGATCGAGGCCGTCCGCAGCTGGCTCTCCGGCCGGGCCATGTCGATCTACGGCGGCTCCGTGGAGGTGCAGAACAACATCATCTCCAAGCGCATCCTGGGCCTGCCGGACACGACGCAGTCGGCCTGACCTGGCGTCGGCTTTCGCTTGCACCCGGCGGCGGGTCCGTCCATCGAGGGGGCCATGGACATCGCCCAGGCCCCGATCCGCGACCCCCGCTACGCCCCCGCCCGGCTTGAGGTGGAGGAGAGGCCCGACGGGACCCGGATCCTGTTCAACCCGACGCCGCTGGACGGGCCCTTCCCGACGGTGGCCGGGCCCCTCCTGCATTGGGCTGAGAGGGCGCCGTCCCGCACCTGGCTGGCCGAGCGGTCCGGCGGGGGCTGGCGCGAGGTCAGCTATGCAGAGGCCGCCGGGCGCGTCGCCGCCTTCGCAGGCGGCCTGCGCGCGCGGGGGATCGGCGGGCCCCGGCCCCTGCTGATCCTCGCCCGTAACGGGATCGACCACGCCCTCATCACGTACGCGGCCATGAGCCAGGGCATGCCGGTCGCGCCAGTCTCGCCCCAGTACGGGCTGCCGGGCGCCAACCTGTCGCGCCTCGCCCAGGCGGTGGAGACCCTGAACCCCTCGGCCGTCTATACCGAGGACGCCGCCCTCTTCGGCGAGGCCCTGGCGGCGCCCTTCCTGGCCGGCCTGCCAGTGATCGCCGGACGCAACGCCCGGCCCGGGGACATCCCCCTGGCGGACCTGGAGCGCGCCGCCGCTGCGGCCCCCTCCGCCAAGCCCGAGGACCACGCCAAGTACCTGCTGACCTCCGGCTCCACCGGGAGGCCCAAGGCGGTGATCAACCTGCAGGCGCGCATGGCCGCCAACGCCGCCCAGGTGGCCGCCTGCTTTTCCGACCCCGACCCGCCGGTGGTGGTGAACGCCGCCCCCTGGAGCCACAGTCTGGGCGCCAACGCCATCCTGCACATGGTCCTGCACCGGGGCGGGACCCTCTACATCGACGCCGGCCAGCCGGTGGAGGGCCGGTTTGGCGACACGGTGCGGAACCTGCGCGAGGTGGCGCCGACCTATCACAACATGGTCCCGGCGGGCTGGATGATGTTCGCCGGCGAGCTGGAGTCGGACCCCGACCTTGCCCGGAACTTCTTCTCCCGCGTGCGCCTCCTGCAATATGGCGGGGCCAACCTCGGCCAGGAGATCTGCGACCGGATCCAGGCCGTGGCGGTGCGCACGGCGGGCGAGCGGATCAGCTTTTCCTCGGGCTATGGCGCCACCGAGACCGGCCCGACGGCCGCCAATGTCCACTGGCCCAACACGCGGATGGGGATGATGGGCCTGCCCCTGCCGGGCACGACGGTGAAGCTGGCGCCCATGGCCGGCAAGCTGGAGTTCCGGGTGAAGGGGCCGCAGGTGACTCCGGGCTACCTGGGCCAACCCGAGCTCTCCGCCGCCAGTTTCGACGAGGAGGGCTTCTACCGCCTGGGCGATGCGGCGCGGCTGGTGGATCCCGACGACATTCGCAAGGGCCTGGCCTTTGACGGGCGCCTGTCGGAGAACTTCAAGCTGGCCAGCGGCACCTTCGTGAACGTGGGTGAGCTGCGGATCGCGGTGATCGGCGCCGTGGGCGATGCGGTGACCGACGCCATCGTCTGCGGCGAGGGCGAGGCGGGGGTGGGCCTGCTCTTCTACCCCCGGCCGGGTCATGCCCATGAGGCGGTTGAGGCCGCCGTCCGGACGGCGATCGCGGCGCACAACGCCCGGGGCGGAGGGGGCGCAGGCCGGGTGGCCCGGGCCCTGGTCCTGCCGGACGGGCCTGACGCCAACGCCGGCGAGATCACCGACAAGGGCTACATCGCCCAACCGGTGGCGCGGGCCTTGCGGGCGGCCTTCATCGGACGGATGTTCGCGAGCGCGCCGGATTCCGGCGTCATGATTTTCGAGACGGCCTGACGTGACGGGCCAGCACGGGCGGGGAGGCCCAGACCACATGAACGGCGCCGACGCCCTGATGCGCACCCTGGTGGAGAACGGCGTGACCGCCTGCTTCGCCAACCCCGGCACCAGCGAGATGCAGTTCGTCAGCGCCCTGGACGGCCAGCCGGCCATGCGCCCGGTCCTCTGCCTGTTCGAGGGCGTGGCCACGGGCGCCGCCGATGGCTACGGGCGTATGACCGGGACGCCAGCCTGCACCCTGCTGCACCTGGGCCCGGGCTACGGCAACGGCCTCGCCAACCTGCACAACGCCCGCCGGGCCTATACGCCCATCGTCAACGTGGTCGGCGACCACGCCACCTACCACCGCCAGTACGACGCCCCGCTCAACTCCGACATCCCGTCCATCGTCGCCGCCAACTCCCTGTGGGTGAAGTCGGCCGACAGCCCGGACGAGGTGGCCGCCGTCACCGCCGAGGCCATCACCGCCAGCCATGGTCCCCCGGCGGGACCCGTCAGCCTGATCCTGCCGGCGGACGCGGCCTGGTCGGAAACCACCACCACCTTTGCGCCCGCCAGCCGGCCGCAGCCCCGCGCCCCTGACGGCGCGGCCGTGGACGCTGCGGCCCGTGCGATCCGCGCCGCCGCCGCCCCGGTGGTGCTGATCGGCGGCGGCGCCTGCCTCTCCGAAGGTCTGGTCCAGGCTGCGCGGCTCCAGGCGGCGGGCGTTCGCGTCCTGTCCGACACCTTCGTCGCCCGCCAGCCGCGGGGCGCCGGCGTCTTCGCCCCGGCGCGGATGCAGTATTTCGGCGAGGCCGCCCTTGAGGAGCTGGCCGGGACGGACCTGATGGTCTTCGCCGGGACCACCCAACCGGTGGCCTTCTTCGCCTATCCCGGCCGGCCCAGCGTGCTGGTGCCCGAAGGGTGCGCCACCCTGTCCCTGGCGGACCGGGCGACGGACGCCGCAGCGGCCCTGCAAGCCCTGGCGGACGCCCTCGGAGCCCCCGCCGCCGGGCCGACCCAGCCCCTGCAACGCCCGGCCAGCCCGGCCTCGGGGCCCCTGACGCCCCAGGCCTGCGGCGTCGCCGTGGCCCGTCACCTGCCCGAGGGCGCCATCCTCTGCGACGACGCGGTCACCTCCGGGGGCGGGGTCGCCGTGCCCTGCATGACCACGGTTCCCCACGAGGTCCTCGCCCTGACCGGCGGCGCCATCGGCATCGGCGGCCCCATGGCCATCGGCGCCGCCGTGGCCTGCCCTGACCGGAAGGTCGTTTCCCTGAACGGCGACGGCTCGGCCATGTACACGGTGCAGAGCCTCTGGACGATGGCCCGTGAGAAGCTGGACGTCACCGTGGTGGTCTTCGCCAACCACAGCTACCGGATTCTCAACATCGAGATGAACCGGACCGGCGCCGGCCAGGCGGGCCCCTCGGCGCGCAAGCTCCTGGACCTGGGCGATCCCAACATTGACTGGGTCTCTCTGGCCCGGGGCCTGGGGGTTGAGGCCGTCCGCTGCGAGACAGGAGAGGCCTTCGAGGCGGCCTTCGCCAGCGCCATGTCACAGCGCGGCCCGCGCTTCATCGAGGCGGCGATCTGAGCTTGCATCCAGCAGCGCAACGAAAAGGGCCCGCGGGAGTGATCCCGCGGGCCCTCATCTTTGGAGCTCGGTCCCGGACTACTTGTTGCCGGGCAGGGCGCAGTCCTTGGAGAAGGCGCAGCCCACGGCGTTGACCGGCGTCAGGGGCTCGCTCCTGTACTCGAGGATGTAGCCCTTCAGGCCATCCGCGCAGGCGGTCTCGAGGTAGGTGGTGCCCGAGGCGGTCTTGCCCATGACGCGGACGGCGGACACCTCGCACTCGTTCTTGCCCATCTTCCTCAGGTCCGCCGTCACCGCCTTGAAGGAGGCCTCCGGCTTGGAGAAGGAGCAGCGGTAGCCGACGATCGGCGCGCGGGCGCAGTCGACCACCTGGGTGGTTTCGGCCTTGGTGGTGAAGACGCCGACAGCGCCGTCCGGCCGGTTGCCGCAGGCCAGTTCGACCACGTCCTTGCCGGGAGGCGAGGGGAAGGGGGCGTACTTGGAGACCTGGCAGTCGAAGCCGGCCTTCCTGGACAGGTTCGAGTAGAGGCCGGCCTGAGCGGTCTGGGCCTCCTTGGCGTCCGTGAGTGTGCAACCGCCAAGCAGGGCCATGGCCTTCTCGCAGGAGGTGGTCTGGGACAGTTGGCCCTTATCGACCTTGTAGATGTAGCCCTTGCCGTCCTGGCAGGCGGCTTCGTAGTAGATCGATCCGGCCTGGGACATGCCGATATAGCGGCGGTCCTTCACGGCGCAGCCGTTGTTGGCCGCCGCCGCATAGCGATCGACCACGGCGAGACGGTAGGCGGCGTCACGCAGGGTGCACTTGATGTTGCCGTCGCTGGCGTCGAAGACCAGGCAATCGTTGGCCACCGCCGTACCGTCCGGATTGGCCGGCGCGTCGACCTGGAGGACGTAGCCCGAACCCCCCTGGCAGGAGACTTCCAGGAAGGTGTTCTTGGAGGTCTGGCCGATGCCGCGGGCGGCATCCGGCGTGCAGTTCAGGCCGGCCTTGGTCAGCAGGGGCGCGAGATCGGCCAGGGGATTGGCGTTGCCCGGCAGCTTGCAGGGCAGGGACGGCGGCTTACCGTCCGGCTGGGGCGAGTTGGCCTCGATGCAGCTGAAGGCGGTGGGCTTCACCCCGCCCGAGGGGGCCTGCAGGACGAAGCCGACGCCGCGGTCGCAGTCGATCTCGTAGAAGCTGGTCTCCGTCTTGGTCTTCGGATCTCTCGTCTTGCCGACCATGCGGGCGTCGGTGACCTGGCAGGCGATGCCTGCGGCCTGGGCGACCGCGGGCGCCTCAGCCATGCCCTGGGTACGCGCGGCGGCCAGGGCGGCCTCTTCCTTCTTGGAGGCCGAGACGGCGGCGACCGTTCCCAGGGCCAGGGCCAGGGCCGCTGTGGCCAGGCCGATTGCGACGCGTTTCATCTTGGGGTTCCCTCCGGGAGAATGGTTCCTTGGGCTCTTAATCCCTAGCCGCCTGCGACGGCAAGTCGCCTTGAGCCCTGAAGTCGCAGCAAAGGCCGCCCGGAGCCATTCCGGGGCCTGCTGGGCATTTGGATTTGATCCCGGCGCGCCAAGGGCCGAAACTGTCGGTCCAAGGAGTCTGGTCATGCGTGATGGTTTTGAAGATCCGGTCCTCGAGGCCCACAAGGCGAAGATCACCTATCCCTTCCCGGGTGGACCGGACCAGGGCGAGGCGGTGGATATTGCTCCCGGGGTGAAGTGGCTGCGAATGCCCCTGGGCGGGTCGCTGGCCTGGATCAATGTCTGGGCGATCCGCGAGGCGGGCGGCTGGGCGATCGTCGACACCGGTCTGGGGGGACAGGCGACCCGGGAGTCCTGGCGCAAGGCCCTGGCTGGACCCCTGGAGGGCCTGCCGGTCACCCGGGTCTTCGTGACCCATATGCACCCCGACCACATCGGCATGTCCGGCTGGATGACGCGCAAGTTCGGCTGCCGCCTCTGGATCACCCGGCTCGAGTTCCTGATGTGCCGGTCCCTTTCGGCCGACACGGGCCGGGAGGCGCCCGAGGACGCCTTGACCTTCTATCGCGCCGCCGGCTGGGACGAGGAGGCCCTGGAAGACTACCGGGCGCGCTTCGGCGGATTCGGCAAGAGCCTCCACGCCCTGCCCGACAGCTTCCAACGTCTGTCCGACGGCGACGTCATCCGGATCGGCGATCATGACTGGAAGGTGGTCGTGGGCTCCGGCCACTCGCCAGAACACGCCTGCCTGTGGTGCCCGGACCTGAAGCTGATGATCAGCGGTGACCAGGTCCTGCCCAAGATCACCTCAAATGTCTCGGTCTTCCCCACGGAACCAGCCGGCGACCCCCTGACCGACTGGCTGACCTCCCTGGCGCGGATCCGTGGGATCGTGCCGGACGACGTCCTGGTCCTGCCGGCCCACAACGAGCCCTTCCATGGCCTGCACGCCCGGATCGACCACCTGATCGGCGGCCACGAGCGCAGCCTGACCCGGCTGCACAAGCTGCTGGAAGAGCCCAAGCGGGCCATCGACACCTTCCACATCCTCTTTCGGCGCAAGATCGACCGCTGGACCCTGGGCATGGCCACCGGCGAGAGCCTGGCCCACCTGAACTGCCTGATGACCCGGGGCCTGGCCGCCCGCAGCCAGGACGAGGCCGGAGTGGACTGGTACCGTGCCGTCTGAAGCGGTCCGGGTCCGGCCCGCCGGACCGGACGACCTGGCGACGATCCATGGGTTCATCCTGGACCTGGCGGATTACGAGCGCCTGGCGCATGAGGTGGACGCTGCGCCCGGGGACCTGGCCCGCGACCTGTTCGGGTCCTCCCCGCGTGTCTTCTGCGACCTGGCCGAGATCGACGGCGCGCCGGTCGGCTTCGCCCTCTGGTTCTACAACTACTCTACCTTCCGGGGGCGCCATGGCATCTGGCTGGAGGACCTCTTTGTCCGGCCGGAGCACCGGGGGGCCGGGGCGGGCCTCGCCCTGCTGAGGGGCCTGGCCAGGCGTTGCCAGGCTGAGGACCTCGCCCGGCTGGAATGGTCGGTCCTGGACTGGAACGCCCCGGCCATCGGCTTCTATGACCGGCTCGGGGCCCTGGCGATGGACGACTGGACGACCCGGCGCCTGACCGGCACCGGGCTGGAGGCCCTGGCGCAATGAGCGATCCCCCCGTCACCGTGCTCCGGGCGAGCCCGGCGGAAGAGGCGGACATCCGCCGGCGCGTCCGTGAGGTCGATCCTGCGAGCCTCGGCCCGGACCGGGTCATCGCCAACCCCGCCCACGCGGCTTCCCTCGCGCGGATGCTGGCCGACCCCCGCGTTTCCGACCCCATCTACGATCTTCCCCGGCCCATCACCGAGGACAGCGTGCGGGCCTGGATCGAAGCGACGGCCGCGGACCAGGCGCGGGGTGAGGCGGTTCTGATCCTGTCCCTCGACGAGGAGGGCGAGGTCGCCGGCTATTCCCGCTTCAGTATCTGGCCGGACCGGTCCTCGGCTGAGCTCGCCGGTGCGACCCGGGCCGATCGGCAGAACCGGGGGCAGGGGACGGCGGGCGCCGCCCGATCCTTCGGTTGGATGTTCGAGGTGCTGGGCGTGCGGTTGATCGGCCTGACGGCGGCCCTCGACAATGTGCGCTCGGCCCGGGTGATCGAGGCCGCCGGCTTCCGCCCCATGGGCGAGCGCGACAGCCGCCGGCCCGACGGGACCGTCCGCCGCTCCCGCTACTGGGAGATGACCGTCGAGGACTGGCGCCGGGCCCGCGTGTCCGGCCCTGAAGACGCCTCTTCGTGAGCCAGTAGCCAGGCCTTGCGCTCCAGCCCTCCCGCATAACCGTTCAGGGCGCCTGACCGGCCGACCACCCGATGGCAGGGGATCAGCAGGGCCACGGGGTTGGCTCCATTCGCCAGGCCCACCGCCCGGACGGCCCGGGGCGCGCCGACCTGGATGGCGATGTCGAGATAGCTTCGGGTCGCGCCCCCGGGGATGTCGCACAGGGCCGTCCAGACCTGCTCCTGGAAGCGGGTCCCCGCCGTGGCGCAGTCGAGGCCGGCCAGGGCGTCCGGATCGCCCTCGAAATATCCGCCCAGGGCCTCGGACACGCGAGGCAGCGCCGCACCCGTCTCCAGGAGAGGTCCGGGATACAGGCGCGCCATGCGCTGGCGGATGCGGGGCAGGCCTGAGCCGAAGTCGAGGCCCCGGAGGATCCCCGCCTCGTCGAGGATCACCTCGATCCGGCCAATGGGTGAGGAGACCTCCGAGACCGTCAGTCGGCGGGGCGGCGGCGCGTCGATCTTCATTCGGCGGGTCCTTTGCGGGGGGATGCGGCGTCGGCGTCCTTCGCCCAGAGATGGGCGGCGGCATAGGCCCGCCAGGGACGCCAGGCCTCAGCCCGCGCCAGCAGGGCTTCGGGGGTGGGCCTGCGACCTTCCGGGTCTGCAGCCGCCCTCAGGAGGGCCAGGTCCGAATGCGGGAAGGCGTCCGGCTCGCGAAGGGCGCGCATGGCGATGTATTGGGCGGTCCAGGCGCCCACCCCGGGAAGGGCAGAGAGCCTGTCGACGGCGCCTTCGAGATCCTGGCCCGGAGCGAACAGTTGGGCATCCTCCCTCGCCAGGCGGGCGATGGCCGCCAGGGCCCTGCCGCGCGCCCGGGGCATGGGCAGGGATTCGGGGTCAAGCCCGGCGAGTCGGTCCGGTCCCGGGAACAACCTGCCCAGGCCGAACCGGCGTGCGGGCTCGGTGTCGATGTGGGCGCCATGGTTGGCCGCCAGCCGGCTGGCCAGACCCCGCGCGGCGACAACCGTCACCTGCTGGCCGAGGATGGCTCTGACCGCCGTCTCGAAGCCATCCCAGGCGCCGGGCGCCCGAAGGCCGGGATACCGGGCGACCAGGGGGCCAAGTTCAGGATCCTCGCCGAGATGCGCCCGCACGGGCTCAGGGTCCAGGGCAAGGTCGAAAACCCTGCGAATCTGGGCCAGGATCCGGGGAAGGACGCGGAGGTCCGGAAACCAGAGACTGGCGGACAGGGTGTCGCCCCGCCCGGGCTCGACACGGACCACGCCGGCGGCGCCCGCGACCGCCAGGGTCCGCACATAGGCCTGGCCGTCGATCCGCTCGACCCCCTCCACCTGCCGTTGAGCGAAGAAGTCCAGCATCCGGGGCCAGTCGTAGGGCGGTCGGTAGGCAAGTCGCAGGGTAACGCCATCGGACAGGCCCGCCTCTGCGCCGGGGCGGCGGCGCAGGCTGGAGGGCGTCCGGCCACAGGCGGCCCGGAAGGCCTCGTTGAAGCGCCGCAGGCTGCCGAAGCCGGAGGCGAGGGCGACCTCTGACATGGAGAGTCCGGTCTCCCGGATCAGTCGGTGGGCCATATGCAGCCGCCGGGTCTGGGCCACAGCGACCGGGGAGGCTCCCAGATGCTCCTGGAACAGGCGTCTGAGATGTCGCTCTCCCACGCCCAGGCGCCCTGCCAGGTCCTGCATGTCGCCGTTGTCCAGGGCCCCGAGGTCGATCAGGGCGAGGGCGCGCGAAACCGTGTTGGCGGTCCCGTTCCAGGCGCCGAGCTCCGGCGCGGCTTCCGGGCGGCATCTCAGGCAGGGCCGGAAGCCAGCAAGCTGCGCCGCCGCCGCCGAGCTGAAGAAGCGCACATTCTCCGGCCGGGGCTTCCGGGCCGGACAGACGGGCCGGCAGTAGATTCCGGTCGTAACCACGCCCCCGAACAACTGCCCGTCGAGGCGGACATCCCGGGTGGCGAAGGCGCGAAAACTGGCGGCGGGATCCAGATCCATGGCCTCAGCATGGTCTTTTCCGAGGCGAATGTCTGGCGGTTTTCGGACGCCGATTCCACGGTCGGCGTCCCCGGCCAGGTCAGGGCCTGGCCGGGGAGCTGGTCTCAGGACGCGGGCTTGGCGGTCGCCGGCTGCTGGGCGTTGTTGCCACCCGGCAGGGGGCCGCGGTTCAGGTCGAAGAACTTGGGCGCCATCTTCGGCACGGCCTCGTCGAGGATGGTCTGGACGGTCCAGCCCTCTTCCTTGGTCACCGTCTCGATCGGACGGGGCTGGGAGTACAGGATGATGTTCTCGCCCGAGGCGCCGAAGATCTGGCCTGACACGTGCGCCGCGGCCGGGGCCACCATGGCGACGGAGAAACGGGCCGGCTGGTCGGCGCGGATCTTCTCGGCCATCACGGCGCGGCGGGCCGCGGCGGCCTCGTCCTTGACCGGCACGGACTGGGTCATGCGGGTCCAGGCCACGGGGGCCAGGCAGTTGGAGCGCACATTGTTGCGGGCGCCCTCCATGGCGATGATCCGCGACAGACCGGCGATGCCCATCTTGGCCGCGCCGTAGTTGGCCTGGCCGATGTTGCCGAACAGGCCCGAGGTCGAGGTGAAGAACATGTAGGCGCCGTCGTTCTGCTCGCGGAACAGCTCGATGGTGGCCCGGGCGACGTTGAAGGAGCCGCGCATGTGGACGTCGATGACCCTGTCCCAGTCGTCCTCGCTCATCTTGTGGAACATGACGTCGCGCAGGATGCCGGCGGGATTGATCACCGCATGCAGGCCGCCAAAGGCATCCAGGGCCTGCTCGACCATGCCCTGCACGGACTTGTAGTTGGTGACGCTCTCGGAGTTGGAGACCGCCTCGCCGCCCGCGGCGCGGATTTCCCGGGCCACCGCCTCGGCGGGGCCAGCGTCGCCTTCGTCGCCACCCTTCAGGCCGCCGCCCAGGTCGTTGACGACGACCCTGGCGCCTTCCTGGGCCGCGATGAGCGCGCAGTCGCGGCCAATGCCGTTGCCGCCCCCGGTGACCAGAACCACCTTCCCGTCAAGTGCGCCCATTGAAATGCCTCCCGATGAAATTGATCGCGCCGCCAGTTATTCGAGGCGGTCGGCCTTGCGCAAGTCAGGAAAGATCCGGGCCCAAAGGCCGGTCGCCAGGACGGCGCCGACCCCGCCGGAGACCGCCGCGCCGACCGGGCCCAGGAATCGGGCGACGACACCGCTCTCGAATTCCCCCAACTCGTTGGACGCCCCGATGAAGAGGGAAGAGACCGCCGCCACCCGGCCGCGCATGGCGTCCGGCGTGACGATCTGGACCAGGGTCTGGCGGACGAAGACGCTCAGCATGTCCGCCCCGCCCAGCACGGCCAGAGCCAGGACGGAGAGGGGCAGGGAGGTCGAACGACCGAAGACGATGGTGGCCAGGCCGAAGACAGCGACCCCGGCGAACATGACCGGTCCCGCCCGGCGGCGGATCGGATTGCGGGCGAGGTAGATCGCCACCAGGGTGGCCCCGATGGCGGGGCTGGCGCGCAGGAGGCCGAAGCCCTCGGGCCCCACATGCAGGACGTCGCGGGCGAAGACGGGGAGGAGGGCGGTCGCCCCGCCGAGCAGGACGGCCACGAGGTCCAGAGAGATGGCGCCGAAGACGATCTTGTTGGTCCAGACATAGGCCAGCCCCTCCTTCATGAGGGCCCAGCGGGAGCCGGGATTGACCTCGGGCTGGGTGTTCCCCCGGATCCCGTGGATGCAGGCCAGGGCGAAGAGATAGAGGCCCGCGGCGCCAGCGTAGGAGGCGGCCGGAGACAGGGCGACCAGCAGGCCCCCGATGGCGGGCCCGATGATGGAGGCGCCCTGCCAGGCGAGGGAGTTCAGGGCGATGGCGCGGGGCAGGAGGGACCGGGGCACAAGCATGGGCCCCAGCGCCGTCCCGGCCGGCCCCATGAAGGCGCGGCTGGCCCCGAAGGCCGCTGACAGGACCAGCAGCAGGGTCAGGCTGGCGAATCCGAAGACGGAGGCGGCGACCAGGACCAGGGCGGTGGCGATCTCCGCGGCGTAGCAGAGCCGCAGGATCGTCTTACGGTCGTAGCGATCCGCCGCCTCGCCGGCGGGCAGGGCGAGCAGGAAGACCGGGATGAAGGCGGCCAGGCCGATCATCCCGACAAAGAAAGCCGATTGGGCGACGTTCATGGTCTCCCGCGCCACGGCGTAGACCTGCCAGCCCAGGGCCACGCTCTGGATCTGGACGCCCAGGGTCGCGGCCACCCGGGAGAGCCAGAAGCGCAGGTAGTCGGGTCGGCCCATCAGGGCCCTGAGGGTGGCGGCGTCGACGTCGCTGGAGGTTTCGGACTCGCTCATTGTCACGGCAGCTTGGCCTGAAGCCCGGCGCACGGCAACTTGGGCCCGGACCTGCACCCCCGCGCACGCCCTTGAGGAGTTCTGGATGCCTGGATGGTTGATTGCGGTCCTGACGGAGCCTGCCGACGGGCTGGAGCCCCGCCGGCTGTTCTTCGCCGTGGGGTTCGCCGACCAGGGCCAGGCGGAGTGGAAGGCGGTGGACGCCGCCGCAACGGAGGCGCCTCTGGCCTCTGGGCCGCGCGGGGGGATCGAGCCTGTTCAGGCCCTCTCGTCTCTGACCGATATCGCCATGCGCCGGAAGGGGCTCCTGGCGGGGGAGGTGCGTCCCCTGGGAGAGGCCTGGCCGCGCAACTGGCTCTGACGCGGTGTTGACGCGACCGGCCTGCGGCCCTAAACGCCCGGCCCTCGCGCCTGGGGGGGAATCTTGGCGGACATCCACGAAACAGAAACGGTGATCCGCCCTGAAACGCCTGCAGACGCTGCGGGGATTCAGGCCCTGCTGGACCACGCCTTTGGTCCGGGGCGCTTCGTGAAGGTCTCGGAGCGGGTGCGCGAGTTCGCCCGGTTTCGCCCGGATTTGTCCTTCTGCGCAGAGGCGGGGGGAGAAATCGTCGGCCTGGTCCGACTTTGGGACATCCACATCGGCGCAATCCCGGCCCTCTTTCTTGGCCCCCTCGCGGTGCACACCGGCCGGCGGTTGGACGGCCTGGGCGGCCGGCTGGTGGCGCACGCCGGCGCCGCCGCCGACGCCCTTGGGGAGGGTCCCATCCTCCTGGTGGGGGATCCGCCCTTCTTCGAGCGCTTCGGCTACGCCGTCCCGCCCACGGCGGGCGTGAGGCTCCCGGGCCCTGTGGATCCGAAGCGGGTCCTCGCCCGGGGGGCCGCCGGGCCGCTCGCGGGACCGGTCCGTCCCTGAGGACGGCCCCGAGGTTGAGCCTGAGGGCGTGCGGGCCTACCTTTGTGACATGTCCGAGACTCAGCACACTTCCGGCCTTGACGGCGTGGCCGCAGCCGCGCGGCAGGCGCCGGGGCGCGGCCTGCCTCCCGTACACCTGTGGAACCCCGCCCACTGCGGCGACATCGACATCGTCATCAAGCGTAATGGACAGTGGTTCCATGAGGGAACGCCGATCGGCCGCGAGGCGCTTGTGCGCCTGTTCTCCACCGTCCTGAGGAAGGATCCGGACGGCTTCCACCTGGTCACGCCGGTGGAGAAGATGAAGATCACGGTGGAGGACGCCCCGTTCATCGCCGTGCGGGTGGACCGGGACGGCGAGGATCTGGTCTTCCAGACCAATGTCGGCGACGAGGTTCGCGCCGGCCCGGACAATGGCCTGCGAGTGGAGACCGACCCGAACACCGGCGAGCCAAGGCCCTACCTGCACGTGCGGCGCGGACTGGAGGCGCTGGTCGCCCGGCCCGTCTTTTACGAACTGGTGGAGATGGCCGACGAGGCGGCGGGGCGGCTGGAGATCCGGTCAGGCGGCGCGGCCTTCGATCTGGGCGCCTCCGGGGACGGCGCGGCGTGAGCCCTCATCAGCTGGCGGCCCCTGGCGCCCGGCCCTTGCTGGAGGCGCGCCTGGCTGAGCGTCTGGACCCCCTGGCCGACAGGACCCTGGACGAGATCAGCTCGGACTTCGACTTCGAGCCTGACCCGTACTTCCCGCCTCTGGAAAGTCTGACCCCCGCCGCCGTCCTGGTGGGACTGATCGAGCGGTCGCACGGGTTTTCGGTCCTTCTCACCACGCGGCTCGACACCCTGCGCCGGCATGCCGGCCAGGTCGCCTTCCCGGGTGGGCGCTGTGATGCGGATGAAACGCCCTGGGGGACGGCGCTCCGCGAGGCTGAGGAAGAGGTGGGGCTGGCGCCTGGCTTCGTGTCACCCGTCGGGCTCTCCACGCCCTACCGGACGGGGACGGGATACCTCGTCACCCCGGTGGTGGCCTTCATCGAGGATGGTTTCAATCTCCAGCCCAATCCTGACGAGGTGGCGGACATCTTCGAGACGCCCTTCGCCTTCCTCATGGACGGGGCCAACCACGAGACCCACGAGCGTCAGCTGCCGGACGGCGGCAGTCGCCGGTTCTACGCCATGACCCATGAGGACCGGTTCATCTGGGGGGCCACGGCGGGGATGCTGAGGGTCCTGTCCCACCGCCTCTTCGGGGCGCCCGCGTGAGCGGTCCGACCCCGGATTTCGTGCTTGAGGGCGCGGCCTGGCTGGAGGATCCGGCCGCCGCCGCCGTACTCGACGCCCTGGAGGCGGCCGGAGGGGCCGACTGCGTCCGCTTTGTCGGCGGCTGCGTTCGCAACGCCGTCATGGGCCGCGCCGTCGCCGACGTCGACCTGGCGACGCGCCTGGAACCTCCGGCTGTGGTCGCCGCCCTCGAGGCCGCCGGACTGAAGGCCGTCCCGACCGGGCTGGACCACGGCACGATCACCGCCGTCAGCGGCGGGCGCGGCTTCGAAATCACCACCCTGAGGCGGGATGTGGAGACCGATGGCCGCCGTGCGATCGTGGCCTTCACCTCCGACTGGGCCGAGGATGCGGCCCGGAGGGATTTCACCCTCAACGCCCTCTACGCCGACCGCAGGGGCCGGGTCTTCGATCCGACCGGCCAGGGGCTGGCGGCGGCCCGGGAGGGCCGGATCGCCTTTGTCGGCGAGGCTGACCGCCGGATCGCCGAGGATCATCTGCGCATCCTCCGCTATTTCCGTTTCCTGGCCCGCTACGGGCGCGGGGAGCCGGACCCCGCCGCTGCGGCCGCCTGCGCCGGCCAGGCGGGCAGCCTGACCTCCCTGCCCGCCGAGCGGGTCCTGAAGGAGCTCCTGTCCCTCCTGGACGCTGCGGATCCGAGGCCCTCCGTCCGGCTGATGGCGGCCACGGGCGTTCTGGCGCACGTCCTGCCGCACGCCGGCGACCTGTCCCGCTTCGAAGGACTGTTCGAGGTCGAGATATTGGAAGGCTCGGGCCCCGACGCTCTTCTGCGATTGGGCGCGCTGTTCCCGGAAACGCCGGCCGAGGTCGCCCGGGAGGCGGAGCGCCTGCGGCTCTCCGGGGCCCAGAGGGACAGGCTGATCGCCGCAGCCGGCCGCGAGCCCCGGCTGGCCAGCTGGGCGTCGCCGCGCGAGCAGAGAAGGGTCATGCACCTGCTGGGTGCGGCCGTGACCCTGGATCGCCTGCGACTGGCCTGGTCCCGCGCGCCCCATAGCCCGGCCGCTCAGGACTGGCGCGAGCAGATCGCGCTGGCGCAGGCCTGGACCCCCCGCACTCTCGGCCTGTCCGGCGCGGATGTCGTGGCCGCCGGCGCCCGACCAGGACCCCTGGTCGGCGAGGCCCTGCGCGAGCTCGAGGCCTGGTGGATGGACGAGGACTTCCCGGATGACGCTGCGGCCCTGCGAGAGCGCCTCGCGGCCATCCTGCGCGGGCTGGAGACCTGAGGGTGCGGCTGGCCATCCTGGAGACCGGGGCGCCGCCGGGCGACCTTGTCGGGCGCTACGGCGACTATCCCGCCATGTTCCGCAGGCTGCTCCTTGGAGAGGGCGACTCCGCCGAGACCTTCGATGTCACAGCCGGGCGGCTGCCGGCCGATCCCTCCGCTTTCGACGCTTGTCTGGTGACCGGGTCGTCCGCCGGCGTCTACGATCCGCTCCCCTGGATTGCGCCGTTGAAGGCCTTCCTGACCGCCGCCTCGGGGCGCACGGCCCTGGTGGGAGTCTGCTTCGGGCACCAGGTCATGGCGGAGGCTTTCGGGGGTCGGGTGATCAAGTCGCCCAAGGGCTGGGGCGTCGGCCTTCATCGCTATGAGACCCGGCCGGGCGGGTGGCTCTCGGACCTGCCGGCTCTCGCCGTCGCCGCCTCCCACCAGGACCAGGTGGTGGAGCCTCCACAGGACGCCCGGGTGGTGGCCGCCAGCGACTTCACGCCCTTCGGCGCCCTGCACTATCCGAAGCGCCGGGCGATCTCGATCCAGCTTCACCCGGAGTTCGAGCCCGCCTACGCCCGAGCCTTGATCGAGGCCCGCCGGGGGACCCGCTACACGGACGAACAGGCCGACGCGGCGGCGGCCAGCTATGCGGGACCAAGCGATCGGCTGGAGGTTGGCCGCCGTCTTCGGCGCTTCATCGAGGACGGCGCTGGCTGATCAGGGCCAGATGACCTCGGGCGGCATGGAGGACAGAATGCTCTCGATGTTGCCGCCGGTCTTCAGGCCGAACATGGTCCCGCGGTCGTAGAGCAGGTTGAACTCCACATAGCGGCCCCGGCGGATGAGCTGCTCGCGCCGGTCGGCCTCGGTCCAGGGCTCGTGCATGCGACCCCGGGCGATCCGGGGATAGACGTCCAGGAAGGCCTCCCCGACATCCTGCGTGAAACGGAAGTCCCGCTCCCAGTCGCCGGAGTTGTGGTGGTCGTAGAAAATGCCGCCGATCCCCCGGGGCTCCTTGCGGTGGGGCAGGTAGAAGTACTCGTCGCAGCGGACCTTGAAGTCCGGATACCAGGCCGGGTCATGCTTGTCGCAGGCGGCCTTCAGGGCGGCGTGGAAGGTGATGGCGTCCGGGGCGTCCTGGCTGCGCTGCTCGTCCAGGGTGGGGGTCAGGTCGGCCCCGCCGCCGAACCAGCCGGTCTGGGTGGCCAGGAACCGGGTGTTCATGTGGACCGCCGGGACCTTGGGGCTGCGCATGTGGGCGATCAGGCTGATGCCCGTGGCCGTGAAGCGGGGGTCCTTGTCGGCGCCGGGCATGTTCGCGGCCATTTCCGCGGTGAAGGTCCCGTGCACCAGGGAGATGTGACACCCCATCTTCTCGATGAACCGTCCGCCGCGCAGGAAGCCCATCACGCCGCCGCCGCCGGCCTCGCGCACCCAGGGCTTCAGCTCGAACTTCGCCGGTTCACCGGGAAAGAGGTCGGCGGGGGCGTCGATCTCCAGCTGCTCGAAGGCCGCGACGATGCGGTCGCGCAAGGCGTCAAACCAGGCGCGGGCGCGGGTGTTGCGGGTGTCGAGGACGGCGGGATCAATCATGGGCTGGAAAGTCTTGCGGATGGAATGCGGGGAAGCGCCCGGTCTGACGAAGGGCCTCGGACAGGCCGATCGCCGCCGAGACGGTCAGGTTGAAGGATCGGCGCCCCCGGCTCAAGGGAATGATCACCCTGGCGTCGGCGGCGTCCTGGACAAAGTCGGGGACCCCTGAACTCTCCCGCCCGAAGAGCAGGACATCGTCCGGCCGAAAGGCGAAGTCGTGGAGGGGGCTCGCTCCTCGCGTCGTGAAGAGCACGATCCGGCCGGGCGCTGCGGCCCTGAAGGCCTCCCAGCTGGGATGGCGGACCACCTCGCCCGGATCCCCATAATCCAGCGCCGCCCGGCGGATCGCCTTGTCCGACAAGGGAAAGCCGCAGGGCTCGATGACGTGCACCGGGGTGTCGAGACAGGCTCCCAGGCGGATCGCGGCGCCAAGGTTTTGCGGAATGTCCGGTTGAAAAAGCGCGAGCAGCATTCTAGGTGATCCGGCCACGGGCTTCGCGCGTCCTGCAGCGAATCAACGGTTGGCCCTTCGCCAGTTGGCGGGGGGGCGTCCGAGCCGGTTCGCAGCAGGTGGCGCTTCCAGTCCGGGGGACCCTTACCAGATGATCTGGCGGGGTCGAGGACGGACGGCGCCTTTCCGGCGCAGTCCCCAAGCGAAGGGTGGCTTCAAGGTGGCCGACAGCGTGGCGGGCGCGAACCCCGAACATGGCGCGGGTGGGGACGACCCCAGCCGTCGCGACTTCATTCACATTGCCGCGGGCGCCGTGGCGGCGGGCGCTGCGGTGACCATCGCCTGGCCTTTGGTCGACCAGATGAACCCGGCTGGCGACACTTTGGCCCTGGCCTCGTTGGAGGTCGACCTGACTAAGGTCCAGCTGGGTCAATCGATATCGATCAAGTGGCGGGGCAAGCCTCTGTTTGTTCGCCACCGCACCGGCGCCGAGATCGCCGCGGCGATTAAGGATGACGCCGCCCCCATGCGGGATCCACAGACCGACGAGGCGCGCCATAAGAAAGGCAAGGCCGAGTGGCTGGTGGTGATCGGCACCTGCACCCATCTGGGCTGCGTCCCGACCTTCGGCGGCGGCGACTACGGCGGCTGGTTCTGCCCCTGTCACGGTTCGCACTACGACACCTCAGGCCGCATCCGGAAGGGCCCTGCGCCTAAGAACCTCGCGGTTCCGGATTACGCCTTTCTTTCCGACACCATGGTCAAGGTGGGCTGACCGACATGAGCGGACATTCGAGCTATGTTCCCAAGACGGGCTTCGAGCGCTGGCTTGACGCCCGACTGCCGGTGGCCAGGCTGGCCTATGACAGCCTCATCGACTTTCCCACGCCGAAGAACCTGAACTACTGGTACACCTTCGGCGGCATCCTGGCCCTGTGCCTCGGGATCCAGCTGGCCACCGGGATCGTGCTGGCCATGCACTACGTGCCCCACGTGGACTACGCCTTCGCCTCCATCGAACGCATCATGCGCGACGTGAACTACGGGTGGCTGATCCGTTACATGCACTCCAACGGGGCCTCGATGTTCTTCATCGCGGTTTACGCCCACATGTTCCGGGGGCTCTACTACGGCTCCTACAAGGCGCCGCGGGAGCTGCTCTGGATCCTGGGTTGCGTGATCTACCTGCTCATGATGGCCACAGCCTTCATGGGCTATGTTCTGCCGTGGGGGCAGATGAGCTTCCATGGCGCGGTGGTGATCACCAATCTGTTCGGCGCCCTGCCGATCATCGGGGAATCCATCACCACTTGGCTGTGGGGCGGCTTCGCGGTCGACAACGCGACCCTGAACCGCTTTTTCTCACTGCACTACCTGATGCCCTTCATGATCGCAGGGGTCGTGATCCTGCACGTGTGGGCCCTGCATGTGACCGGCAACAACAACCCGACCGGCGTGCAGGTGCAGTCCAAGGCGGACACGGTTCCCTTCCACCCGTACTACACGGTGAAGGATGGCTTCGCGATTGCGGTGTTCATGCTGATGTTCGCCGCCTTCGTGTTCTTCAATCCCAACGCCCTGGGCCACCCGGACAACTACATCCCCGCCAACCCTCTGGTGACGCCCCTGCACATCGTACCCGAATGGTACTTCCTGCCCTTCTACGCCATCCTTCGGGCGGTCCCGGACAAGCTGATGGGCGTGCTCATGATGTTCGGCGCCATCGCAGTGCTGTTCATTCTGCCCTGGCTGGACACCTCTCGCGTCCGGTCCCTGCGCTATCGCCCGACCACCCGGATGTATTTCTTCATCTTCGTGGTCGCCTGCTTCGTGCTGGGCTTCTGCGGCGGGCGTCTCCCGGATGACAAGGTGATCCCGGGTCTGACGACCTTCGTCCTGCTCGACGCCGACCTCAATTCGATGGTCTGGCTGTCCCGGTTCGCCACCGCTTACTACTTCGCCTATTTCCTGCTCGTCCTGCCGCTCATGGGGCTTTCCGAAACTCCACTTGAGCAGCCGGCCTCGATCAGCGAGCCGGTCCTTTCGCCTTCCGCTGCACTGCCCGCGGGCGCTACAGCGTCGCCAGAGAAGAGGGGTTGAGCCTGATGCTTCGCAAAGGTCTCGCCGTTGCGGCGCTCGGCCTCGCCCTGATGGGCGGGCCGGCCTTGGCCGCCGGCTCCCAGAAAGAACTCCGCACCGTCGCCTGGAGTTTTGGCGGCCCGTTCGGCAAGTTCGATCGCGCCCAGCTCCAGAGGGGCTTCAAGGTCTATCGGGAGGTCTGCGCGGCCTGCCACTCGATGAACCTGATGTCGTTCCGGAACCTCGGCCAGAAGGGCGGACCCTTCTACGATCCGAAGTACCCCAATCCGAACGACAACCCCTATGTGAAGACTATCGCCAGGGACTACGAGGTCTCGGACATCGATTCGGACACGGGGGATGTGATCAAGCGTCCGGCCACACCGGCGGACCGCTTCCCCAACCCCTATCCCAATGAAGCTGCGGCCCGGGCCGGCAACGGCGGCGCGCTGCCGCCTGACTTCTCCACCCTCTCCAAGGCGCGAAAGGGCGGACCGGATTACATCTACTCGCTGCTGTCGGGCTATGTAACTCCGCCTGCGGGCTTGGAGGTGTCGGCTGGGCAATACTACAATCCCTATATGGCGGGTGACGTGACCGCCTTCTGGAAAGGCCAGGGTCATGCGCCCAAGGGCGGTTTCATCGCCATGGCCCCCCAGTTGGCGCCCGACAAGGTCACCTTCGACGATGGAACCAAGTCCACCGTCGACCAACAGGCCAAGGATGTCGCCGCCTTCCTGACCTGGGTCTCTGAGCCCAAGCTGGAGGAGCGCAAGGCCTTTGGCGTCGGCGCCATGATCTACCTGTTGATCCTGTCCGGCCTGCTCTACGTGAGCTACCGCCGGATCTGGCGGAACGTGGCCCACTAGCGGCCCTTTGATCGCAGACGGAGAGGGCCGGTCGCCTTGAGGCGGCCGGCCTTTTTCATGTTTTCAGACGTTGAAGCGGAAGTTCATCACGTCGCCGTCCTTGACGAGGTACTCCTTCCCCTCGGAACGCAGCCGGCCGGCCTCACGGGCGCCGGCCTCCCCCTTGAATTTCACATAGTCTTCGAACGCGATGGTCTCCGCCCGGATGAAGCCCTTTTCGAAGTCGGTATGGATGACGCCGGCGGCCTGGGGCGCCGTGGCGCCGACGGGGATGGTCCAGGCCCGGGCCTCCTTGGGCCCCGCGGTGAAGTAGGTCTGCAGACCCAGGAGGCTGTAGGCTTCGCGGATGAGCCGGTTGAGGCCGGGCTCGTGGAGGCCGAGGGTCTCGAGGAACTCCGTCCGCTCTTCGCGGTCCAGGAGGGCGATCTCACTCTCGATCTGTGCCGAGATCACGACCGACTTAGCGTTGTCCCGGGCGGCGCGCTCCGCCACCTGGCCCGAGAAAGCGTTGCCGTCCGCTGCCGATCCTTCGTCGACATTGCAGACATAAAGCGCCGGCTTGGCGGTCAGCAGCTGCAGCATCCGCCAGCCCTTCTCATCGCCGATGGGAACCGCAGCGGCCCGCGCTGGCCGACCCTCACGCAGCTGGGCCAGGGCGAGATTCATCAGACCCAGGGTGGCGGCGCTCTCCTTGTCCCCGGTCTTGGCCCGCTTCTCGAGGTTCACGACCCGCTTCTCCAGGCTCTCCAGGTCGGCGAGCATCAGTTCGGTCTCGATGATGTCGAGGTCGGAGATCGGGTCGATCCGGCCCTCGACGTGTGTGATGTCGTCGTTGACAAAGCAGCGCGAAACAAAGGCGACGGCGTCGCAATCCCGGATGTTGGCCAGGAACTGGTTTCCCAGGCCCTCGCCCTGAGCCGCGCCCCGGACCAGACCCGCGACGTCGACGAAGTTGATGCGGGCGGGAATGATCTCCCGGGATCCGGCGATTTCCGCGAGGGCGTCCAGGCGGGGTTCCGGCACCGCCACATCGCCGACATTGGGCTCGATGGTGCAGAAGGGATAGTTGGCCGCCTGCGCCGCCGCCGTCTGGGTCAGGGCGTTGAACAGGGTCGACTTGCCGACATTGGGCAGACCGACGATGGCGACTTTCAGGGCCATGACTCGGGACACTCCTCGGAACCAGAGGCGCGGCGACTAGCACGCGCCCGTGAAATGGTCACGCCGGATCACCAGATCGCCTGGGGTCCAGTTTCTCGGCTGGCGCCAGGCGCATGACCTCGGCCTGGTAGCGCTCGTCTTCGCCGGCGGCGAGCAGGGGGGCCGCGTCGGCCACAGCCTTCAGCATGTCGGAGACCCAGCTGGTCTCGGTCTTGTGGAAGTCCGACAGGACGTATCCGTGAACCTTGTCCTTGTGCCCCGGATGCCCGATGCCGAGACGCGCCCGACGAAAGTCCGGCCCGATGGATGCGGAGACGGAGCGGACGCCGTTGTTCCCGGCGGCGCCACCCCCGGTCTTCATCCGGAATCGGCCGGCTGCCAGGTCGATCTCGTCGTAGAAGAGCACCAGGTCAGCGGGCGTCAGCTTGTAGAACTTCAGCGCTGCAGCGACCGAGCGCCCGCTCTCGTTGTAGAAGGTCTGGGGCTTGAGGGTCAGGACCTTCACCTGACCCCCGGGAGTGTCGATCGTCCCCTCGCGGGCCAGGCCCTGGAAGCGGCTGCGCTCAGGCCCGAAGCCCCAACGCGCCGCAATGGCGTCCACCGCCCGGAAGCCGATATTGTGACGGTTGCCGGCATAGGCCGGCCCCGGATTGCCCTGGCCGGCCAGAATCAGCATGGGTCGGCGTCAGGCCCTAGGCCTCGGCGCCTTCTGCGTTGGCGGCGGAGGCGGCCGCAGCCGACCCGGCCACTGTGGCGACCACAAGGTTGCCCGAGGCCGCCGCTGTGACGCCGGCGGGTAGCTTCAGCGAGCTGATACGGATGGTCTCGCCGATGTCCAGGCCCGTCAGGTCGTGGATGATCTCTTCGGGGATATGGTCGGCCGGGCAGCTCAGTTCGACCTCATGCAGGACAACGTTGAGCGTGCCGCCGCGCTTCAGGCCGGGAGAGGCGTCAGCATTGCGGAAGTGAACGGGCACGGCGATCCGGATCTGCTGGTGCTCATCGACGCGGTAGAGGTCGAAGTGCCAGGGCTCGTCCGTGACCGGGTGCATGTCGACGGCCTTGGCGATGACCGGCTGGGTCTCCTCGCCATACTTGAGCGTGACCAGGTGGCCGAGCAGCTTGCCGGTGTAGAGCGCCTTGCGGAACTCATTGGATTTCACGGCGATGGCCACGGGGTCCTTGGCTCCGCCGTACAGCACGCCGGGGACCTTGCCCTCGCGACGGGTAGCGCGGGCGCCACCCGTTCCCGTGCGATCGCGGACTTCGACGTTCAGAATGATATCGGCCATGGCCCTGCCTCGAAACGAAACCGCCGCGCGGACGCCGCGCGGCGACGGACGACCCGAAAGGGGTCGAAGGGTGCGGCTAGATACACAAAACGCCGGACCCTTGCAACGCCTCAGCGCCGTCGTGCGTCAGACCTATTTCTTCTTCGGTGCGGTCCGGCGGGTGGGCGCCGGCGCAGGCTTCAGCGGACGCACGGTCGGGACGAAACGGGCCTCGTAGGGCTCCGGCAGGCCCGCCGCCCGGATCACGCATCGGCCGCTGTCCATCATGATGTGCTGCCCAAGGCAGAAGATATCCTCGTAGTAGGGCTTGGACACGGCCAGGCACTGGTTGAGGTTGAGCTTGGTCATGCGCGCGCAGCTGCCGGTGTTCGGGTCCTGCATCACGGCGCTGACGGCATCATTTCGAAGCGCTCCGGCCTGGCCGAGCACGGCCATGGCCGCCACGGCCACCGACCGGACCACGGTCTGGGTGTAGGGTGGCGACACAGGGCCGCCGGGGGGGCGTCTGCCCGCCGCATGCGCCCTCAACTCCGCCTCGCCGAGATCGCTGTCGAACTGTACGGCGGAGAGGGACTTGGCGTTCGCCAGGCGACCGGTCCGGTTGGCGACCTCCTTCTTGGACCAGGCCTGCTTCTGGACATCATAGGCGGCCTGCTTCACGGCCTTGCCGGCGTCGTAGAGGCGCTGGCCGTCCTCGGCCAGGACAAGGGCGACCCGGCTGGCCGCCGAGCTGGACCCGCTGATGGCGAGGACGTTGTAGGGGTTCGCCGCCAGGCTCTCGGCCAGCTGCTGGCGCTGGACCTCACCGATCGCCTGGGCCCGGACTCCGGCGACGAAGGCGGGATCCTCAAGGGCGACGATGGCGCCATAGCCAATGATCCCCTGCATGATCTGTCCGGACTCAATGGCGCTGCCGGCTTCTACGGACTTCGCGACCATGGCGCCGTCCACAAAGGCCGGAGAGATGGCCGAGGTACGGTCGATGAAGTTTCTGTAGGCCCCCGCCTGGTCCACGATCCGGGCGCCCACCGTGACCTCGGGCGGCTTGCTCGGGGCGACGCTCAGGGCCGGCTTCTCGGGTCCACAGGCCGCCAGGATCAGCCCGGTGAAGGCGATGGCGGTCAGTCGGGATCGGGTAGAAATCAGTCGGAACATGTGATGGCGCTCCCCGGGGCTCCCGCGGCGGGTATTGCGGATATATGGGGGATTATCGCCTGCTTCGAAGGACCGGGCAAACCCGGCGCCTCAGTCTTGTGGCTAGCTCGTGATCTGACCGGGCTTTGTAGCTCGTGAAGTGTCCGGTTTGTCGAATGGCTCTGTGGAGGGCCGATTGATGAACCGGGCGCGTATCGACGAGGGCATACGACAGATGCGTTTTGAGGAGCTTTTGGATCGACACGAGCGGGGCGAGCTTGGCCAGGAGTTGGCGGCTCAGAGGCTTGGGGTCAGCGACCGGACGTTCCGGCGATGGCGCGACCGGCTGAAGGATGAGGGGCCTGCAGGCCTGAAGGATCGACGCCTTCTGCCGTCAGGCAAGCGCGCCGCTCAGGCGGAGATCGAGCGGATGCTGGGGCTTTACCGGGACACCTACAGCGACTTCACGGTGAAGCACTTCCACGAGCAGCTGGTGAAGCGTCACAGCTACAAGCTCGGCTACACGGTGACGAAGGTCTGGCTGCAGCGTTCGGGCCTGGTCAGCCGGGCGAAGTCCCGCTCGGCGCACCGCAAGAAGCGTCCCCGGCGGCCGATGATCGGCATGATGCTGCACCAGGATGGCTCCCGTTACGCCTGGGTTCCCGGCGACAGGCGAGCCTATGACCTGATCGTCACCCTCGACGACGCCACAGGCGAGATCTACTCGGCCTTCATTGTCGAGGAGGAAGGGACGGCGTCGACTTTCAGGGGGCTTCTGGAGACGATCGAACGCAAAGGCCTGTTCTGTTCGCTCTACACCGACCGGGGCAGCCACTATTTCCATACGCCCCAGGCCGGCGGGAAGGTTTCCCGCAGCCAGCTGACCCAGGTCGGCCGCGCCCTGCGTCAGCTCGGCATCGAGCACATCGCCGCCTACTCCCCGCAGGCGAGGGGCCGTTCGGAGCGGGCGTTTGGAACGCTCCAGGACCGCCTGCCCAAGGAACTCCGGCTTGCCGGGATCAGCAGCGTCGAAGGCGCCAACGACTTCCTCCGGAACGTCTACATCGACGACTACAACCGCCGCTTCGCCGTGCAGGCCGAGCAGGATGGATCGGCCTTCGTCGCCGATTCCAACGGGGCGGCTGGCGACATCCTGTGCGTTCAGGAAGAGCGGAGGGTGGGCAACGACAACACCCTGCGCTGGAAGGCTCTCAGCCTCCAGCTGCCCGAAAGCCGCCTGAGACCCAGCTTCGTGCGAACCCAGGTGCGGGTCCGCGAGTCCCCGAACGGGAGCCTCAGCGTCTTCTGGGGACCGCACCGGCTTGGAGACTATGCGCCGGATGGCTCCCTCATCACGCAAGGCACAGCGCTCGCCGCCTGAACCCGCACGACCGACGCCGGGGTCATGCGCGCATGACCCCGGCTACAAACAGAGAAGCGGACACTTCACGAGCTACAAGAACCGGACAGATTGACTCGCTAGCGACATGGGTCGGAAACTCACTGAGAGCCCAGAGATACTACGCACGCTTGGTATTGCAATCTCACGGAGAAAGAAAGTATGTCCGTCGGAGAATGTCTATCAAGAGTTCTTCTATGGGAGGTTTAAGAAATATCTAGGTGATCCCAATCGCTTTTCCTCTCTTGGAGATTAAGTAGATGAGATATACCGTATCGTACATCAATACAATACAGTGCGCATACACTCAAGTCTGAAGATTTCCCCGACAGCGTTTGCAAAACTGCATGTGCCCGCTACACTTTAGCTACTACCTGATAGAACTGTCTGAAGAATGGAGGTCGGTACAACTCAAGCTAGGCAGCCCAACGACGAAGGAGTATAGCTCAAGGCCGACGGTTCCTGGCCATACCGACAATGGCGCCCGACGCGGAGTTCGCATGCGACGACTGGTCATGATCAATCTCGAGTCTGCCAACATTGCCGACTTCGAGGCCTATGAAGCGGTGGTTCTCCCTTTGGTCCGGAAGCACGGTGGGCGAGTGGAGATGCGCGTGAGGTCGATCTCCGGCGATCGGGAAGTGCACCTTCTCTATTTTCCAGACAGCGAGGCGTTTGAGGCCTATCGACAAGACCCTAGACGGCTCGAGGGGTCTTACCTGTGGGAAGCTTCGAGGGCTCAGTCGGAGGTCGTCTTAGTGGACTTGGTCGAACCCTGAAACGCCCATTTCCGCGCGAGACTCCATGCCCGCGCAGGCCTTGGGCGTAGCTGGCGACGCGTTGGGCCAAGTCGCCGTAGGTGAGGGTTTCGTCGTCGGCGATAACCGCGACGCCGTCCCATCCTGCCGCGGCGGCGCCGGACTTGAGGAGATTATCCGCGGCGTTCACAAGCCTCTCCCAGTCCGCCGATCAGCCACCCATGTCATCGCGGATCGCCAACCAGCGTTTCTGCAGCTCCTCTTCGGACAACGCCTCGACCTGAGTGGCTAGGGTCCAGGTGTAACCGAAGGGGTCGGCGAGCGCGCCGCTCCGATCGCCGAAGAACTGGTCTTCGGGTGCCTGCTTGGCGGTCGCGCCGAGCGACACCGCGTGGGCGAAAACCGTGTCGACGTCGTCCACATAAAGATGGATCGACACCGGCGACCCGCCCATCGCTAATGGACCTTGGTTCTGGAACGCCGGGCTCTCGTCGCAAAGCATCACGAACGCGTCGCCGATGCGCATTTCGGCGAAAGCCACGACGCCGTCGGGCATTTGCAGAATTCGCCCGGGGACAGCGCCGAAGGCCTGTGCGTACCAGTCGATCGCGGTCATGACGCCCGCGACCGTCAAATAGGGCGTCACGGCGGTGTACCCTCCTTGGCGCTTTCCCACGACCGCTAGCCTCTCTCTGCAACACTGGGCCATCGCGCGGCGACAACACTTTGTCCCCGCCCGGCGCGCGTGGCCGCGAAGGTCATCTCTTACATTTGAGGCTGCACGAAGGGAAATTCGTCGTGTCATTGACACTCGCTTGCGACAACCCGGCGCCTCAGTCGAACAGCTTGGAGACGGATTCCTCGTTGGCGATCCTGCGGACGGCTTCGCCGATCAGGGCCGCACAGGACACCATGCGGATCTTCGAAGCCCCGGCCACCTGGGAGGTCGCCTCGATGGAGTCGGTGATCACCAGTTCCTTCAGGACCGAGTTCTGGACCCTCTCATAAGCCGCTCCGGACAGCACGCCGTGGGTGACGTAGGCCGAAACCTCCACCGCCCCGGCGTCGATCAGGGACTGGGCGGCATTGCAGAGGGTGCCTGCAGAATCGACGATGTCGTCAAAAAGGATCAGGCGGCGGCCATCGACGTCGCCGATGATGTTGGCGACCTCGCTCTTTCCCGGCCCTGATCGGCGCTTGTCCACAATCGCCAGTTCCGCGTTGAGGCGGCTGGCCACAGCCAGGGCCCGCACAACGCCGCCGACGTCGGGCGACACGATCAGCAACTCTTCGGTCTTCTGGTAGTGGGCCTTGATCTCGCTGGCCATCAGGGGGGCGGAAACCAGATTGTCCGTGGGGATGTCGAAGAAACCCTGAATCTGGCCTGAGTGCAGGTCCATCGTCAGGACCCTGTCGGCGCCGGCCCGGGTGATGAGGTTGGCCACAAGTTTGGCGGAGATGGGCGTGCGGCCGCCGGTCTTGCGGTCCTGCCGGGCATATCCGAAGTAGGGCATGACCGCCGTGATCCGCCGCGCCGACGCCCGCTTCAGGGCGTCGATGCAGATCAGCAGCTCCATGAGATTGTCATTGGCGGGGTAGCTGGTGGACTGGATGACGAAAACATCCTCGCCGCGGACATTCTCGTCGATGGCGACGAAGATCTCGTTGTCTGCGAAGCGCTTCACCTGCGCCCGGGTGAGGGGCAGGTCCAGGTGGGCGGCGACCGCCTCCGCCAGGGTCCTGTTGGAGTTGCCAGCCAGCAGCTTCATCGGGACTCTCCGCCTCACCTCGCCCTTCGGCGCTTGTAGGCAGGGTGTGTGAACGGGGCAAGGCCCGGCGTCCCGAAATCGGGTTCAGACCAGGGTTATGGCGGACAGGAGCCTGCCGAAATCGGCTTCGCCACGGTGAAGGGCCCTCCGGTTGGAGAAGAAACGCCCGGCGTCGGCGTAGGTGTCGGCGCCGATCCACTCGGCCTGGACCACGCCCGAACGCCTCAGGCGAGCCAGAGCGTAGGCGGGAAGGTCGAAGCGCAGGCGGTCCCCCTCGCCAGCGCCGAAGAAGGCTTTGCTCTCCAGGCTTTCTGCGACGATCTGGTCGCGGAACTCCGGCCCCACCTCGTAGGATTCGGGGCCGATGCAGGGGCCGATCACGGCGACGATCCGGTCCGGCCGGGCGCCCAGTCCGGCCATGGCGGCGACGCCGGCCTCAAGAACGCCGCACAGGGCTCCGCGCCACCCGGCGTGGACGGCGCTGACCACACGGGCCTCGGGATCGGCCATCAGCACCGGGGCGCAGTCCGCGGCCAGGGCGCCGCAAAGGACGCCGGGGGTCCGGGTCGCCACGCCATCGCCTTCGGGGCGGTTGTCGCCGAAGGGCCCGTCGGTGGTGTGAACAACGGCGGAATGCACCTGGTAGGCGATGGAAAGGCTGGAAGCGGGAAGGCCGAGGGTCGCTGCCGCGCGGGACTGGTTTTCGGCGACGGCGGCCGGGTCGTCACCGGATCCCCGACCCAGGTTGAGGCTGGCGTAGATCCCCGTGGAAACGCCCCCCTTGCGGGTGAAGAAGGCATGTCGGACGCTGGGGACCTCCAGCCTTGGCGAGGTCAGGAACTCGACGGCGGTTCCAGTCATGGCGGAGCTTCGAAACCCGGCGGATGAAGGCCAGGGGAGTGCAGGGCGGCGGCCAGGAAGAGCTCGCCCATCTGGTCTGGGGCGGTCAACCGCTCCACCTGGCGCTCAAGCCGGGCGGCGTCCCGGGGGTGGGTCCGGGCCAGGGCGGCGGCCCGGGCCCCGAGGCCCAGGGCCTGAAGGAAGCGGCCCTGAAACACCGGCCCGGCCGTCTCGATTCCCTCCCGCCGGGCGGCGGCCAGCACGGCCGGGAAGTCGGCGTGGACCGTGAGGTCCGCCCGCCCCGGGTGAGCAAGGGGATCCTCCCGGACATGCCCTCGCAGGGCTTGAAGAGTGTCGCCCAGTCCAGCCTCCGCCCGGCCATAGTCAACAAGGAGGGCGGCGCCCCCTTCGGCGGCGATCCTGGCCCCGATTTCCGATCCCAGAGCCTCCTGGGCCGGGGACTGCTCGAAGACGGCGCCTTCCCAGGCCGGAGCTGCAGCGAACTTGATCCGGGGCGCCGGCGCCAGGCCGAAGACCAGCTGGTCGCCCTCCAGCCCGATGCGCCTCTCCTTCCAGGCGCCTTCGCGCCATTCCCACTGGCGCGCGGGAAGGCAGTCCAGGACCTCGTTGCCGACCAGCAGGAAAGGCGCGCCCGCAGGAACCTCTTCCAGCCGGTCCGCATGGATCAGGGCCGAGCCCAGCCGGCGCCTCTGAAGTTCCCGGAACGGGCCGGAGGGCTCCACCAGCCAGATCTCGGCGGCCTCGAGGAACCCGACCTCGAGGCGGGCGGCGCGGAGGAGGTCGGACATCAGGGTCCCGTCGCCCGGCCCCAGCTCCACCAGCCGGACGGGGGCAGGCCGGCCCATCTGGCGCCAGAGCTCGACCATCCAGAGGCCGATGAGCTCGCCGAACATCTGGCTGACGAGCGGCGCGGTGATGAAGTCGCCCTCCGCGCCCAGGGCCGGCCGGGTGGCGTAGTAGCCGTCCGCAGGGTCGTGCAGGCACAGGTGCATGTACTCGGCCACGCTGATCGGGCCGCCTGTGCGGATTTGATCGGCGATCCGCGCTGCGAGGCTCACCTGGGGCTGGCGTCCGGACCGGCGGCGAGGCCGCGGCGGACCAGCCAGGCGCCAAACAGCACCATGGGCAGGCTGAGGATCATCCCCATCGTCAGTCCAAGGGGAAAGGCGGGCATGTAGAAATCGGGTTCCCGGACGGTCTCGACCAGGATCCGGAACAGGCCGTAGCCTGCAAAGAAGAGACCAGCCGTCACCCCGGGCCGTGACAGAAGACCCGCTCGGTGGGTCGCCCAACGCAGGACCAGGAACAGGACAATACCCTCAAGGGCGGCCTCATAGAGCTGGCTGGGATGCCGCGGCTCGGGACCGGCGGCGGGAAAGATCATGGCCCAGGGCAGGTCCGTGGGGCGCCCCCAGAGCTCACCGTTGATGAAGTTGGCGACCCGCCCGAGGAAGAGGCCGATGGGAACCACGGCGCATACCATGTCGCCCAGGGAGAAGAGGTCCAGGGCCCGCCGACGGACGAACACGCCGACGGCCACCAGCACCCCCAGGCAGCCGCCATGGAAGCTCATGCCGCCGTTCCAGACCTTGAAGACCTCCAGCGGGTCGGTCACCAGGATTGCCGGTGTGTAGAAGAAGACGTGGCCCAGCCTTCCTCCCACGATGATCCCCAGGGTAATCCACAGGACGAGGTCCTCAAGTCCCGTCTTGTCCACAGGCGGCGCACGGCTTCCCCACAGGCCCGGCCGGCTGATCATGGCGCTCGCGTACCGCCAGGCGGCGAGGATGCCGAAGATGTAAGCCAGGGCGTACCACCGTATGGCCAGGGGCCCGATCTGGATCAGAACGGGATCAATCTGCGGGAAAGGCAGGGCCAAGGCGGGTCTCCGTGTCACTACGGACCCATGGTCTAGCCGAGAACCCCTTCGCTTTCACCTCCGAAGGGCCCATATTCAGTACATGCAGACACAGAACCCCTTCCTCGACGAAATGGCCCGCCTGACCAACGCCGCCATGGGCCTCGCCCAGAGTGCGGGTGATGAGGCCAAGGCCGCCTTCCGCGCCCAAGCCGATCGCTGGGTGGCGGAACTGGACCTGGTCCGCCGCGATGAGTTGGACGCCCTGCGGGCTGAGCTTGCCGCCCTCCGTGAGGAGGTTGCGGGCCTGCGCGCAGCCCCCCGGGCCCGCGCGCCCCGCAAGCCCGCTGCGAAATGATCCACAGGTCCCAGGCTGATTACAGCCGATAAGAGGTGAATCCCGCTGTAGGGAATCTCCCGATCCGGATTAGCCTGTCCTCACGAGATCGACGATTCGAGCTCAGCGAGGAGGCTTTCAGCCGCATGGAATCTCCCCTGTCCGAGGACGAGGCCCTGTTCAGCCAGGACCCCCTGGACGTGGTCGAACATGTCCTCGAGGCCGAGAACCTGCAGTTCGACAGGACGGAGTGTGGCGACGTCGCCTTCACTCTGTCGGGCGGCTGGCGGGACTTCGGCCTCTGCTTCACCTGGCGCCCGGACGTCGACTGCCTCCAGGTGAGCCTGTCCCTCGACATGTGCGCCCCCGAGAGCCTCCGCGGGCAGGTGTTTGAACTCCTCGCCGGGGTCAACGCCCGGGCGTCCCTGGGTCTGTTCGAAATGCGGGACGACGGCGAAATCCTGTTCCGCTTTGGAACGCCCCTCCTTCCCGGCGAGCATCCGGGTCTCGGTCAGACCGCCGGGATGATCGACGTGGCCATGGAGGCTGCCGAGCGTTTCTTCCCGGCTTTCGACTTCCTGATCCGATGCGGCAAGCCGCCGGCCGAAGCCCTCGCCGCCTGCATGTTCGAGACGGTCGGAGAAGCCTGAGGCTACAGTGGCGGGTTTCCATTTCGCTGCCCGCGCTCTAATGGGGCAGGGGCGGAGGCGGCGATGACCCCTGTTCTGATGCTTGGCGCCGGGCGCCTGGGCGGCGCCCTCATTGAAGGCTGGAGCCGCTTTGGCGGTCCGGCAGGCGCGGACCTCATGATCCTCGATCCGTCGCCCTCCGATGCGGCCCGCGCCGCAGGGCGCGCGGGCGCGCTTCTGTCCCCCGGTCCGGCGGAGCTGGCCCGCGCCGGGACGGTGTTTCTGGCCGTAAAGCCCCAAGTCTGGCGGCAGGCGGCGGCCGCCATCACCGGAGACCTCAATCGCGACGCTGTGATCATCTCGGTCGCGGCGGGTGTCCGCGCCGCCGACATCTCAGAAGCCTTCGAGGGGCGTCCGGTCGCCAGGGTCATGCCGACGACGGCGGTGGCGGTGGGCAGGGGGGTCGCCAGCCTCTTCGCCCACAACCCCGA
Organism: Phenylobacterium sp.; assembly: GCA_020401865.1. Lineage (GTDB taxonomy): Bacteria > Pseudomonadota > Alphaproteobacteria > Caulobacterales > Caulobacteraceae > Phenylobacterium. The sequence goes on along the minus strand of JADCAS010000020.1, from coordinate 105,045 downwards.
GGCGGGCCGCCGCGCCCGCATCCTTTTCGGCCCGGTCGCCACCGTCGTGGACCTCCCCCGGGAGGACCTGCTGCACGCCGCGACAGGGGTCTCCGGTTCGGCGCCGGCCTATTTCTACGCCTTCGTAGAGGCCCTGGAGGCGGCGGGCGTCACAGCGGGACTGCCTGCCGACGCCGCCCGGGACCTTGCCCGGGCCACTATGGTCGGCGCCGCGGCCCTCCTGGACGCCAGCGGCGAGGACCCTGCCGAACTTCGGCGCCAGGTGACCTCCCCAAAGGGTACGACCGAGGCCGCCCTGGCGGTCCTGATGGGCGAGGGCGGGCTGGGTCCCCTGCTGGAGGCCGCCGTCGCCGCCGCAGCGCGCCGTTCGGCTGAGCTTGGGAGTTAGTCCGCCGGGGTCCAGGTCTGGCTTACGCAGATGACCGTGACGCATCCTTCGACCTTGAGGACGCCTCCGTTCGAAAGGCTGAGCTTGGAATCGTAGGTCCGTCCGGTGTTCGGGTCATAAATCTTGCCGCCGCCCCAGCGCCCCGGCCCTGTGGGCTTGAAGTCGCGGAGAATCTGGAGCCCGAGAATGGGGCGGCTTCTCAGGGCGGGGTTCGGATTGGCGTCGTCCCGCGCATCAGAGGCAGGTTTCCCATCCTTGCCCCGGCCTGAAATGATAACACCGCACAGTTTGTCGCCGCAGGGGGCGATGCGAACCTTCCCCTGCTTGTCCTCCGTATACCAGACGCCGACCGGCGAGGTGCTTGCGAAGGCCGCGCTGGCGGAAAGAGCCAGTGCGGTGGCGGCGATGAAGGCTGTCTGGGAAGGTGTCATGAGAGCTCCGATGAGGTCAGTCCTCGCTACCATCCGCTCTTCCCCTACGTCAATTCCCGCCGGAACCGGGCAGTCTCAGGACCGCGCGCAGGCCGCCGAGGGGCGAGTCTTCCAGCCTTACGTCCCCGCCGTGGCTACGGGCGGCGTCCCGCGCGATGGCCAGGCCCAGGCCGACGCCCTTGGCGTTCTGGTTGCGGGATTCATCAAGGCGGTTGAAGGCGCGGAACGCCTCTTCGCGGCGTTCCGGGGGAATGCCAGGACCGTCGTCGTCGACCCGGACGCTGATCCCGGATGGTGTGGCCTCGACCGCCACCTGAACCTCCTGGCCGTGGGCGGCGGCGTTGCCGATCAGGTTGGCGACGGCCCGCTTGAGGGCGCTGCGCCGCCCGCGGAAGGGAACCGGCGCTGGCGCCGCCACATCCACCTTCGCCCCGGTGCGGCGTGCGCCCTCGGCGGCCTCCTGCACCAGGTCGGCGATGTCCAGATCAACGGCCTGCTCTCCACCCTCTCCGCGCGCAAAGGCCAGGTACTCGTCGATCATGTGCTCCATTTCCGAGAGATCCTGCTTCATGGCCTGTGTGGCCGGGCCGGGTTCGGCGAGGGCAAGCTCAAGCCGCAAGCGGGTGAGGGGCGTCCTCAGGTCGTGGCTCACCGAGGCCAGAAGCGCCGTCCTTTGCTCAATGTGCCGCTGGATGCGGGCCTTCATGGCCAGGAAGGCCTGAGCGGCCTGGCGGACTTCTCGAGCGCCATGGGGCTTGAAGGCGGGCGCGTCCCGACCCCGACCGAAGTCCTCGGCGGCCTGGGCAAGGCGTTCGATAGCCCGGACCTGGTTGCGAATGAACAGCAGGGAGACCCCGGTCAGGATCAGGGTCGCCGCCGCCATCCATCCCAGGAAGATCAGGCCCTGAGTAGCGACGGCGCGCTCCTTGGGCGCGAGCACCCTGAGGACTCCGCCCCGGGTCTGCACGCGGATATCCACATAGGCCGGGTACCGGGTGGTGTCGAACCAGAACGGGGCGTCGATCCGCGCCGATAACGCCTGCCTGAGCGAGGCGTCCACCGCCGCCAGGGCGTTGCGGCGACGGGTCTCCGGCAGCGGCCGGTCAGGCTGGAAGGCGATCGACAGGCTCATGGACCTTTCCGCGCGGCCAGCCGTCCGCGCCAATCCCGACGGGGTCGGATCATCCTCGTAGCTTTCCAGGGCCCAGGCGATGTCGCCGGCGAGGCCCTCGGAAAGCCTCATGGTCACCGTCCGCCAGTGGGCGTCGAAGAAGACCCAGGCCACCGCCAGCTGCATGAGGGCGACCGGCAGGACGATAATCAGAAAGGTGCGCCCATAGAGGGTGGTCGGGAGGCTGCGCTTGATCAGCCGCCGCCAGGCGTCCGGGGCCGGACCGAAGCGGGCCATCAGTCGGGCGCCAGCAGATAGCCGATCCCGCGTACGGTCTGCAAGTAGCGCGGAGAACGGGGGTCGGTCTCGATCTTGCGCCTCAGACGCGTGACCTGGATGTCGATCGCCCGGCCGGAGGGGTCGACATCGGGCTGGATCAGGTCGCGGCGCTCGACCGGTTCGTGCGGGCTCTGGGCCAGCCGCCGAAGGAGGCTGACCTCGGCCTCGGTGAGACGGACGGGGCGTCCGTCGCGGATCAGTTCGCCCCTTCCCGGGTCGAAGATGCAGGGACCCAGGCTGAGACCCGATCCCCCGTTGGCCGGCCCCTCCGTCGCCCGCCTGAGTATGGCCTCGATGCGCAGGACCAGCTCCTCGGGTTCAAAGGGCTTGGCCAGGTAGTCATCGGCGCCCCGCCTGAGGCCTTCGATGCGGTCACCGGGTTCGCCCCGCGCGGTCAGCATGAGGACGGGGAGCCGGCCCGTTCGCCCGGGGCGGCCCCTCAACCACGCAATCAGGGACAGGCCGTCCTCTCCCGGCATCATGACATCCAGCACGGCAAGGTCGAAGTCGAGGGCTTCCAGGAGCTGGCGAGCCGGCGCCGCACCCGCAGCCGCAGTAACCCTGAAGCCGGACCGGGTGAGGAAGGTCTTCAGCAACTCCCGGATCCGGTCGTCGTCATCGACCACAAGCAGGTGGCGCGGGTTGGCGGGCGCGGCTGTCGTCATGGCGCGGACCTCCCGGGCCCGGGCAGGTTAACCCATTGACGCCGGACCTTCCCGGGGCTGTAAGGAACGACCTGCGAAAGGAGAAACACTTCCAATGTCAATTGTTCCCTTTGACGACCGCGACGGATGGATCTGGCTGGACGGCCAGTTTACGCCCTGGCGCGAGGCGAAGGTGCACGTACTGACACATGGTCTCCACTATGCCTCCGCCGTGTTCGAGGGTGAGCGCATGTACGGCGGAGAGATCTTCAAGCTCCGCGAGCATACCGAGCGGCTGTTCAAGTCGGCGGAAATCCTGGATTTCGAGATCCCGTTCACGGTGGACGAGATCGACCAGGCCTGCAAGGACGCTTGCGCCCGCAATGGGCTGGAGGACGCCTACATCCGGCCAATCGCCTGGCGGGGCTCGGAGATGATCGGGGTCTCGGCCCAGAACACCCGGATTCATGTCGCCGTCGCGGTCTGGGACTGGCCGTCCTACTTCTCGCCGGAACAGAAGGCGAAGGGCATCCGGCTCTGCTGGGCGAAGTACCGCCGGCCCTCGCCCGACACTGAGCCGGTGCACGCCAAAGCCACCGGCCTCTACATGATCTGCACCCTGTCCAAGCACGCCGCCGAGAAGGCTGGCTATACCGACGCCATGATGCTCGACTATCGCGGCTATGTGGCCGAGAGCACGGGCTCGAACGTCTTCTTTGTGCAGGACGGAGCGCTCATCACGCCAACACCGGACTGCTTCCTGAACGGCCTGACCCGTCAGACCGTGATCGCCTTGGCGCGCACCAAGGGATTTGACGTGATCGAACGCCATATCCGACCCGAGGAGCTTTCCAACTTCTCAGAGTGTTTTGTCGTGGGTTCGGCTGCGGAGGTGACGCCGGTTGCCGAGATCGGTGAGTACACATTCAAGCCGGGGAACATTTCCCTGAGCCTGATGGACGATTACGCCCGCCTGGTTCGCCGGCAGGCCTGACCCCCGATCAGTTCCGCGGGCCGCCCCAGAACTTCACTGTCCTGCGGGCGACCTCGCGGGGCAGGGCGTCGTAGATTTCCCCGTACTCCCGGGCCCGTCCCATGGGATTGTTCTCGCGTCCGAGCACGAGGACGGCGAGGGTAATGAAGATCGCCCGGTCGAAGCTGGCCGCCTTGCAGATGATCGACAGGGCGTCCAGTTCTCGTCGCTCGTGGATATTGCGGGCGGTCTCGAACTCCACCCCGGCGAGGCGGGAGATCGCGATCAGGTAGGCCGTGGTGTCCCCGCTACGAAGGAAGCCGACCAGGGAGCTGGGACTGATGCCGCCGCGGACCTCGGCGGCTTTGACCGTCTTTTGCGCCCGGGCGAAGTCTTCGGGCAGGGGCCTCTTCCGGGTCGCGACCCGTTCCCGACTCTGCCGCAGCAGCTCGTCGAGCTCCTCTGGCTTGATCTGGGCGTTCCGCTGGAGGATTGCGGTGCGCAAGCGTTCCTCCACCACGAAATACATTTCGTTCAGCAGGTCGACCGGCAGCTTGGCGTAACGGACTACGGCGCCTTGCAGCGCGGGATGCGCCATCGCCCTGTCCACGAGGCGCTCGTGAGCCTCCCGAGACAGGTTGGCGGAGGCGTTCGCGAGCAACACCTCCAGGGTGCTTTCTTCGGCACGCTCAACGATCGCGTCCGAGACACTGACCGGGAGGTTCGCCCGGCGGGAGAGGGCCATAAGGTGCGCTTCGCTGCGCGTCCGGGCCACTTCGATCAAGTCCGCCTCAGCGACGGACCGCGAGAGCTGGAGGATCGGGCTGGCCACGTCGATGGTCTCATCAAGGGCAAGGGAGCGGATCAGGCCCACAAGCGGCGTTCTCGCCAGAGCCATCCGGTTGGCCAGCTCCGCCCGCACCTTGCTTTCCATCTCCTGGGCCAGCTGGTTCAGGATGTCGTCGAATAGTCCCAGCGCCGGATCATCCGATCGCGGGCTGAACTGGAAGTACATGTCCGCCACCCGGTGCATGAGTTCGCGCCTGCGTTCGCCGGACCTATCCCGGGCCAGTTCCATGAGCTCTGCGGCGCTATGCTTCATACGCGGGTCACCTTCGACGGGCGGTTCTGCGGCCTACAACGGGAGTTCTCCCCCGACCATACATCTTACCCATGTCTCTGTTAACTGGGGCCTAACGTCCGCGCCACCATCTGAGACCCGCCCGCTCCAGGCGCTCCAGGCCGGCGTGCACGGCCACTCCCATCACCGCCAGCACCACCAGGGCGGCGATCATCCGGTCGGTCTGGAGCTTGTTCCCGGCGTCCAGGATCTGCCAGGCGAGGCCGCGCACGCCGCCGGATCCGGCGGCGAACTCCGCTACGACCGCACCGATGATGGCGAGGCCCGGCGACCCTGAAAAACGCTGTGCGCCAGGCGACTTCGAGGAGCGGGGCGTTTAGGCGTCGCCCCTTTCGAGCGATGTCGAAACGCTCATGGGGCCGGTGGCTCCGCCTAGGGACCCGTTTCGATGTTCAGGGCGCTCCTCTCCGGTTCAGTGGAAACCCAAGCCAGCTCTCAGGGCCTGGAGAGGAGCGTCGGACAAGCTAGACCCGCCGAGTTCATTCGCAGGTGTTCAGGCGCGGGTCGGGGAGCCGCCTTCACTTCAGGTGGTCGAGCGGCATCGGCGCCACGTTCTGCAGATTGTACGAGAAGAGCAGGTTTACGATCCGCCAACCGCTGTCGCCCTTGATCATCTGCCAGCTTTCCGAGCCCCAGTTGGACACCTTGCCGTTCTCCGTGAATGCGTAGCGGAAGGTCACTGTCGCAAGCTGTCCGTCGCTGACGATCACCGGTGGGCCAAACCGCTCGGCAAGCGCTGAGCCCTTCACCTCCGGGGCGCCGAGGAGCTGGTGAGCTCCCTGGTCTTCGAGCGCGGCGACAGGGGTGTTCGTCGCCTTCTCGATCCACGCACGGGAAGAGGGATGCCCGGTCGCACGCCAACTGATTGTGTTCGCATGGAAGACAGACTTGAGCGCATCAAGATCCTGCGCGCGGATCGCTGCGTCGAAACGTTTGATGACGTCACCAATTTCGGCGGAGTCGCTCTGCGCCTGGGTAGCCGCAGGTACGGGTTGGGCATTCACCGCGCCTGACGGGGCCAATGCCAGCAGGAAGAAACTTCCCGCGACGATGAGTTCACGCATTTTGCTCTCCTCTTCTGCGCACCTGTGCGTGACCCTTGACGCGGGGCGCGACAGGCATTCAATCTTCCTTTCAACAAACTTTTATTGTTTTACAGAAAGGGATGTCAAGATGGAAAAGGCTCAATGGCCCGGCGCACCGACGGTGCGGCGGGTTCGAAGGATTGTGCAGGGCCTCGCGCTCATCCTTGTCGCACTCTTTCTCGCGATGTGGCTAAAGCCCTCCAACCCCGTCATTGAAGTCCTCCGCGCCGATCCGGGCGGAAACCCGTGGGTTGACGCTGCGATGCTTATCGGGGCGTTGGGCCTGTTTGGCGCCCTGCTGCAGCTCGAACGCGTGCTCGGCGCGCTCGAACGCGGCTTTCCCTTCACCCGCAAGATCGTGACGGGTTTCTATCGCTTTGCGGCGCTGGCGAGCGGATCGATGTTCATCGTCGTCGCGGCGCCGACCCTGGGATCGCTGACGAGTTTGGTTCCGCACGGGGTGGCCATCACCCTGAGGATGCTCGATGTCCTTCTCCTGGTGATTTGCTTATCCTTCTTCGCCGTCGCCGCGCTGATCGCCGAGGCGGTGCGGATCGACCGCGACAACCGTTCGATCGTCTGACGTATGCCTATTGTCGTGCGACTCGACGTGATGCTGGCCCGGCGAAAGGTGCGGTCCCGCGAATTGGCGGCTTATGTCGGCATCACGGAGGCCAATCTTTCCCTGCTTAAGTCAGGACACGTAAAGGGCATCCGCTTCGCCACACTCGCTGCGATCTGCAAACATCTTGATTGCCAGCCGGGCGATCTGCTCGAATTCGTCGACGATGACCCGTGATGGCCCCCGCGCCAGGCTGTCACTCGCCCCACTCTCCGGAGTATGCGGAGCTGGAGCATTTCGGCCCGGGCCAGGGTGACGGGACGATAGCGTGACCCTAATCATCTGCGCGATCGGCGTCCTGTCGCAGGTGGTCAGATGGAGCTGGGCTCCGTTGCCCTCTGCGCGCCGGGTGGAGGCGAGCGGGCCCGGGTTGGATTTGCGTCACAAGTGCGGGTTCAACTCGCCGCCGCTTCTGGCACGGAAGGCCGGCGGGACGGCCCTCTTTTCGATTGCAACCACGATCGATTAGCCCCACCCGGGTCGGGGATCGGAAATCTAACGTCCGCGCCACCATCTCAGGCCCGCGCGCTCCAGGCGCTCCAGGCCGGCGTGAACGGCCACTCCCATCACCGCCAGCACCACCAGGGCGGCGATCATCCGGTCGGTCTGGAGCTTGTTCCCGGCGTCCAGGATCTGCCAGGCGAGGCCGCGTACGCCGCCGGATCCGGCGGCGAACTCCGCTACGACCGCACCGATGATGGCCAGTCCCGCGCCGACCTTCAGCCCCTCCATCAGGAAGGGGACCGCCGCCGGTAGCCGCAGGCGCAGGACGCGCTGCAGGCGCCCGGCCCCGTAGAGGTCGAACAGTCGCTCAAGGTCCGGATCCGCCGAGCGCAGGCCCGTCACCGCGCCGGAGAAAATAGGGAAGAAGGCCACAAGGACCGCCAGCGCGATGACCGCCCGCTCCGGGTGGTCGATACCGGCCCAGATCAGGATCAGGGGCGCGACCGCCACGACCGGGGTCACCTGCAGGGCCGAAGCGAGAGGGCGGACGGCCCGCTCAATGAGCGGGCTCAGCCCGACAAGGATGGCGAGGGCAAGCGCGCAGGCCGCAGCCAGCGCCAGGGCGACAAGCGCCACGGAGAGGGTGTTCCAGGCAGCCGGAACCAGGACCGGCAGGCCCTCCACGGCCGCCACGGCCACCTGTGACGGAGGCGGCAGGAAGTAGGCCGGCACGCCAGTCATGCGACAGGCCAGCTCCCAGGCCCCGAGGAGAAGCAGGATCAGCCCCAGCGGCGCAAGGGCGTCCGTCAGCCGGTTCATGGTCCGGCCTCCGCCCCCCGGGCCAGCAGGGCCGAGATCGTCTCCGCCGCCTCTGTGAAGACAGGCCAGGTCCGAAAGCCCGGCGGCCGGGGCAGGGGCGCCTCCACCCGGACCTCCCCGGCGATGCGACCGGGCCCCCGGGTCAGGACCACGATGCGTTCAGCCATGTAGGCCGCTTCCTCGACATTGTGGGTGACGAAGACGATGGCCGGACGGGTCTGGGACCAGAGGGCCAGGACGTCGTCGGCCAGGGTCCGCCGGGTGATCTCGTCAAGGGCGGCGAAGGGCTCATCCAGCATCAGCAGACGGGGGCGGGTCACCAAAGCCCGGGCGAGGGAGGCGCGCATGGCCATACCCCCCGAAAGCTGGGCCGGGCGTGAGCCTTCGGTCCCTGCAAGGCCGACCCTGGCCAGGGCCTCGGCCGCCTGACTCCGGGCCTCCGCCTTCGGCGTCCCCGCCAGCTCCAGGGGCAGAGCGACATTGGCCCCCGCGCTCATCCAGGGCGCGAGGGTCGGGGCCTGGAAGACGACGGAGGTCTCTCCCCGCCCGGCGGCCCGGCGCACCTGGCCGCGACTGGCCGGCTCCAGTCCTGCGAGGAGGCGCAGGGCGGTGGACTTGCCGCAGCCCGAAGGACCGACCAGGGCGATGATTTCGCCCTCCGCCACGGTCAGGGAGATCGGGCCCAGCGCGCGACCCCGCCCGCGGTAGTCGACCTCGACGTCCTCAAGGGCGGCGGCGATGCTCACCGCCTACTTCCCCGCCGCCGGCCGGACGAAGTCGAGAGTGTAGGCCTTGGTGTAGTCGAGGCCCTTCGGATAGACGCCCTGGGTGATGGCCATCTCGGCGAAGGCCTTCCATCGGGCGTCCGTCATGACCCCGACCCCGCCGCCGGCGGCGTCTCCGCCCTCGACGAGGGCGTACTGGCGCATCTTCTTCCGGGCCTGGTCGAGCACGTCCTGGGTCATCTCCGGGTTGTCCTTGAGGATCAGGGCGTCGCCGGGCTTGGGGTCACCTGTAAGGTAGGACTTCCATCCCGCCGCGCTCGCCTCCACGAAGGCGCGGACCCGGGCCGGGTCCTTGTCGATCAGGGACTGGGGAAAGAGGATCATGGCCGCATAGGAGGGGTAGCCGTTGTCCGCCAGCAGGAAGACCTTGGGCTTCAGCCCGGCGGTCTTCTCGATCGTGTAGGGCTCGCTGGTCAGATAGCCCTGCTGGGCCACCGACTTGTCCGACAGGAATGGGGCGGCGTTGAAAGTGTACTTGCGGATCTGGGCGTCCTCGAAGCCGTATTTCGACTTCAACCAGACCCAGAAGGCCGTAACCGAGGCGTCAGAGAGCAGGATCGGCCGGCCCTTGAGGTCCTCGATCCGCTCGATCCCCTGGTCCGGATGGGCGATCAGGACCTGGGGGTCCTTCTGCATCATGGCGGCCACGGCCCGGACCGGCGCGCCCTGGTTGGCAAGGTTCAGGGCGATGAAGCTGTTCGAACCCATCCCGGCCTCGACGGCGCCCGCCGCCAGCAGCTGGGGCACGTTCACACCCGGCCCGCCCTGGATGATCTGGACCTTCAGGCCCCGCTTCTCGTACTCGCCGGTCGCCAGGGCCTGGTAGAAGCCGCCCTGCTCAGCCTGGGCGCGCCAGTCGGTGGCGAAACGGATCACCGCGCCCTCCGTCCCGGCCGTGTCGGGTTCCTGTCGAGGCGTGCACGCCCAGGCCAGGGCGGCGACGGCAAGGATGGCGAATGTCCTGAACATCTTCACGGCGCGGCCTCCGGGATCGGTAGGGGGTCCCGGCAAACTAGGCGCCTTTCAGGGGAAGGCAACCGCGAACGGGCCCGCAGGCAGGCCTAACGGCAAGAGGGCGACGCACCGGTCGCCCGGTCCGCCGCCCTCTTTCAGATCCGTTGGGAGATCTGAGTCCCGAGGCGGGTCGGCTGATCTCCTGCGGGTCGCCCCGCTGGTTCCGCCGCGCCCGGGACCGCGATCCTGAGTTTCCCGCCGGGTCGCCCCCGCAGTCCTCTCCGATCCGGCCCTCCCACCCGGCGCCGTCCGGGTCGCCCCTTCCGTTCACCGCGCGTCGCCTCTCGACAGCCCCACGCTCCCACCGGACCGTCGGATCGGCAAGCACCTTGGCGAGGGCCAGGGTGGGCGCGTCGGTGGACAGGCTGTGCACAGGGTGTGGACAGCCTGTGGGCCCTTGGGAATCTCCCCGAAGACTCCGTATGTCGGTGTTTTCCACAGGAACCGCTCGGGCCGAGGCCGACGACCCCGGGCTCAGGCCCTGGAGGGCCGGGACTTGAGCTCCTCGAGCTCCAACCACTCGGTCTCGGCGGCCTCCAGACGGGTCCGGGCAGACTCAAGCTCTGCCGTCAGGCGGGCGAAGCCGGCGGGGTCGCGGCGGTATAGACCGGAATCCGAAAGACGCAACTCCAGGTCGCAGATCTGATCCGGAAGGCTGGCGACCAGGGCCTCCGCCGCCTCCAGGCGCCGCTGGTCGCGATAGGACAGCTTGCCGGGCCGGGGCGTGGGCGGCGGGGGCGCCGCCGCGGGCGTCTTCCGCGCCGGGGCGCTGACCTTCGGCGTCGGTGCAAGGAAGCCAGGGTTCTGGCTCTCGAAGTCCCGCCAACCCCCAGGGGTCTCGACGATATCGCCGCGCCCATTCAGAGCAATGGTCGAGCTCGCCAGGCGATCGATGAAGTCCCGGTCGTGGCTGACCAGCAGCAGGGTGCCGGCGTAGTCGCCCAGCGCCTCCTCGAGCAGGTCCAGCGTGTCCATGTCCAGGTCGTTGGTCGGCTCGTCCAGGACCAGAAGATTGGAGGGCGCCGCCAGGACCCGCGCCAGGAGGAGTCGATTGCGCTCACCGCCAGACAGGCTGCGCACCGGCTGGCGCAGCTGGGCCTCGGTGAACAGGAAGGACTTGGCGTAGGCCGCGACGTGCCAGGGCTTGCCCCGGACGAGGATCTGGTCGCCGCCCAGGGGGGCCAGGACCTCGCGCAGGGTCATCTCCGGCTTCAGATCGGCCCGGGTCTGGTCGAGGTAGGCGATCTCCAGGCCGGTTCCCAGCTTCACCGTCCCGGAGTCCGGCTCCAGCTCGCCCACCAGCATCCGGATGAGGGTGGTCTTCCCCGCGCCGTTCGGTCCGACCACGGCGATCCGGTCACCCCGCTGGATGCGGGTGGAGAAGTCCCGGACCACCGTCCGTGCGCCCCAGGCCTTCGAGATCCGCCGGGCCTCGATCACCCTCTGGCCTGAACCTTCGGAAGCGGCGGCCTCCAGGCTCATCTGCCCGCGGGCCTGGCGCAGCAGCTCTGCGCGGGAGGCTCTCAGGTCGAGCAGGGCGCGGCGGCGGCCCTCATTACGGGCGCGGCGGGCGGTGACTCCCCGCTGCATCCAGTGCTCCTCCTGCTCGATGCGCTTCTGGAGCCGGCGGGCGTCCTCGGCCTCGGCGGCGGCGATGCCGTCGGCCCAGACTTCGAAGTGGGCGAAGCTCCGGTCCAGCCGACGGACCTTGCGGCCTTCCAGCCAGAAGCACCGGTCTGACACCCGCTCCAGGAAGGCGCGGTCATGGCTGACCAGAAGGACGGCGGCGCGGCTGGCGGCGATCTCCGCCTCCAGGATGGTGATGGCGGGGATGTCGAGGTGGTTGGTCGGCTCGTCCAGCAGCAGGACGTCGGCGTCCCTGGCGAAGGCCGCGGCCAGGGCGGCCCGCCGGACCTCGCCTCCGGAAAGGCCTTCAGAGAGGGCGGCGGGGGACAGTCCGAAGGTCTGGAGGGCGGCCTCCGCCTCGTGCGGCGCGACGCCGGAGGCGACCACGTGGTCCAGGACGGTGGGGCCGGCGATCACCGGCTCCTGCGGAACCCAGGCGATGCGAAGGCCGGGGTTGAGGGTCCGATCGCCGTCGTCGGCCTCCACCTCCCCCGCCAGGATGCGCAGGAGGGTGGTCTTGCCCGTCCCGTTCCGGCCGACGAGGCAGGCCCGGCAGCGGGGTTCGAGGGCCAGGTCGACTCCGTCGAAGAGCATTCGCGGACCGTCCGCGAGACGGACCTGTCTGAGGGCGAGCACCGGGGGTTTCATGGCCCCCCTTACCGTCCAGGGACCCGGTCTCCAAGCCCTCTGGCCGGCCCCCGGGCTGGCGCTGTCCGGGCGCCGGGGCTAGACAGGCGTCATGACCCGGCCCTTCTGGGAAACCACGCCCCTCGACCGCATGACGCCGGAGCAGTGGGAGAGCCTCTGTGACGGCTGCGGTCTGTGCTGCCTCGTCCGGTTCGAGGACGCCGACAGCGGCGAGATCATCCCCACCCGGGTGCACTGCCGCCTGCTCGACGCCGCCACCTGCCGCTGCTCCAACTATCCGGACCGCAAGCAGGAGGTGCCGGACTGCATCACCCTGACGCCGGAAGTCATCCCCCGTCTGGGCTGGATGCCTCGCTCCTGCGCCTATCGACGCCTCCAGGAGGGCCGGGGGCTGGCCGACTGGCACCCCCTGGTGAGCGGGGATCCCGAGAGCGTCCACCGGGCCGGGGTGTCTGTGCGCGGGCAGACCCTCAGCGAGACGGAGCTGGCGCACGAGGACGACATGGTCGACCACGCCGCGCCGGACCTGCTGCGCGAACGCGGCCTCGGCGACTGAGGCCTGACCATCCCAAGAGTGACATTTTCGCAACACTTGCCCTTGCGGACCTGACGTCAGACCCTAACTCACAGCCAGTAACTCTTCCCTGCTGAGGTGACTCCCGTGGCGCGAGATCCCTACGAGGTCCTCGGCGTTCCGCGCAGCGCCGGGGCCGACGACATCCGCAAGGCCTTCCGGAAGCTGGCCAAGAAGCACCATCCTGACGCCAATCCGGGCGACAAGGCCGCCGAGGAGAGGTTCAAGCAGGTCAGCGCCGCCTTTGATCTTCTGGGTGACCCGGACAAGCGCCGAAAGTTCGACGGCGGCGAAATCGACGCCGACGGTCGGGAAGTCTTTCGAGGGTTCGGAGGCCCCGGACAGGGGGGTCCCTTCGGCAGCGGCGGCGGCGGCGGCTTTGATGCGACGGACTTCGGCGACATCCTCGGTGAGATGTTCGGCCGCAGGGGCGGCCGCGGCGGTCCCCGCGGCGGCGCCGGACCGGGGCCAGGCTTCGCGCCGCGCGGCGCCGACGTCCGCGCCCGGCTGGAGATCGACCTTGAAGAGGCCATTCTCGGCGGCAAGAAGCGGATTTCCTTCCAGGACGGGCGAACCCTGGACGTGACGATTCCAGCCGGCGCTTCCGATGGTCAAACCCTGCGGCTGAGGGGACACGGCGAAGCCGGCAGAGGCGGCAAGGGCGACGCCCTGATCGAGCTCCTGGTCCGGCCCCATCCCGTCTTCCGGAAGGAGAACGACCAACTGGTCATGGACCTTCCGGTGTCCATCCCCGACGCGGTTCTCGGCGGGCGGGTGCAGGCGCCGACGCCGGACGGACCCGTCAGCCTGACCGTGCCCAAGGGCGCCAGTTCGGGTCAGTCCCTGCGCCTGAAAGGCAAGGGACTTGCGGACGGTCGCGGGGGGCGGGGCGACCTCATCGCCAGGGTGCAGATCATGCTGCCGGAGGCCCCCGACGCCCAGCTCGAAGCCTTCGCCGCGCGCTGGCGTGACGAGCGGCCCTATGTCCCCCGCCGCCGCTGAGGCCGGTTCAGCCCGCGTTCAGGCCGGTCGGTCCAGGTGTGCGCCATGAGCCGGAGACAGTGTCATCCCGCCCTCCTTGGCCTCGCCGTCTTCCTGCTGGCGGGAACGGAGTCGCCTGCAGCCGCGCAGCCGGCCTTCCAGCCCCCGGAACAGGACCGGGCCAGAGATGCGGTGCGCGATGGCCGGCTCCTGCCGCTGTCGCAGGTCCTGGCGGCCATCGCCGCCCGCAGCCCGGGAGATCACCTCGACACCCGGTTCGGGGAGACCGTCGACGGACGACCCGTCTACCTGGTCACCTGGCGGACCCAGGACAACCGGGTGGTGGTCTTCGTCGTGGACGCCCGGACCGGCCGGATCCTCGACCAGAGGGGAGACTGACGGCATGCGACTTCTCCTGGCGGAGGACGACCCGGACCTTGCCCGCAGCCTTCGCCGCGCCCTCACCGAGGCCGGCTACGCCGTGGACCTGGCGTCGGACGGCCAGGAGGCGGCCTGGCTTGGAGAGACCGAGCCCTATGATGCGGTGGTCCTGGACCTCGGCCTGCCTGTGCTGGACGGCGTGGCGGTGCTGCGGCGCTGGCGGGCCGGCGGGATGTCCGCGCCCGTTCTCATCCTGACCGCGCGCGACGGCTGGGCCGAGAAGGTGACCGGCTTTGACGCAGGCGGTGACGACTACCTGACCAAGCCCTTCCACACGCCTGAGCTCCTCGCCCGGCTGAGAGCCCTTCTGCGTCGCGCCGCCGGCCGCGCCAGCGCGAGCCTGTCGAGCGGGGACCTCGTCCTGGACCCTGGCGCCGCAGCGGTCACCCTCGCCGGCCAGCCTGTGCGCCTGACGTCCCTGGAGTACCGCCTGCTCCACTACCTCCTGATGCACGCCGGCCGGGTGGTGAGCCGCACGGAGCTTACCGAGCATCTCTACGACCAGGACTTCGACCGCGACTCCAACACCATGGAGGTCATCATCGGCCGCCTCCGCCGGAAGATCGGGGCGGAGCGCATCATCACCCAGAGGGGGCTGGGCTACCGCCTGGACGCTATGCCGGGGCCGGCCTGACACATGGCCCGCCGCCCCGCCGCCCCGTCCCTGGTCCGACGTCTGGTGCTGCTGGCCGCCGTCTGGTCCACCGGGGTCCTCCTCGCCTCCGCCGTCCTTCTCGGCCTTCTCTTCGAGCAGGCCGCCCTCCGGCGCTTCGATCAGGGGCTCGCCGACCTGACCGACAGCCTCGCGGCGGCGGCCCTTCCGGAGCCGGCGGGGGGGATCCGCGTCCGCGACCCAGGCGATCCGCGGACCCGCCGGGTCTATTCCGGCCGCTACTGGCAGGTCTCCCGTGCAGGCCCGGACGGACGACCCGCGGTCCTCGCGCGCTCAAGGTCGCTTTGGGATACGGAGCTCACGCTTCCCGCGGACCTCCCCGCGACCCTCGAAGCCCATCCCGGCGGCGGGGTCAGCTACGCGGCGCCGGGACCGGAGGACCAGAGGCTGAGGGTACGCGCCACCCGCCTCGTCCTGCCCGGCGCCACGGCGCCGGTGATCGTCCTCGCCGCCGAGGACCGGCGCCCCGTGGACGGCGAGATTCGTCGCTTTTTCGCTGCGACCGCAGCGGTGTTCGTCCTGCTCGCCCTGGGACTGATCGCCGCCGTCGTGATCCAGGTGCGGCTGGGCCTGCGCCCGCTCTTCGCCCTGAGCCAGGAGATTGCTGACCTCCGCTCTGGCCGGGCGGACCAGCTCGGCGGCGCCTACCCCTCCGAACTGACCCCGCTGGCCGACCAGCTTAACGCCCTGGTCCGGCACAACCGGGAGTCCCTGGAGCGCCAGCGAGCCCATGTGGGGAATCTGGCCCATGCGCTGAAGACGCCCCTGGCGGTCCTGTCCGCCGCGGCCGGGTCCGAGCCCGATAAAGGCGCCCTTGCCGACCTGGTGACACAGCAGGCGGGCGTGATGCAGACCCAGGTCGATCACCACCTGCGCCGCGCCCGTGCTGCTGCGCGGCTTCCCGGCGCCGGCGCGGTCACCCCGGTGGCCGAGGTGCTGGACGATCTCGCCCGCACCCTGATGCGCCTGCACCGGGAGGCGGACGTCCGGATCGATTGGGAGGCGCCGGAGGACCTGGCCTTCCTGGGCGAGCGCCAGGACCTGCTGGAAATCTGCGGCAACCTGCTGGAAAACGCCTGCAAGTGGGGTCGGGGGCGGATCACTGTCCGGGGAGCCGCCTCCGGCTCTGACCGGCTGATCCTGGAAATCGACGACAACGGCCCCGGACTCGATCCCGGACAGCGCCGGGACGCCCTGGCCCGCGGCGGCCGGCTGGACGAGTCTGCGCCGGGGTCGGGACTTGGCCTCAGCATTGTGAGCGACTTGGTCCGTGCCTACGGTGGCGACCTGGATCTTGAGGATTCCCCCATGGGCGGCCTGCGGGTGCGCCTGGACCTGCCCCGCAGCGCCGATTGATCGCCGTGTACCCCTCGCGCCGGCGGTCCAAAACGTCTACATGGCGCCCATGGTCGTTTTCTGGACGGCGGCGGGGCTCCTTGCGGTCGCCGCTGCGGCAGTCATCCTCCTCCGGGCCGCCCGGTCCGCGCCCCAGTCCGGGCTGGAGGACCCGACTCTCGACGTCTACCGCCGACAGCTCGCCGAAATCGACGACCTCGCCGACCGCGGCCTCATGGAGCCCGCCGAGCGGGAGGCCGCCCGGGCGGAGGCGGGCCGCCGCTTGCTGGTCGCCGCCGACTCTGCGGCGGTCGGATGGACCGCGCCCACCGGGCAGCGTCCCGTGTTGCTCGCCGCCGCGGCAGGCGTCGGCCTGGCCGCCCTGACGGCATATCTGGTCCTCGGGCGGCCAGGCCTCCCTGACCAGCCCCTCGACAGCCGGATCGAGACCTGGCGGGCAGGGCAGCTGACCGACCTGACCCCACCCCAGCTGGCGGCTGTCCTGCGCGAGGCCCTCAAGGTGCGGCCGGAGGCCGAGGGCTACCGTTTCCTCGCCCTGGCGGAGGCCCAGTCGGACAACCCCGCCGCCGCCGCCCGCGCTCTTCGTCGGGCGATCGCTCTGGCGCCCGGGCGCGCCGACCTCTGGGAGATGCTGGGCCTCAGTCTCCTGGCCCGGTCCCAAGGAGAGATCACCGCAGAGGCGCGCGAGGTCCTGACCGAGGCCGTCCGCCTCGACCCCCGGTCGCTGCCGGCGCGCTTCCACCTCGCCCGCGGACGGGTCGCCTCCGGGGACCAGGAAGGTGCGATCCGGGACCTTGAGGCGATCGCCGCTGAGCTGCCCGCCGGCGATCCCCGCCGCGCCGATATTGACGCCGCCATCCGTGAGGTGCGGGCGCCCGCGTCGCCCGCGATGGAGGGACCAACCTCCGAAATGATCGGCCAGATGGTGGCCGGCCTCGCCAAGCGCCTCGAGGACAATCCCGACGATCCCGATGGCTGGGTCAGGCTGGTCCGCTCCTATGCGGTCCTCGGGGACGCCGCCCGACGCGACGCCGCCCTGGACCGTGCGAGCCGCAGGTACGCCGGCCAGCCCCAGATCCTCGAACAGCTCGAGAAGGCCGCCGCAGCGGAGCCCATGAAATGACTGGCTGGATGCCCCGATCCCCCCGCGCGCGCCGGCGCCTGACCGTGATCGCCGTCGTCGCCCCGGTCCTGGCCCTTGCAGCGGGCCTCACTCTTTGGGGGCTCCGGGACTCCATCTCCTACTTCTACACCCCGGCCCAGGCCGACGCCGCCCGCCCGCCGCCTGGGCAGTCTGTGCAGTTGGGGGGCCTCGTGGTCGACGGGAGCGTCGTCCATCACACAGATGGCCGGGTCGAGTTCAGCATCCGGGACAATATCGCCGCGGACCGGATCCACTTCCGGGGCGACCTGCCCGACCTGTTCCGGGAGGGGCAGGGCATCGTCGCCACCGGCGCCTTCCGGTCGGACGGGGTCTTCGAGGCTCGGCAGGTCCTCGCCAAGCACGATGAGACCTACATGCCCAAGCAGGTGGCGGACTCCCTGAAGGCCCAGGGCGAATGGCGTGGCGACGGCGCGCAGAGGCCAGCGTCATGATCGTCGAGTTCGGCGCCTTCGCCCTGATCCTGGCCCTTGTCCTGTCCCTGGCGCAGACGGGCCTGTCAGCCGCCGGCCGGATGCGGCGTTCGATGTTGCTCACGGGGGCTGGAGAGGGCGCAGCCCTGGCGAGCTTTGGCGTGCTCTCCCTGTCCTTCGCCGCCCTCGTCTACGCCTTCGTCGTCTCGGACTTCTCGGTAGCGAACGTGGCGGCCAACTCGCACTCCGAAAAGCCGGTGCTCTATCGCGTAGCCGCCGCCTGGGGCAGCCATGAGGGCTCGATGCTGCTCTGGAACATCGCCCTGACAGGCTTCGGGGCGGTGCTGGCGGGACGTGGCCGCGACCTGCCCCGGGACCTCAAGGCCAGCGCCGTGGCGGTCCAGGGTCTGATCGGCTCGGTCTTCCTGGCCTATACGGTTCTGGCTTCCAATCCCTTCGTCCGGCTGGCGGACCCGCCGGTGGAGGGGCGCTCTCTCAACCCGCTGCTCCAGGATCCCGCCCTGGCGGTGCATCCGCCCTTCCTCTACGCCGGCTATGTCGGCATGTCGGTGGTCTTCTCCCTTGGCGTGGCCGCCCTGGTCGAAGGACGTATCGATGCGGCCTGGGCCCGCTGGGTCCGCCCCTGGGCCCTGGCGGCCTGGAGCTTCCTGACCATCGGCATCGCCCTGGGGTCATACTGGGCCTACTACGAGCTCGGCTGGGGCGGCTGGTGGTTCTGGGATCCCGTGGAGAACGCCAGCTTCATGCCCTGGCTTGTCGGCGCGGCCCTGCTGCACTCTGCGGTCGTGACCGAGAAGCGGGGGGCGCTGCCGGGCTGGACCGTCTTTCTCGCCCTTACGGCGTTCAGCTTCTCGATGCTGGGGGCTTTCCTCGTCCGGTCCGGGGTCCTGACCTCGGTCCACGCCTTCGCTGTCGATCCGACACGGGGCGTGCTGCTGCTGGCCATCCTCCTGAGCCTCGCCGGTCCGGCTTTCGCCCTGTTCGCCTGGCGGGCGCCCAAGCTCGCCCCCGGCGGCCTGTTCGCTCCGGTCAGCCGGGAGAGCGCCCTTGTGGCGAACAACATCCTGCTTTCCGCAGCGACGCTCACGGTCCTGCTCGGCACCCTCTTTCCCCTGATCCGGGAGGCGGTCACCGGCGAGGCGATTTCGGTGGGACCGCCATACTTCAACCTGACCTTCAACCCGCTGATGGCCATTCTGTGCCTTCTGGTTCCCTTCGGCCCCCTGCTCGCCTGGAAGCGGGCCGACCTCGCGCCTGCGATGCGGACCTTGATTCCCGCCCTGATCATCGGCGTCGCCATTGGCCTTGCAGCCCTTTGGCTGCTGACCCCGCGCAAGGCGTTCGCCAGTCTCGGCCTGGCCCTCGGGGCGTGGCTGGTCGTCGGCGCCCTGGCCGAAGCGGCCCAGCGGGTGCGGCTGTTCCGTGCGCCCTTGGCGGAGTCCCTGCGTCGGATGAGGGGCCTGCCCCGGGGCGCATGGGGGGCCACGCTGGCTCACGCTGGCTTGGGGATCTTTGTCATCGGCGCCTGTTTCGAGACCGCCTGGAAGATCGAGGCGGCGCAGACCCTCGCTCCCGGACAGTCCCTGAAGGTCGGCGCCTGGGAGCTGGTTCTGAGGGATGTGCGCCTTGTGGACGGGCCCAACTATGAAGCCGAGAAGGCGCGGATCTCCGCCCGGCGTGACGGGCGGGAGGTCTGTATGCTCACGCCCTCCCAGCGCTTCTATCCCACCGGCGGAGAGACCACCTCCGAAGTCGCCATCTGCAATGTCGATGTCAGTCATCTGTACGTCGTGCTCGGCGAGCGGCGGGAGGGTCCTGGCGGCGCCCCCGTCTGGCTTGTCCGCGGCTACTGGAACCCCCTGGCGGTCCTCATCTTTGCGGGACCCGCGGTCATGGCCTTGGGTGGCTTCATCTCGCTGACCGACCGCCGGCTACGATTGGCCCCTGGCCGGCGCCGGGAGGCCCGGACGTGAGGCGCGCCGGCCTCGCCCTCGCCGCCGCCCTGGCGTCGGCCCTGTGCCTGGCTGCGGCGTCCGATCCCGCCGAGCGTCTGCCGGACCCGGCTCAGGAGGCCCGTGCGCGCACCCTCTTCAAGGAGGTGCGCTGCATGGTCTGCCAGAACGAGTCCATCGAGGACTCCCAGGCCGAGCTCGCCGTCGACCTCCGCCGCCTGGTCCGCGAGCGCGTCGCAGCGGGCGATGACGATGTGGCCGTCCGACGCTGGCTGGTCGAGCGCTACGGCGAGTTTGTCATGCTCCGTCCCGCTTTCTCGATCGCCAACCTTGTCCTCTGGCTGGCGCCCTTGGCCGTGGTGATGGTGGGCGGCCTGGCCCTCGTGACCCGGGTCCGAGGCGCCGGTGCGGAGACCGAATGGCTCACCCCGGAGGAGTCCGCCCGGCTGGCGGAGCTGGTCCGGACCGCAGATGGACACGATCCTGCCTTCAAATCGTCTCCGGACGATCCCAAAGCATGACGTAATCCTCATTTGAGCGGTGCGCCGCTCTTTGGCATGAAGGTTCACGCCCGGCTGCGTCGGTTCGCGGCGGGCCGCAGGGAAAGAAGTGCGCGATATGAGCTCGACCAAGAGCAGATACCTGATCGGCGCCCTCGCCGGGGTCCTCGTCGCCGGCACGGCCATGGCGGCCGCAGGCCTGACCGCCGCCGACCGCACCAGTCCTCAGCCGTCGGGCGCCGCCGCCGCGGCCAGTGCGGCCTCGAACTTCGGGCCGCCGCCTGGCGCGCCGATGTCGTTCGCCGATATCTTCGAGAGGGTCTCGCCGGCGGTTGTGTCGATCAACGTCACCACCCGGGTCGACGTCAGCAGGATGCCGCGGCAGATCCCCGGCCTGCCCTTCGAGTTCCGGCCCCCGCGCCAGGGCGACGACGAGGACGGCGAGGGCGAGGGACCGCGCGGTCCCCGCCGCCAGTCGGCCGGGTCGGGCTTCTTCATCACCGCCGACGGCTACCTGGTCACCAACGCCCACGTGATCGAGGATGCCGAGAGCATCAAGGTGGTCCTCAAGGATGAGACCGAGCTTGACGCCACCGTGATCGGCCGGGACGAGGGCACCGATATCGCCGTCCTCAAGGTCAAGGGCTCGGGCTACACCTTCGTCAACTTCGAGAACTCCGCCCGGCCCCGGGTCGGCGACTGGGTCCTGACAGTGGGCAACCCCTACAATCTCGGAGGGACCGCAACAGCCGGCATCGTCTCGGCCTACGGACGCGACATCGATCAGACCTTCGTGGACTACATCCAGCTCGACGCCCCCATCAACCGGGGTAATTCGGGCGGTCCGACCTTCGACACCTATGGTCGGGTGATCGGCGTCAACACCGCGATCTTTTCGCCCACCGGCGGATCGGTGGGGATCGGCTTCGCCGTGCCAGCGGAGGTGGCGGCCCGGGTTTCCCGGCAGCTGATCGCCAACGGCAAGGTGGTGCGCGGCTATATCGGCGCGACCATCCAGGACTTCGACGAAGACATGGCCGCCGCCCAGGGCATGGCGGGTCAGAAGGCCGCTATCGTCACCGAACTGATTCCCGGCGGACCCGCCGAAAGGGCGGGCCTGGTGATCGGCGACATCGTCCTTTCGGTCAACGGCGTCCGGGTTCGTTCGTCCTCTGAAATGACGCGTCAGGTGGCGAAGGCCTCACCTGGCGATCTGCTCCGGCTGGAGATCATCCGGGGCGGCAAGCCTCGCACCGTCGAGATCCGCTCGGGGGTCCGCCCGCCCGAGGCTCAACTCGCCGGCGGTCCCGGCGGACCGAATGGCGCGACGCCGGGTCCAGGCAGGCCGGGGCCTTCCGCTGGCCAGAGCCTTCTGGGCATGACCGTCGCGCCCCTCGATGACGCCGGTCGTCGCCGTGCCGGCCTGCCGGCGGACGCGCGCGGTCTGCTGGTCTCATCCGTCGAGCGGTCCTCGGATGCGGCTGAAAGGGGCCTGCAGGCCAATGACATCCTGTTGCGCGCGGGGGACCGGGCGCTCGCCGCGCCAGCCGACCTCGCCGCCGTCGTGGACCAGGCCCGCAAGGCCGGACGACCCAGTGTGCTGGTGGCGGTGTGGCGCGGCGGCCGGACGATCTTCCTGCCCATCAAGATCGCTGATTGATCGGGGCGGGGGCATGCGCATCCTGATCGTGGAGGACGATGTATCCGGAGCGGAGGTGATGGCCAGGGGCCTCTCAGACGCCGGCCACGAGTGCATCGTGAGCCACGATGGCGCCGCAGGACTCGAGTCGGCTCGGAAGGGTGGCTTCGACGTGATGATCATCGACCGGATGATGCCCTGCCTGGACGGGGTCGGACTGGTCGAGACCCTTCGTCGTGACGGCGATGAGACGCCGGTCCTTTTTCTCTCTGCCCTGGGCGAGATCGAGGACCGTGTCACGGGCCTGAGGGCGGGCGCCGACGACTATCTGGTCAAGCCCTATGCCTTCGCCGAGCTGATCGCCCGGGTCGAGGCCCTCTCCCGTCGTCGCGAGACCGGCTCTGTGCTCACCCAGCTGCGGGTCGGGGACCTTGAGATGGACCTCATCGCCCGGCGGGTCCACCGGGCGGGCCGGGAGATCGACCTCCAGCCCCGGGAGTTCCAGCTTCTCGAATTCCTGATGCGCCACGCCGGCCAGGCCGTGACCCGCACCATGCTCCTGGAGAAGGTCTGGGAGTACCACTTCGACCCGCAGACCAACGTCATCGACGTCCACATCTCCCGCCTCCGGTCCAAGATCGACAAGGGCTTCGAGCGCGCCATGCTCGAGACCATTCGCGGGGCGGGGTATCGGCTGGATGCCTGACAAGAGGGATGCGCCCGTCGGGGGGCTTCTGCGTCTCTTTCGCGCCGCGCCTTTCCGCCTGACCCTTCTGTCCCTGGCCCTCTTCGCGTTCGCGGGCGCGGCCTTCATGGCCTATGTCTACGTCGCGGCGGCCGGTGAAGCGCGCCGAAGGACGGACGCGGAGATCCGGCGGGAGGCCGACAATCTGGTGGAGGTCTATGACCGCGCCGGCGCCGCGGCCCTGAACACCGTGCTGGTGAGCCGGATGGCCGGAGAGCGCCGCTTCCTCTACCTGCTCCTGACCCCCGACGGTCGCAAGATTTCCGGCTCCCTGGCCCGGAGCCCGGTCGAGGGCTTCAGCGGCGAGCCGACCTGGATCCGGTTCAGCCTGTCCGGCTTCGACGAGGACGGGCGGCCCCGTTCGATCCCGGCCCGAGGCTTCCAGCAGCGGCTGCCAAACGGTGGCGTTCTTTTTGTGGGCGCCGATACCGGGGATGACCAGGACTTCATTGTGACCATCGTCCGGGGGCTCTGGGGCGCCGGGGCCCTGGTGGTTGTGCTCGGAATCACTTCTGGCCTGCTGGTCAGCCGCAACTTCACCCGGGCCATGACCGGCCTGACCAATGTGGTGGCCTCCGCCCGGAACGGCGACCTCACCGCCCGCGCCGCCGTGCGGGGGGCGGGAGACGAGCTCGACCAGCTGGCCGAGGGCCTGAACGACATGCTGGACCGCCTCGATCGGTCCATGTCGGCCCACCGGCATGCTGGCGACGCCATCGCCCATGACCTGCGCTCGCCACTGACCCGGCTCAAGGCCCGCCTGGAGTCCGCCCTCCTGGACATGGAGGCCGGCCGGGGCGACGCCCGGCAGGCCCTGCGACAGGCCCTGGACGACACCGACGGCGTCCTGCGGACCTTCTCCGCGGTCCTGGCCATCTCCCGGCTGCAGGCGGCCGGCGAGGCCCCCAACGCGGTGGTCTTCGACCCGGCCGGTCTGGTGGGCGACATGGCCGAGCTCTATGGTCCCCTGTGCGAGGACAAGGGTCTGGAGATCGCCTCCGACATCGCCGCCGGCCTCACGCTCCGGGGCAATCCGGCCTTTCTGGCCCAGGCCCTGGCCAACCTCGTGGACAATGCCGTGAAGTACACGCCCGCGGGAGGCGCGGTCATGGTCCGCCTGCGCCGGCGCGCCTGCGGTGACACAGAGATCTCCGTCACCGATACTGGCCCCGGGGTGCCCGACTTCGACCGCGATCGGGTGGTGGAGCGGTTCGTGCGCCTTGAGAACAGCCGCAACCTCCCGGGCGCAGGTCTCGGCCTGTCCCTCGTCGCCGCTGTCGCCCAAGCCCATGGCGGCCGCCTCGAGCTGGGGGAGGGACCGGGCGCTTATGATGGTTCCGGACCGGGCCTTCGGGCGGCCCTGATCCTTCCCTCGCTGACATGAACCGGCTGGGCGACCGACTTCGTCCCTGCGGCCCGGTCATCGACGCCCGTCCGGCCGAGCGTCTCCTGGACGTCCTGGCCTCCCAGCACGCCCTCTCCCCTTCGGAGCGGGAGGCCCTGGCCCCCGTCTTCGGCGCCTCACCCTACCTGGCGGGCCTGGTCCGCCGCGACCCGGCCCGCCTCGCCGGCCTCCTGGACGCGGACCCCGACGTCCGGCTCGCCGACATACTGGACCGGACCCGCGCCCTCGCCGGCGTCGCCCCGGAGGCCGCCGCTCCGGGTCTTCGCCGCCTCAAGGCCGAGGCGCATCTCCTCACCGCCCTGGCGGACCTCGGCGGGGTCTGGGACCTGGACCAGGTCACCGGCGCCCTGGCGCGGTTCGCCGATGCGGCCCTGGCCTCGGCCCTCGCTTCCGCCGCCGGGGCCGAGGTCGCCGCCGGGCGCCTTCACCCGTCCGCCGACCCCGGGGCCGGCCCTGTTCCCGGCTATTTCTGCATCGCCATGGGCAAGCACGGCGCCTTCGAGCTGAACTATTCCAGCGACATCGACATCTCGATCTTCTTCGATCCCGAGGTCATGCCCCTTGCCGAGGGGATCGAACCCCAGGCCTTCGCGGTCCGCCTGACACATCGCCTCACCGAACTCATGCAGGAGCGCACCTCCGACGGATACGTCTTCCGGATCGACCTGCGGCTACGGCCGGACCCGGGGTCCACGCCCCCGGCGGTCTCCGCCGCCGCCGCGCTCGACTACTACGAAAGCGTCGGCCAGAACTGGGAGCGCGCGGCCTTCATCAAGGCCAGGGCCTGCGCGGGTGACCTTCCCCGCGCCCGGGCCTTCCTCGGCGAGCTGGAACCCTTCATCTGGCGGCGGAACCTGGACTTCGGCGCCATCGCCGACATCCACTCGATCAAGCGCCAGATCCACATCCACAAGGTCGACGATCGCCTTTCGGCCAAGGGCGCCGACCTGAAGCTGGGTCGCGGCGGCATCCGCGAGATCGAGTTCTACGTCCAGACCCAGCAGCTCATCCTTGGCGGCCGGCAGCCCGCCCTGCGCAGCTTCCGCACCCTGGAGGCCCTGGCCGCCCTGACTGAGGCGGGGCACGTGTCCCCTCAGGCGCGGGACGACCTGACCGACGCCTACCACCGCCTGCGGTCCCTGGAACACAGGGTGCAGATGCTGGCGGACGAGCAGACCCACCGGCTTCCGGAGTCCGACGCCGAGCGCCGTCGGGTGGCCGCCCTGTCCGGGCATGACCGGCTACGCAGCTTCGACGCCTGGGTCGAGCGGATCCTTCGGTCGGTGAACCAGCGCTATGGGGAGCTCTTCCCGGGCGAGGAGCCGCTGTCCTCCCGCTTCGGCAGCCTGATCTTCACCGGCGTGGAGGATGATCCGGAGACCCTGAAGACGCTCTCACGCATGGGATTCAGCCAGCCCGCCCAGGTGTCCCAGACCATCCGAAGCTGGCACCATGGCCACATCGCCGCCACCCGGTCCGAGCGTGGCCGGGAGCTGTTCACCCGCCTTGCGCCCCGCCTTCTGGAGGCCGCCCACGCCGCCGGCGCCCCGGACGCCGCCTTCCTGCGGTTCGGGGCCTTCTTCTCGCGCCTGTCCAGCGGCGTGCAGCTTCAGTCGCTCTTCCTCGCCCAGCCGGCGCTCTTCGAGCTGATCGTCGAGGTCATGACCTTCGCCCCGCGCCTGGCCGATACCCTTGCGCGCCGCCCCGCCGCCCTGGACGCCATGCTGGATCCGGCCTTCTTCGGCGCCATTGACCCCGCAGAGGACCGCCAGGCCCTGCAGCGGGCAGTCGCCGGCGCCGGGGACTTCGAGGCGGCCATGGACACCGTCCGCCGCCAGCATCGGGAGCAGGCCTTCCGGGTCGGCGTCCAGGTGATGAGCGGGTCGGCCGGCGCCGAGGCGGCGGGGCACGCCTTCGCAGGTCTGGCCGACGCCTGTATCGAGGCCCTGGCCCCCGCAGCCCTCGCCGAGGCGGGCCGGATCGGCGGCGTCTTCGAGGGACAGGTGGCGGTCGTGGCCCTGGGCAAGTGCGGTTCCCGGGAGATGAGCGCCGGCTCGGACCTCGACCTGATGACCCTGCACAGGGCTGCCGAACCCGACGCCGTCTCCAGTCTCAAGGGATGGCCGGCGGAGGTCTTCTACGCCCGATTCACCCAGAGGCTGGTGGCGGCCCTGTCCCTGCCGACCTCGGAGGGAGAGCTCTACGAGGTCGACATGCGGCTTCGGCCGTCGGGGGCCAAGGGGCCGGTGGCGGTCGCCTTCCCGAGCTTTGGCGCCTATTACGAGACCGAGGCCGAGACTTGGGAGTTCATGGCGCTCACCCGGGCGAGGGTGGTCTGGTCCAGCGACCCGGCCTTTGCAGCAGACGTCAACGCCGCCATCGAGTCCGCCCTGCGCCAGCCCCGGGACCCTGCCGCCCTGGCCCGCGACGTGCGCGAAATGCGCGCCCTCATTGCGCAGGAGAAGCCGGCCTCCGGCCTTTGGGACATGAAGCTCGCCCCGGGCGGGCTGGTGGACATTGAGTTCGCCGCCCAGTTTCTCCAGCTCGCCCATGCGCCCGCCGGCGGCCCGCTGCGGGCCGGGACCGCCGACGCCCTGGAGGCCCTCGCGGCGGCGGGACTGGCGGGCCCGGTCGGGCCCCTTCTGGAGGCCTGGACCCTGCAGCAGAACCTGACGCAGATGCTCCGTCTGGCCCTTGGCGATGGGGACGACCCCGCCGCTCAACCGGAGGCCTTTCGCCGGAAGCTCGCCCGGGCGGGCGGCGCCCGAGACTTCCGCAGCCTCGCCGCCCGCCTGACCCGGACCCGGAAGGGCGCCCTTGAGGCCTTTGATCGCCTGGTTCGCCCTTGAAACGCCGGATTTGGCGGTTCATTTCGTTGGACAGAAGATAGCCGGAGGTCTTCCCGTGTCCCTGAACCGCGCCGCTTTCGCCACCGTCGTGGGACTGGCGTCCCTCTGCGGCCTTCCCGCCGCAGCCCAGATGGGCCCGCCCAAGCTCGACCAGAACGGGGACGGGCGGATTCTGTACGCCGAGTACCGGTCGGCCAATGTCGAAAGGACGCTCGACACCCTCGATGCGGACAAGAACGGCCAGATCTCGCGCAAGGAGTTCGACAAGGTCGCCGGCATGGCTCGCACCTTTGGCGGCGCAAGGGCTGCGGCCGCCATGGACCAGTGGTGGCGCGCGACGGATGTGAATGGCGACGGCGCCATGTCCCGGGGAGAGATGGAGGCGAACACCCGACGGCGTTTCGACGCCGCGGACTCCGACCGGGACGGCGTCCTGACCAAGACCGAGGTCGCCGCCATGCGGGAGAGGCAGCGTGCTGCGTCCGGTAACTGACGCCCTCGGGCTTGCAGCCGGAGCGGGCGCTGCGCGCCCGGCGTCGCCGGCGGCGCGTCCCGATGACCCTGACGCCGACCTCGTGCGCCGGATCGGCAAGGGCGACCTCCTGGCCATTCGCGCCCTCACGGCCCGCAAGCTGCCCCGACTGACCGCCCTGGCCGCCCGAGTGCTGGGCGACGCCGCCGAGGCGGAGGACGTGGCCCAGGAATCCCTGATCCGGGCCTGGCGTCAGGCGCCTGTCTGGAGATTCGGCGAGGCCCGGTTCGACACCTGGCTGCACCGGGTGGCCATCAACCTTTGCCGCGATCGCCTGCGCCGCCGCCGGCCGGGCGACGCCGCCGACCTCGACGCCCTTGTCGATCCCGGTCCCGCTCCGGACCGTGGCCTGGAGGCCCGGGACATCGGCGATCGGGTGGCCGTCGCCATGGCGGCCCTGCCGCCCCGCCAGCGCGAGGCGGTGGTGCTTTGCCATTACCAGGACCTCGGCAACATCGAGGCCGCTCGGGTCCTGGGCGTCAGTGTTGAGGCCTTGGAGAGCCTGCTCTCCCGCGGTCGCCGCGCCCTGCGCGCCGCCCTGTCGGACCTTGTTCCGTGACCTTCGGCCGCACACCGATGGGACCCCGGCGTTTCCGCGACCTTGCCGAGGCCTATGGGGGCGACATCTCCCGCTGGCCGGAGGCCGAGCGCGGTCCCGCCGAGGCCTGGCTTGCCGGCAACCCCCGGGAAGGCGCCGCCGTGCTGGAAGCGGCACGCGCCCTCGATGACCTCCTGGGGAGCTGGCGGACGGCCGACCCCGTCGAGGCCTTGCGCAGCCGGGTGCTCGTCCCTGCGCCCGACCTGGTGAGCCGCGCCCGTCGCCGGGCCTTCGTGCTGACTCTCGGCGGCGGCGCCGGCCTTGCGGCCGCCTGCCTGGCCGGCATCCTCGCCGCGCCCTTCCTCCTGTCGACGCCGTCATTTGGGATTGCGCCATCGCCCTCGATGGAGAGGCCGGCGTCAGCCAGCGCCTCGCCCCAGACTGACGAGGTCCTCGCCGAGGTGCTGGAGGACTGGGAGGCGCCCTTTGCGGACGCCGAAGCGGACTTCGGCGCTTGAGACTCCCTGTCCTGCCGACGGCGGTCTTCCTGTCTCTTGCGCTCAATCTCTTCCTGATCGGCGTGATCGCGGGAACCTGGAGGGAGATACGCGGTTCACAGGCCCCCACGCCGGCCGCGACCGAAGCGCCGCCGCTTCCCGACGGCGCCTTGAACCCGGACTCGCCCGATCCTGAGGCGCGAGACTCGGCGGTGGCGCCGGCTCAGCCGTCAGAAGCGCTCCGATCTGCGCCGCCGCCACCCACCCCTGCGGTCGTCATCCAGGACCCGCGGCCCGCCGACGCCGCAGGCCGGACGCCGGAGATCGCGGCCCTCAGTCCGGGAGGCTTCCGCGGAAATCCTCCACCGCCGGGTGTCGGCCTTCCCCGGCCCCCAGGCGGCAATCCCCTGATCATCGTCACTCGTGACCTGCCGGAAAGCGAGGGGCTGGCCCTTCGGGCCCTCCTGCGGGTCGAGAGCGAAGCGGTCCGGGCCGATCTCATCCAGGCGCGCCGCGAGCGCGCGGCGGCTTGGCGCGCCTTGGCGAGGGGCGAGGTCAATGAAGCCGAGGCCGCGCGCCGGCTGGACGTGGCCCGACGCCGAGAACTGGCCGCCCGCAGCCGGGTGGAGGCTGCCGTTGCGGAATGGGCGCTGCGCCAGTCTCCCGAGGTTCGGGCGCGGGTCGGCGAAGCTCTGGCCCGGGATGCTCAGCCCCGGGGACGATACCCGGTCAGGCCAGACCTTCCCGCGGCGCGTCCGCCTCCCGGTCCCCCGGAGGCGGAAGGAGAAAGCTGACCAAAGTCCCGTGGCCGGGGGCGCTCTCGATGGTCAGGTTGGAGCCGTGCATCTCCACGAAGGCCTTGGAGAGGGCCAGGCCCAGCCCAGTGCCCTGGGTGGTCTTCGACTGCTGACTTTCGACCTGCTCGAAGGGCGCGGCCAGTCGCGGCAGGTCATCCGGATCGATGCCGATGCCGGTATCATGGACCGTGAGGCGGACGCCGCCAGCCTCCGCGCGCGCGCGCACCGAGACCCGACCGCCCGCAGGGGTGAACTTCACCGCGTTGGACAGGAGATTGAGCAGAATCTGCTTCACGGCCCGGGCGTCAGCCTCCACCTCTGGCAGGTCCTCCCCTATGTCGGCGATCAGCATGAGGCCCGAAGTTTCCGCCCGGTTCCGCACCAGGCGAAGCGCCTCTTCCGCCAGCGGCCCCATGTCGAGGCGCTCCCGGTGAAGGGTCATCTTGCCCGCCTCGATCTTCGACATGTCGAGCACGTCATTGATCAGCGCCAGCAGATGGTGGCCGGAAGCCAGGATGTCGCTGACGTAACCCTTGTAGGACGCCGCGCCGAGGGGCCCGAAGAGCTCCTGGGTCATGATCTCCGAGAAACCTATGATGGCGTTCAGCGGCGTGCGCAGTTCATGGCTCATATTGGCCAGGAACTCGCTCTTGGCCCGGTTGGCCTCGACGGCGCGAAGCTTCTCGGTCTCGTACTTCCGGGCCAGGTCCGAAAGCTGTGTCTGGCTACCCTCCAGGCGGCTGATGGCGTCGCGGAGGGTTTCCTCGTCCCGGCTACGCTCGGCTTCACGGAGCTTCAGGGCGGTGATGTCCACGGCGGTCATCACCAGTCCGCCGGACGGGGTGCGGCGTTCGTGGGTCTGGGCCCAGCGTCCGTCGCGGAATTCGATCTCCCGGACTCCGGCGGCGGCGCCGTCCGGCTTGAGGGCCTGACGGACGGCCTGGCGCGTCAGCCGGGCGAACTCGGTATGCGGTGAGTTGGGCTGCAGGGCTTCGGTGTCGAAGCCGAACATCCGGGCGAAGGCGGGATTGGCGGCCACCAGCCGGCCCTGGGCGTCCCAGCATGCGAAGGCCGAAGCCATGACCTGCAGGGCCTCGATCAGGGATTCCGGCGGCGCCTCCCCCGGCGGTGTTTCCCGGAACGCCTTGTTTCTGGCGCCGCGTCGGCCCAGCCAGAGGCCGCCAACGCCGGTAAGGGCGCCCAGGGGTGCGGCCATCATCAGGATCCCGCTCCAGGCGGGTGCGGCGTCACGGAGGGTGACGGCGAGGCCCGCCGTCAGAGCGGAAGCGGTGAGGCCCGCCAGGACCAGGGACGCGGAGGTCCCGCCGCTCAGCAGGTCTGACCGCTCTGTCCTTCCGAAATCGCTGACTGCAGACACCGCTGGAGCCCCCCGGTCAGACGGCCCCTTCGCCGCTCCGACTCACTTCTTCACCACGGAGATGGTGAACAGACTCCCAACGTTACCGATGGCCGGCGCCGAATTCAGCCGTCCAGGGCCCGGCCGACCAGTTCCAGGACGTTCCGCGACAGTCCGGGAGCGGCGGCGATCCGCTCCAGCTCGGCCTTCATCTTCGCCCCCAGGTCCGGTCGATAGCGGCGCCAGGATCCCAGGGGCTCCACCAGCCGGGCGGCGGTCATGGGATTGTAGCGGTCAACCGCCAGGATCTGGTCGGCCAGGAACCGGTAGCCGGACCCGTCCCTGGCGTGGAACCGTGCGGGATTGGCCGTGGCGAAGGTCGCCACCAGGGCCCTCAGCCGGTTTGGCGTCTGGGCGTCGAAGTCCGGGTGGCGGGTCAGGGTGATCACCCGCTCCAGGGCCTCGGGCGAGGGATCCCGGGCCTGAAGGGCGAACCACTTGTCGATGACCAGGGGCTCGTTGCGCCAGCGGGTATGGAAGTCCTCCAGGGCCGAAGCGAAGCCCGCCCCGCCCAGAGTCATCAGGGCGTTCAGCCCCCCGATCGCATCGGTCATGTTCCCGGCCGCCCGGTAGTGTCCTTCAGCGAGGGCCCGGATCTCGCTTTGGGGGTTGGCGGCCAGGGCCTCCAGGGCGGCGTTGCGCAGGGCCCGGCGTCCGGCGCTGGCGGCGTCCGGCGAGAACTCGCCGCCATCCTGCAGGCCGAGATGCAGGCGCTTCAGGGTCTCTTCAAGGTGAACCGCCAGCCGCAGGCGCAGGGCTTGCCGGGCTTCATGGATCGCCGCCGGGTCGGCGGGCGGTCGGGCGACGGCCAGATCGGACTCCGTGGGAAGGGAGAGAAGCAGGGCCTTGAAGGCGGGCTCCGAGGCCTGGTCGTTGAGCGCGCGGCCCATGGCCTCGGCGAACCGCTCCTCGCCCACCTCGTCCGGTGCGCCGCCGGCTCGGGCCAGGATCAGGTCCCGCGCCACCTCCTGGCCCGCCTCCCAGCGATTGAACAGGTCGGCGTCCCCGGCCAGCTGGACGTAGCGGTCGCCGGGGCGGGCGTCCGATGACAACTCCACGGGCGCGGAGAAGCCCCGCAGGGCCGAGACCACCGGCCGGGAGGTCACGCCGGACAGGGTGAGGCGCGTCTCCTCGCCCTCCAACACCACCAGGGTTTCGTCCTGGGCCTCGCCGTCCCGGGTGAAGGCCATCGTCCGGCCCTCGGCGTCGAGCAGGCCCAGCCGGACCGGGACGGGCAGGGCGCGCTTGTCAGCCTGGCCCGGGGTGGCGGGCGTCCTCTGGGTGAGGGTGATCTCCAGCTCGCCCGTTTCCGGCGTCCAGCGCGAGGCCAGCCGCACCCGCGGGGTGCCCGCCTGCTCGTACCAGGCGAAGAAGGCCGACAGGTCCTGGCCCGAGACCTCCGCGAAGCAGGCGATGAAGGCCTCCACCGTGGTGGCGTGCCCGTCCCACCGTTCGAAATAGAGGTCCATCCCCTTCCTGAAGGCTTCGGCCCCGATCAGGGCCTTGAGCATCCGGATCACCTCGGCGCCCTTCTCGTAGATGGTCGCCGTATAGAAGTTGTCGATCTTCAGGTAGCTGGAGGGGCGTACGGGATGGGCCAGGGGCCCCTGGTCCTCGGCGAACTGCCGGGCCCTCAGGGCCTTCACGTCCTTGATCCTCTGGACCGCCTCGCCGCGCATGTCGGCCGAGAAGCTCTGGTCGCGGAAGACGGTCAGGCCCTCCTTCAGGCACAGCTGGAACCAGTCCCGGCAGGTGATCCGATTGCCTGTCCAGTTGTGGAAGTACTCGTGGGCCACGACGCTCTCGATGCGCTCGTAGTCCAGGTCCGTCGCCGTCTCCGGATCCGCCAGCAGCAGGGATGAGTTGAAGATGTTGAGGCCCTTGTTTTCCATGGCCCCGAAGTTGAAGTCGCGCACGGCGACGATCATGAAAAGGTCCAGGTCGTACTCGCGGCCAAAGGCCTCCTCGTCCCAGCGCATGGACCGCTTCAGGGCGTCCATGGCGTAGGCGGCGCGGGCTGACATGCCCGGATCGACGTAGATCTTGAGCTCCACCTTCCGGCCGCTGGCGGTCACGAAGCTGTCGGCCAGCTCGTCCAGCTCGCCCGCCACCAGAGCGAAAAGGTAGCAGGGCTTGGGGAAGGGGTCGTTCCAGACCGCATAGCGCCGACCGTCGGTTCCTCGCCCGGTCTCCACCAGGTTGCCGTTGGACAACAGAAGCGGCCAGGTGTCATCTGCGGTCATGCGCACGGTGAAGCGGGCCAGGACGTCAGGACGGTCTGGATACCAGGTGATGGTGCGGAAACCCTCGGCCTCGCACTGGGTGCAGAACCGGCCCCCCGACATGTAGAGCCCCTCCAGGGCCTTGTTGGCCGCCGGGTTGATCTCGACCTCGGTCTCCAGGACGAAGGCGTCGGGAACCCCGGGGATTGTCAGGCTGTGGGCGTCCTCGGTGAACTCGCCCGCCGCCAGGATCCGCCCGTCCACCGCTACCGACAGGGTCTTCAGCCGCTCCCCGTCCAGCCGCAGGGGCGCCCCGGCCTCGCCGTTTCGCCGCAAGGTCAGCCGGGCCTTCACCCGGGTGGCTTCCGGCTGCAGGTCGAAGTCCAGGTGAACCTCATCCACGAGGAAGGCGGGCGGCCGATAATCGGTCAGGCGGATCGGGGCGGGGGTTTCTGTGCGCATGCCTCCGACTTAGGCCATCCCGGCGGCCGGGGGGAGGGGCGCGGCGCAAGGAAAGACTCGCCATCCGCGGCCTCTGCACCCGAAATGCCTGCGACCTGGAAAGGATGCAGACTCCATGATCAAGCTGACCTTCGCCCTCGTCCGCCTGCCGCACCTGACCCGTGAGCAGTTCCAGGACTACTGGCTACATACCCACGGGCCCCTGGTGGCCAGCGTGAAGGACGTCCTGCGCATCCGCCGCTATGTCCAGCTGCACTCCATGGAAGAGACGGTCAGCGACGGCATCCGAGCGTCCCGCAGGGCCCCGCCCCAGTTCGATGGGGTGGCCCAGCTCTGGTACGACAGCCTGGAGGATCTCGCGGCCCTGGCCGGCGACCCCGCCGCCCGCGAGGCCGGTCGCCTTCTGCTGGAGGACGAGCGGAAGTTCATCGACCTGCCCAAGAGCCCCCTCTGGTGGGGCGAGGAAAAGGTGATCATCGGCGGGTGAGTTGATCCTTGATCCATCGCAAACATTCTCCGTGAATTCGGCGCCATGATCAGGTCCGGGAAAACGCCTTCCCTCGGCTGATATCTCGGCGCGCCATGGAGAGGTATATGCTTTATACTACTGCAGTAATCTTGATCGTACTCTGGCTTTTCGGTGTTGTCTCGGCATACACACTGGGCGGCTTCATTCATATTCTGCTGGTCATCGCCATTATTTCCATTCTGCTTCGCGTCATACAGAATAGACGGGTCTGACGGGTCAGGGCCGCCGGAAGACGAACCCGACGATCAGCCCTCCGACAGGCAAGGGGTCTGCGGAACCGCCGTTGACCCCCTCCGGCCCGCAGCGCGGTCCACCTCCTCCTGGGGGGAGAAATTTGGGAGCCCATTGCTCCTCCACGGGGGAGCTGTCAGCGAAGCTGACTGAGAGGGTCAACGGCGGTTCGGCTTTCACCCGTTCGCCGGCGGGCCTTCCAGCCAGGCCTTCAGGATCGCCACGACCTGGTCGCCCGGGTTGTAGCCGCGGGTGACGACGCCGTAGGTCCCTTCCGGGCCCGGGCCGGCCACCAGGGTGGGAAAGCCCGTCACGCCCGCGCGCTGCGAGACGCCGTAGTCCGCCCAGGTCTCTTGCTTCAGGTCATCGGTGTCGAAGTCGGCCAGGAAGGCCTCGGGCGCCACGCCGTAGTCGGCCGCCAGCTCGGCCAGCACCTCGGGGCGGGTGATGTTGCGGTCCTCGGCGTAGAAGGCCCTCTGCAGCCGGCCCAGGTAGGTGATGGCGGCCTCGGGGTTGTCGCGCCGCACCCGCACCACCGCCCGGGCCGCAGGGTCGGTGTCATACAGGAAGCCGGGATCGTCCAGGACCGCACCGCCGAAGGGCAGTCCGGTGGCCTCGGTGATGTGGGTCCAGTGGCCACGCAGGCTGTCCTTGGCCTCCTGGGTCATGGGGGTCTCGGTTCCGGGGCGCAGGCCGCCCATGATCAGGCGCACGGGCAGGGCCCGGCCGAAGGCGCGGCGGATGTCCTCCATCACCGGCGAGAACCCATAGCACCAGGAGCACATGGGATCGGCGAAGTAGATCAGGTGCGGCGCGGTCATGGCGGGGCTCCGGAAACGTCGGGGCCAGACTACACCCGGTCCGGGCCGGCGGCTATTGCGCGCCCGGCGACTCCCGCAGGGCTGGCGGTGCGTCCGGGCCGGGGGCTTCGAAGGGCGCCTCGGGTATGGCGTCCGCGGGTGGCGGCGGAGCGGTCTCCGACCCGGCGGCTGGACTGACCTCGGGCGGGGTGTCGGGCGCCGTTACGGGCGCGGTTTCCGGGACGGGGTCCTCGGTGATGCCGGCCGATGCGGCGGCGTCCGTCACGGCCGGGGCAGGCTCAGGCTCCAAGCCCGGGACCGACCCGGCGGTCTGCGGCGCCTCGGGCGCCGGCGCGGGCGGTTCGATCATTTCGGCAGCCGGGTCGAAGGCGGCCCCGAGCAGGGGGGCGTTGAGGGTCAGTCGCTCGGCCGCGGCGGGACAGGCCCGGGGAAGGGTCCAGCCCATCCACTGCTGGGCCACGCTCCGCGTGGGCAGGTTGGCGGCGGGGGCCCAGATGGCGCGGCCCTTGGCGATGGCCGCCTCACCCCGGGGGCGGAGAGCGGACAGGCTTGCCTTTTCGGCGGCCTGGAGCGCGGCTGTGAAGCTCTTCATATGAGCCTGCCCCTGAATCTGCTGATCGGCGTAGACCTTGAGGTCCTCCTCGAGGGATGAACCCGGCCGGCGGTAGGTCTTCTCGATCCGGGTCACGTCGGGCATCACCCGATCGTGCTGGGCGAGGTAGCCCTCCAGAGCGCCGAGGCACCAGCCCACCAGGCCGTAGTCGTCGCGCGGCGCGCCGGTCGGTAACGCCGGTTCCGGTTGCGGCGCCGCTTCCGAGGGCGCCGGCTCGGCGGTCGTCACCGGCGCATCGGCGTCGGCTGGCGGTGAAGGCGGCTCCTGCGCGGCCAGGGCGAGGACGAAAGCGAGAGCGAGGGCGATCATGCGTTCGGGCTAGCCTCGGAATCCGGCGCGGGTGTGGCGGCGGGCGGACCTGAGTCGCCCCCGCCGGGGTCTCGTTCTCTATGGCCTCACCGGCCGCGACAGTCACCGGGAAACAGCCCGCGAGGGACAGGATGGTGTTGGCGGCGGGGGCCAGATGGCGCGGCCCTTGGCGATGGCCGCCTCACCCCGGGGGCGGCGCGATGGACGCGGGCATGACGGGCTCTTCTTCAGAAGATGACATCATGTTTCGATCTGACGCCCGCTTCGGACTCGCATGAACATGATCTCGGGGTGATGGGTCACCCCCAGTCCCGAAGGTCGCCAGGATCACAGGTGGTGCATGATCATGGTCACCGAAAGGACGAGAAGCCAGCCGACCAGAATGGCGTTGCCCACCCCGCCTCGGCTGACGGCGAACATTCCCTGTTGAGCGAAGTAGGCGAGGTCAAACAGGGCGAGGAAGAGCATCATGCCCGCGGCGACCAGGGCCAGGGGGGAACCCAGCGCCATATTGCCGAGACTCCCCAAGGATGAGGCGACCAGCAGGATCGCCAGCATTCCGTCCGGCAAGACGAAGGCCTGCTCATGCCGCCTGTAGCCCGGTGGCCACCCCGACTCATCGTGCTCGGCACGAAGCCACCAGATCCAGAACACGAAAATTCCGAGCGCAGTCGCCAGCTGCAACCCAATCAGCACGAGGTCCGCCAAATGGCCGCTCACGATTGGATTTCCATAGCGACCGGATCGCTGTGCGCGCCTTGGAACCGGTGCATCCGCGAGGGCGTCAGATCGCGCCTGTAGACATCCTCCACGGTCTCGGCCCGGCGGACCACATCGGCCTGGTCGCCGCACACCATCACCGTCGCGGGCCGGGGGAGCGCATTGAAGTTTGACGCGCTCGATTCCTGATAGGCTCCGGTCTCCAGAAGCGCGATCACGTCGCCCGGTACGACCTCCGGAAGCCGGGCGCCGAGGACGATCTGGTCGGCAAAGCAGGAGTGTCCGACAAGATCGGCGGTCATGGCGACGGGCCGGTCGGCCTTGTTTGCGACAACATGCCTGAAACGACTGCGTTCGAAGTGCCCGCCCGCGAGAAAGAAGGTTGTGGTGTCCGTGAGCACCCAGGCATACGGAAAGGGCTGACTCTGCCGCTTGACGGTCTTCACCCGCGCCAGATGGATGCCCGCGTCTCCATACATTGATCTGCCGGGTTCGATTTGCAGGCGCACCCCCGCTGTCGATACACGCGCAGCCTGCAGCTCGCGCCGAAGGGTGCGCACAGAGGTGGCCGCATACTGCTCGATTGACGGCGGCGTGGCGCGGAACCGGTGTGAGGACAGAACGGGTACAAGTCCGGCCAGGGCCCTGTGGTAGAGGCGGGCGCCCAGCCCGCGTAAGCCCGCAAGCAGCGGAAAGCCGAGGGCGGTCAGAACGAACTCCGAGCGCGGCAACTCTTCATTCAGCGGATCCCGAGGGCTCGGCCAACCGCCGCCGATATCGATTTCCTGGGGCTGCCAGCCGTCCCAGGCGGCGACCAGTTCACCCGCCAGCTTTCCGAAACGGGACATCAGGCCTTCCCAGAACCAAAGACTGGCGTGGTGGCGACCCTGGTGCACGTGCAGCCCGACCATATCGATATTCGGTGCGGCGATCGCGCGCCGGCCCATTTCGACAAGGAACTCCGGCGGGATGCCGGACTTGTAGACCTGGATGGCCAGATCGATCGGGACGGTCAGCTGTGAGAAGTCGGTCGGTCGCCATAGGTTGGGTACAGTCGGCTTGACGCGCAGACGGATCTTCGCCGTGCGATTCTGCTCGGCCGCCACAGCCTGGATGAGTTCGATCTCATCGACATCCTCGACCGTAATGCGCACCCCTTCGTGCACACAGTGGGCCAGGTAGTCGCGGCTCTTGCCGCCGCCGTTGACCGAGACGCGGGCGCGGTCCACCGGGGTGCTCAACACACCTTCCAGCTCTCCTGGCGAGTACACGTCGGCGCCGGCGCCCTCGTCCGTGAGGACCCGCCGGCTGGCCAGGGTGGTGTTGGCCTTGAACGCCGGCATGACGTCCACCGGACCCTCCCACTCGGCGGCGAAGGCGGCGCGGAAACGGCGGACGTTGCGACGAAGCTGCGTCTCGGACAGCACAAACAGCGGCGTGCCGAACCGCGCCGCCAATTCAACGGTGTCGAGCTCGTCAATGTAGAGGCGACCCTCGCGGGTGGAAAGACAGTCCGCCTGAGGCGTGGGCCCCTCATTGTCCTTCCGCCCGCGGGGCGTCTCGTCGGCCGTTCTCAGTCCCATTTCACGCCCTCCATTCCCTCAAGCAGTTCCCGCCCGTAGAGGGCCGGGGTCTGGAAGCCAGGAGACCACTTCCCCGCCAGCACGGCGCGCGTGATCTCGCGAAGGCAGAGTGCGGTGAAGCGGTAGGCTTCCGGTCCTATCAACGCCACCCGCTCCTGGGTCCTCCCGTTGGAGGCGATCGCAACGACGTAAGTCCTGCCGTCGCGCAGCTGGCGCGCAGACGAGCCCTCTGGCAGGAGTGGCATCAAGTGGTTCAGGATGAGATCACGCAGCCACAGAAGCCGGCCCTTCATCATCGCGACTGCGAGCCCTGGAAAGACAGAGTAGGTCGAGATGTTGGCGATGCCGGTCGAAACCCCGGCGGTGAAGAGGTCCCCAAGCCAGGGGTCGTAGACCGCTCTGAACCTCCTGCCTGCAACCTGAAATTCCAGTTCGGTTTCGGCGGGCCGAGCTGCGACCAGGACGCCGCCGACCCGTCGATGTCCGGGATGATCGATGTGCGAAAGCATCCCCTTGAGGGTGCCGCGTGAGACCCCGCCATCGGTCGCCAGGGCGATCACCAGTTCATTCGCATCCGGCAGTTTCTTCTTCGCGAGCCCCGCCACGATATCGGAGGGCGCCACATTGAAGCCGGCGCCTGGCATGATCATGATGTTCGCGCGGCGCGCCTGGTTGTCGAATGTAAACGCGTTGGACGTGTCCTCCACCTCACCCGCAAGGTCGACATAGTGGGCGCCTGTGGCCAGGCAGGCTTCAATGAGGAGCTTCTGGGTTGTGAGAAATTGACCGGAGAGGTTCAGCAGAAGGCGCACCCCCTTCAGCTGCCGCTCGGTCTCGCCCGGGTCGTTCAGGTCGAAAACGGCGGACTTGAGGCCCAGGCGCTCAGCCACCGCGCGCACCGCCTCCTGGCGCCCGCACAGGATGGGCTGCAGTCCGGCTCTTACGAATTCTTCGGCGCAAAGCCGGCCGGTATATCCCGCTGCGCCGTAGATCATGACTTCTGACATGGTTGCCCTCGACTCCAGGATTGGGCGTCAATCGGTTGGGGTCGGACCGCTTCGGACAGGCCCCTCGCTGCATCGCCTCACGACCTGCCCCCCTTCCGACGGCCCTTCCAGATCCGCAGCTTGAGCCTGATCCGCCAACGCCGGTTCGCCTCAGTTCTTGCAATTGGAGGACTGCAGGCGCTGGGGATGAATGGCATTGACATCAATCAAAGCAAGAGGGGGCTCCCAACCCCACCAACGGATTTCGGACTTCTGGTGTGATCGTGTCCCACCGCGTGGTGTAACTGCGGCGGTGTGGTCACCGCGTTCTCCGGCGGGGCCGGGTTGATCAGACGGCCACGGCGGGCAGGCTGACGAGGGGATCTTCGCTCAACGGCGCGAGCGTTTCCACTGTCATGTAGCGTGACCGCTGGACGGCCCACTCGTCGTTCTGTTCGAGCAGGATGGCGCCGACCAGGCGAACGATGGCCTGTTCATTGGAGAAGATGCCGACGATCTCGGTGCGGCGCTTGATCTCGCCGTTGAGCCGCTCGATCGGATCGTTGGAGTGCAGTTTGGTGCGGTGCTCCTTGGGGAAGGCCATATAGGCCAGGACGTCGGTCTCGGCGGCGTCCATGAAGCCGGCGAGCTTGGGCACGCGCGGCCGCAGCTGATCGGCCACCTGTCGCCATTGCGCCCTGGCGGCGGCCTCGTCGTCCTGGGCGAAGGCGGTGCCGACGAAGGCGGAGACCACCCGGCGCTGGGTCTTGCCGGCGTGGGCGAGCGCGTTCCTCATGAAGTGGACGCGGCAACGCTGCCAGGTGCAGGAGAGCACCCTGGAGACAGCGGCCTTGATGCCCTCATGGGCGTCGGAGATCACCAGCTTGACGCCGCGCAAGCCGCGCCGGGTCAGCTTGCGCAGGAACTCGATCCAGAACGTCGCCGCTTCGGAGACGCCGATGTCCATGCCCAGAACCTCGCGCCGGCCATCGCTGTTGACGCCTACCGCGATGATCACCGCCACCGAGACGATGCGCCCGTTCTGGCGAACCTTCAGATAGGTGGCGTCGATCCAGACATAGGGCCAGTCGCCCTCGATCGGCCGATCCAGGAAGGTGTGCACCCGCTCGTCGATCTCCTCGCAGAGCCGGGATACCTGGCTCTTGGAGATGCCGCTCATACCCATGGCCTTGACCAGATCGTCCACCGAGCGGGTGGAGATGCCCTGGATGTAGGCCTCCTGGATCACCGCAGTCAGCGCCTTCTCCGCCAGCCGCCGCGGCTCCAGGAAGCCGGGGAAATAGCTGCCCTTGCGCAGCCTGGGGATGCGCAGCTCCACCGTCCCGGCCCGGGTCTCCCAGTCCCGGTCGCGGTAGCCGTTGCGCTGGACCCGCCGATCCGGGCTCTTCTCCCCGTGCGCCGCCCCGGTCAGGCCGCCCACCTCCAGTTCCATCAGCCGCCCGGCGGCGAAGCCGATCATCTCGCGCAGAAAATCGGCGTCGGGGCTCTTCTCCATCAGCCCGCGCAGGGCCATCATCTCGTCGGTCATCTACGGTTCCTTGGTTCAGGTTGAGCTATGCAACCCAACCCTACCGAAGATCGTGGATGACCACCGCAGCCCCGCTCACTCGCTACGGCGCCCATTGGGGGGCGCGCTTCGCGAGCGAGCCTGCTACCGCCGAGGACCTACACCACGTCCGGGGACACGACCTGTCTGTCAGCTTCGAAAGCTCTCCGAAGTATTCACGGAGCCAATCTGTGGAGGGGTACACACCCGATTTGGCGACTGCAGACATCCGGCCTTGGAGCACCTGCAGTTGTCTCAGAAGGACAACCTTGGATACAACGGTCTCGAGGACGGCGAACGACAGCAAGGCCACCCCAAAGACGACCCAGGCCGCGACGATCATCTTTCTGACCTTCGTCAGCGCCCTCGGCGGGTTAGGGTCGCGGGACTGTGACATGTTGTGCCTCGATTATGACGGCGGCGGCCTCGCCTGAAACAGACGGTCCGGAGATGGATGGGTGACGGAACGGGGCGCGCGCCTACGCCAGCTCTGAGAAGACAAGGTAGGGAAGATCGAGAGGCTGAAACTCAAACCCCAGCATGGAAATGGCCGCGGTGATCTGTCCCCGATGGTGGGTGGCGTGATTGAAGACGTGCTGGAGCGCAGCCGTCATCGGCAACGCGCGCGGCTGTCCGGTCGTCATTGTGTATCTCAGGTCATCGGCAAGTGTCGGCTCATCGAGGCTGGCGACGTAGTCGGGCCAACGCGCGGTAGCGGCGATCAGCCGGGACGCCAGGTTCACACGATCGCTCTCGAGTTCCGCATCGAGCGGAAGGCTCGTAATGGGCTCGGATTTGAACCTCGGGAACCAGATCTGGCTGTCCGTCAGCAACAGATGGTTCAGGGTCCCGTGGATGGAGCCGAAGAACAACCCGCAGGGCTTCGCATAGGGTTCGTCCGGGATCTGCGCGATCGACGACAGAAGTCCCTCCGTCGCCCAGGCATGGTAGCGCGCCATCTGCGCGAGAACGTCCTTCGTCGAAACGGCCTTCATGTGCTCTCCAACTCACCCGATGTGGGATGCTGCTCCTAGCGGACGCGTTGGCCGGTAAAACGGCCAGTATCTCGCCCGCCCTCTTCCAGGGCGGTCACACGATCACCGTGAACTACGTCCCCTAAGCTGGCAGTGGGGGCGCTCCGGCGCCCCCATTCGTCTTGGCCGGCTCGGCTTTCCCGACAGGGTCTTGATTCTGCTGCCGGGCCTCAGCGCGCTCAGGCGCGCCATCCTTAGGCTTGTCGAACAACGCATTCAGGGCGTCGTCGAAGTAAGCCTTGGCCTTTGCCGCCCACTCCGGCGGGAGCGCGGAGCCTCCGGCGGCCATCTTGTCCGTCCAACCCCTGTACCAATCGGCGTCAAAGTTTTTCGAGTCAGAAACGGGCACACCATCACGCTCTAGATTGCCCGACGTGATGTCGGCCGCCAGCTGCCAGAGAGAGGAAGAGCGGCCATCTTTGCCAGCGATATCCGCTACCAGATTTCCGTTGTCATCGTAGACGCCATAACCACCATTCTCGGTCACCAGATTGTAGCCCGTCACGGAATTGAAGAATTTCTTCTGCTCATCGGTGGCATTTACTCTCAGACCTGATTTGTCGCCGATCTGTTGAGCGTGAATATGTTTCACATGTTGCAGTAATAGATCTTCTTGTGTCGTAACTGGATTGGCACCCTTTGCAAGCTTCGGCGCTCCGTTGTCCTCGAACTGCACTTCCCCTTTCTCATTCAGCGCGAAAAGCGCGCTCAGGGTATCGGGCGTCATCATTGAGTTCCAATTCGCAAGCCCCCCGGAGAACAGTGGCCCAGCCTTTTTGGCCTTCTCCTTTTCAGCCGCGTCCGTCGCGCCGATATCCATCGGTGCGCCGACTGCTTTCGTCGACGCCAAAGAGGCCGAGGCCAGGCCCGTAGAACTGTTGATTTGCATCCGACTCTCCAGTGCTACTGGTGATGCAAGCAGGGTTCATGCCACTTAGGCGCGAGCGAGCGTGCTGGCTTACCTAATGGCGCACTTCTTGGTTATACTATCGATATTACTCATCTATTCCTAGATCGAATAGGTGAGGCGACAATCACAAACTTGCGCAGTTATTGGACCTGTCGGTTTTCAACGCTGGCGTCTGGGCAAAATTTGCTCGGCAACGGCGACGCGAGCACAGGCTTGTGTCCGACCCGATCGGGAAGAGACGTCGCGCGATGGAAACCATAAGTATGGCTATGTCTCGCACGCGTTCCGACATGGCGAGTTACGGGGCAGCAATCCGCCACTTAGGCTCCCGCGACCAGCGGGGGACGGGGCCAGTCCCCTCCCCTGGTTGTTTCGTTTGGCAGTCACGCCTCAAGAAACATCGATCTTTGAGGACTGTGCACACGGGGAGTTCAAACCCCCTTCGTGTGCCATGGCGCCTTCTCAAACGCAGGGCGCAGCCGGAACCCTTGGATCCGCCGGGGCCGCTTGAGGCCCTCAGCAGCCGATCTGTCGCCGGGTTAGGCTGCGGTCGGGCGAGTCTCGGAATCGGGCGCGGGTGGAGCGGCGGGCGGACCGTAGCCGCCCCCGCCGGGCGTTTCGATCTCGATGGCCTCACCGGCCGCGACAGTCACCGAGAAACAGCCTGCAAGGGGAAGGATGGCGCCGTCCGCCCGGATCAGGCGCTGGGCGCCGGCCAGGGCGGGGCCGCCGCCGGCCAGTCCCTGGGGCGCACAGGTGCGACGGGTGGACAGGAGGGCCGCCTCCATGGGGGCCAGGAACCTTAGCCTTCTGCGCACACCATCGCCGCCCCGGAAGGCGCCCTCGCCTCCGGAGCCTTTGCGGATCTCGAAGGTCTCCAGTCGCACCGGGAACCGCCGTTCGAGGATCTCCGGGTCGGTCAGCCGCGAATTGGTCATGTGGGTGTGGACGCCGCTGGCGCCCGGCCCGCGCACCGAGGCCCCGGCGCCGCCGCACAGGGTCTCGTAGTACTGCCGGTCGGCGTCCCCGAAGGTGAAGT
Source organism: Phenylobacterium sp. (assembly GCA_020401865.1). Classification (GTDB taxonomy): domain Bacteria; phylum Pseudomonadota; class Alphaproteobacteria; order Caulobacterales; family Caulobacteraceae; genus Phenylobacterium. Next base: position 61,457 of record JADCAS010000020.1, on the reverse strand, counting down.
TGTTCATGCTGCCCTGGGCGTTGGCCATGACGCCGAGGGCGGAATAGAGGGCGTCGACCACGTGCTGGCTGGTCTCGACATTGCCCGCCACTACCGCCGCCGGCGGGGCGGGCGCCAGCAGGGACCCCGGCCGGGTGCGCACCCGCAGGGGCTCCAGGCAGCCCGCATTCAGCGGGATGTCGTCGTCCACCAGGGTGCGAAAAACATACAGGACCGCCGCGTCGACAATGGCGGAGGGTGCATTGAAATTCGTCGGGGCCTGGTCGGAGGAAGAGCTGAAGTCGATCTCCGCGCCCTGCCGGTCGGGGTCCAGGGTCAGGCGTACGGCGATCCGCCCGCCGCCGTCCATGGGAACCTTGGCTTCGCCGTCCGACAGCCGGGTCAGGGCGCGCCGCACGGCGCTGGCGGCGTTGGCCTGGACGAAGGTCATGTAGCGGGCGACGACTTCGGCGCCCTGGTCCCGGATCATGGCCGAGAGGGTGTCGGCGCCCGTCTGGCAGGCCGCGAGCTGGGCCTTCAGGTCGGCGAGGTTGCGGTCCGGCGCCCGGCAGGGCCAGGGTCCGGCCAGAAGGGCCTCCCGAACCTCTGCCTCAAGGAAGATCCCGTCCCTCATGATGGGGAGAGCGTCGAGAAGAATCCCCTCTTCCTCAAGGGTTTGCGAGAAGGGCGGCATGGAGCCGGGCTGGACGCCGCCGACGTCGGCGTGATGGCCCCGGGCGGCGACGAAGAGGTCCGGCGGACCCTCCGCCTCGGGCCGGGTGAAGACGGGCATGACCACGGTGATGTCGGGCAGGTGGGTGCCGCCGGCATAGGGATTGTTCAGGGCGAAGGCCTCGCCGGGCCGCAGGGTCCCGCGCCGATCGCGCACCGCCCGGACCGAGGCGCCCATCGAGCCCAGGTGCACCGGCATGTGGGGCGCATTGGCCACCAGCCCGCCGTCGGCGTCGAAGAGGGCGCAGGAAAAGTCGAGCCTTTCCTTGATGTTGACCGAGTGCGCCGTGCGCTCGAGGGCTGCGCCCATGGCCTCGGCCACACCCATGAAGCGGCGGTTGAAGAGCTCCAGTGTCACCGGGTCGGGCCGGTCGAGGCGCACCTCACGGGGGGCGGCGCCGGAGATACGGGTCAGGCGGACCAGGCCGTCGGCCTCCGCCGCGGCGCGCCAGCCAGGCAGGACGGCCAGCTGGGTGTCGTCGCGGACGATGAGGGCCGGACCGTCGATACGGGTGAGGGCTGCGGCTTCCACCACGGGGGCTGCAAAGGACTGCGAGCGGCAGGTCATCTGCATAACGCTCATCGTCGCGTCCAGGGGGGCGCCAGGGGACTCAAGGGCGTCGCGGGGGCGTCGCGCGGACAGGGGGGGGAGCGTCGCGTCGACCGCCTCGGCCTCGACCCGGGCGACGAGCACGGCGCGGTCCGTCTCGGTGAAGCCGAAGAGGCGGCGGTGGGCGGCCTCGAAGGCCTCCCGGACCTCGCCTTTGGTCCCGGGGGCGACCGCCAGGACGGCGTCGGCGCCGTCATACCGCAGGCCGAGCCGGACCTGGACCTCGCCGCCGTCGATCCCCTGGGCGGAAAGGCCGGCCAGGGCCTCGGCGCCAAGCCGCTCGGCGAGGTCCGCCGCCGCCCCGAGGCCCGCACCGTCGAGGGGCGCCTCCAGGCCGGCCTGGCGAAGGACGGTGGGTCGGGCCTGGCCCATGCCCCAGGCCGACAGGACGCTGCCCTGGCCCGGGCAGAGGACCTCGTCGATGCCCAGGGCCTCGGCGACGTCGCAGGCCACCTGGCCGGCTGCGCCGCCGAAGGCGACCAGGGCGTGCTCCCGGGGATCGAATCCCCTCTCGGTGGAGATGCGCCGCACGGCCTGGGCGGTCTGCTCGACGGCCACGGCCAGGAAGCCCTCCGCCGCCGCCTCGGGTCCTGGAAGGTCCATGCGCGCCGCCAGGTCTGAAAGGGTCGCCCGCGCCGCCGCCGCATCCAGGGGCGACCTGCCCTCCGGCCCGAAGACGGCCGGAAAGCGCGCCGGGTCCAGTCGGCCCAGCACCAGGTTGGCGTCCGTCACGGTGGCGGGCCCGCCGCGCCCGTAGGCCGCCGGCCCGGGATCGGCCCCGGCGCTGGCCGGTCCCGCCCGCGCCCGGTCGCCGTCGAAGTGGAGGATGGAGCCGCCCCCGGCCGCCACGGTCTCGACGTCGACCATGGGCGCGCGCAGGCGCACTCCGGCGACCTCGGCGGTCTCACGCCGCTCCAGGATGCCGGCGAAGCGGCAGACATCCGTGGAGGTGCCGCCCATGTCGAAGCCGATGACCGCCTCCGCCCCCGCCGCCCGGGCCGTCGCCGCCACACCCGACACTCCTCCGGCGGGACCGGACAGGACCGCATCCCGACCCCGGAAGGCCGAGGCCCGGACGAGGCCGCCGGCGGACGTCATGAACCAGAGGGGCGCCTCGCCGACCGCCGTCTGCACCTGGTCCACATAGGCCCGCAGCACAGGGGTGAGGCAGGCGTCGGCCACCGTGGTTTCCGCCCGGGGCAGGAAGCGGGGCAGGGGCGAGACCTCGTGCGACAGGGCGACGAAGGGAACACCGGCCGCCCGGGCCAGCCGCCCGGCCAGCCGCTCATGGACCGGGTTGAGGTCGGAATGGAGAAAGGCGACAGCGACGGCGTCGTAGTCAGGGGCGACCTCGGCAAGACGGGCCCCCAGGGTCGCCGGATCCAGCGCCTCCAACACCGATCCATCGGCCGCCAGGCGCTCATCCGCCTCCAGGACGCCGGCGAACAGGGGCTCGGGCCGGCGAATGTCGAGGGCGAAGAGGTCCGGCCGGGCCTGGTCCCCGATCCGCAGGGCGTCGGCGAAGCCCCGGGTGGTGACCAGCAGAGTGCGGGCGAAGCGCCGCTCCAGGAGCGCGTTGGTCGCCACGGTCGTGCCCATGCGGATGGCCTCGACCCGGTCTCCGGGGAAGGGCGCCCCGGGCGCCAGATCCATGAGCCGTCGCATGCCCTCGACGGCGGAGTCCGCCCAGGCGGAGGAGACCGAAAGGAGCTTGGCGGTCGCCTCCCGGCCGTCATGGGTCCGCCCCACCACATCGGTGAAGGTCCCGCCCCGGTCGATCCAGAAGGTCCAGCGCCTGTCCAAGGGGCCTCCGCCGCCGCTCAACGCGGCTTAAGACCACACCGGGGAAAGGTGCGTCCAGAGGCGCTTTGGTGCGGGAGGTCCGCCTTTCGAAAACGTAACGATCCCGCGGCGAGCGTTGGGTGTATGCAGTGTGTTGGGTGGAGGGGCGCGCTGGCCGTTTGGCGGCCGCGCTGGCTTGGGACATTGGCATGAGTTTCTGGAACAGAATTGCGGCCATGGCCGTCCGTCGCCCGGATCCGGGCGACTGCGAATGTCCGCCCGGGCCGCCCGGCGCCGACCCGGCCTTCTCCACGGCGGTGACCGCCCTGGGCGCGAAGCTCGCCAAGGCCGACGGACGGGCGCGGGTCTCCGAGTTCGACGCCTTCGCCGAGGTCTTCTCCCCGGAGGCGGCCTCCGAGGGCAATATCCAGCGCCTCTACGAACTGGCCCGCCAGACCACCCACGGCTTCGAGGGGTATGCCCGCCAGCTGGCCCGGCGCTATCGTAACTGCCCGGATCTCCTGGAGGATGTTCTGGACGGCCTGTTCCACATCGCCGGCGCCGACGGCGCGGTCTCGCTGGAGGAGGAGTCCTACCTGGAGCGGGTGGCCGAGTTGTTCGGCTTCGGCCCGCTCTCCTTCCGCCGCATCCGCGCCGCTCACCTGGGGGCCCCGGCCGACGATCCCTACGCAGTGCTGGACGCTCCGCATGACGCCCCTGACGAGGACCTCAAGGCCCTCTGGCGCCGGCGCATCGCCGACGCTCATCCGGACCGCGTCCGCGCCCTGGGCCTGCCGGAAGAGTACCTCGACATCGCCCACGCGAAGTCCGCCGCCCTCAACGCCGCCTACGACGCCATCCGCCGCGAGCGGATGGAGATGGCGGGCGCGAGAGGGTAGGGGCTCGACCCGGAATTCGAGACCAGAGCCGCTCCCGGTTCAGGGATGGACAGAGGGCTTCAGTCCAGTTCATCCAGCCAGGCCCGAAGGAAGGCGGCGCCTCTGGCGCGAAGGCCCGCACGTTCATTGCGCTCCGTCTCCCGCAATCCGCCCAGGTCGACGCCCTCGGCCCGGAGCTCGACATGGTGGCCGATGAGCCAGCGTTCAAAGCCACCATCAGCGGCCTCGGGATGAAACTGGCATGCCATCACCCGGGGCCCGATCCGGAAGGCCTGGTTGGTGCAAAGGTCGGTCGAGGCGAGGCGCTCGGCGCCATCCGGCAGTTCAAAGGTTTCCCCGTGCCAGTGCAGCACCGGTCCGCCTGCAAGGGCGGCCAGGGGTGATCTTTCGCCAGCCTCAGTCAGCACGATTGGCGAAAATCCGATTTCCTTGGACTTGGCGGTATACACCCGAGCGCCCAGAGCCCGGGCCATGAGCTGCGCGCCCAGGCAGATGCCCAGTAGCGGCAGGTTCCGGTCCATGCGGTCGCGAACGAGCCGGATCTCCCTCCCCAACCAGGGATAGAGCCCCTCGTCGTTGGAGGAGACCGGCCCCCCGAGAAGGATCAGAAGGTCCGCATCCCGCGCCGAGTCGAGAGAGTCACACCCGGCCTCCAGGTACCGGATATCATAGCCGCGGCCGGAGAGCGTGTCGGCGAAGCTTCCCAAGTCCTCGAAGGCGACGTGACGGATTACGGTCGCGGTCTTCAGCATGGTCGTTGGCGCGTCTCCGACCTAGCGGCAGTCCGCGCCGGGCAGGCACACGCCTTCGCCGGTCTGGTGCGCCTCCGGGGCGGCGTTCCGGGGCTGGGCGATCAGCTGGGCGATCCTGGCCCCGAGCGTCAGGTCCGGCTCATGGCCAAGGGCGCGATGCCGGATGAAGCCATTCCTATCTATGAGGACGAGGGAGGGAGTCCCACGCAGACGATAACGCGTCATGGTCAGGGGAACGCCCTCAGGGTCGTCAGGCGCGTCGACGCCAATTGGGAAACCGATCCTGTACTCGTGCAGAAAGACCTCCAGCGAGGCTGGCGTCATCGCCGCGTGATGCTCGAAGACGGTGTGGAGCCCGATCACCGCCACGTCGTCCCGGAGGAAAGTCTGCTCGACACGCTGGAGTTGCGGCAGGCCGTTGGCGACGCAGCCCGGACAAAGCATCTGAAACGTCCCGAGCACGATCACCCGGCCGCGCAGGCTGTCCAGGGTCAACGGGTCGCTGTTGAACCACTGCGTCGTGGCCCAGGGATAGGCGGGCTCCAGGTTCATGGCTGTTGGTCTTTCCAGTAGTTGTTGGCAGCGGCGATCGTGGCGAAGTGGGTCGCAACGACCTGTGAGGCCAAGATCAACATCTCTGGATCCCGCCCGTACTGATCCCGCAGGCTCGCCCGGATGTCGCCGTCGGGCTGGGTCAGCTTCACGGCGAAGCGCGAAAGTCTGATCGCCAGACCGAAACCCTCATCGGGATTTCGTGTGAGGAGTGTGGGCGGAATGGGTGCGTTTGACATGCATTTGGCCTCTCGGGGCAAGGTGGGTCCAGATGAGACCGGACTCACCTTGCCCCTCAGTCAGTGGTGGAGGCGGATGACGGGCGTCTACTGATCGACCTTGCCGGGCAGGCTCAGATTGCCGGAGGCGATCTTAAAGACATCTGCAACACACAGAAGCGGCGCATGTGCGCTGGCGTTCACGCGCAGCCCCGCGGTCACCCCGTCGAATGTCGCGGACTTCACGGGCGTGATGTCGTCGAAGGGGACGCGCACCTCGACTGTGTCGCCGGTGAATTGGGGCTGCCAACCTGGGCTATCGATCAGGATGGGCACTCCCGGCCAGGTCCGGGGCAACCTGGGTCGGGCGCCTTCCGGGATGTCCTTGACCTTCAGGCCGCCGGGCCCGCAGGCCTCGTCGGGTCCCAGAACGACCCAGTGCATGTGCCATTCGCCCCCGTCGTTGGCGCGGTTCCCGTCGCGTGTCTCGTCGAAGAGCGGGGTGTCATCGAAGTCCGGATGCGAGGTGACCGCCAGGGCCAGGATGCCGGCCCCGCGCTCGAATCCGACCTCATACGCATCGATGCTCGTCGGCCAGACGTAGGAGAAGACCTTCGATCCCTCAAACCTGCCGGTGGACGTCGGACGCGTCACGCCGGCGCGTCCCGACACCGCCATGTGGAAAATGGCGACATTGCCCTCTGTCCGGATCTTGGCGTGGACAATGTCGAACGGCGCCAGCACCGCCGTGTTCGGCGCGGCCTTGAAGCCGCCCTTGTGCTCATGCGAGGGCGCGATCCGTTCTGTGGCGGGGTCGGACTTCCGGGCGTCACGGCCTTGGTGAGAGTGGGCTTGCGCGGAGACGGCGAAGAGCGCCGCCGCACCCGCGATAAGGATTCTGCTGTGCATCACGCGTCTCCCTTCACGGCCGCCATCGAGGCGCCGAAGTTGATGTGGAAGGGCAGGCCATCGATCACGTAGGCGGGAACCGACTTCACGCCAGCGGCCTCGGCCTCCGCCACCCGATCCGGGGCGGAGTTGAAATCGACAATCTCGACGTCATAGCGCAGCGGATCGAGCGCCCTGGTCAGGGCCTGCTCGGCCTCCATGCAGACGCCGCAACCCGCGTGATAGAAAATCGCCTTGGACTTCATGGTAGGACTCCTAACAATACGAGGCACAGAATGCGCTGTGCGCGCGACCCTGGTTCAAGCCAAGGGCGTTCAGGACGAGGAAGCCACCTCCTCGTGTTCGGGACAGTTGATGCGCAGATCAGGTTCTCGGAGGGGCGCATTCATCAATCGGCAGTGATGCTCGCTCGACCGGTCCAGACTGTCGCTGGCCACAAAGTATCGACAGGTCATGCAAAGACGCTGCGGTGCGATCCGCCCCATCCGCTGGAGTTCGCGGATCGTCCGGAGCACTATGCCGTGCAAGTCCTCAGCACTCCGGTCGCTCAGCAGGCTGACGATCTCTGTGAAGCCGTCGGGAAGCCGCCCCAGCATGGCGCGTCCCGAAGGGGACAGGACGATCCTGATCGCCCGCCTCTCGTCCGGGTCCGGCTGGCGCTCCGCGAGGCCCTTGCTGACCAGGGCCGACACGGCGTCGCTCGCCGTGGAGGGGCGAACGCTGAGTTGAGCGGCGAGAGCCTTCAGCCTCAGACCGTCACGAGCATCGGCGAGCAGTCGCAGTGCATCTCCCTGGGTTGGGGTCAGACCCGCCGCCTCGCCCACCTTCCAGTCTTCCTGGCGGGCCAGGGCGGCGAGACGGCTTAGACCGTAGATGAGCTGATCACGAGACATATTAGGACTCCTAATTAAATATTTTGCAGATGTCAAGAGGTCGCCGGGGAGAAGCCCGACCTGGTCGATAGACGACGGCAGGCCGCCGAATGACCGCTGTCGTTGCCGCTGCCTATCCTGGCGTCTGTCGAGGGCGGATCGAAATGGCCGGGGCGCAGCTGGCGGCGGACCCGGTGCGAAGGACGCAGGCCATGGCCCGCCCACGGGCGCCTCCGTAGGTGGCGACCAGGCGCGCTTCCAGGTCGGTCCACATCCGGGCGGTTTCGCCGGCGGCGGCGTCGAAGGCCCTGGCGAAGTTTCCCCCGACCTCGCCGCGGGGGGTCCCGCCGACGGGGGGCGTATCGGACCCATGGCGGCGGTCCTTGTTCAGGTCTTCGTGACGGGTTCGACCCTGGCAGAACAGGCCTTCGGGGAAGAAGAGGAAACAGCCGGACATCAGGCCTGCAGGCGGCGATCCTGCGTCATCGGGGGCCAGCCAGGGAATGGGGCCGGTCCCGCCCAGCCCCTGCGGACTGCGGAGCGAAACCTCGGTGGGTGTAAGCGGCCGGTCCGTCCAGTTGGTGTGGGCGTAGAAGTCCTGGGCCGCGTGCAGGGCGCGCCCGAGGTGGTGGTCCACCCGGCAGAGGGGGTCTGTGTCCCCCGCCAGGAAGGCGCCGCACCGCCCTCGCACCGGGACCGGAGTCCCGTCGGCGTCCACGAGCCGGTCCGCCGCCCCCACCGCCGCGTCCAGCTCGGCGCGAATCCAGTCGCGGCAGGCGGATAGCGCCGCAGCGCCGCGGCCGTCGGGAAGGTCGCCGCCATCGCAGTGGGCCGGGTTCCAGAGGGTGATGGCGGTGATATCGGGGCGACGAAGGGCGGGCTCAAGCCGATCGCGGGCCGCGACAGTCCAGCAGTGTGCGCCGTCGCCGGCCGGACAGCCCAGGGCCGCGTCGAGGATCCGGCGGTGCTCCCCCGGGCCGCCCTCGACCGGGAAGGGATCGAAGGCCCTGGCGGGGAGCGGGCCGAGGGACAGGGCCGCGCAGAGCCCGAGAAAAAGCCAACGCTCAAACGGAGGCCTCAGGGCGGGCGGGTCTTTGCGGAAGATCCTTTTCGTGAACATGCGGAGACCCCTTCGCCTTGACCTCGCCGCAGCGTGCAGGCTTGACGGACTTTCTCGCCGCCCGTCCCGCGAGCCAACCCGTATTCTCTGCGACCCGACGCTTTTTTCACGCTCATTCACGATTTTTTCCTTCGGGGCCTGGCCGGCCGCGGGGGCAGGGAAAGCATTGGAAGGGTGCGATCCGCGCAGTCTGATTTCTCGATCGGAAGGGACCGTCACATGTACATGGAACGGGTCGCATACGGCGACGGGACGGAGGCCCTGGCGGGCGGCGACCCTGCAACGCCGAGGTCGGCGGCCCAATGCGCTGTGCGGCGTAACCCGCCTCGGGCGAAACGGTCGCTTTCCGCGTTCGAGGCAGCCTTCCAGGCCCTTGTCGAGGGCGAAGGCGGGCTGCTGATGGATCCGCGGGGCCGATCTGTCGCCTCTCCCGAAGCGGGCAATGGAGCGGACCCTTCTCCCGCCTCGGAAGAACGCCTGACGCCTGACCGGGCCCGACCCATCTATCGGTTGATGTTCTGGACCTCCACCGGATGCGATCACCTGCCGCCGGCTGTGGCCCTTGAGGTCTTCGACATGGCCGTCAGCACCGGTCCGGTCCCGGCGATCAAGGCCCTGCAGCGCGCCCTTTGGCTGGCGCCCGACGGCGTGCTCTGTCCCCCTGTGCTGAGGGCTGCAATCTGGTCGAATCCGGCGGGCCTGCGGGCCCGTTTCGTGAACGAGCGTTTGGCGGAGATCGCCGGGCGACTGGGCCTGAGGCGGCGCGGCAATGCCCTCCCGGAACGTCGGGCTTCCGGGCGGGCGTCGCATTGACCCTGCATCCGGTGACCTCCGCCCTGGGCCTCGACGCCCCCCTTGTGCGCGCAACGAGTCCGATTCCCATTGACGCCGGCGCGCCGCCGCACAACATGCTGTGAAGCGCCGGTCCGACGTTCTGTCGGCGGCCCTGGCAGAGGATGAGATGATCCGGGTCGACTTCAGATCCAGCCCTTCGCTTCGCGGTCCCAAGGCCGTGCTCGCCGTCCTGGCGGCTGTGGCGGGATTGCTGCTGGCCGCCGTCGCGGCCCTCTTCGCCGCCGCGACTGTGGTGGTGGTGGCCGTCGTCGGGACCGCCCTCCTGGGCCTGGCGGCCGTCGCCGGGCGTTTCCGACGGCAACCGGTGCGGCGGACCGCCGGGCCGATGCGGGACGACGGCGTGATCGAGGCCCATCGGGTGGGTGGCCACCAGTGGGTCGCCTACGGCTGGTCCGACAGCAACGGGCCAGACACCCGCGCCGGCTGAAGCCGGTCCGCCGATGAATTCCCTCAGGGTGACGCTGCGGCGGGGCTTGCCGCCCGCCGGGGCCGCCTCTACCGTCCGCATCCTCACACAAACGGAGGAAACGGAATGATCGGCGTCATCGCGACCCTGACCGTGGCGGAAGGCAAGAACGCGGAGTTCGAGGCCATCTTCACCGAACTGGCCAAGCAGGTGCGGGCCAACGAGCCCGGCTGCCACGCCTATCAGCTGACCCGCAGCCGCTCGAACCCGCAGGTCTACAAGGTGCTGGAGCTCTACGCCGATGAAGCGGCCCTGAAGCACCACGGCGGCACGGAATACTTCAAGGCGGCGGGCCCGAAGATGGGTCCCTGCATGGGCGGCCGGCCCGAGATCGAATACCTCGACGGCGTCTGATCGGGAGACGAGAACCATGGACCTGGCCTTCAGCAAGGAGGACCTCGCCTTCCGGGACGAGGTCCGCGCCTTTATCGCCGAAGCCTTCGATGACGACATGCGCGCGCGCATGGCCCAGTCGAAGAACGCCCACATCGACAAGGCCGGCCAGGTCCGATGGCTCAAGCGGCTGCATGACAAGGGCTGGATCGCCCCGGACTGGCCGGAGGAATACGGCGGCACGGGCTGGAGCCACAGCCGCAAGTACATCTTCGAGATGGAGATGGCCCTGGCGGGGGCGCCCTCGACCTCGAACATGGGGCTGACCATGTGCGCCCCGGTGGTCATGGCCTTCGGTACGCCTGAGCAGAAGGCCCAGCATCTACCCAAGATCCTGTCCACCGACGTCTGGTGGTGCCAGGGCTATTCCGAGCCGGGCTCGGGGTCGGACCTGGCGTCCCTGTCGCTCAAGGCTGAGCGGGATGGCGACCATTACGTCCTGAACGGCTCGAAGATCTGGACGACCTACGCCCAGTGGGCGGACTGGATGTTCTGCCTGGTGCGGACCTCGAACGAGGCCATCCGCCAGGTGGGCATCAGCTTCCTGCTGCTGGACATGAAGACCCCCGGCATCTCCATCGTGCCCCTGCCGACCCTGGACGGCCCCGCCGAGGGCGAACAGGAGATCAACCAGGTCTTCTTCGAGAACGTGCGCGTCCCGATCTCCAACCGGATCGGCGAGGAGGGCCAAGGCTGGACCTACGCCAAGTACCTGCTGCAGTTCGAGCGGGGCAATCCCTACGCCCCGGGCCTCACTCACCAGCTGGAGAAGGTCAAGCGCATCGCCTCTCTGCAGGCCTCTGACGGCGGCGGCAAGCTGGTCCATGACCCCGCCTTCCGGCGCAAGCTGGCCGAGATGCAGATCAAGGTCGACACGCTGAACGCCACCGAGCTGCGGGTCTTCGGCGCCCGGGTGACGGGTGAGACCTTGGGGGCGGTGTCCTCCATGTTCAAGCTGGAGGGCAGCCAGGCCCAGCAGGCGATCACCGAGCTGGCCCTCGAGGCGGCGGGCGTCTACGCCGCGCCCTTCGTGCGCGACACCTGGGCAGAGATCCGCGGCGAACGGAACGAGCCCCGCGCGGGCCCGGACTACGCCGCGACCCTGGCGCCGCATTACTTCAACTACCGCAAGACCTCGATCTATGCGGGGTCAAACGAGATCCAGCACAACATCATGGCCAAGATGGTGCTTGGCCTCTGACCCGGGAGGCGGGCGTGTACGCAGGCTTCGAGAAGGCGCTGGAGGCGGCGGTCGCCTCCGGCCGCATTGCCGGCGCCGTGGCCGCCGTGGCGGACCGTGACGGGGTGACCTACACGCGCGAGGCCGGGGTGAGGCAGGCGGGCGAGCCCGCGGCCATGACCCAGGACACCCTCTTCTGGCTGGCCAGCATGACCAAGGCGATCGTCTCGGTCGCGGCCCTGAGGGAGGTGGAAGCTGGCCGGCTGAGCCTGGATGGGGACCTGTCGGGTCTCCTGCCGGAGTTCGCGGACCTGAAGGTGCTGGAGGGCTTCGGCGAGGATGGCGCCCCGCGCCTGCGCCCCGCCCGGCGCTCCCCGACCCTGCGGGACCTCCTGACCCACACCTCGGGCTTCGGCTACGGCTTCCTCAGCGCCGACCTGACCCGATGGCACGCGACCACCGGCGCGGCCGACCCGAACGGCGGGACGCGGGCGGCCCATGTCCTGCCCCTGCTGCACGATCCCGGCGAGGCCTGGACCTACGGGATCGGAATCGACTGGGCGGGCCTGGCGGTGGAGGCGGCCAGCGGCCAGCGCCTGGACGACTACCTTGGGGAGTACATCCTCGGGCCTCTGGGGATGACGGACACCGGCTTCACCCCCGTGGACCCGGATCGCCGCGCCGTGGCGCACCTGCGTGTGGAGGGGACGCTCTTCCCGGCGCCCACCCCGCCCGGCGGGACGGAGGCCGAGGTGCTGTCCGGCGGCGGCGGCCTGCACGGCACGGCGCCGGACTACATCCGCTTCCTGCGCATGCTGCTGAACGGCGGCGAACTGGACGGGGCGCGGGTGCTGAGGCCGGAGACGGTGCGGTCCCTCAGCGAGGTCCAGACCGGGTCGCTCCGGGCCGGGGCCTTCAAGACGGCCAATGGCGTCCTGACCACGGACTTCGACCTCTATCCGGACATGCACACCGGGCATGGCCTCGCCACCGTCGTCACCCCGGAGGCGACGAGGGAGGGCCGCACGCCCGGGGCTCTGAACTGGGCGGGGATCTTCAACACCTATTTCTGGGCCGATCCGGAGGCGGGCAAGGCGGGCGTCCTGCTCACCCAGCTCATGCCCTTCGGCGACCCCGACGTCCTGGCCCTGCTGCGGGCGCTGGAAAAGGGCGCCTAGGCCGGGCGGGGTTGACCCCCTCCGTCCCGCTGCGCGGTCCACCTCCCCCTCGGGGGAGGAATTAGAGCGCCATTGCTCCCCCGAGGGGGAGCTCCCGGCGAAGCCGGGTGAGGGGGCAACCCACCTTGGCGGTCGTCCTCCCTAGAGCCGGGAGGGGATCACCACCTGCATGCTCTCATAGCCCTTCACGAAGGACGAGAAGACGCGCTCAGGCTCGCTGACGACCTGGATTTCCGGGAAGCGCTGGAGGATCTCTTCCCAGAGGATCTTCAGCTGCAGTTCGGCCAGGCGGTTACCCACGCAGCGGTGGATGCCGAAACCGAAGGAAAGGTGCTGGCGCGGACGCTCGCGGTCGATGATGTAGCTGTTGGGGTTCTCGATGACTTCGTCGTCCCGGTTGCCGGAGACGTACCACATGACGACCTTGTCGCCCTTGCGGATGGTCTTGCCGCCCAGTTCGTAGTCCTGCAGGGCGGTGCGCCGCATGTAGGCCAGGGGGGTCTGCCAGCGGATGGTCTCGGAAACCATGGAGGGGATGAGGTCCGGGTTGGCCTTCAGCTTGGCGAACTGGTCCGGGAACTGGTTCATGGCGTAGACGGACCCGGTCATGGTGTTGCGGGTGGTGTCATTGCCGCCGACGATCAGCAGGAGCAGGTTCCCCAGATACTCCATGCGGTCCATGTTCCGCGTGGCCTCCCCGTGGGCGAGCATGGAGATGAGGTCGCCCTTGGGCTCGGCGTTGACCCGCTCGTTCCAGAGGCGGGTGAAATAGTCGACGCACTCGAAGAGATACATCTTCCGCTCGGTGTCCGGATCGTCCGTCTTGAAGAGCTTGGACGTCAGGTCGGCGGTGGCGATGTCGGACCAGAAGGTCAGCTTGCGGCGGTCCTCGAAGGGGAAGTCGAAGAGGGTGGCCAGCATCTGGGTGGTGAGCTCGATGGACACCGTGTCCACCCAGTCAAAGGGCTTGCCGATGGGCAGGGAGTCCAGGGTGTTCTGGATCCGGCTGCGGATCAGAGGCTCCATCATGTGCAGGTTCTGAGGCGAGACGATCGGGCTGACCGTCTTGCGCTGCAGGTCGTGCTTGGGCTGGTCCATGGCGATGAACATGGGCAGGGTGAAGTCCTCGTCGGGATCGAAGAGGGTGATCGCCGGCTCGGAGGAGAAGACCCCGTGGTTGGTGTCCACGGCCATGATGTCGTTGTACTTGGTGACCGACCAGAAGGGCCCCTGCTCATGATGGCCCTCGGGATGAAGGTGGACGGGGTCCTCCTTCCGGAGGCGCTCGAAATAGGCCCAATGGGTGTCGGTCCGGAAGAGTTCCGGGTCGGCGACGTTGATCTCGTCGAGGGGGATGGAATAGGCCCGGGCGCGCGCCTCGGCCTTCAGGTCAACGGCTCCGTCGCTCATGGCGAACTCCTCTGTCAGGCGCGCGCCGACGCGAGCGGACGAGCGCGATTTGAGCATTGTTCAGACCATGGCGAAGCGGAGGCCAAAATGCAAGTCGCCCCCGCCTCCGGTCGGACCCGGATTTTCGCCTGACGCCGGCGCCACGAGCGTGCATAAGGTCGCCCCGACATACCGAAACCGGGGTCTGCCGAGACGGACCCGACGCAGGAGACGCCGCCCATGGCCGCCGAAGCCCTCTTCCAGCCCTGGTCCTTCAAGGGCCTCAACCTGAAGAACCGCCTGGTCATGGCGCCCATGACCCGGTCCTTCTCGCCGGAGGGCGTGGTGACGGAAGAGGTGGCCCAGTACTATCGTCGCCGGGCCGCCGGCGAGGTGGGGCTGATCATCACCGAGGGCACGGGCGTCGACCGCGCCGCCTCCCTGAACGACCGCAATGTCCCCCGCTTCCATGGCGAGAAGGAGCTGGCCGGCTGGAAGCGTGTGGCCGACGAGGTGCACGCCGCAGGCGGCGCGATCGGCCCGCAGCTCTGGCATGTGGGCGCGGTGCGTTCGCGCGATCCGGAGTGGAAGCCGGAAGGCGGCTATGACAGCCCCTCAGGCCTGTCGAGCCCGGGCAAGAAGTTCGGCGAGGGCATGAGCGGGGAGGCCGTGGCGGACGCCATCGACGCCTTTGCCCGGGCTGCGGCCGACGCCAAGCGGCTGGGCTTCGAGACCGTGGAGCTCCACGGCGCCCATGGCTACCTGATCGACCAGTTCTTCTGGGATGGCACCAACGCGCGCGAGGACGCCTACGGTTCGAAGGATCTGCCCGGCCGGGCGCGTTTCGCCGCCGACATCCTGCGGGCTGTGCGCAAGGCGGTGGGTCCGGACTATCCGGTCATCATCCGCATCAGCCAGTGGAAGCAGCAGGACTTCACGGTGAAGATGGCGCCGACGCCGAAGGAGCTGGAAGCCTGGCTGACCGCCCTGACCGAGGCCGGCGCCGACATCCTGCACTGCTCACAGCGCCGCTTCTGGGAGCCGGAGTTCGAGGGCTCGGACCTCAACTTCGCCGGCTGGGCCAAGAAGCTGACCGGGGTTCCGACCATCACGGTGGGCTCGGTGGGCCTGTCGGGCGAGTTCGTAGCGGCCTATGCGGGCGAGGCCTCCCAGCCCGCCTCCATCGACGACCTGCTGCGGCGCCTGGAGCGGGAGGAGTTCGATCTGGTGGCCGTGGGTCGGGCCCTGCTGCAGGACCCGAACTGGGCGGTGAAGATCCACCAGGGCCGCAATGACGAGCTGATGAGCTTCGAGCGCGCGGCCATGGCCAGCCTCTCCTGAGGCCTGGCCGCCCTCCCGGTCAGGCCAGGGCCTGGGTCTCGGCCTGGTCGGGATGGGTGACGTAATAGTCGAGGTCGGCCAGGAGACTCTCCCAGGCCGCCTCCCATTCCGCCGTCCAGTCGGCGGCGCAGACCTCGCGGACCGCGTCGCGGACTGTGCGGAAGAAGGTCCGGAAAACCTCGGGCGGTACGTCGTAGCCCTCATGCACCACCACCTCGCTCTGGATCAGGGTGCGGGAGTAGTGGCGCTCGCCCACGAAATCCAGGATGGCCTGGATGACCCGGGTCAGCATCTCGCCGCGGATCTGGTGGTTGGTGTCGCGCCAGAAGAGGATCTCCATCTCCGGCTGCTCACGGAACAAGCGCGCATAAACGTCAGGCGTCAGGTCTTCGATGCGCTCCGCAGCCAGCTCGAAGCTGGCGACAATGAGGGGCTCGCGAGGGTCCGGGTTGCGGGGCATGCCGGTTTCAGGCGTTGAAGTTGAGCTTCAGGCCCGGCCGCGGCCAGGTGGCGCGGTAGAGCTTGCCGGTGGCCGAGGCAGTGATCCAGGCCGTGCGCATGTCCGCCCCGCCGAAGCAGATGTTGGTGGTGACAAGGTCGGGCACGGGGAAGTGCTCCACCGAGCCGTCCGGGTCGAAGGCGGTGATCCCGCCGTTGATGATGGTGGCCACGCAGACCTTGCCGCCGGCCTCCACCGCCAGGCTGTCGAGCAGCTGGTAGCCCGGCAGGTTGCAGATCACCCGCCCGGGGGCGAAGCCGTCCGGCGGCGCCAGAACGCCCGGCTCGGCGATGTCGAAGGCCCAGAGGCGTCCGAGGTTGGTGTCAGCCAGGTAGACGACCTTCTCGTCCGGGGACAGGCCGATGCCGTTGGGCGAGATCAGGTGATCCTTCTGGCGGCTGATATGGCTGCCATCGATCTTCGCATAGTAGATCGCGCCGAACTTGCGGCCCTCGGGGGTGGAGCAGCCGTGGTCGGAGAACCAGAAGCCGCCCTGCCGGTCGAAGACGATGTCGTTGGGGCCCACCAGCTTCCTGCCGTCACACTCGGTGTAGAGGGTCGTCAGCGCGCCGGTCTTCAGGTCAAAGCGCTGGATGTAGCCGCCGGTATGCGAGGGCGGGGTCGGGCCGGGGATGGTCATGCCCATATTGTCCAGCCACTCGAAGGACCCGCCATTGTTGGTGATGTAGATGGCGCCGTCGGGGCCGATGGCCGCGCCGTTCGGCCCGCCGCCGGTGTTGACCAGGATCTCCTTGGACCCGTCGGGTTTCACCCGGGTCAGGGTCTGGCGCTTGATCTCGGTGAGGATCACCGAGCCGTCGTTCATGGCGATGGGACCTTCCGGAAACTGGAAGTCCTCGGCGATCAGCTGCAGGTCCATGGCCCGTCTCCTCCCCGGATGTCTCTCTCGCGACTATGGGCGAGGGGTGCGGCGAGGGGAAGGGCTCAGGCCCGCTCCAGCACCCGGAAGGTCACGGGGAACTCGTCATGCTCTCCGGCAGGGAGGTCTTCCCGGCGGACCTCGCGCCAGCGGCCTTCGTCGAAGGGGGGCAGGGTCACGTCGCCCTCCACGTCGGCGTGGACCTCGGTGAGGTAGATGCGCCGGGCGCGCGCCAGGGCCAGGCCGAAGAGCGAAGCGCCGCCGATGACGCAGACCTCCGAGGCGCCGTCCTCCTCGGCCTGCTCCCGGCCGATGGCGACGGCCTCTGTGAAGTCCTCGCAGACCACGCAGCCCTCGGGGGCGTAGGAGGCGTCCCGGGACAGGACGATGTTGGTGCGGCCCGGCAGGGGCTTGCGGGGCAGGCTTTCCCAGGTCAGCCGGCCCATGATGACCGGCTTGCCCATGGTCAGGGCGCGGAAGCGGGCGAGGTCGGACTTCAGCCGCCAGGGCAGGCCCCCGGCGCGGCCGATGACGCCGTTGCGAGCCCGGGCGATGGGGCCGGCGGTGAGGAGGGGGGCGGCCATGGCGGTCAGACCGCGATGGGGGCGGAGATGGCCGGATGGGCCTTGTAGCCCTTGAACTTCACGTCCTCGGGCTCGAAGGCGAAGAGGTCGTCCCGGGCCGCCAGCTCCAGCCGGGGCGGGGGCAGGGGCGTCCGGGTCAGCTGCTCGCGGGCCTGGTCCAGGTGGTTCAGGTAGAGGTGCGCATCGCCCAGGGTGTGGACGAAGTCGCCGGCCTCCAGCCCCGTCACCGCCGCCACCATGTGGGTCAGCAGGGCGTAGGAGGCGATGTTGAAGGGCACGCCGAGGAAGACGTCGGCCGAGCGCTGGTAGAGCTGGCAGGACAGCCGCCCGTTGGCCACATGGAACTGGAAGAGGCAGTGGCAGGGGGGCAGGGCCATGTCGTCCACGTCCGCCGGGTTCCAGGCGGTGACAATATGGCGGCGGCTCTCAGGGCTGCGCTTCAGCCCCTCCACCAGGGCGGCCATCTGGTCGATCACCCGACCGTCCGGCGTGGCCCAGGAGCGCCACTGGCGGCCATAGACCGGCCCCAGCTCGCCCTCGGCGTCGGCCCACTCGTCCCAGATGCTGACCCCGCGCTCCTGCAGCCAGCGGACATTGGTCTCGCCGCGCAGGAACCAGATCAGCTCCACCACGATGGAGCGCCGGTGCAGGGTCTTGGTGGTCAGGAGGGGAAAGCCGCGCGACAGGTCAAAGCGCATCTGCCGGCCGAAGACGCCCCGCGTGCCGACGCCGGTGCGGTCCGGCCGGTCGACGCCGTTGGCCAGGATGTCCGCCAGGAGGTCGAGATAGGGCTGCTCAAGCGCCCGGCCGGCCGCGGCGGAAGTCCCATCGGGTGTCTCGTCGGCGTCGATGCGGGCGGGGGCGTTCATGAAGGCTCCGGAAGGCCGCCTAGGGGACCCGATTCGCACCCTTCCGGAAACTGCGACAGGCACTGCGGTCCACAGGACCGGCGGAGTTATCCCGCGAAACCGCCGTCGGAGAGATAGGCCAGCTCGGCCGGCGTGCTCTCCCGGCCCAGGGCGGCGTTGCGGTGGGGGAAGCGGCCGAAGCGGTCGATGATGTCGCGGTGCAATTCGGCGAAGCGCAGGATCTCGGTGTCGCCGGTCTCGGCGCAGAGGGCCTGGATGAGGCGTACGCAGTCGGCCTGATCGACCGGATCCTCGGAATGCTCCAGCGGCATGTAGACGAAGTGGCGCAGCTCGGGCTCGATCTGCAGATCGAAGCCCCGGCGCAGGGCGGTGCGGGCGGCGCGCCGGGCCTTGCCGTCGGTGGCGAAGGCATGGGCGCTGTCCCGGAACAGGTTGCGGGGGATCTGGTCGAGCAGGAGGATCAGGGCCAGGGCCGGCTCGGCCTCCTGCACCCAGTCGTCGTACTGGCCCCGGGCGGCGGCGAAGTGGACGGGCTCGAAGCGCAGGCGCAGGGCCTCGTCGAAGGCGGCGTCCTTGCGGAACCAGCGGCGCGGGCCGGCGTTGCGCCAGTAGCCGACGACATCCTGGGGAAGGGCGGGCATGGTCTTTGACCTCCTGCGGAACACACATTCAACCGCGGTTCAGGTTGACCTTCCTAATCCGATGCGTGCGGGGGCGACAACCGCCCGGAGCCGTCCCGGCTCCGGCAACGGAGGCAAGGACCATGAACCGCCCAGCGGCCAGCACATCCCTCCTGACCCTCATCCTGGCCCTGGGCCTCGCCGCGGCCCGACCCGCCGCCGGGCAGGAGCTTGACGCCTACGAGGCGACGGCGCCCGCCCCCCTGGCGCCCCCCGCGCCGGCCCCCCCGGAGGCGCAGCGTCCCGAGGCCTGGGGACGGTTCGGCCAGCCCCGGGAGGTCCCGCCCCCGGCGGAGCGGCCTGAGGCGCGACCGGATTCCGGCCGCGGCGAGCGTGATCGCCCTGACGACCGGCGGCGTCGCGGCGGAGACGAGGCCCACGGGTCCTGGGGTTGGGATCGTTACGATCGTTACGACCGCTACGATCCCTATCGCTACGATCCCTATCGATACGACGGTTATCGCTACGACGGCTATCGCGCCGACCGCTATGACCGTCACCGCCCGCCGCCCCGCCCGCCGCGCTATGACCCCCGCTGGTACCCGCCGGTCTGGACCCCGTCCTATCGCTATCGGGGCGGGCCCTGGGTCCCGCCGCCGGGCTTCGTGCCCCGCCGCTGGTCCCATGGCGAGGTCCTGCCCTGGACCTGGTGGACGCCGCGCTTCCGGATCGAGAGCTGGTGGAGCTATGGCCTGCCGGTCCCGCCTGTGGGTTTCGCCTGGGTGCGGCTGGGGCGCGACGCCGCCCTGGTGGACCTGTGGACCGGGCGCATCGTCCAGGTGGCCTACACCCTCTTCTGGTAGGGCGCCGAGCCCTCCGGCGACCCTGCCGGAGGGCCGGCCTTGCTTGACGCGGCGGGAAATTTCCCCTTTGTGCGGCGCACTTCCGCGCCGGCGCCGAGCGGCCCTGCGCCCGTCTTGTCCAAAGGAGACCGCCCATGCGCGTCTATTACGATCGCGACGCCGACCTCGCCCGCATTCTGGACAAGAAGATCGCGATTGTAGGCTATGGCTCGCAAGGGCGGGCCCACGCCCTGAACCTGCGCGACTCCGGCGTGAAGAACGTCGCCGTCGCCCTGCGGCCCGACTCCGCCACCGCCCGCAAGGTCGAGGCCGACGGCCTGAAGGTGATGAGCGTGGCCGAGGCCGCCAAGTGGGCCGACGCCCTGATGGTGCTGGCGCCGGACGAACTTCAGCGTGGCATCTACAACGCCGAGATCGCCCCCAACCTGCGCGACGGCGCGGCCCTGTTGTTCGCCCATGGCCTGAACATCCACTTCAACCTCATCGAGCCCAAGGCCAGCGTGGACGTGCTGATGGTCGCCCCCAAGGGCCCCGGCCACACCGTGCGCGGCGAGTACGAGAAGGGCGGCGGCGTGCCCTGCCTGATCGCCATCCACCAGAACCCGACGGGCAACGCCCTGGATTTCGGCCTGGCCTACGCCTCGGCCATCGGCGGCGGCCGCTCGGGCGTGATCGAGACCACCTTCCGCGAGGAGTGCGAGACCGACCTGTTCGGCGAGCAGGCCGTGCTGTGCGGCGGCCTGGTGGAGCTGATCCGCGCCGGCTTCGAAACCCTGGTCGAGGCGGGCTACGCCCCCGAAATGGCCTATTTCGAGTGCCTGCACGAGGTGAAGCTGATCGTCGACCTCATCTACGAGGGCGGCATCGCCAACATGAACTACTCGATCTCGAACACCGCCGAGTACGGCGAGTATGTGACCGGCCCGCGGATCATCACCGCCGACACCAAGGCCGAGATGAAGCGCGTGCTGGAGGACATCCAGTCCGGCCGCTTCGTGCGCGACTTCATGCTGGAGAACGCGGCCGGCCAGCCCAGCTTCAAGGCCACCCGCCGCCGCGCCTCCGAGCACGGCATCGAGGAGGTGGGCGCCCGCCTGCGCGCCATGATGCCCTGGATCAGCAAGAACAAGCTGGTGGATACGTCGCGGAACTAAGGGGCGGCTGGGGCCGGGGGATCGGGACATGACCTCAGCCCCGCCCCTCGTCCACGCCCACCGGATTCTCGCCGCCGGCCTGGCCGTCTTCATCCTCGTGCACCTCGCCACACAGCTGACAGCGGTGATGGGGCCGCAGGCGCACAGGCAGGCGCTGACGGCGACCCAGGGCCTCTATCGCAACCCGGTCGTCGAGCCGGTCCTGATCGCCGCCCTGCTCGTGCAAATCGTGATTGGCGCCCGGCTGCTGGCCCGGCGCTGGGGCCAGTCGGAGAAGGGGTTCTGGGGCTGGGCCCAGCTGCTGTCGGGCGGTTACCTCATCGCCTTCATCCTGCTCCATTCCAGCGCGGCCCTGTGGACGCGGCACATCTTCGGCATGGACACCGACTTCTACTGGGCCGCCGCCCCGGTGAACCTGGCGCCCTTCAAGTACGGCTTCTTTCCCTACTACGCCCTGGGGGTGATGTCGGTCTTCACCCACCTGGCCGCCGCCGTGCAGTTCGGCTGGGGCGCGCGGGCGGGCTTTCTGCCGGCGGCGCTGATCGCCGTGGGGGTGGTGGTCGCCGGGTTGATTCTGGCCAGCTTCGGCGGCTTCCTCTATCCCATCGATCTGCCGCCGGCGAACGCGGCCTACTTCGAGAAGTTCGGGTTCTGAGGCGGTCTTGAAATCGACAGATCAATTCGCAATTGCAATTCATAGATGCTCTGACATGGGTGCTCATGTTGTCGAATTTGAATCTTCTTCTTGGTGCTGGGTTTAGCCGAAATTGGGGCGGCTGGTTGGCGAACGAGGTATTTGAATACCTTATCGGCCATGAATCGTTCATCAGTGACAGTTATCTGAATGATCACCTCTGGAAATACAAAGATACGGGAGGCTTTGAATCAGCATTATTCGAATGGCAGAAACGCGATAAAATATCACGAGAAAGACGCGTTAGATTTGAAAATGCTCTGAAAGACATGTTTAATGAAATGAATAAAGGATTCAGGGTTCGGCAATTTGAATTCAGTAATCAGAGATATTTTCAAGTTTCGAATTTTCTCACTAAATTTGACAAGATTTTCACTCTCAATCAAGATTTGTTACTCGAAATTCAATATATGAATTCGAACATAGAGCTAAATGCTCTTGGTAGATTTAATGGCCCCCAATTGCCTGGAATGATTCAGAAATCGCCAGTATCTCTTGGAGACTGGGCAGACACAAATTGGACTCCCGATCTCAGTTCGGATTTCAATCTAAGCGCTGGCTCCCAACCCATAATCAAACTCCATGGATCCTGTAACTGGGTTTCCTCCGATAGTGACGAAATTATGGTAATTGGGGGAGGAAAGCCGTCTCAAATAGAAAACTTTCCTATACTGCGGTGGTATTTTGAGGAATTCGAAAAATGTATATTCGCCAAAGGCGCAAAGTTGGTCATTATTGGATATAGCTTTGGAGATTCTCACATAAATAGTCTAATTTCGGAGGGCGTATCAAACGGGCTGCATTTGTTTATAATTGATCCTCGTGGGAGTGATTTGTTTACAGGATTTTTGAATTCGGATTATCAAGACATGAATAAAATAAAGAATGGAGTAAGAGGTTTTTCTCGTAGAAGTCTAAATGAAATATTTGGTGGTGATTCAATTGAAATATCCAAAATACAGAGATTCATTGACCTCTTCAGGTAGTCCGGATCTTCGTCAATTCCCGATCAGGCGACGGCGAATTCGCGCTGGGCGGTGAAGTCCACCGAGACCCGGACATTCTTCAGGCTCTGGTTTGCGGCCAGCATCTCGGGGGCCAACTCGACCATCGCGGCTTCGAACTCGGCGAGGGTGTCGGCCTCGATCACCATGCCGGGGATATCCGTTTCGGAGATCCAGACCGAGGCCTCCGGGTCCCAGCTCGCCTTGACGTAGTAGGATTGGTGCATGCGGATGCGCGCCCCCTTGGAAGCCTCAACTTATGCCTTCTGCCTTGAGAATGCGTCAACAAGATAGCGGGATCCTACCGCATAGCGTCTTCAGGCGTCCCAGCCTTGCCCTCACCCCACCTACAGCGCCCCCGCCGCCAGGGCGTAGAGGGGCAGGCCGAGGATCAGGTTGAAGGGGAAGGCCACGCCGAGGGAGAGGCCGAGATAGACGCCGGGGCGGGCCTCGGGCAGGGCGGTGCGCATGGCGGCCGGGGCGGCGATGTAGGAGGCCGAGGCGGCCAGCAGGATGAGGAGGGCGCTGTCGCCGGGGGCGAGGCCGGCGAGGCGTGAGGCGACGTAGCCCGCGCAGGCGCCCGCCAGGGGCAGGGCGATCCCCAGGGCCAGGACCCGGGCGGGCGGCCGGCCGGCGTCGGTGAGGCTGCGGGCGGCGGCAAGGCCCATGTCCAGCAGGAAGAGGCAGAGGGCGCCCTGGAAAAGGGGGTTCACGAAGATGTCCAGCCGGGCCATGCCGCGCTCGCCCGTCGTCAGGCCGATCAGGAAGCTGCCCACCAGCATGAGGGCCGGGCCGCCGAGGAAGACCTCCCGCAATATGCTTCCCATGCCGGCGCCGGAGCCTTCCGCCGCCCGCCTTGCGATGATGAGGGCGGTGAGGATGGCCGGGGCCTCCATGATGGCGAGGACCGCCGTCATATAGCCGCTGAAGACCACGCCGTGGGCGGCGAGGAAGTCGGCGCCTGCCGCATAGGTGACCACAGAGACCGAGCCGAAGGCCGCCGCCGTGGCCGCCGCCGAGGCGCGCTCCAGCCCCCCGAGCCGCCTCAGGACCGGGTAGGCGACGAAGGGCCAGGTCAGGGAGAGGAGGAGGCCGGCGATCCCCGCCCGGAGGAAGCCCTCGCTGAGGCCGGCGTCGGCGGCCTCGACCCCGCCCTTGAACCCGATGCAGAGCATCAGGAAGAGGGACAGGGTGCGGCTGGTGGAGGCGGGCAGGGACAGGTCTGACTTCGCAAAGCCGCCGAACAGGCCGAGGACGAAGAAGAGGATGGCCGGCGCGAGCAGGTTCTGGGCGCCGAGGGCGGCGGCCGAGGTCAGGGCTTCGGGCATATCGTTCCGGAATCAACAGCGCGCCCCCCCGGGCGCCGGGAGCGGATGTCTAGGGCGCGCTACAGGACAAGGGGCGTTGAAAGGTGCTATGCCTACAATGAGGAAAATTCATGATGGACCCGGACCATGCCCCGTGATGTCAACCTGGACCTCGACCTGGTCCGCACCTTCGTGACCGTGGCGGAGACCGGCAGCTTCACGCGGACGGGCGAGCGCCTGGGTCGCACCCAGTCGGCCATCAGCCTGCAGGTGCGGCGGCTGGAGGAGAGCCTGGGCGGGCGTCTGCTGGTGCGGGACCCGCGCAGGGTCAGCCTGACCGAGGCGGGAGAGGCCTTCCTGCCCAAGGCCCGGCGGCTCCTGCGCGTGAACGACGAGATCATCGCGGAGGTGACGGGTGAAGACCTGGAGGGAGAGGTGCGGCTGGGCGCGCCGGAGGATTTCGCCACCGTCCACCTGCCCGAGATCCTGGGCGCCTTCGCCCGGTCCCATCCCCGTGTCGCCCTGGCGGTGACCTGCGACCTGACCCTGAACCTGCTCGACCGCCTGCAGGCCGGGGCCCTGGACCTGGCCCTGGTCAAGCGCGAGCCCCTGGGGCCGGACCTGGGGGTGCGGGTCTGGCGCGAACCCCTGGTCTGGGTGGCGGCGGACCGGGCGGTGCTGAGGCCGGACGAGCCGGCGCCCCTGGTGATCGCCCCGGCCCCTTGCGTCTATCGCCGGCGGGCCGTGGCGGCCCTGGAGGCCCGGGGCCGGTCCTGGCGGGCGGCCTACACCAGCCCCTCCCTCGCCGGGCAGCATGCGGCGCTCAGGGCGGGCCTGGGCCTGACGGTCCTGCCCCGGGAGATGGTTCCCGACGACCTGACCCTCCTCGGGGAGGTTGATGGCCTGCCGCCCCTGGAGGACGCCGAGATCGCCCTCCTGAAGGCGAGGGGCGGGGCCCCCCGGGCCGCGGACCGGCTGGCCGAATATGTGCTGGCCGCCCTGGACCGCCGGTCCGGACGCACGGTGAACTGAGCCGCCGTTGCCCCCCTCAGCCGGCTTCGCCGGAAGCTCCCCCTCGGGGAACAACTTGAGCGCTGTTATTCCTCCCCATCAGGGGGAGGTGGACCGCGAAGCGGGCCGGAGGGGGTCAACGGGGGCGCCGTTGGCGCACGATCTAACCCCAGTCCAAGGGCCTGGCGTCGCGCAGGATGGCCTCGGCCTGCGGCGTGTGCTGGCCCTCGCCGTCGGGGTGCAGGACCAGGGGCGGCAGGAGGACGAGGGGCGCGCGACCGCCCCGGATGGCCCGGACGATGACCCGGCTGGCGGGGGCGGCGGCGCGGGGCTGGACCGGCCGGATGCGGATGGAGCCGGCCTTGGGCGCCAGCAGGCCCAGGAGGTCGCCCAACCGGTCGGCCCGGTGAATCACGGTGAGTGTCCCGCCGTCGCGCACAGCCTTCAGAAGGTATCCCGTCCAGGCGGCGAGGCCCCCGGTGGCCATCCAGGCCCGGGTCTTCTCCGGCGCCGGGCCGCGCAGGGCGCCGGCGTCGTCGAAGAACGGCGGGTTGCAGAGGGCGGCGTCGAAGCGCGGCGCGCCGAGGCGGGAAAACGGCAGGGCTACGTCGCCGGCCAGGGCCTCCACCCGGTCCGCCAGGGCATTCAGGTCGATGTTGGCGCGGGCGAGGGCGAGGGCCTCAGGGTCGGCCTCGATCCCGGTGAAGTGCGCGCCCGGCCGCCGGACCGCCGCCGCCAGCATGACGGCGCCCGGACCGCAGCCCAGGTCGAGCACCCGCTCGCCCGGCCGGGCGTCGCAGGCGGCTGCGAGAAGGGCCGCGTCCATGCCCGCCCGATAGCCGCGGGCGGACTGGAGAAGCCGGACCCGGCCTCCAAGGATTGCGTCCGACTGGCTTGGGTCCGTCATGCGTTTGCGCCAAAAACCCCGGTTGGGCATTGTGCCGGCGAGGCGCCTGCCTTATCGCGTTCGGCATGTCGTCCGCAACGCAAGCCGCCGAACCGGTCGCCCGCAGCGCACCCTCCATTGCGGAGCTCACCCGCCTCGCCCGGCGGGACATGGACGGCGTGGACGCCCTGATCCGCAACCGCATGCAGAGCCCGGTATCGGTGATCCCGGCCCTGGCCGAGCACCTGATCGGCGGGTCGGCCAAGCGCCTGCGTCCCCTCCTGACCATCGCCGCGGCTCGCCTGGCGGGGGCGAAGGACGACGCCTGCCTGAACCTGGCGGCGGCGGTGGAGTTCATCCATACGGCCACCCTGCTGCACGACGACGTCATCGACTCCTCCGAGCTGCGCCGCGGCAAGGTGGCGGCCCACCTGATCTGGGGCGCCCCGGCCAGCGTGCTGGTGGGCGACTTCCTCTTCGCCCGTTCCTTCGAGCTGATGGTCGAGGCCGGGTCCATGCCGGCCCTGGAGATCCTGGCCCGGGCGAGCCGGGTGATCGCCGAGGGTGAGGTCCTGCAGCTGACCCGCGCCCACGACCTGGACCTGCCTCAGGAGACCTATCTGGAGATCATCGGCGCCAAGACCGCCGAGCTGTTCGCCGCGGCCTCGGAGGCGGGAGCCGTTTCCGCTGGGGCGCCCGCGCCGGTCTGCGCCAGCCTGCGCCGGTTCGGACGCAATCTGGGTCTGGCCTTCCAGCTCGTGGACGATGCTCTGGATTATTCCGGCGCCAGCGAGACCCTGGGGAAGAACCCCGGCGATGACTTCCGGGAGGGCAAGGCGACCCTGCCCCTGCTGCTGGCCATCTCCCGCACCGGCCCGGCCGAGAAGGCTTTCTGGGACCGCACCATCGACCGTCGCGAACAGACCGAGGCCGACTTCGAGCGCGCCCGCCTGCTGGTGGCTGGGTGCGGCGCCCTTGAGACGACCCTGGCCCTGGCCGAGGACTACGCCGCCGACGCCAAGGCCGCCCTGGCCGGCTTCGATGGCGCCGACGGATGGAAGGCGGCGATGATCGAGCTGGCCGACTTCGCCGTCTGGCGGCGGATGTAGGCGCCCGGGCGCGGCTGAGCCGCCTTTGACCCCGTCACCCGGCTTCGCCGGGAGCTCCCCCTTGGGGGAGCAATTAAGCGCTCTCTAACTCCTCCCCCAAGGGGGAGGTGGCGCGCGCAGCGCGACGGAGGGGGCCTACTGAGGCGCCTTAGCCCGGCGAAATCATCTTCTCGGGGCGGACGACCTCGTCGAACTCCTCGTTGGTGACATAGCCGCCGCCGACGGCCTCTTCCCGCAGGGTGGTGCCGTTCTTGTGGGCGGTCTTGGCGATCTTGGCCGCCGCGTCATAGCCGATCTTGGGAGCGAGGGCCGTGACCAGCATCAGCGAGCGCTCGAGGGCGGCCTTGATGTTGTCCTCGCGAGCCTCGATCCCGACCACGCAGTTGTCGGTGAAGGAGACGGCGGCGTCGGCCAGCAGGCGGCAGGACTGCAGGAAGTTGTAGGCCATGACCGGGTTGAAGACGTTCAGCTCGAAGTGACCCGAGGCGCCGGCGAAGGTCAGGGTGGCGTGGTTGCCGAAGACCTGGGTGCAGACCATGGTCAGGGCCTCGCACTGGGTGGGGTTGACCTTGCCGGGCATGATGGACGAGCCGGGCTCGTTCTCGGGCAGGGACAATTCGCCGAGGCCCGAGCGCGGGCCAGAGCCGAGGAAGCGGATATCGTTGGCGATCTTGAAGAGGGCGCCGGCCACGGTGTTCAGGGCGCCGTGGCTGAAGACCATGGCGTCGTGGGCGGCCAGGGCCTCGAACTTGTTGGGCGCCGAGACGAAGGGCAGGCCTGTGATGGCGGCGATCTTGGCGGCGACCAGCTCTGCGAAACCGACGGGAGCGTTGAGGCCGGTGCCGACGGCGGTGCCGCCCTGGGCCAGCTCGAGCAGGCCCGGCTGGCAAAGGCGGATGCGCTTCAGGCCATTCTCGACCTGCTGGGCGTAGCCTGAGAACTCCTGGCCGAGGGTCAGGGGGGTGGCGTCCTGGGTGTGGGTGCGGCCGATCTTGATGATGGGGTCAAATGCCGCCTGCTTGGCGCGCAGGGCGGCGAGGAGGTGTTCGAGGGCGGGGATGACGTCGTGGTGCACCTGCTCGGCGGCGGCGATGTGCATGGCCGTCGGATAGGTGTCGTTGGACGACTGGCTCATGTTGACGTGGTCGTTGGGGTGGACCGGCGCCTTGGAGCCCATTTCGCCGCCCAGCATCTCGATGGCGCGGTTCGAGATGACCTCGTTGGCGTTCATGTTTGACTGGGTGCCCGAGCCGGTCTGCCAGACCGACAGGGGAAAGTGGGCGTCGAGCTTGCCGTCGATCACTTCCTGGGCGGCGGCGACGATGGCCTGGCCGATCTTCGGATCCAGCCGGCCCAGCTCCATGTTGGCTTCGGCGGCGGCGCGCTTGACGATGCCGAGGGCGCGGATGACCGGCTGGGGCTGCTTTTCCCAGCCGATCTTGAAGTTGCCGAGGCTTCGCTGCGCCTGGGCCCCCCAGTAGACGGAGGCGTCGACCTCGATGGGGCCGAAGGTGTCGGATTCAGTGCGGGTCTTGCTCATGGCGGGCCTCCGGTCGAATGTGCGCCCGGTTTAGCGGAGACGGGCCAGACTGCAAGGCGGCCGCCGCCGGAGGATGGCCATGGACGGGGGCTGGACCCATCACGGCAAGGTGCGCGCCCGGGAGCACGCGGGCGCCGTCGAGGTGGTGGTCGACGGCCTGACCACCCAGACGCGGTACTACAAGCCCCTGATCTATGAGTTCTTCCGCAAGGCCTGGCGCGGCGGCCGGCCGGCCTGGGGCGAGTTCTCGGTCGAGATCGTCATGGACTATGTCGGCGATCCGCCCTGGATGGACCTGGACAACCTGGCCAAGGCCCTGCTGGACGCCATCAAGGGCTATGTCTTCCACGATGACGCCCAGGTGGCGCGCCTGCTGGTGGAGCGCAGGGCCGGCGAGCGCGAGCGGATCTCGATCCGGGTGCAGCGGCTGGGCGAGGGGCCGGACAGGGCTGCCTGAGAAGGGGCGGCCTGAAGGTGGAGCCCTGAAACGCGAAACGGCCGCATCCCGGGGGTGGGGATGCGGCCGCTCGGTCGCCCCTGAGGGGCGGAAACTCAGCGGTACTGCTGCAGGCGCGTGGTCCGCAGGCCGGCCATGCCGTGCTTCTCGATGGACTTCTGCCAGGCCTGGAACTCCTCCTGCGTCAGGGAATACCGTTCACAGGCCTGCTCAAGGCTGAGCAGGCCGCCGCGGACGGCGGCCACCACCTCGGCCTTGCGCCGGATCACCCAGCGCCCGGTGTCCGGGGGCGGCAGGTCGCGGATCGTCAGCTGGGCGCCGGTGGGGCCGATGACATAGGCCTCCCCCCGGCTGTTGGTCCGCAGCTGCGACTGTTGTTGCTGATACATGGCTTTACGCCCTTCCCACCATCAGGTCTTTGGACCAGTTTGGCGGGTATGGCATAACGCCGGGTGAAAAATCGTAGTAAACAAAGCGCTAATCACAGCTTCCCCCATGTATTAAAGCGAAACAGTCAAGACATCATACGGCGTTAAACCGCGTTAACATCAAGATTTATCGCTTAATATTGATCAGTTCATCCAGCATCTGATCTGATGTTGTAATGACTTTCGAGGAGGCGGAGTAAGCTCTTTGGGTGACGATGAGGTTGGTGAACTCTGTGGCGAGGTCCACATTGGACGCCTCCAGTGCGTAGGATTCAACCGACCCCGCGCCGCCCAGTTTGGGCTGTTTCACCGAATACTCACCGGACCTTGACGTTTCAACGTAGGCGTTCCCGGTGACCGCATCGAGGCCATCGGGGTTGGGGAAGGTGGCGATCCCGATCTGGCCCAGCAGTCGGATCTGGCCGTTGCCGAAGATGACAGAGACCTTACCGTCCTCGGCGACTTCGGTCTTCACGACTGCGCCCACAGTCGAACCGTTGGGGTTGAGGGAGTTCACCGTAGTGAGGCTGGCGAACTGGGTCAGGTTGGTCAGGTTCAGATCGACGTCCGAGCCATCGATGCCCAAGCCTGCAGCATAGCGGATGCCGGCGGGGGCGCTGGAGGCCCCGATCGTGAAGTTGGGGGGCGAGTTCGGCGGACCGAACAGGGTGGAGGTCGCCTGGTTGAAGGTGCCGTCGGGATTGAAATTGATCAATCCGGCCCGGATCTGTCCGGGCCGGACGGAGCCGGCGATTTCGGTGGCGGGCACGGAGTGAATTTCCGCGTACCAGGAGTTCGGGTTCGCGTCGTCCTGCAGGAAGGACATGGCGATCCGGCGGGTGCCCCCGCTGGAGTCGATGACATTCATCTGGAAGCTGAAGTCCGGCCGGGTGCCTGTCGTGGGGTCATTGGCGTAGTCCGACATCGAGGCGGTCGTAGCAGCGCTGTAGGGGCCGGAGGGCAAAGATCCGCTCACACCGCGCTTGTCGAGGTTGGCGTTGACGATGACCTCGGTGGTCTGGACGACCTGGGCGCTCACATTCTTGACGTTGATGGACTGCATCTGGTTCAGGTCGGACGGGTCGGGCGTGATGTTCCCGTTCGGGTCCGCGAGCCATCCCTGCAGGTAGTAGCCGCCGTCATTCACCAGGAAACCGTCGGCATCGACGTTGAAGGATCCGGACCGCGTATAAAAACGCGGATCCTGGTTCGTGATGGGGGCCGCCCTGTCGGTGACCACGAAGAAGCCGGCGCCGCCGATGGCGATGTCCGTCGGGGAGGCGGCGGCCTGGATCAGTCCCTGGCTGGTGACGAACTGACGGGTGACCGCCCCCACACCGCTGGCCCCGTAGCGGCCCTCCACCAACTGGGCGGTCACCAGGCTGGAGAAGTTGACCTGGTTGCGCTTGTAGGCGGTGGTGTTGGTGTTGGCGATGTTGTCTGAGATCGCCGCCATGGAGGCCGAGTTGGCGATCAGCCCGGAGGCGCCGGCGTAGAGGGCGCTGGTGATGCTCATGGTGTCTGCTTTCCTGAGGTTTGAGTTCTGAAGACGGCGGTCTAGGCAGGCTGCCGGACGGAAGTGACAACGGACCAGGGAACCTTGGCGCCGCCGATGGAAAGAACGGGCTGTCCGTCCACCTGCTCGACGGCGGTGACGACCCCCCGCTGGAAGACCTTTGAAACGACGGTGGCGCCAGAGCCATCGAGGGGCGTGATTTTGAGGCGGTACTCACCGCCATTAGCGCGCTTGACGCCGTTTAGGTCCGTTCCGTCCCAGGTGAAGGTCCGATCGCCCGCCTGGACATTGGTGGGCGTGGAAACGGCGACGAGCCTGCCCTGGGAGTCCAGGACTTCGATCTTCACGGAGGCGGCGTCCTTAGCGAGGTTGTAGTTCCACTTTGCCTCGCCCGCCGTCACGATGGCCTTGTCGGAGGCGGCGGTGATCTCACGGCCAATCACCGAGACCGCGTCGGACATGCCCGTTCCGCTGTTGGTCACCAGCTGCTTGAGCAGGTCGTTGGAGTAAAGCTGCTGCTGCACTCCGGTCATCTGGACGAGCTGCTGGGTGAACTGGTTCCCATCCATCGGCGCCAGAGGGTCCTGGTTCTTGATCTGGGCGGAGAGCAGCTTCATGAAGGTGTCGTAGCTGGTCGCCAGCTGGTCCTTGCCCAGGATGCTGATGTCCTGTGTTGCAGCGGGTGCTGCGGTCGTGGAAGTCACCGTCATGGCTTCAGATCCTGATGTCAACGCCGGAGCGGGATGAGGGCCGGCGTCCGCTCAGGGCGTCGGCGATTTGGGTCGCACCCTCGCGGGCAAGGTCGGGTTCGGGAGTGACAGGGCTGTGCGGCCGGTCGTCCCTGGCGTCGGCCCAGCTCGGGTTCCGGCCATGGGAGCGGTCGCCCGCCACGTCGAAGGAGAGGCCGCCAGTCAGGTTGAAGCCGGCGCTCTCCAGGCTCTTCTGCAGTTCATCGGCACGGCGTCCGAGTTCGACGGCCGACTGGGGGCGCTCGAAGGTGAAGGCCGCGCGGATGCCGCCTGACGCGTCGATCTCCAGTCGGACATCCACCCGACCAAGATCATCCGGATTGAGTTCGAGGTTGAATCGCGTGGTCCCGTCGTCGAGACGGCGGGCCATCTGGGCGCTGAGGGCCGCGATGGTTTCCGGGGTCGCACGGGCGGGCGACGCCGGCGCCTCCATAGTCTCGGCGCTGGCCGACGCCAGCGCAGCGGGTGCAAGCGGGGCCTGGGTATCGGCGGCCTTCAGAGTTTCCGACCCCTCTTCGGCGATAACCTCCACCGGACGTGGCATGCCGGGCGATGTCCCGGGCCGCTCGGCGGTTGGCGTGGCCGGCAGGGAGGCGGTCGTCACCGGGGGAGCGCTAACGTCCTCGCCCAGGATGCCGGCGCCTTCCGGCTCAACGCCCGCACGGTTCGGTTCCCGGCCTGTGGGCCCAGAGGCGGCGAGGCGGCGCGGTTCGGCCGGGCGGATCTCCGCTGGCGCACCTGCGGCGAGAAGCGCCTGACTGGCGAGTTCGGGACGCTGGACCGGGTTGGCCGCCGGGGCGAGATCAACGTCCGGCGCCGCCGGCGTGGCGGGTGGGATGTCTTCAGCAATGGCGACCGGGGCGGCGGGCAGGGCGTCGGTCCGCGCGGTCTGGAGAGTATTGACCGGTGTCGGGGTGACCGGACGGATCACGCCATCGACGCCCTCGGCGACGGCGACGGCTGCAGGCTGGGGCTCGCTGGACGCGGCGACCGGACCCTGGCGGGCGGCGTCGGGACGCTGGGGCAGGTTGCCCGCCGGGGCGAGATCAACGTCCGGCGCCGCCGGCGTGGCGGGCGGGACGTCTTCAGCAATGGCGGCTGGGGCGGCGGGCAGGGCGTTGGTCCGCGTGGTCTGGAGAGTATTGACCGGTGTCGGGGTGACCGGACGGGTCACGGCATCGACGCCCTCGGCGACGGCGACGGCTGCAGGCTGGGGCTCGCTGGACGCGGCGACCGGACCCTGGCGGGCGGCGTCGGGACGCTGGGGCAGGTTGACCGCCGGGGCGAGATCAACGTCCGGCGCCGCCGGCGTAGCGGGCGGGACGTCTTCAGCAATGGCGGCTGGGGCGGCGGGCAGGGCGTCGGTCCGCGCGGTCTGGAGAGTATTGACCGGTGTCGGGGTGACCGGACGGGTCACGGCATCGACGCCCTCGGCGACGGCGACGGCGACGGCTACAGGCTGGGGCTCGCTGGACGCGACAACCGGACCCTGGCGGGCGGCGTCGGGACGCTGGACCGGGTTGACCGCCGGGGCGAGATCACTGTCCGGCGCCGCCGGCATGGCGGGTGGGATATCGGCCTGTGGAGCCCGGGCCGTGTTGACTGGCGTCGGGTGGACCTGACGGATCACCGCGTCGACGCCCTCGGGCAGGGCGGAGGCTGCGGGCTGCGGCTCGCTGGACAAGGCGACCGGACCCTGGCGGGCGGTTTCAGGGCCCTTTGCCAGGTTGGCCGCAGGGGCCAGATCATCGTCCTGCGCCGCCGGCATCGCGGGCGCGACCTCGGTCATCGGGGTCCGGGGGGCGATGACCGGGGTCGGGATGTTCTGACGGGTCACAGTGGCCACGCCCTCGGCAAGGGCGAAGGCTGCGGGCTGGGACTCGTTCGACAGGGCGACCGGATCCTGGCGGGCGGCATCAGGACGCTTTGCCAGGTTGGCCGCCGGCGCCAGATCACCATCCTGCGCCGACGGCATGGCGGGCGGGGTGTCCGCCAAGCCGGTGGACACGAGGTCAGCCTGCGAGGTTCCGGGAGTGTTGACCGGCGCCGGAGAGACCTGACCCGTCACCGTGTCCAGGGCCTGGGTGAGATCGAAGGCTGCAGGCTGGGGCGCCCGGGAGCCGGCCTCTGCGCCCGCTGGCCCGGAGGCGGCCACAGGGGTTTCAGGCGTCGCCGCCGGGACCGGCGGGGCGACAGGCGCCCAGATGGGGGAAAGAGCGTCCCGGATGAACGGATCGACCGCCGGCGCAAGGTCTGGATCGTCCTTGCCGACATCTCCGGCTTTACGCTCCAGGCCGCCATCAGAGGGGCCGACGGTCACAGCGGGCGTCGCGACAGGAACAAGGACGTCCCCGGCTGTGGAAGCCCCGACGGCGATCCCGGCCTCCGGAAGACTGGTCATCATTGCAGACGTCTGGGAGAAGAACGCTGAAGGTATCGCCCCCGCTGAGGGAGCGACAGCGGTCGCCGAAACCTGAGCCTCAGGGCCGCCGGCAAGGCTCTCAAGCACCGCGGCGAAGTCACCTGCGTTCGCGCCTTCGCCGTCAGGCGAGGCCGCGACGCCGGGAAACAGACCGGCGGTGGCGGGAGCAAGTATCTGCGCGACGTCGAAGCTCAAGGCGATGAGACCGGGCCGGACTGACCCTCCGGCGAAGGGGCGCCTGCTGCGCCTCACGAATTCGCCTGACGCTCCGCAACTATTGCGCCAACTCTGCGCCTAACCGCTAAGTATCTAATAAAAATAGCGAAATTTCCCAGATCGGCGATAACGCTGCCTCCGACGGTGCGGATTTTGCCGGGCGCAATCCGGCCGGGCAGGGCCAGTCCTGCCGCCCTGGCCGAGGTCCTGTGACGTCGCGCCCGAAGGGTGTCGCCACTGGCCCATGTCTTGCGACACCGGAGGTATCCCAAGGTGGCTGCAGAACTCGCCGCTTTGAAAGGATTAGACTTTTTCGGAGGCCTCGCGCAGGCTCGACCTAACAAGCCCGGCAGAAATCGCCGGGACTGCGCAAGGGTTGCCGGTTGAGAGGGTTGGTTCCCATGTCTCTTACGGCTGTGCTGAACAACGCCGCATCCGGGGTTATCGCCGCCCAGGCGGGTCTGCGGACGAGCTCCGACAACGTCGCCAACACCAACACGCCCGGCTATGCGCGAAAGATGATCGACCAGGAACACAGGGTCCTGGGTGGGATTGGCGCCGGGGTCGAGGTCACGGGCGTCCGCAGGATCGTCGACACCTTCCTGGTGGCGGCCGGCCTGGCCGCGAGTTCAACCGCCAGCCGCTGGGACACGATCGCCAGCAGCCTTGACAACGCCCAAAGCCTGTTTGGCGACCCGACCTCCGACACAGGCTACTTCTCTTCCCTCGACAAGGTCTGGACGACCTTCCAATCCCTGGCCCAGAGCCCCACCTCCGGCATCTTGCGCTCCCAATCCGTCGCGGCGGTGGAGAGCTTCCTCGACCAGACCGCGCGGATCAACGCCGAACTCGGGCGCATGACCACGGTCGCCGATGCGCGAGCCGCCGGAGCCGCCAGCGACATCAACGATCTGCTCGCCCAGATCTCAGTGCTGAACAAGGAAATCAGCCGAGGGTCTGTGGTTTCGGGCGACACGACCGGTTCGGAGAACGTGCAGGCTGGGCTGATCGACAAGCTGGCGACGCTCATGGACATCAAGGTCCAGCCGAGGCCGGCCGGGGGGGTCACCATCCGCTCGGTCGAAGGCCACGAACTTGTCGGAGACAACGCCGCCGTCGTGGCCTATCGGTCAACGAACTCTACACCTGGCTACCTCGCGATCCAGCACGCCGTTGGCCCGGAACAGGTGATTACAGTCACGGGCGGTCAGCTGCGTGGCTTCATGGACCTCCGCGATACTCACCTGCCGGGTCTGTCGGAGCAGCTGGGCGAGTTCGCCGCCCGCGCGGCGGAGCGGCTGAACGCCGCCCACAACGCCTCGACCTCCTTTCCCGCACGCAGCACCCTGCAGGGCCGCGACACTGGCCTGGACCTGCCGACGGCGGTGAGCGGCTTCACCGGCCAGTCGACCCTGGCGATCGCCGACGCCTCCGGTGTGGTCCAGCGCACCGTGCAGATCGACTTCACCGCCGGTACGCTGAGCGTCAACGCCGGTCCGCCCACGGCCTTTACTCCCGCCAGCTTCCTGACCGACCTCAACACCGCCCTGGGCGCCTTCGGGTCGGCGAGCTTCACGAACCGGGCCCTGACCCTTTCTGCGACCGGGACGAATGGAATAGCCATCGATGAAGGGACCTCCCAGAAGGCGGGCCGCGCCTTCTCGCACTTCTTCGGGCTGAACGACCTGGTCCGCAGTTCCGGCCATACGACTTATGAAACCGGCCTGAGGACGACAGATCCGCATGGATTCACCGCGGGCCAGACCATCACCTTCCGTCTTTCACAGGAGGACGGAAGACCCATTCGGGACGTCACTGTCTCGGTGCCCGCGGCCCCGACAATGAATGACCTCCTTACGGCCCTGAACTCCAACACCACCGGGGTCGGCCTGGTGGGCGCCTTCTCTCTGGACGCCCAGGGGCAGCTGAGCTTCACGCCGGGCACCACGCCTCCGGTCTCCGTTTCGGTCTCCACCGACACCACAAGCCGCGGTGTCGGTGGCCCCTCCATCAGCGCCCTGTTTGGCCTGGGGGTCATCGAGCGCACCTCCCGGGCCAGCCGACTGTTCGTCAATCCCGAGATCAAGGCGGATGCCAATAGGCTGGCCGTCTCCAAGCTGGACCTTACGGTCGCCGCCGGCGCCCCGGCCATCAGCCCGGGCAATGGTCAGGGCGCGAACGCCCTGGCCGCAGCGGGCGAGACGAGGACGAACTTCGACGCCGTCGGCAATCTCGGCGCCCTGAACGTGACCTTGATCGAATACGCCGCCCAGCTGGGCGCCGCCGTGGGCAGCCGCGCGAGCTCTGCGGAGACCCAACGTCTTTCGAGCGAGTCGGTCTCGACCGAGGTCAGCACGCGCCGGGCGTCGGTCGAAGGGGTGAACATCGACGAGGAATTGGTGCGGCTCACCACCTACCAGCAGGCGTTCAACGCTTCGGGCCGAATGATCCAGGCGGCCAGGGAAATGTTCGACGTTCTGACCAGCTTGGTATAGGGGTTTTCAGATGACACGGGTATCCACCAGCGGGAATTTCGCTTCGGTCCTCAGCAATCTGATGTCGGCCCAGGAGAAGCAGTTTGAGGCGGGAGACCGGGTCAGCTCTGGCAAGGTCGGGACCGACTTGAGGGCCTATTCCCAGGACGCTCAGGTGTTGACCGCCATGCGGACCCTGAACACCCGCCTTGAAGCCTTTACCGAACAGAACAAGTTGACCTCGCACCGGCTGGAGACCCAGGACCTGGGCCTCACCAAGGCCGCCGAGGCGGCCGATAATGCTCGGAAGGCGATCTCAAACGCCGTGGCGGCCGGAGACGCCACCGGCCTGATTTCCGCCCTTCGCGGCGAGTTCGCCAGTGCGGTCGGCGCCTTCAACATTCAAGCCGCGGGCAAGTACGTCTTCGCTGGCGGTCAGGTGGACACTCTTCCGGTTACAGCGACGAGGCTCGAGGATCTGACCCTGACCCCGACCGCTGTGCAGGATTCTTTCACGAATGACGACTACATCGAGAAAATCCGCGTAGACGAGACCACCACTCTCGAGGTGGGCCAGGTCGCCGAGCAAATCGGCACTCCCATTCTCACCGCCTTCCGTGACATTACCGCCTTCCACCAGGGCCCGAACGGCCCCTTCGTCGGCAAGCTGACCGCCGCCCAGACGGCCTTCCTGGAGAGCCAGATCGCCGTCTGGGCCTCCGTGCATAGGGGCCTTGTGGTGGCGACCAGCCGAAACGGCGAGGTGCAGAATCAGCTGGAGGGTGTGGAGACCCGGCTTACCGCACGCCAGATCACCGTGGAGGGCATGATCAGTGATGTTGCCGATGCGGACATGGCCAAGGCCGCCTCAGACCTGACCCAGGCGCAGCTGGCGGTGCAGGCCTCCTCGCAGGTGTTCAACACCCTGCGAAACTCTTCCCTCCTGAACTTCCTCCGGTAGGCCCGGCTCGCAAAAGCCGCGGACCGGGACTAGATAGGCCCCATGACCGTGGCCGCCCTCACCGAGCCCCTGATCACCGAAACCCGCCGGGCCGTGGGCCTGCCCCCCGGGGCGCGCGTGCTTGCCGCCATGTCGGGGGGCGTGGATTCCACCGTGACCGCCGCCCTTCTGGCCCGGGCGGGATACGATGTGGTCGGCGTGACCCTCCAGCTCTACGACCATGGCGCCGCCATCCAGCGGAAGGGCGCCTGCTGCGCCGGCCAGGACATCCAAGATGCCCGTACCGCCGCGGAGGCCCTGGGTATCCCTCACTATGTCCTCGACTACGAGAGCCGGTTTCGGCAACAGGTCATCGACGACTTCGCCGACGCCTACCTGCGCGGCGAGACCCCCGTCCCTTGCATCCGTTGCAACCAGACCGTGAAGTTCCGCGACCTGGTGGAGACGGCGCGGGACCTGGGCGCGGCCGCGATGGCCACGGGCCATTACGTGCGCCGAGGACAGGGGCCGGCTGGTCCTCAACTGAGGCGCGCCGTCGACCCCGCCCGCGACCAGTCCTACTTCCTGTTCGCCACCACCCGCGATCAGTTGGACTATCTGCGGTTCCCCCTGGGCGACCTGCCCAAGGCCGAGGTGCGCGCCCTGGCCTCGGCTCTCGGCCTGGCCGTCGCCGACAAGCCTGATAGCCAGGACATCTGCTTCGTGCCGGAGGGCCGGTACACCACAGTAATCGACCGCCTGCGACCCCAGGGCGCGGAGCCGGGCGACATCGTCCACCTGGACGGCCGGGTCCTAGGCCGCCACGAGGGCGTGACCCGCTACACCATCGGCCAGAGGCGCGGCCTCAGCGTCGCCGTGGGCGATCCGCTCTACGTCGTCGGCATCGACGCGGAGGCCCGTCGCGTCCTTGTCGGTCCGCGGGAGGCCCTGGCGACCCGGGCGGTCTCATTGAAGGAGAGCAACTGGCTCGGCGACGAGGCGGGGCTGGAGGCCGCGTCCGCCGCGGGGCGTCCCGTCCTGGCCAGGGTGCGTTCCACGGCCGAGCCGGTGGCGGCGAGGCTCGGGATGGAAGCGGGCGAGCCAAGGGTGATCTTCGAAGCCCCCGAGTACGGGGTCTCCCCCGGGCAGGCCTGCGTCCTCTACGCCCCGGAGGACCCGGACAGGGTCCTCGGCGGCGGCTTCATTGCGCAGGCGCTGAAGTCACCGGCTCAACCGGGCGGGCCACCTCGTTCCGGCGCATGAAGGGCAGGGTCCAGGGCGGGTCGTAGTACCAGGTCACGGCGTCTCCGGAGGCGCGCCAGGCCGATCCGGACAGGGCGGCGTCCAGGACCTTCTCGTGTCGCGCCACCGCCTCCTGCCGACCAAGTCCGGAAAACCTCACCACGGCGAAGGTCTGCGCCGGGATCTCGACCAGGCGCACTCTGGGGTCATTGGGCCGGGGCAGGGTCGCCATGGTGTACTTGGACGGCATGATGAACTGGATCGACCAGGACTCGCCCCCGGCCGGCTGCTGCACCACGGGGGAGGTCATGGAGATGGATTCACTACGTCCGCTCCGGGCTTGTACAACCGGCGCCGTCATGGCGATGGATTGCGAGCCGCCGGAGGTCTCGCGGCCCTGAACCACGGGCGCGGTCATGGCCACAGTCGCCTTCGTGGTGTTGTCGCCGAAGATGTACCCGGCCACGCGCCGGAAGCCTTCATTCCGGGCCGCCTCTACCGGCCCCTCGACAATGGCCTCGGCCGCGATCTGGGGTGCGTAGCGGCGGATCTCAGCCTCACCCACCCGGCCCACCACCTCATAGGGCGGCTGCTCGGTCCCGGCCCGGATGCCGACCAGCTGGCCGACCCCCGCCAGAAGGGTGATCAGGAACTCACCAAGGCCCATGGCTCTTCTCCGGCTGCGCCCGTGCAGTATGCGGCGCCCGGTCCCGGAACCCAAATCGCACCGTTTCCGGCGTCCGCCAGGAGTTGTAGGATGAAGCCATGACCCAGACCTCCGATCCCGTTGTCATCGCCGCCCTCGCCCGCACGCCCATGGGCGGCTTCCAGGGCGTCCTGTCCGGCGCCAGGGCAACCGACCTGGGCGCCGCCGCCGTCCGCGCCGCCGTGGCGCGGGCTGGCGTCGACCCGGGCGCCGTGGAGCAGATTTACATGGGCTGCGTCCTGCCCGGCGGCCTTGGCCAGGCGCCGGCCCGCCAGGCCGCCCTGGGCGCCGGCCTCTCGGAGTCCTGCCAGGCGACGACCGTGAACAAGATGTGCGGTTCGGGGATGCAGGCGGCCATCCTGGCCCATGACGCCCTGGCGGCGGGCAGCGCCGACGTCATCGTCGCCGGCGGCATGGAGAGCATGACCAACGCACCCTACCTGCTGGCCAAACATCGGGGCGGAGCCCGCATCGGCCATGATGTCGTCTCGGACTCCATGTACCTGGATGGTCTGGAGGACGCCTACGAGCCAGGCCGGCTGATGGGGTCCTTCGCCGAGGAGACCGCCCGGGCCCACCAGGTCGGCCGCGAGGCTATGGACGCCTACGCCATCCGCTCCCTTGAACGCGCCCTTACCGCCCAGGCCTCGGGCGCCTTCGACCGCGAGATAGTCGCCGTCGACGTCACCGGCCGGAAGGGAACCGAGCGGATCGACCGGGACGAGCAGCCCGGCCGGGCCGATCCCGCCCGCATCCCGACCCTGAAGCCGGCCTTCGCGAGGGACGGCGCCATCACGGCGGCGAACGCCAGCTCGATCTCCGACGGCGCTGCGGCCCTGGTCCTGACCCGCGCCTCGGTGGCGGAGCGGCTGGGCCTGAACCCGGTCGCCCGCATCGTCGCCCACGCCGCCCATGCCCAGGCGCCGGATAAGTTCGCCACCGCGCCCGGGCCGGCCATGCGCAGGGCCCTGGACCGGGCCGGCTGGACGGCTGTGCAGGTGGACTTGTTCGAGGTCAACGAGGCGTTCGCCGTGGTCGCCATGCTGGCGGCGCGCGAGTTGGACATCCCGGACGAGAAGCTGAACGTGAACGGCGGCGCCTGCGCCCTCGGTCACCCCATCGGCGCCTCGGGCGCCCGGATCCTCGCCACCCTGGTCGCAGCCCTCCAGGCGCGAGGCGGGCGGCGGGGCCTCGCCAGCCTCTGCATCGGCGGCGGCGAGGCGACTGCGATGGCGGTGGAGCTGCTCTGAGCCGCAGGTTCAGCTTCGAAAGGTTCGGCTGAGCCGCCGTTGACCCCCTCAGTCAGCTTCGCTGACAGCTCCCCCTCGGGGGAGCAATTGCGTTCTAATTCCTCCCCCCAGGGGGAGGTGGCGCGCGAAGCGCGTCGGAGGGGGTCAGCTGAGCCGCCGTTGATCCCCTCAGCCGGCTTCGCCGGCAGGTCCGAAGGGGACTGGATGCGCCGGGCGAAGAACTGCTCTAGTCTTCACCCCATGACCAGCGCTCTCAAAGACACCGGGGCCCGGTTCGAGATGGTCGAGCAGGGCCTGACCTCCTTCGCCGACTACCGCCGCGCCGGCGACCGCATCATCATCGACCACGTGGAGAGCCCGCCGCCCCTGCGCGGGACCGGCGCCTCGGGCCGGCTGATGGAGGCGCTTTCAGCGGAGATCCAATCTCGCGGCCTGAAGATCACCCCGGTGTGCGGTTACGCTGCGGCCTGGTTGCGCCGCAGCGAGACCTACCGGACCCTCCTGGACTGAGGCTCGGCCTCAGCGGCGCTTCGGTCGGCGCCAGGCGGCGGCCGCCTCCGCCCGGCTTTCGGCGCGCACCTGCCTGGCCGCCTTCCGGGCGCCTTCGCCGCCCTCGCCCCCGTCCGACCCGCTGAGGGCGTCCGCCGCGAATTCCAGGTCCAGCAGCTTGAGCCGCTTGATTTCGTCACGCAGGCGGGCGGCGGTCTCGAACTCCAGGTCGGCGGCGGCCTGGCGCATCCGGGCCTCAAGGTCCTTGAGCGTCGCCTTGAAGTTGTCACCGAGGAAGGGCTGGGCGCCGTCCTCCGCCACCCCGGCGGGCACGGTGACGCGGTCCTTCTCGTAGGGGCTGGCGAGGATTTCCTTGATCTGGCTGCGCACGCTCTCCGGCGTCACGCCATGGGCCTCGTTCCAGGCGGTCTGCTTCTCGCGGCGCCGGCGGGTCTCGGCCATGGCCCGCTCCATGGAGCCGGTCACCTGGTCGGCGTAGAGGATGACCCGGCCGTCCACGTTCCGCGCCGCCCGGCCGATGGTCTGGATCAGGCTGGTCTCGGAACGCAGGAAGCCCTCCTTGTCCGCGTCCAGGATGGCCACGAGGCCGCACTCGGGGATGTCCAGGCCCTCCCGCAGGAGGTTGATTCCCACCAGGACGTCGAAGGCGCCCAGACGCAGGTCGCGGATGATCTCGATGCGCTCCAGGGTGTCGACGTCAGAGTGCATGTAGCGGACGCGCAGGCCCTGTTCGTGCATGTATTCGGTCAGGTCCTCGGCCATCTTCTTGGTCAGGACGGTGACCAGGGTGCGATACCCCTTCGCCGTGGTCTGGCGGACCTGGTCTATGACGTCATCCACCTGCGAGAAGCCGTCCCTGGCGACGGGCCGGATCTCCACCGGCGGATCGATCAGGCCGGTCGGGCGGATCACCTGCTCGGCGAAGACCCCGCCGGTCTTCTCCATCTCCCAGGGGCCCGGCGTCGCCGAGACGCTGACCGTCGCCGGCCGCATGGCGTCCCATTCCTCGAACTTGAGGGGGCGGTTGTCCATGCAGGAGGGCAGGCGGAAGCCGTACTCGGCCAGGGTGAACTTGCGCCGGAAGTCGCCCCGGAACATGGCCCCGATCTGCGGGATGGTCTGGTGGCTCTCATCGACGAAGAGGAGGGCGTTGTCCGGAATATACTCGAAGAAGGTCGGCGGCGGCTCGCCCGGCCGACGGCCGGTCAGGTAGCGGGAATAGTTCTCGATCCCGGCGCAGGAGCCGGTGGCCTGGATCATCTCCAGGTCGAATGTGGTCCTCTGCTCCAGCCTCTGGGCCTCCAGGAGCTTGCCGTTGGCCACCAGCCAGTCGAGGCGCTCCTTCAGTTCCGCGCGGATCTGGTTCATGGCCTGGTTCAGGGTCGGCCGGGGGGTCACGTAGTGGCTGTTGGCGTAGATCTTCACCGCCGGCAGGTCGGCGGTGCGCTTGCCGGTCAGGGGATCGAACTCGGTGATGGCCTCGATCTCGTCGCCGAACAGGCTGATCCGCCAGGCCCGGTCCTCGTAGTGGGCGGGAAAGATCTCCAGGGTGTCGCCGCGTCGGCGGAAGGTTCCGCGCTCGAAGGCCTGGTCATTGCGCCGGTACTGCTGAGCCACGAGGTCGGCCATCAGCTTCTTCTCGTCGATCCGGTCCCCCACCTTCAGGCTGAAGGTCATGGCCGTGTAGGTCTCCACCGAGCCGATGCCGTAGATGCAGGAGACCGAGGCGACGACGATGACGTCGTCCCGCTCCAGGATCGCCCGGGTGGCGGAGTGCCGCATCCGGTCGATCTGCTCGTTAATCGAGGAGTCCTTCTCGATGTAGGTGTCGGTCCGCGGCACGTAGGCCTCGGGCTGGTAGTAGTCGTAGTAGGAGACGAAGAACTCCACGGCGTTGTCGGGAAAGAAGCTCTTGAATTCGCTGTAGAGCTGGGCGGCCAGGGTCTTGTTGGGCGCCAGGATCAGGGCCGGTCGCTGGGTCTCCTCGATCACCTTGGCCATGGTGAAGGTCTTCCCCGAGCCGGTGACGCCCAGCAACACCTGGTCGTGTTCCCGCGCCTGAAGGCCTGCGACAAGTTCGGCGATGGCGGTCGGCTGATCCCCCGCCGGCGCGTAGTCGGAGACGAGACGGAAGCGCCGCCCGCCCTCGGACTTCTCCGGCCGGTCAGGCCGGTGGGGTCGCCAGGACATGTCCGCGGCGGCGGCGTCGAAGGCGAACACCGCCGAGGCGTCGGCGACTCCGGGCGGGGGGCTGGAAGGCATGGGGAGAGATTAGGCGGCCCCAGTGGATGGCGCCAGTGCGCCCGCGCGGAAAGTCAGGGCTTCCGGCGCGCCTTCAGGGCCGCCGTGTAGGCGGCGTCAATCTCCTGGAGGGTCATCTCGCCCGTCTTCACTTTCACGCCGTTGAAGAAGAAGGTCGGCGTGCTCTCTACACCCCGGGAGACCGCCGCCGCCAGGTCGGCGTCAAGGGCGGCCTGTCCGGCGGGGTCCGCCAGGCAGGCGTTGACGGCGGCGCCGGAGATTCCGCCCTCCGCCGCCGCCGCCAGCAGGGCGGCGCGCGCATCGCCGCTCCGGAACATCTCTTCCTGCCGTCGGAAGATCCCCTTGATCACGTTGTAATAACCGGCGGGGCCGGCGCACCGGGCGAGCATGAAGCCAGCGGCCGCGACGTTCTGCGGTGGTGTGAGCACTGGCCTCACGACGAAACGAACCTTGCCGGTGTCAATGTAGCGAGCCTTGAAGGCCGGGAAGATGTCGTTGGCGAACCGGCCACAGCTGGAACAGGTCAGGGAGGCGAACTCCTCCACGAGGACGGGGGCACCCGCTCGACCCATCACCCTGTCGGGCCCGACCGGGACCTCGGCCGACCGGGCCTCAGGCGCCGCAAGGCCAAGAAGGATCGTGGC
The DNA here is from genome assembly GCA_020401865.1 of Phenylobacterium sp. Lineage (GTDB taxonomy): Bacteria > Pseudomonadota > Alphaproteobacteria > Caulobacterales > Caulobacteraceae > Phenylobacterium. Next base: position 17,394 of record JADCAS010000020.1, on the reverse strand, counting down.
CAGGAGAGTGATGATCAGGCGCATGGGAAGTCTCCTCTGACGCCCCGGACAACAGGGGCCGCTCTCCGAGTCAAGGCGCGGCCATAATGCTGCACTGCAATAGGGGCTTGCGAATCTGTTTACCAGGGGGCATACCCGACCCACATTCGCCATTGTCCGAGCTCCGGCGTGTAGGAGACGGGCAGGTCGATCCGGCCGCCAGCATGTGCAGGGGTCCCGATCGACACAGCTGTCTGGGGGCGATCCGCCCTCGCCGCACGGGACCCTTTCCTTGTCAGATCTTCCTCAGGCGCGCGCCCCATGGCGTGGAGTCGTGACCTTCTTTCTCTTGGGCGCCGGCCTCGTCGCCGCACTCGTGAGCGCCTATCTCGGCGGCCTGCGCGCGGGTTCCGTGACCCTGCCGGCCGAGGTCACCCTCGCCGCATCCAGCATTGGCGCCGACGCTGAGCTTCGCCCGTCTCCGGTGGTGGAGACCGTCGCGAGCCCGGACGGCGCTCGTTCCGCTTCCCGGGACCTCCACTGCCTGACCCAGGCCATCTACTTTGAGGCCCGGGGCGAAAGCCCCGCCGGCCAGGCCGCGGTCGCCCAGGTGGTGCTCAACCGGGTCCGCAAGGCGGGCTTCCCCAAGTCCGTGTGCGGCGTGGTCTTCCAGGGCTCGGCCCGCGGAACGGGCTGCCAGTTCTCCTTCACCTGCGACGGCTCGATGAACCGGACCCGGGAGAGACAGGCGTGGTCGCAGGCCCGGCGCATCGCCACGCGCGCGCTTGCCGGCGCGGTCATGACCGCCGTCGGCGACGCCACTCACTTCCATACCGTGCACGTCTCCCCGAACTGGAGCCAGGACCTGCGCGAGGTGGCCCAGGTCGGTCTTCACATCTTCTACCGAAAGGATCGTGCCTCCGGTGAGGTTACCCTCGCCGAGGCGTCCGATGCCCCGGTCGGAACGGACCTCAGGGTTTCTGAAGCGCGACTGGTGTCCGGCCCGCCCAGCGATCCCGTCGAGGTGGTGGAAGCGCCCCCGCCACCCGCTCCGGCCTTGGCCCAGGGGACCGAGGCGGGCTCCGGAGCGCCCGCCGCCTGATCCGGGCCTGGCGCTGTCGTTCAGACGGCGTCGAGCCCGATGTCCAGGCTGGGTGCGGAGTGGGTCAGGGCGCCGACGCTGATGACCTGGACCCCGGTCTCGGCGATCGCCCGGACAGTGGTGAGGTCCACGCCGCCCGAGGCTTCCAGGATGACCCGGCCGGCTGCCATGGCGACGGCTTCGCGCAGGTCGGCGAGGCTGAAGTTGTCCAGCATGATCACGTCCGGCGCGAGGGGCAGGGCCTCGGCGAGCTGGGCCAGGCTGTCGACCTCAAGCTCCACCTTCACCAGGTGTCCTGCCGCTGCCCGAGCCCGCTCCAGGGCCGGCCGCACGCCCCCACAAGCGGCGACATGGTTGTCCTTGATCAGGATGGCGTCATCCAGTCCGAACCGGTGGTTCACCCCGCCGCCGCATCGGACGGCGTACTTCTCCAGGATCCGGAGCCCTGGGGTGGTCTTTCGGGTGTCGGTAATGCGTGCGCTGGTTCCCGCCACCGCGTCCACATAGACCCGGGTCAGGGTGGCGATCCCCGACAGGCGGCTCGCGAGATTGAGGCCGGTGCGCTCGGCGGACAGGACCGCCCGCGCCGGCGCCTCCGCGCGGGCCAGAACCTGGCCGGGCGCGATCGGGTCGCCGTCCGGGACGAGGACGTCGAAGCGCGCCTCCGGCGCCAGGGCGTGAAGGGCAAGGCGGGCGCAGGACAGGCCGGACAGGACCCCCGGCCGGCGGGCTGTCCAGGCCACCGACAGCCGCGCGTCCTCAGGGACGCAGGCCTGGCTGGTCAGGTCCCCCGCGCGGCCGAGATCCTCCGCCAGGGCCATGCGGACGATGGGTTCGACCAGGAGGTCCGGGATCTGCGGGATCACGCGGCCTTCCGGGACAGGGATCCGGCCTCCAGGCGGACGAGGGTGCGGCGAGCCTCCGCGGCGGCTTCGGGGTGATCGGCGCGGAAGTGCGCACCCCGGCTCTCCCGCCGCTCGAGGGCGCATTCGGCGATCAGGCGGGCTGCGATCAGGGGGCCTGCGTCGGGGAAGCGTGCGCCGAGGAGGTCGAGCCGGGAGAGGAGCCGCACCAGGCCCGCAGCCTCACGGATCACGCCCGCCTCCCGGCTCATGGCCTTTCGAAGGGCCTGGAGGTCTTCCTCCGGGAGGCGCGAGAGTTTCCGGGTCTGTGCCAGCGGCCGCGGAGCGCCCAGGCGGCGGGAGGCGGCGCGTCCGGCCCGGGCGCCGAACACGGCGGCTTCCAGCAGCGAGTTGGACGCCAGACGATTGGCGCCATGAACCCCGCTGGAAGCGCATTCCCCAGCAGCGTAGAGCCCGGCAAGCGTCGTCGCCCCGTCGGCGTCCGTGAGGAGTCCCCCCATGTGGTAGTGGCAGGCGGGCGCCACCGGAACCGGCGCGACCCGCGGATCCAGGCCCGCACTGCGGCACGCCTCGAAGACAGTGGGAAAGGCTTTGGGGAAGTGGGCGCCAACGGCGGCGCGGGCGTCCAGGAAGGCGCCCCGTCCCGCCTCGCGCTCGGCATGGATGGCCCGGGCCACGACATCCCTGGGGGCGAGTTCGCCGTCAGGATGCTGGCTCGTCATGAACCGCTCGCCGGCGGCGTTCACCAGCCAGGCGCCTTCCCCGCGCAGGGCCTCCGTGATCAGGGGCGCCGGGTCACGGCCGATATCCAGGGCCGTCGGGTGGAACTGCACGAACTCCGGGTCTGCGAGGGTCGCCCCGGCCAGGGCGGCGGCGGCCAGGCCCTCGCCCAGCAGGGCCGAAGGGGTCGTGGTCTCGGCGTAGAGTCCCCCGACGCCTCCGGTGGCCAGGATCACGGCCGTGGCCCGCATTGCGGTCAGGACGCCGTTGCGCTCCATCAGGGCGCCGCACACCGCGCCGAGGGAATCCTGCAGCAGGCCGCTCAATCGCCAGCCCTCCAGGACCTCGACGTGGGCTGACCGTCGGACGCGCCCGATCACCGCGGCCATGATGGCCTGCCCGGCCCGGTCGCCCCCGACCCGCGCCACCCGGGCGCGGCCGTGCGCCGCCTCTCGGCTAAGAAGAAAATCCCCTTGGCGGTCCCGGTCGAAAGGCGCCCCGAAGCTGGCGAGCCTCCGGACCGCTCCGGGACCCTCCGCGGCCAGAAGGGCGGCGCGGCCGGGATCGACCAGGCCCGCCCCGGCGGCGACGGTGTCGGCGGCGTGCAAGGCGGGGCTGTCCTCCGGCGACAGGGCTGCAGCGACGCCTCCCTGGGCCCAGGACGAGCTGCAGGCCTCCCCCAGCGGGGCCGGCGACACAAGGCGCACCCGGCGCGGCGCGGCGGCCAGGGCGGCCGAGAGTCCAGCGAGGCCTCCGCCGATCACCAGGACGCCGTCGAAGTGTTGGGTGTCCATCGTCAGATCAGCTCGACATCGACGTGATGGCGGGCGCGGACCAGGTCGTAGCGGGCCGGGACGGCGGGGGGCGGAAGGTCGATCATCCTCTGGACGGCGTCTCGCGCCCGCCGGGCCACCGACGGGTCCACAGTGACCTCGTGGCGGTCTTCGACCAGGGCCTCCAGTATGTTCTCCAGTGTGATGCGCTTCATATGGGGGCAGAGGTTGCAGGGCCGGACAAACTCGGTCTCGACCGCATCCGCGGCCACATTGTCGGCCATGGAGCATTCGGTGATCAGCACCACCTGGCGGGGCTTGCGGGTCAGGACATAGTCGTTCATGGCCGCCGTCGACCCGGCGAAGTCGGCCTCGGCCAGCACTTCCGCCGGGCACTCGGGATGGGCCAGGATCTCCGCGCCCGGGTGGGCCTGACGGATTTCGCGGATATCCTCGGCGGTAAACTGCTCGTGCACCTCACACCGCCCGCGCCAGGCGATGATCCCCACGTTGGTCTGGCGGGCGACATTGCGGGCCAGGAACTCGTCAGGGATGAGGATGACCCGGTTCACGCCCCACTCGCGGGCCGCCTGTTCGACCACCTGCACGGCGTTGGCGCTGGTGCAGCAGATGTCGGTCTCGGCCTTCACCTCCGCCGAGGTGTTCACATAGGTCACCACCGGCAGTCCGGGATAGCGCTGGCGCATCAGGCGGACATCCTCTGCGGTAATCGAGGCGGCGAGGCTGCATCCGGCCCGCAGGTCGGGGATCAGGACCCGCTTGTCCGGCGACAGGATCTTGGAGGTCTCGGCCATGAAGTGCACGCCGGCCTGGATGATGATGTCGGCGTCCGCCCGGGCGGCTTCGCGCGCCAGGCCCAGGCTGTCGCCGACATAGTCGCCCACCCCATGGAAGATGTCGGTGGTCATGTAGTTGTGGGCCAGGATCACCGCCCGGCGTTCCCGCTTCAGCCGGTTAATGGCGGCGATGAGGGGGGCCTGGGCCCGCCATTCCATCGGCGTCACGTGCCGGCGGACCTTCTCCCAGACGGCGGCGGTCTCCGCCTGAACTTCAGGGGTGAACGCAGGCAGGTGGGCGGCGACGGCGGCCGGAAGAGACATGACGCACTCCTTTTGCTCAAAGTGAGCATTAGAGGGGCGGAGAAAATGCCGGATGAGCCCGACGCCTCCTCCTAATTATGCTCATTAAGAGCATATCCTTTGGACAATATGAGGGTGCGGACCGGCCTTGGCAAGCGCCGGCGAAATGGCCGGGGACAACAGCGCGTGATCCGGCGGCCCGTCCGTGTTAAATGCGCCACCGCTGACACCGGAGGCTCCCGCCCTGAGGCCGGTCCGAACCCTTGCGCTGATCGCCCTTGTGGGCGTGCTCGGTCCCGGCGCCGCCGGCGCGGGGCGCGGGGCTCCGCCTGCGTCATCGGCCGACCTGGCCGGTCCCGGAATGACGGTGGCGCGGGCCTTTTCCGAACCGTCGCTCGAGGCGCGTTTCGCTTCCCTGTCTCCCGCTCTGCGGGCCTTCGCCGACCCACCGGCCTCTGCGAAGGGCCAAGCCTGGCTGGGCCTGACGCCGGGTTGGGAGATCCTGGACCTCGCCCGGCTGCCGAACCTTGAACTCGGTGAGCCGGACGCCGCTGTTGAGGCTGAGGACGCCCGACGGATCAACGCCCTGCGCCCGGTCTCCCGCGAACCCCTGGCGAAGATGCCGGCGTTCAGGCTGTCCGGTGCGGGCGAAGATGCCCGGCGGGCCCTGACCTGCCTGACCCAGGCCGTCTACTATGAGGCCGCCCGGGAGCCCGAGGTGGGTCAGGCGGCGGTGGCGCAGGTGGTGCTGAACCGGCTGCGGCATCCGGGGTACCCCAAGTCCGTGTGCGGCGTGGTCTATCAGGGATCGGCCAGGCCCACCGGCTGCCAGTTCACCTTCACCTGCGACGGCTCCCTCGGCCGACCGCCGGAACCGGCTCTCTGGAGCGCCGCCGACGCTGTCGCCCGGCGCGCCCTGTCGGGCCATTTGGTGCGCGAGGTCGGCTCGGCCACCCACTACCACGCCGACTATGTGGCCCCCTACTGGGCCCCGACCCTGGTCAAGCTGGCCCAGATCGGAGCGCATATCTTCTACCGGTGGACGGGACCCTCCGGCGAGGCCGGCGCCTTCACGGGCCGGTATGCGGGCGGCGAGGCCAGCCTGACCCCGGCCATCCTCGGCGGTGTCGATCCGCGCACTCAGGCAGGACTCGAGGCCTTTATGGCCCCGCCGCCGCCGCGCACGGTCACCCTGGCCCTGGCTGGCGAGACCCGCACTTACACGATTTCAGAGCCGGATGCGGCTGGGTCCGCAGGCCTTCCGGCCCCCGGCCAGCTCTCGCCCATACGGCGGAGGCCCACCCCGGAGGAGATCCGCCGGATCAACGCCGCCCTCGCCGCCCTGGAGAAGGGGGAGCCAGCCCCCGTGGTGGCCGGCGCCGGCGTTCAGCCCTGACCGGCGGCGAAGGCGTCCGGGTAGGCCACCATCAGCGGCTCATCCAGGGCGCCGTCGACCAGGGCGATCCCCATGAAGGCCGGGCTGCCCGAGTAGGGGGCGCTGACCTTCGCCGTCGCGGCCGCTGAGAAGCCGAACTTCGGATAGTACTCCGGATGCCCCAGCACCAGCACGGCGGCGGCGTCGAAATGGCGGGCCGCCTCCAGGCCGCGCAGGGTGAGCGCCGATCCGATCCCGGTGCGCTGCACATCCGGGCGGACCGCCAGGGGCGCGAGGGCTGAGTACAGGTGCATGCTGTCGGCCCACAGGCGGCTGAACATGATGCAGCCGACCGGTTCGCCAGCCTGCAGGGCGATCAGCTCGAACATGGACTCGGCGTCGGCGCGCAGCCGCTCGACGATCCGGCGTTCGGCGGTCCCCCCGAAAGCGGCGTCGAGAATGTCCCCGATGGCGGGATGATCGCCGGCGCGGGCGTAGCGGATCTCCAGGGCCATGATGAGGGCTCCTTGCGGGTCAGTCGCCGGCCACCCACTCCACGTCGGCGCCGAGGGCGTTGAGGTTCTCGACGAAGCGCGGGTGGGCCCTCTGGATCGGGGCGGCGTTGAGGATGGTGGAGCGCCCCTCGATGCTCGCGGCCAGCATGAACAGGGCGATGGCGACCCGGATGATGTAGGGGCTCTCCACCGTGGCGGGCATGAGCGGCTTGCCGCCGTAAGTGATCAGCCGGTGCGGGTCGCAGAGAACGGCGTGGGCCCCGAACTTGCCGATCTCCGAGCTCCAGCCCAGGGCCCCTTCGTAGACCTTGTTCCAGAACATCACCGAGCCCTCGGCGCGGACGCCCAGGGCGATGAAGATCGGCAGGAGATCCGCCGGCACGTAGGGCCAGGGGGCCGCCTCGACCTTGGTCAGGATGTTCGAGGTGAAGGGCTCGCGCACCTTCAGGCCGTGGGCGGCGCGCGCCGAGGACCAGCCTCCCTCATGGGTGACCTCCACGCCGAATTTGGCGAAGGTCCGGTCCAGCAGGGGGAACTGCTCCACCGAGCCATTGCGCACCGAGACCTCTCCGCCGGTGATCGCCCCCATGGCCAGGAAGGTCGCCACCTCGTGGAAGTCGTCGGCGAAGGTGAACTCGGCCCCGGACAGGCGATCGACACCCTCGACCACAATTCGGGATCCGCCGACCCCTTCGATGCGGGCGCCCATCAGGGCCAGGAAGGCGCAGAATTCCTGCACGTGGGGCTCGCAGGCGGCGTTGGTCAGCTTCGACCGGCCGGATGCCGTCGCCGCGCAGAGCATGAAGTTCTCGGTGGTGGTGACCGAGGCGTAGTCCAGCCAGTGGTCGGCGGACCTGTAGCCCCCCGGCACGGAGATATGCAGGGCGTCGGGCTCGCGCCGCACCGTCGCGCCAAACGTCTGCAGGACTTCGATGTGCGGGTCGATCTCCCGGGCGCCGAGGGTGCAGCCCGTCGCATCTTCCTCGATGGTCGCCGCCCCGAACCTGTGCAGCAGGGGCGGGATCAGCATCAGGGTCGAGCGCATGCCCAGCGGCAGGTGGGCGGCCTTCGGGTCCAGCCCCTCGCCGTGGCGGACCCGCAGGGTCCCGGCCTCGAAGTCCATGTCCACGGTCGAGCCGAGGTTGCGGAAGAAGTCGAGAATCTTCCGGACGTCGGTGATGTCGGGCACCCGGTGCAGGGTCACGGGCTGGTCGGTCAGGAGGGTGGCGCAGAGCACCGGCAGGACGGCGTTCTTGTTGGCCGAGGGGATGATCCTCCCCCGCAAGGCCCGGCCGCCGTTGACGATGAGGCTGGTCACTGGGCGGCCGCCCGGCTTGAGGCGTGATCCTCTTCCGAAAGGAGGCGCACAGCCTCCAGGGCCGCCATGCAACCCATGCCCGCCGCGGTGACGGCCTGCCGGTAGACATCGTCGGTGACGTCGCCGGCCGCGAACACCCCTCGGATGGCGGTTGCAGCCGTCCCTGCGCGGACCTTCAGATAGCCGCTGGCGTCCATCTCCAGCTGACCGGCGAACAGGGCCGAGGCCGGGGCGTGGCCGATGGCGATAAAGACGCCGTCGCAGGCCAGCTGCCGGGTCTCGCCGGTCCGGGTCGACTTCAGCCGCACGCCGGTCACACCCAGAGGGTCGGTCTGGCCCAGCACCTCTTCCACCTCGTGATCCCAGACCACCTCGACCTTGGGGTTGGCGAACAGGCGCTCCTGCAGGATGGCTTCCGCGCGGAAGCTGTCGCGCCGATGCACCACGGTGACCTTCGAGGCGAAGCTGGTCAGGAAGAGGGCTTCCTCCACGGCGGTGTTGCCGCCGCCGACCACCATGACCTCCTTGCCGCGGTAGAAGAAGCCATCACAGGTCGCGCAGGCCGAGACTCCGAAGCCCTGGAACCGCTGCTCGCTCTCCAGGCCGAGCCACCGGGCCTGCGCGCCGGTGGCGATGATCAGGGTCTCGGCCAGCCAGACCTGGCCGCTGTCGCAAACCAGCCGGAAGGGCCGCGACGACAGGTCTGCGGAGACGACGATGTCGTTGATGATCTCGGTCCCGACATGCTCGGCCTGGGCCTGCATCTGCTCCATCAGCCAGGGTCCCTGGATGACGTCGGCGAAGCCCGGATAGTTCTCGACATCAGTGGTGATGGTGAGCTGGCCGCCGGGCTGCAGGCCCTGGATCAGGACCGGCTTCAGGAGGGCGCGGGCGGCGTAGACGGCGGCGGTGTAACCGGCAGGACCGGAGCCGACGATCAGGCAGCGGACGGAGCGGGGCGTAGAGTCAGACATTTCGTCCCTTTAGGGCAGATTCCGGCCGTATGCGACTCCGGCGGCGCGGCTCGACTCTAAGGTCATGATCAGGGAGACGGAGACGCCCGGAACGGGTCGCCTTGCCGGCGGTCAGGGCCTCAGGGCGCCCGCGCCTTCTGGGCGATCGCCTGGAGTAGGGCCTCCGCCGCCCGGCCTGCGCCCTGGCCATCGCAGATGCCGGCGGCCGCCTCCGACAGGTGGGCCCTCTGCGCCGCGTCCGTGACAAGCCGCATGATCGCCCGGTCCAGCGCGCCCTCGAAGGCGGCGTCGGTGGCGTCCAACACCAGAGCGGCGCCCCTCTCGGTCAGCGCCCCCGCGGCGGCGCGCTGGTTGTCAGCCACTACGACGACGGCGGCGGGCAGGCCGAGCGTGCAGATTTCCCAGACCGTGGATCCCGCCGCCGAGATCACAAAGTCCGCGTCGTGCAGCAGGGTGGCCATGTCCGTGGCGTCGATATGCAGGCGCAGTCGCCGGTCATGGCTGGCCATGCGCGTCAGGGGGCGCAGGCTCGGCGCCTGGCCGCCCAGGGCGATGTCGATGACCACATCGCCCAGCCTCGGCCGCAGCCGGTCGACAACGCGGCTGGTCACGCCGCCGACATCCGTCAACCCCATGGTCACAAGGACCCTGCGGACGGGACCGCTCCGGCGGGCGAGGGAGGAGGCGCGAACGGCGGCGAAGCGGCTGCGCACCGGAGCGAACTCCGGTCCCAGCAGGAGGCGCGTGTCGCCGTCGGTCAGCAAGGTGTAGTCCACAGGCCGCCGGTTCGGGCCGGAATCCAGAACCACGTCCCCGCCGAGGGGCCGGTTCGCCAGGTCGTCGATGACCAGACTGGCGCGCCCGCCCGCCAGGGCGTCATGGTCAGGACGGGCCAGTCCGTAATGATCGAAGACCAGGGCGTCGAAGCCCTGACCGGCGAGGGCGGCGGCGAGGGCGTTGCGGTCCGCGCCCGCCGCTTCGATCCGCGACATGGCGGGGGCGAAGGTGTCCAGCAGGGGTGCACTCTGCGGTGAAGCCAGGAAGGCGCAGGCCGCGCCGCGCACGCTGAGGGCCTCGGCCAGGGTCAGGCTGCGCATGAGGTGTCCGCCGCCGACCTCGGGTCCGGCGTCGGCGATGAACAGCACGCGCGGGGTCTCGGGAATCATCTTGCGGACAGGGGAGCGCGAATTCGCGACTTCGGAAAGGGCGCGATCATGTGGGCCGGTCCTTCAGCAGGTCCACAACCGCCCGGGCGGCCCGGCGGGTCTCATCCAGCGGCGCCGCGGTGAAGAGGTCGAGCCGGCCCTCGAAGGCGCGCGCGACGCCCCGGGTGATGAGGTCCGCCTTCAGGCGCGCAAACTTCGCCGAGCCCCCGTCCATGGGCAGGATCAGCACCGGCCGCCCCGTCGCAGCGGCTTCGGTGGTCATGTTGGCGCTGTCCTCGGTGACGAGCACGACGTCGGCGGCGGCCAGCATGGCGAAGTAGGGGTTCTCGCCCTCACCGTCCCAGATGAACCCCGGCAGGTCGGCCAGGGCCTCGGTCAGGATGCGCCGGGCGGAGTCTGGGGTCCGTCGGGAGAAGGTCGTCATCAGCGATCCGCCGGACTCCAGTACGGCTCGGCGAAGGTCCGCGGCCAGGGTCCGGGCCCGGGCGTCTGAGAGGTCGTGGGCCTTGGACCGCCCGCCCACGAGCAGGGCGGCGCGGGGGCGGGGCAGGGGATCGGTCAGGCTGGCGTACCGGGCGTTGGCCTCCGCAAGGCGCTCAGGGGTGATGCGGTGCGGCGAGCCGGTGATGGACAGGACGTTCGGGCCGGCGATCTCGTCGTGGCGGGGCGCGACGATCAGGTCGAAGGCGGCGCGCGGCGCGCGGGGATTCTGGATCTGCACCACCAGGGTGCGCCCGCCCGACCAGCGCCGGAGACGGAGGGAGAGGGGCAGGGTGGCGCGGCCCGCAGCGATCCAGACGTCCGGCCAGGGCGGACCGATACCTGTTCCACCGGCGAGGACGGTCAGGGGGAAGGGATTGAGAAACCAGGGCAGGCGACCAATGCGGCCCTTCCAACGGACGGTGCGGACGCTGACCTGCGCAGGCGTCAACCGGGCGACGGCCTCCGCCAGCCCGAGGGCCGGACCGGCGTTTCCGGCCTTGTCATCGGACACGGCCCAGATGGAGAGGGGGTTGGCCAAGAGCCGGCGGGCCCTAGATCCACTCCACCTTGACGATCTCGTAGGCCTTCACGCCGCCGGGCGTATTGACCTCGACGACGTCCCCGGTCTCCTTGCCGATCATGGCCCGGGCGATGGGCGAGGTTATGGAGATCTTGCCGGACTTCACGTCCGCCTCATGCTCGCCGACGATCTGGTAGCGGGCCTTGTCCTCGGTATCCTCGTCCACGACAGAGACGGTGGCGCCGAACTTGACCTGGCTGCCCGACAGCTTGGAGACGTCGATCACCTGGGCGCGCGCCATGCGGTCCTCGATGTCCGCGATCTGCCCCTCGATCCAGCCCTGCCGTTCTTTGGCGGCATGGTACTCGGCGTTCTCGGACAGATCGCCGTGCGCGCGCGCTTCGGCGATGGCGGCGATCACGGAGGGTCGCTCGATCGTCTTGAGACGCTTCAGGTCTTCGTCGAGGGCGTGATAGCCCTCGGCGGTCATCGGGACTTTTTCCATAACCGGGTGGTCTCGGGTCTGCGCTGAGGACGTAAACTACACCGCGGGCGCACGCGTCCGTGGGGCGAAAAGGATAGGTCCCGAGCGCCCGAAACTCAAGTGTGCAATGCAGCAAGACCTGAACTTTATTGTGGTTCCGCTGTTTGCGCCCCCTCCGGCGGCGGCGCGGGGACAACCGGTGCGGAGGGTGTCTGAGCCGGGGCGGGACCTGGCGGAGCGCCGTCTTGCGGCGGAACGTCCCCGGCGACGGGGACGGGTGGCGGCGGTCCGGCCGGGATGGGCCCGGAAGGCAGGCGCTTCACGGCGGCGGACATGACGCTTCGCCAGACCTCCGCCGGCAGGGAGCCCCCCGTCACACCCTTCATGGGCCGGTTGTCGTCCCGTCCCATCCAGACCACGGCGACGATCCCGCCTGTGTAGCCGGCGAACCAGGCGTCCTGGTAATCAGAGGTGGTGCCCGTCTTGCCGGCCACATCCCGGCCGGGAAGGGCCGCCCGGGTTCCGGTGCCGGACGCTACGACCTGCCGCATCATGCGGTTGAGGTCGGTCAGGGCCGGGTTGGCCACAATCTGTTTCGGGGGCGCCGGCGCCGGACGGCTCCACACCACCCGCCCCCCCGCCGTGCGGATCCGCGAGACGCCCCAGGCCTCGACCTGCCGGCCCCCGGCGGCGAAGGCGCCGTAGGACTCCGCCAGGTCCATGGGCGTCACGACGCCCGTTCCCAGGGCCATGGCCGGCGTGGTGGGGATGGGGGTGGAGACGCCGAGGCGGCGGGCCGTGGCGGCGACCGTGTCGCGCCCGACCTCATCCGCCAGCCGGACGGCGACCGTGTTGATCGAGCGGGCGAGGGCGGTCTCCAGACTCATGGGCCCCTGGAAGCCGGGCTCGTAGTTGGCCGGCGACCAGCCGCCGATCTCGACGGGTTCGTCCACCACCGGGGTCTCCGGGGTCCGGCCGGCCTCGAGGGCGGTCAGCCAGACGAAGGGCTTGAAGGCTGATCCCGGCTGGCGGCGGGCGTCGGTGGCGCGGTTGTAGGGGGCCGTCAGGTGGTCCGTTCCCCCCACCAGGGCCCGTACGGCGCCGGACCCGTCCAGGACCACCACGGCGCCCTGCTGCACCCCCTGCGCCGCCCCCCTGCCGACCCCGCTCCGGAGCGCTTCCTCCGCAGAGCGCTCCAGGGGCAGATCCAGGGTGGTCTCGACCACGAGGTCCTGGCGGACCGGCCCGGCCCGGCGGCGGGCCTGGGCGTCCATCCAGTCCACAAAGTACTGGGCCGAGGCCTCCGGCGCCCGGGTCCAGACCCGGGGGCTCTCCTTGAGCGCCGCGGTCCGGGCCTTGGCCGAGAGGGCGCCGGTCTCGACCATGGCGTCGAGGACCAGCTTCGTCCGCTCGGCATTGCGCGCCGGCTGGTCCACGGGGTTGTAGCCGGTGGGCGACTTGGGAATGGAGGCCAGCATGGCGGCCTCCCGGACGGTCAGGCGCGAGGCCGGCTTGTTGAAATAGCGCCAGGCCGCCGCCTCCAGGCCCCAGGCGCCCTTCCCGAAGTTGATGCGCGACAGGTAGAGGCCAAGGATCTGCGGCTTGGTGAAGGCCTGTTCCAGCTGGACGGCGAGGGCGACCTCCCGGGCCTTCCGCTCCAGGGTCTTGTCCTGGTTGAGGAAGAGAAGACGGGCGACCTGCTGGGTGATGGTGGACCCGCCCTGGGCGACGCCCCCCTCGGCCAGGTTGGCGGCGGCGGCGCGGGCGATGCCCGCCGCGTCGAAACCGGGATGGCTGTAGAAGCGGCGGTCCTCGATCGCCACGAAGGCGGCGGGAACATGGGCGGGAAGGCTCCGGATGTCGACGGCCGGCCCATAGCGACCGCCACGCACGCCGATGCGCGCGCCGTTGCGGTCGACGAAGACCACCTGGGGCGTCCGTTCGATGGGGGGCAGGGGCGGCAGGGCCACAGCCCCGGGCAGGCCCGGAAGCGGGGGCAGGCTCACCGTTGCGGAGGCCAGGAGGCCGATCAACATCCGTCAGGTCCGTCAGGCAGGCTGGAACGCCTGCAGGTCAAGGCTGGCCGCCGACCATGGCGAGAGCATGGCGGCGACGGGGTTCAGGCGCTCTCGACGACCTGGCAGCCGGCCAGCTCCTCGGCATCCGGCGCCTCGAAGACACCCTCGGCGAAGTCGAACATTTCCGGGGTGACGACAAAGGAGAATCCCTCGCCCTGGATCTGGTTGCGCGACAATACCCGGCCCCGCCGGACCTCCTTCGGCGCCGTCAGGTAGTGGAACCGGGCCGGCAGCTCGCAAAGCCGGGCGATCTCCGTCACCCGCGCCCGGTCGGATCGTCGCAGGAGGCCGAGGTCAAGGACCACCGGGGTCCCCGCCGCCATGACCGCCGCCGCCGTCGACCAGATCTGGGCCTCGCAGCGCTCGATGCGTTCCATCAGCCAGTGGAAGTCCGGCTGCTGGGGAATGTCCTGGGCGAAGAGCCGGGCCATCCAGTCGTCGATGGAGAAGGCCACGGCCCGCTCCTGCCGGGCGAGGGCGCCGGCGTAGGTCGACTTTCCCGCGCCCGAGGGGCCGAAGATGACGTGCAGGATCGGGGCTGCGGCGCTCATCGGACGGTCAGCCCGCCGTCGATGACCATCTCGGCGCCGGTGACGTAACGGCTCTCGTCCGAGGCCAGCCAGAGCACGCCATTGGCGATGTCGAGGGGAAGGCCCTTCACGCCCAGGGGCACGGCGGTTTCGGTCAGGGCGTCCAGGGCCAGGTCCCGCTGCGGCCGGGCGTTGTCGCCGGGCTCGCCGGTGCCGATGATGGTGTCCCAGATCGGGGTCTCGATGATGCCCGGATGCATGGAGTTGACCCGGATCCCGTCCCTGGCGTTGGCGCATTCCATGGCCACCGACTTGGTCATCAGCCGCACGGCGCCCTTGGTGGCGCAGTAGCCGCTCATGTTCGGCGAGCCTTTCAGCCCGGCCACCGAGGAGATGTTGATGATCGAGCCCGACTGGTGCTCGCGCATCAGGGGCAGGGAATGCTTCATGCCCAGGAAGACGCCGTCCACGTTGATGGCCATCTGGCGCTTGAAGTCGGCCAGAGAGAACTCGGTCACCAGGCCGGACAGCCCGATGCCGGCGTTGTTGACCAGGATGTCCAGGCGGCCATGCAGGGCCTTCACCTGGCCGACGACCTCGATCCAGGCCTCCTCGCTCGTCACGTCGTGGTGCAGGTAGTCGGCCTTGGCGCCGGTCGCGCGCAGGGCCTCGGCGGCCTTGCGGCCCTTGTCGTCCTGGATGTCGGTGATGACAATGATCGCGCCTTCCTGCGCCAGCCGCTCGGCGCAGCCCAGGCCGATGCCGCTGGCCCCGCCGGTGATGAGCGCCACCTTGCCCTGAACCCGTCCCGCCATGTCCGTCTCCTTCCCGCTTGACCCCTGGGGTTTTCTCATGCCTAGCGCACGGCGCCGCGCTTGCCCATAGACGGCGCCGTGCAGAGACCTCCCGGGAGGCGTCCATGTCGATCACGATCCGCCCCTGCACCCCGCGGGACGCCGAGGCCCTGGCCCTGGTCAGCCGGGCGACCTTCCTGGAGTCCTACGCCGATGTCCTGCCGGCGGCGGACATCCTTGTCCACTGCGAGGTCCAGAACCGGCCTGAGCTCTACCGCGACTGGCTCTCGACGCCCGGCTGGCGGGCCTGGCTGGCGGAGATCGCGGACACCCGCGCCCCCGTGGGCTTTTCCCTTTCCTGCCCGCCGGACCTGCCCCTGCCGACACGGCCGGGCGATGTCGAGCTGAAGCGCATCTACCTGCTGCACCGCTTCCAGGGCGGGGGCGACGGCGCCCGGCTGATGGCGGCGGCGGAGGCGGCCGCTCGGGCAGATGGCTTCGACCGCCTGCTCCTCGGCGTCTACACGAAGAACGCCAAGGCCCTCGGCTTCTACGCCCGCCAGGGCTTCACCCAGGCCGGCGTGCGGACCTTCCAGGTGGGCTCCCGAACCTACGACGACCTCGTCCTGGCCAAGACTCTGTCCTGAAGCCCTTGGCCCCCTCAGTCGGCTTTGCCGACAGCTCCCCCTCGGGGGAGCAATTAAAGCATTGAAATTCCTCCCCCTCTTGAGGGGGAGGTGGCCCGCGCAGCGGGCCGGAGGGGGTCTGCGGACTTGCAGGACCGCCCCTTGGCTGCCCGGGCTAGGACAGATTCAAGTCATGGAATGTGGCGCGAAGATCGGAGGAGAGGACCCTGGAGAGGACCCGTCCGTTCTCATCCGGTCCGGTCTCGAAGACGGTCAGTTCATACTTGCCGAGGGACTGACCCATAGCATCCACTAGCAGCCTTGCTGCAACAATGCGCTTGGCGTCAGCTGAAACCACCCACCCACTCGGAAGGTCGTCGCCGCGCGGCGAAAGCCAGAGCCGGCGGACTTCACCCTTGCGGTTCACGAGCAGGGCGCGAGAGCCCGCCCCCATAGCGGCGGTTTCGATCACCACCTCGTCCTGGGTGACGCCAACCAAGAACCCGGGCCCGTCGGGGTTCACCGAAAAGGGCCGCGGCGCTTCACCCTCCCGCAGGATGCGGAAGACACGCGGTGATCCGTGCTTGGTGTCGTAATCAATAGAGGCCCAGCTAGTCGCCTCTGCAAGGGAAGCTGCAGGCCCGAGTCCACCAACCCAATATCCCCCACCCCCAGGATCATAAGCGGCTTTGTGGACACCATTAAAGGCGCCAGACCAAATCACTCTCTCAGCGCCTGAATTGAGGCTGATCTCCACGGGCTGGACTGAACCCCAGGGCTCGTCTCCGGCGAATACAAGAATGCGTTCACCATCAGAAGAGAAGCTGGGCGCCGTATAGGTGGCGCGGGCGCCAATCCGGCGGACTTCGCCGCCGCTGACGGGCGCAAGATAGAGCGAAGACAGCCCCTGCAGCCTTGGGTCCACCGGCTGGGCCACGAAGGCGATGGTCTCGCCGTCCGGCGAAAGCGCCGGCATCCGCAGCGCGGCCTTCTTGCCCGCTCGCAGCACCTCCACGCTCCCAGCCTGCAGGTTGCAGACCCCGATCGCGCTGAAGTCAGCGCCCCATTTGGTCAAGGCGACCCGCCGGAGGTCGGGCGTCACGCCAATCTCGCCGGGGACTGTGATGACTGTCACCACGCCGTCTTCGTCGCTCATCGCCCGCCTCCCGCATCCGGAGACCGCAACGGCCGCCGCCATACCGACCAGAACTCGCCGGCGACTTCGTCCTGCATCCTCAACGGTCATCACTGCGCCCCTTCGACCCCACGACGGTACTCGACAAGCCTTGGCACATAGTCATCGGCAACCTCAAAGCGTTGCCCGTCCCGCCAGGCCACAGCCCAGGGCGAAGGTGGGCGTCTTCGGGTAGAGGACAGACCTGACCCCCTAACGCCGATAACCCTACGGCAATGAACGTGGTCTCGCACGAAACCTGTGTCAACGCGTCCGCCGGAGGCCGTTGACCCCCTCAGTCGGCTTCGCCGACAGCTCCCCCTGATGGGACTATTGCGAAATCCCCGGATCGTGATTCCCTGTCGATGACGGCGGAGGGATTGCGATGTCAGTGAAGTCGACGGGTCAGCTTGGGTTTGGGGAGTTGGCGGCGGCCCGACGGGGCGGGGTTCGGGCCCTGGACCGGGTTTCGGCGCTTGTGGACTGGTCTGGCCTTGAGCGTCAGTTGGCGGGTCTTCGTGAGGAGGGCCCCGGCCGCCCCGGCTATCGCCCGCTGCTGCTGTTCAAGGCGCTTCTGCTGCAGGCCTGGTACGGGCTTTCGGATGCGGAGCTGGAGTTCCGGCTGGGGGACAGCCTGGCGTTCGGCCGCTTCGTGGGCCTGAGCCTTGAGGATGAGGTTCCCGATCACACGACCCTTTGCCGGTTCCGCAACCGGCTGGTGAGCGCACAGCTTCTGGAGCGTCTGTTCGGCGAGCTGGACCGTCAGCTTGAGGCGTCGGGCCTGATCCTGAAGCAGGGCGCCCTGCTGGACGCCACCCTG
>JADCAS010000002.1 GCA_020401865.1 Phenylobacterium sp. | reverse complement strand
GAATATTGTAGTGGTCGCGGAACATGGTCACGACCTGCTCGGCCTCGTTGAGCCGCAGGAGCCCGGTGTCCACGAAGACGCAGGTCAGCTGGTCGCCGATGGCCTCGTGGATCAGGACGGCGGCGACGGAGGAGTCCACCCCGCCGGATAGGCCGCAGATCACCCTGCCCTCGCCCACCTGCTCGCGGATGCGCGCCACCGCCTCCTGGCGGAAGGAAGCCATGGTCCAGTCCCCGGACAGGCCGGCGATGCGGTGGGTGAAGTTGCGCAGGATCAGGGCGCCCCGCGGCGTGTGGGCCACCTCCGGGTGGAACTGGACGCCATAGAAGCGCCGGCCCTCGTCGGCGATCACGGCGAACGGGCTGCCCTCGGAGGAGGCGACCACCTCGAAGCCCGGCGGGATGGCGGTGACCTTGTCCCCGTGGCTCATCCAGACGACCTCCCGGTCGCCGACCTCGCCCAGACCGGAGAGCAAAGGGGACTCGCGTTCGATGCGGATCTCGGCCCGGCCGAATTCCCGGTCATGCCCGCCCTCGACCCGCCCGCCCAGCTGGGCGCAGAGCGTCATTTCGCCATAGCAGATGCCAAGAACCGGCACGCCCAGATCGAAGACCCGGGAGGTGACCGAGGGGCTGTCGTCCTCGTGCACGCTGGCCGGGCCTCCGGACAGGATCACCGCCTTCGGCGCAAAGGCGTCCAGCATGGGTTCGATGCGGTCGTAGGGGTGGATCTCGCAATAGACCCCGCTCTCGCGAAGCCGCCGGGCGATCAGCTGGGTCACCTGGCTGCCGAAGTCGACGATCAGGACGCGTTCATGGACGGGGGCGGCGGTCATGCTTGAGTCCTTCCATCGGCCCGGGCCAGGACGGCGACGAAGAATCCGTCGGTGTCCGAGGACGCAGGGGTCAGCCGGAGATAGCCTTCCGCGGTCAGCCGGGGAAGCCAGTGCGGGTCGCCCGTGGCGGGCACGACGCGGAATCCGGGATGGCGACCCAGGAAGGCTGCGACCCGGTCCTCGTTCTCCTCGGCGAGGACCGAGCAGGTCACGTAGATCATCCGCCCCCCTGGCCGGACGTAAAGGACCCCGGCGTCGAGGACGGCGTCCTGGTCAGCCTGCCGACGGGTCAGGGCCTCAGGGGTCAGACGCCACTTGGTATCCGGGTGCCGACGCCAGGCGCCGGAGCCGGAGCACGGAGCGTCAATGAAGACGAGGTCCATCCGCCCCTCGAGGTCTTTCAGGGGATCGGGCCGAAGGGGCGTACGCACCTGGAGGTTGCGGATTCCGGCCCTCTCCCCCCGCCGGACCGTGTCCGCCAGCCGGCGGGCGTCGGAGTCGTAGGCGTAAATCTGGCCAGTGGGGCCCATGGCGGCGGCGAGGGCCAGGGTCTTGCCGCCCCCCCCGGCGCAGAGATCCAGCACCTGGGCGCCGGCGATGTCGCCTGCGCAGGCGGCGACGACTTGGGAACCGGCGTCCTGGACCTCCATCCAGCCCTTCACGAATTCCGGCAGGCTCTCGACGGACGGGGTCCGCTCGGCGGCGGCGGGGGGATCGATCCGCAGCGCCAGGGGCAGGCCGGGGACAGGATGGGCGCCCAAAGGGCCCGCCGCCTTGAGAGCCCTGTCGAGGTCGCTCTTAAGGGTGTTGACGCGCAAGTCGACGGGGGCGCGCCGGGCCAGGGCCTCCGCCTCGGTCTGGACGCGGTCGCCGAACTTCCGCAAGAATGAGGGGGCGAGCCAGTCTGGCAGATCGGCGGCCACTGCGTCAGGAGCGCCAGCGAGGTCGCAGGGTTCGGCGAGCCGCTCTGCTTCAGCGGCGCTCAGGACTCCCGGCCCGTGCGGCGCCTCGGCGAACGCAGCCGCGATCCGGTCGGGAGGCCAGTTCCAGTGCAGGGCCAGCACGCCCAGGACGGCGCCCCGGGGGCTGTCCGACTCCATCCGCCAGGCCGCGGACCTTCGACGGCGCAGGGCGTCCAGGACGAGGCCGGCGACAAAGGCTCGGTCCCCGGAACCGGCATACCTGGCTCCATCGCTCCAGGCCTTCAGGGCCAGTCGTGCGGGACGGCGCGCGGTCTCGATCTCGGTCAGAACGCGGATGGCCGCCTCGATGCGACCGCCGTCACGCAAGGAACAGCGCCGCGACCACCATGCCCACGCCCACCAGGGCGAGGGTCCAGACCAGGCTGCGGACCATATAGGTTCCGGCGGCGTAGATGGGCGCATAGAGGGCCCGGCACACCACGTAGAGGGCCGCGCCCCACAGGCTGAGCGGACCGGTCTTGCCAGCGATCACAACAGCCAGGACCGCCGCCGCAAAGAGCGGGAAGGTCTCCATGAAGTTGCGGAACGCCCTGTCCAGCCTCGCCGCGACGCCGGTGATGGGCATGGCTTCATCCCGGGCGCCAGCCGCCCACTTCAGATCCTGCTGGCGGCGTGCGGCGGCGGCGGACCACATCAGCTGGACGAGGCCGATCACGACGGCGGCGCCCAGCAGCAGGAGTTCGGGTTCAGCGACCATGTTCACATCGGGCTCGTATAGTTGGGGGCTTCACGGGTCATCATGACGTCGTGGACGTGGCTTTCGCGAAGGCCCGCACCGGTGATCCGGATGAACCTCGCCTTGGATCGGAAGCTCTCAAGGTCCGCGGCGCCCACATAGCCCATGGCCGCTCGCAATCCGCCGACCATCTGGTGCAGGACGCCGCCGATGGGGCCCTTGTAGGCGACCTGTCCCTCGATGCCCTCGGGCACCAGCTTCAGGGCCGAGACCTCCTTCTGGAAGTACCGGTCGGCCGAGCCGTTGGCCATGGCGCCGAGGGACCCCATACCGCGGTAGGCCTTGTAGGAACGCCCCTGGTACAGGAAGACCTCGCCCGGCGCCTCATCCGTTCCGGCGAAGGCCGAGCCCATCATGGCCGCATGGGCGCCCATGGCGAGGGCCTTGGCGAAGTCGCCGGAATACTTGATGCCGCCGTCGGCGATCACGGGCACGCCGGTATCCCGGGCGGCGCGGGCGGCGTCGGCGATAGCGGTCAGCTGGGGCACGCCCACGCCGGCCACGATGCGGGTGGTGCAGATCGATCCGGGACCAATCCCCACCTTCACGGCGTCGGCGCCGGCGTCGACCAGGGCGCGGGTTCCGTCGTAGGTGGCCACGTTGCCAGCGACAATCTGGACCCGGTTGGCCTCGCGACGTAGCCGTGCGACCGCGCGGATGACATCCGCATTGTGGCCATGGGCCGTGTCGATCACCACCACATCCGCCCCAGCCTCGACCAGGGCCATGGACCGCTCGAAGCCGCCGTCGCCGACGGTGGAGGCCGCGCCGACCAGCAGCCTACCCTGGGCGTCCTTGGCTGCAGACGGATGAGCCTGGGCCTTTTCCATGTCCTTGACCGTGATCAGGCCCACCGCCCGGTTATCGTCGTCGACGACGATCAGGCGCTCGATCTTGTGGCGACGCAGGAGGTTGCGGGCCTCCTCCTGGGTACAACCCTCACGCACTGTAATCAGGTTCTCGGAGGTCATCAGCGCCCGGGCCGGCGCCTCGTCGCCACTTTCGAAACGCATGTCCCGGTTGGTCAGCATGCCCACCAGCCGGCCCGTTCCACGCTCCACGACCGGGAAGCCGGAGATCCGGCGACGCACCTTGATCTCGCGGATTTCCCGAAGCGTCGTGTCGGGATGAATGGTCATCGGATTAATGACCATGCCGCTTTCGTAGCGCTTGACCTCCCGGACCTGGTCGGCCTGCTCTTCCACGGTGAGGTTCCGGTGCAGAATGCCCATGCCCCCCGCCTGAGCCATGGCGATGGCCAGCCGGCTCTCGGTGACCGTGTCCATGGCGGACGAGACGATCGGGATATTCAGGTTGATCTCGCGGGTGAACCGGGTGGTCGTATCCACCTGACCCGGCATCACTTCAGAGGCGCCGGGCTCGAGCAAAACGTCGTCGAAGGTAAGGCCTTCGCGAATCTCCATGAGACTCTCCATTTTGCGAGCCGCGTATAAGGCCTAGTGACCCCCCGGCGCAAGGCCGCCGGCGGGGCGCCCGCGGAATCCGGTGGCGACCAGGTAGGTCTCTGAAGAATCCGCCCGGCTGGCGGGCGGCTTGACATTCCGGACCTGAGCAAAACTGCGCTTGAGGCGGGTGATCACCTCGCTGATCTCACCTCCCTGGAAGGCCTTGGCCACGAAGGCGCCGCCGGGGGTCAGGACAGACTCGGCGAAGTCGACTGCGGCATCGATCAGGCCCACGATCCGGAGGTGGTCTGTCCGCCGGTGACCCACCGTGTTGGGCGCCATGTCGGACATGACGAGGTCAGGGGCGCCCCCCAGGTGCGCGACAAGCAGATCCCCGCAGGCCGGATCGGTGAAGTCCATCTGCAGAAGGACGGCCGGAGGCAACGGTTCCAACGGCAGGAGATCGACACCGACAATCTGGGTGACGCCGCGCTCGATGGCGACCTGCGTCCATCCGCCGGGAGCGGCGCCGAGATCGATGACCCTCTGGCCCGGCTTCAGGAGCCCGAAGCGGTCGGCGATGTCTGTCAGCTTGTAGGCGGCCCGGCTGCGATAACCATGGGCGCGGGCCTTGGCGGACCAGGGATCATTGATCTGCCGGGAAAGCCAGGCCTGGGATGACGGCGTTCGCATCTTGGCCGTTTTCAGGCGCGCCGGCTTGCCGCGGCCTTCCTCTGTGCCGCCTGTAGGGGCGCGGACCATGCGCCTGCGGGGGGGATCAGCCATGGGTCGTCCTTCCCCCGCGGCCCCTCGGCCTGCGCCGTTGGCGGGCCGCCATCATCGACAGGAGAATGCCCTCGCGAAGTCCGCGGTCGGCCACCCTCACCCGCTCGCACGGCCAGAGTTCCTGGACGGCCTGGAGGATGGCGGCGCCGGCGAGGACCAGGTCCGCCCGATCCGGCCCGATGCAGGGCTGTGCCGCCCGCTCGGCCATGGTCATGCCGATCAGCCGGTTTGCGGAAGCCTCGCACTCGGCGCGCGTCATCCAGATTCCGTCCACCAGGTTTCGGTCGTAACGGGGCAGGTTCAGATGCAGGCCGGCCAGGCTGGTAATCGCCCCTGAGGTGCCAATGATGTGCGCACGGCCCGTATCGAAGGCGGAGCGAAGGCTATCGGCCCCGGTGAATCCTTCGAGCCGGCTTCGGAAGGCCTCGACCATGCGCCTGAACCAGACCTCGGGCGCATCCGCCCCTTCAGGAAACTGCTCGGCCAGGGTCACCACGCCGAGTGGGATCGATCGCCAGGCCCGGACCGGTGGCCGCCCGGGGGTCAGCCGGGCCGCGCGCGCCTGTCCGGACAAGTCTACCCATGACAACTCAGTCGAGCCGCCGCCGACATCAACGACGAGGGCTGCATCGGCGGTCCGGTCCAGGAGGTTCAGGCAGCCCGCCACGGAGAGGTGCGCCTCTTCCTTGGGCGAGATCACCTCCAGGCGCAGGCCGGTTTCCGCCGCCACCCGCTCCACAAACTCGGCCCCGTTCTGCGCCGAGCGGCAGGCCTGGGTGGCGATGGCCTTGAAGCGGGTGACCCCCCGTCGCCGGACCTTCTCCGCGCTGACTTTCAGTGCGGCCAGCGCCCTGTCCATCGCCGCATCCGAGAGCCGACCCGTCTGCGACAGACCCTCCCCGAGCCGGACGATGCGGGAGTAAGCGTCCACGACCCGGAACCCCCGCCCCGCGGGCGCCGCGATCAGCAGCCGGCAGTTGTTGGTGCCGAGGTCCAGAGCCCCGTAAAGCACCTTGCCGCCTGTTCCTGCGCCCTGTTCCCGGCCGTTTTGCGCGGCGCCGGGCGCGCTCGGCGCCTCTGACATGGACCCTGGTTCCAAACAGGCGCGACAAGCCGTCCCGCCACTTCCCCACCAGCCTATCCGAGAGGCCTCGCCCCCGGAAGGCGTCTTGCGGCCTAGCCGGATTGAATTAGGTATAGGCGGTGGCTCTTCCGAGCCGGAGTCTGAGTGATGAATGTCCATCGATCCCCCGGCGGCGGCCGGTCCGACCCTCCTGCGATCATCCGGGAGGCGAAGTTCGCTATCGGCGATGTGGTGAAGCACCGGATCTTTCCCTTCCGGGGCGTGATCTTCGACGTGGATCCCACCTTCAACAACACCGAGGAGTGGTGGCTTTCGATCCCCGAGCACGTCCGCCCTCGGAAGGACCAGCCCTTTTACCACCTGTTGGCCGAGAACGAGGACAGCGCCTACGTGGCCTATGTTTCCGAGCAGAACCTGCTGGCCGACGAGACGGGCGAACCGGTCGGCCACCCCCAGACCCCTGAAATCTTCGAGGCCTTCGAGCCCGGCCGCTATCGCCTGCGTCCGCGGATCAGCAACTAGGCCAGGGATCAGTAGTCCCGTCGCCAGCGCACTGAGAGGGTGTTCCCCCCCTGCCCCGCCAGCTTGGAGATCAGGCTGAGCGAGCGGCTGACATTCCACTCGACCTGCGCGGACCCGCCGTCCCGACCTCCTCCGCTGACGATCAGCAGAACGTTATCCGTCAGATACTTGCCGCCGGACACTTCAAGTCCCTCCCCGTCTGATCCCCCGGCAAAGGTCAGGCGGTCCAGGCCTGCGAGCCCGCGGAGGTTACCGATCACGTCGAGGGCCCCGCCGCCGGCCATGGAGGCGACCGCGGACGCCAGCTGGGCCGTTTCCACAGGTGAGAGCTGGGACGCCGAGCGGCCAAACAGGATCTGCGAAAAGATCTCATCGGTCGGCAGGGGAGGTGTCGAGGTCAGGGTGATTTCCGGGCGGGCGGCGGTGCCTCGAATCCGGACGATGGCCGTCAGGGCGGGATCCTCCCGAACCGCAGCGAGGTCCAGCCGGATTCTTGCGGGATCCTCCGAGAGATAGACCACTCCGGAGGGATCGAACTCGAAACGTTTGTCGGCGAAGGCGTAAGACCCCCTCACCACCCGGGCCAGTCCCGTCAGGCGGGGACGCGCTGTGGTCCCGGCGACGCGAGCATCCACGGACATCTCCAGATCCAGACCCTGGCCGCGGATGTAGACGGACTGCGGCGCCTTGAGGGTGACATCGAGGGCGACGGCCGGACCGGCTCCGGTACGGCCTTCACGACGCCCAACCTCGACCGGCCGGTTGATCTCCGTGACCGCCAGGGGGGTCACGCCCGTCGGGGTCGGCGCCGCCGCAGTGACGTCGGCCCTGTTGATGGTCAGCCCCCCCTTCAGGGTGACGCGACCGTCCGCCGCCCGGGTCATGGAGGCCTGGCCGGACGCGATGGCGGTGGCGAGCTCGTTGTCGATGACTCGAAAATTCAGGAGGTCCAGCCGGAACGAACTGGCCGAGCCCTCCTGGAGGGAGATGATCCCTGAGCCCGACAGCGTGCCGCCCTGGCCGTCGGCGCCGGTGGCGCGGTCAATTCGGATCGCCGACTCGGAAAGACGGGACCGCACAATGACATTCTTGAGCACCAGCCCGGTCGAGGCGTCGGCGAAGGCGCCATTTTCGATCTCGGCTTCGCCGTCCGCCCTCGGCGAGGCCAGGGTTCCCCCCAGGGTTCCTCGCACCTGCACCACCCCGCTGAGCGACTGATCGCCGCCCACGAACAGGTCCCAAAGGGGCTTCACCTCACCGTTCGCCTGAACCCGTCCGCGAAGGGGCCGCTCCCGGTCGGGAACGATGCGGAAGTCCGCAAGCCGGGTGTTCACCGGGGTGGTCAGCTCACCGTCCGCAGTCATTCCCTGCGGCGTGCCCAGGTCCGCCGCGACCCGAAGCTCTTCGTCGGCGAGGGTCGCCCGGAAGCGGCCATTGAGACCCAGGGCGACGTCGCTGTCACGGGCGCGGACCGCTTCCAGGCGTCCCGAGCTGGACCCGATGAGCCGGTCACCCTGCCCTTCAATCCTAAAGTCCGCGTCAAGACGGCCGGCAAGGTCCGGATTGACGAAGCTTGCGGGAACATCATCGAGCCGGCCCGTGACCAGGGCGCTGGTCCTGTTCAGGTCAAGGTCAAGGGAAGCCGCGCCCCCTGGGTCCAGGCTGACGCGAAGCCTCGCGCGCCGCGTTTCTCCGTCAAGTTCAAGGCGCGCGGTCTCTGTGGTCCTGACCCGGCGTCCCGCCGCCTCCCCTCCGCCGTCGAAGCCGATCCTCCAGACCCCGCCCGACCGCTCGGCAAGACCCCTTCCATCGACGTTCCAGTCCCCGCCCGTCGTCTGGCCATTGGCGCGGACGGAAAAGGGAAGACGCTCAAGAGGCCCTTCGCCGGTCAGGCGTCCTTCGGTCACCGACAGCGTCTCACCTGGAGACAGTGCGTTCCGCGCGGACAGGTCCGCGTCGACCCAGAGGCCGGAACCTTGTCGGTCCTTGAGCCGGAGGACACCGGTCACGGTTCCCTCCGCTAGGAAGGCTCCGCGCGACAGGCCAACGGAGAGGTCGGCCTGCGAGGCGCCCTGTGCGCCAAGGGCGGCTTCCCCCCGCACCTGAAGCCCGCCGCCGTCCAACCGGATTTCGCTCAGCCGCACCCCGCCCCTCGGGAAGGCGAACGCAGCGCTTGCGGACGCAGGCCCGTAGGGACTCTGAGCCTTGATGTCGACCGCGCCGCCGTCAGGGGACCAGTTCAGCTCAAGTCTGGCCTGGGTGAGGTTGAGGCCCGGCAGGTCGATGGCGTCGAACCCCGCCTCCATGCGCACCTCTGGCGTCGAAACACGACCGCCGACACGGCCGGTTCCCGAGGCCTTGCCCGCGATCTCGACGGGCCCCGCCGCGAAGGGACCCGAAGCCGACCAATCGAAGGCAACATCCAGTAGCCCCGACGCCAGGGCGCCGCCTCGAGCGTTGGCCTTGATGGCTTCGCCCTGCACGGAAACGCGCTCAAATCGCAGATCGCCGTCCTGGAAGTCGAAACGGGCGTCCAGGGTGGGGCGCAGCCCGAGCAGCCTGTCGGCCTCGACGCGCCCGGTTCGCAGGCCCTCGCCACGCGCGGTGACGGAAACCTCCCAGGGCGCCTGTGAACCCGCTGCGCGAGCGCTCCAGCGGCCAGACAGACCACCGGAAGCGCCGGGCAGGCCGGCGTCGAGGCGGGTGACGACGGCATCTCCGGAGAAGGACAACCCTCCGAGAAGGCCGCGGGACCCGGTCCCGGTGACCCGGAAGCCCGCGCCGACCGCCTTGAGGTCCTCGATGAGGATGGCCCCGTCCGCAAGCCTCGACGCCTTCAGGTCAAGTGTCGGGGCCTGACCGAGGAGGGATGCCGGAAGGCCATCCCCGCGTCCGCCGACGCCGCGCACCCCAAGCTGGAGATCAAGGCGTCCCTTTCGGGTCTCCAGACGGACGGGACCCGCCACCTCTGCGAGCTCATAGCCCTCGGCCCGGATCGCCTCGACCCGGGTCTCTCCGGCGAACCGCCAAGCCTCCGGCTGGCCCTCGACCCGGCCCGCCACCTGAAGGGCTCCCACTTCGCCGCCGCCGATCAGCCGGGCCAGGGAGGGCGCGGTGAGCAGGATCTCCAGGCCGCCTTCGCCGGTGCGCATCCCTTCCAGGTCGATCGCCCCTCGGATCGAGGCCTTTGCGGTTTCGGCCAGTAGGGTCAGGTCGATGACATACCCTCCCCTGTCGCCACGCTTGCCCTTGGCCACGCCTGCAAGGCGCACCTGCCCGCCAAGTCGCTCCGCAAGGGGGCGCGTCAAACTGGACGCCGACAGATCGACGAGACCGGTCAGCGACCCGCTCTCCGGCGTCCATCCCCCATTGATGGCCACAGGCCGGGCTTCACCGGAGCGGAGGTCCGCGCGGACCTGGCCCCTCTCCACCCGTCCATCCGCCGCCACAGTCAGCCTGAAGGGCTTGTCCGCCGCCACGCCGGCGGTCCCGGCCAGGGCGCCCCCCATGGACTCCAGGGCTTCGGCCCTAACCCGCAGGGGGCGATCCGGACCGAAATCGAGATCCAGGTTTGCGTAGTCGCCCTCGTGCAGAAGGCTGTTCACCACCAACCGCGCGGATTGGCCCCCATCGGCCCGACGCACCTGGAGGACCCCGCCCGCCCGGAAGGCCCCGCGCCTGACGCTGAAGGCCGGTTCGGTCTCGATGACCGCGGTCAGGCCCCGCAGGGTGAGGGTCACCGGCAGAGGGCGGTGAGGTTCCGGCGGCTCCAGCCTCGGGCGGCGGAGGATACGAATCTTGTCCGCTGACGCACGCTCGACCCGCACCTCACGCCCCGCCAGGCGAAGGGGCCGCCAGTCTAGGTTCAGGCCCAGGGCTTCGAGCCAGACGCCTTCGTCATCCCGGATTGCCAGACGGCGGACCGTGAACGCCCCCAAGGGATCGCCGGCCAGCCCCTGGACCTCAAGATGACCGACCGGCCCCACCCGCTGGCCGTCTGCGATGGACTCGATAAGGGCCAGGCCCTTCGGGCTGCGCAGGAAGAGCGGCGCGGCAAGCACAACCCCGGCCAGGAGGACAGCGACGCCCCCCAACGCCAGAAGCGCGGCGCGGGCGGCGCGGACGGCGCGGCTGCGGCGCCTCTCCGGTCCTGGAAGGGGTTCAGGCGCCCGGGTCAAAAGCTCTGCCCGATGCTGACATAGATCTGGTAGCTGGGGTCGTCGGACCGGCGGTTGAGGGGAACGGCCAGGTCGAACCGGATGGGACCGAAGCCGAGATTGTATCGGACGCCCAGCCCCACGCCGAGGTCGAGGGCCTCAAAGGCCGGCTCCTGCGACAAGCCGACCGAGCCCGCATCCACGAAGGCGACCAGACCCCATTGATCGGACAGGCGATGCCGCACCTCTCCGGAGACCTCCACAAGCGAGAGCCCTCCGACCGGCGTGTTGTCCGGAAGATGGGGGCCTATGCCCTGGAAGACGTAGCCACGCACCGAACCGCCGCCGCCGGCATAAAACCGCCGCGACGCGGGCACGCCGCCCAGGGTTCCGCCAAGGATGGACCCCGCCTTGGCCCGGCCCGCCAGGACTGTACGTCGGTCGCCATCCAGGGGCAGGTAGGCGGACCCCTGAAGCGAGGCCTTGACATAGCTCAGCGTCACGGACCCGGTCAGGGCCGTGGGTTCGGCGCGCAGGTCGACCCGCCAGCCCGCCTTGGGGTCCAGGACATCGTCCGTTTCGTCGAAGGCCAGGGCGCCCAGCAGGGACCCGACCACTTGCTCGCGCCGGAGAAAGGCCGCAGCCGAAGGCGATCTCTCTCGGGTCTGGATGTAGTCGAGCGCGGCGCCGACCGTGACATAGGCCACTTCCGACCGCTTGCGCTGGACATCGACGCGCACTTCGAGCCCGGTTTCGTCGTAGGCCGAGGTCTCGCGCCGGAAGGCGGCGGTGTAACCGTTCAGCGACTGCCTCAGGCGTCGCCAGTGCGGCAGGGTGACCTCGACGCCCAGACGGCTGTCGACCGTCGACAACCGCCCGAAAACCGCACTGGTGTCGGCCAACCCGAAGCGGTTGAAGTGTGTCCAGCGCATATCGGCGCCCAGGCCCTCGCTGCTGGCGTAACTGGCGCCGGCCTCAAGTCGGTGCGGCTTCCGGTCCGTGAGGGTGACGACCACGGGTCTCAGGCCGTCGGCAGGGACCTCTTCAAGCGGCGCGAGGGCGACCGTGACCTGATCGTAGGCGCCGGTCTCCACCAGGCTTCTCTCGAGGCTGGCGATGGAGTCCGGATCGTACTTCGCTCCCGAAGGCCAGGGGGCGAGGCCCGCCAGCCAGTCGGACCGGGTGCCGCCCTCTGTCTCCAGGCGGATCGAGTCCAGCCGGACGGGCTGGCCCGCGCTGATCCTGAAGGTGGGCCGAAGCGTCTGGTCCGCATGATCGACAATCACCTCTCGCGGTCCAATGAAGGCGTCGGCGTAACCGGCCTTCTGAATCGCCGAAAGGACTCTCGCCTCGGCAGAGACGACATCAATCGCCCGGGCGGGCTGACCCGGGGCGATCTGAAGCTGGTCGCTTCCCAGTGTCTGGACCGAAAAAGCCGGCGCGGGGTCGATCCAGTCGATCCGGACGTCGGCGATGCGGAATCGGGGCCCGACCGTGACCTCGATAAAGGGTTCGGCGACGATCGCCTCCGAGACTCCGGGCTGAACGCGGAAAGCGTAGTAGCCCTCAGAGCGCAGAACGGCCGCAGCCTCTTCCGCTGCGGTGTTCGCCCTCTGCCGGGCGTCGAACCGATTTCGCGAAGGGCGTTCGGCTGCGCCCACCGCCGTCTCGATCCGGGTCCTGAGGTCTGCCGGAAGGTCACCGCGGACCTGCGCGCGCAGCTGCGGGGCCGCCAGGGCGGGATAGGCCGCCAGCAGCGCGAGCCCGGTCAGCCCCGCCAGGTACAGTCGCGACCCCGTCACGCATCATCTCCGATCAGGGGAGTCAGATACCCCGGCCCCAACCTCCCTGTCACCCGCAGAGGCGGGAGCGAGTCCGCCCATTTTCCGGGCAGACGCCCCGAAAATGGGCGCCGGAGAGTCTGGTGGTCGCCAAGGCGGCCGGTCCGCTCTATTCATGAGACTGGTTTTCTTGGCTTGTCCCCCCTGTATCCGAACGGAGGGGAGCACCGGGTGAGATACGCTTTGGCTGAGACGACGCCCATCGCCGGCGCGACCGCACCTGGGCCCGCGCCGTATGACGAGATGATCGATCCCGACGGGGACGTACGGCCGCACTATGCCGCCCTCGCGAGGCGAGTGGCCTCCCTTTCCGACGAGGACCTCGCCGAACGGCAACGCCTGCTGGAGCGCTTCTTCCTGCTCCAGGGCATCACCTTCACGGTCTACGGGGCCGAGAGCTCCACCGAACGGATCATCCCCACCGACCTCCTGCCCCGAATCATCCCCGCTGGGGAGTGGGCGACCATCGAGGCGGGGCTCGTCCAGCGGCTCAGGGCCCTGAACATGTTCCTGGCCGACATCTACAGCGACCAGAAAATCCTGATGGACGGGGTCGTACCCCGGGAGCTGGTGCTCGGCGCACCCTCCTACCGCCGGGAAATGCAGAACCTCTTCGTCCCGCACCAGGCCTACGCCAATGTCTGCGGCAGCGACCTGATCCGCAAACCGGACGGAGGCTTCGCGGTCCTGGAGGACAACCTGCGGGTGCCCTCCGGCGTCTCCTACATGCTGGCCAACCGGGAGGCCGCCAAGCGCACCTTTCCCGGCTCGTTCCGCATGGCCGGAGTGCGGCGGATTGAGCAGTATCCCGACCTTCTGCTCTCCACGCTCAGAAGCATGGCGGCGGACTGGCGGCCCAACCCGCAGGTCGTGGTGCTGACCCCGGGCGTCTACAACTCGGCCTATTTCGAGCACGCCTATCTGGCCCGGCTGATGGGCGTGCCCCTGGTCGAGGGTCGCGACCTCGTGACCCATGACAACATGGTCTACATGCGCACCACCACCGGCCTGCGCCGGGTTGATGTGATCTACCGGCGGGTGGACGACGACTTCATTGATCCCCTCACCTTCCGGCGGGACTCGAGCCTCGGGGTGGCGGGCCTCTTCAACGCCTACCGGGGCGGGAACGTGGTGATCTGCAACGCCCCGGGCACGGGCGTGGCGGACGACAAGGCGGTCTACGCCTACGTTCCCGAGATCATCAGCTATTACCTAGGGGAAGACGCCATCCTCCCGAACATTGAGACCTTCCTGTGCCGCGAACCGTCCCAACTGTCCCACGTGCTGGCCAACCTCGACAAGCTGGTGGTCAAGGCCGTCGGCGCCTCCGGGGGATACGGCATGCTGATCGGACCGCACGCCAGCCGCGCGGAGCGTGAGAGCTTTGCCGACGCCCTCCGGGCGGACCCTGAGAACTACATCGCCCAGCCGACCATCCAGCTGTCCACCGCGCCCTGCCTTATCGACGGCGCCATCGATCCCCGCCACGTGGACCTGAGGCCCTTCATCCTCTCCGGCGACAAGATACGGGTCACGCCCGGAGCCCTGACCCGCGTCGCGCTCAAGAAGGGATCTCTTGTGGTCAATTCCAGCCAGGGCGGCGGCTCGAAGGACACCTGGGTCCTGGGCGAGACTGAAGCCGGGGAGGCCGGGGCATGATGCTCGCCCGCGTCGCCGACAGCCTCTACTGGATCGGCCGTTATGTTGAGCGCGCCGAACACATGTGCCGCCTGGCGGACGTGCTCCTGAACGCCACCCTGGACCGGACGGAAAGCTCCGGCCAGGTCGCTCGGATGGTGATCTCGGCCGTCTCGGACGGCGAGCACCCCGAAGACGTCTCTCCCTGGGACGCCGCCATGGCGATCACCATGGAGAGCGGAGACAGCGACTCCGTGACTGCAGCACTGGCCAGAGCCCGGGAGAACGCCCGGCAGGTCCGGGACCAGCTCACCACCGAGACCTGGGAAAGGCTGAATCTGATCTATCTTCGGGTCACCGGCCCCAGGGCGAACCGGGAGTTCTCCGACGCCCCTTCCCAGTTCCTCCACGACATCATCGCCGACCTCCACCTGTTCAAGGGCGCAGCTGACGCCACCATGAGCCATGGGGAAGGATGGGGATTCCTCCAGCTGGGGGTCTTCATTGAGCGGGCCCAACTCACCGGCCGGCTGCTCCAGGCCGGCTTTGGCCGGAGCCTGGGTCGCCCCGTCACGGAGCATGCGGCCATGACCGCCCTGTTGCGCATGAGCTGCGCTCTTGAGCCCTATCTGCGCAAGCACACCGCCGACATCCAGCCGCGGCTGATCCGGCAGTTCCTGATGTTTGACGAAGACTTTCCGCGTTCCCTTCGCTTCGCCACGGCGCGGATCGAGGAGCACTTGTCCGGGGTCGGCCGGAATGTCGACCTGGGCGGCGCCGCTGGCCCCGAGCGTCTGGCCGGGCGTCTGAAGGCCCGCCTGCTTTACGCCGAGGCCGAGACCCTCACCGGGGAGGACTCGGATCTCCTGGTGGCTACGGTCCTGGAGGAATGCGCCCGCCTCCACGCCGGCATCTACGACACCTTTGTCGCCTACTCCCTGGAAATGCGGCTGCCCGCCTAGGAAACGCCATGCTTCTCGAGGTCCGACACGTCACCCGCTACCATTACGCCGCCCCGGTCCGGGAGAGCGTCATGGAGGTCTGGATGCAGCCCCAGAAGACGCCTCGCCAGCGGCTCGCCAGCTTCGACCTGGAACTGGAGCCGGCGGCGCAGGTCTTTTCCTATGCCGACCCCTTCGGCAACGCCGTCTACCACTTTGATGTTCCCCATCCCCACGACCAGCTCACCATCACGGCCCGGTCCGTCGTCGAGACGTCGGCTCCCGAGACCATCCCCGAGGCGCTGGATCTTGGCGAGTGGGACAGGCTGCGCAGCGACCGGGTCCTGGGCGAGAACTTCGACTTCCTTCAGCGACAGGGTTTCTGCATCGAAACTGACGCGCTTCGCGGATTCATGTCCGAACATGGCCTGGACCGCCTGCGGGATCGCGATCCCCTGACCGCAGTGCGCCGGCTTGCCGAAACCATCTACGACGCCTTCGACTACGAGCCGGGGGTGACCGACGCCGAAAGTCCCATCGATCTGGCGCTCTCAGCCCGGCGGGGGGTTTGCCAGGACTTCGCCCATATCATGATCACGATCTGCCGGAGCTGGGGAATCCCGGCTCGGTACGTCTCCGGCTACCTGTTCACCGACCGGGAGGGCGGCGACCGGTCCGACCCGGACGCCTCCCACGCCTGGCTGGAGGTGTTTCTCCCGTCTACGCGATGGATCGGCTTTGACCCCACCAACAACAGCCTGGCGGGCGAGAGGCACATCTCGGCGGCGATCGGGCGCGATTATGCGGACGTTCCACCCTCCCGTGGCGTCTACAAGGGCGAGGCCGAGAGCCAGCTCGCCGTCGGGGTCAACGTCCGCCGGTCCCGTGCGGTGACCGGCGAGCCCGAGTTCATCCGGCTCGCCAGTCCCAGCTTCGCGCGCGGCGGAGGTCGCAGGCGTCCAGGGTCAGGCGCCTTCCTCCTGGAGCGGCAGCAACAACAGCAACAGTAGGCGCAGGCCTCAAATTAGTTGCACTCACCGTGCCGATATCTCACTCTTGCCCACCAAGGGCAGGAGACACCGGACCATGGTCCAACAGCCGCAGGAGATCGTGACCCGCGCGGCTGGGCCCGACGCCTCAACTCAAGGAGTCGCACCGGCCGGCTTCAGGATCCGAAGGCCTGCGCCGAGGATCAGGGCGATCAGAACCTCGATCAGGATCGGCGGCGCCTGCTCCGGGGTGAACCCGGCCAGGACAAGGGTCAGCAGTCGACCCGCCAGGGCCGCGACCACCAGGCAAAGAGGCGCCAGCAGCCAGCGGCCGTCGCCCTTCACGGCGCCGAAGACGGAGAGCCCCCCAATCGCGGCGAACAGTCCAGCCACGTCGGCCCGAAGGGTCGCCTGTCCCAGCGGCCCGTTGACCAGCAAACCCATCTGGGCGGCGGCTGCGCCCGGATCCGCCCAGATCCGGGCCGCCATGGCGACGGACAGAAGCCCGAGCACACCCACCAAAATTCTCAATCCCTGCATTGTTTCCCCCGAACCGGTTCCAGGTCCCCACCCTAGGCGGGTCGGAGCCGACTCGCCAACGCTTCGAAGGACTCCCTGAATGACCCTCGCGTACGACCTCTACTGGTCCTTCCGCTCCCCCTACTCGTATCTGATCACGCCAAGGCTCCTCGCGCTTGAGACCGAGTACGACGTCCAGTGCCGGGTCAGGCCGGTCTATCCGCTCGCCGTGCGCACGCCGGTCTTCTTCGAGGGCCGCGATCCGCTCTGGTTTTCCTACCTGATGCTGGACACCCGCCGGGAGGCGGAGTTCCTCGGTCTGCCCTACCGGTGGCCGCGTCCCGACCCGGTCTACATGGACATGGCCACCGGGACCTATCCGGCGGAGCAGCCCTACATCCACCGGCTGACCCGGCTCGGGGTGCTGGCGGCGGAGGCGGGTCGCGGACTGCCCTTCCTGCGGGAGGTGAGCGCCGTCATATGGAGCGGCGAGGTCGACAACTGGCACGAGGGCGACCACCTCGCGTCGGCCGCGCAGAGGGCGGGACTGGACCCTGGAGCGCTCTTCACCCGGGTCGAGGCCGAGGCCGAGCGCCTCCATGCGGTCATTGAGGACAACCAGGTCGCGCAGCGCGCCGCCGGCCACTACGGCGTTCCGATGATCGCCTTCAACAACGAACCCTTCTTTGGCCAGGACCGGATGGACACCTTCCGCTGGCGCCTGGAACAGCAGGGCCTGACACCCCGAAAGCCTGCCTGAGGAGACGCCCCGATGAAGATCCTGAAAGTCCTCGCCCTCGTCGCCCTCCTGCTGGTGGGCCTCGGCGTCCTGGCCTGGAGCAACCGCTCGACTGTCCTGGGCCTGATCGCCCAGGCCCGCCTGCCGGACGTGGCCCCCAACAGGCCCGTGACCTGGCTGGAGGGACCCGCAGATCCCCCGCCGGCCCGTCGTCAGCCCAATGTCATCCTCATCCTGGTCGACGACATGGGCTTCAACGATCTGACTCTGAACGGCGGCGTCGCCGGCGGCGCTGTGCCGACCCCGAACATGGACTCGCTCGGAACGGATGGGGTGATTTTCGCGAATGGGTATGCGGGTAACGCCACCTGCGCGCCGTCTCGCGCCTCGCTCATGACGGGGCGGTATGCGACCCGCTTCGGCTTCGAGTTCACGCCGGCGCCGGTGGCCTTCCAGCGGATGGTCGGCACCGAGGCCGAGGGCGGCGCCATCGCCAGTCCTCGGTTCTTCAAGGAGCGGGTCAAGGATGTGCCCCCGATGGATGAGATGGCGGTGCCCGCCAGCGAGATCACCATCGCCCAGTTGCTGAAGCAGCAGGGCTACCACACGCTTCACTTCGGCAAGTGGCACCTGGGCGCCAAACCGGGCGCCCGGCCCGAGGACCGGGGCTTCGACGAAAGCCTCGGCTTCATGGCGGGCGCCTCGTTGTTCTTGCCGGTCAAGGACAAGAGCGTCGTCAACGCCAAACAGCCCTGGGACCCGATCGACCGCTTCCTGTGGCCGAACCTGCCCTACATGGTCCAGTACAACGGGTCCGAGATGTTCGCCCCCAGGGGCTACATGACCGACTACCTCACCGATGAGGCGATCCGGTCCATCAAGGCCAACCGCAACCGTCCGTTCTTCATGTTCTTCGCGCCGAATGCGATCCACACGCCTCTGCAGGCGACGCGGGAGGACTACGACGCCCTGCGGCAGATCAAGGACCACCGCATGAGGGTCTACGCGGCCATGGTCCGAAACCTGGACAGGAATGTCGGCAAGCTCCTTAAGACCCTGCGTGACGAGGGCCTGGAGCAGGACACCCTCATCATCTTCACCAGCGACAACGGTGGCGCGGGCTACATCGGGCTGGACGACATCAACAAGCCCTACCGGGGCTGGAAGTCGACCTTCTTCGAGGGCGGGATACAAACGCCCTTCCTGATGAAGTGGCCCAAGGGGATGCCCTCTGGCCAGCGCTACCCCTACCCTGTGGGGCACATTGACGTCTTCTCGACCATCGCCGGAGCGGCCGGAGCGGCCCTTCCCACCGACCGGGAGATCGACGGCGTGAACCTCCTGCCCTACGTGCGGGGCGAGAAGACGGAACGCCCGCACCAGGTCCTGTTCTGGCGCTCAGGGCAGTACAAGGCGGTCCGGGACGGCGACTGGAAGCTACAGAGCAACGAGGCCCGGTCCAAGGTCTGGCTCCACAACCTGGCCGTCGACCCGACCGAGAAGACAGATCTCGCGACGAAGGAGCCCGCGCGGGTGAAGGCCATGCTGGCCCTGCTGGCCGAGCAGGACGCCCGCAGCGTCAAGCCGCTCTGGCCCTCCCTCCTGCAGGGCCCGGTCTTCATCGACCATCCCTCGGGTCGACAGCAGAAGGCCGGGGAGGAGTACATCCTCTGGGACAACTGATCACCCGGGGGGGTCGGTCGCGCCGCTTGCGGTTGACGGGCGAAGCGGGGGAAGCTGCGCCATGCCCGGCCTCCCCCTGATCATCGACTGCGACCCCGGCGTGGATGACGCCGTGGCCCTCCTGCTCGCCCTTGCGGTCCCAGAGCGGCTGGACGTCCTCGCCATCACCACGGTGGCCGGAAACGTCGGGGGCGACCTGACTGCGCGCAACGCCTGCCTCCTCCGGGAGATGGCCGGACGCGCCGGCATACCGGTCTTCGCCGGGCAGGACCGGCCCCTCGTTCGGGACCCCGTCGTTGCGGACCATTTCCACGGCGTGACCGGGCTCGGGGACCTGCCCGTCCAGCCCCCTGCCCGCGGACCAGAGCCGGAGCCGGCGGTGGACCATCTCGTGCGCGTCTTGAGAGCCCGACCCGCCGGGGAGATCACCCTGGCGGTGACGGGGCCCATGACCAATCTCGCCGAGGCGCTTCGAAGGGCGCCGGACATCGCGCCGCGTATCCGCCAGGTGGTCGCCATGGGTGGCGCCCGCCGCGAAGGGGGCAACATCACCGCCTCCGCCGAGTTCAACATTCACGCCGACCCGGATGCGGCGGACATTGTCGCTCGTTCAGGGGTCGAGCTTGTTCTCCTGGGTCTCGACGTGACCCATCAGGTGACAGCGACACAGGCCCGCCGGGCGCGGCTATCGGGGTTGGAAAGCCCGCAGGCGGTGGCGGTCCGCCAACTGCTGGATTTCAGCGCCCGCACCGAGGCGGAGATCGGGATGGGCGGCCCACCCCCCATGCATGATCCCTGCGTCATCCTCTGGCTGCTGGCGCCCGGACTGTTCCGACTTCGGCCCTGCCACCTGGCCATCGAGACCCGCTCTCCCCTGACCCTGGGCCACACCGCCGTAGAGTTCCGGACAGGCGATCGGCATCCGCAGAACGCCCTCTGGGGGATCGAAGCAGACGCCGACGGCGCCTTCGACCTGATCTGCGACCTGCTGGAGCGATACCCGTGACCCGCCCCGTCGTCAGGGTCGTCGGCTCGGTGAACCTCGACATCGTGGCCCGGGCGCCCGCCCTACCCCGCCCGGGGGAAACGGTCATCGGCGCGAGCCTTGAACGCCATCCCGGCGGCAAGGGCGCCAACCAGGCCCTGGCCCTCGCCCGGCTGGGCGCGGACGTCCGGCTCTGGGCCCGGACCGGGGACGACGCCTTCGCCGACGAGGCCCTGGCGCTCCTGAAGGCGGAGGGCGTTGACCTCTCCGAGGTGGTCCGGCTTGCGGACGCTCATACCGGCGTCGCCCTCATCGGCGTCGATCCGGACGGGGAAAACCAGATCCTCGTCGCCTCGGGCGCGAACGCGCGGATGCGTCCCGAAGACCTCCCCACGGAGATCCCCGAGGCCCTTCTCTGCCAGCTGGAATGTCCGTTGGAGGTCGTGGCCGAGGCGGTCCGGCGCGCCCGGGGATTTGTCGCCCTGAACCTCGCCCCCTTCGCCTTGCTCCCTTCCGAATGCCTGCAACGCGCCGACCTCCTGGTTCTCAACGAGATCGAGGCTGAGGCCCTTGGCGACCAGGTGGCGCAGGCGGGCGGCGCGGTCGCGATCACCCTCGGCGCAGAGGGCGCGTGCATGCTTCGCGGAGGCCGACAGACGGCCCGCGTACGTCCCCCCGCCGTCCGCGTGGTGGACACCACGGGGGCCGGGGACGTCTTCACAGCCG
Source organism: Phenylobacterium sp. (assembly GCA_020401865.1). GTDB lineage: Bacteria > Pseudomonadota > Alphaproteobacteria > Caulobacterales > Caulobacteraceae > Phenylobacterium. The sequence continues at coordinate 45,587 of JADCAS010000002.1, read as the reverse complement.
CCCTGCTGGTGTCCCTGCAGGAGGGGTTGGACGATCCGGGCGCCCTCCGCTTCGCCTGCGCGGCGGCGGCCCTCTCAGCGACCCGGCCCGGCGCCCAGCCTGCATGCCCGACCCGCCGGGAGGTCGAGGCCCTCTTGTCCGGAGATGCAGCATGAGCAGGACGGTTCCCGAGCTCAGGCTCTCCGACTTCACGGGGTCAGACCCGGCGGCCAGGGCGCGGTTCCAGGACGACCTGTTCGCCAGTCTCCGCCGCTGGGGTTTCGTCATCCTCACGGACCACAATGTCCCGACCGACCTGCTCGACAGGGCCTACCAGCTCAGCGCAGACCTCTTCCAACAGCCGGAAGCGGTGAAGCTCCGCGGCGTCGGGAACCTCAGGGGCTATGCGCCGTTCGGGAAGGAGCACGCCCGGGGCAGCCAGACCCCGGACCTCAAGGAGTTCTGGCAGATCGGCCGGGAGCCGACACGGGAAGCCCTGGCCGTAGAGCCCCTTCCGGACAATGTCTGGCCACAGGGTCTGCCCGGTTTCCGAGAGACCTTCTCGGCCCTTTACGCCGGCCTCGATGAGACCGGCCGGCTGCTGCTCTCGGCCCTTGCGCCCTCGCTCAACCTCGCCGGCGACTGGTTTGAGTCCCGGGTCCGGTACGGTCCCTCTGTCCTGCGCCTCCTGCACTATCCCCCCGTGCCGGCGGACGCCCCCGCGGGCGCCGTGCGCTCGGCGGCGCATGAGGACATCAACCTGCTCACCATCCTGGTCGCCGCCCGGGGCGCGGGTCTGCAACTCCTGGACCGCGACGGAAGCTGGGTCGCTGTCGAGACAGAGCCCGGAAAGCTGATCGTGGACTCGGGCGATATGCTTGCGCGCCTGACCAACGGCGTGATCCCGGCCACCACCCACCGGGTGGTGAACCCCGACGGTCCGAACGTCAGCCGCTACTCCATGCCCTTCTTCCTTCACCCGCACTCGGACCTGTCCCTGGCCGCCCTGCCCTCGTGCCGGCAGGCCCGTACGCCGGAGCCGGAAATCACCGCGGGAGCCTTCCTCGCCCAGCGACTGCGGGAGATCGGGCTGGCGTGAAGCCGCACGGACGAACAAGAGCTTTGCGCGGCGACGTGCGCCTGGACTAGTGTGTCTGCGTGCGCGGCGCGGCCAGTCCCGGGGCCCCGCGGCAGGATGAGTTCATGAGCCTGACCCCCGTCTTCAGTGCGCCTGACACCGAGCAGGCCGGAGAGTACCGTCTCGCCGGGGATTGGTGCGGCGCGCCGGTTCAGGAGATCGGGGACTCTCTGATCCACACCGTACGGGGCGATCCTGCCTCCACCCTCGATCTCACCGAGGTCCGGCGCATGGACATCGCCGGCGCCTGGGCTGTCCTGCGCGCCCTCGGCGCTGAGCCTGAACTTAAGCGGATCAGAGCGCGCCCGGAACACCTGCGCCTGCTCGAGATGGTCGCCAGGGCGGACGCTTCCCGGCCCAAGCGGCGGACAGGGCCCGGTCCCATCCGCGCCTTCCTGGAACGGGTGGGCAGGGGCGTGATCAGCGTCGCCGACGAGACCTACGGAACCCTCGCCTTCGCCGGACAGCTCATGGTCGTCACCGGCAGGACCCTGATGGACCCGAGGCGTATCCGCTGGGCGTCCTGCGTGTCGATGGCCGAACGCGCCGGCCTGGACGCCCTGCCGATCGTGGTCGTCACCACCTTCTTCATCGGCGCCGTGGTAGGACTCCTGGGCGTCAACACGCTGAGGCAGTTCGGCGCCGAAGTCTTCGCCGTCGAACTGATCGGCATCGCCGTCACCCGGGAGTTCGGCATCGTCATCACGGCGGTCCTCCTGGCAGGTCGATCCGCCTCGGCCTTCGCCGCCGAAATCGGCTCCATGAAGATGACCCAGGAGGTGGACGCTATGCGGGTCCTAGGGGTCGATCCCTTCGAAGCGCTGGTCTTTCCCCGCGTGGCCGCCCTCCTCTTGACCATCCCGCTCCTGACCTTCGCCGCGACCGTGGCCGGTCTGATGGGCGGCGCCCTGGTCACCTGGTCCATGCTGGGACTGGGGCCCACCTTCTTCATGAACCGGATGGTCGAGAATGTCGGCGACAATCACTTCTGGATCGCCCTGTCCAAGGCGCCGGTCATGGCCATCGCCATCGCCGGCATCGGCTGCAGACAGGGCATGCTGGTGAAGGGCGACGTGCTGTCGCTTGGAAAGAGGGTGACCGCCGCAGTTGTCCAGGCGATCTTCGCCATCATCCTCATCGACGCCATCTTCGCCCTGATTTACATGGAACTGGACCTGTGACCGGCCCGGACGACACGGAGTCGCCTGCCGAGGCCCCGGCGATCGAGATCCGGGGGCTGAAGTCCCAGTTCGGATCCCGGGTCATCCATGAAAACCTCGACCTGACGGTCCAGAGGGGCGAGATCCTGGGCGTGGTCGGCGGCTCCGGGTCCGGCAAGTCGGTCATGCTGAATTCGATCATCGGCCTGAAGCGACCCGACGGCGGATCTGTCCGGGTCTTCGGGCACGACATCCACGCCGACCCGAACCGGCGATGGGGCGCCATCGAGCGTCATTGGGGGGTCCTCTTCCAGCAGGGCGCCCTCTTCTCGAACCTGACGGTCGCGGAGAATGTCGAGGCGCCGCTCGTGGAGCACACCCACCTCTCGCGCAGGACCATCCGCGAACTGGCGGAGATCCGCATCGCCCTGGTCGGCCTGCCGCCGGAGGCCTGCGACCTGAAGCCCTCCGAGCTGTCCGGCGGCATGCGCAAGCGGGCGGGCCTCGCCCGGGCCCTGGCCCTCGACCCCGAGCTCCTTTTCCTCGATGAGCCCACCGCCGGACTGGATCCCATCGGAGCGGCGGCGTTCGATGACCTGATCCTGGAACTGTCCAGGAGCCTTGGGCTCACTGTCTTCATGATCACCCACGACCTCGACACCCTGTACGCCATCACGACACGCGTGGCGGTCCTTGCGGACAAGCATGTGGTCGCCGCAGCGCCGGTCAGGGACCTCGAGTCGTCAACACACCCCTGGATCCGGGAATACTTCCTCGGCCCCCGGGGACGCGCCGCCGCCCAGAAATCCCGGAGCCAGGCCTGATGGAAAAAGACGCCAACTACGCCCTTGTGGGTCTGTTCTCGCTGCTGCTCCTGGTCGGACTGATGGCCTTCGGGATCTGGCTTTCCCAGCTCAGCCTGAACCGGGACTTCCAGAACTATGACATCGTCTTCCAGGGACCGGTGAACGGGCTCAGCAAAGGCGGCGAGGTCCGGTTCAACGGGATCAAGGTGGGCGAGATCGCCCAGATTGAGCTCTACCCCCAGAATACCGAGAAGGTGGTCGCCCATGTTCGCATGAGCACCGATGTCCCTGTACGCGCTGACTCGGTCGCCACGATCGAGCCCCTCGGCATCACCGGGGTCAACTTCATCCAGGTCAGCGCCGGCACCCGGGCCAATGCCCTGATCCGTGAGCAGACGGCGTTTGGAAAGACGCCGGTCATCCCGTCCCGTCCCTCCGCCCTGGACGGCATTCTCTCGGGTGGCGAGTCCGTCCTGACCGAGACCGTGAAGGCGCTGCAGGGGATCAACGCCATCCTCACTCCACAGAACATTGCGTCGATCGAGGGTACGCTGCGGAACACCGAGGCCTTCTCCGTTGAGCTTGCCCGCCGCAAGGAGGTCATCGCCGACACCCAGGCCACCCTCCAGAGCCTGGACAACGCCGCCCAGGAGATCGCCGCCCTCTCCGCCTCCAGCAAGGTGTTGTTGGAGGGCGATGGCGCCCAGACCCTGAGAAGCCTCGGCGAGGCCGCCACTGAGACCCAGGCCGCCGTCAGGGATGTTCGCGCGTTTATCGCCCGGGTCGACGGTCCGGAAGGCGAGTACACTGCGAGTGGCCTTGCGCAGTTCACAGCCGCCATCGGCGCCCTCCAGGGTGCGGCCGACTCCCTTACTCGTCTCTCCCGAGAACTGGAAGCCAATCCCCGGGGTCTCCTCACCAAGAGTCCCGGCAAGGAAAAGGAGGTCCGCCCGTGACCCTGAACCGGAACCTCTCAAGGCTCGCCGCCGCTGTCGCAACGCTGACTCTGGCGGGCTGCATCACCCTCCTGCCCGACAGTCAGCCCGCCCAGCTCTATCGGTTCACCCCGGACCCTTTGAAACAGATCGCGCCCGCCCCCACCGAGGGCCGCACCCCGCTGATCCGGGCGGGGGGAAACTTCCATCCTGCGGCGGCCGGGGACCGCATCCTGACGGCGGAGGGAGCCAAGGCCGCCTACCTCGCCAACGCCCGTTGGACCCAGTCCGCCTCCGTTCTGTTCGACCAGGCCCTTGTCGCCGCCTTCGCCTCAAGCACGGGCCCTGCCCGCCTGATCACCCCCGGTGAACTCGGGCGACCGGCCTTCGGGCTCAGGGTCGATGTGTCCCGGTTCGAGGCGGACTACGACAAGGGACCCCGCGCCGCACCTGAGGTCCGCGTGAACCTGCATATCGTGGTGACCCGGCTCAGGGACCAGAAGGTCGTTCGGGAACAGTCCTTCACGGTCACACGCCGGGCCTCGGAGAATCGTAGCGGGGCGATCGCGGAGGCCTTCAGGGACGCGGCCTCGGAAGCCCTCGGAGCCATCATCACGACCGCCGACGAGGGTGTGGCGGCGGGACCCGCCGTCTGAGCTGTTAAACCCCCCGGATCCGCCTCGCCGCCGTCACGGTGTTGGCGAGGAGGCAGGCGACGGTCATGGGCCCGACCCCGTTGGGGACGGGCGTGATGGCCCCGGCGACCTTCCGGGCGGAGCGGAAGTCGACGTCCCCGACCAGCTTGGTCCTGCCCTCCGCCGCCTTGGCCGGATCATCGAAGGGCACCCGGTTGATTCCGACGTCGATCACGGTGGCGCCAGGCCGGATCCAATCCCCCGGGATCATCCGCGGGCGTCCCACCGCCGCCACCAGGATGTCCGCCTCGCGACAGACAGAAGCCAGGTCTCGGGTCCGGGAGTGGGCGATGGTGACGGTGCAGTCCGCTTGCAGGAGCAGCTGTGCCACGGGCCGACCTACCAGGATGGAGCGCCCCACGACGACGGCTCTCAGTCCCGAAAGGTCCTCGCCCAGGGTCTGGCGGAGCAGGATCATGCAGCCCACAGGCGTGCACGGGGCGAGGGCTGGCAGGCCCTGCGAAAGACGACCGGCGTTGATGACGTGCAGGCCGTCGACATCCTTGTCCGGATCGATGGCCTCGATCACCGACTTTTCATCCAGCCCAGGGGGCAGAGGCATCTGGACAAGGATCCCATGGATGGCGGGATCCGCGTTCAGCTGGCGCACGAGATCGATCAGGGCGTCCTGAGTGGTCTCGGCCGGCAACTTGTGTGTGACCGAGTGCATGCCCGCGGCCTGCGACTGTTCGCCCTTGGAACGGACATAGACCTGTGAGGCCGGATCCTCGCCGACGAGCACCACGGCCAAGCCGGGCGTGAGGCCATGCCTGGCCTTCAGGTCCGCCACCTCCGCCGCCACGCGGGCCCGGAGGTTGTCGGCTTCGGCGCGTCCATCGATCAGCCTCGCCTCGCTCATTCATCCCTCCGTGAGCCCAGGACCGCTCGCCTACTATGCGCTGCGCCGCCGCGCAAACCCCGTAGCCACTCCGCGACAGCCCAGGCGTGCGACTCCCGGTGGAGGGTCCGGATCGCTTCAAGGGGCGTGCGCCAGACAAGCCGGTGATCCGGCTCGGTCAGACGTTCCGGCGCCTCAGCCAGGATTCGCACCTCGTGGAAGACCCCGCGGACATTGAAGGCTCGCCCGTCGTTGATCACCACCCGGTCCGAGGAGACGCCAATCCGGCGACAAGGCCGGACCAGGAGCCCGGTCTCTTCCTCGAATTCGCGCACGAGGGCGGCCTCAGGCGCCTCATCCGTTTCGATTCCCCCTCCCGGCAAGGCGAGCCAGAGTCTCTCAGCGGGATCTCCGATTTCGACGAGTGCGATCCGCCGGCCGCGGCGCGCGATCCCGAAGACAGAGGGCCGATCAGGCCAACCGACACCGGCCTCGGGCAGTCCGAACTGAGGATCCCCCATCAGTCCTTACCGTAGAAGGATGTCCAAATGTCCGCCCTCCCCGCCAACGCGTCCTCGACGGTCATCTCTGGCCAGCCCACCCTTGAACCGAGAGAGGCCTTCCAAGCCAGAGCGACGAAGTCCCTGAGGGCGCCAGCTCCGGCGCCCAGCCGCGCGCTGGCGAAGGCGGCGCCCCGCGGATCGCCGGGTGCGAGGCCGCCGGCCTGTTCCAGGCGGTAGAGACCGGGGACTTCCTTCCAGGCCACGCCCAGGTAGGCCGCAATACGAGCCTCCAGCCCGCCCCCATCCGTCCCGGGGGGCGGCATGGCGCTTTGCACGTCGGTCAGCCGCACGCCCGCCGCGACCAGTTCGCCCTCGAACCGGGAATGGATCCGTTCGCGGGTGAACCCCTCCGGGTTGGGACCCTCCGCCCAGCCATTGTAATGGTGGGTCACATGCAGGGGTTGGGAGCCATCGGCGACATAGTGCGAGAGCCGGCCGATGGTCTGGAGGACAAGGGCTTCCCGCCGCCGAAGGTCAGCCCGGAACCAGGCCTTGCGATCGGGTTTGCGCTCGGTTCTCACGGCATGGTCGAGGACCCGCCACATGGCGAGGTCCTTGGTGAGTTGCTGCTGGGTCTCCAGGATCGCGTAGTAGAGCCAGCCCGCCTTCCAGGCGTTTGTCCCCGCAGCGCGAAGCGCCGTCTCGTAGGCCTCGCGGTCAGGGGGCATGGCCTCAAGGCGCGGCCCGCCCATCACGGTTCCGTCGTCATAGACATCCAGGAAGTGGCCGGAATCCAGGGATATGCTGTGCGCCCGCCCTGACCCCTTCGACCTGTCGGGTTCCCGGGAGAGTTCGCCCACATCGGCGACGGCGGAGGGGCTGCGAAGGAAGGCCGGAAGGTCTGGCGGCAGAGCTTCCATGGCCGCAATACCCACCATCCGGTGACCCGCTGCGCCCCACGCCTGCGCGGGCTCGGGGGCGGCGAAGGTCAGCGTCAGGAGGGCGAAGACAGGGGCAAGGCGTCGACTCACCGAGCCACCCCCAGGCTGGGCAGGCCCAGGAGCGCCTCGCAACGGGCGATCCATCCTGACACGGCGGGTCGGAACTGAAGGGACAGTCCAGCTTCCGGCGCAAACCGGGTGTAGGGGACCAGGGCCATGTCCGCCAGACTGAACGCCTCGCCGACCAGCCAGTCGCGGTCCTTCAGGGCGGCCTCCAGGTGATCCAGCGCCCCGTCGGCTCGCCGGACCAGGTCCGGATCCAGGCTTTCGGGCGCCTTGCCGAGGTAGCGGACCTGGAACCGGGCCACCGCCACATAGGGCTCATGGCTGTACTGCTCCCAGAACATCCACTCCAGCATGCGGGAGTCCAGGTAGGGATCGCCGGGGATGAGGTCGGACCCCCGACCAAGATGCAGGAGGATGGCGTTGGACTGGGCGAGAGGCCGCCCGTCGTCGAGGATCACCAGAGGGACCTGCCCCGCGGGATTCAACGCCAGGAAGGCGGGGGTGCGGGTCTCTCCCTGCAGCACGCCGGTCTCGACCCAGTCATAGGCAAGACCCAGGTGGTCGGCCGTCCACTTCACCTTCAGGCAGTTGCCTGAAACTGAGTCGCCGAAGATCTTCATGACTGGACTCCTGGCCACCGCCGGTTGCCCCGGTGGGCGCTCATCGTTAAAAGGCGGCGGACGACAGATCAACGACGAAGGGGGAGACGTCATGCGACGCCGCCTCGCCGCCCTGGCCGCCATCACCGCCTGCCTCACTGCCGCGCCGGCCTCGGCGAGCCCTCCGGCGTCTGCCGATCCGATCGGCGATCTTCTTCTGGGCGCCCTCACTGGCGCTGTTCCCGGTTCGCCCCAATTCCGGCTCAAGGCCTCGCTCTATCATGTCGGCGCCCGCGGTGTCGGCGTGCTGGACTCCCTCGGCTGCCGCGTGGTGGCCATGCGTACGGCGGCCATCGACACGAAGGTCATTCCTCGCCGCACAGTCCTGTTCATCCAGGAGACGGTGGGCCTGAAGATGCCGGATGGGCGTGTCCATGACGGATTCTGGTACGCCTCGGATACCGGCGGCGCGATCAAGGGTAACCGGATCGATCTGTTCACCGGATCAGGTTCGGCCTCCATGAAGCCGATCATGGGGCTGAACATGTCCCACCTGACCGTCAGCAAGGTGGGGCAGTTCCAGGGCTGCCCGCCAGCCTGATCAGCTCTCGACGAAGGCGCGCTCCAGCACGTAGTGGCCGGGCTGCGACAGGGAGCCCTCTTCGAAGCCGCGCGCCTCAAGAAGCGGCTTCAGGTCGGCGAGGACAGAGGGGCCCCCGCAGAGCATCAGCCTGTCGACCGCTGGGTCGAGATCGGGAAGTCCCAGGTCGCGACACATCTGTCCGGACGCGATGAGGTCGGTGATCCGTCCCTGGGTGGGGAAGGGCTCCCGGGTCACCGTAGGATAGTACTTCAGCTTGGGCGCGACGATCTCCCCCAGGATCTCGTCATTCGGAAGCTCGCTTTCGAACAGCTCCCGGTAGTTGAGGTCCGCCACCTGCCGCACCGTGTGCGTCACCACCACGGTCTCGAAGTGGTCGTAGACGTCCGGGTCTCGCGCAAGGGAAAGCCAGGGTGCGAGGCCGGTGCCCGTCCCCAACAGGTAGAGGCGCCGGCCAGGCTTGAGGCCGTCGACCACCAGGGTGCCCGTCGGCTTGCGCCCGACCAACACGGTCTGTCCGACCTCGATGTTGCAGAGGCGGGAGGTGAGCGGGCCGTTTGGCGCCTTGATCGAGTAGAACTCCAGCTCCTCATGCCAGGAGGGACTGGCGATGGAATAGGCCCGCACCAGGGGCTTTCCGTCGACCATGAGCCCGACCATGACGAATTGTCCGCTTTGGAAGCGGAAGGATGGATCCCGGGTGGTCCGGAAGGAGAAGAGCCTGTCGGTCCAGTGCTGGACCCAGGTCACGGTCTCTTCGGCAAAGGCCCCCGATTTCTTGGCGGGCGCGGCGGCGGTCTCGGTCACGTGCACAATCCGGACTGGAAGGGAGGTCAGATATCGCCGCCGAGGTCGTTCACCGCCCCGGGCGTGCGCGCGACGTGTATCCCGCACTCGGTCTTTTCGGAACCCGCCCAGCGACCTGCACGAACGTCCTGTCCCGCCTCGACCGGCTGGGTGCAGGGCCAGCATCCGACGGAGGGATAGCCATGCTCGACCAGGGGATGGGGTGGTAGGTCATGACGGTCCATATAGGCGTCGAGAGCCGCCTTGTCCCAGTTGGCCAGGGGATTGAACTTGATGCGCCCGTCGGCGCGCTCCACCACCGGCAGGGCCAGCCGGTCGCCGCCATGGAAGCGCTTGCGACCGGTGATCCAGGCCTCGAAGCCCTCCAGGCCCCGGTCCAGGGGCAGGACCTTACGGACCTCGCAGCAGCCGTCGGTACTCGTGCGCCAGAGATCCCCCTTGGGATCGGCTGTCGCCAGATCGGCGAAGGCCGGCCTGAGGTCCCGTACGCCGGTCAGGCCGAGCCGCCCCGCCAGGTTGCGTCGGTAGTCCAGGGTCTGGGCGAAGAGCATGCCCGTGTCCAGGAAGAGGACCGGCAGGTCCGGGCGAACCTGCGCCGTCATGTGGAGGAGCACGGCGGACTCGGCGCCAAAGGACGACACCAGGGCGAGGCCCTCGGGAAAGAGCTCGGTCGCCCGGGCCAGGATGACCTCCGGCTCGGCACGTCTCAGCTCGGAGTTGAGCCGGCTCTCCAGGTCAGGAAGTTCTGCGGGGTCGTAGGCCATTTCACTCCCCCTGACGTTCGACGAAGGCCGGTGCGCGGGCATCGGCGGCCCTCTGATAGACATGGCTGTGCCGACCGGCAGCCTCCGCCCAGATCGCCGCGGTGGAGCCATCCGCGGGCACAAAGGCGTCGAAACCGCAGCGGACCATGAAGCCCGCCTGGTCCCGGAGGACATCGCCGACCGCCCGGATCTCGCCGCTGAACCCCAGGCGAGTTCGCAGGAGCCGCGCCGCGGTGAAGGGGCGGCCATCCCGGAACTTGGGAAAGGCGAGGGCCACGAGGTCGACGCCGGACAGGCGCCCCTCGAGGGTCTCGACCTCGTCCTCGGGCTCCAGACGGACCCCGAGGCGACCGGAGGGCCGCGCCATCAGGGACTCGCTCCCGGCGAGGTAGCGGGCGAGGCTGACGATGATGTCGCCGCCCGGGTCCGGCGCATCGTCCTCGATCGTCACAAAGGCGTCCTCCTCGTCCCGGAAGGCGGCGCCCGACGCCCTAATGAGCTTCGGCATAGACGGCCTCCTTGAAGGGGGCGTCGCCGGTCCGGCGCAGGGTGTCCAGGAAGCGTTCGCCCTCCCGGCGTTCGCGCAGGTAAGCGTCCACGATCGCCTCGACGGCGTCGGTCACCCTGTCGATGGGCAGGGCCGGCCCCAGCATCTTGCCAACGGCGGCGTCTTCCGCCCCGGAGCCGCCGAGGGTGAGCTGGTAGAACTCCTCGCCCTTCTTGTCGACGCCGAGGATGCCGATATGGCCCACATGGTGGTGACCGCAGGCGTTGATGCAGCCTGAGATCTTGATCTTGAACTCGCCGATGGCCTCGGCCCGATCCGGCGCCTCGAACCGCCGGGCGATGTCCTGAGCCACGCAGATCGCGCGCGCGTTGGCGAGGGCGCAGTAGTCGAGGCCCGGGCAGGCGATGATGTCGCTGATCAGGTTGATGTTGGGCGTCGCAAGGCCAGCGGCGTCGAGGGCCTTCCAGACCTCGTGGACATGCTCAAGCCGGACATGGGGCAGGACAAGGTTCTGCTCATGTGTGGAGCGGATGTCACCCTGGCCGAACCGTTCCGCCAGGTCGGCCACCAGGTCCATCTGGTCAGCGGACATGTCGCCGGGCGTCTCGCCGATCCCCTTCAGGGAGATGTCGACGATTCCGTAGCCGGGCCGGATGTGGGCCTTGACGTTATTGCGGACGAAGCGGGCGAAGGCGGGTTCGGCGGCGCGCCGGGCCTCGAAGTCACCCGTGGAAGGATCAGAGGAAAAGTCGGGGGTCGTGAAGGCGTCGCGGATTCGCTCGATCTCGGCGGCGGGCACGTCGCCCTCCGGCCCGATCTTCTCCCATTCGGCCTCGACCTCGCGGGCGAAGGCCTCGGCGCCCAGGGCCGCCACGAGGATCTTGATCCGCGCCTTGTAGGCATTGTCCCGCCGCCCGTGGCGGTTGTAGACGCGGAGAATAGCCTCCAGGTAGGAAAACAGCCGGTTCGACGGCAGATAGGCCCGGATGGTAGGGCCCACATACGGGGTGCGGCCCATGCCGCCGCCGACGATCACCTCGAACCCGGTCTCTCCGTCGCGCCCGCGCCGCAGCAGGAGGCCGATGTCATGGACCTTCGCCGCCGTGCGGTCATGGGGCGAGGCGGTCACCGCGATCTTGAACTTGCGGGGCAGGAAGGAGAATTCCGGATGCAGGCTGGACCATTGCCGGATCGCCTCGCACCAGACCCGGGGGTCCTCCAGCTCGTCGGCCGCCGCCCCGGCGTAGGGGTCGGCGGTGACGTTGCGGATGCAGTTGCCGCTGGTCTGGATGGCGTGGAGATCCACTGCGGCCAGGGCGTCCAGAATGTCGGGCGCATCGGCCAGCTTCACCCAGTTGAACTGGATATTGGTGCGGGTTGTGAAGTGCCCGTAGCCCCGGTCGAACCGGCGGGCGATGTCGGCGAGCGCCCGCATCTGGACGGGGCTGAGCGAGCCGTAAGGGACCGCCACCCGGAGCATGTAGGCGTGCAACTGCAGGTAGAGGCCGTTCATCAACCGCAGGGGCTTGAACTGGTCCTCGGTGAGCTCGCCGGCGAGGCGTCGGCGCACCTGGTCCCGGAACTCTGCTGTGCGGTCGGCCAGAACCGCGCGGTCGATGGCGTCGTAGCGATACATTCGCCCTCCTACTTGCGCCGGATCAGGTTGACGCGGCCGGAAGACCGGGCGGCGCCGTGCGCCTGCCGCAGGGCCTCGACGGCGCCGCCCCCCTCGGCCTGCTTGCCATGCAATTCGTGATTGGTGGGGCCCAGGGCCCGGATGCGTTCCCGGTAGCTGACTGGCGCCCAGAAGCCGGCGCTGTCGACCAGGTCGATCAGGTAGGGATCAATGACCACGGTGGGCTGGGCGCGGGCGGCGACCTCGGCCTCTCCCGCCCCCGCATCGTCTGCGAAGATCTCAGCGTCCGTGAGGCGCTCGACCCAGACGCCGTTCTTCCAGAACACGACTTCTCCGTCGCTGAGCCGGTTTGCGGTGAGCGCCTTCATGCCCGCTCCTCCCGCCGCTCGCAGTCGGGCGCCAGGCTGGCCAGGGCCGAGGACATGGCCTCCCCGACGACCAGGAGGGCGGGACCGGAGTCGGCCGCCGCCGCCTCGGCGAGTCCGTCCAGCCGGGTGGGGATGCGCCGCTCGTCGGGGCGGCTTGCCCGGAAGACCACCAGGGCCGGGGTCGAGGGAGCGCGGCCAGCGGCGATCAGCCGGGCGGCGATGCGTCCCGCGGTGCTGGCGCCCATGTAGATCACGACCGTGTGGTTGGCCCGGGCCAACGCCGGCCAGTCGAGGTCGGGTTCGCCCTCCCCCGCTGCATGGCCGGTGACGAAGGTGACCGCCTGGGCCGACCGCCGGTGGGTCAGGGGCGCCCCGGCGCTGGCCGAGGCGGCCAGGGCCGCAGTGACCCCGGGCACGACCTCGCAGTCGATTCCGGCCGCCCGGCAGGCCTCAAGCTCCTCACCGCCCCGACCGAAGATGAAGGGATCGCCCCCCTTGAGGCGGACCACGTTCAGGCCCTCCGAGGCGAGACCGACGAGAAGCCGGTTGATCTCATCCTGGGCGTAGGTGTGCCGCGACTTGCGCTTGGCCACGGAGATCCGGCGGGCGGCGGCGGGCGCAAGTTCAAGAATGGCCGCCGGCACGAGACCGTCGTGGATCACCACGTCCGCCTCCCCCAGCACGCGGACCGCGCGGATCGTCATCAGGTCGGGATCACCGGGACCGGCGCCCGTCAGCCAGACCTTGCCGGGCGCCACGGGCTGGCGCGGACCGCCGAGAGCGCCGCCCTCCATAACGACAAGGTTGCTGCGCCGGGGTGCGGCTTTGCGGCCTGACATGACGGAAGCACACCCCTGGAAACGGGGCCTGGACCCCCAACGATCACGCACTCTGCACCGCAAGTCACAGCGGGACGGAAAGCCGAAGGCTTGCAAACTGATCTCGTTGGCTTCAATTCGCAAGCGGAGGAGTTCTGCCTCAGCGTTCAGGAAATCTCGTGAAGCGTTCACCCGACCGTCGCCGACTCCCCCCGCTCAACGCCCTGCGCGCCTTCGAGGCGGCGGCGCGCCACCTGAACTTTTCGCGGGCGGCCGATGAGCTGTCGGTCACGCCAGGAGCGGTATCGCAGCAGATCCAGAACCTGGAGGACTATGTCGGCGCCCCCTTGTTCCGGCGAACCCCGAAGGGTCTCCTCCTGACCGATGCCGCCCAGACCGCCCTGCCCGCCCTTCGCGAGGCCTTCGACGGGCTGGCCGAGGCCGCCTCCCTGCTGACCGCCGCCGTGGACGGGCGTCGCCTGACGCTGACCGCTGCGCCCTCCTTCGCCGCCAAATGGCTGGTGCCGCGCCTGGGACGGTTCGAGGCGGCCTATCCGCAGGTGGACGTCTGGCTGTCCGCTGGCCTGGACCTCGTGGACCTGACCGCCGGCGAGGTGGACATCGCCCTGCGCTACGGCGCGGGCCGGTATCCGGGGATGGAGGTGCGGCGACTGATCGGCGAGACGGTGATCCCGGTCCTCAGCCCGGAACTGCACGCCGCCAACCCGCTCAACAGGCCGGAAGACCTGGCCAATCACCTCTTGCTGCACGACGGCTCGCCGGATCCGGATGACTCCTGCCCGGACTGGACCATGTGGCTGGCGGCCCGCAGCGTCCGGGGCGTGGATGGGGCGCGGGGCCCGAGGTTCAACCAGTCCAGCCTGGTCATCGAGGCGGCGGTGAACGGTCGCGGCGTCGCCCTCGCCAAGCGGACCCTGGCCCAGGACGACCTGGACGCGGGACGGCTCGTGGCGCCGCTCCAGATCGCGACAGCCGTGGACTTCGCCTATTACCTTGTCCACCCAAAGTCGAAGGGCCGACTGCCCCAGGTCAAGGCCTTCATCGGCTGGATCACGGCCGAGGCCGAAGCGCACGAGGCGGCCCTGAAGACTCTCGACAACGGCGCGGGAATCTAGCGGGCGAGCCAGTCGCGGATTTCCGCTTTCACCCGGACCAGCTCGTCAAGGACGGGGCCGGTGTCCTCGATCTCGCCGAGTTCCCAGGACTCACAAAAGTCGCCCAGGTCGAGCGCGCCGACAGCGCGACTCGACGACTTGAGCGTGTGGATGGTCTCCGCCAGCCCCTCGCCCGCTTCGCCTGCCAGGCCTTCCGCCCACCCCGTCGACTCCTCCAGGAAGATCTCGAGGATGTCCTGCATGAGGCCCTGGTCGCTTGCAGCGAGACGATCCAGGACCCCGAAATCGATGCGGCTGGCGCCCCCCGGCGAACTCATTCGGAACACTCCCTTCCACGCCCTTGCGTTCGACGCGGTTTCCAGTATTTTCCGCGCCCTCGCCCACGGGGCCGGAAGGCGCCGTATGGCCAGGGTGCATAGCTCAGTTGGTAGAGCAGCTGACTCTTAATCAGCGGGTCCAAGGTTCGAATCCTTGTGCACCCACCAACTTCCCGCCGGATCGCCGGCGCCGGAAGGGTGGATAACCCAAGGTGGAGCGCCCCGCCAAGGTGCTGGACCTGAGGGCCGTCGGGCCGCCCATCCAGAAATTCTTAAGGTCGGGGCCAGGGTCCCTCGCTTGACCGCCTACAGGCGACTGTTAGGACGGTCTCCCGTCCTGCGCGCAAGGAGCCCGCGATGTCCGACGCCCCCCAGCATCCCGAAACCCTTGTCCTGCATGCCGGATGGCGCGCCGATCCCACCACCGGATCGGTAGCGGTCCCCATCCACCAGACCACGTCCTACCAGTTCCGGGACACCGGCCACGCCGCCTCCCTGTTCGCCCTGCAGGAGTTGGGCAACATCTACACCCGGATCATGAACCCCACGACGGACGTCCTGGAACAGCGCATCACGGCGCTGGAAGGCGGCGTCGGCGCCCTGGCGGTGGCCTCCGGCCAGGCGGCCTCGGCCTTCGCCCTGCAGAACCTGGCCCGGGCCGGCGACAACGTCGTCTCCTCCACGGCGCTGTACGGAGGCACCTGGAATCTTTTCGCCAACACCCTGAAGGACCAGGGCATCGAAGTCCGCTTCGTCGATCCGGCCGATCCGGCGAATTTCCGCCGTGCCACGGATGACCGGACCCGCGCCTACTATGCAGAGACCCTGCCCAATCCGAAGCTGGAGGTGTTCCCGATCGCCGAAGTCGCCGCCATCGGGCGGGAGTTCGGGATACCGCTGATCATGGACAACACGGCCGCACCCCTTCTGGTGCGCCCCTTCGATCACGGCGCGGCCATCGTGGTCTATTCCGCCACCAAGTACCTGGGCGGACACGGCACCTCGATCGGCGGCCTGCTTGTCGATTCCGGGAAGTTCGACTGGGAGAGCCGGCCCGAGCGCCAGCCCCTCCTCAACACGCCGGACGCCTCCTACCATGGCGCGGTGTGGACCCAGGCGGTAAAGCCCCTCGGGCCGATCGCCTACATCCTGCGGGCGCGGGTCATCCTGCTGCGGGACCTGGGCGCGGCCCTGTCGCCCTTCAACGCCTTCCAGATCCTCCAGGGGGTCGAGACTCTGGCCCTGCGAATGGAGCGCCACTGCGCCAACGCCACGGCTGTGGCGGCCTGGCTGAAGGGGCGCAAGGGCGTCTCGCGCGTCATCCATCCCTCCCAGCAGACCGGCGAAGCCCGGGCCCGCGCAGACCGGGTCATGAAGGGCGGCTTCGGCGGACTGGTTGGATTTGAACTCGAGGGCGGCGTCGAGGCCGGCCGGAAGTTCATCGACGGACTGAAGCTGCTCTACCACGTGGCGAACATCGGCGATGCGCGGAGCCTGGCCATCCACCCGGCTTCGACCACCCACTCCCAGCTGTCGGCTGAAGAGCAGGAGGCCACGGGCGTCTCCGCCGGCTATGTGCGCCTGTCGATCGGGATCGAGCACATCGACGACATCGTCGCCGACCTTGACCAGGCCATTACGGCAGCCCTGGCCTGACCCTCTGCCGCCTCAGGCGGCGAGCAGCAGTCTCGCCGCCTGGACCAGGTAGACGACGCCGATCCCGGTGACGATCCAGCGCGTCCATCGGCGGAAGCCGGCGTCGCTCATCCTGTCCAGAAGGCGCGCGCCAACGGCGGTGCCCGCGAAGGACAGCGGCAGGGCGAGGAACAGAATCCACGCGGGAGGCATGCCCTCCCCGTCAAGCCGCAGGAGACCGACGCCGTAGACTACCGTCTTCGCCAGGTGGGCCAGCACCTGGGTGGCGGCCTTCGTAGCGACCACGGCGTGTCGGCTCATGGCCGTGCGGATGAAGAAGATGTCCAGCAGGGGTCCGGCGACGCCCGCCGTCAGGTTGAGGCCCGTGACCGTAAGGCCGGCGAGCACGGCGTGCGCCGGCCGTTCGGCGTCCAGCCTCATGCGGTCACCGGGGAGCCAGGTCAGGAGCGGCGTCAGGCCCAGGCAAAGGAAGAGAAGCGGACGGGACGGAGAGAAGGCGAGCAGAAGGACAACAGTGGCCGCCACCAAAGATCCCAGGCCATACCAGCCGATCACCGCCCAGCGGATATGGCCTCGCTGGATCAGGGCGCGCCACCCGTTCGCCGCAAGTTGCAGGACACCATGGGTCACGAAGGCGGCCTGCACGGGCAGGATGAGGGCGAGAACGCCCATCAGGACAAGTCCGCCCGCCATGCCGAACACCCCGGAGAGCAGTGCAGTGGCGAAGGCGGCCGCTAGCAGGACAAACCCTGCGATGAGGCTCATTCCGGCATCCCCGTCGCTCAGCCGGGACCGTTTATCCGAACTCGATCAGCACCTCGTCGGCGGCGACGGAGGCCCCGGCGGCCACGAGGACGGCCTTGACCACGCCATCCCGCTCCGCCCGGATGATGTTCTGCATCTTCATGGCCTCGATGATGGCCACCTGCTCGCCCGAGCGCACGGACTGGCCGGCCTCGACGTCCAGGGACACCACAAGGCCGGGCATGGGCGAGATGACCAGCTTGGCGGTGTCGGCCGCCGTCTTGGGCGGCAGCATGTTGTGGAGCTCGGCCGAGCGGGGCGACAGGACCAGGATGCGGCTGGTCGCTGCCCGATGGCGGATCAGGTAGCCCTCGGCGGCTGGCTGCACCGCGCAGGCGAAGTCCCGACCGTTCAAGACGCCGCGGAACACCGGCAGGCCCGGTCGCCAGTCGACCTGGCCCAGGGTGAGGACCCGGCCCTCGTCGAGCAGGACGACTTTCAGCCCCTCTTCCGAGGTCTCCAGAACGACAGGCCGGTGCTCTCCGGCGCCGATCACCACCCAGTCGTCACGCAGGCGACCGCCCGCCGCGCGCCCGGCGATCACCCGGTGCACCGCGCAGGCCACGGCCGTCATCAGGTCTTTCTGGAAGTCATCCGGCGCGGTCCCCTGGAAACCCTCCGGGAACTCGTCCTTGATGTAGGAGGTCGACAGGCGTCCAGACCGGAAGCGCTCCTGGTCCATCACGGCGGCGAGGAAAGGAATGTTCTGTCCCAGTCCCTCGATGTGGAAGTTCTCGAGGGCCTGTCCCATGGCGTCGATGGCCGCGATCCGGTCGGGTCCCCAGGTCGAGAGCTTGGAGATCATGGGATCGTAGTACATCGAGATCTCGTCGCCCTCGCGCACGCCGGCGTCATTCCGGATGAGGACGCCGCCCTCGGCCTCGCCCTCGGCGGGCGGGCTGTAGCGGACCAGTCTCCCGATGGAGGGCAGGAAACCACGGTAGGGGTCCTCCGCGTAGATCCGGCTCTCCATGGCCCAGCCGTTGATCGCCAGGTCCTCCTGGCGGAAGGCCAGCTTCTCACCCCAGGCGGACCGGATCATCTGCTCCACCAGGTCCACACCGGTGATCAGCTCGGTGACCGGATGCTCCACCTGCAGGCGGGTGTTCATCTCCAGAAAGTAGAAGCTGCGGTCCTGACCGGCGACGAACTCCACCGTGCCGGCGCTGTCGTAATTGACGGCCTTGGCCAGGGCCACCGCCTGGGCGCCCATGGCCGCCCGTGTGGCCTCGTCCAGGAGCGGCGACGGGGCCTCCTCGATCACCTTCTGGTTCCGGCGCTGGATCGAGCACTCACGCTCGAACAGGTGGATGACGTTGCCGTGCTTGTCCCCCAGGACCTGAATCTCGATGTGCCGCGGACTCTCGATGAACTTCTCGATGAAGATCCGGTCGTCGCCGAAACTGGCCTTGGCCTCGGCCCGGACCGCGGGGAAGCCCTCCTCGACGTCCTGACGGTTCCAGGCGACCCGAATGCCCTTGCCGCCGCCGCCCGCCGAGGCCTTGATCATCACCGGGTAGCCGATGTCTTCTGCGATGCGGATGGCGTGGGCGGTGTCGTCGATCTCGCCCACGTGACCCGGCACCACTGAGACGTTCGCGCGGGCGGCGAACTTCTTCGACTCGATCTTGTCGCCCATGGCCTCGATGGCGTGGGGGTTGGGACCGATGAAGACGATCCCCTCGTCCGCGAGGCGCTTGGCGAAGCCTGCGTTCTCGGACAGGAAGCCGAAGCCGGGATGCACTGCCTCGGCGCCCGTCGCCCGGCAGGCCTCGACGATCTTGTCGGCCACGAGGTAGCTGGCCGAGGCCGGCGCCGGGCCGATGAAGATGCTTTCGTCCGCCATTTCGACGGCCATCGAATCCGCGTCCGCCTCGGAGTAGACCACAACCGTGGCGATCCCCAGTCGGCGGCAGGTTTTGATGATCCGCACGGCGATCTCGCCGCGGTTGGCAATGAGGATCTTCCTGAACATCAAGCGCCCCTTGAACAGTGCCGGGGTTTCGGCGCATCGGGTGCTTCCACCCGGGACATCCGCCCCCTAGATTGCAGGCATGGACAAGCCCGCGATCTCTCCGTCTCCCTTTGACCTCACGCCACCCGACGCTGCGGAACGCAAGCGCCTTGAGTCCGGTCTGACGACCGAGGAGGCCGAGGTCCTGCTCCGACACGGCACGGAAGCGCCGTTCTGCGGAGGCCTTCTAAACAACAAGGCCGACGGGGTCTATTGCTGCCGGCTCTGCGGATTGCCCCTGTTCCAGGCCCGGACCAAGTTCGAGAGCGGGACAGGCTGGCCCAGCTTCTGGGCGCCCATCCATCCGGCCCACGTGATCGGTGTGCGCGACACCAGCTATGGCATGCTGAGGATCGAGACCCGATGCGCTCGGTGCGACAGCCACCAGGGCCACGTCTTCCCCGACGGTCCTCCACCGACCCGCCTTCGGTACTGCATCAACTCCGTCTCTTTGGAATTCACGCCAGCCGACCATGCCCTGCGCGACCCGCTCCAGCGAGGGGACGACATGGCGACCCTCGTGACCTGAGGAGCGCCGCCGCTATTTTGTCGTGCGCCTGCGGCGGGCGATGGCGCCCTTCTGGGCCTGGACTTCCTCATCATCGCTCATGATGTGGTCCAGCAGCTGAAAGAGGAAGGCCGTCGACCAGCCGATCAGCAGCATGCCGTTGACGCCCTCCAGCACGCCCACGAGTCGCCAGTTCGCAGGAAGCAGCCCGGCCGCTTCGCCGATCGTGGAGTAGGAGCTGGTGGAGATGAAGAGGGCCTCCTCCAGGGAGTCGGTCAGGCCCATCGCCCAGTAGGTCAGGGCATAGAGCCAGATCTCCGATCCGTGCACCACGAAGAGGCCGAGGACTACGCCCATAGGAACGATCACCCGGTCCAGGTGCACGAAGAGGAGAAAGCGCTCCAGGTGTAGCCGGACCAGGCGGCGAAGAACGCCCAGCCCGATCAGATGCATGACCACCGTGGCCGAAACCAGGGCGGTGGATAACAAGAGCTGGGCGGCGAGATTGTGCACTCAGGACCTCACGGAACCCCCGCCCGGAGGCGGATCAGAGGGGGATGTTGTCGTGCTTCTTCCAGGGATTTGACAGCACCTTGCCCTTCAGGTTGCGCAGGGCCCGGGCGATGCGGCGCCGGGTCGAGTGGGGGGAGATCACGTCGTCGATATAGCCCCGGGAGGCCGCCACGAAGGGATTGGCGAAGCGCGCCTTGTACTCGGCTTCGCGGGCTGCGATCGCATCCGGATCGCCGATCTCGGACCGGAAGATGATCTCTACGGCGCCCTTGGACCCCATCACCGCGATCTCGGCGGAGGGCCAGGCGTAGTTGACGTCGCCGCGGATATGCTTGGAGCTCATCACGTCATAGGCCCCGCCGTAGGCCTTGCGGGTGATCAGGGTCACCTTGGGCACGGTGGCCTCGGCGAAGGCGAACAGAAGTTTGGCGCCGTGCCGGATCAGGCCGCCCTGCTCCTGCTTGGTCCCCGGCATGAAGCCGGGCACGTCGACCAGGGTCACGAGGGGAATGTCGAAGGCGTCGCAGAACCGGACGAAACGCGCGGCCTTGCGGGAGGAGTCGATGTCGAGGACCCCCGCGAGCACCTGGGGTTGATTGGCGACGATGCCGATGGTCGAACCTTCCATCCGGGCGAAGCCACAGATTATGTTCTTGGCGTAGTCCGGCGAAATCTCGAAGAAATCGGCCTCATCCACGACCTTCAGGATCAGTTCCTTCATGTCGTAGGGCTTGTTCGGGTTGGCCGGGACGAGGGTGTCGAGGGAGGGCTCGATCCGCTCGGCGTCGTCGTAGCATTCCCGGACCGGCGGCTTCTCGCGGTTCGACAGGGGCAGGAAGTCCACCAGGCGCCGCACCTGGGTCAGGGCCTCCAGGTCGTTCTCGAAGGCGCCATCGGCGACTCCGGACTTCAGGGCGTGGACCCGATAACCCCCGAGTTCCTCGTGGGTCACCTCTTCATGGGTCACGGTGCGGACCACGTCCGGACCCGTAACGTACATGTAGCTGGTGTCCTTCACCATGAAGATGAAGTCGGTAATGGCCGGCGAATAGACATCACCCCCGGCGCAGGGGCCCATGATGACACTGATCTGCGGGATCACGCCCGAGGCCAGGGTGTTCTGCAGGAAGATGTCGGCATAGCCGGCCAGGCCGTCCACGCCTTCCTGAATGCGGGCGCCGCCCGCGTCGAAGAGGCCGATGATCGGGGCGCCGACCTTCAGGGCCTGCTCCTGCACCTTGACGATCTTGCGGGCGTGAGCGTTGGACAGGGAGCCGCCGAAGACGGTGAAGTCTTTGGAAAAAACAAAGACCACCCGGCCGTTGATGGTGCCCCAGCCAGTCACGACGCCGTCTCCGGCGATCTTCTGCTCGGCCATGCCGAAGTCCACGGCGCGGTGTTCGACGAACATGTCGAACTCCTCGAAGGAGCCCTCGTCCAGCAGCAGGTCCAGGCGCTCCCGCGCCGTCAACTTGCCCTTGGCGTGCTGGGCGTCGATGCGGCGACCGCCGCCGCCGGCCCGGGCTTCCGAGCGCCGCCGCTCGAGCTCCTCAAGGATTTCCTTCACCGCAGAACCCCGTGACGCATTGACGACAGGCGCAAAGCCCTAGTCGGAGCAGAGCCGGGGCGCAAGGTCACGCCGGGGAAAGCCCCGGGGCCTCCAGGCCTCTGAACCAGGCCTCCAGCATCCGGGCCTCGGCCTGCAGTCGTATCGTCCGCTCGGCCGCCTCCTCGTCGATCCCCCACTGCGCCTCCTGCCAGGCCTCGTCGAGACGCGAGAGGGCGAAGGCCTCCTCCCCACCGAACCAGCCCCGCCAGAGCCCAAGGGTCAGGATCGCCGACCCGAAGAGGGGAACACCGAAGGCGAGGCCGGACAGGGTGAAGTCGTCCGCCGAGAGGGCATGGCGCCTCACGGCCGCGAGCGCGTCCTCGGGCTGGTCCCGGTGCAGGATGCCCCGGGAGGGCTCCAGGCCCACGCCCAGTTCCTCGCGAGCGCGCTCCAGAAGGGGCTCCCAGGCTTGGGACTGGCGGACGCGTAAACTCTCCGGTCCCTCCGCCGGGTAACAGAGGAGATCGTTTCCGGCATACCCGACGATCTGTTCGGCAACCGACTCCCGGGCCGCAGGCACGGCCTCCAGGGCGGTGAAGGCCAGGCGCGTGGCGTGCATGGCCGCGAGGTCCACATGCCGGACCTGCGCCTCCCACTCCGAGGCCGCCAGTTCCGCAAGCGGGCGGGTCGGGGTCCTCAGCGCCACCCCGCGGGGGGACCGGGGCGCGCGCCCGTCGAGCAGCACCTGCCAGCCCTCTTCCGTCTCCGCCACCGTTACGGTCTCGTAGAAGCGGCGGGGTTTCTCGCCGGGCTCGATGAAGCCTTTCTGCGCCATGTGCAGGTCTCCCAGGTCCGAGGCTGAATGGCCTCGCGCGCGTGGCGGCGCAAGAGCCTGGCGGGCTCAGTTCCCCCGCCTGGCGCCCCGCCCCGGCCGGCGGAAGGGCTCGGGGTCGGCTTCGGAGGCGTCAAAGCCAAAGCGGGCGAACCCAGCCTTCATCTCGGGGCTGACGGGCGCCTCGACGACGAGGAGGCCGCCGGAAGGATGAGGCAGGCTCAGCCGCCGGGCGTGAAGCTGGAGACCGAGCCCCGCCGAAAGGGCGACGGACTCCGGCGTGTTGTACTTGGGATCGCCGAGGATCGGATGGCCCATGGCCAGCATGTGGGCCCGCAACTGATGGGTCCGGCCGGTATGGGGTCTGAGCGCCATCCAGGACACCCGGTCGCCGGCGCGGGAGACCAGGGTGAACTCGGTCTCGGCGGGCTCGGCGCGGGGATCCTTGGGCTCGGCGGGGACGACCAGCTCGCGGTCCCCGACACCCTTCTTCACGAGGGGCAGGCTGAGGATCCCGTCCTGCGGGCGCGGGTGGCCGAGGACCAGCGCCCAATAGGTCTTCTCGGCCCGGCGGCGGGCGAAGGACCCGGCGAGACGGGCGGCGGCGGCGGGGGTCTTGCCGGCCAGGAGGACGCCGGAGGTATCGCGGTCCAGCCGATGGACAAGGCGGGGACGGGCAATCCCCTCCCCCCAGGCGGACAGCAGTCGGTCGACATGGTTACGGGTCTTGGTCCCGCCCTGCACCGCCAGGCCGGCGGGCTTGTTGAGGGCGAGCACCTCGTCGTCCTCGTGCAGGACGAGGCTGCGGGCATAGGCGACGTCGCGGGACGGCAGGGCGGGCCGGGGCGCGTCGGCGGGAGGCGCATCGGGCAGCGGCGGCACCCGAACCTCATCGCCGGCCTCGAGGCGGGTCTCTGGCCGCACCCGGGCGCCGCCGACCCGGATCTGGCCGGAGCGGGCGAGTTTCTGGATCTGGACCTGGGTCAGGTGGGGCCAGCGACGGCGGAACCATCGGTCCAGCCGGACGCCGCCCTCGCCGGGATCCACGGTCAGGGTGCGCACCTCCCTCATGCGGCGAGCCGGCGCATGAGGAGGAGACCCAGGAAGACGGCGCCGGTGGACAGGACGACGGAGGCGCCTGCGTAAAGGGCGGCCTGTCCCCACGCCCGGCGCTCGACCATCATCAAGGTCTCGAGCGAAAAGGCCGAGAAGGTCGTGAACCCGCCCAGAAGGCCGACGCCCAGAAGCAGGCGCATACGCTCCCCCTCGTCTCCACTGCGCAGGGACAGCCACCCGGCCAGGAGCCCCATGGCGAGGCCACCGGCGATGTTGGCGATGAAGGTCGGCCAGGGCCAGGCGCCGACGGCGCCTCGGGCGAGAGCGAAGGACAAGAGGTACCGAAGGATGGCGCCCGCACCGCCTCCGGCCGCCACGAGGAGGAGGTTGGCGGTCATGGACCAGCCTCCCGAGTCACCGGCGTCCCGTCGAGGTCCGGCGCGCGCAGGCCCAGCCCCTCCAGCAACGACGCGAAGTCCGCCGGAAGCGGGGCGCGAAGGGTCATGCGCCCGCCGTCAGGATGGGGAAAGGTCAGGGCGGAGGCGTGAAGCATCAGCCGGGGTGCGGGCAGGCCCTGGATCATCAGGGCGCCTCCGTACCACGCATCGCCGACGATCGGGCGCTGGATCGCCGCCAGGTGAACGCGGATCTGGTGCATGCGGCCGGTCCGCGGGGACACCTCCAGGAGGGCCGCCCCGTCCGCGGTCGAAAGGGTGCGGTAGTGGGTCTCCGCCGCCTCGGCGTCAGGATGGTTTGTAGCGCAGACCTGCATGCGCGCCTCCCGTCCGGTCTCGACCCGGCGAAGGGCCTCCATGATCCGCCCCGAGGGCGGGATAGGGGCCCCTGGCGCGACCAGGGCGAGGTAGGTCTTGGTGATCTTCCGCGCCATCATGGCCTTGCCGAGGAAACTCGCCGCGGGCTGGGTGCGGGCTGCGAGGATGACCCCGGAGGTATCCCTGTCCAGCCTGTGGATCAGCCGGGGTCGCGCCTTGCCGGGCTTTGCGAAGGCCCAGAGCATCTCGTCGAGGGTGACCACCTGCCCGCGCCCGCCCTGGCTGGACAGGCCGGCGGGCTTGTTGAGGGCCAGGACCGAGGGGTCGTTGTGGAATACCAAGGACCGGACGCTGGCGACCTGCTCGGCGCTGAGGGGGACGGGCCTGAGGGGTTTCACGGCGTCAGGCCCCAGCCGCAAGCCGTATGGAGTGCGGCGCCAGACCCGCCCGGATCGCTTCCCGCGCCGCCCGCCATTCCCCCGCCGTCAGGCCCAACAGATGGACATCCAGACGCCCGTCCTCCCGCTGCACATGGGACCGACGCCGCCCTTCGTCGCGAAAACCCAGCTTGCGGTGAACGGCGAGGCTGGCCGCATTCCCCTCGATCACCTCGCCGTTGACCTTCTCCAGCGCCAGGTCGTCAAAGGCGTGGTCCAGAAGGGTCGTCAGGGCACAGGCCCCGAGTCCCCGCGGCGCGGCAGGGCCCATGTAGAAGCCCCAGTCAGCCCGTCGATGAACGCTATCGATGGCCGTGAGGCTGACCACGCCAACGGGCCCTCCGGAGCTGTCCAGGACGACAAGGACCTTCCGACGGGCGTCTCCCTGCAGACCGGCGAGCCAGGCGGCGTGCTCGGCCTCCGAGATGACCTGGTCGCCATACATGGCGCCCCGGATCTCCGGCAGGTTGCGCAGACGAAGGACGGCCGACGCCTGCTCAGGCGAGCAATCGAGTACGGATTGCAGGTGGTAAGCGCCCCCGGTCATGACCGCCCTCCCCTGTTCAGGCTGGCGCGCATCTGCGCCCACCGCTCCAGCCGCTCACGGACCCGGCCCTCGGCGCCCTCGCCCCGGGGCTCGTAGAACCTTCGGCGCGCCACGCCCTCCGGGAAGTAGTTCTGCCCCGAGAATCCACCCTCGGCATCGTGGTCGTAGACATAGCCCTCACCGTAGCCGAGAGACTTCATCAGCCGGGTCGGGGCGTTCAGGATATGAGCGGGAGGCGGCAGGGAGCCGGTCTCCCGGGCCGCCTGCCGGGCGCGAGAGAACGCCGTGTAGACGGCGTTCGACTTCGGCGCGCAGGCCAGATGCACGGTGAGCTGGGCCAGGGCGAGTTCGCCCTCGGGCGATCCCAGGTGCTCGAAGGTCTCTCGGGCGGCGTTGGCCAGGACCAGGGACATGGGGTCGGCCGAGCCGATGTCCTCCATCGCCGCCCTCACGAGCCGGCGCGCGATGAAGAGGGGCTCCTCACCGCCCTCCAGCATGCGGGCGAGCCAGTAGAGAGCGGCGTCCGGATCGGACCCGCGGATCGACTTGTGCAAGGCGGAGATGAGGTTGTAGTGCCCCTCCCGGTCCTTGTCGTAGGCCGGACTGCGCTTCTGCAGGAGCCGCCCCAGGGCCGCCGGGTCAAGGGGGGGGGCGGAGGCCACGCCGAAGAGGGTCTCGGCGAGGGTCAGCAGATAGCGGCCATCCCCGTCCGCGAGGGCGACCAGGGCTGAGCGGGCCTCAGGGGTCAGGGGCAGGTCCCGGCCCTCCGCCGCCTCCGCCCGCTCCAGGAGGGCGGCCTGGGCCGCCTCGTCCAGCCGCCGCAGGACGAAGACCTGACAGCGGGACAGAAGGGCGCCGTTCAGTTCGAACGAAGGATTCTCCGTGGTCGCCCCGACCAGGGTCACGACCCCCTCCTCCACCCAGGGCAGGAAACCGTCCTGCTGGGCGCGGTTGAAACGGTGGATCTCGTCCACGAACAGAAGGGTGGCCTGGCCCGCCTGGCGCCGGACCCGGGCCTGCTCGAAGGCCCTCTTCAGGTCGGCCACGCCGGAGAAGACAGCAGAGATCTGCTGGAACTCGTATCCCGCCGCGTGTGCGAGGAGTCGGGCGATGGTGGTCTTGCCCACGCCCGGCGGCCCCCAGAGCACCATGGAGGATAGCCGGCGCGCGGCGGCCATGCGCCCGATGGGACCTTCCGGCGACAGGAGGTGGTCCTGCCCCGCGACCTCCTCCAGCGTCCGCGGCCGCAGGCGCTCGGCCAGCGGCGCCGGATGGGGTGGGGTCAGGCCCGCAGCTTCGAACAGGTCGGCCATGCGGCGAGACTAGCCGCTTCGCGGACCGGGGTCAGGTACGGAAATTGGCGGTGATCTCCCGGTCGCCCCGCAGAATGGTGACCTGCCAGGTTCCGGCGGGCGCGGCCAAGGCGCCCCTGAGGTCCGAAACCGTACCGATATCCCGCCCGTTGACCTTCCGCACCACGTCCCCGGGACGGAGCCCGGCGTTCATCGCGAAGCCCCGGGAAATGTTGATGACCAGGACGCCCCGAGCGAGGAAAGGATCGACCCCGAGTTCGTCGGCAACGGCGGGTGACACATTCACCACTGTCGCGCCCTGGAAGGGGTTACGGCCCTCCACCCGCCAGTCATCGCGGGCCGGTCTCGCTGGAGGCGTTTCCGCGCGAAGAGTCACGTTGAGTTGCTGCTCGCCGCGGCGCACGCCCAGGCTCATGGATTCTCCCGGCCGGGCGGCGGCGACGGCGAACAGAACGGCGCCCGTATCGGCGGCAGGTCGGCCATTTACGGAGAGGATGACGTCACCCGATCTGAGTCCCGCCCGGTCCGCCGGACCGCCGGGCCAGATGTCCGCCACAAGCGCTCCCTGTGGAGTGTTCAGGGAGAGACTGCGGGCGATCTCAGGGGTGACCTCCTGGGTTCGGGCTCCCAGCCAGGATCGGACCAGGACGTTCCCACCGCCAGCCGCCGCCTCGACCACCCGTCGCACCATGGCGGCAGGGATGGCGAAACCGACCCCCGCCGAAGCCCCGGACCTTGAGACGATGAAGCTGTTCACCCCGATGAGATCCCCGTCCATGTCGACGAGCGCCCCGCCGGAATTGCCGGGATTGATGGCCGCATCCGTCTGGATGTAGGTCATCGGCGCGCCCCCCTGGGGGTCTGCCGTACGGTTCAGGGCGGAGATGATCCCATTGGTGACGGTCTGGCCGACGCCGAAGGGGTCGCCTATGGCCAGGACCAGATCCCCGACCTGCGCCTCGTCAGAATCGTCGATCGGCATGACCGGCAAGCGATCCCGGCCTACATCGATCTTCAGAACGGCAAGGTCACTCCTGGGATCGGCGAGAAGAACGCGGGCTGGAAACTCACGTCGGTCCGAGAGGGCCACCGTGATCTCTCGGCCGCCTTCAACGACATGATTATTGGTGACAATGATCCCGTCGGCCCGGACAATCACCCCGGAGCCCAACGATCCCTCCACCCGGCTGGGGGGCACCCCCATCCCAAACAACTGCCAGAACGGGTCGACCTGTTGCCTGACCACCCGCTTGGCGGAGATGTTCACCACAGCGGGCGCCGCCCGCCGAACCACGGGGGCAAAGGAAGCCTTCATATTGAGCGAGTCCGAGGGCGCCGCGCGCGTCGGTTGGGCCAACGGGGGCGGCTGCGCCTGCGAGCGGCTGGTCGGACCCGAGCAGGCGGCGAGCAGGACAAAGGCCGGGACGAGAAGGCGGTGCGGGCGCATGGGATTCCCTTCAGAACGCCCCTCCTGATCCCTCAGGTTTTCGGCGCAATCAAGGCGGTCGCCGATCTCAGCCCGTCGAGGGCTCGGCGGTCGCGACCGGTGGAGTCGGGGCGGGCCGGCCAAACCGCCAGGCCACGGCGAAGGCCCCAAACATCAGTGCCGAGGCGATCAGGATCGGTAATCCCGGCCAGGCCGCCAGGGCCTCGTGCCGCAGCGCGAAGGCGAAGCTGCCGCCGAAGAGGAAGGGACCGATGATGGTGGCGATCCCGGTGAGGCTCTGGTTGGCGCCTTGCAGCCTTCCCTGCGCCTCGGGACCCACACGCCGGGACATCAGGCCCTGCAGACCGGGGCTCAGCAGGTTGCTCAGGGCGAAGAGCGGCGCCGCGGCGATGTAGAGCAGGCCCGTCGGCGCCAGCCCATAGGCGAGGAAGCCGAGGGCGGCGCCCGCACAGCCAATGAGCAGGGCCCCGCGCTCACCCACACGGCGGACTACAGGCCCCACGACAAGGGTCTGCATGACAATCCCAAGGCCGCCGGTGAGGAACATGGTGAGGCTGATGGTCTGGATGTCCCAGCCATAGCGGTGTCCGGTGTAGAGGACGAAGACGGCGGGCAGGACGTTGTGAGCGATCTGGAACAGGAAGCCCACGCTAGCGAGGCCGACCAGCCGGCCCTGCTCCTGCAGAAAGCGGAGTGACCCGACCGGGTTGGCCCGGCGCCAGTCGAAACGGGGGCTGCGCTTCTCTGGCGGAAGGGATTCCGGCAGGACAAAGAGGCCATACAGGAAGTTCAGGAAGGCGAGGGTCCCGGCGACAGCGAAGGGAAGCCGGATCGCGAAATCCCCGACCAGCGATTCCATGAAGGGACCGGCCAGCAGGCCCCCGATCACCGGGCCGATGAGGAAGCCGAAGCCGAAGGAGGCTCCCATGAAGCCGAAGTATCGGGCCCGCTGATCGGGTGGGGTGACGTCGGCGACGTAGGCGTTGGCCGTCGAGAAGCTGGCGGCGGTCATGCCGTTCACGATCCGCGCCACGAAAAGCCACATCAGGCTGGGGGCGAAGACCAGGAAGAGGAAGTCGAAGGCGAGGCCGAGGAAGGAGATGAGCAGAACGGGGCGTCGCCCGATCCGGTCTGAGAGGACGCCCAGGATCGGACCGAAGATGAACTGCATCAGGCCCCAGACGGCGCCGAAGACCATGGTCCATTCCGCAGCAGAGGCGGTGTCGCCGCCCGCGAACTCCTTGACCAGGGCTGGCAGCACCGGGATCGTCACGCCAAAGGACACCGCGTTCAGCAGGGCGGACGCAAAGATGAAGCCGAACGCGGCCTTGCGGCCGGTGGGCGCCGAGTCAGTTGTCGTCATGGTCCGGGATCCCCTTGCGCGGACCTTGGCCCGTCCGCCGCCGCCCTGCAAGTCGCCGGAACGAAAAGACCCCGGCGCAGGGCCGGGGTCTGGAGGTCTCTGAAAGGGGTCTCGCCTGGATCAGGCGTCAGCGAAAGCCGAGGCCTGCACGGGCCCGGAGTCCTTGCCCTTTTCCGAGGGATCGCGATCCACGAACTCGATCACAGCCATGGCGGCGTTGTCGCCGTAACGGAAGCCCGCTTTGAGGACGCGGGTGTATCCGCCGCGCCGCTCAGCGTAGCGAGGACCCAGGGTCGCAAAGAGCTTGCCGACCTGTTCCACGTCGCGGATCTGGCTGATGGCCTGGCGGCGGGCGTGCAGGTCGCCGCGCTTGGCCAGGGTGACCAGCTTCTCGACGACGGGCCGCAGTTCCTTGGCCTTCGGCAGGGTGGTCACGATCTGCTCATGCTTGATCAGGCTCGCCGCCATATTGGCGAACATGGCGGTCCTGTGGGCGCTCGTCCGTCCCAGCTTGCGGTGCGCATTACCGTGGCGCATGGCGGTCTCTCCTCGGAGGCGGGGCGTCTCGCGACGCGCCGCAGGATTACATCTGGTCTTCGAACTTCTTGGCCAGCTCTTCGATGTTCTCAGGCGGCCAGTTGGGGACGTCCATGCCAAGATGCAGGTTCATGCCCGCGAGCACTTCCTTGATCTCGTTCAGCGACTTGCGGCCGAAGTTCGGCGTGCGGAGCATTTCCGCCTCGGTCTTCTGGATCAGGTCGCCAATGTAGACGATGTTGTCGTTCTTCAGGCAGTTGGCCGAACGGACCGAAAGCTCGAGCTCGTCGACCTTCTTCAGCAGGGCCGGGTTGAACGGCAGCTCGGGCTTGGAGTCGGCGTCGGACTTCTTCTTCGGCTCCTCGAAGGTGATGAAGAGCTGCAGCTGGTCCTGGAGGATCCGGGCGGCATAGGCCACCGCGTCCACGGGCGAGACCGCGCCGTTGGTCTCGACCTCGATGATCAGTTTGTCATAATCCAGGCTCTGGCCCTGGCGGGTCGGCTCGACCCGGTAGGCGACCCGTTTGACAGGCGAGTAGAGGCTATCGACAGCGATCAGGCCGATCGGCGCGTCCTCGGGCCGGTTCATCTCGGCGGGGACATAGCCCTTGCCGTTCTGCACCGTGAACTCCATCCGCACGCTCGCGCCCTCGTCGAGCGTGCAGAGAACGTGATCGGGATTCAGAATCTCGATGTCCGCCCCGGTCTCGATCTGTCGGGCGGTCACCGAGCCGGGGCCCTGGGCGCGCAGGGTCATTCGGCGCACACCTTCGGTATGCATGCGCAGGCCCAGCTGCTTGATGTTCAGGACGATGTCGACGACGTCCTCGCGGACGCCTTCCAGGGAAGAGAACTCATGGACGACCCCGTCGATCTGCACTGCGGTCACCGCAGCGCCCTGGAGCGACGAGAGAAGAACCCGCCGCAGGCTGTTGCCCAGGGTCACGCCAAAACCGCGCTCAAGGGGTTCGGCTACCAGCCGCGCCTTGCGGGCGGGGTCGGCGCCAAGCTCGATGGCCGGCTTCTCAGGGCGGATGAGTTCGTTCCAGTTTCTTTCAATCACGGATGAATGTCCCTCGAACGCAGGATCGCCGGACGCGGAAAGCGCGGTCCGGCGAAGGAGAAATGCAATATCTTACTACTCAGACCCGACGCCGCTTCGGCGGGCGGCAACCATTGTGCGGGATGGGCGTCACGTCGCGGATCGTCGTGATCGTCATTCCCACAGCCTGAAGCGCCCGAAGAGCGGATTCGCGGCCAGACCCGGGGCCGGACACGTTGACCTCAAGAGTCTTCACCCCATGCTCGGCGGCCTTCCGGCCAGCGTCCTCAGCCGCCATCTGGGCGGCGTAGGGCGTCGACTTCCGGGACCCCTTGAATCCCATCATGCCGGCGGAGGACCAGGAAATCGCGTTCCCCTGAGCATCCGTGATCGTGATCATGGTGTTGTTGAACGAGGCGTTCACGTGCGCCACGCCGGAGGTGATGTTCTTGCGTTCACGCCTTTTGACGCGAGCCGGTTCCTTGGCCATCGCTTGTTTCTCTTACTTCTTCTTGCCGGCGATCGGCTTGGCCGGGCCCTTACGGGTCCGGGCGTTGGTGTGGGTGCGCTGACCACGGACCGGGAGGCCCTTGCGGTGACGCAACCCCCGGTAACAGGCCAGGTCCATCAGCCTCTTGATGTTGACGGCGGTGTCGCGGCGCAGGTCGCCCTCAACCGTATAGTCACGGTCGATGGTCTCACGAATCTGCAGGACCTCCGCGTCGGTAAGCTGATTGACGCGTCGGGAATCCTCGATTCCGACCTTGCTCACAATCTCGGCGGCCTTGGCCTGGCCGATGCCGTGAATGTACTGAAGCGCGATCACGACGCGCTTGTTCGTAGGGATGTTTACGCCGGCGATACGGGCCACGTGGGGTGCTCTCCTGGTCACGCAAAGATGCGCGAGCGTCGCCCTGACCGGGTCAAAAGGCCAGAACGTCCCTCGCGCGTTTCGCGGAAGCGCCCCGTGTATGGAATAGATCCCTCCACGTCAATGGCATCAGCGCCATTTTTCGACGTCCAGGATCAGGACGGCCGGGGGTCGAGACGCATGACCCCGGGAAGGCCGCTGGAGTCTGGGTATGCCCGGCAGCCTTCGGCAAAGTCGTGGCCGACGATGGAGCGCGACAAAGGGCTTTCACCGCAGGGTAACGGTCATGGAGCCCATGAATGCGCTCGCTGGAGCCTTTCTGATAGCCGTCGGCCGGGATTGGGAGCCTGAGCCGCGCCGGGGATTACCGGGCGCTAGACCTTATTGGAACAGAAAGGTGGAATGACCCACCTCAGACGCCTCCCCTGCGACCAACCCCACCCTTCCGGCCTCAGGTCCCGCTGAGGGCCCTGTCAATCGCCGCAGCCACCTGGTCCACAGACCCCATGCCGTCAATCTCCACGAGCTTCCCGGCGGAAGCATAGTAGGGGATCAAGGGCGCCGTCTGGGCATTGTAGGCGTCCAGCCTTACCCGGAAACTCTCGGGGTTGTCATCGGGGCGACCGGACTCGGCGAACCGGCCGGCGATTCTTTGGGTCAGCGCCTGGTCATCGACCTTCAGACGAAGGACAAGATCAATCGAAGCCCCCCTCCCCTTCAGCAAGGCGTCAAGCGCTTCCGCCTGGGCCAGGGTGCGGGGGAACCCATCGAAGATGGCTCCGCCTGCCGCCTCGGCCTCCGGCAGGCGCTCTTCGATCAGGGCGACCACGATTTCATCGGTCACCAGCTCCCCGCGCTGCATGACGCCCTCGACCCGCCGACCCAGCTCTGACCCGGAGGCGATGGCCGCCCTGAGCATGTCGCCGGTGGACAGCTGAACCATGTTGCGAGTCTCGACGAGCCGCTTGGCCTGAGTTCCCTTGCCCGCCGCCGGAGGGCCAAAAAGGATGAGGTTCATGTGCGCCGCTCCCCGTCGTCCGACCCTGTCCCGGGTCGTTGATTGCGTCTATCCGCCTAGCGCTCCCGCCCGCCGCGGAGACGCGACTTACGGATGAGCCCCTCATACTGGTGAGAGAGCAGATGAGACTGGATTTGGGTCACCGTGTCCATGGTGACGCTGACGACGATCAGGATCGAGGTACCCCCTAGGTAAAAGGGCGCCTTATAGAACGCGATCAGGGCCTCCGGCAGCAGGCAGACGGCGGCGATGTAGGCCGCGCCGATCACAGTCAGCCGGGTCAGCACATGGTCCAGGTAGGCGGCGGTTCGTTTGCCCGGTGAAATGCCGGGGATGAAGCCTCCATACTTGCGCAGGTTCTCTGCCGTCTCATCCGGATTGAACACGATCGAGGTGTAGAAAAAGCAGAAGAAGACGATCAGTGCGCCGTAGAAGATCATGAACACGGGCTGGCCGTGCTGAAGCTGCGCAACGGCTCCTGGCATCCACTGGAGCCATTGGGGCAGGTTCGCGGTCGCGAGGAAGCCCATAGCCGTCGCCGGCAGCAGCAGAAGCGATGAGGCGAAGATCGGCGGGATAACGCCGGCGGTATTCACCTTCAGCGGCAGGAACGAGCTTTCGCCACCGAACATCCGGTTGCCCTGCTGGCGCTTGGGATACTGGACAAGGATTCGCCGCTGCGACCGCTCCATGAAAACGATGGCGAAGATCACAGCGATGGCGAGGACAAGGATCATAACCCCGCCGAAACTCGACATCTGGCCGGTCCTCATGACCGTCAGAAGCTGCATCACGCCGGTAGGCAGCCCGGCGACGATCCCGGCGAAGATGATCAGCGAGACACCATTTCCAACGCCCCGGCTCGTGATCTGCTCGCCCATCCACATCAGCAGCATGGTGCCACCGGTCAGGGTGACAATGGTCGAAAGGGAGAAGAAGGGCCCTGGATTCACCACCAGGCCAGGGCTGGCCTGCAGACTGGCCGCAATCGCCGCCGCCTGTACGATGGCCAGAACCACAGTGAGATAGCGGGTGTACTGATTGAGGGTCTTGCGCCCGGCTTCCCCGCCTTCCTTCCGCAGCTTCTCCCACGGCGGATAGACGGCGCCCAGCAACTGGACGATGATCGAGGCGGAAATGTATGGACCGACGTTCAGGGCGAAGACCGCCATCCGCTCCACGGCGCCGCCGGAGAACAGGTTGAACATTCCCAGAATGCCCTGAGACTGCCCCTGGAAGGCCGCCGCAAAGGCCGCCGCATCGATCCCGGGAATGGGCAGGTAGGTCCCAAGCCGATAGACCACCAGCACCATCAGGGTGAAGAGGATCCGCTTGTGAAGCTCGGTCGCCTTCTGGAAGGCGCCGAAATTCATGTTTGCGGCAAGCTGCTCAGCGGCCGAAGCCATGGGACGCCCTCACTGGTGACCGGTCCAAGATAGGGTGCGGCCGGCGGACTGTCAGCCCTCGCCGGTCGACAACTGCGGGATCAGGAGCGAACCTTCTTCTGCAGCTTGCCCTTCGGCTCACCGGTATCGACAGGCGCGGTCGTGGTGACGGATCCGCCCGCCTTCTCCACCGCCGCCTTGGCCGCGGCCGAGGCTGCGTAGACGGTGAGGTTGAGCTTGGCCTTCAGTTCGCCCTTGCCCAGCAGCTTCACGCCGTCCAGCGGACGACGGATCACGCCGGCGGCGACCAGGGCCGCGGCGTCGACTGGGGCCTTGGCGTCCAGCTTGCCGGCGGCCACGGCCTGCTCCAGTCGCCAGAGGTTCACTTCCGCGAACTCCAGGGCGAAGGGATTGTTGAAGCCGCGCTTCGGCATGCGCATGTGCAGCGGCATCTGGCCGCCCTCGAAGCCGGCGATCGACACGCCCGTCCGGGACTTCTGGCCCTTCACGCCGCGACCGGCGGTCTTGCCCTTACCCGATCCCGAGCCGCGGCCGACACGCATGCGACCCTTTACGGAACCGGGACGCGGGGCGAGTTCGTTGAGCTTGGTCATGGGCGCCTCTCTCCTGAGATCTGTCGCCGGGCGAAGGCCCGACTCGGCTTTGACGGGGTCGAAAGCGGGCCCGGAGACCCGCCGGAAATCAGGCGGACACCACCTCGACCAGGTGATGGACCTTGGCGATCATGCCACGCACGGACGGGGTGTCGTCGAGGGTCGAGACACGACCTATGCGGTTCAGGCCCAGGCCGACGAGAGTCGCGCGCTGGTCCTTCTTGCGCCGGATGGGGCTGGCGATCTGACGAACGGTGACCTTGGTCATGCTCATTCTCCGTCGGCGATGGCCGAGGCGCCGTCCGCGCGGCGACCGATGACCTCGGCGACCTTCTTGCCCCGCTTGGAGGCGATCTGGCGCGGCGAAGACTGGGCCTTCAGGGCCTCGAAGGTCGCGCGGACCATGTTGTAGGGGTTGGACGATCCGACCGACTTGCCCACGACGTCCTGGACGCCGAGGGTCTCAAGCACGGCGCGCATCGGGCCGCCGGCGATGACCCCGGTGCCCGGCGGCGCCGAGCGGACCATGATCTTGCCCGCACCCCAGCGGCCAGCGCCGTCGTGGTGCAAGGTCCGGCTCTCGCGGAGCGGCACGCGGATCATCGTCTTCTTGGCTTCCTCGGTGGCCTTGCGAATGGCCTCCGGGACTTCACGGGCCTTACCGTGGCCGAAGCCGACGCGACCCTTCTGGTCACCCACCACCATCAGGGCGGCGAAGGAGAACCTGCGCCCCCCCTTCACGGTCGCCGCAACGCGGTTGATGTGAACCAGCTTCTCGACGATGTCCGACTCGGCGCGCTCCTCCTGAGGGGCGCCCCGGTCTCGTCCACGGCGCTGTCCGCCTTCGCCACGCTGTTCGTTTCCACGAGCCATGAGTTACCCCTAGAAGTTCAGGCCGGCTTCGCGCGCGGCGTCGGCAAGGGCCTTGACCCGACCGTGATAAATGTAGCCGCCCCGATCGAAGACGACGTCCTTGACGCCCTTTTCGATGGCGCGCTGAGCCACGAGGGCGCCGATCCGGGCCGCAGCGGCCTTGTCGGAGCCCTTCTGGGGCGCATCGCCCTCGAGGGTCGAGGCCGAGGCGAGCGTCACGCCCTTCTCGTCATCAATGACCTGTGCGTAGATGTTCTTCGACGAACGGAACACGGAAAGACGCGGCCGGCCATTGGCCAGCTTGCGGAGCCGGATGCGGGTGCGCTCGGCGCGCCGCTTGGCGGAGTCACGGGTGGAGACAGCCATGGCCTACTTCTTCTTGCCTTCCTTGCGACGGACCTTCTCGCCGAGATAGCGAACGCCCTTGCCCTTGTAGGGCTCCGGCGGGCGGATCCGACGAATGCGCGCGGCGATCTCGCCGACCGCTTGCTTGTCGATTCCGCTGATCCTGATTTCGGTCTGTTTGGGAACCGCGAAGGCGATGCCCTCAGGGGGCGGGACATCCACCTCATGGCTGAACCCGAGCTGCATGTTCAGGGCTGCGCCCTTCATCTGCGCCCGGTAGCCAACGCCGACCAGCTCGAGAGTCTCCTCGTAACCGGCGGACACGCCCACGACCATGTTGTTGACCAGGGTGCGCGAGAGGCCCCACATGGCCTGGGCGCGGGTGGACTCCACCCGCTTGGCCACGATCAGCTCGGCGCCTTCCTGCCGAAGCTCGATCTCTTCCGGAAGAGTCCAGGACAGCTGCCCCTTGGGGCCCTTCACCGTCAGGGTCTGGCCATCGATGGTTACCGTGACGCCGGCAGGCGTCGGAACCGATTTCTTTCCGATCCGGGACATATCAGTACACCCGCAGCAGGACTTCGCCGCCCACATTGGCGTCGCGCGCCGCTGCGTCGGACATGACGCCCTTGGGCGTGGACAGGACGGAGATGCCCAGGCCGTTCTTGATCGGCTTCAGGTCCTTGATGGACGAGTAGACGCGACGGCCGGGCTTCGAGACGCGACGGATCTCGACGATCACCGGGCGGCCGTCGAAATACTTGAGCTCGATCTCAAACTCGGGGAAGGCGCCGGGCTTTTCCAGCAGCTGATAGCCGCGGATGTAACCCTCCTCCGCCAGCACGTCGAGGACACGGGCGCGCATCTTCGAGGCCGGGCAGGAAACCTTCGAACGTCCGCGAGTGGCGGCGTTCTTGATACGGGCGATCATATCGCCGACGGGGTCGTTCACCATGGGACCCTCCTCACCAGCTCGACTTCACGAGGCCAGGAATCTGGCCCTGGGAACCCAGTTCGCGCAGGGCGATCCGGCTCATCTTCAGCTTGCGATAGTAGGCGCGCGGACGCCCGGTGACCTCGCAACGGTTGCGGATGCGGGTCTTTGACGAACTGCGGGGAAGCTCTGCAAGCTTGAGACGCGCTTCGAAGCGGTCCTCAAGCGGCAGGCTCTCATCATTGGCGATCGCCTTCAGCGCCTCGCGGCGCGCGGCGTAGCGCTGGACGAGAACCTTGACCTTCTCGTTACGGTTGACGGCGCTCTTCTTGGCCATGTTACCTTTCCTTCCCGTCCCTTAGGCGTTGAACGGGAACTGGAATTCCCGAAGAAGCTGGCGAGCCTCCTCGTCGGTCTTCGCAGTCGTGGCGACGATGATGTCCATGCCCCACAGTTGATCGATCTGGTCGTAGTTGATCTCGGGGAACACGATGTGCTCCTTCAGACCCATGGCGTAGTTGCCGCGGCCATCGAACGACGTGGGCTTCAGGCCCCGGAAGTCCTTCACCCGCGGCAGGGCGATGGTGATCAGACGATCCAGGAACTCGTACATGCGGTCCTTGCGCAGGGTGACCTTGGCGCCGATCACCATGCCTTCGCGCAGCTTGAAGCCGGCGATGGAGTTGCGGGCCTTGGTCGGAACCGGCTTCTGCCCAGCAATCCGGGTCAGGTCGCCGATGGCGGCCTGGACCTTCTTGGAGTCGCCGACGGCCTCGCCGATGCCCATGTTCAGGACGATCTTGTCCAGGCGCGGGATCTGCATCTCGTTGGAGTAGCCGAACTTGTCCTTCATCGCTGCGCGGATGCGCTGGCGATACTCGGTCTTCAGCCGCGGCTCATAAGCTTGCTCAGCCATTGATGACCTCGCCGGTGGTCTTGGCCACACGGACCTTCTTGCCGTCCTCGACCCGGAAACCGACGCGGGTCGGCTTGCCCTGGGAGTCGACGATGGCGACGTTGGAGACATGCAGGGCGGCTTCGCGGGTGCGGATGCCCCCCTGGGGATCGGCCTGGGTCGGACGGGTGTGCCGCTGGATCAAGTTGATCCCCTGGACGACCACCCTGTCTTCCTTCGGCAGGACCTTCAGGACGGAGCCCTGGCGGCCCTTGTCCTTGCCGGTCAGGACCACGACGCGGTCCCCCTTCTTGATCTTTGCGGCCATTACAGCACCTCGGGGGCGAGCGAGATGATCTTCATGTGGTTCTTCGCGCGAAGTTCGCGCGGAACCGGCCCGAAGATGCGGGTGCCAATCGGCTCGCTCTGCTTGTTGACGATCACCGCGGCGTTGCGATCGAAGCGGATCAGGGACCCGTCCTTGCGCTTGATGGCCTGCGATGTCCGCACGACGATCGCCTGGAGGACATCGCCCTTCTTCACGCGGCCGCGCGGGATGGCTTCCTTCACCGACACGACGATCTTGTCGCCCACGCCGGCGTAGCGACGGCCTGCGCCGCCCAGAACCTTGATGCACATGACCCGGCGGGCGCCGGAATTGTCAGCCACTTCGAGGTTGGTCTGCATCTGGATCATGGATCAGCCCTCCCTCAGGACGCCTGCGAAGCGCCTGCCTTCGGCAGGACTTCCCAGGTCTTGGTCTTTGAGCGCGGCGCGCACTCGATGATGCGGGCGGTTTCACCCGCCTGGTAGGTGTTGGCCTCGTCGTGGGCATGGTACTTCTTCGACCGGCGGACCGGCTTCTTCAGCACCGGGTGCAGGAAGGTCCGCTCGACCTTCACCACCACCGTCTTGTCGCCCTTGTCGGAGACCACGACGCCTTCAAGAATGCGTTTCGGCATGTTCGTACTCCCTAGGCCGTGGCCTGGCGGCTGCGCAGGACGGTCTTGATCCGGGCGATGTCCTTGCGGATCTCGCCGGCGCGATGGGTCTTCTCGACCTGGCCCGTCGCCGCCTGGAAGCGCAGGTTGAACTGCTCCTTCTTCAGGTTCAGCAGGCTCTCGGCGAGCTGGTCGGGGGTCATGGCCCGGAGGTCTTCAGTCTTCATCACGCGTGCTCCGCGACGGCGTCGATGCGGGTGACGATGCGGGTCTTCACCGGCAGCTTGGCGGCGCCAAGACGCAGCGCCTCACGGGCGATGTCGTCCGGAACCCCGTCGATCTCGAACATGATCCGGCCGGGGTGCACCCGGGCGGCCCAGTACTCGACCGAACCCTTGCCCTTGCCCATCCGGACTTCGGCCGGCTTGTCGGTCACGGGGACGTCCGGGAAGATCCGGATCCAGACCCTGCCCTGGCGCTTCATCTGGCGGGTGATCGCCCGACGGGCCGCTTCGATCTGCCGGGCGGTGATCCGCTCAGGCTCGACCGACTTCAGGCCGTAGGAGCCGAAGTTCAGCGTGAAGCCGCCCTTGGCCGTCCCATGGATCTTGCCCTTGAACTGCTTGCGGTACTTGGTCTTCTTCGGGGAAAGCATGGCTGTCTCTTAGGCTCCCGCGGTCTCGCGGCGGTCGCGGCGCGGCCCCCGGTCCGGACGATCGCCGGAACGTTCGCGACCGCCACCCTCGCCGGCCGGGCCGGACTCGGACGCCAGGCGCTTATCCATGGCCATGGGGTCGTGCTCGAGAACCTCGCCCTTGAAGACCCACACCTTCACACCGATGATGCCGTAGGTTGTCTTGGCCTCGGCGAAGCCGAAGTCCATGTCGGCGCGGAGGGTGTGGAGCGGCACGCGGCCTTCCTTGTACCACTCCATCCGGGCGATTTCCGCGCCGCCGAGGCGGCCGGACACGTTGATGCGGATTCCCTTGGCGCCAAGTCGCATGGCCGACTGCATGGACCGCTTCATGGCGCGGCGGAAGGCGATCCGGCGCTCGAGCTGCGAGGTGATGTTCTCGGCGATCAGCTGGGCGTCGGCCTCCGGCTTGCGGATCTCGACGATGTTGAGGTGGACTTCCCCGCCGGTGATGGCGGCGACGTCCTTGCGCAGCTTCTCGATGTCCGCGCCCTTCTTGCCGATGATCACGCCGGGGCGCGCGGCATAGATGGTGATGCGGCACTTCTTGTGCGGACGCTCGATGATGATCCGGCTCACGCCTGCCTGGTAGAGGCGCTTCTTCAGCTCGGCGCGGACCCGGAGGTCCTCATGGAGCAGGCGCCCGTAGTCCGAGCCGGCGGCGAACCAGCGGCTGTCCCAGGTGCGGTTGACGCCGAGGCGAAGCCCGACAGGATTGACTTTCTGACCCATCAGGCGGCCTCACCGAGTTCGCGGACCACGATGGTGATCTCGCTGAAAGGCTTCTGGATGCGGGACGCGCGGCCGCGGGCACGAGCCGCGAAACGCTTCATCACCAGATTCTTGCCCACATAGGCCTCGGCGACGACCAGGGAGTCGATGTCGAGGTTGTGGTTGTTTTCGGCGTTCGAGATCGCCGAGTAGAGCGCCTTGCGGACGTCGCGAGCGATCCGCTTGTGGCTGAACTCGAGCTCATTGAGCGCGCGCTGGACCTTGAGGCCGCGAATGGACTGGGCCACCAGGTTCAGCTTGCGGGGGCTGACCCTCAGGGTGGTGGCCTTGGCCATCGCCTCGGCGGGCTTCAGGCGACGGGGATTGGACGGCTTGGACATGCCTACTTCCTCTTGGCCTTCTTGTCCGCCGCGTGGCCCGGGAAGTACCGGGTCGGGGCGAACTCGCCGAGCTTCATGCCGACCATGTCTTCGGAGACCAGCACCGGCACGTGCTTTTGGCCGTTATGCACGCCGAAGGTCAGGCCGACGAACTGCGGCATGATGGTCGAGCGACGCGACCAGGTCTTGATGACGTCCTTGCGGCCGGAGGCCTGGGCGGCCTCCGCCTTCTTGAGCAGGTAACCGTCGACAAACGGTCCTTTCCAGACGGAACGGGTCATGGATCAGCGAGCCTTCCGGGCGTGACGCGAGCGGATGATGAACTTATCCGTCGCCTTGTTGGTGCGGGTGCGCGACCCCTTGGTCGGCTTGCCCCAGGGCGTGACCGGGTGACGACCGCCCGAGGTGCGGCCCTCACCGCCGCCGTGCGGGTGATCGACCGGGTTCATGGCGACGCCGCGGACGTGGGGACGACGGCCCTTGTGACGCGAGCGGCCCGCCTTGCCCAGGACCTCGTTCATGTGGTCCGGGTTCGACACGGCGCCGACGGTGGCCATGCAGCCATCCGGGACCATGCGCAGCTCGCCAGAATTGAGGCGGATCTGCGCATAGCCCGCGTCACGACCCACCAGCTGGGCGTAGGCCCCGGCCGAACGGGCGATCTGGCCGCCCTTGAGGGGCTTCAGCTCGATATTGTGGATGATCGAGCCGATGGGCATGGCGCGGAGCGGCATGGCGTTGCCCGGCTTCACGTCGGCCCGCTCGGCGGCGATCACCTGGTCGCCGGCCTTGAGGCGCTGCGGGGCCAGGATGTAGGCCGCCTCGCCATCGGCATAGCGGATGAGCGCGATGAAGGCGGTGCGGTTCGGATCGTACTCGATCCGCTCGACCGTGCCGACCACGTCGAACTTGCGACGCTTGAAGTCCACCTTCCGGTAGAGGCGCTTGGCGCCGCCGCCGCGGAAGCGGACCGCCACGCGCCCGCCGCCACCCCGGCCGCCGGTCTTGGTCAGACCTTCGACGAGGGACTTCTCGGGACGGCCCTTGTGGAGCTCGGACCGGTCGATCAGCACCAGGGTGCGGCGGCCGGGCGAGGTCGGATTGTACTGCTTCAGAGCCATCGCTTCAGAGCCCCGTGGTGATGTCGATGGACTGGCCTTCGGCCAGGGTCACGACAGCCTTCTTGACGTCGGAACGACGGCCTTCACGACCGCGGAAACGCTTGGTCTTGCCCTTCACGTTGAGGGTGTTGACCTTGGTCACCGAGACCTTGAACAGCGCCTCGACGGCGGCCGCGATCTCGTCCTTGCTGGCGTCGCGGGCGACCCGGAAGACGACCTTGTTCTGCTCCGAGAGCAGGGTCGCCTTTTCGGTGATCACGGGCGACAGGATGGTGTCGTAGTGACGGGCGGAGGGGATGGCCATCAGGCGGCCTCCTTCTCGGCGAAGCGGGCGTTGATCGCCTCGACCGCGTCCTTGGTCAGGACGAGGGTGCGGCGACGGAGCACGTCGTAAACATTCAGGCCAGCGTTCGGCAGCACATCCACATTCGGGATGTTCCGGGCGGCCAGGCGGAAGTTGCCGTCCACCTCGGGTCCGCCGATCACCAGGGCGTTGACCAGGCCGATCTTTCCGAGCGAAGCGCGGAGGGCCGCGGTCTTGGCGTCGGGAAGGGCGAGGCTGTCCACCACGACCAGGTCGCCGGCGCGAGCCTTGGACGACAGGGCGTGGCGAAGGGCCAGGGCGCGGATCTTCTTGGGCAGGTCGAAGGCGTGGCTGCGGACGACAGGGCCGTGGGCCTTGGCGCCGCCGACGAACTGCGCCGCCCGGCGTGAACCGTGGCGGGCGCCCCCGGTGCCCTTCTGCTTGTACATCTTCTTACCGGTCCGCGAGACCTCGTTGCGGACCTGGATCTTGTGGGTCCCGGCGCGGCGCTTGGCCAGCTGCCAGGTCACGACCCGCTGCAGGATGTCGCCGCGGATCTCCTCGATCCCGAAGATGGCGTCAGACAATTCAATGGAACCGCCCTTCCCGCCGCTGAGCTTGATGACGTCGAGTTTCATTATTCCTGACCCTCGGCTTGCGGAGCCTCTTCGGCGGGGGCGGCCTCGGCGGCAGGGGCCACAGCCTGCCCGGCCTTGCGGAAGGCGCCCGGCGTCGGAGCACCGCTCGGCGGCGCCTTCACAGCGTCCCGGATCCGGACCCAGGAGCCCTCGGAACCGGGCACGGCGCCCTTCACCATGATCAGGCCCCGGTCGGCGTCGATGCGCCAGACGGTCAGCCCGAGGGTGGTGACGGTCTCCTGGCCAAGGTGGCCAGCCATCTTCTTGCCCTTGAAGGTCTTGCCGGGGTCCTGGCGCTGGCCGGTGGAGCCGTGGGCGCGGTGCGACACGGACACACCGTGGGTGGCGCGCATGCCCCCGAAGTTCCAGCGCTTCATGGCGCCGGCGAAGCCCTTGCCGATGGTGGCGCCGGTCACGTCCACCTTCTGGCCGACCACGAAGTGGTCCGCAGTCAGCTCAGCGCCGACTTCGATGAGGTTCTCGGGAGTGACCCGGAACTCCGCCACCTTCTGGCGGGGCTCGACCTCGGCCTTGGCGAAGTGACCGCGCAGGGGCTTGGTGACGTTCTTGGGCTTGCGAAGCCCGGCGCCAAGCTGGAGGGCGACATAGCCGTCGCGCTCCGCTGTGCGGTGGGCGGTCACGGCGCAGCCATCCAGGCTGAGCACGGTGACAGGTACATGGACGCCGTCTTCATCGAAGAAGCGGGCCATGCCGAGTTTCTTGGCGATCACGCCGGTACGCATCGACCGATCCCCCTACAGCTTGATCTCGACGTCCACGCCGGCGGACAGGTCGAGCTTCATCAGCGCATCGACGGTCTGGGGCGTGGGATCGACGATATCGAGCACGCGCTTGTGCGTGCGGATTTCGAACTGCTCCCGCGACTTCTTGTCGATGTGCGGAGAGCGGTTGACCGTGAATTTCTCGATTTGCGTCGGCAGGGGGATGGGCCCCCGGACGGTCGCGCCGGTGCGCTTGGCCGTGTTGACGATCTCGCGCGTGGAATGGTCCAGCACGCGGTGATCGAAGGCCTTGAGCCGGATGCGGATGTTCTGACGATCCATATCGCTCTTAAGT
The DNA here is from genome assembly GCA_020401865.1 of Phenylobacterium sp. Lineage (GTDB taxonomy): Bacteria > Pseudomonadota > Alphaproteobacteria > Caulobacterales > Caulobacteraceae > Phenylobacterium. Next base: position 1,759 of record JADCAS010000002.1, on the reverse strand, counting down.
TCCCCTACAGACGGCGGTCCGTCCGCGTGCCATTGACCATTTCAAAGACCAACTCCGGCCGCCCTTACGAGGCGACCGCACACGAAAGTCCGCAAAACGAAACGAAGCCAGCCCGAAAGACAGCGCTGGCTTCCGCCTCGCCCGGGACGGATGTCCCCGGCAAAGGCCGCTCCGCGGACCGCGTCTGCCTTTTGACACGGGGTCAAACGGCACAGCCGGTCCAACAGGAGGCGCGGGTATACGTGCCCGACTCGCACCCGTCAAGCGTGCCGCCGAGCGTCACTACGAAGGGCGGAAGCAGGCGCTAGAATGCGACTGGGCGCCGAACTACCCACAGCGCCGCCGCCGTGGGCGGGCGTTACTCGCCCTTTGTCATCACGATCGTGCCTTCGAACATCATGCGACGCTTGACGATCCCGGGAAGGGCGGCGTCGTAGGCGTCTAGGATGGTGTTCGCCCAGTCCGGCAACCTCAATTCTGTCAAGCCGGTCGCAAGCCGGATCTGCACCGCAGCAGTGTCCCTGAAGAGAGAGGCGTGATCATTGTGCGCAATGAACTGGACCTCCGAGAACCCTGCGGCCTTCGCCATTCTTGTGATGTCCTCTGGTGCGAAGAGCCACTTGTCGTCCATGTAAGGGAAGTGAGGGGCATCGCGATCCGGCTGGGTTCTGGCTGCGATGTCCTTCGCCATTGCTGAGAGAGCGTTCGTAATGCGCCGGTCTAGCCGCCTGAACGGGCGGCGGGCCTCATCGAGGATTCGACCATAGGCCAGCGCGATCAGTCCGTAACCGTCGAAGGGTTCAAAGAAGATCGCTTTTCCGCCACGCTTGAGCGCCCTCGCAGCAGCTTGGATCCCCTGCTCGGGGTTGAGCAGATGATGCAGGATGGCTGCCCCGGTCACGAGGTCAAACGCCTCTGCCTTCACGTAATCGCCCATGGCGTCCATCACAACGCACGCGACGGAGTCCTGCGCCTCAAGCTGGGGCAGGTATCCTGCGAGCATGGTCAGGAGCTCGACCGACAAGTCCGTGGCGATGGCCTGTGCCCCTGGGAAGAGCCTCAGGCAGGGCACGATAGAGTTGACCCCCGATCCGCTTCCCAGGTCGAGAATACGTGGAGCTTGAGCGATGGCGACTCCGGTCTGGTCAAGCGCCTGCCGAAACAACCTCTCAAAGTGATCACTTGCAGAGTACCGCCGATGGTACTCGCCGGCGTTTGCTTGGAACTGGGCGGAGATGGTCGCCTCTGACTTGTCATCCGCTATGCGCCAGACCTGCACCCCCGAACTTACCTGGACCACCGGTGTTAGTTCGGCGTCGAACACATCGCCAAGCCAACTCGGCGAGTTTGCGGTCTGCAACATTTCGGACTCAAGGTTGTGGCCAGCCGTTCATCGATAATTCGTCGCACATCTTACTCCCGCTGCGCCAGAAAAAAGAGGCCGCGGAGTTTCCTCCGCGGCCCCTGGTGTTTCCCGGCCGGGGCCGGGGGATGGGCGGGGATCTACTCGACGATCTTCGAGACCACCCCGGCGCCCACCGTCCGGCCGCCCTCGCGGATCGCGAACCGAAGGCCCTGGTCCATAGCGATCGGCGTGATCAGCTCCACGTCCAGCTCGGCGTTGTCGCCCGGCATGATCATCTCAACGCCTTCCTTCAGGCGGATGATCCCCGTCACGTCCGTCGTCCGGAAGTAGAACTGAGGACGATAGTTCGTGAAGAACGGCGTGTGACGACCGCCCTCTTCCTTCGTCAGGATG
>JADCAS010000019.1 GCA_020401865.1 Phenylobacterium sp. | reverse complement strand
CATCCTGACGAAGGAAGAGGGCGGTCGTCACACGCCGTTCTTCACGAACTATCGTCCTCAGTTCTACTTCCGGACGACGGACGTGACGGGGATCATCCGCCTGAAGGAAGGCGTTGAGATGATCATGCCGGGCGACAACGCGGAGCTGGACGTGGAGCTGATCACGCCGATCGCCATGGACCAGGGCCTGCGCTTCGCCATCCGCGAGGGCGGCCGGACGGTGGGCGCCGGTGTGGTCTCGAAGATCGTCGAGTAGATCCCCGCCCATCCCCCCGGCCCCGGCCGGGAAACACCAGGGGCCGCGGAGGAGACTCCGCGGCCCCTTCTTCTTGCGCGGTTCTCTTGCCCCGGGGTCAGCGCACCTGGCGGACCGAGCTAATGGCTTCCGCCAACCCGAACCGGTGCAGGTCCGAGGTGTCGCGATCAAAGACCTGGCAGCGTCCCCGGAAGTTGGCGTCGGCGCAGACCTCCCAGGCTCCGCCCCCGACGATCCGAAGGCTGTGGGCCTTGTCGTTGAACTGCCGGGGCAGGTTCGAGTATTCGCTACGGGTCTCGAAAGCCGGACCGCTGAAGTTGACGCTGGGATACATCAGCAGGGTGGAGGGCCGGTAACCGCCGCCGCCCCAGGGCGGTGGAGAAGGCGGGTAGGGCGGATAACCCCCCCCCGGACCGTCGACCGGGCGCAGGGAGCTGACGGCGAATCCGAGGCCATAGCGCCGCAGGTCCGGGACATCGCGATCCACGACCTGGCAGTTCCCGCGGAAGTTGGCGTCCGAGCAGACCTCCCAGGCGGTGCGACCGGACAGACGCAGGCTAAGCGCCTTGTCGTTGAACTGCCGGGGCAGGTTCGAGTACTCGCGGGAGGTCTCGAAGGACTGGCCGCTGAAGTTCAGGCCCGAGTAAAGCATCGCCTGAGGCTGGCCGTAGGGCGGGCGTCCGCCTCCCGAACCACCGTTCCAGTCCCCGCCGGACCGGCACTCGAGGCGCCCGTCTATGTTGGTGAGGAAGCTGCAGTTCCCGATCCGACTGCTGGTGTTGTTCCAGCGCCCGTAGCGATCCCGACACTGGGCGGTGACCACGGCGTTCGGGCCGTAGCCGGTTGTCGAGACATTCCGGCAACTGTCCCAGTAGTCTCCCGGGGGGGGTTGCGCGCCCCGTTCCTGGGAAATTGCGGCCCCGCCCGAAAGCCCGAGTATCAGCGTGACGGCGGCGACAAGGCCTGGCAGGCGAAGCATGGCGTTTCTCCCTTTGCGGCGCGACGCCCTCCGCCCGCCGGGCGACATCCTTGATCGCGGCGGGGATGGACGCAAGACCGAGCGCCCCTTGCTCCGCAGTGGAGGCGCTGCTAAACGAGCCGGCTCCGGAGAACCGGGCCCGCAAGGGCCCTTCGCCGGCGCGTCCGCGCCCCCCGGGGGCGGAGCACAGGAGTGTAGCTCAGCTGGTAGAGCATCGGTCTCCAAAACCGAGGGCCGGGGGTTCGAGTCCCTCCACTCCTGCCACGGGCTGACTATGTAGGGTTCGGGCTCCGGCGGTTCGGGTCCGGGAAGAGAGAGTTTCAGGAACGGCCATGGCCAGGAACAAGGGCTCGAAGCCTCAGGCGATGAAGGAACGGGCGGCGCGCACCGCAGCCGCCGTGGCGCCGTCATCCGCCCTGGCGACAGGGGCCGCGCCCAAGAAGCGCGTCGGCCTGCTGCAGTTCCTTCGGGAGGTCCGCGCAGAGGGCCGGAAGATCACCTGGACCACGCCTCGGGAGACCTGGATCACCTCGGTCTTCGTGGGGATCATGGTGGTCGTCGCCGCCCTTTTCCTCCAGCTCGTGGATCTGATCCTGGGTTGGAGCCTGTCCTTCATTCTGAATTTCGCCAACGGGGGTTGAGCCTGCCATGAACGCCGAAGCGGCCGTCGCGGCCAATCCGCGCCACAAGTGGTACATCGTCCACGCCTACTCGAACTTCGAGAAGAAGGTGGCTGAGGCGATCCGCGAGCAGGCTCGCAACCAGGGGCTCGAGGACAAGTTCTCGGACATTCTGGTGCCCACCGAGGACGTTGTGGAGGTCCGCCGGGGCCGGAAGGTCAATGCGGAGCGCAAGTTCTTCCCCGGCTACGTCCTGGTGAAGATGGAGCTGACGGACGAGGCTTACCACCTCATCAAGAACACCCCGAAAGTCACGGGCTTCCTGGGCAGCCAGAACAAGCCCCAGCCGGTGTCCGAGCGCGAAGTTGCGCGGATCATCGGCGCCATTGAGGAGGGCGTGGAGCGGCCGAAGCCGACCATCACCTTCGAGATCGGTGAGACCGTCCGGGTCACGGATGGCCCCTTCGCCAGCTTCAACGGCTCGGTGGAGCAGGTCGACGAGGATCGCGCCCGCCTGCGCGTGACCGTGTCCATCTTCGGACGCGCCACGCCGGTCGAGCTCGAATACGGTCAGGTCGAGAAAGTCGCCTGACCGGGAACCGTCCCCGGGCTACGGGCTGGGGACTTCAAATCCGTGGGAGGGGAGGCCAGTCTGACCCCGCACCACGGCTCAACAGACCGGACGTCCGGTCAAAGAGGAGAAGATGGCCAAGAAGATTCTGGGCTACATCAAGCTGCAGGTGCCCGCCGGCGCCGCCACCCCTTCGCCGCCCATCGGGCCGGCCCTGGGTCAGCGGGGCGTCAACATCATGGGTTTCTGTAAGGAATTCAACGCTCGTACCGAGAAGGAAGTCCGCGGCACGCCGCTCCCGACCGTGATCACGGTCTACCAGGACAAGTCCTTCACCTTCATTACAAAGACGCCTCCGGCGACGCACTACATCAAGGAGGCCCTGGGCCTGAAGTCCGGATCCAAGGCGCCGGGCCGTGATGTGGCCGGCAGCATTTCCCGCGCCCAGCTTCGGGATATCGCCGAAAAGAAGATGAAGGACCTCAACGCCATCGACCTCGAGGCGGCCTCGCGTATCATCGAAGGCTCCGCCCGCTCGATGGGCCTCACCATTGTGGAGGGCTGACGCATGACCCGGCAAACCAAGCGCATCAAGGCCTGGACCGGCGACCGTCTGGCCGCCCACCCCGTGAGCGACGCCATCCGGCTCGTGAAGGAAAACGCCAAGGCCAAGTTCGACGAGTCGATCGAGATCGCCGTCAACCTCGGCGTCGACCCTCGCCACGCCGACCAGCAGGTCCGCGGCGTTGTCAACCTGCCCTCGGGCACCGGCCGCGACGTCCGCGTCGCCGTCATCGCCCGCGACGCCAAGGCCGACGAGGCCAAGGCCGCCGGCGCCGAAATCGTCGGCGCCGAGGAACTGGTCGAGCGGATCCAGGGCGGCTTCATGGAGTTCGACCGCGTGATCGCCACGCCGGACATGATGGCCCTGGTCGGTCGTCTGGGTAAGGTGCTGGGCCCGCGCGGCCTGATGCCCAACCCGCGCGTCGGCACGGTGACGCCCAATGTCGGCCAGGCCGTCAAGGACGCCAAGGGCGGCGCCATCGAGTTCCGCACCGAGAAGACCGGCATCATCCACGCCGGCATCGGCAAGGCCAGCTTCACCGACGAGCAGATCGCCGCCAATGTGCGCGCCCTGGTCGACGCCCTGAACAAGGCCAAGCCCTCGGGCGCCAAGGGCACCTACATCAAGAAGATCAGCCTGTCCTCGACCATGGGGCCCGGCTTTCGGATCGACGCCGGGTCGATCAGCGCCTGAGGCGTCGGACCCGACGGAAGGATTGGGGCGCGGGGGGCAACTCCCGCGCCCTTTCACTTGTAGGGCGAAACAGCAGGATGGCTGGCGCCCGGGATACCGGTTAGATCGCGGCATGGCCCTGAAGGTTACCCTCGAGTCCGCAAGGGACAGGCGCGAGATCATTGCGAACCTGTTCCAGTTCTACGTCCACGATTTCACCGAATTCTGGGAGACGCGCCGGGTTGAGCTTTCCGAGGACGGCCGGTTTCCACCCTATCCCTGGCTGGACGCCTTCTGGGAGGACCCGGACCGGGAGGCGCTTCTTGTCCGGGCCGATGGGGCGATGGCGGGCTTTGTTCTGATCAACCGCTTCAGCCACGCCGGCCTGACCTGCGACTACGCCATGGCCGAGTTCTTTGTGGCGCGTCACTACCGTCGCGAGCGTGTCGGTTTCCGTGCTGCGATCGCGGTGATCGCCGCGCGCCCCGGACTCTGGGAGATCGCCGTCGCCCGTCGGAATACCCCGGCCCTCGCCTTCTGGCGCGAGGTCGCGGCCTGGACCGCGCCGGGATCGACGGAGTTGCGCGATCAGAATGATGACCTTTGGGACGGCGTGATCCTGCGCTGCAAGGTCGGACAGGGCGTCCGTCGGCCAGAATGAAACCGCGCCTCTTGACGGGCGCGGGGTAACGGCCGCAGGGACGAGTGACGAAAAGCTGGAGGAAGCCCCCATGAGACGCGCCGCCATTGTCAGCCCGATCCGCACCGCCGTGGGCAAGTTCCAGGGGAGCCTGGCCAGCCTGACCGCCGGCGAACTGGGCGCCGTGATCCTGCGCGCCCTGATGGAGCGCACCGGCGTCGATCCGGGCCGGGTGGACGACGTGATCTTCGCCCAGGGCTACGGCAACGGCGAGGCGCCCTGCATCGCCCGCTGGTCGGCCCTGGCGGCCGACTTTCCGATCTCCGTGCCCGGCTACCAGCTGGACCGTCGCTGCGGATCTGGCCTGCAGGCGGTGATCGATGCGGCCATGATGGTGCAGACAGGCGTGGCCGACGTCGTCATCGCCGGTGGCGTCGAGAGCATGAGCAATGTCGAGTACTACTCCCTCGATATGCGCAGTGGGGCCCGCGCCGGCTCGGTGACGATGCATGACCGCCTGGCCCGCGGCCGGGTCATGAGCCAGCCCATCGAACGCTTCGGCGTCATCTCCGGCATGATCGAGACGGCGGACAACCTGGCCCGCGACTACCAGATCAGCCGCGAGGAATGCGACGAGTACGCCGCCATGAGCCACCAGCGCGCCGCCGCCGCCTGGGCCGCCGGCAAGTTCGACGACGAACTGGTGCCCGTGCCGGTCAAGCAGAAGAAGGGCGACCCCATCCTGTTCGCCAAGGACGAGGGCGTCCGGCCGGACGCGACCCCGGAAACCCTTGGGCAGCTTCGCGCCATCGAGAAGGGCGGGGTGGTCACCGCGGGCAACGCCAGCCAGCAGAATGACGCCGCCGCCGCCTGCCTGGTTGTGGCCGAGGACAAGCTGGCCGAGCTGAACCTCGATCCCATGGGCTGGTTCGTCAGCTGGGCGGCGGCGGGATGCGATCCCTCGCGCATGGGCATCGGCCCCGTGCCGGCCGTGGAGCGCCTGTTCGCCCGCACCGGCATGTCCTGGGACGACATCGACCTGGTCGAGCTGAACGAGGCCTTCGCCCCGCAGGTCCTGGCGGTCCTGCGCGGCTGGGGCTGGGATGACCGCGACCGCCTGAACGTCAACGGCTCCGGCATCTCCCTCGGCCATCCCATCGGCGCCACCGGCGGCCGGATCCTCGCCAACCTGCTGCGGGAGCTTGACCGCCGGAAGGGGCGCTACGGCCTTGAGACCATGTGCATCGGCGGCGGCCAGGGGATTGCAGCGATCTTTGAGCGCCCCTGATCCCCGGGGGATGCTTGCCATGCGGCGGCGCATCGTGTAGCCACCGCGCCTTCTAGAGTTTCGCCCCTCCTTCGGGAGGCGGCGGGTTCGGGGGTTCGCCCCCGATCCTGTCCAAGAACTGCGGGGTCCCGGGGTCGCCGGGTCCGTAATCGTCGGGGGAGCCCCTCCGGCATCGCGGGGAGACGGGAAGATGAGGTTGAACGGCCGGCGGCTCACCGCGGACCGTCGCCGCGGCTTCTCACACGGACAGGTCGTCCCAGGCCCCCTCGGGGGCTGAAGGGCGTGTGTACGGCTCCGGGAATGGTCCCGAAGCCGGTTCCGAGTATGGAGACCGCAATGGACCGCGCTCAAAAGCAGGTCGCCATCGAAACGCTCAAGGGCGATTTCGCAGGCGCCGGCGCCGTGGTCGTGACCCACAACCTGGGTCTGACCGTTGCGGAAATGACGGAACTTCGCGGACGCCTCCGCAAGGAAGGCGCCCACTTCAAGGTGGTCAAGAATACCCTGGCCCAGAAGGCCCTGGCCGGATCCCTCGGGGAGGCGGGCGACGCCCTCTTCACCGGGCCCGTCGCCATCGCCTTTGCGCCGGATCCGGTGACCGCCGCTAAGGTGGCCAGCCAGTTCGCGAAGGAAAACGAGAAGCTTGCCATATGCGGCGGCTTTATGGGCGAGACCGTCCTGGACGCCGCCGGCGTGGGGGCCCTGGCCACCCTGCCGTCGCTGGACCAGCTCCGCGGCAAGCTCATCGGCCTCCTGCAGGCGCCCGCGACCAAGGTCGCCGGCGTGCTCCAGGCTCCGGCCGGACAGCTGGCCCGTGTCCTGGGCGCCTACGCCGCCAAGGACGCCGCCTGACCGTCACTTTCCGAAAATCCCCTCATCCCCTGATCCCAAGGAAACCAAACCATGTCCAAGCTTGAAAAGCTGGTTGAAGACCTCTCCGCTCTGACCGTCCTGGAAGCCGCCGAGCTCTCCAAGCTGCTCGAAGAGAAGTGGGGCGTCTCCGCCGCCGCTCCGGTGGCCGTCGCCGCTGTGGCCGCCCCCGGCGGCGGGGCCCCGGCCGAGGCCGCCGAAGAGCAGACCGAGTTCACCGTCGTCCTGACCGCCGGCGGCGACAAGAAGATCAACGTGATCAAGGAAGTCCGCGGCGTCCGTCCGGACCTTGGCCTGAAGGAAGCCAAGGACCTGGTGGAAGGCGCGCCCCAGAACGTGGTCGAGAACGTCTCCAAGCAGCAGGCCGAAGAGGTCAAGAAGAAGCTCGAGGAAGCCGGCGCCACCGTCCAGATCAAGTAATCCGGACCGCGCGGCTTCGCGTCTTTTCGGACGGGCCCGGGGATCACCCCGGGCCCGTTTTGCGTCCAAGCGCCCGAAGGCCCGCCGCGATCAGATCCTCCTCCGGCGCCGTCAGGGCCGTGCGACGGCCGGGGGGGCGATCGGTCTCGGGCATGCCGTTCAGCGCCCAGAGGAGGCTCTCCCCTGTTCGCCGGTTCCAGAACAGACCTGTCATCCAGCCATAAGCGTCGCCGAGATGGCCCCGCCAGTCGGCCGAGTCCGGTCCGAAGAAGGCGTCGCCCGCAGGGCCCGGCAGGCCCGTCAGCACCTGGACGCCCAGTCCATAGGCAAGCATCACCCCGCCCTCGTTGTCAGCGCCCTCGGGACCAAGCCGCCAGGCCGTCGCCTCCATTTCTGCGTAGGCGCCCGTATCCGACAGAAAGCGCCGGGCGAGGCGATCCATGTCTTGGAGGCTCAGTCGCAGCCCGCCTTGGGGGGAGAAGACGAAGCCGTTCTCACCCGGCCGGACATCGGAGTCCGTAAGTCCGGGGGTCTCAGGCGCGGCAAGGAGGCTGGCCCTGGGCGCCCTGGGCGGCTCGGCGTCGACTTGCGCGACCCAGGCGTCTCCCTCGCGCCGGAGGCCCGGGGCTGCCCGGAGCCGCGCCGCCTGTGACACGCCGCTCCAGTTATACCCGGCCTCGGTCCCGGCAGGCGCCAGGAGCCGTTCCCGCATCAGCTGGTCAAAGCGCTGGCCTGTGACCTGCTCCGCCCACTGGGCCAGGACCGCGAAGTTCACGTCGGCATAGGAAAAGCGGGCGCCGGGCGGAAAGGCGGCAGGGCCGAACCAGCCGCCCCCGTCGTACTGGACGCCGCCGGGTGTGAAGGCGGAAGACAGGGGCCGGCCCGCCGGGACGGGATAGCTGGGGCCGTTTCTCAGTCCGCTCAAATGTGACAGGAGATGGCGCAGTCGGATCGGCGTCTCTGGCCAGGCGGGGTGACGCAGGCGGAATCCCAACCGGTCGGAGACATCGGCGTCGAGGCCACCGGGAAGGGCGGCGGCGATCGGAACGATCACGGCTGCGGCGATCATCTTCGAGACCGAAGCGACCCGGAAGGGGCTGTCCAGCCGGAACGGCCGCCCCGCAGGGGCCTCTCCCCGGATCCATGTGCGGCGGCGAGCGGGGGCGGAGGCGATGAAGCCGGCGCACGGTCCGAAGTCTGGCCCTGCCGCGCGGGCGCGGGCAGGGAGGAGGAGGGTGGCGGTCAGGCCCGCCGTCATCAGTCCCATCGCGCGTCTCCGGTCCGGACCCGTCATGTTGCAGTTTCTTGACGTCATGCTCTTCCCTTAGGCGGGATAATCGACTAACTCCCGCCATTCTCGATTCCGCTGGCCTTGGCCAGACGTTTCGTGCGCCTCGTTCCGAGGCGCGGCCAGTCGCCCTTCGGCCGCGCGAGGGAACGCCCCCGGCGAAATGGGGGCCTGCAACGTCCGGCCTCCGGCCCTCCGGAGGTTCAAGGGTGGACGACAGGATGCACTTTCTGCGCCCGGAATCCGTCCCGCGCGCTGTTCAAGGGAATACAATGGCTCAGTCCTTCACCGGCAAGAAGCGGATCCGCAAGTCGTTCGGCCGCATTCCCGAAGCCGTGCAGATGCCGAACCTCATCGAGGTGCAGCGATCCTCCTATGAGCAGTTCCTGCAGCGCGATGCGCGCTCGGGACCCCGCCGGGACGAGGGAATCGAGGCTGTCTTCAAGTCTGTGTTCCCGATCAAGGACTTCAACGAGCGGGCCGTGCTCGAATACGTCTCCTACGAGTTCGAGGAGCCGAAGTATGACGTCGAGGAGTGCGTCCAGCGCGATATGACCTTCGCGGCGCCGCTGAAGGTCAAGCTGCGCCTCATCGTCTTCGAGACCGATGAAGAGACCGGCGCCCGCTCCGTCAAGGACATCAAGGAGCAGGACGTCTACATGGGCGACATCCCGCTCATGACCGAGAAGGGCACCTTCATCGTGAACGGCACCCAGCGGGTGATCGTCTCGCAGATGCACCGTTCCCCCGGCGTCTTTTTCGACCATGACAAGGGCAAGACCCACGCTTCGGGCAAGCTGCTGTTCGCCGCCCGCGTGATTCCCTATCGCGGCTCCTGGCTCGACTTCGAGTTTGACGCCAAGGACGTGGTCTATGTCCGCATCGATCGTCGGAGGAAGCTGCCGGCCACGACCTTCCTGATGGCCCTGGGCATGGACGGCGAAGAGATCCTCGGCACCTTCTATGACAGCGTGCCCTGCCACAAGCGCGAGGGCGGCTGGACCACCCCCTACCGGCCCGAGCGCTGGCGCGGCGTGAAGCCGGCCTTTCCCCTGGTCAACGCAGACACCGGCGAGGAGATCGCCCCGGCCGGCCAGAAGATCTCGGCGCGCAACGCCAAGCGCTTCGCCGACGCCGGCCTGGCGAACCTGCTCCTGCCGCCCGAGGCTCTCACCGGCCGCTACATGGCTCGCGACCTCGTCAATATGGAGACCGGCGAGATCTACGCCGAGGCTGGCGACGAGCTTGATCCCGGCGTCATCGCCGAGCTGGAGGCCCAGGGCTTCACCAGCTTCGACCTCCTCGACGTCGATGAGGTCAACATGGGCGCCTACATCCGCAACACCCTGCGGATCGACAAGAACACCGCCCGTGAGGACGCCCTGTTCGACATCTACCGGGTCATGCGCCCGGGCGAGCCGCCGACGGTCGAGGCCGCCGAGGCCATGTTCAAGTCCCTGTTCTTCGATTCCGAGCGCTACGACCTGTCTTCCGTCGGCAGGGTCAAGATGAACATGCGCCTGGAACTGGATTGCCCCGATGACGTGCGCGTCCTGCGGAAGGACGATGTGCTGGCGGTCCTGAAGACCCTGGTGGGCCTACGCGACGGCCGGGGGGAGATCGACGACATCGACAACCTCGGCAACCGCCGGGTCCGTTCGGTGGGCGAGCTGCTGGAGAACCAGTACCGGGTCGGCCTGCTCCGTATGGAGCGCGCGATCAAGGAGCGGATGAGCTCGGTCGACATTGACACGGTCATGCCGCACGATCTGATCAACGCCAAGCCGGCGGCCGCGGCGGTGCGCGAGTTCTTCGGCTCCTCCCAGCTCTCTCAATTCATGGACCAGACGAACCCGCTGTCGGAGATCACCCACAAGCGGCGCCTGTCGGCCCTTGGCCCGGGCGGCCTGACCCGCGAGCGCGCCGGCTTCGAGGTGCGCGACGTGCACCCGACGCACTACGGCCGGATCTGCCCCATCGAGACGCCGGAAGGCCCGAACATCGGCCTGATCAACTCCCTGGCCACCCACGCCGTGGTCAACAAGTACGGCTTCATCGAGAGCCCCTACCGGCGCATCAAGGACGGCAGGATCACCGACGAGGTGGTCTACATGTCGGCCATGGAGGAGGCCAAGCACGTCATCGCGCAGGCCAACATCAAGCTCGACGGCGGCGAGATCGCCGAGGACCTGGTCCCCGGCCGGATCAACGGTGAACCCTCTCTTCTGCCGAAGGCCGACGTCGACCTGATGGACGTCTCGCCCAAGCAGGTTGTCTCGGTCGCCGCCTCGCTGATCCCCTTCCTCGAGAACGACGACGCCAACCGGGCCCTGATGGGCTCGAACATGCAGAAGCAGGCCGTGCCGCTGATCCAGTCGGACGCGCCCCTGGTCGGCACCGGCATGGAAAGCGTCGTGGCGGTGGACTCTGGCGCCGTGGTTGTGGCCCGCCGCACCGGCGTGGTCGAGCAGATCGACGGCACCCGCATCGTGATCCGGGCGACGGAGGAGAGCGATCCCTCCAAGTCCGGCGTCGATATCTACCGGCTACAGAAGTTCCAGCGCTCCAACACTTCGACCTGCATCAACCAGCGCCCGCTGGTCCAGGTGGGCGACAAGGTGGCGACCGGCGATGTCATCGCAGACGGTCCCTCCACCGAACTGGGCGAACTGGCCCTGGGCCGGAACGTGCTCGTCGCCTTCATGCCCTGGAACGGCTACAACTTCGAGGACTCCATCCTCATCTCCGAGCGCATCGTTCGCGACGACGTCTTCACCTCGATCCACATCGAGGAGTTCGAGGTCATGGCCCGCGACACCAAGCTGGGGCCGGAGGAGATCACCCGCGACATCCCGAACGTCGGCGAGGAGGCCCTGCGCAACCTCGACGAGGCGGGCATCGTGGCCATCGGCGCCGAGGTCCTGCCGGGCGACATCCTGGTCGGCAAGGTCACCCCCAAGGGCGAAAGCCCAATGACGCCGGAAGAGAAGCTCCTCCGCGCCATCTTCGGTGAAAAGGCCTCCGACGTGCGCGACACCTCCCTGCGCCTGCCCCCCGGCGTCGCCGGCACGGTGGTCGAGGTGCGGGTGTTCAACCGTCACGGAGTCGACAAGGACGAGCGCGCCCAGGCCATCGAGCGCGACGAGATCGAGCGCCTCGGCAAGGACCGGGACGACGAGTTCGCCATCCTGAACCGCAACATGACCTCCCGCCTGCGCACCCTGCTGACCGGCAAGGTGGCGATCTCGGGCCCCAAGGGCGTTGGTCGCGGCGAGATCACGCCCGAAAAGCTGGCGGAAGTGGCCCCTGGCCTGTGGTGGCAGATCGCCCTCGAGGACGAGAAGGCCATGGGCGAGCTGGAGGCCATGCGCCGGCAGTTCGACGAGGCCCGCAAGCGCCTCGACCGCCGCTTCGACGACAAGGTCGAGAAGCTGAAGCGCGGCGACGAGCTGCCGCCGGGCGTCATGAAGATGGTCAAGGTCTTCGTGGCCGTGAAGCGCAAGCTTCAGCCGGGAGACAAGATGGCCGGCCGGCACGGCAACAAGGGGGTCATCTCCAAGATCCTGCCGATCGAGGACATGCCCTACCTGGAGGACGGCCGTAACGTCGACATCGTGCTCAACCCGCTGGGCGTGCCCAGCCGGATGAACGTCGGCCAGATCTTCGAGACCCACCTGGGCTGGGCTGCGGCCGGGCTCGGCCGGCAGATCGCCGAGGTCCTGGAGGCCTGGCGGAACGGCGGCCAGCGGCAGGCCCTGATCGATCACCTGCGCGGGATCTACGGCCCTGACCAGGAACTCCCCGACACCGACGAGGAGCTGGTCGAACTGGCCCGGAACCTGTCGAAGGGCGTGCCCTTCGCCACCCCGGTGTTCGACGGCGCCCATATCGAGGACATCGAGAACCTTCTGGAGCAGGCGGGCCTGGCCCGGTCGGGCCAGTCGATCCTCTACGATGGCCAGACCGGCGAGCAGTTCAAGCGTCCGGTCACGGTGGGCTACATCTACATGCTGAAGCTGCATCACCTGGTCGACGACAAGATCCACGCCCGGTCCATCGGCCCTTACTCCCTGGTCACCCAGCAGCCGCTGGGCGGCAAGGCCCAGTTCGGCGGACAGCGCTTCGGGGAAATGGAGGTCTGGGCCCTCGAGGCCTACGGAGCCGCCTACACCCTGCAGGAAATGCTGACGGTGAAGTCGGACGACGTTGCCGGACGGACCAAGGTCTACGAGTCCATCGTTCGCGGCGACGACACCTTCGAGGCGGGCATTCCCGAAAGCTTCAACGTGCTGGTCAAGGAGATGCGCTCTCTCGGCCTGAACGTGGAGCTCGAGAACACCTGAGGCGAAACCGCCTGCCGCCCCATTGCGGGGGGAGGGGCCGTCAGTCCCTCCCGATCCGCTTCCGGAATCTCTGACGAACTGGAAGACCCATGAACCAGGAAGTCCTGAATATCTTCAACCCGGTCCAGGCCGCCCCGACCTTCGACCGGATCCGCATCGCCCTCGCCAGCCCGGAGAAGATCCGGTCCTGGTCCTTCGGCGAGATCAAGAAGCCCGAGACGATCAACTACCGGACTTTCAAGCCGGAGCGCGACGGCCTGTTCTGCGCCCGCATCTTTGGTCCGACCAAGGACTACGAGTGCCTCTGCGGCAAGTACAAGCGGATGAAGTACAAGGGCATCATCTGCGAGAAGTGCGGCGTCGAGGTCACCCTGGCCCGCGTCCGGCGCGAGCGCATGGGCCATATCGAACTGGCCAGCCCGGTCGCCCACATCTGGTTCCTGAAGTCCCTGCCCAGCCGCATCGCCATGATGCTGGACATGCCGCTGAAGGATATCGAGCGGGTCCTCTACTTCGAGTACTACATCGTCACTGAGCCGGGCCTGACGGCCCTCAAGATGCACCAGCTGCTCTCCGAGGACGACTACCTCCGCTACCAGGAGGAGTTCGGTGACGACAGCTTCACCGCCGAGATCGGCGCGGAGGCCATCCAGGGCCTGCTGAAGGCCATCGACCTGCCGAAAGAAGCCGACAAGCTGCGTGAGGACCTCCTCACGACCACGTCGGAGATGAAGCTGAAGAAGACGTCCAAGCGTCTGAAGCTTATCGAGAACTTCATCGAGAGCAAGAACCGGCCTGAGTGGATGATCCTGTCGGTCATCCCGGTCATCCCACCGGAACTGCGTCCCCTGGTGCCCCTGGACGGCGGGCGCTTCGCGACCTCTGACCTGAACGACCTCTACCGCCGGGTGATCAACCGGAACAACCGCCTGAAGCGCCTGATGGAGCTGCGCGCGCCGGACATCATCATCCGCAACGAGAAGCGGATGCTGCAGGAGGCCGTGGACGCCCTGTTCGACAACGGCCGCCGCGGCCGGGTCATCACCGGCGCCAACAAGCGCCCTCTGAAGTCTCTGGCCGACATGCTGAAGGGCAAGCAGGGGCGGTTCCGCCAGAACCTGCTCGGCAAGCGCGTCGACTATTCCGGACGCTCGGTCATCGTGGTGGGCCCGGAACTGAAGCTGCATGAGTGCGGCCTGCCCAAGAAGATGGCCCTGGAGCTGTTTAAGCCTTTCATCTACGCGCGACTGGACGCCAAGGGCCTGTCCGGCACCGTCAAGCAATCCAAGCGCATGGTCGAGCGCGAGCAGCCGGCGGTCTGGGACATCCTCGACGAGGTGATCCGCGAGCATCCGGTCCTCCTGAACCGCGCGCCGACCCTCCACCGCCTGGGTATCCAGGCCTTCGAGCCCAAGCTGATCGAGGGCAAGGCCATCCAGCTTCACCCGCTGGTGTGCGCCGCCTTCAACGCCGACTTCGACGGCGACCAGATGGCCGTCCACGTCCCGCTGAGCCTTGAGGCCCAGCTGGAAGCGCGCGTCCTGATGATGTCGACGAACAACATCCTGTCGCCCGCGAACGGCCGGCCGATCATCGTGCCGTCGCAGGACATCGTTCTGGGTCTCTACTACCTGTCCCTGGCCAAGGACGGCGAGCCCGGAGAGGGCAAGCTGTTCGCCGACCTCGGCGAGATCGATGCGGCCCTGGACGCCGGCGTGGTGACCCTGCACACCAAGATCAAGGCCCGGCACGTGGAAATGAACGCCGAGGGTGAACTCGTCCGGAAGGTGATCGACACCACCCCCGGTCGGATGAAGATCGTCGCCCTGTTCCCGCAGCACCCAGCCGTTGGGCATCGCCTTCTGGAAAAGAACCTCACCAAGAAGGAAATCGGGAACCTGATCGAGACGGTCTACCGGCACTGCGGTCAGAAGGCGACGGTGATCTTCGCCGACCAGATGATGGGCCTGGGCTTCCGCGAGGCGGCCAAGGCCGGCATCTCCTTCGGCAAGGACGACATCATCATCCCGCAGCGGAAGAAGCCGATCGTCGAGGAGACCCGCAAGCTGGTCGAGGAGTACGAGCAGCAGTACGCGGACGGCCTCATCACCAAGGGCGAGAAGTACAACAAGGTCGTCGACGCCTGGGCCAAGGCCACGGACCGCGTCGCCGACGAGATGATGGCGGAGATCTCCACGGCCGCGAAGGACGCCTCGGGCCGGGAAGGGGAGATCAACTCCATCTTCATGATGGCCAACTCCGGCGCCCGGGGCTCGCAGGCCCAGATGAAGCAGCTCGGCGGGATGCGCGGCCTGATGGCCAAGCCGTCCGGCGAGATCATTGAGACGCCGATCATCTCGAACTTCAAGGAAGGCCTGACCGTCCAGGAGTACTTCAACTCCACCCACGGCGCCCGGAAGGGCCTGGCCGACACCGCTCTGAAGACGGCGAACTCGGGCTATCTGACCCGCCGTTTGGTGGACGTGGCGCAGGACTGCATCATCAACGAGGAAGACTGCGGCACCAGCCGGGGCATCACCCTGCGCGCGGTGGTCGAGGGCGGCGACGTGCTCGTCTCCCTGGGCGCCCGCATCCTGGGCCGTCATTCGGCCGAGGACGTCCGGCACCCGGACACCGGCGAGGTGATCGTCCCGGCTGACGCCTACTTCGACGAGGACATGATCGAGGTGGTCGAGTCCGCGGGCGTCCAGTCCGTGCGTGTGCGCTCGGTCCTGACCTGCGAGGCCAAGCTCGGGGTCTGCGCCGCCTGCTACGGCCGTGACCTGGCCCGCGGCACCCCGGTGAACATCGGCGAGGCGGTCGGCGTCATCGCCGCCCAGTCCATCGGCGAGCCTGGGACCCAGCTGACCATGCGGACCTTCCACATCGGCGGTACGGCTCAGGTGGCCGAGCAGTCCTTCTTCGAGGCGGGCAACGCCGGTGTCGTCCGCATCACAGGCGGCGCCACCGTGGTGGCCCCCGACGGCGCCCTGATCTGCATGAGCCGCAATCTCGTGCTCAGCGTCCAGGTCGACGGCAAGGACCGCGAGACTTACAAGCCGCCCTACGGCGCCCGCCTGAAGCTGAAGGATGGCGACAAGGTCAAGCGTGGCGAGCGGCTGGCCGAGTGGGATCCCTATTCGACGCCGATCATCACCGAGGTGGGTGGTCGCGTCCGTTTCGAGGACCTGGTCGAGAACGTCTCCTTCCGTGAGGAGGCCGACGAGGCGACGGGCATCTCCAACCGCGTCGTGGTCGACTGGCGGGCTTCCGCCAAGGGCGGTGATCTGCGCCCGGCCATGGCCGTGCTGGACGAAACGGGGGCCTATCGCCGCCTCGCCAACGGGACCGAGGCCCGCTACCTGCTGCCAGTCGGCGCCATCCTCTCCATGGGCGATGGCGATGAGATCCGTCCCGGCGAGGTCCTGGCCCGCATGTCCACCGAGAGCGCCAAGACCCGGGACATCACCGGCGGTCTGCCGCGGGTGGCCGAACTGTTCGAGGCCCGCCGGCCGAAGGACTGCGCGGTCATCGCCGAGATGGACGGCCGGGTCGAGTTCGGTCGCGACTACAAGAACAAGCGCCGGATCAAGATCACCCCCGAGGACGGCGGAGAGGCCGTCGAGTTCCTGATCCCGAAGGGCAAGCATATTGCGGTCCATGACGGCGACGTCATCCGCAAGGGCGAGTACCTCATCGACGGGAACCCGGATCCGCATGACATCCTGCGGATCCAGGGGATCGAGGCCCTGGCCGAGTTCCTGGTGGATGAGATTCAGGAGGTCTACCGACTGCAGGGCGTGCCGATCAACGACAAGCACATCGAAACCATCGTCCGGCAGATGCTGCAGAAGGGCGAGATCCTCGAACCCGGCGATACCGGCCTGCTCAAGGGCGATCACCTCGACATGACGGAGATCATGGAGGAGAACGCCAAGGCCGAGGCCCGCGGCGGTCGCCCCGCCGTGACCCAGCCGGTCCTGCTCGGCATCACCAAGGCCTCGCTCCAGACCCGCAGCTTCATCAGCGCGGCCTCCTTCCAGGAGACCACGCGCGTGCTCACCGAGGCTTCGGTCCAGGGCAAGACCGACACCCTGGAAGGCCTGAAGGAGAACGTCATCGTCGGCCGGCTCATACCGGCGGGTACCGGGTCCTTCCTCCGTGGCCTGCAGCGGGTGGCGGCGCGTCGCGATGCGGCCCTCAGCGCCAGCCGGGAGGAGGCCATGGAGCCCCTGCCGGAGGTGATCGCCGTCGAGGCTGAGGAGGAGGGGCTGGGCCTCTAGGCTCCGGCTGAACGTCTGCTGGCTTACCGGGGGGGCGGTTCCGCGCGTCGGGGCCGCCCCCTCTCGTATCGAAGGTTGTGATCCGTCGGTCGGCTTATACATGAGGGAGTGAGAACCGGAGCTCCCCATGCCTTTGCTGCTCTGCCCGAACTGCAATGACTCGATGCAGACCGTCGCCCGGTCAGGCGTCGAACTGGACATGTGCCCGAGTTGCCGCGGGATCTGGATGGACCGGGGCGAACTCGAGAAGGTTCTCGGCGCGGTCAAGGCGTAGTCGGAGGACCAGACCCGGGCCCGGCAGGCCTTGGAGCGCGAGGCTGATTCGTTCCGCCGCGATCCTCAGGAGTGGGTGCGTCGCCACCCCTACGATGAGGGGCGTCGCAGATACCAATGGGACGACGACGTCTACTACCCGAAGAAAAAGAAGAAGCGCTTCGACATCTTCGACATCTTCGATTGACGATACGCGGCCGCTGCGCCTGCTGGCGTTGACGTCGGCGGGGGTTGCGAGTATGAACCGCGCTCTTTCGAGGCCGGGGGGTCGCCCCGGTTACGGATGAACGGCCGCTGTTCCCGCGAACCTCGGCGAGCCCGTCGGAGCGATGTCCATCGCGCCGGCGAGCTTTTGCGTTCAGAGGTCCCGGCGTCGGAAGAAAGACTGTAACTGGAACCCCCAAGAGGCGCCCCGGCCAAACGGCACACGCCTCCAGAGCAGAGAATAGATGCCCACAGTTAACCAGCTCATCCGCAAGCCCAGGCAAGACAAGCCTTCGCGGAACAAGGTCCCGGCCCTCAAGGGGTGCCCCCAGCGCCGCGGCGTCTGCACGCGCGTGTACACGACGACCCCGAAGAAGCCGAACTCCGCCCTCCGGAAGGTCGCCAAGGTGCGCCTGACCACGGGTATCGAGGCGGTGTGCTACATCCCCGGCGAAGGCCACAACCTGCAGGAGCACTCGGTGGTGCTGATCCGCGGCGGGCGTGTGAAGGACCTTCCAGGCGTTCGCTACCATATCCTGCGCGGCGTGCTCGACACCCAGGGGGTGAAGGATCGCAAGCAGCGCCGTTCGCTCTACGGCGCCAAGCGTCCGAAGTAAGGAGACGAGTCCATGTCCCGCCGCCGTCGCGCCGAAAAACGTGAAGTCCTTCCGGATCCCAAGTTCGGCGACCTCACCGTCACGAAATTCATGAACTACGTCATGTACGAGGGGAAGAAGGCTGTCGCCGAGAATATCCTCTATGGCGCCTTCGACATCCTCGAGGCCAAGCGCAAGGACCAGGGCCCCCTGGAAACCTTCCACTCCGCCCTCGACAACGTCGCTCCCGGCATCGAGGTCCGCTCCCGCCGGGTCGGCGGCGCGACCTATCAGGTGCCGGTGGAGGTCCGTCCGGACCGCCGCAAGGCCCTGGCCATCCGCTGGCTCGTGACCGCTGCGCGCAAGCGCGGTGAGAACACCATGACGGAGAAGCTGGCCGGCGAACTTCTCGACGCCGCCTCCAACCGGGGCACCGCCGTGAAGAAGCGTGAAGACACCCACAAGATGGCGGAAGCCAACCGGGCCTTCTCGCACTACCGCTGGTAAGGCCCGCAGACCCCTGAGTTCACCGGCGCGGGTGGTTCCCCAAAGACCGCCCGCGCCGTTCTTGCAAGACACCGACGCCCCTCAAACCGAGCGCCCGCGATGCCCCGCACCCACAAGATCGAAGATTACCGTAACTTCGGAATCATGGCCCACATCGACGCGGGCAAGACGACGACGACCGAGCGGATCCTCTTCTACACCGGCAAGAGCCACAAGATCGGCGAGGTCCATGACGGCGCCGCCACCATGGACTGGATGGAGCAGGAGCAGGAGCGCGGCATCACCATCACGTCGGCCGCGACGACCGCTTTCTGGGCCGGCTGCCGCCTGAACATCATCGACACCCCCGGGCACGTGGACTTCACCATCGAGGTGGAGCGTTCGCTGCGCGTGCTGGACGGCGCCGTAGCGGTGCTGGACGGCAATCAGGGCGTCGAGCCCCAGACCGAGACGGTCTGGCGCCAGGCCGACCGCTACAACGTCCCGCGGATTGTGTTCGTCAACAAGATGGACAAGATCGGCGCCGACTTCGACATGTGCCTGAGGACCATCCGAGAGCGCCTTGGCGTGAAGGCCGTCCCGATCCAGCTGCCGATCGGCTCCGAGGCCAGTCTGCGCGGTGTGGTGGACCTGGTCCGGATGAAGGCCGTGGTCTGGGAGTCCGAGGGCCTGGGCGCGAAGTATCACGACGAGGACATCCCGGCCGACATGCTCGCCAAGGCCGAGGAAGCCCGCAACTACATGATCGAGAACGCCGTCGAAATGGACGACGAGGCCATGGAGGCCTACCTCGGCGGTGAGGAGCCCTCGGAGGAGGTGATCAAGAAGTGCATCCGCAAGGCTGTGCTCTCCGGCGCCTTCTATCCGATCCTTGCGGGTTCGGCCTTCAAGAACAAGGGCGTGCAGCCCCTGCTCGACGCCGTTGTCGACTACCTGCCCTCGCCGGTGGACATTCCCCCGACCCAGGGCCTGGACTTCAAGACCGAGGAGCCCGTCGAGCGCAAGGCGTCCGATGACGAGCCCCTCTCCGTCCTGGCCTTCAAGATCATGGACGACCCCTTCGTGGGATCCCTGACCTTCTGCCGTATCTATTCCGGTAAGCTGGAGTCGGGCATGGGCCTCCTGAACTCGACGCGCGACAAGCGCGAGCGGGTCGGCCGCATGCTCCTGATGCACTCCAACAACCGTGAGGACATCAAGGAAGCCTACGCCGGCGACATCGTCGCCCTGGCCGGCCTCAAGGACACCCGCACCGGGGACACCCTGTGCGATCCGGTGAAGTCACCGGTGATCCTCGAGAAGATGACCTTCCCGGAGCCGGTCATCGAGATCGCGATCGAGCCGAAGTCCAAGGCCGACCAGGAAAAGCTGGGCGTCGCCCTGGCGAAGATGGTCGCCGAGGACCCGTCCTTCACCGTCTTCACGGACCAGGAGTCCGGCCAGACGATCATGAAGGGCATGGGCGAGCTCCACCTCGACATCAAGGTCGATATCCTGAAGCGGACCTACAAGGTCGAGGCCAACATCGGCGCGCCCCAGGTGGCCTACCGCGAGAGCCTCAGCCGGACCGCAGACATCGACTACACCCACAAGAAGCAGACCGGCGGCACCGGCCAGTTCGCACGCGTCAAGATCAAGTTCGAGCCCGGTGAGCCCGGTTCCGGTTTCGTCTTCGAGAACACCGTCGTCGGCGGCTCCGTTCCCAAAGAGTACATCCCCGGCGTCCAGAAGGGGATCGAGTCGGCCAAAGAGAACGGTCTTCTCGCCGGCTTCCCGGTGATCGACTTCAAGGCGACCCTGTACGACGGCGGGTTCCACGACGTGGACTCCTCGGTCCTGGCCTTCGAAATCGCGGCTCGCGCCGCCTTCCGCGAACTTCGCGAGAAGGGTGGCGCCCGCCTGCTCGAGCCGGTGATGAAGGTCGAGGTCCTGACGCCGGACGAGTACATGGGCGACGTGATCGGCGACCTGAACAGCCGTCGCGGCCAGATCCAGGGCACCGAGACCCGCGGCAACGCCCAGGTGGTCACCGCCTTCGTCCCGCTCGCCAACATGTTCGGCTACATCAACGCGCTGCGCTCGTTCTCGCAGGGCCGCGCCAACTTCACGATGCAGTACGACCATTACGAGACGGTGCCGCAAGCGGTCGCCGATGAAGTGATCAAGAAGTACGCCTAACCCCGAACCAACCCCAGTTTAGAGGACAGGCCCGGAGAGGGCTGGAGCTTGAAATGGCCAAAGAGAAATTCGAACGCACGAAGCCGCATTGCAACATCGGCACGATTGGTCACGTTGACCATGGCAAGACGACGCTGACGGCGGCGATCACGATGACGCTTGCGAAGTCGGGCGGCGCGACGGCGAAGAAGTAT
>JADCAS010000018.1 GCA_020401865.1 Phenylobacterium sp. | reverse complement strand
GGCCAGATCCTCCTCATCGCCATGGCCTTCAACCTCCGTCGCGCCGCCGCAATCACGGCCTGACACGCCCGGAGTCCGTCCAGACACCTCAAAATCACCCCCAAAACCCACCCACAGGCCGCCAAAACACGCCTTCAGCGCATCTCCGGGATCATTGGGGTCATAACGCAGGGGTCCCCTTGGGGGAGGAATTAGAGCGCTAAATTGCTCCCCCAAGGGGGAGCTCCCCGCGAAGCGGGGTGAGGGGGTCAACGGCCTCCTCCAAAGGGCAGGAATTACAATAGCTTAATTGCTCGCCCAAGGGGGAGTTCCGGGCGAAGCCCGGGGAGAGGGCAACGGCCTTCCGGAGCCCCCTACGACCCAAATCGCACATCCCCGGCCCGCGCGGCGGCTGCGGCAACCCCTCCGAGGCGATGCCGCCTTCGCCCTACCCAGAGGACCGGGGCCGGGCTATTCTATCTTCAATCGGCCGCAGATGGGCCGCCTGTCTGGGGAATGTCGGGTGAAAAGCCGTTTTGGGCCGGCCGCCCTTGTCACGGGGGCCAGTGACGGAATTGGCCGCGCCTTTGCCGAAGCACTGGCGGCGCAGGGCTTTGACCTGGTGCTGGTGGCGCGGCGCGAGACCGTGCTTCAGGCGCTGGCGCGAGATCTGGCGGACAGGCACGGCGTCACAGTCGATGTGATTGCCGGGGATCTTTCCGCGCCGGGGACCGTGGCCGACATCCTCGAGCGTACCGCGCGGACGCCGGTCGGCCTTCTGGTCGCTTCAGCCGGGTTCGGATCCATCGGGCCTTTTCTGTCGAAGGATGCCGCCTCCGAGGCCAGCATGGTGGACGTTAACTGCCGCTCGGTGGTCGAACTGACCCATGGCCTGGTCACCAGAATGGCCAGGACCGGCGAGGGCGGCGTGGTGCTGCTCAGCTCGATCTCAGCATTCAGCGGTGCGCCCTACTCGTCCACCTATACAGCCACCAAGGGCTTTGTTCAGTGTTTCGCCGAAGGGATTGCGATCGAGTTGCGACCGCTTGGCATCAGTGTGCTCGCGGTTGCCCCAGGCCCGGTGAGCAGCGGCTTTGCGGCGCGCGCGGGGATGCTTGCGGGGCGCGCCGAGACACCGGAAACGGTGGCGCGCGTCGCCCTGGCGGCCCTGCAGCGCGGCGGAACGGTGCGGCCCGGCATTCTGGCCAAGCTGCTAGGCTGGATGCTGGTTGTCCTTCCGCGCTGGGGAAGGGTGCGGATAATGGCCCAGATCAAGAAGGGCGAGATTGCCGAGGCCAAGGCCTGAGGCGATGACAACACCCTGAGGGGCCGCCTTTCAGGGACGACCTGCGCCGAAGCCTGCCCACCTGTCCCGAGCCCATGCTCATTCCCGAGGCGGGACATTTCGTGCAGGAATGGGGCGGCCCCGTCGCCGAGGCCGCGCTCCGGTCTTTCGCCGCGGGCTAGCTCAGCTTGACCAGCATCTTGCCCATGTTGGCGCCTGTGAAAAGGCCGATGAAGGCGTCAGGCGCGGAGGCGATGCCCTCGCGAACGGTCTGGCGCCACTTCAGCTTGCCGGAGGCGTGCCAGCCGCCGAGGTCCTTCAGGAAGTCGCCCATCATGTCCCAGTGGTTGGAGACGATGAAGCCTTCGAGCCGCAGGTTCTTGCCGATGATCAGGGCCATGTTCGACGGGCCGGGGACCGGCGCCTCGGCGTTGTACATGGAGATCATCCCGCAGATGGCGAAGCGGGCGTAAGGTCGGGCGGCGTTCAGGGCCGCCTCCAGGTGGCCACCGCCGACATTGTCGAAGTAGACATCGATGCCATCGGGGGCCGCCTCGGCGAGGGCGGCGGTGAGGGCGGCGGCGGAGTCGCCGGTGGCCTTGTAGTCGATCACGGCGTCGACCCCGATCTCGTCCTTCAGGAACCGGGCCTTCTCGGCGCCGCCGGCGGAGGCGATGACCTTGTGGCCCTTCAGCTTGGCGATCTGGCAGACGAGGGAGCCCACCGCGCCCGCCGCGCCGGAGACGAACACCACGTCTCCGGGTTTCAGGGCGGCGATGCGAAGCAGGCCCGCGTAGGCGGTGAGGCCGGGCATGCCGGCCACGCCGAGGAAGGCCTCGGGCGGCAGGCCGTGGGTGTTCAGCTTCTGCACGGAGGAGGCCGGGGCGTTGAACGCCTCCCGCCAGCCGAAGTTGGACTGGACGAGGTCGCCGGGCTTCAGGGACGGATCGTTGGAGGTGATCACCTCGCCGATGGCGCCGCCCTCCAGCGGGCGGCCCAACTGGAAGGGCGGGACATAGCTCTTCACGTCGTTCATGCGGCCGCGCATGTAGGGATCGACGGTCATCCAGGTGTTGCGGACCTGCACTTCGCCCGGACCGGGGGCGGGCAGGTCTACGGAGGCAAGCTCGAAGTTGCCGGCGGCGGGCAGGCCCTGCGGACGGCTGCGCAGGCGGATTTCCCGTGAAGTGGTCATGTCTTCCCCCTTTAAGTCTCTTGGCGAGGCGGCGGCGCCGCTGTTCCGGAACTGCGCCCAAGGTGGCGTGTGGCGACGCGGAATGCTAGCTGCAACCGAGGAGTCCGGAGCAGAGAATGACCAAGGTCCTGAGGGGCGGGGTGATCGGGGCCGGGGTGTTCGGCGGCTACCATGCGCGCCAGTACGCCCAGGCCGAAGGCGCCGGCCTGGCCGCCGTCTTCGACCCGGACCTGGAGCGGGCCCGGGAAGTGGCGGCGCGTCATGGGGCGGCAGCCTTCGATGACCTCGACGCGTTTCTGAGCTCCGTGGATGTGGTGACGGTCGCCTCGCCCGGCGTCCGTCATGCCGAAGGGGCCCTGGCCTCCCTTCGCGCGGGGCGTTCCGTCTATGTCGAGAAGCCGCTGGCCGTGGACCTTGAAGAGGCCGACCGGATCCTGGCGGAGGCCAGCCGGCGCAGGCTGGTGGTGGCCTGCGGACACCAGGAGCGGGTGGTCTTCGAGGCGATCGGCCTCTTCAGCGCGCCGGAGCGTCCTCTGAGGCTGGAGGCGGTGCGGCAGGGCCCGCAGAGCCAGCGCAGCCTGGACATCTCGGTCGTGCTGGACCTGATGGTCCATGACATTGACCTTGCATTGTCCCTGGCCGCAGGAGCGCCTCTGGCGGCCGAAGGGGAGGGTGATGTCGCCTACAGCGGCGGCCTGGACGCCGTTCGCGCGGAGGTGACCTTCGACGACGGCTTCACTGCGGTCTTCGACGCCTCGCGCATGGCGCCGGAGCGCAGGCGGACCATGCGGGTGGTCTATCCCTCCGGTGAACTCGAGATCGACTTCCTGGCGCGCACCTTCCGCAACACCACCGGCTTCGACCTCAACCCGGAGTTCGCGGAGACGCCGGGCGCCCGGGATCCCCTGGGCGCCAGCGTCGGCGCCTTCCTGGCCTGCGTGCGCGGGGAGCGCGACCGGCCTGTGGTCACCGGCGAGGAGGCCGCTCGGGCCCTGGACCTGGCCCTCGCCATCGAGCAGGCGGTGGAAGAGACCGGCCCCCGACACCACCTCTGAATTCCTGACAGGAGAGCCCTATGACCAGCCTCTACGACTTCACCTTCCGCTCCATCGATGGCGAGCCCCTTCCCCTCACCGGGTTCCGCGACCGCGCCGTTCTGGTGGTGAACACCGCCTCGCGCTGCGGCCTGACCCCACAATACGAGGGACTTGAGGCCCTCTACGCCAAGTACCGGGATCAGGGCCTCACCGTGCTGGGCGTGCCCTGCAACCAGTTCATGGGTCAGGAGCCGGGGACCGAGGCCGAGATCAAGGCCTTCTGCGAGACCCGGTTCAACATCGACTTTCCCCTCACCGCGAAGGAAGACGTGAAGGGCGCCTCCGCCCATCCCTTCTACAAGTGGGCCCTGGAAACCCTCGGCGAGCCCGCCGATCCGGCCTGGAACTTCCACAAGCTCCTCGTGGGGCGCGACGGCCAGCTGATCGCCGCCTTCGGACCCCGCACGGACCCCCAGGCGCCGGAAATCGTCTCTGCGGTCGAAGCCGCCCTGTCAGCCCCGACTTCCGCGTGACCGAGGAGGAGGTCGAGGGCCGGTTCAACGCCGCGGTCGGGCTGCATCGGGCCGGCCGGGCGAGGGAGGCTGCCTCTGTCTACCGGGAAATCCTCGCCGCCCGCGCCGGCCATGGGCATGCCGCCTACAACCTGGGCGTCGCCCTCCGGTCCCTCGGCCGCACGCGCGAGGCGATCGAAATCTGGTCCGGACTGGCGGAGCGGGAGCCCGATCGGGTCGACGCCCTGCTCGGCCTCAGCCGGGCCTACCGGTCCCTCAATGACGATGTCCGCTCCCTCGACTTCGCCACGCGGGCGGCGGCGCTGCGGCCCCAGTCCGGTGACGCCCACAACCTGCGCTCCAACGCCCTCAGGTCCCTCGGACGCAATACTGAAGCGCTCGCGGCCCTGGATGCGGCGGTCGCCGCTGAGCCGGGCTACGCTCTGGCGCATTCGAACCGCGGACATCTGCTCTCGGCCCTGAAGCGCCATGCCGAGGCGGTAGGGTCCTACCGGGCCGCCCGGGCCCTGGAGCCCTCGCTCCCCGACCTGACCGGCGCCCTGCTGGACCAGCAGATGCGATGCTGCGACTGGCGTGACTTCGGGGTCCTTCAGGCGGAGGTTCGGGACGGGGTGCGGCGCGGGGAGCCGGTGACCATCCCCTTCACCTTCCTGGCCCACAACGATGACCCGGCCGACCAGATGGCCTGCGTCCGCACCCACTTGAAGGGCCGTTTCCCGGACTGGCCGCCCGCCGTCTGGACCGGTCAGACCTACCACCACGACCGTATCCGGGTCGGCTATGTCTCCTCCGATCTGAGGGTTCACGCCGTCGCCCAGTTGCTCGTCGGCCTCCTCGAGCGGCATGACCGGAGCCGGTTCGAGATCCACGCCTACGCCCTGCCGCCGCAGACAGAGGACGACATGCGCGCCCGGGTCCAGGCCGCTTGCGAGGCCTTCCATGACGTCTCGGATCTGGATGACGCGGGGATCGCTGCGGCCCTGCGCGCGGACGAGATCGACATCGCCATCGATCTGAACGGCTTCACCACTCACTGCCGGCCAGGGGTGTTTGTGCGCCGCTGTGCGCCCGTCCAGATCAACTATCTGGGCTATCCCGGCGCCATGGGGGCCGTAGCTGCAGACTACATCCTGGCGGATCATACGGTCATTCCGAAAGAAGAATCAGAAAATTACGACGAAAAAATCATCCGGCTCCCCTTCGCCTACCAACCCAATGATGACCGCCGGGTGATCGCCGACAAGACCCCGACGCGGGCCGAGGCCGCCCTGCCGGAGACGGGCTTCGTCTTCTGCAGCTTCAACGCCAGCTACAAGATCACGCCGCCGGTCTTCGACGTCTGGATGCAGCTCCTGCATGAGGTCCCCGGGTCCGTGCTTTGGCTGCTCGGTGGAGATGCCGTCATCGAGGCCAACCTCCGGCGTGAGGCCGTCGAGAGAGGCGTCGACGCCTCAAGGCTGGTCTTCGCCCCCAAGGCGCCCCTGCCTGAGCATCTGGCCCGGCACCGGCTGGCCGACCTCTTCCTCGACACCCTGCCTTACAACGCCCACACCACGGCCAGCGACGCCCTTTGGGCAGGCCTGCCCCTGGTCACCTGCACCGGGCGCAGCTTCGCCGCGCGGGTGGCCGCCTCCTTGCTTAGGGCGACAGGCCTGCCAGACCTGGTGACCGCCTCCCTGGAGGACTATCGCGACCTGGCCCTCGCCCTGGCCCGGGATCCCGCTCGGCTGGCGGCCCTCAAGGCGCGCCTCGCCGCGAACCTCCCCGCCGCGCCCCTCTTCGATACGGACCGGACCCGCCGGCAGGTCGAGACGGCCTACGAGATCGCCTGGCGGCGGCGACTGGCCGGCCTGGAGCCCTGTAGCTTCGACGTGCCCGAGGACGCCTGAACGGACTCAGTCCTCCAGGATCCGGCTGGTTCTGCGGGTGTCGGGCATGAGCAGGTAGGTCACGAGGGAAACCCCGATGACCGCCGTGACATAGATGTAGAACCCCGGCTCGAACCCGGCCTGCTTGAAGCTGAGGGCGATGAACTCGGCCGTGCCCCCGAACAGGGCGTTGGCGATGGCGTAGGGCAGGGCGACGCCAAGGGCCCGGATCTCGGTAGGGAACATCTCCGCCTTCACGATGGCGCTGACAGAGGTGTAACCGCTCACCACGGCGAGGCTTCCCAGCACCAGCAGGAAGGCGGTCAGGGGCTCGCGCGTCTCGGCCAGGGTGGACAGGACCGGCCAGGTCATGGCGACGCCGCCGATCCCGAAGGCCAGGAGCAGGGCCCGCCGGCCAAAGCGGTCGGAGAGGGCTCCGGACAGGGGCTGCATCAGCACAAAGCAGGCCAGGGCCGCCGTGGTGATCAGGTTCGACTGGTCCCTCGAGAATCCCGAGGTGTTGACCAGGAACTTCTGCATGTAGGTCCCGAAGGTGTAGTAGGCGAGGGTGCCTCCCGCGGTGAGACCGAAGACCATCAGGGTCTCGCGCGGATGCTCGGTGACAAGCCGCCAGGTGGCCGTGCGCGAGCCGTCACGGGCCTTGAAGGAGGGGGTTTCGTCCATGCCCCTGCGCATCAGCAGGACGGCCGTGGCCATCAGGGCGCCGACAATGAAGGCCACCCGCCACCCCCAGGCGTTCATTGCTTCAGGCGGCAGGACCGCGGTCAGGGCCAGCAGTAGCAGGAGGGCCAGCAGCTGGCCGCTCATCAGGGTCGAGTAGAAGATCCCCGACCAGAAACCCCGCCGGTCCCGAGCGGCCATTTCGGAAAGGTAGGTCGCGCTGGCCCCGTACTCGCCGCCCATGCTGACGCCCTGCAGGATGCGAGCCAGGACCAGGATGGCCGGGGCCGCCAGCCCGATCCGGGCATAGCCGGGACACAGGCCGATGATCAGCGAGCCCAGGCACATCAGGCCCACGGCGAGGATCATCGCCGCCCGCCGTCCGGCCCGGTCTCCGTAGAGGCCCATGATCCAGGCGCCGAAGGGCCGGGCGAGGAACCCCACCGCATAGACGGCGGCTGATCCCAGGAGCTGGGCGGTCTGGTCTCCCTTCGGGAAGAAGATCGGGGCGAAGTAGAGGGCGAAGGCGGCGTAGACGAACCAGTCGAAGGTTTCGACCATGTTGCCCGCAGATCCCGCCAGGATCGAGCGCAGCCGGGAACGTTCCGCCTTAGGGTCCTGGGCCATGATTTCCCCCCGTTTTCCGGGAGGATCTAGCCTGCTTCGCTTCACCTGTCGCCGCCGGGGCTTCCAACCCTCATTGGCTCCCGCTAGGGAGAAACGCACGCCGCAGAGGAGGCCCCGCCATGACCCGCAAGCCTGATGGAACCTGGGACAAGTCCCGCCTGCCGAGCCGGCATGTGACCGAGGGGCCGGCCCGGGCGCCGCACCGGTCCTACTATTACGCCATGGGCCTGGGCACGCGGGAGATCGCCCAGCCCTTCGTCGGCGTCGCCTCCTGCTGGAATGAGGCGGCGCCCTGCAACACCGCCCTGATGCGCCAGGCCCACGCGGTCTCCGAGGGGGTCAAGAAGGCCGGCGCCACGCCGCGGGAGTTCTGCACCATCACCGTCACCGATGGCATCGCCATGGGCCACGAGGGCATGCGCTCGTCCCTGGTGAGCCGCGATCTGATCGCCGACTCCGTGGAGCTGACCATGCGCGGCCACGGCTACGACGCCCTGGTGGGCATCGCCGGCTGCGACAAGTCCCTGCCGGGAATGATGATGGCCATGCTGCGCCTTAACGTGCCGTCGGTCTTTCTCTATGGCGGCTCCATCCTTCCGGGCTCCTGGCAGGGGCGGGACGTGACCGTGCTGGACGTCTTCGAGGCGGTCGGCCAGCACTCGGCCGGCAAGATGAGCCTGGATGACCTTTGCTCCCTGGAGCAGCACGCCTGTCCCTCGGATGGGGCCTGCGGCGGCCAGTTCACCGCCAACACCATGGCCTGCGTGTCCGAGGCCATTGGCCTGGCCCTGCCCCTGTCGTCGGCCCTGCCGGCCCCCTTCCTGACCCGCGACGCCTACGCGGTGGCGTCCGGGGAGGCGGTGGTCCGCCTGATCGAGACCCAGCTTCGGCCGCGGGACTTCATCACCCGCAAGTCCTTCGAGAACGCCGCCGCCGTCGTGGCGGCCACCGGCGGCTCCACCAACGCCGCCCTGCACCTCCCGGCCATGGCGCACGAGTGCGGCATCGCCTTCACCCTGCGCGACTTCGCCGAGATCGCCCAGCGCACGCCGCACATCGCCGACCTGAAGCCCGGCGGCCGCTTCGTGGCCAAGGACATGGGCGAGGCCGGCGGCATGCCCATGCTGCTCAAGACCCTTCTCGAAGGCGGCTATATCCACGGCGACTGCATGACCGTGACGGGCAAGACCATAGCCGAGAACGTCAAGGACGTGGTCTGGCGCGATGACCAGGAGGTCATCCGCCCGGTCTCCAACCCGCTCTCGCCGACCGGCGGCGTGGTGGGTCTGTGGGGCTCCCTGGCCCCCGACGGCGCCATCGTCAAGGTGGCGGGCATGGCCTCGCACAGGTCGCACCGGGGCCCCGCCCGGGTGTTCGACGGCGAGCAGGCTTGCTTCGAGGCGGTCGAGCGCGGCGACTACAAGGACGGCGACGTCCTGGTCATCCGCTACGAGGGCGCCCGGGGGGGTCCGGGCATGCGCGAGATGCTCTCGACGACCGCGGCCCTGACCGGCCAGGGCCGGGGGGACAAGGTCGCCCTTGTCACCGATGGCCGGTTCTCCGGCGCTACGCGCGGCTTGTGCATCGGCCACGTGGGGCCCGAGGCCCAGATGGGCGGCCCCATCGGCCTGGTCCGGGACGGCGACATCATTTTCATCGACGCGGACGCAGGGGTGCTGGACCTGGAGGTCGATCCGGCGGAGCTGGAGCGTCGTCGGCAGGCCTGGAAGCCGCGGGTCACGGACTATGGCTCCGGCGCCCTTTGGAAGTACGCCCAGATCGTCGGCCCGGCCCACCAGGGCGCCGTCACCCATCCCGGCATGGCCGGCGAGCGGCACGTCTACGCCGACATCTGACCGGCCCGGTCAGCCCAGGGCCGGGACTCCTGCGATGAGGGGATGGCCCAGCAGGGTGGCGACATAGACGGCCAGGCCGACCAGGGCGGGCAGGGCGAACTCCCCCGGCCTGAGAGTCTGGCGCCCGGACAGGATGGCGGCGAAGGGGACGAAGGAGGACTTGGCCTCGAACCCCGCCCAGGTCTCGCCGTAGACCCGGCGGCGCTTGGCGTCGATGCTGGCCGCCCCGCCGATGGCGAGGACGCCGAGGGATCCGAAGAGGATCAGGGAGATCAGGTCGCCGTTCACCAGCAGGTGGCCGCCCGCCCAGATTCCCACGCCCCAGAGGAAGGGATGGCGGGTCACGCGCAGGATTCCGCGCACCGGGTCGGCGTCCTGAAGGGCGCCGGTCTGGCCGACCGCGCCGGGGTTGCGGGCCATCACGCCAGGAACGATCAGCAGGAAGGCGACCAGCATGAGGACCAGCTGAACATGCTGGGTCAGGGGCGTTGGCCCCCACCATGTCGGATTGTACCCCGCCGACCGGGCGCCGCCGTAGGCCGCCAGCATCCAGACCAGGATGGCGACTGAGGCCAGGGAGAAGAGGCCCAGGTAAGCCCCCTCGCCCAGGCGCGCCACCAGACGGTCGCGCAGGGGCGTACCGGATACCCAAAGGTGCAACAGAAGGAAGGCCGCAGAGGCCAGGACGAGCTGAAGCATGGACCGAACCTCCCGGGGGTATGATCCGGTGAGGCTGGGATCATGCCTTAAGGCTGTCAAGCCAATGCCCGGGGTGTTGTTTCCCGAAAGGGCGCGCTCGCCTTAACCGGAATGTGAGGGCGCCGCCGAAATCAGAGACCGCTCACCCCGTCCTGAAAAGGGCCGCGCAGCGTGCGCCAGCTTTCTCTGAGAGCGTTCGCTCAGAGGCTCAGCTCGACGATGAGCGGTGTATGGTCTGACGGCTTCTCCCAGCCCCTGGGCGCCCGGTCGATCCGACAGGCGGACAGCCGGTCCGCCGCCTGGGGCGAGAGCAGGCCGTGATCGATGCGGATACCGTTATTCTTCGGCCAGGCGCCCGCCTGGTAGTCCCAGAAGGTATATCCGCCCGGACCCTCGCCAGCCTCGGCCCAGGCGTCGCTGAGCCCCAGCCACAGCAGGGCGCGCAGGGCCGCCCGGCTCTCCGGCTGGAAGAGGGCGTCGCCTGCCCATTCCTCCGGGTTGGCGGCGTCGAGCGGACCGGGAATGACGTTGTAGTCGCCCATAAGGGCCAGGGGCTCCTCCAGGCGGAGGAGATCGGCGGCGTGCTCTTGAAGACGCGCCATCCAGGCCAGCTTGTAGTCGAATTTCTCCGACCCGAGAGGATTGCCGTTGGGCAGGTAGATGGAAGCCACCCGCATGGGCCGGGGGCCAGACACCACGGCCTCGATGTACCGGGCCTGCTCATCGGACGGATCGCCCGGCAGTCCCCGGGTCACGTCCTCCAGGGGCGTCCGGCTGAGCAGGGCGACGCCATTGTAGGTCTTCTGCCCGTGGACGGCGACATTGTAGCCCATCCGCTCGAAGGCCTCGGCGGGGAACTTTTCGTCGATGCACTTGATCTCCTGGAGACAGGCCACGTCCGGGCGTTCGATTTCGAACCAGCGCAGCACCGTCTCAAGACGTGCGTTGATGGAATTGACGTTCCAGGTGGCGATCCGCACGGGCTCAGATCGAGAAGCTGACGCCGCAGCCGCAGCTGGACCGGGCGTTGGGATTGCGCACCCGGAACTCGGCTCCGGCGAGTTCGTCGACGAAGTCGATCTCGGAGCCCTTGAGCAGGACGAGGCTGATCTCGTCCACCAGCGCCGTCGCGCCGTCGCGCTCGATCCGCATGTCGTCGGGTGCGGCCGACTCGACAAGATCGAACTGGTACTGGAACCCCGAGCATCCGCCGGCGTCGACGCCGATCCGGAGCATCAGGGACCGCCCCTCGAGGCGCGAAAGCTCTGAAATCCGCCGCGCGGCTGCGGGGGAAAGGGAGAGGTCCGGGGCGTTCAAGACTGCATCCTTGGCCATAGTGCTCTATATGAGCCCGGTTTGGCCGCCTTGGAAGGGGCCGATCTCCAGGAGCCTACGATCGCATGGCCGTCTCCCGCGCCGCCTACGCCCAGAGCGCCGCCGCCTCGCGCGGCCGCCGCCATGAGGAGCCGGAGAGCCGGACCCGCACCCCCTTTGCACGGGACCGCGACCGGATCATCCACACCACCGCTTTCCGTCGCCTGAAGGAGAAGACCCAGGTCTTTGTGGCCCATGAGGGCGACCATTACCGCACACGCCTGACTCATTCCCTGGAGGTGGCCCAGATCGCCCGGTCGGTGGCGGCGGCCCTGGGCCTGGAGGCGGATCTGGCCGAAACCATCGCCCTGGCGCATGACCTCGGTCATCCACCCTTCGGCCACGCCGGCGAGGACGAGCTGGACAGCGCCATGCAGCCCTACGGCGGCTTCGACCACAATGTGCAGACCTTCCGGGTCGTCACCCGTCTGGAGCGCCGGTACCCTCGATGGGATGGCCTCAACCTGACCTGGGAGACCCTCGAGGGCGTGATCAAGCACAACGGCCCGGTGACCTCCCGGCTGGAGCGACCCTCCTGGAGCGCCGTGGCCGAGTTCGACCGGGGCTATTCCCTGGAGCTGGGCGGCTGGGCCTCGGCGGAAGCCCAGGTCGCCGCCCTCGCCGACGACATCGCCTACAACAATCACGACGTCGATGACGGGGTGGTGGCGGGCATGTTCACCCTGGACGACCTGATCGACGTGCCGCTTATCGGCCCCATCCTTTTCGGAGTGAAGCGGGACTTTCCCGACCTTGACGCCTCCATTGTCCGGATGGAGGCGGTTCGCCGCATGATCGGCGCCATGGTTGACGATGTGATGGCGGAGACCACCCGGCGGGTGGCGCAGACCGGCGTGGACTCCGCCGAAGCTGTACGGGCTCTGGATCGCGCCCTGGTGGCCTTCTCGCGCCCGATGCTTGAAGACCTCGCCGCGCTCCGGGAGTTCCTCCTGAACCGGATGTACCGGCACTGGCGGGTGAACCGCACGCGCAGTCAGGCTCGGCGCATCCTTGCCGAGATGTTCCAGCTGTTCCTGGCCGAGCCCGACGTCCTGCCGGCCGACATCTACGCCGCCCTTGAGGGGCGTGACGAGGCCTCGCGGGCCCGCAGCGTCTGCGACTATATCGCCGGAATGACCGACCGGTTCGCCATCGAGGAACATCGGCGACTCTTCCAGCTCGAGGCTTGGTCCTGATCCGCCCCGGGGTGCGCCGCCGGGGTTCCGGGCGCTAAACTAGGCTTCTGCCGTGATGCCGGCTGATTCGCGGATCCAGGACGGAACTGGCCATGTCTGAGCACAATCGCAGCGGCGGAGCGCCGCACGACGAACCCCTGGCCTTCGACCGGCGCGAGCGCCCCGCGCCGCGCGGTCCCGCGCCCCTGACCCTGATCCTGTCCTTGCTGCTCCTGCTCGCCTTGGCGGCGGCGATCTTCGCCTTCTACAGAGGAGGGCTTTCGGAGGGTTCCCGGGCGCCTAAGGCTATCGGTGAGCCGGTGGGCGAACTTCGCGCCGCGGCGCCGCCGGCCTCCGGCGACGTGGATCCCGCCGCGGGGCTCAAGATCTACCAGCAGGCCGAGGGCGAGCCGCCGCCGCTCCAGCCCAACTTCACGCCGCCGCCTGAACAGCCCCTTCCGCGCCCCTCAGTCGCCCCTGCAACGCCCACATCACCGCCGGCAGCCGTCGCCACTCCCCCCGCAGCTGTACCTGCGCCCACGCCCGCATCGCCGCCGCCCGCTCCGGTGACGGTTCTGCCCCGGCCGTCCCCGCCGCCAGCTGCGAAACCGCCGCAGGCTGTTCCCAGCCCCGCCCCGCCCGCAAAGCCGGTCCCAAAGCCGGCGGCGCCAGCGGCCAAGCCGACCCCGCCGCCGGTGGCGGCGCCCTCGAAGCCGACCGCGGCCGGTGGTCCGGCCAGCGTACAGATCGGCGCCTTCTCCTCCGCCGAGATTGCGGACAGGGAGTGGAGCGCCGCCGTCGCCCGGGCAGGCGGCTCAGGCCGCGGCAAGCGCGTCGAGCGGGTGGAGCGCGATGGGTCGACTTTGTTCCGCACCACCGTGACCGGCTTCCCGGACCGCGCCGCCGCCCAGGCGTTCTGCGACCGGCTGAAGTCGGCCGGCAAGTCCTGCTTCGTCCGATGAACGTTTCCGCCGCCATCTACGGCTGTGCCGGACCGCGCCTGGGCGCCGAGGAGGCGGCCTTCTTCCGGGACGTCCGGCCCTGGGGTTTCATCCTCTTCGCCCGGAACATCGAGAGCCCGGATCAGGTCCGCGCGCTTGTCTCCGCCCTGCGCGGGACCGTCGGACGGGAGGACGCCCCCGTCCTGATCGACCAGGAGGGCGGACGGGTCCAGCGTTTCGGCCCACCCCACTGGCGCAAGTACCCGGCTGCCCGGAC
This sequence comes from Phenylobacterium sp., assembly GCA_020401865.1. Classification (GTDB taxonomy): domain Bacteria; phylum Pseudomonadota; class Alphaproteobacteria; order Caulobacterales; family Caulobacteraceae; genus Phenylobacterium. The sequence goes on along the minus strand of JADCAS010000018.1, from coordinate 101,720 downwards.
GCTGGCCCGGCTTTCCGGAGGACGGGTCGTCCAGCGCGAAGCGGTCCGGCTGGGCGCACGCCTGATGGCCGATGACCTTTTCTCCCTGGGCGTAAACGTGGACTGCGCGCCGGTCCTGGACGTTCCCCAGCCGGGGGCCCATGACATCATTGGGGACCGCGCCTACGGCGAGACCCCGGAGGCCGTGGCGGTTCTGGGCCGGGCGGCGGCGGAGGGGCTCCTGGCGGGCGGGGTCCTGCCGGTGATCAAGCACGTTCCGGGACACGGCCGCGCGACTTCCGACAGCCATCTTGATCTGCCGGTTGTCGAGGCCTCGATTGAGGCGCTTCGCGCGACGGATTTCCCGCCCTTCCAGGCGCTCTCCGACATGCCCCTGGCGATGACCGCCCACGTTCTTTACCAGGCTCTGGATTCCCGCCGCCCCGCCACGACATCGCGCCGGGTGATTGAGGGTGTATTTCGCGGGGAACTCGGCTTCACCGGGCTGATCATGAGCGATGACCTCTCGATGCAGGCGCTTGAGGGGGACATGACCCTTAGGGCCCGCCAGAGCCTGGCTGCCGGCTGCGATGTGGTCCTCCACTGCAACGGGAACATGGCCGAGATGGTGGCCGTCGCTGCTGGCGTCCGGACGCTCTCGGGCCGCGCCGCCCGCCGGGCTGAGGCGGCGTTGGCGCGATTACCCAAGCGTCCTGAGCCCTTCGACCGCCGGGAGGCCGAGGCCCGCTTCGACGCGCTTCTGGAAGGGGCGTCTGCATGAGCGAGACGTCTGAATTCCAGCCCCGCCTCGACTTCGAGGCCGCCGAGGACGCCGCCCAGGACGGCGAAGCCCTCATCGTCGACGTCGACGGCTACGAGGGACCGCTACATGTCCTTCTCGCCCTTGCCCGGAGCCAGAAGGTCGATCTTCTGCGCATTTCCATCACCCGGCTGGCCGATCAGTACCTGGCTTTTGTGCAGCAGGCCCGAAGGCGCAGCTTCGCCCTGGCCGCCGACTACCTGGTGATGGCCTCCTGGCTGACCTTCCTGAAGTCCCGGCTTCTCCTGCCCCGTCCTGAACGCCCCCAGCCTGAGGAGGCGCCGGCGGAGGAGGTGGCCGCCCAGTTGGCCTTCCGCCTGGCCAAGCTCGACGCCATGCGGCGCGCCTCGGAGTCCCTCCGCGCTCGACCCCAATTGGGCCGAGACGTCTTTGTGCGCGGCGATCCGGACGCGATCCGGATCCTGCCTTCGACGCGGCTGGAGGGAGACCTCTACGCCCTCATGCAGGCCTATGTGGATCAACGTCAGCGCTCGGAATCCCGCAGTTACCGGCCAGAGCCGATGAAGGCCTATGCTCTGGAAGCCGCCCGGGACCGACTGCGCAGCCTGCTGCCTGAGTTGTCGCGCTGGACCGCCCTGACCGGTGTCGCCCCTTATCCGGCCTCAAGCTCGGAGTCGTCCCCCAGTCGGGCGTCCTATGTCGCCTCGACCCTCTCCGCCAGCCTGGAGCTGGTCCGCGAGGGCGCACTGGAGGCGCGGCAGCTCGAGGCTTTCGCCGATGTCTATCTCCGCAGCCGGAGGGGAGGGGCGGTGTGACCGCGCCGGTGGATTCGCCCTCAATGCCCAACCCGGCGGAAACGGAGCGGCGGGTCGAGGCGCTATTGTTCGCCGCCGCCGGTCCCCTTAGCCTCGATGACCTGGCCCGGCGGCTGCCGGAGGGATCTGACGTCGACCGTGCGGTCGCCGACCTCCAAACCCGGTACGCCGGACGCGGTGTCGAGCTGGTCTGCGTCGCGGACCGCTGGCGCTTCCAGACCGCCGCCGATCTCGCCTTCCTCATGACCGTGGAGCGCGAGGAGCCCCGCAGGCTGTCGCGCGCAGCCCAGGAGACCCTCGCCATCATCGCCTATCACCAGCCGGTGACCCGGGCCGAGATCGAGGCGGTGAGGGGAGTGCAGGCCAGCCGCGGTACGCTGGACGTCCTTCTGGAACTGCGTCTGGTGCGGATGCGCGGCCGGCGTCGGACCCCGGGTCGGCCGGTGACCTACGGCACCACGGACGCCTTCCTTGAGCACTTCGGCCTTTCTAGCCTCGCGGATCTTCCCGGCGCCACCGACATGCGCGCCGCAGGTCTCTTGAGCCTCGACCTGCCGGCGGATTTCAGCGTCCCGACTCCCGGGCTCTCCACGCCCGAGGAGGACCCGATCGAGCCGGGAGAAGAGGCGCCGGAGTTTCACATGGATTTCCTCGGTGACCCGGGCGACGAGGGCAAAGGCGCGACGGGCGACGTCTGACCCTTGGCGGTGCCGGGGGGCGGCGTCTATATATGGGGCCATGGGAGGCCCGAGGGCCCACCCCGAACCCGATCAGGAGCTTGCAAATGGGCGGATTGTCGCCGATCCACTGGATAATTGTCGCGGTGGTTGTCCTCGTGCTCTTTGGCGGGAGGGGGAAACTTTCGGGCCTGCTGGGCGATGCCGGCAAGGGCATCCGGGCCTTCCGTGACGGCCTGAAGGACAGCGGCAAGCCCGAGTCGTCCGAAGAGACGTCGGCGGCCAAGGTGGATGCGCCCAAGGAAGACGCCCGGGGCTGATCCCGAGCGACCCGAACCACCCCAGGCCTTGGCATGGGGACAGTGCTAGGACCTGGCCATGCTTCCCGAAGTCGGCGGGCTTGAATACCTCCTGATCGCCGCTGTCGCCCTCATCGTGGTCGGCCCCAAGGACCTGCCCGTGATGCTGCGGAAGCTGGGCGAGTGGGTGGGCCGCCTGCGGGGCATGGCTGCAGAGTTCCGCGCCAGCTTCGACGACATGGCCCGGCAATCGGAGCTCGACGAACTGCGTCGCGAGGTGGAGGCCATGCGACAGTCCCAGGGCGCGCTGCTGTCCAGTGAGACCGCGGAGGTCAACCAGGTCCTGCGGGAGATCGGCGACAGCCTTCAGACCTCGGATGTCCAGTTCCATCCTCCCTTCGACGGCGGCGCCCCGGAGGCGACCTCCGTCGAGGAGGCCGATGCGGCGGATGCGACTCCGCCCCCGGAGACGGCTTCGCCGCCGCCAAAGCCCCGAAGGCGCCGTAAGGCCGCGGAGCAGGCGGAATGACCGAAGCCCACGAACCTGAGGACGAGATCGAGGCGTCCCGCGCACCGCTTCTGGACCATCTGGTTGAGCTCCGGCAGCGTCTGATCCGCTCGCTGGTCGCCGTGGTTCTGGCCTTTGTCGTCTGTTTCGCCTTCGCGGATGTCCTGTACGGCCTCCTCCTGCGACCCTACGAAGCCGCGGCCGGGATTCTGGCGGCCCAGAAGGCGGCGGCTGCGTCGGCGTCGCAGACGGGATTCGTGGACGGGGTCCTGCAGGCCCTCCACCTCAAGCCCTCGACACATACCGGTGGCGGAGGACCCTTTGACCTGCTTCTGGTGCTGGTGGGGCTGAAGGAGCTACCGCCCCTGCAGGGGCAGGAACTCAAGCTCATCTACACCGCCCCGCTCGAGTTCTTCTTCACCAAGCTCAAACTGGCCGGTTTCGGGGCCGTGGTCCTGTCGTTCCCGGTCCTCGCCAGCCAGGTGTACGGCTTCGTCGCGCCCGGGCTCTACAAGCGTGAACGCAGGGCGTTCCTGCCCTTTCTGATCGCCTCTCCGGTTCTCTTCACCCTTGGGGGAGCTCTGGTCTACTTCTTCATCTTTCCGTTCGTCCTCTGGTTCTCCCTCTCCCAGCAGATTACCGGCGCCGGGGCGATCACCGTGGAGCTCCTGCCCAAGGTCTCGGACTACCTGACCCTGGTCACCACCCTGCTGATGGCTTTCGGGCTCTGTTTCCAGCTTCCGGTCATCCTGACCCTCCTGGGCCTGGCCGGCATGGTCAGTTCCTCGGCATTGCGGGAGTTCCGGCGCTACGCCATCGTCGCCATCTTCGTTGTGGCGGCGGTGGTCACGCCGCCAGACCCCATCAGCCAGCTCATGCTCGCCCTGCCGATCATCCTGCTCTACGAAATCTCCATCTGGTGCGTGCGCATCATCGAATTCCGGCGTCGGCGGGAGCTCGACGAGGACGTGATCGTCTGAATACGCCCCGGAGACGGTTGGCGCCCCCGGCGACGCGGACTAGAGAAGTCGGCCAATCCCTGGACCTCCCGCCATGCACGACATCCGAGCCCTTCGCGACACACCCGACCTCTACGAAAAGGCCTGGGCGGCGAAGGGCCGGTCCGGAGCCGCTGCGGAGGCGCTGGCGCTAGACCAGCAGGTCCGCGCCGCCCGGACCGCCTCCGAGGCGGCGCAAGCCCGGCGCAATGAACTCTCCCGACGGATCGGTCAGGCCAAGGCGGCCAAGGATGAAACAGAGGCGGCTCGCCTGCTCGCCGAAGTCGAGGCCCTGAAGACAGAGGCCGCCGGCGACGCGGAACGGGAGAAGGCTGCGGAGGAAACCCTCAGGGACCTCCTGGCCAGCCTGCCCAACCTGCCGGCGCCCGAGACGCCAGAAGGCGAAGACGAGTCCGGCAATGTCGAGGTCCGCCGGTGGGGCGAACCCTTCGCCCTCGCCGCCCCCCGCAACCACGCCGACCTCGGCGAGGCCCTCGACCTGATGGACTTCGAGGCCGCCGCCCGCATGAGCGGCGCCCGGTTCGTCGTGCTGAAGGGCCGGCTGGCGCGCCTGGAGCGGGCCCTCGGGCAGTTCATGCTCGACATGCAGACCCTCGAGCACGGCTATACCGAGGTTTCGCCGCCCCTTCTGGTCCGCGACGCCGCGGCCTTCGGCACCGGCCAGCTGCCGAAGTTTTCGGAGGATCTCTTCCGAACTACGGACGGCCGGTGGCTGATCCCGACCGCCGAGGTCTCCCTGACCAACCTGGTTCGCGAGCAGATCCTTCCTGCAGAGACCCTGCCTCTGCGCCTGACGGCGCTCACCCCTTGCTTCCGCTCTGAGGCCGGCGCCTCGGGCCGGGACACCCGCGGCATGATCCGGCAGCACCAGTTCTACAAAGTCGAACTGGTCTCGATCACCGAGCCCGACCAGTCCGATGCCGAGCACGAACGGATGGTGACCTGCGCCGAGGCGGTGCTGAAGCGCCTCGACCTGCCCTTCCGCACCATGCTGCTGTGCCGTGGAGACATGGGTTTCAGCGCCCGCCGCACCTACGACCTTGAGGTCTGGCTGCCCAGCGAGGGACGCTACCGGGAGATCAGCTCCTGCTCGAACTGCGGGGATTTCCAGGCCCGCCGCATGGACGCCCGCACCAAGTCGAGCGGAGAGAAGGGCACGCGCTATGTCCACACCTTGAATGGCTCCGGCCTTGCGGTGGGCCGCACCCTGGTCGCTATTCTCGAGAACTACCAGGATGAGGGGGGCCGGATCGCCATTCCCCAGGTTCTTCAGCCCTACATGGGCGGCGTCACACACATCGATGGAAACGCCTGACCCCGTGCGTATCCTTCTGACCAATGACGACGGGATTCACGCGGAGGGGCTGGTGTCGCTCGAGCGGATCGCCCGGGTCCTCAGCGACGACATCTGGATCTGCGCTCCCGAGTATGAGCAATCGGGCGCCAGCCGGTCCCTGACCCTCGCCGAGCCCCTGCGCGTGCGCCGTCTCGACGAGCGCAGGTTCGCCACCACCGGGACCCCGACCGACTGCGTGATGCTGGCGGTCACGGAGCTTATGGGCGACCTGCGGCCGGACCTGGTGCTCTCAGGGGTGAACCGGGGCGCCAACCTGGCCGAGGACGTGACCATGTCGGGCACGGTCGCAGGGGCTATCGAGGGGATGGCCCTCGGTATTCCGGCCATCGCCCTCTCGCAGATGAGCTGGCCAACTCCGGGAGAGGAACTGGCGGACCAGCCCGTCTTCCTGCCGTCGGAGCACTTCGGTCCCGGGATCATCCGGCGCCTGGTCGAGATCGGCTGGCCGTCGGACGTGGTGATGAATGTCAATTTCCCCTCCCGTCCACTGGCGGAGATCCGTGAGGTTGAGGTCACGCGCCAGACCTTCCGCGACCTGCACGTCCGCCAGGCCGTGCAGCGCACCGATCCCCGGGGCGAGACCTACTACTGGATGGGCTTCCGGCGGGAGTTGTCCGCCCCCGCTGCAGGTACGGACCTGCGGGCCATCTATGACGGGCGCATTTCCGTCACGCCGCTGCATATCGACCTGACCCACCAGGAAACCGTCCACAGGATGCGGGCGGTCCTGGGCGGCGCCCCGCCGAGGGCCTGAGGGTGGTGCGTCGTCCCCATACGCCCGAGGATCCGCGGCACGCCCGACTGATGGAGGGGCTCCGGGAACAGGGTGTTTCGGATCCGGCGGTGCTGACCGCCATCGCCACGACCCCAAGGGATCTCTTCACGCCTGACCTCTTCCAGGAAAGGGCCTTCGAGGACCAGGCCCTGCCTATCGCGTGCGGTCAGACCATCAGCCAGCCTTACATCGTGGGCCTGATGACCCAGGCCCTGCGGATCGAGAAGCGCTCCCGAGTTCTCGAGATCGGGACGGGGTCCGGCTACCAGACCACCATCCTGTCCAAGCTGGCGCGGCTGGTCTACTCGGTGGAACGATACCGGACCCTGCTGTCCGCTGCGGAGGCCCGGTTCCGCCAAATCGGCTTGACCAATGTGATCACCCGCTTTGGGGACGGGGGCCAGGGCTGGCCTGAACAGGCGCCCTTCGACCGGATCATGGTCACCGCTGCGGCTCCGGAAGATCCGCGCGCGCTTCTGGCGCAATTGAAGCCAAAAGGGGTATTGGTGGCGCCTGTAGGTCGAGGGCCCGTCCAGAAGCTGAACCGCTATGTCGGGGACGGGGAGGGCGGGTTCACGGTGGAGACCCTGATGGAAGTCAGGTTTGTACCCTTGTTGGACGGTGTCGCGAAGGACTCCTGAGCGCGCCAAATTAGTGACGATTTCTTGGGGCTGAGAATGCGGGTCGCGTCGACGATCCAATTCGCGGCGCCACACTGGGTAAACAGAGCCGGAGCGGCGATGAGCAGTTTTCTCAACCGGACCGTCCTGATGCTTGCGGCGACGACCGCCTTCGTCAGCGTGGCCAGCCCTTCGGCGGCCCGCGAACCCGTTGGCGGAGAGGCCGCGCCGGTTCAGCTGGCCCTGCTCCAGGCTTCTGGCGACACCTACACCGTCCAGAGGGGCGATACCCTCTACGGCATCGGCCGAAAGCTCGGAGTGTCTCCGGAGGCCATTGCCGAGGCCAACGACCTGGGCTCCGGCGCCCGGATCGATGCGGGAATGAAGCTCAGGTTGCCTGGGCCTCAGGGTGGCGAAGGTTCGGCTGGAAGAGCCCAGGCCGCCGGCCGCGTCGTGAACGTCTCCAGCGGACCTTCAACCTACATCGTGCGCAGCGGCGACACCGTCGACGAGATTGCGAACCGACTGGGCATGACCCGAAAGGCCTTCGCTGACCTCAACGGTCTGAAGCCGCCCTACGCCTTGAGCGTGGGTCGCGTACTCAAGGGGCCGCCCGAGACCCGCAAGGCTTATGTGGTCGCCGAGGGCGACAGTCTTGAGGTTGTCGCCCGGCGTTTCTCAGTGTCCACCCGGGCGCTGGCCGGCGAGAACGGGCTGCGCAGTACAGCCGCCCTCAGGGCGGGACAGAGACTGACCCTCCCCCAGGGCTACAGGGACCGTGGGCCCATCCGGTCCGCCACCGCGCCGACCCGCCCGCCGCCGCCTGCCGCCACCCGCCCGGCCCGCCCTGATGAGAATCCCCCTGCCGAGGCGGCGCCGGTCGCACCTCAGGGGGCCGCCACTGTCCGTGTCCTGGCCGGCGGCCGGGTGATTTCGGTCAAGGGCAAGCCCGCCGCCTACACAGTTCGCAAGGGTGACACCGTCGACGGGATCGCCGACCGCATGGGGCTGTCCCGGAAAGAGCTTTCGAGCCTCAACGGCCTCAAGCCGCCCTACACACTGCGCCCCGGTCAGGTTCTCAAGGGGCCGGCGGAAACCCAGAGGGCCTACGTGGCCGTCGCCGGCGATACTCTTTCCGTCATTGCGCGCCGGTTTAGCGTGACCCCGAGGGCCCTGGCCGCGGCCAACGGCCTGCGCACGTCGGCCACGATCCGGTCCGGCCAGCGCCTCATCCTGCCCGACGAAGCGCGGGACCGCGGACCGATCCGTGAAACCATCCGCGTCCCGGCGCCTGCGCCCCGGCCCTCGCCTGAGGCGGTCGCCCCCGCGACGGTGGCTCCCGAGACGGATGCGCCGTTGGAGGATCCTTCCGCCGCCGGCCCCCCTGAGCTGAGGACCGAGCCCGGACAGCCGGCGGTGACCCGTCCGGCCACGCCAGCCCAAGCTCCGCCCTCGGGTCCGACGACGCCGGTCGCGCCGCAGGCGACACCCCCGACGCCGGCCCCCGCGCCGCCGCCGCCGCAGACCCGCCCCGAGCCCCCGCGGACCACCCCGCAGACGCCAGTGGTCGCGCCGCCCGCGCCGCGTCCTCTTCCGCCGCCTCCCAGGGTCGCGCCGGCTCCGACGCCCCCAGTCCCCGCGAGGCCGCCCTCTGGCGGTTTCACACCGCCTCCCACGGCCTCCACCACACCCCTGACCGACGCCCAGATCGCCGCCCTCGGCAAGGGACGCTTCCTCTGGCCGCTACGAGGGGAGATTCTCTCGGACTTCGGCCCCAAAGGCACCGGCCAGCGGAACGACGGGATCAACATCCGGGCCGCCCGCGGGGCCCCGGTGAGGGCGTCCGCCGCCGGCGAGGTGGTCTATGCCGGGGACCAGGTGCCCGGCTTCGGCAACCTGGTGCTGATCAAGCATCCAGACGGCTGGGTCACGGCCTACGCTCACCTGTCCAACGTGGACGTGAAGATCCAGCAGAAGGTCCTGCAGGGACAACAGATCGGTGAAGCGGGCGATACGGGCGGGGTCGCGGAACCCCAGCTCCACTTTGAAATCCGCTACGCACCGACGCCCACAGAGCGGGCGCGACCCGTGTCGCCGTCCCTGCTCCTGCCGCGCTGAGGCGTCAGACGGGCAGGGCGATCCCCTTCGATCCGGCGAGGTCGAGGATGAACTGCCAGGCGACGCGGCCCGAGCGGCCCCCGCGCGCCTGCGCCCACTGCAGGGCCCGTCGGTCCAGCCCCCTTACGGGCAGGCCGTACCGCCGCGCATAGGCCCGCACGGCGGCGAGGTAGGTCGGCTGGTCCATGGGCGGGAAGCCGATCCAGAGGCCGAAACGGTCGGAGACGCTCACCTCTTCCTCGGCGTCCTCTGCAGCGGCGACCAGTCCCCGGTCCTCGACGTGGCCCCGGGGCATGAGGTGACGCCGGTTCGAGGTGGCCAGGAAGAGTACGGTCGACGGGGGGCCTGACACACCGCCCTCCAGGGCCGACTTCAGCGCCTTGGCGGCTTCCGCGCCATCCTCGAAGGACAGATCGTCGCAGAGCACGATGAAGCGTTCCGGGCGTTCCCGGAGGATGTCAAAGAGCCGGGGCAGGGCGGTGATCTCGTCCCGGTCCACTTCGATGAGTTTGAGGTCCTCCCGGTCCCGGGCGCAGGCCATGAAGGCCGCCTTGGCCATGGAACTCTTGCCCGCGCCCCGCACCCCCCACAGGAGAACATGATTGCAGGGCAGACCAGCAGCAAACCGGGAGAGGTTTGCGGACAGGGCCTCCTTCTGGCGATCGACGCCGAGGAGAGCATCCAGGGGCAGGGGATAGTCGGGCGCCGCGATGAAAAGCCCCCGTCCGGCATCGTGCCGGAACAGCCGCGCGCCTGAGAAGTCCGGCGTCGGCGACGCTGGTGGAGCGAGCCTTTCCAGGGCTTCAGCGATGCGGAGCAGAAGGGGAGAAAGATCCTGGGTCATGGAGCGTGATTAGCCATCCCGACCCTCCATTGCAAAAGGTCGGTCAAGCGCATAGCTTCCGGCGACCCTGAACTCGGGCGCAGACTGCACCCGTCCCCCTCGGAGAGGCCATGTTCGCCACCCCCGCCTACGCCCAGACCGCCGCCGGAGCTCCCGCCGGAGGCGGAATCGAGGCCATGCTCCTGCAGATCGCCCCGCTGATCGGTCTGTTTGTCCTCTTCTACTTCCTGCTGATCCGTCCTCAGCAGAAGCGGATGAAGCAGCACCAGGAAATGCTCGCCGCCCTGAAGCGCAATGACGTGGTCGTCCTGGCGTCCGGCGTGGTCGGCAAGATCGTGCGGGTTGAGGACGGCGAGGTCGGCGTGGAGATCGCCCAGGGCGTCACTGTCAAGGTCGTGAAGTCCATGATCTCGTCGGTCCGCTCGAAAGGCGACGGCGCCGCTAACGACGCCAAGGCCTAGGCCTGGACGCATGCTCGCTCCCTCGCGCTGGCGGCTGATCTCCGTCGTCGCCGCCCTGATCTTCGGCGTGCTGTTCACGCTGCCCAACCTGCTGCCCGCGAGCGTACGGGAGCAGCTTCCTGCCTTCTTGCCAAAGCAGACCCTGAACCTGGGCCTGGACCTCCAGGGCGGATCCTACCTCAAGCTCTCCGTGGATACCCGCGCGCTCCGCGTGGAGAAGACGACCAACCTCATCGAGGATGTCCGCACCACACTGCGGGCCGAGGATATCGCCTTCACGGACCTCGGCCAGGTCGGTTCCGACGTGACCGTCCGCATCACCGACCCCGCCCGGTCGAACGAGGCCCTCAACCTGCTGCGGACCCGGCTCGGCGGCGATATCGCCACAGGCGGCAGCGGGCTGGAGCTCTCGTCCCAGGCCGATCAGCGCATCCGGATGGGCTGGTCGGCGCAGGCTCTCAACGCGGAAGCCAGCCGGGCGGTCGACCAGTCCATCGAGATCATCCGCCGGCGGATCGACGCCCTGGGCACCCGTGAGCCCGCCATCCAGCGGCAGGGATTTGACCAGATCGTCGTGCAGGCTCCCGGCGAGAGCGATCCGGAGCGACTGAAGTCCATCATCGGCCAGACCGCCAAGCTGACCTTCCAGATGGTGGACGACTCCGTCTCGGTCGCCGAAGCCCTGCAAGGACGCGTTCCGCCGGGTTCGGTGGTCCTGCCGAGCCAGGATGAGGGGCCGCTCCTTCTGAAGAAGCGCGCCGTCGTAACCGGGGAGATGCTTACGGAGGCTTCTCAGGGCTTCGACGGACAGACCGGACAGCCGGTCGTCAACTTCCGCTTCAATGGCCAGGGCGCCTCCCGCTTTGGGGAAACGACGGCCAACAACATCGGCAAGCGGTTCGCGATCGTCCTGGACGGCAAGATCATTTCGGCCCCGGTGATCCAAAGCGCCATCATGGGCGGCTCTGGACAGATCTCTGGGAACTTCACGGCGGAAAGCGCCAATGACCTGGCGGTGCTGTTGCGCGCCGGCGCCCTTCCGGCGCCCCTGAAGGTCGAGCAGCAGAATACGGTCGGCGCTGAACTGGGCGCAGACGCCGTGCGGGCCGGGGCGATCTCCATGGCGATCGGCGCCGCATCCATGTTCGCCTTCATCGTCTTCGCCTACGGGACATTCGGCGTCTTTGCCGCCCTTGCTCTGGCGTTGAACGTCCTTCTGATCGTGGGCGCCATGTCCATGACACAGGCCACTCTGACCTTTCCGGGGATCGCAGGCATCATTCTCACCCTCGCGGTGGCTGTGGACGCCAACGTCCTGATCTACGAACGGGTCCGGGACGAGGCGCACCTCGGGCGATCGCCCCTGCAGGCGCTGGAGCACGGCTATGAGCGGGCGTTGGTGTCCATCTTCGACGCCAACATCACCAGTGCGATTTCGGCCATCATCATGTTCATGTTCGGCGCCGGGGCGGTCCGCGGCTTCGCCTGGACACTTCTGATCGGGGTCATCACGTCCGTCTTCACGGCGGTGGTGGTCACCCAGCTCCTGATTGGCTGGTGGTACCGGGCGAAGAAGCCCAAGACCCTGCCCATCGTCTAGAGGCTCTCATGCGCTGGCCCCTCATCACCAATCTGCCCCGCGAGTTCAACTTCGACTTTGTGAAGCTGGCGCCCATGGCGGCGGTCTTCTCCGCCCTCCTGATTGCGATTTCTTTGGGCTCCATCGCCTTCAGGGGCCTGAATTTCGGAATCGACTTCGTCGGCGGCGCCTTGATCGAGGTCGAAACAGAGAAGCCCCTCGACATCGGCGGGCTGCGCCGGGTGATGACGGAGGCCGGCGGTGAAGACGCTCAGGTCCAGTCGCTGGGGCAGGGGAATGGCGCTATCCTGCGTTTCCGGGTGGCGGACGACGCCGACCTCAACGCCAGCACCCAGGTGGTCAAGGGTGCGCTCCAGAAGGCCTTTCCCGGCATCGAGATCCGGCGCGCAGAGACTGTGGGCGGAAAGGTGTCCGGGGAACTTGCACGGTCCGGGGCCCTCGCCCTCGCCCTCGCCATGGTCCTGATGCTGCTCTACATCTGGTTTCGCTTCCAGCTTCAGTTCGGCATGGGGGCCATCGCGGCCATCCTGCATGACGTGATCCTCACCATGGGGGTTCTGTCACTCGCGCAACTGGAAGTGTCGATGACCTCGATCGCCGCCTTGTTGACCGTCATCGGCTACTCGATGAACGAGAAGGTCATCACCTTCGACCGGCTGCGTGAGAACCTGCGCAAGTACAAGACGACGCCGCTGCGGGACATCATCAACCGGTCCGAGAATGAACGTCTGTCGCGCAATCTGATCACGGGCACGACCGCCATCATCGCCCTTTCCGGCGCCCTCTTCTTCGGCGGACCGGTTCTCTTCCCGCTGGTGTTCACGATGGTTTTCGGGGTGATCGTCGGCACGTACTCCTCGATCTATGTCGCCCTGCCGATCATCCTGCTCTGGGGGGTTCGGCGCGATGACGACGAGGCGGCCCCGCTCAAGGCCGCAGGCGCACGTCCAGGATGAGCCGGTCGGCGCCGCAGGTCGACGCCTTCGGCGGCGGCGGCTTCCGTCTTTCCGGAGAGTGGCGTCCCGGGTCCGTCCTGATCCTCGATGACACTGCGCGGGATTGGGAGGTGCTCTCTTCAGCCGGCCTCTCTGCAGCCAACCTCTCGGCGGTCCTTTCGGCTGGGCCGGGCGTCTGCGAACTCCTCGTCCTGGGAATGGGCGTCCAGAACGGCCTGCCGCCGCGGGAGGTGAGGGAAGCCTTCCTGCGGGCCGGGATCGGTCTGGAGTTCCTCGATACCCCGGCGGCGGCGCGGCTCTACAACCTCCTCACCGCCGAGGGCCGGAGGGTCGCCGCCGCCCTGATCGCGATTTGATCCGGATCAAGCCACGGCTTCCCGCGGCTGGCGAATGCCCTTAAGAGAAGGTTTCAGGGGAAGACTCTCAGAGGGCTAAACATGTCGAATCTTGTCTCGGGACTCCTGTCAAACCTCCGCAATACGGTGATCCTGAGCTCGATCATCGCGCTTGTGGTGGTGGGCGGATACATGCAGCACGCCAGGGGGGTGGACGCCACCTTCGTCCAGGCGGTGCTTGACGCCACCTTCGTCCAGGCGGTGCTTCGTTTCCTCCACCTGGTGTTCGGCATCATGTGGATCGGGCTGCTGTACTATTTCAACTTCGTCCAGCTGCGGAAGATGCCGGAAATCCCGGCCGAGCTGAAGCCGGCGGTCTCCAAGTACATCGCGCCGGAGGCTCTTTTCTGGTTCCGCTGGGCGGCGCTGCTCACCTGGGTGGCCGGAGTTCTCCTGGCCTACAACCGCGGCTATCTCGTCGACGCTTTCGCCCTGGGCCTGACCAGCGGCAATCCGCAGCACAGCTTCATTGGCCTGGGCATGTGGCTCGCCACGGTCATGTTCTTCAATGTCTGGGTCTTCATCTGGCCGAACCAGAAGATCGCTCTGGGTATCGTCGAGGCCGACGCCGACGCCAAAGCCAAGGCGGCGAAGACCGCCATGCTGTTCTCGCGCCTCAACACCTTCCTTTCCATCCCAATGCTCGCCACCATGGGCATGAACCAGACCATCTTCGGCTGATCCCCGGATTCCGGTCGAGGAGGCGGGCCCGCAGTCCCTGCGGGCCCGTTTTCATGAGAGGCCAGCTTGTCCACCGAACCTTCTCCCGAGACCGATCCTTCGTTCCCGGACAATGTCGAGGCGGGGCTGTCCCGCACCGATCCCGACCGCTGGCTTTCGAGCCGTTTTGCCTCCGGCCCCGCGGTGCGGCGCGCCCTTGTCGCCCTCTACGCCTTTGACAATGAACTCGGCCGGGCGCCGAGGGCCGCCTCCAACCCCCTGGTGGCGGAGATGCGCCTCGCCTGGTGGCGGGAGGTGCTGGAGGAGATCGCCTCGGGGCGCGCCGTCCGGCGACATCCCGTGGCCCTGGCTCTGGCCGACGTCGTACGCACCCACGGGCTCGAGCGGGGGATCCTGGAGGCGCTCGTGGACGCCCGCCTGCGCGAGCTGGACCCGAGGCCGATGGTCCTGGAGGAGGCCCTGGAATGGGCCGACGGTACGGGCGGGGCCTGCGCCCGGCTGGCGGCCGCCGTCCTCGACCCGGCCTGTGATCCGGCGGCAGCCGGGGCCGGCGGCGCCGCCTGGTCGATCGGTCGTCTCATCCTCACGGCGGGGCTGTCCCCGGAGGCCGCCCGGGAGGCTCTTGAGTCGAGGCTCCTCGCCGCCCGGGAGGTCACGGCGGCGGCCTTCCCCGCCGTCGCCCACGCCGCCCTGGCGAGGGCCCGGGCGAAGGGGCGGCCTCCCTCACCCCTCGGTGACCGCCTCCGCCTGATGGGAGCGGTGCTGACCGGGCGCGTCTGAGGCCCAGTCCGACAGGTCCGAAAGCGCCCGCTCGCCCATGGCCAGCTTACGCCCCCGGCTGCGGACCTTGGCGCCCAGGCGCCGCCCCTCGGCGTCGCGCTTCGGCGCCTCCACCGGCGGCATGAGGCCGTAGTTGATGTTCATCGGCTGGAAGGATCCCTTGCCCCCGTCGATGTGACCGCCTGTGATATGATTGACCAGGGAGCCCAGGGCGGTGGTGGAGGGCGGCGCCTCGAGGGGGCGACCCAGCCGCTCCGCCGCCGCCAGCCGTCCGGCCAGCAGGCCCATGGCCGCGCTCTCCACATAGCCCTCGACGCCGGTGACCTGGCCGGCGAAGCGCAACCGCGGCTGGGCCTTCAGCCGGAGGCTACGGTCCAGCAGGCGCGGGCTGTTGAGGAAGGTGTTGCGATGCAGTCCGCCCAGTCGGGCGAAGACGGCCTTCTCCAGCCCCGGGATCATCCGGAAGACTTCGGTCTGGGCGCCGTGCTTCAGCTTGGTCTGGAAGCCCACGATGTTCCACAGGGTGCCCAGGGCGTTGTCCTGGCGAAGCTGGACCACCGCCCAGGGCTTGTCGTCGGGCCGGTGGGCGTTGGTCAGGCCGACGGGCTTCATGGGGCCATGCCGGAGGGTCTCCCGACCCCGCTCGGCCATGACCTCGATCGGCAGGCAGCCGTCGAAGTAGGGAACGTTCTCCCACTCGCGGAACTCGGACTTCGGGCCCGCCAGCAGGGCGTCGATGAAGCCCTCGTACTGGACCCGGTCCATGGGGCAGTTGATGTAGGCCTGCGTGTCGCCGCCGGGTCCGGCCTTGTCATAGCGCGACTGCCGCCAGGCGATGTCCATATCGATGGACTCCAGGGTCACGATCGGCGCGATCGCGTCGAAGAAGGACAGCTCGTCCTCCCCGGTGAGCCCCTGGATGGCCTGGGCCAGGGCGGGAGAGGTGAGGGGGCCCGTGGCGATGATCACACTGTCCCAGTCCTCAGGCGGCAGGCCGGCGATCTCTCCCCGTTCGATCGTCACGAGGGGGTGGGCGGTCAGCCGTTTAGTCACAGCGGCCGAGAAGCCGTCCCGGTCCACGGCAAGCGCGCCGCCCGCCGGCACCTGGTGGGCGTCCCCACAGGACATGATGAGGGAGTTGAGGACCCGCATCTCTGCGTGGAGCAGGCCGACCGCGTTCGAGGTCCAGTCGTCGGCCCGGAAGGAGTTGGAGCAGACGAGTTCCGCGAGGCCGTCAGTGTGGTGGGCGTCGGTGCGCCGGACGGGCCGCATCTCGTGAAGGATGACCGGGACGCCGGCATCGGCGATCTGCCAGGCCGCTTCCGAGCCGGCGAGTCCGCCGCCGATGACATGAATGGGTGCAGGTGACATGCGTGGCTAACTAGCAACGATCCCGCCGGATCGCGAGCCGAACCTCCGCAGCGCTTGCACTGGCGGCGGACGGACAGCCAAATGGGCCTGGGGAAGGGCCGATTCAGGACCCGCCGGGTCACGGTTCAGGTGCACGAAATGACGGTGTTTTCCGCAGTCGATGCGGCCTTCGAGGGCTTCCGGGTCACCTGGGAGAAGCCGAAGACCCTTTTGATCTGGACGGGTTTTTTCCTACTAGTAGACCTACTGATTGCGCTTGTAATATTTGGTTTCGGCCTTACGAGCCAAATGGCGCAACTTGATGCAGTTTCATCTGGGGGTGCGCTGGATGCTGCGGCTGAATTGGAATTGATGCGCTCACTTTGGCCGCTATATGTCCTTTTCATTGTTGCCGGACTCTTAGTTTACTCGGTGATCGCGGGTGGTGTGTTTCGCTTGGTTTTGGATCCGGAAAATTCTCGGATACACCCGCTTCATTTGGGAATGGAAGAGATTAGACTTATCGGTCTATTACTTATTCACACGCTTTTATTGATGATAATTGTATCAGCAGTTGTGGTTATTGGTGGAGTTTACACAGCTATCATGTGGTCCGTGATTGGCGCGGTCGGTTTGAATTTTCTTGCGCCGATATTGGGGATGTTATCTGCAATAGTCATGATATTTTCAATTTTATATATCATAATAAGAATGTCATTGGGTCCAGTAATTAGCTTTTCTGAAAAAAGATTATCAATTTTTGACTCGTGGAATATGACGAAGGCTTTATTCTTTCCGATGTTAGGATCTTATGTATTAGCAATTATATCATTCCTTATTTTTTACATTCTTTCAGTTATTATCATGGTTTGTATCGCGGCAATTTTGGTTGGTGGTGATTTGGTCGCCCTTCGTGAATCAATAGATACTGATTTTACGTCATTCAGGACTTACTTTTCACCAATTCGAGTTCTTGTGATGGTGTTTGGTGCATTCACCCTCGCGGTCTTCTACGCCGTGATGTCGGCTCCCTCCGCGGTCATCTACCGGGAGATCCGGGCGCGCCGCGCAGCGGCCTGAGGTCAGGCGCCCGCGCTCGGGCGGGCGGCCAGCCTCTCCCGCCAGGCGGCGAGGGCCTTGAGCTCAGGGTCGCAGGGCAGGCCTATCCAGTCGGCGAAGTCCACCGTGGTCTGAAGGCAGATGTCCGCCATGGTCAGGGTGTCGAGTGCCAGGAACTCCCGCCCCTGTAGCGAGCGGTCAAAGAACCGCTGGGCCCCGGCCCAGGTGTCTCGGTTCGACTCGCCGAAGTCCTTGTACTGGGTCAGCAGGGCCGCCGTGCGCGGGTGGGCGTGACGCCAGAAGTTGCCGACCGGCATCATGGCGACGAACTCCACCCGGCGGATACACTGGTCTACGAGCGCCTTCTCCACCGGAGTCGTGCCGAACATGGGCGGCTCGGGGTGGACCTCGTCGAAATAGCGGCAGATGGCCACCGTCTCGGAAATGCAGGTCCCGTCGTCCAGCTCGAGGGTGGGAATCTGGCCCAGGGGGTTGCGGGCCCGGAACTCCTCGGACTTGTGCTCACGCTTCATCATGTCGATCCGGGTTTCCGGAAGATCGATGCCCTTCTCGGCCAGGAAGATGCGGACCCGGCGCGGGTTGGGTGCGGGGTTGGGGGCGCCATAGAGCTTCATGGATTTCCTCCCTGGGAGCGTCGGTCTGTATGTTCAGGCCATGACCGCGCGACGCCGGGCCAATCGCCTGTCTTCATGCCGCGCCAGAATGTCCGCCAGATAGCGTCCCGTCCAGCTTGCCGGCTCGGCGGCGACGGCCTCGGGCGTTCCTGAGGCGACGATCCGGCCGCCGCCATCCCCGCCTTCCGGGCCGAAGTCGAGGATCCAGTCCGCAGTCTTCACCACGTCCAGGTTGTGCTCGATCACCACCACCGTGTTCCCGGCATCGGCGAGTTCGTGCAGGACCTCCAGCAGCTTGCGCACGTCTTCGAAGTGCAGGCCGGTCGTGGGCTCATCGAGAATGTAGAGGGTCTTGCCCGTCGCCCTTCGGGACAGCTCCTTGGACAGCTTGACCCTCTGGGCCTCGCCTCCGGACAGGGTGGTGGCCTGCTGGCCGACCTTGACGTAGCCCAGGCCCACCCGCTTGAGGGTGGCCATCTTCTCCCGCACCGTAGGCACGGCCTTGAAGAAGTCGTGGGCCTCGTCGACCGTCATGTCGAGGACGTCGGAGATGGACTTGCCCTTGAACAGGATCTCCAGGGTCTCGCGGTTGTACCGGCGGCCCTGGCAGACGTCGCAGGTCACATAGACGTCGGGAAGGAAGTGCATCTCGATCTTGATGAGGCCGTCGCCCTGGCAGGCCTCGCACCGCCCGCCCTTCACGTTGAAGCTGAACCGTCCCGGGCCGTATCCCCGCGCCTTGGCCTCGGGCAGGCCGGCGAACCAGTCGCGGATGGGCTGGAAGGCGCCGGTGTAGGTCGCTGGATTGGAGCGCGGCGTGCGGCCGATGGGGGACTGGTCGATGTCGATGACCTTGTCGAAGTGCTGCAGGCCCTCGATACGGTCATGCGGGGCCGGTGCATCTGCGGCGTTGTGGAGGCGCCGGGCTGCGGCCTTGTAGAGGGTCTCGATGGTGAAGGTGGACTTGCCGCCGCCGGAAACGCCGGTGATGCAGGTCAGGGTCCCGACAGGAATCTCCGCCGTCACGGACTGGAGGTTGTTCCCGGTAGCGCCGATCACCTTCAGGACCTTGGCGCCCTTCACCGATCGCCTCCGCTCGGGCACGGCGATCTCCGCTGCGCCGCTCAGGTACCGGCCCGTCACGCTGTCCGGGTCGGCCATGATCTGGGCAGGCCGTCCCTCACTGACCACACGGCCCCCGTGGATGCCGGCCCCGGGACCCATGTCGATGACATGGTCTGCGGTCAGGATGGCCTCTTCGTCATGTTCGACCACCAGCACGGAATTGCCGAGGTCGCGCAGACCCCGCAGGCTGTCCAGAAGGCGGGTATTGTCCCGCTGGTGCAGGCCGATGGACGGCTCATCGAGGACGTACAGAACCCCGGTCAGGCCCGACCCGATCTGGCTGGCGAGGCGGATGCGCTGGCTCTCTCCGCCGGAGAGGGTTCCCGAAGCGCGGGACAGGTTGAGATAGTCCAGGCCGACATTGACCAGGAACCGAAGCCGGTCATTGATCTCCTTCAGGATGCGCCGGGCGATCTCCATCTGCTTGGGCGTCAGCCGGCCTTCGAGGGCGCTGAACCAGGCGCCGGCCTCGCGGATGGACAGCCGGGAAACCTCGCCGATATGGCGGCCATCGATACGGACCGCCAGGGCCTCGGGCTTGAGACGATAGCCGTCGCAGGCTTCGCAGGGCGTCTCGGACTGGAAGCGCGCCAGCTCCTCGCGCACCCAGGCCGAGTCCGTCTCCCGCCAGCGGCGCTCAAGGTTCGGAAGGACGCCCTCGAAGGTCTTGTTGACCTCGTACTTCCGGGCGTTGTCGTCATAGATGAACTGGATCTTCTCGCCCGCGGACCCGTGCAGGATCACCTTCCGGGCGGTCTCCGGCAGGTCCGCCCAGGCGATATCCATCGAGAAGCCATAGTGCCGCGCCAGGGCCTGCAGGGTCTGGGTGTAGAGGGGGGAGGGCCCCTTTGACCAGGGCGCTATGGCCCCGCCGTGCAGGGTGCGGCTGCGGTCGGGGACCACCCGGTCGCCATCGAAGGTCAGCCGGGCGCCCAGGCCGTCGCAGGTGGGGCAGGCGCCGAAAGGGTTGTTGAAGGAGAACAGCCGAGGTTCGATCTCGGAGATGGTGAAGCCGGAGACCGGGCAGGCGAACTTCTCGGAGAAGATCAGCCGCCGGGGTTCGGCCTCGCCCACCGGGGCGTCGGCCCATTCGGCCACCGCTATGCCGTCCGCCAGCCGAAGGGCGGTCTCCAGGGAGTCGGCGTACCGGCCTTCCAGGCCCGCGCGCGTGACCAGCCGGTCCACCACCACGTCGATGTCGTGCTTGAATTTCTTGTCGAGGACGGGGGCGTCCTCGATCGGATAGAAGGCGCCGTCGATCTTCAGCCGCTGGAAGCCGGCCTTCTGCCACTCGGCGATCTCCTTGCGGTATTCACCCTTCCGGCCACGCACCACGGGCGCCAGCAGGTAGACGCGCTCGCCATCCGGCAGGGCCGACAGCTTGTCGACCATCTGCGAGACCGTCTGGCTCTCGATGGGCAGGCCAGTGGCGGGAGAGTAGGGGGTTCCGACCCGCGCCCAGAGCAGGCGCATGTAGTCGTGGATCTCGGTGACTGTGCCGACGGTCGAGCGCGGATTGCGGCTGGTGGTCTTCTGCTCGATGGAGATCGCCGGCGACAGGCCCTCGATCAGGTCGACATCGGGCTTGCTCATCAACTCCAGGAACTGGCGGGCGTAGGCCGAGAGGCTCTCGACATAGCGCCTCTGTCCCTCGGCGTAGATGGTGTCGAAGGCCAGGGAGCTCTTGCCCGAGCCGGACAGGCCGGTCAGTACGACCAGCTGGCCCCGGGGGATGTCGATGTCGACATCCTTCAGGTTGTGCTCGCGCGCGCCGCGCACCCGAATGAAGTTCTGGTCGTCCGACATGCCGCTCCGCTCGCAGCCCGGTCTTGCGGGTCCGCGGGCGCCCCTTCCGAAGCCTCCGGATAACACCGGAACATGTGGCGAACAAGCGGCGCAGAGCCCTCGCGGTCTCGACCCTGTGGATCAGCTCTCCCGGACGGCGTAGACCGGCTTTCGCTTTTCCAGGAAGGCCCGGACGCCCTCGGCGAAATCGCCGTCCTGGGCGCACAGGATCTGGTTACGGTCCTCCATGGCGATGGCCGCCTCCAGGCCCTGGGCGTCAATGGCGTGATTCAGGGCCTCCTTGGTCAGGCGAAGGCCCAGGGGCGTGGCGTGCAGCATGTCCGCTGCGAAGTCTCGGGCCTCGGCCTCCAGGGCGCCCGGATCGACGATCCGGCTGATCAGACCCAGCTGCAGGGCGCGATCGGCTCCCATGAATCGACCGGTCAGCATGTATTCGGCGGCCACGGAACTTCCGACCATGCGCGGCAGGAAGTAGCTGACCCCGATGTCGCAGGCCGAGAGGCCGATCCGGATGAAGGCGGCGTTCATCTTCAGGGTCGGGGTGGCGATCCGGACGTCCGAGGCCAGGGCCAGAGCGAAACCGCCGCCGCTGGCCGCGCCGTCGATGCAGGCGATGATGGGCTGCGGGCACCGACGCATGGCGATGACGATCTCGCTGATCCGCCGTTGGCCGGTCAGACCCGCCCCCACCGAGCGGTCGGCGTTCCCGCCGCTGCGTTCCTTCAGGTCAAGCCCGGCGCAGAAGGCCCGGCCGGCGCCCCGCAGGACCACGACGCGTACGTCCCGCCGCCAGTAGAGGCCCACGAAGAAGTCGCGCAGCTCCTCCACCAGCCTCGGGTTCAGGGCGTTGAGCCGGTCGGGCCGGTTCATGGTCGCCCAGGCGACCTCGTCTTCGATGCGAACGTCCAGGTGTTCGTAGGTCATCAGTCCGCCTTTCCGGTCTGGAGACGGTCCCGGACGGCTTCGGCCGCCCTCAGGACCCGCAGAGCATTGCCGCCCCAGATCTTGTCGATGTCGGCCTGGCCGTAGCCGGCGGCCAGGAGACGCCGGGTGATCTCGGGAAAGCCAGTGACGTCTTCCAGCCCCTCGATCCCGCCGCCGCCGTCGAAGTCTCCGGACACGCCGACATGGTCGGGTCCGACCAGGGCGAGGGCGTGCAACATATGCTTCATGAAGTCATCCATGTTCGCCCGGGGCACCGGCCAGCGGGCGTCAATCGGCCTCCGACCTTCGACAAAGGCCCGTCTTTGGGCCGGCGTCATTTCCCGACCCGAGATGCCCAGGGACTTCGCGAGTTCCGCCAGGGCCGCCTCCCTTTCCGGGATCCTCGGCGTCGGGACCATGTAGGCGGAGAAGGCGTTGATCTGGATCACTCCGCCCTTCGCGGCCAGGGCCTTCAGGCGGGCGTCGTCCACATTGCGGGGATGGTCGAATATGTCCTTGCAGCCTGAGTGCGAGAGGATGATCGGCGCTTCGGAGAGGGCGATCATCTGGTCGAGGGCCTGGTCGCTGGCGTGGCTGCCGTCAATCACCATGCCCAGCCGGTTCGCCTCGGCCACGAAGCTGCGCCCCGCTGGGGACAGGCCGCCCCAGACCGGGGCCTCGGTCGACGAGTCCGCAAGGTCGCTGTTGCGGAAGTGGACCGGGCCGATCATCCGAACGCCCAGGTCATGGAAGGTCTTCATCAGCGACAGGTCGCCGGCCACCGGGGACCCGTTCTCCATGCTCATGAAGACGAAGCGCTTCTTCTCAGCCAGGATCCTTGAGGCGTCGTCGGCTGTCAGGGCGAGGGCGAAGTGCTCGCTGTGCCGCGCGACCATCTCGCGGATCTCCGAGGCCCTGAAGACTGCATGGTCCCGCGCCGCTGCATTGCCCGCAGGGCCCCGTGGCCCCTGAGGCGTGAAGATCACGAAGAAGCCCCCATCGACACCGCCCTCGATCATCCTCGGAAGGTCCACCTGGCTGTCGTCCAGCTCGGTGTCATGGCGGTTCAGAATGCTCCAGCCGGGGCGGCTGAAGTTGGCCGGGGTGTCGAAGTGGGTGTCCAGCACCACCGCCGCACCATGGGCCCGCCGCGGATCGACGGAAGCGGCCTGGGCGAGGACCGGCAGGGCAAGGCACAAAGCGGCTGAGATCAGGGCGGTTGAGTGGAGGCGAGGCTGCGAGCGCAAAACGGAAACTCCCGATGGAGGCTCACCCTGACCGCAGCGGCCGCGACAGCGCAAGTCCCCCGGCGGGGCTCCCGTCTCGATCAGGCCCTCTGGTTGAGGGTGATGGAGGTCGCCAGGTTCATGATATGGGCCTGGGCGCCCGGGCCATATCCGATCCCTCGGGAACGCTGAGCGGCCACCTCGTTGGCGATGGCCTGGACGAGGCCCTCCGTGACCGCCCGCGCCGCCTCGAGGGCTCGCCCCTGCCGCGCGAGTACGGCGTCGAAGGCTTCAGTGGCCTGCACCAGTCGCTTGCGGTCCTCCGACGGTGCGGGAGCGATCAGATCCGGATTGGACCGGATGCGCATCGACTCCAGGCGGTAGAGGTTGGCGAGCCGCGATGTCTCTTCGACCAGGGCGGCGGCGTCCTGCGGTCGGTTGGACTCGAAGGCCTGGGCTTCCTCTGCGATCAGCTGGGTCAGGCGTTCCGTCAGGGCGATCATCTGGTTGACGTGTTCCCCGGCGGTGTCTGCAGACAAGGCCATGGTCATTCTCCTAGCTGAGACCCTGGAGTTTCAGCATTTCCGCCTGGACAGGGGCCGCCAGACCGATGCCGCCGGAGCGGGTGATCTGGCGCGCCACGGCTTCACCGAGGAAGGACCGGAAGGCGGTCTCGCCGGCGCCTCCGGAGAACGGACCCTCTGTGTCCAGGCCTGCGAACATCTGGTTGATCATCACCGACAGGAAGGAGGCCTCGAAGGCCTGGGCGGTCTCTGCAATTCGCCGACGCTGAACCGCTTCAGTGGGAGTGGCGAGGGGAGAGGGGATCAGTCCCGGTGTCAGAGCGGTTGTCATCACATCACCTCGATATCGGCTTGGAGGGCGCCTGCAGCCTTGATCGCCTGCAGGATCGAAATCATGTCTCTGGGTGTGACGCCCAGCGTGTTGAGCCCGGCGACGAGGCTGGAAAGGGAGGCGCCGTTCCTCAGGGTGATGAACTGCTTACCCTTCTCCTCATCGACGCTCACTGTAGACTGGGGTGTGACGGTCGTCTGCCCCTGAGCGAAGGCGTTGGGCTGGCTGACCGCCGGCGTCTCCTGGACCCGAATGGTCAGATTGCCCTGGGCGATGGCCACCGTCGAGATGCGGACATTGTCGCCCATGACGATCACGCCGGCGACTTCATCGATCACCACCTTGGCGGGTTCATCCGTATCGACAGGCAGGTTCTCGATCCGAGAGATCATGGCGACCATGTTCACGCCCACCGGCGGGCGCATCGTGATGATGGTCGGGTTTTCTACAAAGGCCGCCCCGGGATAGACGCTGTTGACCGCATCGGCCACGCGCCGCGCGGTCGTGAAATCGGGATTGCGCAGCGTCATGCGCATCTGCGGCATGGAGGCCAGCTGGAAGCCCAACTCCCGCTCGACGATGGCCCCGCCCGCGATTCGGCCTGCCGTCGGCACGCCCTTGGTGATCGAGCTTCCCGAGGCGCCCCCTGCGGAGACCGAACCCGTCTGCACCGTGCCCTGGGCGACAGCATAGGCTTCACCATTGGCGCCCATCAGGGGTGTGACCAGGAGCGTACCGCCTAGGAGGCTCTTGGCGTCGCCCATGGCTGAGACTGTCGCGTCGATGGGCGCGCCGGCGGTGGTGAAGGGCGGCAGCCGGGCGGTCACCATGACCGCAGCCACATTCTTGGTGTTGAGATTGGTCTCGCGGATGTTGACGCCCAGTCGCTCAAGCATGGCTTCGAGGCTCTGGCGGGTGAAGGGGGCGTTCCGGAGAGAGTCGCCCGTACCATTCAGTCCGACCACCAGACCGTAGCCCACGAGCATGTTGTCGCGGACGCCTTCGAACTCGACGATGTCCTTGATCCGGGAGCGGGCGTTGGCTTCCCCTCCGGCCGCGGCCAGGAGGAGGGCGCCGGCCAGGGCCAGGCAGGCTGCGCGGCTGCGTCGGAACATGAGGTCGCCTTCCAGACAATGGACTTTCGTCCTCCCCCAGCGAAGGACATGCCAGCTCCAGCCAGAAAAAAACCTATATGAGTCAATGGCGACATGGCGTTTCGCCGCGCGCGGTCGGCGCCTAGTGCAGAAATTGCCCGGTATTAACCATACCTCAAGCCGGGAGGGTGTAGTGTCAGGGCATGAAGGTGACGGGTCCAAACGGCGTGTCCGGCGGTCCTTCGCCCGCTCGGCGGGCAGGGGGAGCCGGCAGTGGTTTCAGTCTGCCGCCGGTGGGTGGGGGCGACAACGCCGCGCCCGCCGCTCCGGCCGCCCCGACGACGGGGCTCAGCGGGGTCATGGGTGTCGACGCCATCCTCGCCCTGCAGGATGTGGGTGGTCCTCTTGAAAACCGACGGCGCTCCGTGCGCAGGGCGGGACGACTTCTGGACGTCCTCGATGATTTGAAGATCGCGCTGATTGACGGGGTCCTTACCCCCGACCAGCTTCACGCCCTCACCCGGGCCTTGGGGGAAAAGCGGGAGGCGACCGGCGATCCGACGCTTGAAACCGTCCTCGACGAAATCGAGACCCGGGCGGCGGTGGAGCTCGCCAAGCTTGAGTTTCTCGGCCGCCCCTCCTGACCGGCGGTGTGTTGAGCGTTGCACGCCTAATCGGGTTTGCTATAAGCCCGCCACGTTCAGGGCTTCGCGCTCCGGGGGGTGAGGTGTCAATGTCCAAGGCCGACGTCTTGGCCGGTGATCCGGGGTATCGTCCTTCTGAGGACGAGGACTTCATGAACGAGCGTCAGCTCGAGTACTTCCGACGGAAACTTCAGGCTTGGAAGGAAGAAATTCTCCGGGAATCCCGCGAGACTGTCGCCCATCTCCAGGCGGAAACCGAGAATCATCCCGATCTGGCCGACCGGGCGACATCCGAGACAGACCGGGCGCTCGAACTCCGGACCCGCGACCGTCAGCGCAAGCTGATCTCGAAGATTGAGGAAGCGCTCCGCCGCATCGACGACGGCTCCTACGGATACTGCGAGGAGACGGGAGAGCCGATTGGCCTCGCCCGCCTGGACGCCCGCCCAATCGCCACCCTTAGCCTCGAGGCCCAGGAGCGTCACGAGCGCCGCGAGCGGGTCCACCGTGACGACTGAAGCCGCAGCGCTTCCCCCAATCGACCCCTTCTACGCCATCGGTCTCAGCGTCCTGGCCCGCAGGCTGGAGGCTGAGGGTGCGCGCATCATCCACATGGAGTTCGGGCAGCCTTCCACGGGTGCGCCGGCGGGGGCCATCGCAGCGGCCCACCGGGCCCTCGACTCGGATCCGGGCAGCTACTGGGAGAGCCAGGACCTCAAGGTCCGGCTGAGCCGGCATTACCAGGAGACCTATGGCGTCGACCTTCCCGCCAGTCGGATCCTGCTGACCTGCGGCGCCTCGCCGGCCCTCGTCCTGGCCCTCTCGACCTGCTTCGCTGCGGGCGATCGCATCGCCCTGGCCCGCCCCGGCTATGTCGCCTATCGCAACACCCTGCGCGCGCTGCACCTGGAACCGGTGGAGATTCCCTGTGGTCCGGAAGTCAGCTACCAGCTCACCGCATCCGCCTTGGACGAAGTCGATGGGCCCCTTGCCGGGGTCATCATCGCCAGCCCAGCTAACCCCACCGGCTCCATCCTTCCGCCCCGTGAAATCGAGGCCATCGTCCGCACCTGTGAAGCGCGTCGGATGGGACTGGTCTCCGACGAAATCTACCACGGCCTGTCCTATGTGGAGCCGGCGAGGTCAGTCCTGGAATTCACCGACCAGGCCTTCGTGGTAAATAGTTTCTCCAAGTATTTCAGCATGGTCGCCTGGCGTCTCGGGTGGCTGGCTGCGCCGGCGGCTCACGCCGACCGGGCCCGCGCCCTGATCAGCAACCTGTTCCTGACGCCGCCCTCCCTCAGCCAGCATGCCGCCCTGGCCGCTCTCGACTGCCGGGAGGAGCTTCAGGCGAACATCGAGGTCTACCGGCAAAACCGGACCCTCCTGCTGGACGCCCTGCCGCGCCTCGGCCTGGCCTCCATAGCGCCGCCGGACGGCGCCTTTTACATCTACGCCAACGTCGGTCATCTGACCGACGACAGCCTGGCCTTCTGCGAGCGGATCCTGCGTGAGACCGGCGTGGCCCTGGCCCCCGGGGTGGACTTCGACCCCGTCGATGGCCGCCGGTTCATCCGCATCAGCTTCGCCGTCTCCACGGACCTGGTCCGCGAGGCCATTGATCGTCTGGCGCCCTGGTTTGCGATCCAGCCCCGGAGAAGCTGACGCGGCGCACTTGACCCACATGGCGGGGGGCTGAGACTCTCCGCATCGCCGCCCGACGCCGGGCGAGGGAGACCCCGGACCCCATGAACGCCCTGTCCCGGTTTCTGGCCGATCAGCAGTTATGGATCGTCGGCCTGTCGCTCTTCATCCTGATGGTGACGGTTCGGTCCCTCGCCGAGCGGATTCGTCGCCGGCGCTCGAGCGCCGTCGGGTCAGGATTGTCCCAGGCTGGGGAGGGGCTCATCGCCACCAGCATGGTGGGACTGCTCTCGCTTCTGATCGGTTTCACCTTCTCGCTCGCCCTGGCGCGCCATGAGCTGCGACGCAACCTTGTCGTGGAAGAAGCCAACGCCATTGGCGTCGCCTACATGAGGGCTCAGTTGCTGAAGGAGCCCTATCGCACCGACCTCAGCAACGTGATCATCTCCTACGCTCAGGTCCGTCGGGCGACGGGCGAGCTTGCCGGGCCGTCCCAGCTGGCTGCGCAGGAGCACTCCGAGGCCCTCCAGGCCCCTATGTGGCAGAGGACCGCGGCCGCCGCCCGCACGTCGGACGCCCCCGCCCTCGCCAACTTCCTGGTTCAGAGCGTCACCCGAATGATTGAGGTGGAGGGGCAGCGAAAGGCGGCTCTGGCGGCCCGCATCCCACCGGCGGTCTTGACCGCCCTGATGGCCTATTCGGTGGGGGTCGCCGCCGTCTTCGGTTATGTCGCCGCCGGGGCCCACGCCCACCGACGGCGGATCGCCTGGGCGATGTTCCTGCTGGTCACCCTGGCCTTCATGCTGATCCTCGACCTGGATCGTCCCGGGGACGGCCTGATCCGGATTTCCGAGGCCAACATGAACGACATGGTTCGCGCCCTGCCGTCCTTCGCCGCGCAGGGCCCGGACCGCTGAATCCCGCAGGCGGGCGACTGGCGGGCCGGCCCGGTCAGGGCTAAAGGACGGGTCATGAGCAGGTCCATTGTCATCGCCGCCGTCCAGGCCAATCCGACCGTCGGCGCCATTGCGGCCAATGAGGCCCTGGCGAGGAAGAGGCTCGCCGCGGCCCGCGCTGCGGGGGCGGACCTCGCAGTCTTCCCGGAACTCTTCATCAACGGCTATCCGCCCGAGGACCTCGCCTTGAAACCGGCCTTCTGGCGGGCCGGGCAGGCGGCCGTCGAACGGCTGGCCGCCGAAACAGATGCAGACTTCGCCGCCCTGGTCGGCGTCATCTGGCCACCCGAGGCGCCGGGACGCCGCCCCCGCAACGGCCTGGCCTTCCTGGCCGGGGGCTCCGTGCAGGGCGTCGCCTTCAAGGCTGACCTGCCAAACTATGGCGTATTCGACGAAAAGCGGGTCTTCGAGCCGGGACAGGGCCCATCGGTCTTCACCTGGAAGGGCGTGCGCCTCGGCGTCCCGATCTGTGAGGACATCTGGTCGCCCTCAGTCTGTGCGGCGCTGGTCGATCAGGGCGCTGAGATCCTGGTGGTCCCGAACGGGTCTCCTTATCGCCGGACAGCAGAAAGAGAGCGGGCGGAGGTCGCCCGGGCGCGCGTGGCCGAGTCGGGGCTGCCCCTGGTTTATGTGAACGAGGTCGGCGGCCAGGATGAACTGGTCTTTGATGGCGCCTCCTTCGCCCTCGACGGCGAGGGGCGGACCGTCATGCGCCTGCCTCTCTTCGAGGAGGCCCTTGGCGTCGTTCGCTGGACCCAGGGGCCGGATGGCTGGCAGGCCGAAGGAGGTTCCATCGCCGCTGGAATGGACGCCCCTGGCGAGATCTACCACGCCCTGGTCACGGCCCTTCGGGACTACGTGAACAAGTCCGGCTTCCCCGGAGTGCTGCTGGGCCTTTCCGGCGGCGTGGACTCGGCCCTTACCGCGGTTGTGGCGGCGGACGCTCTGGGCGCAGATCGCGTACGCTGTTTCATGCTCCCCTCCCGATATACGAGCCAGGACAGCCTCGACGACGCTGCAGACTGCGCCCGCAGGCTTGGGGTCCGGCTGGACGAGGTCCCGATCAGCCCCGCCGTCGACGCGTTCGCTGGCATGTTGACCCCGCTCTTCGAGAACCGTCCGCCGGACCTGACCGAGGAGAACATCCAGGCTCGGATCCGGGGCCTGTCTCTGATGGCTCTTTCGAACAAGCTGGGCTCCATGCTGCTCACCACCGGCAACAAGAGCGAGATGGCCGTCGGCTACGCCACCCTCTATGGAGACATGTGCGGCGGCTACAATGTCCTGAAGGACCTCTACAAGACCGAGGTCTACGAGGTCTGCCGGTGGCGCAACGCCCACGATCCTTTCGGCGTCGCCAAGGACCCCATCCCCGATCGGATCCTGACCAAGGCGCCTTCCGCCGAGCTGCGACCGGACCAGACTGACCAGGACAGCCTGCCGGAGTACGCAGAGCTTGACGCCATCCTGCACGGGTTGGTGGAAGAGGAGGCGACTCTCGACGAGATCGTGACGCGCGGGTTCGCAAGGGAGACTGTGGAGCGCGTCCAGCGCCTGCTCTACGGGTCGGAGTATAAGCGCCGGCAGGCCGCGCCAGGGGTCAAGATCGGGCTTAAGGCCTTTGGGCGAGACCGCAGGTATCCCATCGTGAACGGCTTCCGAGACCAGGTCACCTCCGGATGAGACGCTCTTCCGCCCGTCGCTGGAGGCCCGTGATGGTCCTGTCCGCGGCGCTGGCGGCGGCGTCCTGCGGTCCGGCGCAGTCTCCCGCCACGCCCGCGGATGCGCGCCAGGACGAGGCCGCCTATCTCCCGCCGCCGAGCGTCACGCTGGTGGAGTCAGGCGCCGAGACCATAGCCCTGGGGGGCCGCGCCGTTCCCGGGGCGCGAGTGCAGCTGACCCGTCCAGGCGGCGGCGCCCTGGGCGCCCGGGCGGATTCTGCGGGACGCTGGCGGATCTCCGCACCGGCGACCGGCGCCGCTCAGGTCTTCGGACTCTCGCAGACCCTCGCAGGACGCACGGTGCAGGCAGAAGGATACGTCTTCATCTCGCCGGAGAAGGGGGGCTGGCTTCTCCGGGCCGGAGCTGCGGCCCGGCCGCTTGCCAGCGGCCGGAAGAGCGGGCTGGTCATCGATTATGACCGGAGCGGGGGAACGGTGATCTCGGGCCAGGGGCCGGCCGATGGTCTGCTCGTGGTCCAGGTCAATGGTCGGCGTTCCGGAGATGGGCGCACAGACGCGGCCGGCCGCTTCGAAATTCGCCTCGACGGTCCGGTGGCGACAGGGGAGAGCCGTCTCAGGATCTTTGGCGAGGGGCTCAACCGCGAGACCACCCTGCGCCTGTCGGCGCCGGCGCCTCTTGAGGCGGGACCCGTGCGCGCCGTTCCGGACGGGGCGGGCCTGCGGATCGACTGGCTGACCCCCGGCGGCGGAATCCAGACCACCCAGATCCTTCCCTGAGGACGGACGGGATGGCCTTCCTCCATGGCGCCCGGGCAGGGGCGGAGACATTGGCCCAGGATGCCAGGTTCGACTTCTGGGGCTCGATGGCCGACCTCTGGCGTCTCGTCCTGCGTAGTGGTGCGCCAGGGCTGGGCTGGCGCATCGGTCTCGCCATCGTTCTCATCTTTCTGGGAAAGGCGGCGGGGGTGGCGGCGCCCGTCCTGCTGGGCGAGGCCATCAACCGCCTCTCCGACCACCGCATGGAGGCCTCTCTGACAAGTTTGAGCGGGGTCTTCATTCTCCTGGCGCTTGGCTTTGCAGGCCTTCGCCTGATTGCAGCGACCGCGCCCAACGCCAGGGAGGCCATCTTCACTCCAGTCTCCCAGGCCACAATGGCCAAGGCGGCGGAAGAAAGCTTCGGCCATGTTCTGACCCTGTCTCTCGACTACCACCAGGGCAAGCAGACCGGCGCCCTGGCCCGGATCATCGACCGGGGGTCCCGGTCCACCGACTTTCTCATCCGCAGCGTGGTCTTCAACCTCGGACCCACCGCCCTCGAACTCGTCCTCGCCATGGGCGTCATGGCGTTCCGGCTCGACTGGCGTTTCGCGGCGGCCACCTTCATCACTATCGTGCTCTACGCCGTCCTGACCTTCCGGATCACCGACTGGCGCCTGTCGCACCGACGCGAGCTCAACCTGGCCGACGGCAAGGCCGCCGGACTGTCGGTGGACGCTCTCATGAACTTCGAGACGGTGAAGGCCTTTGGCCAGGAGCGGCGCACTGTCGGCGCCTACGCTGCAGCTCTCGCAGCCTATGTCCGCGCGGCGGTGCGCGCCAACACCTCCTTGTCCCTTCTCAACGCCATCCAGGCCCTGGTGCTGAATCTCGGCCTCGCCGTCATGGTGCTGCTCGCGGGCCTGGAAGTCCTTGAGGGGCGGATGCGCCTGGGCGACGTGACCATGGCCGTCCTCCTGGTCATTGGGCTCTACCAGCCTCTCAACATGCTGGGCTTCAACTATCGAGAGATCCGCCAGGCCTTCATCGATATGGAGCAGATGGTGGAGATCGGTCGGACGGTCCCGGATGTCGCCGAACCGGCCTCGCCCAGGGCCCTGCCGCCCGCCTCCGGGGCGGGCGCCCGCCTGGCCTTCTCCCACGTCGCCTTCCGCCATGGCGCCCGGGTCCAGGGCCTGGACGAGGTTTCCTTTGAGGCGGCGCCGGGAACGACGACGGCCCTCGTGGGTCCGTCGGGGGCGGGAAAGACCACGCTGGTGCGCCTGGCCTTGCGGCTGGTGGATCCCCAGGCCGGGTCGGTGACCCTGGATGGAGTGGATCTTCGGGACCTGTCCCGGGGCGACCTGCGGCGGGCCGTGGCCTTGGTTCCCCAGGACGTCGCCCTGTTCAATGACACCCTCGGGGCCAACATCGCCTTCGCCCGCGCAGACGCCACCGGCGACGAGGTCCTGGCGGCGGCTGAGGCGGCGGAGTTGGGGACCTTCATCCGCGCCGTCCCCGGTGGGCTGTCCGTAAGGGTCGGAGAGCGCGGCCTCAAACTCTCCGGCGGCGAGCGCCAGCGGGTGGGCATCGCCCGGGCCCTCCTGGCTGATCCCCGCCTCCTGATCCTGGACGAGGCGACCTCGGCCCTGGACGGACCGACCGAGGCGGCGATCCAGGAAACCCTGCGAAAGGTCCGGCGGAACCGGACGACCCTGGTCGTGGCGCACCGGCTATCGACCATCGTCGACGCCGACCAGATCCTGGTCCTGCGGGAGGGCCGGATCGTCGAGCGCGGAGGGCACGCCGAACTCATGGCGACAGAGGGCGAGTACGCCGCCCTCTGGCGCCGCCAGACCCGGGAGGCCTGACGTCTACTCTGCGGGCGTCGGAGAGGGCGCTTCCGGACCCCCCTGCGGGATACGAATACCCTCGTAGGCGCGCTTCCGCGCGACAAGCCCGATCCGTCGGCGGATCATGTCGAAGACGTTTGCGAACCTCTCCGACAGAACCTTCGGCATGGCCAGCATGACCGGGGTCAGGATCAGGGTCAGGAGGGTGGCGAAGGACAGCCCCCAGACCACGGCGGCCGACAGTTGCACCCACTGACCCGAACCCGGCGCCTGGTACTCGAGGACCAGGTTGTGGAAGTTGGGGTGGAACTGGAACATCAGCGGCAGGAGCCCCACCACGGTCACCAGCGTCGTCAGCATCACGGGCCGGAACCGTTGAGCCGCCGACCGGACAGCCGCCTCGTGCGCATTGTAGCCCGCCCGGCGCAGCTGGTAGAAACTGTCCACGAGGACAATGTTGTGGCCGACGACCACCCCGGCCAGCGCCACTACGCCGGTCCCCAGCATGATCACCGAGATGTAGTTGAAGGTGTTGGCGACATTGACCACCACCCCAAGAAGCACGCCGACGGTGGACAACAGCACGGCGAACAGCGTCACGGCCACGCCCCAGAAGCTGTTGAACTGCCAAAGGAGGATGATCATCATCATGAAGAGGGCGGCGAAGATCGCCGTGATGAAGAACAGGACCGCAGCCCGTCCCTCCTCGTCCGCCCCCGTGAACTTCCATTTCACCGATGCGTCCAGAGGCGCCTTCTCCAGCCAGGGGCGGAGATCGGCGATTTTCTGGTTGGCCGCGACCCCGTCGGGCACGTTGGCCTGGATGACCACAAGCCTCTGTCCGTCCCTGCGCTGAATCTGGGTCACCTGCTGCGCAGGCTGGCGGTCGACAAAATAGCTCGCCGGGACCGGTCCGAAAGGCGTGCCGATCTTGAGGGAGTCCAGCGCGTCGAGATTTCGCCCGTCAGGCGTGAACCGGACCCGGATGTCCAGTTCGTCCTCGGCGTCATCCGGGCGGAAGCGGCCTACCAGAACCCCGGTGGTCGTGTACTGGATCGCCTGTCCGACGGTCAGGACGTCCACGCCGAACCGCCCCGCGGCCTCGCGGTCCACGGCCAGGTTCCACTCGATCCCGGGTGAGGTGCGGTTGTCCTCAAGCTCGATGATCTGGCGATCCTCGCTGAGCTTGGCCTTGATCAGATCCGCCGCGGCGTTGATGGCGGCGGGATTGTTGCTGCGGAGCTCGACCTGAATCGCCTTGCCGGTCGGTGGGCCCGCTTCCGGCTCCCGGACTTCGGTCTCGATACCGGGGATGTCGGCGACCCGCCTGCGCACTTCGGCCGCCAGTTCGCCGCCCTTCAATCCAAGGCGGACACGGTCCTCGTACTTGAGGAACTCCACCTCCATCGTCCCGATGGTGTCGTTCGGCGCCCCGAAACGGCCGCCGCCAAACGAGGAACTGTTGCCTGACCGGACATACAGTGCGCGCACACCCTGCATGCCAAGAACCCGCGCCTCGACCTGTCGGACAAGGTCGTCCTGGGCCTGGGCGTTCAGGTTGCCTCGGGCCTTGACGTAGACCTGGACGCTCTCGGGATCTTCATCGAGGAAGAACTCGACCCTGTGGGGCGTGCTTGCAAACCAGACAAAGATCGCGATGACGATTGCGAAGGTGGCGGCCAGCACGCGGAAGGGGTGGTGGGACAGGAAGTCCACCGTCCGGGCGTACCAGCCCATGAAGCCCTTCATCTCCTTGGGATCACCGCGTTCGGACTTCTCGAGTTCCGCCAGTTCCTCCGCATCCGCCTTGCGTTCCTTCGCGAAGATCGACCCCAGGGCCGGGGTGAAGATCAGCGCGATGAAGATCGAGGCTCCCAGCACAAAGAACAGCGTCAGGGGCAGGAAGCTCATGAACTTCCCGGGGATCGAGTTCCAGAACATGAAGGGCACGAAGGCGCAGAGGGTCGTGAGCGTCCCGTTGAGGACCGGCCAGAACATCCTCGTTCCAGCGACCGAGAAGGCCTCGAGCCTGCTCATGCCCTCGGCCATCTTCCGTTCGGCATACTCAACCACCACGATGCCGCCATCGACCAGGATCCCCACCGCCAGCACCAGGCCGAACATGACCATCTGGTTCAGGGTGACGTCGATGGCGTTCAGCATCATGAAGGCGAGCGCAAAGCAGGCCGGGATCGCCATTCCCACCATCAGCCCCTGACGCACGCCAAGGCTGGCGACGATGATCACCATCACCAGCAGGGTCGCCGAAAGAAGACCCCCTTCCAGGATCAGGAGGGTCCGCTCGATGAATTCCGACTCGTCGAAGGTGTAGTCGACCTTCACGGTCGACGGCCAAGCCTTGCTCTCGGCCTCAACCGTCTTCCGGACAGCCTTGACCGTGTCGAGGACATTGGCGCCGGACCGCTTCGAAACCAGGACCGAGTAGGCGGCCTCGCCGTTGTAGCGGGCGATGAAGGTCGGGTCCTTGAAGGTCCGCCGCACGTCTCCGATGTCGCCCACGGTCACCAGCCGGTCACCGTTTCGCTTGATAGGCAGGGACAGGATGTCTTCCGGCTTTTCGATGACCCCCGGCACCTTGACCGCAAACCGGCCCGATCCGGAGAGCATGTCCCCGGCCGGGACCAGTTGGTTGTTCCGGGCGATCACCTGGGCCAGTTCCCCGGAAGTGACCTTGTAGGCTTCCATCCGGATGGGATCGACGGTGACCTCCAGGAACTCCTCGCGGGCTCCGGAGACATCGGCCTGGAGCACGCCAGGCAGGGATTCAAGCCGGTCCCTGAGGGCGTTTGTGATCCGAACGAATTCCCGCTCGGGCGCCGCTCCAGACAGGACGATGCCGATCACCGGCTGGTCGGTGAAGTTGGCTTCCTGGACAATCGCCTCCTCGGCGTCCGGCGGGAATCTCCCGCGCGCCAGGTCCACCTTGGCGCGGACATCCTCAAGGGCGCGGTCCTTGTCGAAGTCCGGCTCGAACTCGAGGGTCACGAAGGCCGAGCCCTGGCGGGCCACGGCGTTCATCTGCTTCACGCCCTCGATCGACTGAAGGTTCGTCTCCAGAGGTTTGACCAGAAGGCGTTCGGCGTCTTCCGGACTGACGCCGGGGTAGGGGACAATGACCGCCACGAAGGGCAGGTCGATGTTCGGGTTCGCCTCCCGCGGCATGGTGTTGTAGGCGATCAGTCCGAAGATCGACGCGATCAGCGTGACCCCAAGGACGACCTTCCTGCGCTTGATCGCGCCTTCGATCAGGGCTCCGATCATGACGCGCCTCCTCCGCGGGCCGGGGTCGCGACGACCTTCTGACCCTCTGCAACGTAGGACTGACCGACGGTGATGACCCGGACAGAGCCCTTCAGGCCCGCCACCCAGGCGCCCGCCGCGGTCTCCTCGATCAGGGTCAGGGGCGCGAACCGGACCACATTGCCCTCATCCACGTAACGCACGCCCTGCCGGCCGGCGGAATCCAGCACCAGGCTGGAGACCTGGATCAGGTGGGCGGGGCCCTGTCCTGCGCTGACCCGGACATCGGCGCTGAGACCCGAGCGGGCGGTGAGCCGCGGGTTCGGCGCCGAGATCTCGACCCGGTAGGTCCGCGTCTGCGGATCCGCATCCTGGGCGATATAGCGAACCACCCCGTTCAGGGCGTCGCCACTGACGAGGGTGGCCACCGCCTCGGCGCCGACCTTGAACTTCCCGGCTTCCGTCTCGGGCAGGTCTGCAACGATCAGCAGTGGGTTCAGCTCGATCATGGTCCCGCAGGGCTGGCCGGGCGCCAGATAGGCGCCCACTTCAGCGTCCCGGCGGTCGAAGACGCCGTTGAAGGGCGCGCGGATGTTGGTCTGCTCCAGAGCGATCTCGGCCTGGCGGAGGGCTGCCCGCGCACTGTCCAGGTTGGCCAGGTCCTGCAGCACCTGGGTCTGGGATCGATAGCCCTTGGCGGCCAGCTCCTCTGTCGCCTGCCGGGTCAGCTCGCGGGAGCGAAGGGCGGCGCGCGCCTGCGCGAGACTGGCCTCCCGGGCGTCGACGTTGAGCCGGCAGAGGACGGCGCCGCGGGTGACGTAGGAGCCTTCCACCGCGGGCGTGGCGGCGACGATTCCCGCCGTCTCGGACCGGACGCTCACCGTTCGGGCGGCTTCCGTCCGGCCTCGGACCCGGACGCTGTAGGGATGAACGCCCTCCGGCGTCAGCGTTACCTGCACCTTGGGTGGGGTATTGGTTCCATCGCTCACAGCCTTGTTTTCGGAGGCCGTCTCCCGTCCCATGCGCGCGTTGTGGAACAAGGTCCCGGCGGCGAATGCCAGGACCACCAAAACGACGATTCCGATCGCGAACTTGTGGGCGGACGTCAGACGCATTCTCATCCCCGAAACATGAAGCAGGGCGGACACCGCCCGTCTTCGGGTCGGCGAGTCCGCTGCACGACGCCTTTTGGCGCTGCCTGCTAATGATGGCAGACCCCGGGCCAGACAAATGAATTCGCGGATAGGATTGCTGCGGCGCAAAAATCCCTTCCTGATGTGTGGCGAGCGTCACTATATCGGGGGCGCCCGCGAACAATGGGGAGCCTCGCCTTGCGTTACCTTCACACCATGGTCAGGGTCCGGGACCTTGACGCCTCCCTCCGCTTCTACTGCGATCTCCTTGGTCTCGAGGAGGTGTCCCGGAGCGAGAGCCCACAGGGTCGCTTCACCCTCGTCTTCCTCTGCGCCCCCGGCGACCGTGACCTGGCCCGCGAGCGTCGGGCGCCCACCGTGGAGCTGACCTACAACTGGGACCTTGAGGACTACCAGGGCGGCCGAAACTTCGGGCACCTGGCCTATGCGGTCGATGACATCTACGCCGCCTGCCAGCGGCTCCAGGCTGGCGGCGTCACAATCAGCCGCCCGCCGCGGGATGGTCGCATGGCCTTCGTCCGTTCGCCGGACGGCATCTCCATAGAACTGCTCCAGGCCGGTCCCGCCCTGGCGCCCGCCGAACCCTGGGCCTCCATGCCGAACGTCGGCGCCTGGTGAGTCAGGACTCTTCGGGCAGGGCGTGAATCCCGCCCCAGGGGTCCGTCACGGTCAGCCGGGTCGCCGCCGGCTCGATCCAGGCGGGACCCGCCGGGACCTTTCCAAATCCACCTGGAATATCAAGGATATAGGTCGGCTGGCAGAGGCCTGAGTATCGACCTCTCAGGCCCTGGACCAAAGCCTGCCCCTCGGCCAGGGACACCCGGAAACGGGCTGTGCCGGGCGCCGGGTCAGGATGGTGCAGGTAGTAGGGGCGCACCCCCCGCTCCACCAGGGCGCGCATCAGTTCGCCCAGGACCTCGACCCGGTCGTTCACGCCCCGCAGCAGTACGGTCTGGCTGAGCAGCAGGGCGCCGGCTCCGGCGAGCCGGGACAGGGCCGCGTCGGCGGCGGGGGTGAGTTCCCGCGCGTGGTTGACATGCACCCCCACGGCCAGGGTCAGCCGCGAGCCGGACAGGGCCGTCACAAGGGCCTCGCTCACCCGCTCCGGGTCGGCGACGGGCAGGCGGGTATGCACCCGCAGGATCTTCACATGCGGGATGTCGGCCAGCCGGCGGACCAGG
Source organism: Phenylobacterium sp. (assembly GCA_020401865.1). Classification (GTDB taxonomy): domain Bacteria; phylum Pseudomonadota; class Alphaproteobacteria; order Caulobacterales; family Caulobacteraceae; genus Phenylobacterium. The sequence goes on along the minus strand of JADCAS010000018.1, from coordinate 63,850 downwards.
TCCTCAATCCGCCGTGGCGACAGGACCAGGGGATCCCCCCCGGTCAGGATCACTTCCCACACCTCCGGGCGCCCGGCGATATAGGCGAGGGCGGCGTCCAGCTCCGCAGGGGTCAGGCCCCCGGCGCCCCCCGGGCCCACCACCTCCCGGCGGAAGCAGAAGCGGCAGTAGACGGCGCAGGCGTGGGTGGCGGTCAGCAGCAGCCGGTCGGGATAGCGGTGGACGATGCCCTTCACCGGCGAATGGACGCCGTCGCCGATGGGGTCCACCTGCTCGCCGGGCGCAGCGACCAGTTCCTCGGGGGAGGGGAGGTACTGCAGCCCGATGGGGTCCGAGGGGTCCGCAGGATCGATCAGGGCGGCGACCGCCGGGGTGACGGCGATGGCGTAGCGGGCGGCCACGGCCTCTAGGGCGGGGGCGGCGTCGGGATCGACCAGTCCCGCCGCGGCCAGGCTGGCCGGCGTGTTCAGGACCCCGGTCATGGACCCTCCGCCACGGGGGTCCAGAGGACGTCCTCGATCGTCCGGGCGCCAGTGGCCAGCATGACCAACCGATCGAAGCCCAGGGCTGCGCCCGACGCCTCCGGCATCCGCGACAGCGCCGCCAGGAAGTCCTCGTCGAGGGGATAGCGTTCGCCGTACACCCGGGCCTTCTCGTCCATCTCGGCCTCCAGCCGGCGCCTCTGTTCGGCGGGGTCCGTCAGCTCGCCGAAGGCGTTGGCCAGCTCCACCCCGCAGGCATAGAGCTCGAACCGCTCGGAGACCCGGGGATCGTCGGCGCAGCGCCGGGCCAGGGCCGCCTCCGGCGCGGGATACTCGCACAGCAGGGTGGGGCGTCCGTCCCCGAGGGAGGGCTCGATCCGCTCGACCAGGACCCGGCTGAAGACGTCGCTCCAGGTATCGTCGGGTGCGACCCGGATTCCCGCCGAGCGGGCGGCGTCGGCCAGAGCGGTCCCGTCTCCGGTTCCGTTGGCGCGGAGGGTGGCCAGCAGGTCGATGTCCGCCAGGTCCCGGAAGGCCTCGGCCAGGGTCAGGCGCCGGGGCGCAGCGAAGGGATCGCAGGTCCGGCCGCGCCAGGTCAGGGTGCGCGTCCCCGCTGCCTCCGCCGCCAGGCCCAGGAGGGCGGCGCAGTCGGCCATCAGGACCTCCCAGCCTTCCCCCGCCCGGTACCACTCCAGCATCGTGAATTCGGGGTGGTGCAGGGGCCCCCTCTCGCGGTTCCGGAACACCCGGGCGAAGTCGAAGATCCTCGTCTCACCCGAGGCCAGCAGCTTCTTGCAGGCGAACTCCGGCGAGGTGTGGAGGTAGAGGGGCGCAGAGTCGCCCTGAAGGCTCAGGGCCTCGGTGGCGAAGGCGTGAAGGTGGGCCTCATTGCCGGGCGAGACCTGAAGGGCGGCGGCCTCGACCTCGGTGAAACCTTGGGTCTCGAACCAGTCGCGGATCGCCCGTCGGATGCGCCCACGGGCCTCCAGGCGCGGCCGCCGGTCAGGCCGGCGCTCCGGGCTCCACCAGGGCGAGGAGGGCGGGGTCGCAAGGGTCAAGGACAACTCCGGAAGGGTCTCTGCGGGCGCCGGCGGCGCACGGGTGACTGGCGAAGCGCGCGGCGATGGGCTAGGTCCGCGCCATCGCCGCGCTTCGGCCGGCTCCTATAGGCTCGAGGAACAATCACGTGAAGGTCGCCGCAAGTTCGCTTCGCAAGGGCGCCGTCGTCGACATGGACGGCAAGCTCTATGTCGTCCTGACCGCCGAGAACATCCATCCCGGCAAGGGCACGCCCGTCACCCAGCTCAACATGCGCCGCATTTCCGACGGCGTGAAGGTGTCCGAGCGCTGGCGCACCACCGAGCAGGTCGAGCGCGCCTTCGTGGACGACCGACCCTACACCTTCCTCTACCAGGACGGCGAGGGCTTCCACTTCATGAACCCCGAGAGCTACGAGCAGGTCGTGGCTTCCGAGGACGTGGTCGGCGACTCCGCCCAGTGGCTGCAGGACGGCATGACTGTCACCCTGTCCACCCATGAGGGCGTGCCCATCGCCCTGGAACTGCCCCGGACGGTGACCTTCGAGATCACCGAGACCGAGCCGGCGGTGAAGAACCAGACCGCCTCCTCGTCCTACAAGCCGGCCATCCTGTCGAACGGCGCGAGGATCATGGTGCCGCCCTACATCGCCGCGGGCACCCGGGTGGTCATCCTCACCGAGGACGGCTCCTACCAGGAACGCGCCAAGGACTGATCCGGACCCGGCGGGCCGCCCCGGTGGAACGTTTCGACGTCGTCGTGATCGGGGCCGGCGCCGCCGGCATGATGTGCGCCGCCGAGGCCGCCCTTCGCGGCCGGCGGGTGCTCGTGCTCGACCACGCCCGGTCGCCCGGCGAGAAGATCCGCATCTCCGGCGGCGGCCGGTGCAACTTCACCAACCTCGGCGTCCATCCCTCGCGCTTTCTGTCGGACAACCCCCACTTCTGCATCTCGGCCCTCAGCCGCTACACGCCGGCCGACTTCATCGCCCTGCTCGACGGGGCCGGCATTGCCTGGCGGGAGCGCACCCTTGGGCAGCTCTTCCTGGAGGGGTCGGCCCGGCAGGTGGTCGACCTGCTGGTCCGCCGGATGACGGAAGCCGGGGCGGAGTTGCGCCTGTCGACGCCCGTGCGCGACTTTGTCCGTCTTGAGACCGGCTTCCGGCTCACCCTCGACGCCGGAGAGGTCGCCGCCGACCGGGTGGTGCTGGCCACGGGCGGCAAGTCGATCCCCAAGATCGGCGCCACCGGCTACGCCCTCGACGTCGCCCGGGGGTTCGGCCTCGCCCTGGTCGAGCCTCGGGCGGGCCTCGTGCCCTTCACCCTCGCGCCCGACCTCCTGGAACGGCTCTCGCCCCTGGCCGGGGTCTCGGCGCCCGCCCGGGTGACGGCGGGCGGAACCACCTTCGAGGAATCCCTGCTCTTCACCCACCGTGGCCTGTCGGGGCCGGCCGTCCTGCAGGCCTCGTCCTACTGGCGGGAGGGCGAGACGGTGGCTGTGGACCTGGCCCCGGGAGTCGACCTGCTGGCGCGCCTCAGGGCCGAGCGCGGCCGGGCCGGTCGCCAGTCGCCCGCCGCCCTCCTGGCGGAGCTCCTGCCGGCGCGCCTCGCCCGGACCCTTGCCGAGGGCGCGCAGGCGCCGCCCCGGCTGGGGGACTGCAACGATGCCGCCCTGGCCCGCCTGTCCGCCGCCGTGAACGCCTGGACCTTCCGGCCCGCCGGCACCGAGGGCTACAGGACCGCCGAGGTCATGCTGGGCGGGGTCGACACCCGCGAGCTGGATAGCCGCACCTTCGAGACCCGCAAGGTTCCCGGGCTCCACATCATCGGCGAGGCGGTGGACGTCACCGGCTGGCTCGGCGGCTACAACTTCCAGTGGGCCTGGGCCAGCGGCTGGGCGGCGGGGCAGGCGGTTTAGGCGGGCGGCGTCCGGAACTGGCGCAGGTGGGGTCTACCCAGGGCCTGTGTGACGCGCCGTCGCGCCGGGAGTTTGCCTTGAGCCGAGAGAACCTTGCCATCGCCCTCGTCCTGGGGGTCCCGCTGCTGGTCGGCTTGGCCATCGGGGTCGTGGCCGGCGCCAACCTTCCCTACCGGATCGCCCAGCATGCGCCGCGGCCGCTTCCCGCCCTGTGGGAAAGAATGGGTGAGACCCCCGGGACAACGGGCCCCGAATGGGCGGTCTCGCGCAACACCCAGCAGAAGGTCTATCCGCCTCCCACCGAGGAGCTGACCCGGGTCCTCGCCTACGAGTTCTTCGTGCACTTTGAGCAGGAAGGGATGTCGGGGCTAACGGCTCGCCTTCAGAATTGCTTCAATGTCTACGAGGCCGTCCCGTCCGTGCGAAGCCGCGCCCTCCTAATGCGCTGCACCGTGATGGACCACGCCGTGACCCGCTTCGATGCGCTCTTCAGGGCGAACTTCGCATCCCCAGGAGCGGCGGTCCCGCCCTCCTTCTATCCCTTCCTGGCGGAGGAGACTGTTCGCGCACGCCGGGCCTACACGGCCCGGGTCCTTTTCGGTGGCGACCGCAAGGCCCAGGCCGTGGCCATGGCGCCGGCGGTGGGCCTCATATTCTCGGAGTTGATGCGCTTCCGCGGGGAGCGGTCCAACGCCCTCGCCTCGCGTCCGTCCTCGTCGCCCCCACCCCTGAAGACAGGTCTGGCGACGCTTCCGGGCTGATCCGAACCCGGAGGGAGCGGCTCTCAATTGCTCCCCCCAGGGGGAGCTGTCGGCAAAGCCGACTGAGGGGGTCAACGGCCTCTCAGCAGACCCCCTCCGGCCCGCTTCGCGGGCCACCTCCCCCTCAAGAGGTGGAGGAATTCCAATAACTTAATTGCCCCCCCAAGGCGAAGCCCGGCGAGGGGGCAGCGGCGGCCCCTAACCCTCCGCCAGGGCCTCGTCCGAGACGAAGGGATTGGTCTGGCGCTCGCGGCCGAAGGTCGACATCGGGCCGTGGCCGGGCACGAAGGCCACGTCCTCGCCCAGGGGCCAGAGCTTGCCGGTGATGGCGGCGATCAGCTGCGGATAGCTGCCGCCGGGGAAGTCGGTGCGGCCTATGGAGCCCTGGAACAGGACGTCCCCGACCTGGGCGAAGCGGGCCTCGCGATGGAAGAAGACCACATGCCCGGGGGTATGGCCGGGGCAGTGATAGACCTCGAACTCGGTCTCGCCGAGGGTCACCCGGTCGCCGTCGTCCAGCCAGCGGTCGGGCTCGAAGGACCGGGCGTCGGGCATGCCGAAGCGGGCGCCGGACTCCGGGATGCCGGCGATCAGGGGGGCGTCATCCCGGTGCGGACCTTCGATCACCGCCCCGGTCAGGGCCTTCAGCTGCGCCGTCGCCCCTGCGTGGTCCAGGTGGCCGTGTGTGATCCAGATCTTCTCGAGGGTCAGGCGATGTTGGGCCAGCGCGCCCATCAGGCGGGGAACCTCGCCGCCCGGGTCAATGATCGCCGCCTTCATCGTCTTCGCGCACCAGACCAGGGTGCAGTTCTGCTGGAGGGGGGTGACGGGGGCGATGACGGCGCGGATGGCGGGCTGGCTCATGCCCCTATCTTCGGTGCAGGGCGGGGATTTGCAAGGGCGGGCCGCCGCCCTGCGCTCTTGGCCCCTCGGCGCCGGGGGGCTAGACCGGGCCCATGCTGCCTGTCGAGGAGGTCCTGCCGTCCCTGCTTGAGGCCCTTGAGGCCGGGACCTCGGCCGTGCTCGTGGCGCCGCCGGGGGCGGGGAAGAGCACGGTGGCTCCCCTGAGGCTGCTGGCGGCGCCCTGGCTGGAGGGGCGGCGCATCCTGCTTCTCGAGCCCCGGCGTCTGGCGGCCCGGGCGGTGGCCGCGCGCATGGCCTCGGCCCTGGGCGAGCCCGTGGGCGCCACGGTGGGCTTCCGCGTGCGGATGGAGAGCCGGGTCTCGGCCGCCACCCGGTTGGAGGTGGTCACCGAAGGCGTCTTCACCCGCCGCATCCTGTCCGACCCGGGCCTTGAGGATGTGGGCCTGGTCATCTTCGATGAGTTTCACGAGCGAAGCCTCGACGCCGACCTGGGCCTCGCCCTGGCCCGGGACGCCCAGTCCGTGCTGAGGCCCGAACTGCGACTTCTGGTCATGTCGGCCACCCTGGACGGGGCGGCGGTGGCGGGCCTGCTGGGCGGGGCCCCGGTCCTGTCCAGCGAGGGCCGGGCCTGGCCGGTGGAGACCCGCTACCTGGGCCGGGACCCAGGCGCGCCGGTCGAGGACCGGGCGGCGCGGGCGGTCCGACGGGCCCTGGCCGAGACGCCGTCCAGCCTGCTGGTCTTCCTGCCGGGACAGGCCGAGATCCGTCGCACGGAGGAGAGGCTCGCCTCTTCGCCCCTGCCGCCGGACGTGGACCTGGCCCCTCTTTATGGCGCCCTCGACCCCGTCGCCCAGGACCGCGCCATCGCGCCGGCGCCCGCAGGACGGCGCAAGGTGGTGCTGGCCACCTCCATCGCCGAGACCAGCCTGACCATCGAGGGGGTGGGCGCGGTGGTCGACAGCGGCCTGGTCCGGGCGCCCCGCTTCGATCCCGCCTCGGGCCTGTCGCGCCTGGTCACCCTCAGGGTCAGCCGCGCCGCCGCCGACCAGAGGCGGGGCCGCGCGGGGCGGACGGGGCCCGGGACCTGCTACCGGCTCTGGGACGAGGCGGAGACCCGGTCCCTGCCGGCGTTCGCCCCGCCGGAGATCCTGAACGCCGACCTGTCAGGCCTGGCCCTGGACCTTGCCCGCTGGGGCGCGAAGGACGCCTCGGGCCTGGCCTTCCTCGACCCGCCGCCGGCCGGGGCCCTGGCCGAGGCGCGCAGCCTCCTGGCCCGCCTGGGCGCCCTCGACGACCGGGGCGGCCTTACCGCCCATGGGGCGGCCCTGTCGGACCTGCCCCTGCCGCCTCGCCTGGCCCACATGGTGCTGCGCGGCGCGGAGGCGGGCGCCGGCGCGCGGGCGGCGCGGATCGCCGTCCTGATGTCGGAGCCGGGCCTCGGCGGCCGCGACGCCGACCTGAGGCGGCGGCTGGAGGGTCTGGAGCGGGACCGGGGCGGGCGGGCCCGGGAGGCGCGGTCCCTGGCGGCCCGCTGGGCGGACCTGGCCCGCCGGGCGACGGGCGCGCCGTCCGAGGCGCAGGATGAGGGGGAGCCGCCGGACGGAATCCTTCTGGCCCTGGCCTGGCCGGAGCGGATCGCCCGGGCCCGGGGCGCGCCGGGACATTTTCAACTGGCCAGTGGCCGGGGCGTCTGGATCGAGGAGACCGACGTCCTGGCGCGGGAGCCCTGGCTGGCCGTCGGTGAGCTGGGCGGCGGCGGCCGGGCGGACCGCATCCTCCTCGCCGCGCCCCTCGACCCTGCGCTGATCGCAGAGCACTTCGCCGCCGACATCGTGCGGGAGGCGCGGATCGAGCCCGGTCCCTCCGGGCGCCTGCGGGCCGTGCGCCTGGAGCGGCTGGGCCGGCTGGTGCTGAAGGAGACCCTGGACGAAGCGCCCTCCGCCGACCTGATCCGCGCGGCCCTGCTCGACCAGGCCCGGGAGGCGGGGATCGACGCCTTGCCGTGGGGAGAGGCGGGAGCCGGCCTCAGGGCCCGCATCGCCTTCCTCCGGGAGCTGGGCCTGACCGACCTGCCTGACCTTGGAGACGAGGCGCTCGCCGCCGGCCTCGACGCCTGGCTGGGGCCGGCCCTGGAGGGCCTGCGGAGCTTGAAGGACCTGTCACCCGCCCGCCTCGACGCCGCCGTCACCAGCCGCCTGGACTACGCACAGGCCCGGCGCCTCGAGGCCCTGGCGCCGGCCCGCTGGACGGCGCCCACCGGCAACAGCTTCGCCATCGACTACGCCGCCCCCGGCGGGCCGCGGGTGGAGGTGCGGGTGCAGGAGGTCTTCGGCCTGTCGGTTCATCCTGCCGTGGCGGAGGGGCGGGCGCCCCTGACCCTGGCCCTGACCTCGCCGGCCCACCGGCCGATCCAGACCACACGGGACCTGCCGGGCTTCTGGCAAGGGTCCTGGCGGGAAGTGCGCGCCGAGATGCGGGGCCGCTATCCTCGCCATGTCTGGCCGGAAGATCCAGCCTCTGCGGCCCCGACTTCCCGGGCCAAGCCCAGGGGAACCTGATGAATATCAGTTGGTGACTGCATAGATCATCACGCCAGCCGCCACCGACAGGTTGAGGCTGTCGGCCCGGCCGCGCATGGGGATCTTGACGTTGACGTCGCACAGGGCGGCCATGTCGGGCGGCAGGCCCTGCTGCTCATTGCCCAGCAGGATGAGGGTGGGCCGGCGGTAGGCGGCCTCGGCGTGGGAGACGGTGGCCGACAGGAGCGTCCCGACCACGGAGCCGGGCCAGCCGGCCCGCCAGGCGGCGAATTCGGACTCGTCGACCCGGACGATGGGCAGGGCGAAGATCGAGCCCATGGTCGCCCGCACGGCCTCCACCGAATAAGGATCGCAGCATTCGCCGACGAGGATCACCGCCCCGCAGCCGCCGGCGTCCGCCGTTCGGATCACCGTGCCGAGGTTGCCGGGGTCGCGCACCCGGTGCAGGGCCACCCAGCCCGTGGCGGCGGCGGGATCAAGGTCCTCCAGCCGGGCGAAGACCTGCCGGAAGACGCCGATCACCGCCTGCGGATTGTCGCGCCGGGAGACCTTGGCGAGGATGTCCCGGGTGACCTCGATCACCTGCCCTCCGGCCGCGAGGGTTGCCTTGCGTGCGCGTTCGAGCAGGGGGTGCCCCGCGGCCTCAGGACCGTAGAGGAGAACCTCTGGAAAGCGATCAAATTCAAGGGCTTCAATGATGAATTTCAGTCCCTCGGCGACGAATTGGCCGGTCTCGTCCCGGGCCTTGCGCTGGTGCAGGGCGCGGACCGCCTTGACCAGGGGATTGGTCAGGGAGGTGACCTGGCGGGCCGGGGCGCTCATGCCGTCCAGCGGGCGTAGAAGCTCATGCCGATCTCCCGCTGGCGGGCGCTCTCCACCAGGACGAGCTCGCCCCAGGTGATGTCGCCGCCGCGCCCCTCCAGCCGGTCGGCCAGCAGGCCCGCCAGGGCGGCGCCGGAAATCCGTTCGGCATAGGCGTTCAGGAGGAGGAAGGCCGGGTCAGGGCTGAGCAGGGCCGCGCACATCTCCGCAAGGTCGGGCAGGTCGTCGAAGAGGCGCCAGACCTCCCCGTCGGGACCCCGGCCGTACTTGGGCGGGTCCAGGATGATGGCGTCATACTTTACGCCCCGGCGGATCTCACGCTGGACGTACTTGCGGGCATCCTCGCAGATCCAGCGGATCGGGCGGTCCGCGAGGCCCGACAGGGCGGCGTTCTCCCGGGCCCAGCCGATGGCCTTGCGGGAGGCGTCTACATGGGTGACGTGTGCGCCCGCAGCGGCGCAGACCAGGCTAGCCACTCCGGTATAGCCAAAGAGATTCAAGATGTTGAGCGAACGTCCTGCGCTGCGGACCTTCTGGTCCAGCCAGGCCCAGTTCGCCGCTTGCTCGGGGAAGAAGGCGAGGTGGCGGAAGGGTGTGAAGCGGCCGTGAAAGCGCACCGCGCCCCACCCGGAAACCCAGGGCTCGATCGGCGCCTCCCGAAAGCGCCAGCGGCCGCTGTCCTCCTCGTCGGCGGGGTCGAAGACGGCGTCGGCGGCGGTCCAGGCGGCGGAGGGCAGACCCGGCGACCAGAGGCACTGGGGCTCGGGACGGACCACCGTGCGTTGCCCGTAGCGCTCCAGCTTCCGTCCGTGACCGGAGTCCACGAGGTCGTAGTCCGACCAGCCGACGGTCCTCAGGACGGTCGGCTGGGGGGCGATCCGGGGGGGGCTCAGGGTCCTGGCGGCGGTCATGGCGCCGTCTCCTGTGCGGTGGGGGCAGGGGTGGCGCCAGGGGGCGGGGCAGGGGTGGGGGCCGGGGTGGCGGCAGGCGGCGTGTAGACGCCCCGACGGAGGTCTTCGGTCAGGGTCAGCGGCGTCGTTCCTCCCCGGAGCTTCGCCCGGTAGATCGCCACCGCCTCCAGCACCCGCATGACGTAGTTGCGGGTCTCGGAAAAGGTAATGCACTCGATATAGTCGACCGGGTCGACGCTGGCGGCGCGCGGATCGCCGCAGAAGCTCGCCCACTGTGTCGATCGGCCCGGGCCGGCGTTGTAACCCGCCACAGCCATCACGTAGGAGCCGGCGAAGGCGGAGATCAATTCGCTCAGATAGGTCGATCCCAGGCGCATGTTGTAGTCGGGCTCATCCAGCATGGAGGGGGCGTAGGAGACGCCCATTCGCCGGGCCGTGGCCGCCGCCGTCGCCGGCATCAGCTGCATCATGCCCCGGGCCCCGACGCCGGAGCGCACCAGGGGATCAAAGCCGCTCTCCTGCCGGGTGATGGCCAGGACCAGGGCCGCCTCAGGGGCATTGGCGACCTCTGGCGGCGTCCGGACGGGATAGCCCCGGTCCGGCAGGATGAAGCCCCTCTGGGCGGCGGTGCGGACCACGCGCATGGACATGTCCTGCTCACCATAGCCCCGGACAAGATCGACAAGCATGGCCTGATCGGCGTCGGTGTCGAGGATGTCGTCGAGGGCCAGGACGAAGACGCGGAAGAGGTCCCGGGCGCCGATGTCGTAGAGGATGCGTGCAGCCCGCGTGGTCTCCCTGGCCTCGAAACGGGCGCGGTCCTGCGGTCCGATCTGGGGATCCCGACCGAGGTCCAGGCGCACGAAGCCGGCCCGCTCCGCCGCCAGCTGCCCGTAGAAGGTGGTCCGGTGCCGCGCCGCCGCGCGGTAGAAGACGTCGGCCGCATCAATGCCGGCGATCGCCTCCACCGCCCGCCCCCGCCAGTAGAGGCCCCGCGCCAGGGTGATGGGCGAGGTTCCGACCCGGTCGATATGCTTGAAGTGGGCCTCGGCGCGGATCGGGTCGCGCAGCCGCGTCAGCGCGATCCAGCCGGCGTAGAATTCGGCCTCGACCGCATCGGGCCCGGTCTGTAGCCCGGTGTTGGCCGCCGCCTCGTAGGCGGCCCGGGAATCCCGGTTGCGCAGGGCCGACAGGGTCAGCTGGTAGCGTTCGTCCCAGATCCGGGCGCCCATCTCCTCGGACCAGACCTCCCGCGGGAAACGGACGAGCTCCGCCCGCGCCAGCTGGTCGAGCCCGACCCGGCGATAGTGGGCGGCCTTCTCGACCGCGAGGCCGGGCACCTCGGCCACCGAAGCGGGCAGGGCGTCGGCCAGGGCCAGGGCGGCGGGGGATCTCTGGCGGAAGGCGATCCGCGCCTGGGCCAGGGCCTGCTGGTCCGGCGGCAGGAGGGCGATGAGGTCCCGGGCGGCCGGTCCCTGGGCCCCGAAGAGCAGCATGTCCGCCCGGCGGATGTGATCGTCCAGGGTCAGGACATCGCCAAACCGGGCCATCATCGCCCGCTGCGCGTCCAGTTCGAAGGGCCTGCCCCGCCAGGTCTGGCGGATGAGTTCGGCCGCCGCCTTCGGATCACCCGAGGCGCGCAGGGCTGACGCCAGGGCCATGGCGCCCTCGGCGGTGGAGGGCGGATCCTTGGCGAACCAGGCGATGACCTGGCGGGGCGACAGGCCTGACGTCTCGATGAGCCGTTCGGCCGCCAGGCGTCGGCGGGCCGGGCGGGGCCAGTCGGCCATGTCGCGCAGGGACCGCTCCAGTTCACCGAAGCTCAGACTGGGGCCGTTGGTGTCCATCAGGGCCCAGAGGCCCAGTTTCCGGGCTGTGGGGTCCTGGATCCGGTCCAGGGCCTGACGGGCGCCCCGGACGTCGGCTCTCCGGGCGTCCTCGAGGGTCTCCTGCAGGGCGTCGGCGTCGGCATTGGTGATGTAGGCGGACCGGGGCGCGGCAGGCGGCGGCGCCGGGACCGCCGCTCCCGTCGCCACAGCGGGATCCGGGAGAGAAGGCGCCGGAGGCGGCGTCTGGGCCGGAGCGGGCGGCGGCGCCGGCGCAGGACTCTGGGCGGCCGCCGGGAGGGGGCCGCCGGCGAGGCCCAGGACCATCCCGGTGATCAGGATTCGACGCGCCCGGCGCTTCAACATCAACACTCCGCCAGCAGGCATTCAGGGACCCCGACTCAATCGGTTGCGGCGGGGGGGCTGTCGGCCATAATGTCGGACCCTGCCCACAGGTCGCAACCAGCGGCCGCGTTCTAACGGTTTTCTGCATCCCATGTCCGATCCCTTGTTCAGGGGCGTCTTTCCGGCCCTCGTGACCCCGTTCCGGGACGGGGAGGTCGATGAGGCCGCCTTCATCCGCCTGGTCGAGCGCCAGATCGAGGGCGGTGTACATGGTCTCGTCCCCGTCGGCACCACCGGCGAGACGGCGACCCTGAGCCATGACGAGCACCGCCGGGTGGTGGAGCTGGCGGTCCAGACGGCGGCGGGCCGGGTTCCCGTGATCGCCGGGGCGGGGTCCAACTCCACCGCCGAGGCCATCGAGCTGGTCCGCCACGCCAAGCAGATCGGCGCCGACGCCGCCCTGGTGGTCACGCCCTATTACAACCGCCCCAGCCAGGAAGGGCTCTACGCCCATTACGCCGCCATCAACGCGGCGGTCCAGCTGCCTGTGCTGGTCTACAATGTCCCGGCCCGGACCAGCGTCGACATTTCCGACGCCACCCTGGCCCGGCTGAGCCGGCTGCCGAACATCGTCGGGGTCAAGGACGCCACGGGCGACCTTGTCCGGGCCACACAGCAGCGCATTACCTGCGGGTCCGACTGGGTCATGCTGTCGGGGGATGATCCGACGGCCCTGGGCTACATGGCCCACGGCGGTCACGGCTCCATCTCCGTGTCCGCCAACGTGGCGCCGGTCCAGGTTTCCGCCTTCCATGAGGCCGCCCTGTCGGGCGACTGGGAAACCGCGCGCCGGTGGCAGGACGGCCTGCTGCGCCTGCACAGGGCCCTGTTCTCCGACGCCTCGCCGGCGCCCACCAAGTACGCCCTGTCCCGGCTGGGTCTGTGCGAAGAGACCGCGCGCCTGCCCATCACCCCGGCCTCGGAGGCCTCGCGCCACGAAGTGGACGCGGCCCTCGCCGAGGTCGGCGTCGCCTGACGCCGCACGCCATGGGCAAGCTGATCGCCGAGAACCGCCGCGCGCGCTTTGACTACTTCCTGGAGGAGACCTTCGAGGCGGGCCTTGCCCTGACCGGCACGGAGGTGAAGTCCCTGCGCAACGGGCGGGCCAACATCGCCGAATCCTATGCGGCGGTGGAGGGCCGGGACATCTACCTGATCAACGCCGACATCCCGCCCTACGCCCAGGCCAACCGCTTCAATCACGAGCCCCGGCGACACAGGAAGCTGCTGTTGCACCGCAAGCAGCTGGACAGGCTGATCGGCGCCGTCCAGCGCGAGGGCCGGACCCTGATCCCGACCCGGCTCTACTGGAATGACAAGGGCCTGGCCAAGCTGGAGCTGGCCCTGGCCAAGGGCAAGAAGCTGCACGACAAACGCGAGACCTCCGCCGAGCGCGACTGGCAGAGGGACAAGGCCCGCCTGTTGCGGGATAAGGGCTGAGGTGACCCCCGACGACATCGCCCGGCTGGAGCGAGCCAAGGTTTCCCACGTCTAGGTTAAGTTGACGGCAAAGATGTTCAGCGCCTCGATCGGTCGGCTTTTTTGGGCCATCCCAATCGCCCTGTGCGTGTCGATGCAGCCTATTGCGCCAGCGTTTGCGCAAGCCCTGCGTCGGGACGCCTTGCAGGCAGAGGTTGCGTCCGACCCGCGGCCCATGGCCCTGTTCGTGACGGGCAAGGGGGTGGCTTCGCCGTTCGCCGTGTCGGCAGCCGGGAAGGACGGCGTGGCCGCCACTTTGGCCCTTGGACCGGACACGCCAGTGCGTGTCGCCAGCAATACGAAGACGTTCGTGGCTGCGACAGTCTTGCGGCTCTGGGAACAGGGTCGCATCGATCTCGACGCTGCGATCGGGCCGCTCATGTCGCCAAGACTGGACGAGCTGATGCGAAGCGGCGGCTATGACACCGCCCGGATTACGGTGCGGCACCTGCTCAGTCACAGCGCCGGGATCAATGATCATGCCCAGGACGAGCGTTATCTGCCATTGGTGCTCTCGCAGCCGGCCAGGCGCTGGACCCGTGAGGACCAGGTTCGCCTGGCGGTGACGTGGGGCAAGCCGCTGGATCCGCCCGGCACGGTCTTCCACTATTCCGACACGGGCTACATCCTTGTTGGCGACATCATCGAGCGGGTCACTGGCCAGTCTCTGGGCAAGGCGGTGCGCACGCAACTGCAACTGGATCGCCTGAAGTTGCGGTCGACCTGGTGGGAGATACTGGAGGAGAAGCCCCGCCGTGCGCCGGGGCGCGCTCGCCAGTTCATCGGTGATGCGGAGGTCACGGATATTGACGCCAGTGTCGACCTGCATGGCGGAGGCGGCCTCGTGATGTCTGCCAAGGATCTCGCGATACTGACGTCCGCGCTGTTCGAGGGGCGCCTGTTCGAGCGCCCCGGGACCCTGCAAGAGATGTTGCGGCAAGGTCCGCACAAGGGCGCTGACGGCTATCGCCTTGGCGTCTTCGTCGGGCGGGCGAACGCCCGCGATTACTACTGGCACAGCGGCTACTGGGGCAGCGTCGCCTATTATGTGCCTGACACCGGGATTGCGGTCGCCGGCGTCACCAACAATCAGGACGCCTATCGCAGGCTGGTGAATGCCGTGCGAAAGGCGGCAGGTGTCGCTGCACCTTGACCAACGCGGTCAGCTTACGGCGGCAGAGAAGCTGCCGACGCTAACGCGCCGCCCGAAGAGTGGCTTTCCGGCGCATGCCGGCTGCGCGCCAACCTCTTGCAACACCAGCCGATCACGGCTCAGATCAACCTAGGTCTTCCGTCATCGCTGGATGAGAAACGGAGGTCAGGGCAGCCCCTGCGCGAGATCCGGGTCGTTGGCGCACAGTTTGCGGACATAGGCGATGACGACGTCGCCCAGCATTTCCGGAACACCCCAATAATCGAAGATGCCGCCGTCGCCGCTGTTCTGCCCGCAGGTCACGAACACACCCGTGCCGAACTCGAGCTTCAGGCGGCTCGCCAGCCAGCCCACAAAGCCGCTGTTGTCGATGCCTTCCGGAAAATGAAACCGGAAGATCATGAACCGTTCGCCGGGGCCGTCGGCGGGCGCCAGCTGGCTCCAGACCGCATCATCGCGCACGAGCGCGAGCGCATCGCTCCGAGCGCGCGCCGCAAAGGCGTCGAGCGGGAACTCCTCGAAGCCATAGACGTCAGAATAGACCTTCAGGCGAGCTTGCTTCATGACCCGCAGCAGCCGGGTTTCTGTTTCAGCGACGCTTTCGTGGGAAACATGGACCATGGGTTTGATCTCGGATTGGGAGGATCCCGCGTCAGCATCTTTACTGGCTTGGATTTGCAAGGTCTTGCCCGGGCCCATGAAAAATCACATGGAACACGGAGGCGGGGCTTTGGCCGCCGGGGGCTGAACCCGCCGCCACCGTTTCTTACCCCTGTTCCCTCAGGCGAGTTTCGTCTAAATTTCCCCCGAGGAGAAAGCCCATGACCGAGACATCGAGTGCGATGCGTCGCGGTGCGCTGGTCCTGACCGCGGGTGCGATGGTCGCAGGCTGCGCCACCCGCCCGGGCGCCCGGCCGACCGCCATGGGCGGGGCCCTTGCCAGCCTTGTCCTCGTTGCAGCGCTGTCCGGCGCGCCCTCATCTGCGGAGGCGCAGGGTCCTTGCGCTGGAGCGAAGACCGCCTGCGTGGTCAGCACCTCGCCGTCGAGCGGGTCTCTGGTCCCGCCGGGGCCGACGATTTTGCGGGTCGAGTTCGACAGACCCATGCGACAGGACAGCTACTCGATAACAAACGCGCCAGGCGGGGCGCCGCCGCCTGTGGCTGGCCCGCCACGATTTTCGGCGGATGGGCGGACGTTCGAGTTACCCCTGTCGCTTCAACCTGACGTGACCTACGCGCTATCGGTAAACAGCGAAACTCACCGTAACTTCCGTGGCCTGGATGGGACGACGGCGGCGCCTCACGGCATCGTCTTCAGGACGGACCGAAGCAAAGCGGTTCAGCTGAGCGAAGACCGTAGGGGTGCTGCGGGAACGGCAATCCGGACTTTGTCTGATGGCGCAGTGCAGCCTGTCCCAGAGGCGGGCCTGCGGGCAGGTCCTTAAGGCGTCATTCGCCCCCCGGGGGCTGAACCCCCCGCCACCGTTTCTTACCCCTGTTCTCTCAGGCGAGTTTCGTCTAAATTTCCCCCGAGGAGAAAGCCCATGATCGAGACATCGAGGACGACGCGTCGCGGTGCGCTGGTCCTGACCGCGGGTGCGATGGTCGCCGGATGCGCCACCCGCCCGCCCGCGCCGCGGACCCGGCCCGCCGCCCTGACCCTGGAAGAGGCCTTCCTGGGGCGCACGGTGGGCGAGGGGGTGTTCAGCTTTCCCATTGCGCGGGTCAATCGCCGCTTCCGCGCCGACCTTGACGGGCGTCTGGAAGGCGACCGCCTGACCGTGGTGGAGGACTTCTTCTACGAGGATGGCGAGACGAACCGGCTGACCTGGGTGTTTGACCGGGCCGGGCCGGGTCGCTGGACGGGCAGGCGGGAAGATACGGTCGGCGTGGCCGCCGTGACGGAAGACAACGGGCTGATCCGGCTGGAGTATCTGGCCGATGTAAGTTCGCGCGGCAGCGTGACCCGCCTGGGCTTTCGCGATCTGATCTATCGGACAGGCCCCGACGTGATCGTGAACGAGGCGGTCGTGTCCTGGAACGGGCTGCCGCTCGGCTCGGTCCGGTTCGAGATCCGGCGGGCCTGACGACGTCTCAATACGGCGAGCGCTCGGAACGCGTCGGCGGACTGATGCGCGCGAGCGCCAAGGCGGCCCCGGCCGCCTGAAATGATCGCTGCGGTGAAGGAGCATGAGCGTGATCGGACCGGTGGTGGTGACGGGCGCCTCGAGCGGCATCGGACGGGCCTGCGTCGAGCGGCTGGCGAAGGCCGGCGTGCGGACCTTCCCGACCGTGCGCAAGGAGGCCGACGCCCTCTCCCTGACGGAGGCCTTCGGCGCGCTTGTCGAGCCGGTGCTGGCGGATGTGACGGACGCCGCGAGCCTGGCCCGCGCTGCGGCCGAGATCGAGGCCCGTCTTGCGGGGAGCCGTCTGGGCGGCCTGGTGAACAACGCCGGCGTCGCCTTGCCGGGTCCTGCATTGAGCCAGCCCCTCGACGAGATCCAGCGCGTGATCGACACCAATCTGGTCGGCGCCATGCGGGCGGTGCAGGCCTTCGGCCCCCTGCTCGGCGCCGTGCCGGGCGCGGCGGGCCCCAAGGGCCGGATCGTCAACATCACCTCGGTGTCGGGCAAGTTCGGCTATCCCTTCACCGCCGCCTACGCCGCGTCCAAGCATGGGCTGGAAGGCTATTCCGAAAGCCTGCGCCGCGAACTCATGCTCACGGGCGTCGATGTGATCGTGGTCGGGCCCGGCGCGGTGAAGACGCCGATCTGGGACAAGGGCGCCGCCGTCGACCGGTCGCGCTATGAAGGCACGGGCTGGGCCGCCCCGCTCGCCCGGCTGGAGGAGAGCCTCGCGGCGATGGATGAGGAGGGGCTGGAGGCCTCCGTCGTCGCCGATGTGGTGCTGGAGGCGCTCACCGCCGCCCGTCCGAAGCCCCGCTATGCGCCCGTGCCGCAGCCGCTGGTGAACTGGTGGCTGCCGCGGCTTTTGCCGAAGCGCCTGATCGACGGGGTGATCGCCGACCGGCTCGGCCTCAGGCCGAAGTCCTGAGCGGGCGATGAGCCTCAGAGCTTGAGGGTCATGAAGACGCTGAAGGGATCCGGGCCGTAGGTGTCGAAGGGCCCGCAGGCGGTGAACCCGGCGCTCTGGTAGAGGGTGCGGGCCGGAATGAAGCCGTCCACCGAGCCGGTCTCCAGCCAGAGGGCCGCAAGGCCCAGGCCCCGGGCCTCCGCCAGGATGTGATCCAGGATGGCCCGGCCGACGCCCTGGCCGAGAAAGGCGTCCGCCACCCGCATGGACTTGATCTCGCCACTCTCCGCGTCGATCCGGCGCAACGCCCCCATGCCGGCAAGCGTCTGGCCGCTCCAGGCGCTCCAGAACCGGATGGCGGGCGCCTTCAGCCCCTCCAGGGCGAGGGCGTGGACGCTCTCCGGCGGGCTCTGGGCGTGCATGCCGGCGAGGTGACGTGCCACCAGGTCCCGGACCGGTGGGCGGGAGAGGTCGTCCAGTTCGAAGCGGAGGGTGGGGGGCGGAGAGAGGGCTCGGACCATTCCGTGAGGCTTCGCCCGAGCCTCCCTTTCGTCAACAATCTTGTCGGCGCCGGGCGCTGGCGACGACCCAAGCTGCAGGTTCGTCAGGCATCGCCGCACCCTGGGTAAGCAGGGCTGGGTCCCCGGCGGGACGCCCGGGAGACTTCATCCTGACCAGACGCCCTCCCGCACCTCAGAACCGGTAGGTGAGGGCTGCGCGCCAGGATGTCCCGAGGATGGGCCGGGCCAGGTAGTAGCGGGCGCCGGCGTCGCCGGAGATGAACTGGCCGGCGCGGGGATTGCCTTCGGTCAGGCCGATGACGTTGGTCAGGTTCACCCCGGCGAGCGACACCGCCATCCGGTCGCTGACATTCCAGCGCGCATTGAGGTTGATCACCGTATACTCGGCCAGGGACTGGCTGTTGGCCACATCGGCGAAGCGCTTGCTGTAGTGCTCGACCGGCAGTTCGATCCGGACCGCGCCCTCCAGGAGATTGACCGCCGGGACGAGCCGGACCCCCACCTTCGGGACACGGATCAGCTGGTTTCCGCCGAAATTACGGACCGTCGGGACCCCGCCCACATTCTCGGTGAACCGGAAGCTGTCGTACTCAGGGCTCTGCCAGGACACAGCGCCGGCGACATCCCAGCCCGCCATCGGCTTGAGGACACCCTCGATCTCAACGCCGGAGGTCCGGGTTGAGCCGTAGGCGACGCGGGTGGTGAAACTGTTGGTGGCGCTGTTGAAGACGTTGTCATTGAACCGGATGTTCTCAAACCGGGTCTGGAAGGCCGTGGCGTAGAGGTCGAAGACATCCGTCCGCCACTTCAGCCCGGCCTCGATCATCTGGACCGGGGTCTTCTTGATGTCCGTCCGGAGGGCGTCCCCGGGGCTGCCCTGGAACTCCGATGGCGCGGGGAGGCGCACTGTGTCGGTGTATCGGGCGAAGACGCCGAGGCGATCTTCGAATTGATAGTTGGCGCCGAGTGTCCAGCTCAGGCCCGAATAAGCGCGATCGATGGGGGTGAAGGCGCCCGTCCCGGTGATCACCTGGTTGTCGGCAAGGGTGCCGGCGACACCCAGGTCCACGGTCTGCTTGCCTTCGACGGAGCCGGAAAACTCGATCCGCTCCTGGCGAACGCCCGCGTCGATCCGGAGCTGGGGGGTCACCTGCCACTCATCGGACGCATAGAATGCGAAGACCCGGGCGTCGATGGCGGCGTTATCGAACAGCGACCCGTAGCGGAGGATGCCGTTCTCGGTGACCCGGCCGGCAATCCCGCCGGAGGCGTTGACCGCCACAATGTCGAGGCGGCGGGCCTGGTCGCGGACCTCCAGGTTGGACGTCGCCATGTACCGGTCGTAGTCGTAGCTGTAGTCCGACACATAGGCGCCGACGGCGATGTCGTGGGTCTGGCCAGCGAATTCGAACATCCGAACGAGCCGGAGATCGTTGGTGAACTCGTTAAGGGGGACCGATACGCTGAGCAGGTTTCCGCTGACCACCAGGCCGTTGCCGTTGGCGGTCGCGGGGTCAAAGGCGGCTCCGGAGGTGGCGTAGCGGTACTGGACGTCCACCGCACCCGGGAAGGCGGCAAGGGCGGCGTTGCGAAGGCCGTTCAGCCGGCCGGTCGCCGTCTCGATGTTGCCAGTCGGGAAGAGCCCGTTGCGAACGATGTCGCTGGTCCGGTAACGGCCGGTGTTCTGCAGTCGCCAGCCGGCGCCAACCTCCAGGTCCAGCCGGACCGTGATCGCCGTCAGGCTCACGTCCGTGCCCTTGCCGAGGTCGAAGGCGAAGGGACCGCTCACGTTCCGGAAGCTGACCAGGCGGTTATCCGGGCCGGCCAGGGTCCCGTAATTGGCGTCGAACCCCGGAACGCCCTTGGGTTCCTGCTTGTCATTGAAGGTCAGCGGAACCGGGAGGAGGAACCCGATGTTGTCCGCGATATGCTTGACGTTCACGTCGAGGCGGCCGGACTCGAACGTCTTCGACAGTCCGATCCGGACCTGCCCGCCCTTGTTCTGGGTGAAGCCCGGGCTCCGGACGCCCTCGTCCGAGCGGTAGAAGCCGCCCAGGGTCAGGCCCCAGCCCTCCCCCAGGGGTGCGCCGTACCAGAAGTCCGCCCGGTACATGCCGTAGTCGCCGACGGTCGCCTTGACGAGGCCCTCTGCGGTCTCGCCGGCCTTTCGGGTGATGAAGTTGACCGTGCCGCCTGGGGAGTTGGAGGCGAAGATGGAGGCGGGACCGCCGCGAACGGCCTCAACTCGCCCGATGGTCTCGTCGAGCCGGAAGGACTGGTCGGCGTTCAACCAGCCCAGGCCGCCATCGTGCTGGATGGTGAGGCCGTCCTCCTGGATCGTCACCGACGAATATCCATCCGTGGGTATGCCCCGCGTCCGCACATTGTTGGAGGCTTCGCCGCCAGAGGCCTCAACCCAGAAACCGGGGATGGCCTTGAACACTTCCGCCGTGGACATGGGCGCCTGGAGGCGCAGGGCGGCTTCGTCCAGGGTGGTGATGGCGTAGCTGGCTTCAACCCGGCGTCGGTCGAGGGACCCGGCGCGACCCGTGACGATCAGTTCATCGACCTGGGAGTCCGCCCGGTCGGCGGGTGCGGCATGGGAAGGCGACGCACCTGTGGAGATCGCCACGGCGGCGACGCCGCCCAGAAGAGTGATGGACAGACGCATGATGACCCCCAATCGATTGACATGGCCGGCTTCGGCTCATGGGGGTGCTAGGACCTGAGGGTCACAGTTCCTTTACCGTCGCGCGAAGACTCGGTGACGCTCCGGGATCAGTTCTGCAGATAGACCGGGTTGCCGATCAGCAGGAGACGCCCGTCGGGTCCGCGGACGTCGGCCCGGACCCACTTCAGGCCCGGCGCAGGCCGGAGTTCAGCCGTGACCTCCGAAAGGCCACGGATCGGGGCCGGCGTGCGGGAGATGGGATTGCCGCCCCCGCCCGCGACGAACTCGACGGTTCCCTCGGGAAGGCCGGAAACAGCCGCCGCCAGGCGCAGAGGGGCGCCGCTCCGGACCCGGAGGGTCTCGCCCATGTCCGCCCGCACCTTGCCGGACGCGACCTTGAGATCGACGGAGGCGCCGGCGGGGGCGCCGAGGTCCACGAAGACCCGGCCGCGCCTCAGCCCCTCCAGGATCGCGGTTTGGGAGAGTTCGGCGGCGTAGATCACGGTGGCGGGCCGCCCCACGGGGGGCTGGCCGCCGTTCCTTGAATCGGGGTCATGGTTGTCGCTGCCGGCGATGCCGGTGACGCGGCAGCCGCGGTCGAGAAGGCTCTCCCAGAAGGGCAGGCCGGACAGCGGGCCCTCCGCCGAACCGGTCAGGCGCAGGCCGCCGCCGTTGGCGATCTCCACGGCGGTGATGCGGCGACAGTCCGGGATGGGCGCGGTCCAGCCGCAGCCCATGCATGCTTCTCCAGTGGGCATGCCGGGATGATTGATCGACAGGAGCCCGCCTTCGGCCTCTACGGCGTCGAGCACGGCGTCGAGGGTTCGCGCGCGCGCAGAGCCGAGCTGGAAGGGCAGGGGGCTGGTCACGCCGAAGACGTTGGCGTGGCCCTGGAAGGTCGTGATCTCCCGCCCCGGCAGCACCAGGAGGGTGTCGTAATAGGCCTGCAGGGCCCGCAGCTCGGGATAGACCGATGTCGAGTTGTGTTCGGTCAGGGCGATGAAGTCGAGGCCCGCCGCCCGGGCCGCCTCCAGCGTCCGGAAGACGGGGCAGGGGACCCGACGCCCGGAGAGGCTGTCGCAGCTGCCGTCACTGTGGCCGGAATGGGTGTGAAGGTCGCCCCGGTACCAGCCGGGCCCTGTCCGGACCGCGCCCTCGTGGAAGACCGATCCCGGAGACGGCGCCCCCCGCGGGTCGAGGCGGACCCGGGCGCTCCAGGACGCCGACGTCCCTTTCCGGATGTTGGGGACGCCAAGGATCAGTCGCCATTCGCCCGGGGGGAGGAAGCCCGGGATGTAGGCGGAGGTGGCGTCACTGGAGGCCAGGGTGAAGGTCGACCTGTTGCCGCCGCTCCAGCCGCGGAAGCCGTTCGGGTCGCGGATCCCGAGGTCGATCACGGTCCTGTTCGCCCGGTCGTACGCGAAGGTCACGGTCAGGCGCTCGGTGTTCTCCGGGACGGAGAAGGGGACCTCGACATAGGTCTCGTGATCCGCCTGGGTGATCACGCCGCGGAGATCGATCTCGACCGGCTCCGCGTGGGCGCCGAAGGATACGCCCATCAGGCAGAAGAGCCCCACGAGGAAGGCCCATGGGCGGGGACGCAGCCCCCGGCGCTCGGTCTGACGTGGGATCATGCTCTGTCTCCATTCCCGGGTCGCGAAGTCTGGCGCCCCGGGATGACAGAATGATGCCAGCCGCGCGGGACTATTCCGCCGCCAGCGGCAGGATCACCGCCTCGCGGCCGCCCCGGACCAGGCCGCCGGGAAGGGCGCCGGTGTGCCGGCCGTTCTCGAAGGTCACCTGGCCGGACTTGACCGTGTAGCGATAGCCCTCGGCCCGCTGGACGAGGCGTCGGCCGCCCGCAGGCAGGTCGTGGATCGCCTCGGGGCGGAACAGGCGCAGCGACTCGAAGGCGATGACGTTGAGGTCGGCCAGGAGGCCTGGCGCGATCCGGCCGCGGTCGTTGAGGCCGTAGGCCCGGGCGGTGTCGCTGGTCAGCTTGCGGACCAGGAACTCCAGGGGGAACTGCTCGCCCTTGACCCGGTCGCGGGCCCAGTGGGTCAGGATGAAGGTCGGCATGCCGGCGTCGGCGATGACCCCGCAGTGGGCCCCGCCGTCGGACAGGCCGAACAGCACGTTGGGGTGCTGCATGTTCTTGCGGAAGAAGTCGAAGTTGTAGGTCTGGTAGCCGCCGAGGGGCTGGTAGAAGAGCTCCTTGCCGCCGTCGCGGAGCAAGAGGTCGTACATCATCTCCACCGGAGAGACGCCGGCCGCTTCGGCCATGCCGGCGACACTGCCCTCGCGGTCGGGCTCGTAGTTCGGGCGCTCGCCGAGGGGGAAGATGCGCCAGAGGAGGCCATCGAGGCCGGCGACCTGGCCGCCGACAGGCGCGGAGGTGGCCGCGCGGATCAGGGGCGAGTCCTCGGAGAGCAGGGCGGCGCGGATGTCCGGCCGGCCCATGGCGGCGACCTTTTCCTCGACGGACAGGGCCTCAAGCTCCGACTTCCAGGTCGGGCTGGCGAGGAAGATGTGGAAGTTGGAGGTCAGGCCGTGCAGAACGCCCGTCGGCCGGCCGGCGATCTGCGGGCGGATGTCCATGCCCTTCTGGCGGGACTCCTCGGCGATGTTGAACATCTTGTCGCCCTGGTAGGCGCCGGCCGAGGTGGCCACGAGGGTGACGGGCAGGCCGGTCTCCTCCACGAAGCCCTTGACCCAGGCCCATTCGTCGTCATCGCCCAGGTGGTCGGAGACCATTTCGAAGACGCCGTGGGTCAGCCCCTTCATGGACAGGCCCAGGGCCAGCATCTCGTCGGAGCCGGCGAAGGTGCCGGGCACGTGGACGCCGTGAACGTCCTTGTGCAGCAGGGTGCGGGAGGTGGAGAAGCCCAGGGCGCCGGCGGCGACGCCCTCGTGTACGATCTGGGCCATTTCGGCGATCTCGGTGGCGTCAGGCTTGTAATCGGTGTTGCAGCGGTCCCCGAGGACATAGGCCCGGACCGAGCCGTGAGGCACGTGGACGCCCACGTCGATGGCCCGCGGCTTGGCTTCCAGGGCGTCGAGGTATTCGGGGAAGGTCTCCCACTTCCAGTCGATGCCTTCGGCCAGGGCGGCGCCGGGAATGTCCTCGACACCTTCCATGAGCTCGATCAGGAAGTCCTGGCTGCCCGGGCGGACGGGGGCGAAGCCGACCCCGCAATTGCCCATGATGGCGGTGGTGACGCCATGCCAGCTGGAGGGCGCCATGACCGCATCCCAGGTGGCCTGGCCGTCATAGTGGGTATGGATGTCCACCCAGCCGGGGGTGACGATCAGGCCCTTGGCGTCGATCTCGCGCCGGGCCGGACCCTCCACCTTGCCCACGGCGACGATGCGGTCGCCCTGGATCCCGATGTCTGCGACGGCGGGCGCTGCGCCCGTTCCGTCTACGACCGTTCCGCCCCGGATGATCAGGTCCAGCATGTCCTCGTCTTCCCAAATGAGCGCCAGCCTGTCGCCAGCTTGCCGTCGATAGGAGTGTAGGGCCGAAACCCGGCGGGTTTCCAGTCCCTACCCGACGTCAGCCTGGAGGCTGAGCCGACTACTGGCGGCGAAGCGCCGCTTCGAGGCCGGCCTGCGGATCGGTCTGCTGGTCATCCCCGAGCTCGACTTCGACACGGTTGAGGACGCCGGTGAAGGGGAAGGGCGCAACGAAGTCCGACACCGCCGGTTTGGGCGCCCGGCCGATCTCCATGCCGATGAACGAGGCCTGGGCGCGGTAGGTCTGCGGCAGCACCGCCGAGCCGCAGGGTTCATCGTCGATCCGCAGCTCGCCCTCGGCGGTGTACTCGCCGGTCTTGCGCACCACCCAGCTGAGGGTGTGGCGGCCCGACGGCACTGGCCGGTCCGATCGCGCCACATAGTGCCGGTTGACGAAGTTGTAGTCGTGGATGAGCCGTCCGTCCTTCAGGTAGAGGGCGTAGCCGCCGCACCAGTCGCCCTGGGCGATCAGAACGCCCTCGGCGCCGCCCTCCGGGATCTCGACATGGGCGTCGATCCGGTAGGACCGGTTGCGGATGTCGGGGGCCGCCGCCTGCGGGATGCGCCCGCCGCCGGTCTGGAGCACCCAGCGCCGGCGGGACGCCACGCTGTGCGGGTTGGAGCTGACGAAGCGGTTCAGGGTGTCGTCCAGGGGCAGGACGTTGCAGGCCCCGGCCTCGGAGAACCAACGCGCGATCATGGCCTGAAGGCGGGCAGGCTCCTGCCCGGCCAGGTCGTTCATCTCGTTGAAGTCCTGGTCCAGGTGGTAGAGCTCCCACTGGTCGGCGTCGAAGGCGGTCCCGGGCTTGTGCCAGGTCACCGCTTTCCAGCCCTCATGCCAGATGCCGCGGTGGCCCAGCATCTCGAAGTACTGGGTCCGCTTGCGGGTGGGCTGGGCCGGATCGCCGAAGGTGTAGGCGAAGCTCGTGCCCTCGATGGGCTGCTGGGTCACGCCATGGATCTCGGTCGGCGCCTGCACGCCCGTGACCTCGAGAACGGTGGGCGTGATGTCGCAGACATGGTGGAACTGGTGGCGGATCTCGCCGCCCTGCCGGATCCCCGCCGGCCAGTGCACGATCAGCGGGTCGCGGATCCCGCCGCCGTGGGTGTTCTGCTTGTAACGCTTGAGCGGGGTATTGCCGGCCATGGCCCAGCCCAGCGGGTAGTTGTTGTTCAGGTGGGCCTCGCCGATCGCATCAATATGCTCGAGGTTCTCGGCCAGGGTGTCCCGGACGCCGTTGAAGTAGCGAAGGGCGTTGACCGTGCCGAAGGGCGAGCCCTCCTGGCTGGCGCCGTTGTCCGAGATCAGGGTGATCAGGGTGTTCTCCAGGCAGCCCTGCTCGCGCAGCCAGTTCACCAGCCGGCCCACCTGCAGGTCGGCGTGGTCGAGCATGCCGGCGAAGGCGGCCTGGAGCCGGACGGCCAGCCGCCGTTCGTCGTCGCTCAGGGCGTCCCAGGGCTTCACCCCCGGATTGCGATCCGGCAGGACGGTATCGGCCGGCACGAGGCCCAGGGCCTTCTGGCGGGCCAGGCGGTCGGCGCGGGTGGCGTCCCAGCCCTTGGCGAAGACGGACTCGTAGCGGTCGATGAAGGCCTTCGGCGCGTGGTGCGGGGCATGCTGGGCGCCGAGGCACATGTAGAGGAAGAAGGGCTTCTCGGGCGTGATGGCGCGCTGGGCGCGGATGAAGCCGATGGACTGGTCGACGATGTCTTCCGAGAGGTGATAGCCCTCGTGGTCGGGCGCCTCGATGTGATGGTTGTCGAGCACCAGCTCCGGGTGCCACTGGCTGGTCTCGCCCTCGAGGAAGCCGTAGTACCGGTCGAAGCCGCGCTGCAGGGGCCACTGGTCGAAGGGCCCGGCCTGGGAGGTCTCGAAGGTGGGCGTCAGGTGCCACTTGCCGGTGGCGAAGGTGTTGTAGCCGGCGGGCCGCAGCATCTCGGCCAGGGTGCCGGCGCTGCGGGCGATGCGGCCGCGCATGCCCGGGAATCCCAGGTCCCAGTCGGCCAGCCCGCCCATACCGACCGAATGGTGGTTCCGTCCCGTCAGCAGGGCGGCGCGGGTCGGCGAGCACAGGGCGGTGGTGTGGAAGTTGGTGTAGCGCAGGCCGCCGGCGGCCAGGGCGTCGATGTTCGGCGTGGCGATCTCCGAGCCGTAACAGCCCAGGTCGGCGAAACCGAGATCGTCGAAGACGATGCAGACCACATTGGGCGCGCCCGGCGGGGCCTTGGCCGGCTCGGGCCAGTATGGCCGGGACTCGCTGGCGGTGAGACCGAGGCCATTGCGGTTGGGCGTCTGGCTCATGGGGTGTCCTTTCGGGAGGGATCGCGGGCAGGGGAGTCCTGCAGGGCCTCTGCGGCGCAGCGGAAGCCCATGTGCCCGGCGGTGGCGTCGGGAAGGTTTGCGCTCCGCGCCGCCACGCGGAAGCGAAAGCAGTAGCTCTCGTGGCACAGGTAGCTGCCGCCGCGGATTACCCGCCGCTCGCCCACGGCGGGGCCCGCGGGATCGCGCAGGGGTCCGGAGGGATGGGTGACGCTGAACCGGTCAGCGCACCACTCCCAGACATTGCCGCAGGCATTGTGCAGGCCGAAGCCGTTCGGCGGATAGGCGTCCGCCGGCGCGGTTCCGGCATAGCCGTCTGCACAGTCATTGTGCGCGGGGAATCGCCCCTGCCAGACATTACAGAGATGCTCGCCGCCGGGTGTCAGGTCGTCGCCCCAGGGGTAGCGGCGGCCCTCAAGCCCCCCGCGGGCGGCGTACTCCCACTGCGCCTCTGTCGGCAGGCGCAGGTCGGCCCAGTGGCAGAAGGCGAGGGCGTCGCGCCAGCTCACATGGACCACCGGATGATCACCGCGCCTGCGCCAGTCCGATCCCGTCCCCTCGGGCCGACGCCAGCAGGCCCCCGGCGTCTCGCGCCACCAGGGCGCATCGAGAAGGCCCCGGGTGGGCGGGAAGTCGTCGGGCAACAGGCCTGCGAAGACGAAGCTGGAGCCGACTTCCTCGGCATAGGTGACATAGCCCGTGTCCTCCACAAAGTCGGCGAACTGGCGGTTGGTGACGGCGGTGCGTGCGATGCGGAACGGCGACAGCCAGACCGGGCGCGCCGGTCCCTCCCCATCGGCGGGCTCGCCTTCGCCGGCGTCGCTGCCCATGAAGAAGTCACCGCCCGTCAGGGAGATCAGCTCGAGGTCCGCAGGTCGGCCGGGCGCTGAGGACATCGCGGGGGCCTGGTCCTCCCGGGCTCCGGCGCCGACGGCCGGGGTCGGCCCACAGCAACCCGTCTCGTTCATCCCGACCTCCCGTCGAGGGACGCCCCCCGACGTCAGGTTAGGACCGAACACGCCGGTTGCGCCAGAGGCTACCGGCCGAGGTCGCGGATCAGGGAGTCCCAGTGAACCAGCGCCCCCGGGATGGCGGCGAGGGGCGCCCGCTCATTCAGGCCGTGGGCATAGGTGTCGCCCGCTTTGGCGAACAGTCCGGAGACGCCGTAGCTCGGCACCCCCGCCGCGCGGTAATGCATGCTGTCGGTCGCGCCCGCCGACTGGGCCGGCACGATTTCCAGACCCGGGTGGACCGCATGCACCGCCCGCGTCACAGCCTTGACGACATCCGGCCGTAGCGGCGAGGGCGGACTGTCGATGGAACCGTCGTCGTTTCGGGTGACCGAGAGGGTCGACTCGGCCAGGACCTCGATCAGGGTCTTGCGGACCGCTTCCGAAGACACGCCGGGGAAGATCCGGCAGTTGACGGTGGCTTCGGCCCGTTGCGGCAAAGCGTTGGTCGCGTGGCCGCCACTGACCATCGTGGCCACGCAGGTGGTCCGCAGATACGGCGCCCAGGTGGTGCTCGAGGACAGGCGTTCAGCGGCCTCGGCATCCGAGGGGTCGGCGGCGAAGCGGCGCAGGGCCTCGCCCATCGGGCCCTCCATCTTCCGGCCGCTGGCCGCCAGCGAGGCGCGGGTGATCTCGTTCGACTGGACAGGGAAGCGATAGGCCTCCAGGCGCTCCAGCGCCCGGGCCAGGATATAGATGGGATTGCCCGGGGTCGGACGGCTGGAATGGCCGCCCGGATCGGTGGCCCTCAAGGTGAAATCCGCATAGGTCTTCTCAGCGCCCTGGATGCCGTAGGACAGGGCCTTGCCAGCGGGATCGAGGTCGCCGCCGCCGGCGTCCGAGTTCAGGACCAGGTCCGCGTGCTTCAATCGCTGGGCGAGGAAGGCGCTGCTGCGCATCTGGGTCTCTTCGTCCCCGGACAAGGCAAGGATGACGTCCCGGTTCGGTCGCCAGTTCTCGGCCCTCAGCCGGGCCAGGGTGGTCACGACAATGGAGATGTCGAACTTGTTGTCCGTCGCTCCGCGACCGAAAACATAGCCGTTCTCAACCACCGGGGTGAAGGGGTCGCGCGTCCAGTCCTCGGCGCGGGCCTCGATGACGTCCATGTGTCCGGAGATGACCAGGGGCTTTCGGGCGGGATCGCGCCCGGGCAGCCGGGCGATGAGGATGGCGGTCCCGGCCACAGGTTCCACGGCGATGTCCTCGGGGCGGTAGCCCGCTCCGACGAGGACGCTCCTTATCCAGCCGGCGTAGGCCAGCATGGGCTCCTGGCCGGCGCTGGCCGTGGTGCGGTGGCTGATGCTGGTCTTGAGAATCTCCAGCGCCCGGTCGCGGTCGGCGGGTCCCGGCGGCGCGGCGACGGCGGGAAGGGCGAGGAGGAGGACGGCGGCAAGGGCAAGGGCGCGCATGAAAGCTCCGGCGGATGTGGAGGGTGATCCCTGAATACGGCCGGAAGCGACCCTTGTCAGCCGTCCAGCAGGGTCCGGGCGTGTCGGAAGATGTCTTCGAACATCGCCGGAGTCAGGCGGCCCGTGTTCGTGTTGAGGCGTGAGCAATGGTAGCTGTTCAGCACCCGGTAGGGACCAGCGGTGAACTCTGCGCCATGGCCCGAGACCCCTGCGGAGGCCGGCAGGCCCAGGGCCTTCAGGAGATTACGGCGGGCGACGTCCCCCAGGGTGACCACCACCTCGAGCCGGGGCAGGGCGGCCAGCCGGGCCAGGAGGAAGGGCCGGCATGCGGCCTCTTCTGAGGTCTCCGGGCGGTTTCCGGGCGGGGCGCAGCGCACCGCGTTCGAGATCATGCAGTCGACGAGGGAGAGGCCGTCGTCGGGCCTGGCGTCGTATCTGCCCCTGGCGAAGCCGGTCTTCAGGAGGGTTTCGAAAAGCATCACCCCGGCGTGGTCGCCGGTGAAGGGACGCCCCGTCCGGTTGGCCCCGGTTCGGCCGGGCGCCAGGCCCAGGACGAGAAGCCGGGCCTGGTCATCACCGAAGGAGGGTGCAGGACCGTTCCACCAGTCCGGGTTCCGAATCCGGTTCTCCTTCCGGTAGGCGACCAGGCGCGGACACAGGTCGCAGTCCCGGCCGGGTTCAGGATTCGCCGCCGGGGCGGTCGCCGGCAAGGTCAGGTGTCCTCGGCATCGCGGTCGGCGCCTATCCGGTTTTCCTGCAGGAAGCGCGGCAGGCGGGACGGGCGGCCGATGATGTCGGCGAGGTCAGCGAGGTCGATGAAGGAGTCCGCCTGCCGGCGGAGGTCGTCGGAGGCCATGGGCGGCTGCGACTTGACCGTGGAGACCACGGTCACCCGGGCGCCGCGACGCTGGACAGCCTCAAGCAGCACCCGGAAGTCACCATCGCCGGAAAACAACACCATATGGTCGGCATGGGCGCTCATCTCCATCATGTCGACGGCGATCTCGACGTCCATGTCGCCGCGCCAGCGCTTGCGTCCCTGGGAGTCGGTGAATTCACGAGCAGGCTTGGTGACCAGGCGGAAGCCGTTGTAATCCAGCCAGTCCACGAGGGGTCGGATCGGGGAGTACTCCTGATCCTCGACCAGCGCGGTGTAGTAGTAGGCCCTGACAAGCACCCCGCGCTTGCGGAACTCGTCGAGGAGCTTGCGATAGTCGATATCGAAGCCAAGTCCCTTGGCGGCGGAATAGAGGTTGGCCCCGTCAATGAAGAGCGCCAGCCGGTCGGTAGGGTAGAAGGTCATTGAGTCAGGGTTTTCCGGAGTCCGGCGTCGGCGCGAGGCGGCCCGTCCGGGCGGTTGTCGCGCTGGGGTCCAATCTTCCCGGCGACCATGCGTCGCCGGTGGATTTGCTCGAGGCCGCTCTCTCTTTCTTTTCGGAGGCAGGATTGCCGATCTTGCGCCGGTCGTGCTGGTGGAGGTCCTCCGCCTGGCCCGACCCGTCCGCCAATGAGTATCGCAACGGGGTCGCCATTGTCGAGGCGACGATGGACCCCGGCGCCATGATTGGGCGGCTGCTGGAGATCGAGTCCCGGTTCGGCCGGCGTCGCGCCGCACGGAACGCCGACCGAACCCTAGATCTTGACCTGATCGATCATGGAGGATGCATCCTGGACTCTCCCGACCTTACCCTGCCGCACCCCCGGGCCCACGACCGGCGTTTCGTCATGGGCCCCCTCGCCGAGATCGCACCGGACTGGCGCCATCCGCGGCTGGGCCGCACCGCCGCCTCCCTCGCCGCGGAGGCCGTCGTCGGGCGTGACGCGAGGCCGACGCCATGACCCGTCTGTCCAGGGGACTGGCGCAGGGCGCTTCGATCGTGCAGGAGTCTCAATTGGAAGAGGGAGCGGGGGACGCCCCATCGTCGCCCGGGGGGAACCGGTTGGCCTATCGGCTCGTCATCTTTGACTTCGATGGAACCTTGGCGGACAGCGCCGACTGGTTCATCAGCATGACAAACGAGGTCGCGCGCCGGTTTCGTTTCCGGCAGATCAGCGACGATGAAGTCGCCATGCTGCGGGGGCGGTCAAGCCGTGAGGTGGTGGCGTACATGCGTGTGCCCGCCTGGAAGATGCCCTTCATCGCGAGGCACACCCGCCGTCTGGTATCGGAGAACACCTCGGAGATTCCGTTGTTCCCGGAATCCCCGGACCTTATCCGGCGGCTGCATGCAGCCGGGGTTGTCCTCGCCCTGGTCAGTTCCAACTCCGAAGCCAATGTCCGCAAGATCCTGGGACCCGAGCTGGCGGCCTGTATCGACCATTTCGCCTGCGGCGCCTCAATGTTCGGCAAGTCCCCGCAGTTCCGCAAGGTGATCCGTAAGGTCGGCGCCCGGCATGGCGAGGTCCTTTCGATCGGCGATGAAACCCGGGACATTGAGGCCGCCTCCCGCACCGGGATCGATTCCGGGGCGGTGACATGGGGTTATGCGCGCCCGGAGATCCTGAAGGCGCACCGTCCGACCTTCCTGTTCAACACCATGGAAGAGATCACCCGAACGATTCTCGAGCGCCGCTGAACCTGCCGGTACAGTCCATGCGGCGTTGCACAATCGCCACCGAGGCTCTATGAGGAACGGTTCCTTTCGCCTGTCGAGGTAGCCATGGCCCGCGTCACCGTCGAAGACTGCATCCAGAGAGTCCCGAACCGTTTCAGCCTCGTGCTGCTGGCGGCCCATCGGGCGCGGGGCATTTCGTCGGGATCTCCCCTCCTGGTGGACCGCGACAACGACAAGAACCCCGTCGTAGCGCTTCGTGAACTGGCCGAGGACATGGTCGATCCGGAAGAGCTTAAGGAAGGCCTCATCAGCACCCTGCAGCGGGTGGACGAGCGCTCCGAGGCGGAGGAAGAGGCTGAGACCCTCGCCCTGTTGGCCGATCCGACCCACATGCAGATGAGCGAACTTGAGCTGGTTCGCGCCCTGCAGAGCGACCGCGACGGCGGTCAGGAAGAGCGCTACTGAGCCCCGACGCGCCAGCGGAAGGATCGCCTGCGGTGCAGGCCCCGGTCTTCGAGACCCCGGCCCCGCAGGCAGGGGGTGCACTTGCCCCATCACCCGCAGAGCCGGCGCCCCGCCGCGCCATGCTGCGGCAGTATGAGCTGATCGACAAAGTCCGCTCCTACGACCCGAGCGCCGACGAGGCCATCCTCAACCGCGCCTATGTCTACGCCATGCGCATGCACGGCTCTCAGAAGCGCGCCTCGGGCGACCCCTACTTCGCCCATCTGATCCAGGTGGCGGGAATCCTCACCGAATACCGGATGGACGCGGCGACCATCATTACCGCCCTTCTGCATGACACCGTCGAGGATACCGAGGCCACCTCCGCCGAGATCGGTCGCCTGTTCGGCGAGGAGATCGCCGAACTGGTGGAAGGGGTCACCAAGCTCACCAAGCTGGAGCTGAACAGCGAGCACACCCGGCAGGCCGAGAACCTTCGGAAGTTCATCCTCGCCATCTCGAAGGATGTGCGGGTCCTGCTGGTCAAGCTGGCCGACCGGCTGCACAACATGCGCACCCTTCAGCATATCAAGGCGCCCGCCAAGCGCGAACGGATCGCGCGCGAGACGCTAGACATCTACGCCCCGCTCGCCCGGTCCATCGGGGTCCACCGGATCTGCACCGAGCTGGAAGAGCTGGCCTTCACCCACCTCAACCCTCTGGCCCGGGACGCCATTATCCGGAGACTTGCGGCGCTCCGGAACGAGCAGGGCGGGGCGGTGGCCCTGGTTTCCCAGGAAATCGTCAGCCGGCTGGAGGCTGCCGGCGTGCCCAGCCGCGTCCTGGGACGAGAGAAGAACCCCTACTCGATCTGGCGGAAGCTGCAGCGCAAGTCGATCGGCTTTTCCCAGCTGTCGGACATCTACGCCTTCCGGGTGATCGTCGACACCGAGGAGGACTGCTATCGCGCCCTGGGCGTCGCCCACAGGGCCTGGCCCTCCGTCCCCGACCGCTTCAAGGACTACATCTCGACCCCCAAGCGGAACAACTACCGCTCCTTGCACACGACGGTGGTGGGCCCGCGGGGCATGCGTATCGAGATGCAGATCCGGACGGAATCCATGGATCGGATCGCTGAGGAGGGGGTGGCCGCCCACTGGCGCTACAAGGACGCCTCCTACGGCTTTGATGCCGAACATCAGGCCGAGCAGGGGGGCCGCGATCCCCTCGTGAACCTGAGGCACCTCGTTCAAGTGCTGGAGCATGGCGGGGACGTCGAGGAACTGGTGGAGCACGCCAAGCTCGAGATGTACCTCGACCAGACCTTCGTCTTCACGCCGAAGGGCCGGCTGGTCAGCTTGCCGCGGGGCGGCCTGCCCCTCGACTTCGCCTACGCCCTGCATACAGACATTGGCGACACCTGCATCGGAGTGAAGATCAACGGCGAACCCAGGCCCCTGCGTACGCCCCTCCAGAACGGGGACGTGGTGGAGGTGGTGCGCGGGCCCAAGCCCGTGGTTCCCGCCGACTGGCGTTCGCTGACGGTCACCGGTCGCGCCCGGTCGGCGATCCGGCGGCACATCCGCCAGACCGAGAAGGAAGAGTTCACTCGCCTGGGCCGCGCCGCTCTGGACCAGACTTTCAGCCGGGCCGGGAAGTCCCGGAGCGAGGTGTCGCTGACGCCCGCCCTGGAGCGTCTCGCGGTCGCCTCCGAGGATGACCTCTTCGAGCGCGTCGGGCGAGGGCGGGTCGCGCCGGCGGAGGTCCTGGACATTCTCTTCCCCCGGCTCGAAGCCTCCGCCCGGGAGGCGGCGGTGGCCGTCCGGCGGATCGAAGGCGGAGCCGGCGCCCGGCTCTATGTCCGCGGCAGCGGCCTGACCCCCGGGGTCAGCCTTCACTTCGGGCCCTGCTGCACCCCCGTCCCCGGCGACCGCATTGTGGGCATCCTCGAGGGCGACGGGCAGGGCCTGACGGTCCACACCATCGACTGCGCCGAACTGGCGGCCTTCGAGGAGAAGGAAGACCTCTGGCGGGACCTGCAGTGGACCCCCGAGGCCGAGCGCGACACCCTGACCCAGTCCCGCCTGACCGCCACCATTCGTAACGCCCCCGGTGTGTTGGGACAGGCCTGCACCACCATCGGCGAGGCGGGCGGCAACATCGTGAACCTGCGCATGCACCGCCGGATGACGGACTTCTTCGACGTCGACTTCGACATCGAGGTCAAGGACGCCCGCCACCTGACCAACATCGCCGCGGCCCTGCGGGCCAATCCGGCGATCGAGACCGTCGAACGCTCCAAGCGCGCCAGCTGACGCCGCGTCTCAGGCCGGGTCGACCGTGACCCGGCGCATATGCCGCCGCTGGCCGGGATAGTCGTTGAGGGCGAAATGCCAGACCTGCCGGTTGTCCCAGAAGGCCACCGAGCCCGGCCGCCAGTTGAAGCGGCAGGTATAGCCCTCGTAGCGGCAGTGCTCGAAGAGGAAGTCGAGAAGGGGGCGGGATTCCCGCTTCGTCCAGCCCTCAAAGCGCATCGTAAAGGCGGGATTCACGTACAGCGCCTTCCGGCCGGACTCCGGGTGGACCAGGACGACAGGGTGGACGTACTCGCCGACGGCGCCCTCGGCCTCCGTGACGCTCATGGAGGCGCGCTTCTGGGCGGAGTGACCCTGGGGGGAGTACTCCCGGCCCGCCGAGTGCACCGCCCGGAGCCCCTCCAGCGTGGCCTTCATTCCGGGCGACAGGGCCTCATAGGCGGCGACCTGGCTCGAAAACAGGGTGTCCCCGCCCCAATCCGGCAGCTCCACAGCGTACAGGATGGAGCCGATGGCGGGACGCTCCAGGAACGACATGTCCGAATGCCAGCCGCCTCCGAAGTTGGTTTTGTCGGCAGGCTCCTTGATGACCTCCATCACCTCCGGATGGCTCTCCATCCCCTTCACATAGGGGTGGATGTTCAGCGGCCCGAAGCGCCGGCCAAAGGCGACCTGGCGTTCAGGCGTCAGGCGCTGGTCACGAAAGAAGATGACCTGGTGCTCGACCAGTGCGGCCCTGATCTCCGCGATCAGGCCGTCGGACAGGTCGGCGGACAGGTCGACGCCCGAGATCTCGGCGCCCAGCGCCCCGGCGACCTTGCGGATGGTCAGGCTCATGCGGTCCTCCCTCAGACGGCGGCGCACCTTGCCCTCAAGCGCGAGGCTTGCAAAGCCGGAGGAAAGCCGCTTTCTCGGCCGGAGCGCATGGAGGGCGCCACATGACTTCACTGTCCTGGCGTCACGCCCTCCTCGCCCTCGCCGTCGTGGCGGTCTGGGGAACCAACTTCGCCGTCATCAAGTCAGCCCTGGCGCATCTTCCGCCCTTCACTTTCGCGACCCTGCGCTTCCTGTTCGCCTTTCTGCCAGCGGCCTTCTTCCTGAAGCGACCGCAGGTCCCCTGGCGCAACCTGGCCGCCTACGGTGTCCTCATCGGGGTGGGTCAGTTCGGGGTGCTCTACTTTGCCATGGACGGCCAGATCTCTCCGGGGCTGGCCTCGCTGGTGGTGCAGAGCCAGGTCTTCTTCACCATCGGCCTCGCCATCTGGCTGAAGGGCGAGAAGCTAAGCCTGCGTCAGGGCCTGGCGCTTGTGCTGGCGGCGGCGGGACTTGGGGTGATCCTGCTGCATGTCGACGCCGTGACGACATCCCTGGGCCTCGCCCTCGTCCTTGTCGCCGCCCTCAGCTGGGCGCTGGGAAACATGGTGCAGAGGGCAACCCCCGAGGCGCCCAGCCTGGCCTTCGTGGTCTGGGCCAGCCTGTTCTCCGTCCCACCGCTTCTCGTCCTGGCTCTCGTGTTCGAGGGGGCGCCCGCCATGGTCTCGGCCGTGTCCACCATGACCCCGGTGGTCTGGGCGGAGTTGCTCTACCAGTCCTTCGGCAACACCCTGTTCGGCTATGCCGCCTGGGGCTGGCTCCTGGCCCGACATCCCGCCGCCGTGGTCTCTCCCTGGGCCTTGCTGGTGCCCGTCTTTGGCCTGACCGCCTCGGCTCTCGCGCTGGGCGAGCCCCTCCCGCCCTGGAAGCTTGCGGCCGCCGCCCTGGTCATTGGGGGGCTGGCTCTGAACACCCTCCCGGCCTTTCGCCTGCGGCGTGACAGGACCGGCGCCGTGGGCTAATCCGGGCGCGCAAGGAGCGCCCCATGAACACCGATCAGGTCCTCGACGAGTTCCGCGCCGCCGGCGCCCTGCGCGAAGGCCACTTTGTGCTGTCGAGCGGTCTCCACTCGGGGGTGTTCCTGCAGAAGAACCTGGTCTTCCAGCACCCGGACAGGACCGAGCGCCTCTGCAGCGCCCTCGCCGCAAAGATCCGCGCGGCGGTTGGCGACGTGGACATCTGTGTCTCGCCTGCGGTGGGCGGCATTATTCCCGGCTACGAAACCGCCCGTCACCTCGGCGTGCCGTCAGTCTATGTCGAGCGGGAAGGGGGCGAGTTCCGCCTCCGCCGGGCCTTCGAGATCCCGGAGGGGGCCCGGGTGGCCATGGTCGAGGACATCGTGACCACCGGCCTGTCGTCCCGCGAGTGCGTCGAGGCGATCCGCAAGGCCGGCGGGAATGTCGTGGTGGCGGCCTGCATCGTCGACCGGTCCGGCGGCCGGGCCGATCCGGGCGCGCCGCTGGTCTCCCTGGCCCAGCTTGATGTGCCCGCCTATCCCGCCGACCAGTTGCCCCCGGAGCTGGCGGCCATCCCCGTCGAGGACCCGGGTAGCCGGCGGCTCT
Organism: Phenylobacterium sp.; assembly: GCA_020401865.1. Taxonomy (GTDB): domain Bacteria; phylum Pseudomonadota; class Alphaproteobacteria; order Caulobacterales; family Caulobacteraceae; genus Phenylobacterium. The sequence continues at coordinate 27,423 of JADCAS010000018.1, read as the reverse complement.
CGAAATGAGCCGTCTCCGTCTCGGCGTGAACATCGACCATGTCGCCACACTGCGGAATGCCCGCGGGGTCGATTATCCAAGTCCGGTGCGCGCCGCCGAGCTTGCCATGTCCGCAGGTTGCGACGGGATCACCGCCCATCTGCGCGAGGATCGCCGGCATATCTCAGACGCCGATATCGAGGCCCTCACGGACATCACCCGCAAGCGGGGTGTGCCGCTGAACTTCGAGATGGCGGTCACTGCCGAAATGGAAGCCATTGCGCTGCGGAACCTGCCGCATGCGGCCTGCCTGGTGCCGGAACGGCGGGATGAAGTGACGACCGAGGGCGGCCTTGACCTTCTGGGCGGGTTCGACCGGATCGCTCCGGTGGTCCAGCGCCTGGCTGGCGAGGGCATCCGCGTCTCCTGCTTCATCGACGCCGATCCAGCCCAGGCCGCCGCCGCCCGACGCGCCGGCGCCCAGGTGGTGGAGCTTCACACCGGCGCCTATTGCGACGCAGTGCGCGAACGGTCGCTCGAGGCGCCGGCCTTGCTGGAGCGGTTGAAGCTCGCCGCCTTCGAAGCGACGCGCATGGGCCTGGAGGTCCACGCTGGTCACGGCATCGACTTCGAGACGGTCAAACCGATCGCCGCCATTCCCCAGGTCGCAGAGCTCAACATCGGCCATTTCCTGGTGGGCGAGGCCGTCTTCATCGGTTTGGCGCAGGCCATCCGCCGGATGCGGCTTCTGATGGACGAAGCCCGGGCAGAGGCCTCGGTGTGATCCTGGGGATCGGCTCGGACCTCAGCGACATCCGACGCATCCAGGTCAGCCTGGATCGCTTCGGCGACCGGTTCCGAAATCGCTGCTTCACCGAGATCGAGCGACGCCGCTCCGAGGCCAAGCCCGACGCCGCGGCCAGCTACGCCAAGCGCTTCGCCGCCAAGGAGGCCTGCGCCAAGGCCCTGGGCACAGGCCTGAGGCGAGGGGTGTTCTGGCGCGACATGGGGGTGGTGAACCTGCGCTCCGGCCAGCCGACCCTGGCCCTCACCGGCGGCGCGGCCACCCGGCTGGCGGAGATGACGCCTGCCGGACACAGGGCGGTGATCCACCTGTCCATGACCGACGACCATCCCTACGCCCAGGCCTTCGTCATCATCGAGGCCCTGCCCGAAGCCTAGGCCTTGTCAAGTTTTCACCCACGGGCGGTCCGGTTTGCGGTATGTCCCGGCCGAACGTTCATCCGGATTCCCCATGACCGAGACGACCCTTCCGCCTCCGGGCGACCGCAACGAGACGATCGAGATCATCAAGACCGTCGCGGTGGCCCTGCTGATCGCGCTGTTCCTGAGGGTGCTGCTGTTCCAGCCCTTCACCATTCCCTCGGCGTCGGAAGAGCCCAACCTATACGAGGGCGACTATGTCATCGTGACCAAGTTCGACTACGGCTGGTCGCGTCACTCCATCCCGTTCAGCCCCCCGCTCTTCGAGGGTCGGATCCTGTCGAAGGCGCCCGAGCGGGGAGACATCATCGTCTTCAAGCTGCCCCGGGATGGCCGCACCGACTACATCAAGCGCCTGATCGGCGTGCCCGGAGACCGGGTGCAGATGCGCCAGGGCCTGCTCTACCTGAACGGCCAACCCGTGGAGCGGCGGCAGACGGAACTCGTCACTGAAACCGGCGGCAGTGGTCTCATGCGTCCGGTGGCACGGGTCGAGGAGACCCTGCCAGGCGGCCGGCGGTACATGACGAACGACTTCGGGGCCGACGGGGACCTGGACGATACGCCCGAAGTCATCGTCCCGCCGGGCCACTACTTCTTCATTGGCGACAACCGGGACAACTCCGCCGACAGCCGGCTGCCCACAGAGATCGGCGTGGGCCTGGTCCCCGAGGAGAACCTGGTCGGCAAGGCGCGTCTGGTCCTGCTCTCCTGGTCCCCAGGCGCCTCGCTCTTCAAGCCCTGGACCTGGGTCCTCAACCTTCGACCCAGCCGTTTCGGAAAGGTGCTGCACTGACGCGCCCGGACAGGCGGAAGGTCGCGGTCGCGGCGCTTGAGACGCGGATTGGCCACGTTTTCGCCGACCGTGATCTCCTGGAGCGCGCCCTGACACACGCCAGCGTCGGCAATGGCGGCGCCCCCGGCCGTGACAATGAACGGCTGGAGTTCCTCGGGGACCGTGTCCTGAACCTCATGGCGGCCGAGCACCTGTGCCGGGCGTTCCCGGCGGCGCGGGAGGGCGAACTCGCGCGCTGGCTCAACCGGCTGGTCAATTCCGGCGCCTGCGCCGAGGTGGCGCGCAGCATCGGCCTGCCAGACGCCCTCCGACTGGACGCCAGCGCCGCCAGGATCGGCGCCCGGGAGAGCGAGCGGGTGCTCGGCGACGCCTGCGAGGCCCTGATGGCGGCCCTCTATCTCGACGGTGGCCAAGAGGCCGCGCGGTCCTTCTTCCAGGCGGGCTGGGGAGACCTCGCGGCCAGCCTGGACGCCGGTCCCGACCGTGACCCCAAGACCCGGCTCCAGGAGTGGGCGATGGGACTTGGCCTGCCGCCTCCGGCCTATGTGGTGGTGTCCGCCGAGGGCCCGCCCCATGATCCTCGATTTACGATCGAGGCCCGGCTTCCGGGCCTTGCGCCGGCGTCCGGCGCCGGCCGTTCAAAGCGTGAGGCCGAGAAGGCCGCCGCCGCCTTGTTCCTCGAAAGGGAGAAGATCCAGCCATGACCCGCGCCGGTTTCGCCGCCATTATCGGCGCGCCCAATGCGGGCAAGTCCACCCTGACCAACCGCCTGGTCGGCGCCAAGGTCTCCATCGTGACCCGCAAGGTGCAGACCACGCGCTTTCCCGTGCGCGGTGTCGCCCTGGCCGGCGAGAGCCAGATCGTCCTCGTCGACACCCCCGGGATCTTCACCCCGCGGCGGCGTCTGGACCGGGCCATGGTGCGATCGGCCTGGGGCGGGGCGGAAGAGGCCGACGCCGTGGTCCACCTCGTGGATGTCCAGGCCGAGCTGGCGGTCGACGCCGGAGAGGCCCGCGGCGCGGACCGCAAGGCCCACGAGGACGTCGAGACCATTATCACCGGCCTGAAGGCGTCGGGCCGCAAGGCCATCCTCGCGCTGAACAAGATCGACGGCGTCAAGCGGGAACGCCTCTTGGCCCTGTCCGCCCGTCTCTTCGAGACCGGCGTCTATTCCGAGGTCTTCATGATCTCGGCGGCTGATGGTTCGGGCGTTGACGACCTGCTTCGCCGCCTGGCTGAACTTGTGCCCGAAGGACCTTGGCTCTATCCCGCAGAGCAGACGGCGGACCTTCCCGTGCGTCTCCTCGCCGCCGAGATCACCCGGGAGAAGGTCTACCTGCGTGTGCACGAAGAACTCCCTTATGCGGCGGCCGTGGAGACCACCGCGTTCAGCGAGCGAAAAGACGGCTCTGTCCGCATCGAGCAGACCCTCTATGTCGAGCGCGAGAGCCAGAGGCCGATCGTCCTGGGCAAGAACGGCCAGACCCTGAAGTGGATCGGCCAGAAGTCGCGCGAGGAGCTCACCGAGCTGCTCGACCGTCCGGTGCACCTGTTCCTCACGGTCAAGGTCGACGAGCGCTGGGCCGATCGCCGGGAGTTCTACGGCGACGTCGGCCTCGACTTCGAGGCCTAGGGGCGGGGCGTGGAGTTCGAGGACGAAGCCTTCCTCTTGTCCGCCAGGTCCCACGGCGAGAACGGGGCCATCGCCGAGCTCCTGACCCTCTCCCACGGACGCTATGCGGCCTTCATCGCCGGCGGCGGTTCCCGAAGGATCCGGCCCCTTCTTCAGCCGGGGACACGGGTCCGGGCCCGTTTCCGGGCCCGGACCAGCGAGCAGCTTGGGTCGGCGACCCTGGAGCCTGCGGGATCGGACCCCTCGGACCTCTTCGACGATCCGCTCGCCCTGGCCGGCCTGGCCTCCGCCGCGGCGGTGGCGGCCGGAGTCCTGCCGGAGCGCGAGCCCCAGCCCGGCGCCTTCGCCGCCTTCGAGGCCCTGGGCGGGGCCCTGCGCCATGACGACATCTGGCCCGCCGTCTACGTCCGCTTCGAGGCGGGGATCCTGCAGGCCCTAGGCTTCGGCCTTGACCTCTCCCGCTGCGCGGCGACCGGCGCCGTCGACGACCTCGTCTGGGTCTCGCCCCGGACGGGCAGGGCCGTCAGCCGGGCCGCCGGCGAGCCTTACCGGGACCGCCTCCTGCGCCTCCCGCCCTTTCTGCTCTCGGCCCAGGGCAGCCTTTCGCCGGGAGACATCGGAGATGGCCTGGCCCTGACCGGCCACTTCCTCGACCGCTGCCTGTTCTCGGCCCTGAACCGTCCGCTGCCGGCGGCGCGCGTCTGGCTTGTGGACAAGCTGACTGAAGCGGGCCGCCTCTGATCCTCCGGGATGACGCCGCGGTCTGCGAAGCCTAAGCAGGGTCTGGCGGCGCCGCCGCCGATTCGACGCCGATCGCCTGATGACCGACACCCTTGCTCCGCCCCCCGAGGGCGACCGCACCATTGATGAGCCGCTGAGCGAGGCCCTGTCGCGCAGGTATCTCGCCTATGCGCTGTCGACCATCACGGGCCGGGCCCTGCCCGACGTCCGAGATGGCCTGAAGCCGGTCCACCGGCGTCTTCTGTACGCCATGCGCCAGCTGCGGCTGGACCCGACCTCGACGGCCAAGAAATGCGCCCGGGTCGTCGGCGACGTCATCGGCAAGTATCACCCGCACGGCGACTCCGCCGTCTACGAGGCCCTGGTCCGCCTCGCCCAGGACTTCGCCCAGCGCTATCCCCTGGTCGACGGGCAGGGCAACTTCGGCAACATAGACGGCGATAACGCCGCGGCCATGCGCTACACCGAGTGCCGGCTGACCCTGGCCGCCCAGCTCCTGCTGGAAGGCATAGACGAGGACGCCGTCGACTTCCGCGCCACCTACGATGGCGAGGAGGAGGAGCCTGTCGTCCTGCCCGCGGGTTTCCCGAACCTCCTGGCGAACGGCTCCAGCGGGATCGCCGTCGGCATGGCGACCTCCATTCCGCCGCACAATGTGTCCGAGCTGATCGAGGCCTGCCTTCGCCTGCTGGACCAGCCGGACATCACCACCGCCCAGCTCCTGTCCGTGGCGCCGGGACCCGACTTTCCCACCGGCGGCGTCATCGTCGAGTCGCCGGCAAGCCTGCTGGAAGCCTACGAGACCGGCCGCGGCGGGGTGAGGGTGCGCGCCCGCTGGACCCGCGAGGACCTCGGCCGGGGCCTCTGGCGCATCGTCATCACAGAGATCCCCTACCAGGTGAAGAAGGCGGACCTGGTCGAGCAGCTCGCCGAGCTCATCGAGACCAAGAAGGCGCCCTTGCTGGGCGACGTCATGGACGAGAGCGCCGAGGACGTCCGCCTGGTGCTGGAGCCCAAGTCCCGCAACGTCGAGCCCGAGGTTCTGATGGAGAGCCTCTTCAGGCTATCCGCCCTCGAGGCCCGCATCCCGGTCAACATGAACGTCATCGACGCCCGGGGCGCCCCTGGCGTGATGGGGCTGAAGGCCCTGCTCCAGGCCTTCCTCGACCACCGGCGCGAGGTCGTCGTCCGTCGGGCGCGGCACCGGCTGGCGCGCATCGAGTCCCGGCTGCACATCCTGGACGGCCTGATCATCGCCTTCCTGAACCTGGACGAGGTGATCCGGATCGTTCGCCAGGAGGACGAGCCCAAGGCCCGTCTCATCGAGACCTTCGACCTGTCCGACCTGCAGGCCGAGGCCATTCTGAACACCCGCCTGCGCCAGCTGGCCCGGCTGGAGGAGATGGAGCTCCGGCGCGAGCATGCCGACCTTGCCGAGGAGCGGGACGGTCTGAACGCCTTGCTGGGCTCCGACCGCGCCCAGTGGAAGCTGGTCGGGGTGGGCCTGGGGGACGTCCGCGACCTGCTGGAGAAGGACGGCGCCCTGACGCGCCGGCGCTCGACCTTCGAGGCCGCGCCGACCGTTGACGCCGACGCCGCCCTGGAGGCCCTGGTGGTGCGCGAGCCCATCACCGTCATCCTCTCCGAGCGCGGCTGGATCCGGTCCGTGAAGGGCCGCGTCGAGGACCCCTCCGAGGTCAAATACAAGGAGGGCGACGCTCAGGGCTTCATCGTTCCCGCCGAGACCACCGACAAGCTGCTGCTCTTCGCCTCAGACGGACGGTTCTTCACCCTGGCCTGCGATAAGCTGCCGGGCGGACGGGGGCATGGCGAGCCCGTGCGCCTGATGCTGGAGCTGGACGACCGGACCGAGATCGTCGCCGTCTTCCCGCACCGGCCCGGCGGCCGGCGGTTCGTGGCTTCGAAGGAGGGCTACGGCTTCCTCCTGCCTGAGGCTGAGGCCGTGGCGATGCGCCGGGCAGGCAAGCAGGTCCTGTCGGTGGGCAAGGGCGGCGCGGCCTTCGCCCTGCTCGCTGAGGGCGACCAGGTCGCCGTGGTGGGCGATAATGGCAAGATCCTGGTCTTCGCCCTCGACGAGTTGCCGGAGATGCCCCGCGGCAAGGGCGTCAAGCTGCAGGCGTACCGGGAGGGCGGGCTGAGGGATGGCCTGGTGTTCCGGGCGGAAGAGGGCGCCGCCTGGATCGACACCGCCGGCCGCACCCGCGCCTGGCCCGACTGGCGCGACTGGTCCGGCCGACGGGCGGCGGCGGGCCGTCTCGCGCCCAGGGGCTTCCCCACCAGTCGCCGCTTCCGGCCTTCCTGAGGGCGGGGAATCAAAACGCGGCTTGGCGGCGATGATCCGCCGCGGCTAGTGTGCCTTCCATTCGATAGGGGGGATTCCATTGACTCAGTTTTTCCGCAGCCTGGCCTCGGCCGTCGCCGTCGCCGCAATGATCTCTGCGCCCCAGGCGCTGGCCGCACCCCGCAAGGCCGCCGAGGTGAAGCCCGAGGCCGTCGGCTTCGACTCCGCCCGCCTGAAGCGCCTGGACGACGCCATGGCCAAGGTGGTCGCCGATGGGCGCGTGTCCGGCATGACGACCCTGCTGGTGCGCCACGGTCAGGTGGTCGGCTTCAAGACCTACGGCCAGAAGGACCTCGCCACCGGCGCGCCGATGGAGAAGGACACCATCTTCCGCATCTACTCCATGACCAAGCCGATCACCGGCGTCGCCATGATGATCCTCTTCGAGGAGGGCAAGTGGAAGCTGGACGACCCGGTGACCAAGTTCATTCCCGAGTTCAAGAACCTGAAGGTGATGACCGGGGTGGACGACAAGGGGAACATGATCACGGTTCCCGTTGAACGGCCGCCCACCATGCGCGAGATCATGAGCCACACCGCCGGCTTCGGTTACGGGCTGGGCGACCGGCATCCCGTGGACCGCATGTTCCGCGAGAAGCGGGTGCTGGGGGCCACCGGGCTGAACGACATGATCACCCGGATCGCAGACATCCCGCTGATGTTCCAGCCCGGTACGGCCTGGTCCTATTCGGTCTCGGTCGACATCCAGGGGGCCATCGTCGAGCGGATCAGCGGCCAGACCCTCGGCGCCTTCATGGAGGAGCGAATCTTCCGCCCGCTCAAGATGGCGGACACCGGATTCTACGTCCCCGCCGGCAAGACGGATCGTCTGGCCACACTCTACATGACGGATCCCAAGACCCGTCAGAACGTTCTCGCCACCGCCATCTTCGACAACCCGCCGCCGGACTACACCAAGCCGCCTGCGGCGGAGTCGGGGGGCGGCGGCCTGGTCTCCACCACCTCGGACTTTGGCCGGTTCTCCCAGATGCTTCTCAACGGCGGCGAACTGGACGGCGCGCGAATCCTCGCCCCGGCGACGGTTGAGCTGATGCGCACCAACGTCATCCCGAAGAGCGTGCTGGTGACCTCGAACGGAACCTCAGGCTCCCGCTTCAACGAGGCGGTGGGCTTTGGCCTGGACTTCATGGTCAACATGGACCCGCGCGCCTCAGGCAGCCTTGAGGGCGCCAACACCATGAGCTGGGGCGGCGCCGCCGGTACCTGGTTCTGGATCGATCCGACCAACAATCTCTACTTCGTCGGCATGGTCCAACGGCTTGGCGGTACGGGCGGCGAGGACCTCGGTACGGCCGCCCGGACCCTGACCTACCAGGCCCTGGTCGACCCGAAGAAGTAGGTGTCGGAGACGGCTTCGGACAGCCCGCAAGGGGCGGAAACCTTGACTTTCCGCCCCTTGCATGCGCCCTTCCGCGCCTTGGATTCCGGAGCCCCTTCGACCCCATGCACGCCTATCGCACCCACACCTGCGGCGCCCTTCGCGCCTCTGACACCGGCCAGTCCGTTCGCCTGTCGGGGTGGATCCATCGCAAGCGCGATCATGGCGGCCTGGTCTTCGTGGACCTGCGCGACCACTACGGCCTGACCCAGCTGGTCTTCGCCCCCGAGACCCCCGGCTTCGCCACCATCGAGCGCCTTCGCGCCGAGAGCGTCATCCGCATCGACGGCGAGGTGGTGGCCCGCACCCCCGAGACCGTGAACGCGAACCTGGATACCGGTGAGGTCGAGGTCCGCGTGCGGGCCGTCGAGGTCCTGTCCGAGGCCGCCGAACTGCCCCTGCCGGTCTTCGGGGAGCCCGACTATCCGGAAGAGATCCGGCTCAAGCACCGGTACCTGGACCTGCGGCGCGAGACCCTGCACCGGAACATCGTCCTGCGCTCGAAGGTCATCCACTCGATCCGTAACCGCATGATCGACCAGGGCTTCCTGGAGTACCAGACGCCGATTCTGACAGCGTCGTCGCCGGAAGGCGCCCGGGACTTCCTGGTGCCCTCGCGCCTGCATCCTGGGACCTTCTACGCTCTTCCGCAGGCGCCTCAGCAATTCAAGCAGCTGCTGATGGTTTCCGGTTTCGACCGCTACTTCCAGATCGCCCCCTGCTTTCGGGACGAGGACCTGCGCGCCGACCGCAGTCTGGAATTCTACCAGCTCGACGTCGAGATGAGCTTCGTGACCCAGGAGGACGTCTTCGCCGCCATCGAACCCGTCATGCATGGCGTGTTCGAGGAGTTCGCCGACGGAAAGCCGGTCACGCCCTATCCCTTTCCGCGCATTCCCTACCGGGAGGCCATGCAGAAATACGGCTCCGACAAGCCGGACCTGCGCAACCCCCTGGTCATGCAGGATGTCTCCGAGCCCTTCCGGGGGGGCGGCTTCGGCGTCTTCGCCCGCATGCTGGAAAGCCCGAAGGCCGCCATCTGGGCCATCCCCGCGCCCGGCGGTGGTAGCCGGGCCTTCTGCGACCGGATGAACAGCTGGGCCCAGTCCGAGGGCCAGCCGGGCCTGGGCTATATCTTCTGGCGCGAGGGCGAGGAGGGCGGCGCCGGGCCGATCGCCAAGAACCTCGGGCCCGAGCGTACCGAGGCGATCCGCGAGCAACTCGGTCTGAAGGTGGGCGATGCGGCCTTCTTCGTGGGCGGCGATCCCAAGGTGTTCACCAAGTTCGCCGGCCTGGCCCGCACCCGGGTCGGGACGGAACTGGGCCTTGTGGACGAGAACCGCTTCGAGTTCGTCTGGATCGTCGACTTCCCGATGTTCGAGCTCAACGAGGAGACGGGGCTGGTGGACTTTTCCCACAACCCCTTCTCCATGCCGCAGGGCGAGCTTGAGGCGCTGAACACCCGCGATCCGCTCGACATCCTGGCCTACCAGTACGACATCGTCTGCAATGGCTATGAGCTCTGCTCGGGCGCCATCCGGAACCACCGGGCGGACGTCATGCTGCGGGCCTTCGAGATCGTCGGCATGGGTGCTGAGGACGTGGAGAGCGCCTTCGGCGGCATGCTCAACGCCTTCCGCTATGGCGCCCCGCCACACGGCGGCCTGGCTCCAGGCATCGACCGGATCGTCATGCTGCTGGCGGGCCAGACGGCCATCCGCGAGGTCATCGCCTTCCCGATGAACCAGCAGGGCCAGGACCTTCTGATGAGCGCGCCGTCGGCGGTCGAGGACAAGCAACTGAAGGAACTGCACATCCGTACGGCCCTGCCGATCAAGGCCTGAGCGAAAATCGATCTACAGGCCCGTCTCTCTTGGGTCGCCCTTAGCGCCCGCCGGGCCTGTAAGTGCGCGGGCGCGCACTGGAAGGCGGTCGTCGGTCGGCGCCACCATCGACAGCCTGGGCGACGCCTCTCCGGCGCCGACCGACGACCGTCCTCCTGGCCCGATCCGGCTCAGCTCTCCTACGGACTTGCCAGCCTGTCTCGCTCGCCCCCATCATGGGAGCATGACTGAGATCGCCCCCGACAGCGCCATCAAGCCCGCCGCCACCATACTGCTTCTTCGGGACGCCCCGGAGTTTGAGGTCCTGATGGTCAAGAGGCATCATCAGATCGATTTCGCCTCAGGTGCACTGGTCTTCCCAGGGGGAAAGAGCCACGAGCGGGATCATGCGGAAGCCTGGGCGAGGTACTCCGTGGGTTTTGGCGACTTTGACGCCATCCAGCGGCCCCTGCGCATCGCCGCCATCCGGGAGGTTTTCGAGGAGGCGGGAATCCTGCTGGCCCGGACTGCGGATGGAGACATGTTCCGGGGTGAGGCTGCGCCCATGGATATCCGGAAGGCGGTGGATGCTGGCGACCTTCCGTTTCTTGACGTGGTTCGGGACCTCGGCGTGAGGCTTGACCTCACAGCGCTGACGGTGTTCGCCCGCTGGATCACACCGCCTCTGACCCCCAAGCGCTTTGACACCTGGTTCTATGCGGTCAAGGCTCCTGAGGACCAGTTGGCCGCCTGCGACGGACGCGAGACCGTGGACGCCGAGTGGATCGCGCCTCGCCAGGTCCTGGACCTCGCCGAGCGCGGAGCGCGGAAGGTGATCTTCCCCACCCGGATGAATGTTCAGCTCCTGGCGGAGGCCTCAAGTGCGGAAGACTGCTTGTGGAGAGCCCGGGAACGGACCCTGGTCACCGTCCAGCCCCGCATAGAGGACCGGCCGGGGGGAAGGGTCCTCACACTGCCGCCGGAAGCCGGGTACGGGGTTGTGGCAGAACCCCTCGAGAGAGTCATGTAGGACCGCGGTCGCCCGGAGACCGGGCCCTCAGCCTTCCGGATCGAAGGCCTCGACCTTGGCCTCAAGTTCCTGGACGAGCGCCCGACCGACCTCGTTCTCGTCCGTGGTGATCTTGTTGCGAACCGCGGCCTTGATGGCCTCCACATGCACTTCTACGAGGGCAAGAGGAGATGTCAGGCGTTTCTCAGGCTTATCGATCAATCGGCACAGGGTCCCGGCGATCTGCGAGATGATCGGATAGCCGTAGGTGGCGCCAAGGCCCTTCAGATCATGGGCGCGATGGTAAAGCGCCTCCATGTTGGCTTCGGAGCGCCCCTCCGCCTGGACGAGCGACATGGCGGAATTCAGCCGGGCGATCTCGGCCTGCAGCCACTCTTCGAAGTTCACAGACATGGCGGCGAGGGCCGCCTCGGCCTTGGCCACGGCTCTACTGTCGATCCGGATGGGTGTCGAACCTGTCGCTCGCATTGAAGGTCCCGCTTCAGAAAAGAGTTCGTCGCGAATCCACCCTACGATTGCAGGGTTAACGACTCGTGCAGGCCGTCAGACCGAAAACTGCTCCGCAAGTACGCGTTCCTGAAGTCCACGACCGGCATCGAAAAGCATGGTCATGGATACGTCCCGGTCCTCGGCGACGTGGACTTCGACGACGTCTCTGACCTCGAAGTTATCGGCGACGGCGCTGACCGGCCGCTTGTCGGCTTCGAGCACCTGGAAGCAGACCTGGGCGGCATGGGGCAGGAGGGCGCCGCGCCACCGCCGTGGACGAAAGGCGCTGATGGGCGTGAGCGCCAGGACCCTCGCCTCCAGGGGAATGATGGGGCCATGGGCCGACAGATTGTAGGCTGTTGAGCCGGCAGGCGTTGCGACGAGCGCGCCGTCGCATGACAGCTCCCCGAGGCGGACCTTGCCATCAATGAGGATACGAAGCTTCGCGGTCTGGCGGGTCTGCCTGAGGAGGGATACCTCGTTGATGGCCATGGCCGTCGATCGATGTCCTGAAGCGTCCAAGGCTGTCATGGTCAGCGGATGAATCTCCGCCCGTTCGGCCGCCGCGATACGGTCGATGAGGTGGTCCGCTGCGAAGTCATTCATCAGAAAGCCCACAGAACCCCTGTTCATCCCGTAGATCGGAATGCGCCGGGCCAGGGGCAGATGGAGCACCTCAAGCATGAACCCATCGCCGCCGAGCGCCACGACGACGTCCGCCTCCTCCTCGGGTACGTCACCGTAGGCGGCGGCGAGCCGCCGGCGAGCCTCAGTGGCTTCCGGACGGTCGCTACTCAGGAAGGTCAGCCTGGGCCGGGACTGCGGAAACTGGGAGGTCAATGACTCTGCGCCTCAGCCCTTCGAGGCCGCTATCCGAAACAGGGTCGCCGCCGTCTTCTCACTGGTCTTGGAAAAGACCTGATAGGCGCGCCGGTCGTTATCCTCTCCGGAGCCAGGCAGACCATTGTTGTTCTCGCGCAACAGCTCCAGCATTGTGGAGAAGACGGAGCGGTCGATCCCGACGGAAGCGCAGGCAAGAGCCAGGTTTTCGGCGTTGGAAGCATTCACGGCCTTTTGGACCGCGGGGGCTTCGAAACGGCCCAGGGCCGAGAGGGCGGTCACGAAGAGGGAAAGACGCTTTTCCTTCAGAGCTTTCAGAAGATAGCTGGGGCGCAACTGTCCGGACATGTCCAGCTTGGCGACGAGCTGGCGCTCGCGCCGTTCCTCTTCGCTCTCCACAGGCTGCCGGGTCTGCAACCGGGGCTCCCCGGCCTTCGCCTGCTGCACGGAAACGACGAGGGCGGCGTCAAGGGCCCTGGTGTCCAGCTCGAAACGAGAGGCGAGAGACTTCCGGAGCGCCACCCCGACCCAGGTGTAGAGGTAACTCGCCAGCTCGGCGTTCAGGCCGGCATGTTCGGCCAGGGGTGAACGCAGGCCCTCGATATCCTTGGACCTCTGGATGAGTTCGGCAAGGTGGTCATGGGAAACTCTTGCGGTCTCATTCTCCGCCAGGGCTTTCAGGACTTCGGGCCTGCCCGCCTTCAGGATGGCTTCCACCACGCTGACGCTGATATCGCGGCGACGCGCCACCTCGATCTGGTGTTCGAGGGTCGCCTCAACCATGATCCGGATCAGGTCCGGATCCTCAAGGATCGGGCTTCGGGCGATGATCGGCCGTGCGATCTCGATATCGTCGAACGCCAGGATGTTGATGAGCCCTGAGGGGGCCCAGTCCGACGAAGCGATGTTCTCGGCCAACCGCATGCGGATGTCGTGCTCCGCCTGGAACACGAGGTAGAAAAAGACCTGAGACAGCAGGTCCTGGACCCTGGGCGCGCGCAGATCATCGGGGCGACCATTGCACATGTCCACCAGCCGGATGAGAAGGCGCTCACGATCGGCGACGTCGCGGCTCTTGGCGAGGATCATGATCTCGTCCAACCTGTCGCCCAAGAAGACCTCTCCGAGCTGGTCCCAACGCACCGAGCTGCGGACCGATGGTCCGCTTCACCTTGGCGGCGCCACGCCGCCACACACAGTCTTATAAAGTAACCTGAACCGAAAGTTGAGGGATGTCATGTCTTCTGCGTTTCTTCTGAGCCTGGACCAGGGCACGACCTCAACGCGAGCCATCCTCTTTGACGCCCGGGGCGCCGAAGTGGCCAGCCTGGGCGAGCCCCTTGCTCAGCACTATCCGGGGGATGGCGAGGTCGAACACGACGCCCTCGAGATCTTCTCGGCCTCGGTGAAGGTGCTGAGAGGCGTGCTCGAGCGCGCTGGTGTCAGCCCGTCGCAGGTGGCCGCGATCGGGATCACCAACCAGCGCGAGACGGTGGTCGTGTGGGATCGGCGGACCGGCGAGCCGGTGGGACGGGCGCTCGTCTGGCAGGATCGCCGGACGGCTCCCGAGTGCGAGGCGCTCCGGACCCGCGGCTTGGAGACCCGGGTGACGGCCCTGACGGGCCTGCTGCTTGACCCTTACTTCTCGGCCACCAAGCTGGCCTGGATCCTCGACAGCCAGCCTGGCCTTCGGGCGCGGGCGGAGGCGGGCGAGCTGCTGGCCGGGACGATGGACACCTGGGTGATCTGGAAGCTGACCGGAGGGGCGGTGCACGCTACGGACGCCACCAACGCCTCCCGGACCCTTCTCTTCGACATTCACGCCCAGGACTGGTCCGACGAGCTCCTGGACCTCTTCCGCGTGCCCCGGGCCCTGTTGCCGCGGGTTCTGGACTGCGCCGACGACTTCGGTGCGACCCTGCCGGAGATGCTGGGCGGCGCCATCGCTATCCGCGGGGTCGCCGGCGACCAGCAGGCCGCGTTGATGGGCCAGGGCTGTCTGCGTCCCGGCGAGATGAAGGCCACCTACGGCACGGGCTGTTTCATGCTCCTGAACACGGGGGAAACCGCGCCGCGATCCTCGTCTCGACTGCTCACGACGGTTGCGGCCCGGCTGGGAGGGCGGACCACCTACGCCCTGGAGGGGTCGATCTTCGTCGCCGGCGCGGCGCTTCAGTGGATCAATGAGGGGTTGGGGGTCGAGGGCGGAGGCGCGGCCGTCGAGGCCCTGGCCCAGCGCGCCCGTTCCGGGCACGGGGTGATCCTGGTGCCAGCCTTCACGGGTCTGGGCGCGCCCTGGTGGGACCCGGACGCCCGCGGCGCCCTGCTTGGGATGACCCGCGACACGGGTCTGGCCGAGATCGCCGACGCCGCCTTCGAGGCGGCCGCCTTCCAGACCCGCGACCTTATCGAAGCCATGCGCCTGGATGCGCCCGCCGCCTTCGGTCCGGATGCCGAGTTAAGGATTGACGGGGGGATGTCGCGATCGACCTGGTTCTGCCAAAAGCTCTCCGACCTGACCCGTACGCCGGTCGGCCGGGCGGCCTACGAGGAGACCACCGCCCTGGGCGCCGCCCTGTTCGCCGGGCTCGGCTGCGGTCTTTATCCGGACGCTGCAACCGCCGCGGTGGCGCGGCCGTCGACAAAGCGTATGACACCCCGGACACCGGGACCGGACGCAGACGCGGCCTACGCCGTCTGGCTGCGGTCGGTCTCGCGTATCCGTTCGGACAGCTAGCCGCGCCCCGCGGCCTTGACCTTTGCCTTCGCCAGGGCGACCCTTCCCTCAGGATATCTCAGGGAGGCCGCCATGGCTGACGGTTCGGTTGCGGGAATAGTTTCGCTCAAGGGCAAGGTGAGCGAAGAGGAGTGGCAGGCCCGAGTGGACCTGGCCGCCCTGTACCGGCTGGCCGCGCTCCACGGGTGGGACGACATGATCTACACCCACATCTCGGCGCGGATCCCCGGGCCCGAGCACCATTTCCTGATCAATCCTTATGGGATGCTGTTCGACGAGATCACGGCCTCGTCCCTGGTGCGTATCGACGTTGAGGGCAACATCCTTCAGGAGACGCCCTACTTCATCAATCCGGCGGGCTTCACCATCCACTCGGCGGTGCACATGAACCGCGAGGACGCCCATTTCGTCATGCACCTGCACTCGGACCAGGGCGCGGCGGTGTCGTCCCAGAAGGAGGGCCTGCTACCCCTGTCGCAGCACTCCCTGATCTGCCTGCCGCATCTGGCCTACCATGATTACGAGGGCATCGCCCTGAACCTGGACGAGCGCGAGCGGCTGGTGGCGGACCTGGGCGACAAGTCGCTGATGCTTCTGCGCAACCACGGCACCCTGGCCTTGGGCGAGAGCGCGGCGGAGTGCTGGAACGGCATGTTCTTCCTTGAGCGCGCCTGCAAGCAGCAGGTGATGGCCCTGTCCTGCGGCCGCGAGAACGTCCTGATCGCCCCCGAGGCGGCCCAGGAGGAGGTGCGGCGGCAGGTGGGGCGGGGGATCGGCGGCAAGCTGGGCTGGCCCGGCTGCCTGCGCAAGCTCGACCGCGAGATGCCGGGATACGACGCTTGAGGGCGAGGCGCCCGGGCCGCATTCGATCGCCAGGAGATGGATCCGGGGTGGACGCGGGAGAACCGGCTCCCTAGTTAGCTTTGTCATACTTGGCTGACGCCCCAGGATTCGTCGGGGCCGTGGAGTTGTTACGCACGTGCTCAGGCGGCATTTCTTTCTCGCCCTCGCGGTCGGCGTCGTGCTGCTTATGCTGGCGGTCGGCGGGCTGAAGGTCCTGTCCAGCGGCAAGGCGACCCAGGGCGGCGCACCGCCCGGCATGGGTCGGGGCGGACCAGGCGGTCCGCGGGGCGAGGTCCCTCAGGTCTCCCTGGTCAGTCCCGTCAACCGGACCTTCACCGAGCGGCTGGAACTGCTTGGCGTCGCAAAGGGTCGTCAGTCCGTGACTCTCTCTGCGGCGACAACCCAGCTGGTCAGCCGCGTCCTGTTCTCGCCGGGCCAGACCGTTTCAAGGGGTCAGGTTCTCGTCGAGCTCAAGACCACCGAGCAGGACGCCGCCCTCGCCCAGGCCCGGGCCCGGGAGGTTCAGGCCCGGCGGGCCTACGAGCGCTGGCGGACCCTCGGCGAGCAGGGCTATGCGTCCGCTGCTGCGGTGGATCAGTACGAGGCGGCGTGGAAGAGCGCCCGCGCGGATGTGGGCGCCGCCGAGTCCCGCCTTGGCGACCGGGTGATCCGTGCGCCCTTTGCGGGCGTGGTCGGCCTCTCGGACATCGCCCCGGGCGCGATCATCAATCCCGGCGCCGCCATTGTGACCCTGGATGATCTCTCAGCCGTCCGGGTGGACTTCCAGGTGCCCGACCGTTTCCTGTCCGCCGTCAGGGAGGGGCAGGCGCTGACCGCCACGGTGGACGCCTGGCCGGACGCCCGGTTCAGCGGCCGGATTCTTCGCCTCGATACCCGCATAGACGAGCGGACCCGGGCCCTGACCGCCCGGTCCGAGTTCGCCAGCCCTGACGGCCGCCTCAAACCGGGCATGATGCTCCGTGTCGGCGTGAGCCAGGGCGTTCGCACAGCCCTGGCCCTGCCGGAGTCCGCTGTCGCGGTGCAGGGCGAGGGCGCCTCGGTCTTTGTCGTCGTCCAGGAGGGCGGGCGCATGACGGTGCAGCAGAGACCCGTGGTCGCCGGCCTGAGGCAGGATGGCTGGGTCGAGATCCTGGAAGGCGTGACGACAGCGGACCGAGTGGTGGCCGACGGCCTGAACCGCATCCAGTCCGGCCAGCCGGTCCGGCCGGCCGGGTCGCCTCCGCCGGGAGGCGCGGCCCCGCGCAGGGCCGGATGACGCTGTCCGATCTTTCGGTCCGTCGCCCGGTCTTCGCGGCGGTCGGGGCGATCCTTCTGTGTGTCGTTGGTCTGGCAAGCTACTTTTCCCTGGCGGTCCGGGAACTCCCGAGCGTCGATCCTCCCGTGGTCAGCGTCTCGACCAATTATCGCGGGGCGTCGGCCGAGGTGGTCGAGGAGCGGATCACCCAGCTGATTGAGCGCCAGGTCTCGGGAATCCAGGGCATCGACAGGGTGAACTCCACCTCCCGGGACGGGGGAAGCCGGATTTCGATCTCCTTCACCCTGGACCGTAATCTCGACGACGCCGCGAACGATGTGCGCGATGCGGTCAGCCGGGTCACGCCCCTGCTGCCGGATCAGGCCGATCCCCCGCAGATCGCCAAGGCGAATGCTGACGACTCGCCGATCATGTTCCTCAGCCTGACATCGAGGACGTTGAACCGGCTTCAGCTGACGGATTATGCCAACCGGTACCTGGTGGAGCGCCTGTCGACAGTGCCCGGGGTCGCCCAGGTCGGACTGGGGGGCGCCCAAGTCTACGCGATGCGCATCTGGCTTGATCCCATGGCGATGGCGGCCCGCGGGATCACAGTGGACGACGTGGAGACCGCCCTGCGGGCGCAGAACCTGGAGCTGCCGGCGGGCGCTCTTGAGGCGCCGTCCAAGGATTTCACGATCCGGGTGGCCCGGGGATATGCGACGCCGGAGGACTTCGCTCAGCTTCCAGTCGCCCCGTCGGGCGCCAGCCGCGCGGCCAGCACAGCCGCCGGCCAGCAGGGCGCCCTCGGCTCCTCGGCAGCCGCGGCGGGAGCCGCCGCCTCTCCCTCTTCTGTCGCCTCCAGCGCCGCAAATCCCAACGCCTACGTGGTTCGCCTCGGCGACCTGGCGCGCATCGAGGAGGGCCCCGACGAGCGTCGCCGCCTGTTCCGTTCCAATGGGAACGACCAGGTGGGCATGGCCGTCTTCCGCCAGTCCCAGGCCAATGACCTGGAGATTTCCGACGGCATCCGTGAGCAGCTCCGCGAGATCAACCGCAGCCTGCCGCCCGGAACCAAGATCGAGGTGTCGGTGGACTTCACCTCCTTCACCCGCCACGCCCTCGAGGAGGTGTGGATCACCATGGCCATGGCGCTGGCCCTTGTGGCGCTGGTGAATCTGCTCTTCCTCGGCTCCTGGCGCTCGGCGGTGGTGCCTTCAGTGGTGGCCCCGATCTGCATCCTGTCGACCTTCATCGTGCTCGCGGGCCTGGGCTTTTCCGTCAACCTGTTGACCCTGCTGGCCCTGGTGCTGGCGATAGGCCTGGTGGTCGACGACGCTATTGTGGTGGTGGAGAACATCCAGCGAAGGATCGACGAGGGCGAGCCCCCGCTCATCGCCGCCCAGAGAGGCGCGCGGCAGGTCTTCTTCGCGGTGGTCGCCACCACGGTGGTGCTCATCTCGGTCTTCGCCCCGCTGATGTTCATGCCGGGATTTACCGGCCGGCTGTTCGTCGAGCTGGCCGTCTCGGTCGCTGCGGCCGTGGTCTTCTCGGCCCTACTCGCCCTCAGCCTGTCGCCGATGCTGGGTTCCGTCCTCCTGCGACCGGCGCGGACCGGCGGCCCCATGACCCGCGGCGTCAATGCGGCGATGGACGCCCTCAAGCGCTCCTACCAGGCCTCGCTGGAAGCCCTGCTGGCCCCGGGTCGGATGGCGGTTTCATCGGTCTCGGCCGGTAGCCTCATCGTGGTGATGGGCCTGGTGGCGGTGGGACTTGCTGTGATCATTCCCAAAGAGCTTGTCCCGACGGAGGACCGGGGGCGGGTGGACATCTCGATCCAGGGTCCGGAGGGGGCCGGCTACGACTATATCCTTCCGGCCTCGCAGGCGGTGGAGAAGCGGCTGCTTTCCCTGCTGAAGGAGGGAGTGATCGAGCGATACACCTTGAGCGTCCCCAGTTTCGGGCGCAGCCAGTTCAGCTCCGGCGGCGCCAATGCCGGTCTGCCAGACACGCGAGTGCATGAGATCTCGTCGCAGGACCTGGCGGCGCAGCTGAACCGCGAATATGGCGCCATCACCTCCGCCAGAGTCATCGCCTCCGTCCGCCCTTCCATCCAGCGTAGCGCTGGGGGTGGCGGCGGAGGCTCGAGCGTCAGCGTAATCGTTCTGGGCGATGAGTACCCGCAGATCGAGCGCGCTATTCAGCCGCTGATGGCGGCGGCCCGGACTAATCCCGGCCTCTCGAGGCCCCGTTTGGACTACGAACCCACCTCGCCGCGGCTACTGGTGCAGGTCGATCGCGAAAAGGCGGCCCAGCTGGGCGTCTCGGCCCAGGCGGTCGGACGCGCGGTGGAAACTCTGTTCGGCTCCCGGAGGACGACAACCTACATCCGAGGGGGGCAGGAGTACGATGTCATTCTTCAGGCCGATAGGCCCCAGCGCGTGAACCAGTCCGACCTGAGAAACGTCTATGTCCGCGCAGCGTCCGGCGCGACTGTGCCTCTGTCTGCTCTCGTAACGACCGAAATCCGGGGCGACACGCCGAGTCGCGACCGTGTGGACCGGCTCAGGGCGATCACCCTCTCGGTGCAGCTGAACCCAGGCTACACGGTGGGCGAGGCGGTCGACTTCTTCCAGGCGGAGATCGACAAGCGGCCCGGAATGACGGTGAAGTGGGGCGGACTGGCGCGCGATTACCTGGAGGGCGGCGCGGCGGTCTACGGCGCCCTCGCCCTGGCCCTGATCCTCGTCTTTCTGGTCCTCGCGGCCCAGTTCGAGAGCTGGGTCCATCCCCTGGTGATCATGCTGACGGTCCCGGTGGCGGCCCTGGGCGGCCTGTTCGGCCTGCTGATCAGCGACTCGACCCTGAACACCTACAGCCAGATCGGCCTGATCATGTTGGTGGGGATCGCCGCCAAGAACGGGATTCTCATCGTCGAGTTCGCCAACCAGTTACGGGACGAAGGTCGTTCCGTCCGCGAGGCGGTGATCGAGAGCTCGGTTGTCCGGCTCCGTCCGATTATCATGACATCCATCGCCGCCGCCGCGGGGGCCGTGCCGCTGATCCTGTGGGGCGGCGCGGGTGGCGAGTCGCGCAAGACCATCGGGGTGGTCATCTTCTTCGGCGCGATCTTCTCGACCTTGCTGACGATCTTCATCGTTCCGGTCTTTTACAACCTGCTCGCCCGCTTCACCCAGCCGCCCGAAACACGGGCCCGGAGGATCGCAGCCTTCGAGATGGAAGAGACCGTCCGGCCGGCGGAGTAGACCCGGCCTACTTCGCGGGACTGGTGTTGACCTTGAGCCAGGCGACGAGCGCCGCCCGGTCCTCAGGCAATTTCATGCCCACGTAGGACATCTTGGTGCCTTCCACGAGGCCGCGCGGGTTCTCGATCCATTTGTCCATGGTCGCGGCGTCCCAGGTGAGGCCCGATTCCCTCAGGGCGTCCGAGTAGTTGAATCCGGCGATGTGGGCGGCCTTTACACCGAAGGTGCCCCAGAGGTTCGGTCCGGTGAGGTTGGCGCCGCCCTCGACGTAGGTGTGGCAGGAGCGGCACATGGCGTAGAGCGCTTCACCCCTTTCCAGGTCGGCGCTGCGGTAGGGTTCGGGGAGTTCCGCAAGCAGGGCCGCCTTCTGGGCCTCGGTCAGAGGCGCGGACGCGGCCTTCTCCACCCCGCCGGTCTCCGGCGTCTCTCCATCAGACGTCGGACGTCCACAGGCCGCCAGGGCGAGGGCGGCCAGAAGCGCGATGGCGATAAGCGGGCGGTCGGCGGACATGGGCGACTCCGGGACAAGTGACCAGCAGACTGGCCTGGGCGATGACACATGGTGCCGGCTACAGGACTCGAACCCGTGACCTTCGGTTTACAAAACCGCTGCTCTACCAGCTGAGCTAAGCCGGCCCGGGCGCTCCGATGCCAGAACCTGGGCGCGCCGACAACCAAGAACGGCGTCGCGCTTTGTTCCCGCCAAACGGCGCCCTATAAGCGCCGGCTTCGCGCCTCCTCATTACGAGAGCCCCATGACCCGCATCCTCATCACCTCGGCCTTGCCCTATATCAACGGGATCAAGCACCTGGGGACCCTGGCGGGATCCATGCTGCCGGCGGATGTCTATGCCCGCTTCAAGCGCGCCCAGGGGCTGGAAACCCTCTACATCTGCGCCACGGACGAGCACGGCACGCCAACCGAGCTGGCCGCCGCCGCGGCGGGGATCGACGTCGCATCCTTCTGTCGCCAGCAACACGAGGTCCAGGCCCGGCTCGCCGCCGGCTTCGGCCTCTCCTGGGACCATTTCGGGCGGTCGTCCTCACCCCAGAACCGGGACATGACCCAGGCCATGGCGCGCCAGCTCTGGGAGAGCGGCTTCATCGAGGAGCGCGTCACCCAGCAGGTCTATTCCAACGCCGACCGTCGCTTTCTGCCGGATCGTTACGTCATCGGAACCTGTCCGCACTGCGGCTACGCCGCCGCTCGTGGGGACCAGTGCGAGAACTGCACGCGCGTGCTGGACCCGGCGGACCTGATCCAGCCACGCTCGGCGGTCTCCGGGTCGGACGACATCGAAATCCGGCCCTCCAAGCACCTCTTCCTGAGGCAGAGCCTGTTCGCCGAGCGGCTACGCGCCTGGATCGAGGGCAAGAAGGCGAGCTGGCCCCTGCTGGTCACCTCCATCGCGCTCAAATGGCTGGACGAGGGCCTCCAGGACCGGGGGATCACCCGCGACCTGGAGTGGGGCGTGCCGGTCAACGCCGCCGACTGGGGCCCCAACCCTGATGGTCAGCGCCCCGACGTTGAGGGACTGAAGGGCAAGGTCTTCTATGTCTGGTTCGATGCGCCGATCGAGTATATCGGCGCCACCCGGGAGTGGGCGGACGCGACCGGCGCCGACTGGGAGCGCTGGTGGCGCGGCGAGGCCGCCTCGGACGTCACCTATGTCCAGTTCATGGGCAAGGACAACGTGCCGTTCCACACGGTGGGCTTCCCCTGCACCCTGATCGGCGTGAATGAGCGGCTGGGCCCGGACGGCGCCTGGACGCCGGCCTCGAACACTCCCTGGAAGCTGGTCGACCGTCTGAAGGGCTTCAACTGGCTGGACTATTACGGCGGCCGCTTCTCGACCTCCCAGCAGCGCGGGGTCTTCATGGACCAGGCCCTGGAGCTCCTGCCTGCGGATTACTGGCGCTGGTGGATCATCGCCAATGCGCCTGAGGGGTCCGACGCAAGCTTTGTCTGGGAGCAGTTCCAGGCCCAGGTGAACGCCGACCTGGCCGACGTCTTCGGCAACTTCATCAATCGAATCCTGCGTTTCACCGAAAGCCGCTTCGACGGGAAGGTCCCCGACGGTGGGGAGGAAGGGCCCCTGGAGGCCCGGCTGCGCGCCGACGTGGCCGAGAAGCTGGCCGACCTGACAGCGCAGCTCGAGGCTCTGGAGATGCGCAAGTCCGCCCAGGCCCTGCGCCAGCTCTGGGTGCTGGGCAACCAGTACCTGACCGAGGCCGCCCCCTGGACGGCGGTCAAGACCGATCGCGACCGGGCGGCGGTCTCCGTGTGGATGGGCCTGAACCTTGTGGCGCTCTTCGCGCGGGTTTCCCGGCCCTTCATCCCCTTCACCTGCGAGGTTGTGGCGAAGGCCGTGGGCGAGTCCCAGGACGCCCCCTGGCCGTACCCTGCAGTCGCCCTTGATCTCCTGCCCGCTGGGCGGGAGGTGCGGGCGCCGGACGTCCTGTTCCGCAAGGTTGAGGCCGAGCAGGTCGAGGCCTGGCGCGCCCGTTTCGGCGGACCAATGGCCGACTGAGCTACCGGCCGGTCAGGGCCTTTCGGCTGGCCTCCTCCTCAGGGCTGATGTCGAGGGCGTCCGGAGCGGCGGCATTGTAGGCAGGGGTTTGCTGAAGATCGATGACGACCGTCCGGTGACCCTGCCAGATCATGTGCAGGGCGACGTAGAGGACGATGGCCAGGCCGAGGAAGCCCAGCCATCGGTGGCGCTGGAGAAGGCTGGCGATCCAGGTGGCGGCAAGGCCCATTAGGGCGATGGACAAGAGCAGGCCCACCACCAGGACCCAGACGTGCTCGCGGGCCGCGCCGGCCACCGCCAGGACGTTGTCCAGGGACATGGCCACGTCCGCCAGCAGGATCTGCGTCATGGCCTGGCGCATGGTCTTGGGACGCGGCGTCGTGGTGGGCTCACCCTCGAACTCGACGCCTGTGGCTTCCTCGAGGGCCTCTGCCGCCTCGGCGGCCTCGGCCTCATGCCCCTCCCGGAGCTCGCGCCACATCTTCCAGCACACCCAGAGCAGGAGGATGCCGCCGGCGAGGAGAAGGCCGATCAACTGCAGGAGCTGGACGGTCACTACGGCCAGACCCAGGCGCAGGGCGACGGCGGCCATGAGACCGTAAAGGATGGCTTTGCGCCGCTGTTCAGCCGGCAGACCCGCGGCGGCGAGGCCGACGGCCACGGCGTTGTCTCCGGCGAGGGCCAGGTCGATCATGATGACCTGTCCAAGAGCGATCAGGGCTTCGGCGGAGGGGAGGGCGATATCCAGCATGACCTCTTTTGGCGCGGTGCGGGCCAGTCGGCAACCTCACCGCGCTTGCGGCGGGTCGGGGGTGTCGGCAAGGTGCGGAAAAGCCAAGGGAGGACGCCCCCATGACCCGGACCCTGACCCCTCCGGAGCCGATCCTCGAGCCGGACCTGCCGATCATCGATCCGCACCACCACCTCTGGGACCGGCCGGGCGCCCGCGGCGCCGAGCTTCCACCGCCGTCCCATCCCTTCGAGGCGGTGATCCGGCTCTCGCCCCGCTATCTCTTCGACGAACTGCTGGCCGACATGACCAGCGGGCACAAGGTGGTGGCGACGGTCTACATGGAGTGCGGGGCCATGTACCGCCGGGGGGCGGACCCCGCTTACCGGCCCGTCGGTGAGACCGAGTTCGTCAATGGCGTGGCCGCCATGTCGGCGAGCGGACTCTACGGCGATGTCCGCGCCTGTGCGGCGATCGTCGGCCACGTCGACCTGACGCTTGGCGCGGCGGCCCGCGGGGTCCTTGAGGCCCATATGGCGGCGAGCCCCCGGTTCCGCGGCATCCGACACGCCGCCGCCTCGGACCCAGATCCGGCGGTGCTGGGGCCGATGGCGGGACGCGCCCCGGGCCTCTACCGGGACGCACGGTTCCGCGAGGGCTTCGCCCAGCTGGCGCCCCTCGGCCTGTCCTTCGACACCTGGCTGCTGGAACCCCAGCTGGACGACCTCGTCGACCTGGCCAAGGCCTTCCCGGACACCCAGATCATCCTTGACCACGTGGGCACGCCCCTCGGGCTTGGCGCCTACACCGGACAGCGCGAGGCGCGTTTCGGGACCTGGCGGCAGAAGATCCAGGCCCTGGCCGCCCTGCCGAACGTGGCCTGCAAGGTCGGCGGCCTGGCCATGGCCTTCCCGGCCTTCCCGTCCTTCCTGTCGGACCCCCCGGCGCCGTCGGAGCAGCTGGCCCGGGAATGGCGGCCCTATGTGGAGACCTGCATCGAGGCCTTCGGGGTGGACCGGTGCATGTTCGAAAGCAACTTCCCGGTGGACCTGGGGGCCTGTGACTACCGGACCCTCTGGAACGCCTTCAAGCGGCTGGCCGCGGGGGCTTCGGCCACAGAGAAGACCGCTCTCTTCTTCGGGTCGGCGCAGCGAATCTACCGGGTCGATCTGACCTGAGGCGTCCCCGGGGCCTTGCCCCCGGACGCGTCCGACCTCACAGTTGAATCCAACAAACAGGGGAGAAAACCATGGCGATCGATTTCGAGATTCCGGAAGATGCAAAGGCGATGCGCGAGCGCGTCCGCCGCTGGGTGCACGAGGAATGCATTCCGGCCGAGAAGCGTCTGGTGGACCGCGAGTCCTTCAAGGTCGTGTTGGCCGAACTCAGGGCGAAGGCGCGCTCTCAGGGCCTGTGGAGTCCCTTCATCCCCAAAGAGCATGGCGGCATGGGCCTCGGTCCGCTGGCCAACGCCCTGGTCCAGATGGAGCTCGGCGAAAGCCACCTCGGCGCCCTGTCGATGAACAGCCAGGGTCCCGACGACGCCACCATGCTGACCCTGCTGGCGCACGGTACCGACTTCCAGAAGGAAAAGTATCTCAAGCCCCTGCTGAACGGCGAGAAGCGCGTTTGCTACTCCATGACCGAGAAGGCCGCCGGCGCCGACGCCACGGGCATGCAGACCCGGGCGGTGAAGGACGGCAAGGGCAACTACGTCCTGAACGGCGAGAAGTGGTTCTCGTCAGCCGCCAGCGCCGCGGATCTCGCCCTGGTCATGGCGATGACCGATCCCGAGGCGCCCCGTCATCAGCGCTACTCGACCTTCATCGTCGAGCTGCCGAACCCCGGCTACATCATCAAGCGCGATATCCCGACCATGGCGGCGGAAGGCCCGCTATCGCACATCATGGGCGGCGGCCACTCCGAGATCGATATCAAGGACCTGGTGGTCCCGGCGGAGAACCTGCTGGGCGGCGAAGGCAATGGCTTCAACATGGGCCAGCATCGCCTGGCCTACGGCCGCCTGCGCCATGGCATGCACAACGTGGCCCTGGCCCAGCGGGCCCTGGACCTGGCCGTCAAGCACGTCACCTCGCGCGAGACCTTCGGCCAGAAGCTGTCCAAGCGGCAGGGCGTCCAGTGGATGCTGGCCGACTGCGCCAGCGAGCTCTACATGGCGCGCCTGATGCTCCTGCACATCGCCTACAAGGCGGAGAAGGGCATGGACCTGCGGCAGGAGAACTCCATCGCCAAGGTCTTCCTGGCGAACATGGTGCACAAGGTGGTGGACACCGCCATCCAACTGCATGGCGCCCTGGGCTATAGCCGCGATACGCCCCTGGCGGCCTGGTACACCCATATCCGTTCGCAGCGCCTCGTGGATGGACCGGACGAGGTCCACCGCTGGACGACCGGTCGCAACGTGATCCGCGCCTTCGAGCGGGACGGGACCACGGCGGCGGCGGCGGGCGGCGACCTGCTCTGACAACACGGCTCAGCGGCGGGGGCGGGCGGCCTCGTAGAGGGCCACCGCCGCCGCTGCGGCCACATTGAGGCTTTCGAAGCCGCCCGGCATGGGGATGCGGGCGGTTTCGTCGCAGTGCTCGGCGACGAGCCGGCGGACGCCTTCACCCTCTGAGCCCAGCACGAGGACCACGGGGGTTCCGTCCAGGACCTCCGAGAGGTCCTGCTTGGCCGTTCCGTCAAGGCCGACCGCCCGCCAGCCGAGGTCCGACAGCCGTTCCAGGGCGCGGGAGAGGTTCACGACCCTTGCGACCGGCACGATATCCACGGCGCCGGCGGCGGCCTTGGCGAGGGCGCCGGACAGGCGGGGCGCGCGGCGCTCCTGCAGGATCACCCCGCGGGCGCCGAAGGCGGCGGCCGTGCGCAGGATGGCGCCGACGTTTCCCGCATCCGTGACCTGGTCCAGCATCAGCAGCACGGCGCCCGGCTCCGGCGCGAAGTCGTCCAGGTCGACGGGCTCGGGTTCAGGCCCCTCCAGCGCCAGCCCCTGGTGGGCGGCGCCAGCCGGCAGGAGTCGGGCGAGGCCGGCGGGGTCGGTCAACTCGAGTCGCTTCAGGGCTCCGAATCGACGCTCAAGCTCCCGGGCTCGATCCGGCGTGGCCAGGAGCCGCCGGGGCGCAGGTCGCGCAGGGTTGGAAAGCGCCGCCTCGACGGCGTGAACGCCCCAGATCCAGTCACCGGAAGTCGCCTGAAACCGGGGTTTCCCAGACCCGCCGGGCGCCGGGGACACAGGGGGTCCGCGGCGCTTCCGGCCTGCGTTGCGTTCGGGATGCGAGGCCACTATAAGACGCGCTCCAAATTGGGGCCGGGTTTCCTGGCCTTGATAGGATGTCCGGCGCGCTGGGGGAATGTCCCGAGTGGCAAAGGGGGGGGACTGTAAATCCCCTGGCGCAAGCCTTCGTAGGTTCGAGTCCTACTTCCCCCACCACGCTCCGGAACCGAACCTTAGTCCAGGAGGCTCGCAGGAGCGCCGCCTAATTGCGGGTATAGCACAATGGTAGTGCAGCAGCCTTCCAAGCTGAGGATGCGGGTTCGATTCCCGCTACCCGCTCCAACCCTTTAGACTCGCCGCAGGACCCCCATGGCCAAAGAGAAATTCGAACGCACGAAGCCGCATTGCAACATCGGCACGATTGGTCACGTTGACCATGGCAAGACGACGCTGACGGCGGCGATCACGATGACGCTTGCGAAGTCGGGCGGCGCGACGGCGAAGAAGTAT
>JADCAS010000017.1 GCA_020401865.1 Phenylobacterium sp. | reverse complement strand
TATCGAACGACTTGCGTGTGCAAGATTTGCTCGATCGAAAAGCTGGGAACAAAACAAAAACTGTAGCCGCTTCTGGGATAACAGACGCTCACCCGTTCCGGTTCCTTTTCCGAGGCCCCGCCATATGCGATTCCCCTGCCCATCAGGGGGAGGTGGCGCGCGCAGCGCGGCGGAGGGGGTCAGCTGAGGGGCTGTTGACCCTCAGCTTGATCCTAGAGCCTGCGGGGGATCATCACCTGCATGGACTCGTAGCCCTTCACGAAGGTCGACCAGACCCGATGGGGCTCGGAAACCACGACGATCTCGGGGAAGCGTTTCAGGATTTCTTCCCAGATCACCCGTAGCTGGAGCTCGGCCAGCCGGTTGCCGACGCAGCGGTGGATGCCGAAGCCGAAGGACAGGTGCTGGCGGGGCCGGGGCCTGTCGATGATGTAGGCGTCGGGGTTTTCGATGACCTCGTCGTCGCGGTTGCCCGAGACGTACCACATGACGACCTTGTCGCCCTTGCGGATGGTCTTGCCGCCCAACTCGAAGTCGGCCAGCGCCCGGCGGCGCATGTGCGCGAGGGGGGTCTGCCAGCGGATGGTCTCGGAGACCATGGAGGGTATGAGGTCCGGATTGGCGCGCAACTTGGCGTACTGGTCCGGGTTCTTGTTCAGGGCGTAGACCGACCCGGTGATGGTGTTGCGGGTGGTGTCGTTGCCGCCGACGGTCAGCAGGACCACGTTGCCGAAGTACTCCCGGGGGCTCATGTCCCGGGTCGCCTCGCCATGGGCCAGCATGGAGATCAGGTCGCCGGTGGGCTCGGCGTTCACCCTCTGGTTCCAGAGTTCGGTGAAGTAGGCGTGGTACTCGACGAAGATCTGCATCTTCTGCTCGGGGGTGTCGATCAGGCCGCGGCCCGGGGCGGCAGTGACCACGTCCGACCAGTAGGTGAGCTTGCGCCGGTCCGCCTGATCCACGCCGAACAGGGTGGCGAGGGTCATGGCGGTGAGTTCCATGGACACCTTGTCCACCCAGTCGAAGGGCTCGCCGACCGGAAGGCTGTCGAGGATCATCCCGGCCCGCTCGCGGATCAGGGGTTCCAGCAGGGCGAGGTTGGTCGGGGAGACCGCCGGGGTCACCGTCTTGCGCTGGATGTCGTGCTTGGGCGGGTCCATGGCGATGAACATGGGCAGGGGGCCCTCTCCGCCGATCTGCTCGAAGATGGTGATGCCGCCTTCGGAGGAGAACACCTGATGGTTGGTGTCCACCGCCATGATGTCGTTGTACCTGGTCACCGACCAGTAGGGGCCGTGGTCGCTGTCCGGTGTGAAGTGGACCGGGCTCTCCTTCCGGAGGCGCTCGAAGTAGGGCCACATCACGTCGTTCTGGAAGAGGTCGGGCTGGGCCGGGCTGAAGGTCGTCAGGTCGACCGCCTGGGCCAGGGCGCGGTGCTCGGCCGCGAGATCGAGGTTGCCGTCGCTCATCTTCAGTCTCTCCCGCATCGCAGCGCCCGCCGGGACCCGGGGCGCAAATTCATGACGCTGGCGTCAACTTAGTATGTCGCCGCCGGATTTCCAACGCCCGTGACCCCTCTTCCGTGCTGGCCCGGAGCCGCCTCCCGCTCTAGAACGGAAACCTTCTGATGGGAGACCGACATGGCCCTTGACGCCGAAACCCGCGACCAGCTCGTCGAGACCGTCCGCCGCTTCGTGACTGAGCGACTCCGTCCCCTCGAGGCTCAGGTGTCCGAGAACGACGCCATCCCGGATGAGGTGATCGAGGAGATGAAGGCCCTTGGCCTCTTCGGCCTCTCCATCCCGGCCGAGTATGGCGGCCTGGACCTGGGGATGGAGGAGGAGGTCCTCGTGGCCCTGGAGCTGGGCCGGACCAGCCCGGCCTTCCGCTCGGCCTTCGGCACCAATGTCGGTATCGGCGCCCAGGGCCTCGTCATGTTCGGCAACGCCGCCCAGAAGGCGATGTACCTGCCAGGCATCGCCTCCGGCGAGATCATCACCTCCTTCGCCCTCACCGAACCCGAGGCCGGATCGGACTCCGCCGCCGTCCAGACCCGGGCGGTGCGCGACGGCGACCACTACGTCCTTAACGGCGCCAAGCGCTACATCACCAACGCCAACAAGGCCGACCTCTTCACGGTGATGGCCAGGACCGATCCCTCCAAGCCGGGCGGCGGCGGGGTCTCCGCCTTCCTGGTCGAGCGCAACCTTCCGGGCCTGTCGGTAGGCAAGCCCGAGAAGAAGATGGGCCAGCAGGGCGCCCACATCTGCGACGTCATCTTCGACAACGTGCGTGTGCCTGTGGAGAACCGCCTGGGCGGCGAGGGCGAGGGCTTCATGGTGGCGATGCAGGTCCTGGACCGGGGCCGCCTGCACATCTCGGCCGTCTGCATCGGCGTCGCCGAGCGCCTGATCGCGGACTGCGTGGCCTACGCCTCCGAGCGCAAGCAGTTCGGCCAGGCCATCTCCCAGTTCCAGCTGGTGCAGGGGATGATCGCCGACTCCAAGACCGAGTCCCTCGCCGCGAAGGCCCTGACCCTGGAGACCGCCCGCAAGCGCGATGCCGGCGAGAGCGTGACCATGGAGGCGGCGGCGGCCAAGTACTTCGCCTCGGAGATGGTCGGTCGCGTGGCGGACCGGGCGGTGCAGATCTTCGGCGGCGCCGGTTACATCGCCGACTACGGGATCGAGCGCTTCTATCGGGATGTCCGTATCTTCCGGATCTACGAGGGCACCAGCCAGATCCAGCAGGTCATCATCTCGCGTGAGACCCTGAAGCGGGGCGGCTGATCATGGCCGTGGACATGGAGGCGGTTATCCTCGAGGTCGTCTCCGCCCTGCCGCCCGGCAAGTCGGCCTCGTCGGAGGAGGTGGCCCGCGCAGCAGATCCGGAGAACTGGCGGCGGCTGACCGGCCATGTCCGGGGCGCGGCCAAGGGCCTGGCACGGCAGGGGCGGATCGTGATCCTGAGGCACGGCAAGCCGGCGGATCCCGAGAGCTTCAAGGGCGTCTATCGCCTGCGCCTGCCCTGAGCCTGGCTCAGACCTCGGACAGCCTGCGGTTCCGGGGTTCCTTCACCAGGAAGACGAGGCAGGCGAGCCCCACCACGAGGAAACCGATCGAGATTCCGAAGACAGCCGGATAGCCAAAGGCGTCGGCCACAAGACCCCCGACGATCGGGCTGATCGACGCCGTGATCCCTTCTGCGGAAGAGGAGATCGCAATCCTCATGGGCATTTCCTCGCGGTTCCCGAACTCCAGGATCATGGTCTGGGCGGCCATCATGTAGCCGGACTGGGCCGCGCCCAGGCCGAAGAAGGCGATGAAGATGGCGACCGGGGTCTGCAGCGCCAGGAGGATCACCGTGGCGAGGATCCACATGGCCAGTGAGATCAGCAGGACGTGCCGGAAGCCGGTCCGGTCCCCCATATAGCCCCAGAGCAGGTTGGAGAGCGTGTCCGCCCCGAGATAGGCCAGGGCCAGGAGCCCCAGGATCGCGCCGGAAAGGCCCGTCGAGGAGGTCGCGTAGATGGCGTAGAAGGGCACCGCCATCCGGCTGGAGGTGGCCAGCATCTGCACCAGCAGGAACGGGGCGTAACCGGGATCGGACCGGATGAGGGCCGGGAAATCGCGGACCCGGTCCCGGAACCGCGCCTTGGCCGGCAGGTTCGGCGGTTCGGGTTCCCTGAGCAGCACCTGGAGGGCCCAGAGCCCCAGGGTTGTCAGCACGGCGGCCAGCATGAAGGTCACCGAGTACCCGTGACCGAAGAGATCGGGTTCGATGATGTACCGGCCGGCGGCCCAGGCGAGCACTGCGGCGATCAGACCGCCCGTGGCGTTGCGCCAGGCCTGCAATCTTCCACGGCGGCTGAGCGGGATGACCTTGGCCATCAGCATGCCGAACACCACCCTCTGGGCGCCCATGAAGACCCCGAAGAGGAAGAGCAGGGCCAGCATGGCGTAGACCAGGGACTGTCCCTGCAGGAACCATCCCGCCGCCGCCATGCCGACGATCTGCAGCCGGCCGAGTCCGCCCATCCACAGAGCGGCGGGCATGACCTTCTTGCGGTGTTCTATGGCCGTGGCGCCGAAGATCGGCGAGATGATGCCGCCGACCTGCTGCAGGGCCTGGGCGAGGCCGACTATGGTGTTCGAGCCGGAAATCATGTGGATGTAGACCGGCATGAAGGTCGGCGCGTTGATCAGCCGGAAGCCCGTCATGCCCAGCATGCCGTGCAGGTAGTTGCCGATGTAGTTGCGCTTCAGGTTATCCCAGACGAAGGCCTCGTATTCGGCTTCCCGGGCGTCCATGTCCGCGGGTGGGCCATCCGTCGGGACACCGAGGTTCCGGGCGGCGTCGGCCGAAGCTGGGGCAGACTCGTCCCTGGTCACACTTAATTTGCCCGCTCCGGCGGAACCGGCGGCGGACCCTCCCGAAATATGGTTTCAAGCCCTAATGGAACTCGGTCTAGCAGAGTCCCGCGCCGCCGCAAGCCTGGCCCTGCCGGCGTCTATCGGGCCAGTTCCTTCATGGCCTTCTCGAGGCCTTCAAGGGTCAGGGGGAACATCCGGTCGCCGACGAGTTGGCGCATGACCTCGAGGGACGGCGTGTAATCCCAGTGTCTTTCGGCGGTGGGATTGAGCCAGACCACGTCGTCGAAGGTCTGGGTGACGCGGTCGACCCAGATGGCGCCGGGTTCCTCGTTCCAATGCTCCACCGAGCCGCCGGGATAGGTGATTTCGTAGGGGCTCATGGTGGCGTCGCCAACGAAGATGACCTTGTAGTCGCGGCTGAACTTGTGGAGCACGTCCCAGGTCGGGATCTTCTCGGCGTGGCGACGCCGGTTGTCCTTCCACACGCTCTCGTAGAGGCAGTTGTGGAAGTAGTAAAACTCCATGTTCTTGAATTCTGTTCGCGCGGCGCTGAACAGCTCCTCGCAGACCTTGATGTGGCTGTCCATCGAGCCGCCGACATCGAAAAAGATCAGGACGCTGATCTTGTTGCGGCGCTCGGGTCGCAGCTTGATGTCGAGATAACCCTTCTCGGCGGTGCCGCGGATCGTGCCGTCCATATCCAGCTCTTCGGCGGCGCCGTCCCGAGTCCACTTGCGAAGGCGACGGAGCGCAACCTTGATGTTGCGGGTGCCCAGCTCGACGCTGTCATCCAGGTTCTTGTATTCGCGCTTGTCCCAGACCTTCACGGCGCGGCCATGGCGGCCCTTGTCCTGGCCGATGCGCACGCCTTCGGGATGATAGCCGTTCGCGCCGAAGGGGGAGTCGCCGTTAGGGCCCTGGCCGCCCTTGCCCTTGCCCTTGCCTTCACCGTCTCCGTCATCGCCGTTCTCGCGCTGCTGGCGCATCTGCTCGGCGAGGGCCTCCATGAGCTTCTCGAAACCGCCCATCGCCTCGATCTGGGCCTTCTCCTCATCCGTCAGGAACTTGTCGGAGATCTTCTTGAGCCACTCTGCGGGGATATCGGAAACGCCGAACCCCTCAAGCTTTTCAAGGCCCTTGAAAACATGACCGAAGACCTGGTCGAAGCGGTCGAGGTTCTTCTCGTCCTTCACCAGGGCGGACCGGGCCAGGTAGTAGAAGTCATCGACGTTGCGCTCGATCACGCCCTTGTCCATGGCCTCCATGAGCATGAGGTACTCCTTGAGGGTCACGGGGACCTTGGCCTCGCGGAGTTCGGTGAAGAAACGCATGAACATGGTGGACGTCCCCTGGCGGGCCGGACGGATGTTAGGATGCTGAATGTGAGGCCGACGGGCCCGGCTGTCCAGCCCGGGACGTCTCAGAAGGCCGGGCGACGGCGCAGGATGAATTCACGATCCACCGTCTGACCGACCGGGAAGCCATACTCGCCGACCTTCTCGAAACCGCGCCTCGCGTAGAACCTCTGGGCGCCGAAGTTTTCCGACCAGACACCGATCCAGATGTCCGGAGGCGCCTGGGTGGCCATCCAGTCCAACACCGCGTCGAAGAGCTGTCCGCCTGCGCCGGCCCCCTGGGCCGGTCCCGCAAGGTAGATGCGCTTAAGCTCCAGCGCTCGGACGCCGACCTCAGGATGCGGCAGCCCGCAGGGTCCCGCCGTAGCGTATCCGATCGCGGTCCCAGCCGCGGTCTCCGCAATCCAACTGGCCTCGGAAGAGTCCTCCAGGCTGCGGCGTGTGGCCTTGGGCTCGTAGGCTGACGCAAGGTAGGCCTCGAGATCCTCCGGGGGATAGAGGTGACCGAAGGTCTCGACGAAGGTCTCGCGACCGAGACGGGCAAGGAGGGCGGCGTCGCCCGCCCCGGCGCGGCGGAGGATCAACTGAGTCATCGACCGCCCATTACCTTCGCTCTGCCCCGGCCGGAAGACGCAACAGAGCCGGACCGCATTGCGGCCAGGGGGCGGGATGTCTAGGTTCCGGATCGCAGGACGGGGATTCCCATGGCGGACGCCACAGACATCGCAAAGCTTTCCTTCGAGCAGGCCCTGGCCGAACTCGAGCGCATTGTCGGACAACTCGAGACCGGCCAGGCGCCGCTCGAGGAGGCCATCGCCCTCTACGAGCGCGGCGCCCTGCTGAAGGCCCACTGCGAGGCCCGCCTTGAACAGGCCCGTCTCAAGGTCGAGAAGATCGTCATCGGTCCATCCGGAGAGGCGGCCGCTGAACCCGCCCGCTTCGAGTGAACTCCGACACCGCCCGCCGTCTGTCAGCCGTCGCCACTCGCATCGACAGCGCTCTTTCCGCCCTCCTGCCGCCCGTGGTGGGCCCCGAGGCGCGCCTGGCGGAGGCCATGCGCTATGCCGTGCTGGGCCCCGGCAAGCGCCTGCGGCCCTTTCTCGTCTACCAGGCGGGGGAGATCCTGGAGGTCGAGGCCGAACGGCTCGACCGCGCGGCCTGCGCCCTGGAATGCATCCACGCCTACAGCCTGGTGCACGACGACCTGCCCTGCATGGACGACGACGACCTGCGGCGCGGGCGGCCCACCGTGCACCGGGCTTTTGACGAGGCCACAGCCGTGCTCGCCGGTGACGCCTTGCAGGCCTTGGCCTTCGAGATCCTGGCGGCGCCCGAGACCCATC
The DNA here is from genome assembly GCA_020401865.1 of Phenylobacterium sp. GTDB lineage: Bacteria > Pseudomonadota > Alphaproteobacteria > Caulobacterales > Caulobacteraceae > Phenylobacterium. The sequence goes on along the minus strand of JADCAS010000017.1, from coordinate 110,231 downwards.
CCGATGGCCGGGTGCGTGCGGACCTCGTCAGCGCCCTGGCCCGCGCCTCCGGCGTCCGCGGGATGTGCGGCGGCCAGATGATCGACCTGTCCGGTGTGGGTGAAGACCTGGGCGCAGTGGCGAGGATGCAGCGGCTCAAGACCGGCGCGCTGATCTCGGCGACCTTTGAACTCCCCCTCGTCATGGCCCGCGCCGGTGACGCCGAACGGCACGCCCTCCTGGCCTTCGCCCACGACCTCGGGCTCGCCTACCAGATCGTGGACGACCTCCTGGACGCCGAGGGCGAAACCGGCGTGGTCGGCAAGGCCACTGGCAAGGACGCCGCGCGCGGCAAGGTCAACTTCGTGACCCTTCTGGGGGTCGATGACGCCCGCGCCCGCCTTGATGTCATTGCCGATCAGGCCCGCACCCACCTCGATCCCCTTGGGGAAAGAGCCGTTGGACTCCGGGCCTGTCTGGATTTCGTGCTTGATCGGCGAAGCTGATTGCGAGCAAAGCAAGCGACATGCCCCCCCTGACCCCGCTCCTTGACACCGTGTCTTCGCCCGCCGACCTCCGTGGGCTGTCCGTCGCCCAGCTTCGCCAGCTGGCCGACGAGGTGCGCGCCGAAACCATCGATGCGGTGTCCCAGACCGGAGGGCACCTCGGGGCCGGCCTCGGCGTGGTCGAACTCACGGTCGCCCTCCACCACGTCTACCAGACGCCCGACGACATCCTGATCTGGGATGTCGGCCACCAGGCCTATCCCCACAAGATCCTCACCGGCCGGCGCGACCGCATCCGGACCCTGCGCCAGGGCGGCGGCCTCAGCGGCTTCACCAAGCGCGCGGAGAGTCCCTACGATCCCTTCGGCGCCGCGCACGCCGCGACCTCCATCTCCGCGGCGCTGGGTTTCTGCGTCGCCCGCGACGCAGAGGGCCGAGACAACAGCGTGGTGGCGGTGATCGGCGACGGCTCCATGAGCGCCGGCATGGCGTACGAGGCGATGAACAACGCCTCCGAGACCACTGGCCAGCTGACGGTGATCCTCAACGATAACGACATGTCCATCGCTCCGCCGGTGGGCGGTATGAGCGCCTACATGGCGCGGCTGGTCTCGGGCGGCGGCTACCAGTCCTTGCGCAAGCTTGGAAAATCGATGGCCAGCGCCCTGCCTCGGCCCCTTCAGGAAGCCGCCCGCAAGGCCGAGGAGTTTGCCCGCGGCATGGTGACCGGCGGCACCTTCTTCGAGGAGCTTGGCTTCTACTATGTCGGCCCGATCGACGGGCATGACCTCGAGGCCCTGGTCCCGATCCTGCAGAACGCCCGCGAGATCCGTGACCGTCCGGTCCTCGTCCACGTTGTCACACAGAAGGGCAAGGGCTACGCCCCGGCGGAGAGCGCCGAGGACAAGCTGCACGCCGTGGCCCGTTTCGACGTCGTGACCGGCCGCCAGGCCAAGCCGGCCCAGCCGGCGCCGCCTTCCTACACGCGGGTCTTCGCCGACGCCCTGATCTCGCAGGCAGAGCGGGACCCCCGCATCGTCGCGGTGACCGCCGCCATGCCCTCGGGGACCGGCCTGGATCTCTTCGGCAAGCGCTTCCCGGACCGGACCTTCGACGTGGGCATCGCCGAGCAGCATGCGGTCACCTTCGCCGCTGGCCTGGCGGCCGACGGCATGAAGCCCTTCGCCGCCATCTACTCGACCTTCCTGCAGCGCGGGTATGACCAGGTCGTGCACGATGTCGCCATCCAGCGACTCCCGGTCCGCTTCGCCATGGATCGCGCCGGCCTTGTGGGCGCAGATGGTCCCACCCACGCCGGTTCATTTGATATCGGCTTTATGGGCGCCCTTCCCGGCATGATCCTGATGGCCGCCGCTGACGAGGCCGAGCTGGCCCGCATGGTGGCGACGGCCGCCGCCATCGACGACCGTCCGTCCGCCTTCCGCTATCCACGCGGGGAGGGGCTGGGGGTCGCCGTTCCCGAACTTGCAGAACCGCTGGAGATCGGTCGGGGTCGCATCATCCGCGAGGGATCGACTGTCGCCCTGCTGTGCTTTGGCGCGAGGCTGGGCGAGTGCCTGAAGGCCGCCGACCTGCTGGCGGCGCGGGGAGTTTCCGCCACTGTGGCCGACGCGCGCTTCGCAAAGCCCCTCGATGAGGACCTGATCTTGCGCCTCGCCCGGGAGCACGAGGCCCTGATCACGGTGGAGGAGGGCGCAGTCGGGGGCTTTGGCGCCTTCGTGCTCCAGATGCTGGCGGCCCGCGGCGCCCTCGATGGGGGACTCAAGGTGCGGACCCTGACGCTTCCTGACGTCTTCCAGGACCAGGACAAGCCGGAGCTCATGTACGCCCAGGCGGGGCTGGATGCCGCCGGAATCGCCGCCGCCGCTTTTGGCGCCCTGGGCGGCGGCCTGTCGGCGACGAGCGGTCTCCGGGCCTGATCGCCGGCTTCTAGAAGGGCCAGAGCTTGGCGACCACCGCCTGGCCTGCAGGGGCCTTCTGCATGTTCGAGATATCGCCCCGGCCGCCATAGTTGATGCGCGCCTCGGCGATCTGGGTGTGGCGGATGGTGTTGGCGGCTGAGATGTCCTCCGGCCGGATCATTCCAGAGACGGTCAGCTGCCGCACCTCGGCGTTGGTGCGAACCTCCTGGGTGCCCTCGATGATAAGATTTCCGTTCGGCAGGATCCCGGTCACCACCGTCGCCACCGTCAGGGAGATGGCCTCCGCCCGGTTCACGCTTCCCGAGCCGGAGTTTGAGAAGTTGGACTCCGTGCTGAGGGGGGAAGCATTGTTGAAGTCGTTTCCGGGGGGCAGGAGTCGGCCAATCATTCCTTCCAGGCCAAACAGGCTCGGAAGGCTCGCTTCCGAGTTGGAGGTGCGGTTCGTCGCCGAAGTGTTCGAGGTCCGAGCGGAGTCGTTGATCGCGATCTGCACCGTGACGATGTCGCCGATCCGGCTGGCCCTCTGGTCGATGAAGAAGGCCCGGGCGCCGCTGCGCCAGAGCGAGTTGGCCGAGGCGGGGGTGATTTCCGGCTGGCGAAGCATCATGCCGAGGTCGGGCTGGCGCTCCTGTGGCGTCACAGGGTAGGCCGAGGCGCTCAGGCTGGGGCCTATGGCGGCCTCCTTGACCGTCGTGCAGGCGGTCAGGGGGAGAAGGGCGAGGGCAAGGGCGGCGGCGAGTCTCATGGGACGTGACCTGTCTCTGGAGGGGATCAGCGGCGGGCGATGCGGGTGGCGACGGAAACTGCGCCCTTGGGAGCGTCGGGTCCGGTAGCGGCCTGGCCCGGTCCGATGACCACGGCCTGGATTGTCTTCCGGGAAGACAGGTTCTGAAGTGAAATCACATCGCCAACCGCGCCGGCGTCGAGGGCCTTCACTTCGAGGGCGAGAGATACACCACCGTTCTGGTAGGTCACGGTGACGAGGTCGCCGGCCTGGATCACCACCGGTGCGCTGACATCCCGGGCGGACACCAGGGCGCCCTCCCGGAGGGGGCGGCGGGCGATCTTGCCGATAGCATCGTCGGCATCCCGGATAGCGTCCGCGGGCGCGGCGACGGCGCGGGTCCAGATCAAATCTTCGGCGCGAACCTCTTCGCCGGCGGCCAGGCTCCGAGCGTAGGTCAGCGCCTGCACCTCGCCCCTTCGCACAGAGGCGGCTGGCGCTTCCTCGCCGGGACGGACAATGATCCGCCGCAGCCGGTCGGGATTGCCCCAATCCAGCCCGTTCCGGCGCGCCAAGATCTGGACAGCTGTGGCGTCCAGAATGACGCTCGCTCCGGATCGGGCGGCGACGCGGACTCCGGACGCGGCGCCCGCCCCCTCGAAGAGGTCCCCGAGGGTCACGACGCCGTCGGCGTCGGTGGTGTCGGTCCTGAGGGCGACAGGTGCGGCGGCGTAGGCCGCCGAAGGAAGCGCCAGGCAGAGCGCAAGAGCGAAGGTGATCAGGCGGCGCATGAGATCAGCTCTTCACCTGGTTAGCAGTGGAGAGCATCTGGTCGGCGGATGTGATGACTTTGGAGTTCATCTCGTAGGCCCTCTGGGCCACGATCAGGGCGGTGATTTCCCCGACAGCCTCCACGTTGGAGGCCTCAGTATAGCCCTGCAGGAGGACGCCCGTGCCATCGACCCCTGGGACGCTCAGAGTCGGCGCCCCGGATGCACCGCTTTCCAGGAACAGGTTGTCGCCGATCGCCTCGAGGCCACCTTCATTGATGAAGGTCGCGAGCTCCAGGTTTCCGATCACCGAAGGCTGATTCTGGCCAGCCTGCTTTACCTGGACCTGGCCGGACTTGGAGATCGAAACATCGACTGCGTCGGGCGGGATCACAATGGCGGGCTGAATCTGGTAGCCGTCTGAGGTCACCAGCTGCCCTTGATCGTTGAGAGAGAGGTTACCGGCGCGAGTATACGAGATCTCACCCGAGGGCATGAGGACCTGAAGGTAACCCCGGCCCTGGATGGCGACGTCGAGCTGATTTCCCGTCTGGGTCATCACTCCCTGCTCGGTGATCCTGTAGATGGAGCCGGCCTTGACGCCCGCGCCGATCTGCAGCCCGGTGGGAACAACCGTGCCCTGGTCGGACGACTGGGAGCCTGCCCGCTCGAGTGTCTGGTAGAGCAGATCCTGGAATTCGGCGCGCTGGCGCTTGAAGCCCACCGTATTCATGTTGGCGATGTTGTTCGAGATGACCTGGACATTGAGCTGCTGGGCGGCCATGCCGGTGGCGGCGGTGCGGAGAGCTTGCATGAGAAGTCAGCCTTTCTACTCGACGCGTCCGAGCCGCTCGACCGCGCGCCGGGACAGATCCTGGGTGTTTTCCATCATTCGATTCAGGGATTCATAGGCCCGCGTCACCTCGATCAGGTCGGTGACCTGAAGGATGGGGTTAACATTTGACGCCTCCAGCATGCCTTGGCGGACCAGGGATCCTGGGGCAGGCTGGGGTTGGGCGTTGGACGTGTTGCGGAACTGGTTGTCGCCGACTTTTTCGAGGACCGAGAGGCTATCGAAGGTCACCACGTCGACCCGGCCGACCTGTTCAATGCCCTGGCTGATCGAACCGTCACGGGCGATCTCCACAGGGCCGTTCCTCGGGTCAATGATGACCTCAGCGCCCCCGGGGTCCAGAACCGGCTGGCCACTCTGGGTGACGATCCGACCGGTCTCGTCCAGCCGAAAGTGGCCGTCGCGGGTGAACCTTTGTCCTCCGGGGGTCTGGATGCGGAAGAACCCAGGCCCGTCGATCGCGAGGTCGAATGCGGCGTTCGTCGTCCGCAGTGCGCCTTGCGAGAAGTCCCGGGCCAGGCCGCTGTCGAGCACGAACTTGATGGGGTTGGGCCCGTCAGCAGAACGCGCAGGCGCCTTGGGCTCCGTTCGGATAAGGGGTTGCTCGGTCTTAAACCCTGCGGTGTCGGCGTTGGCGATGTTGTTGGCGACGATGTCCAGATGCCGCCGAAGCGTCATCTGGCGCGATAGTCCCACATAGAGAGCGTTGTCCATCGACTCTGACGCCTGGTGTTAAGGGCCCGAAGTTTCCCCATTCACCATGCAAGGGTTGGGCCAACCGAAAAATGCAATAAAAACATCAAATAAAATGGTTAATTCCGGCCGGGAGGCGGATCTTGCCGGGTCTTTTCTCCCCCCTGAGGCGGGGTGGAAAAACGGATCGTTAACTAAACCGGGGGATAGTGAAGGGGAGAATCTCCAGGAGTTGAGGCCGTGGCCAAACCCCCCAAGAATTCCGATGAGGAAAATGTGGACCTCAACGGCTCAGAAGCCGGCGAGGAAGGCGGTGGCAAGAAGCCGCCGCTACGCCTGATCATTATCGCGGCGGCGGCGGCTGTTTTGCTCCTGGGCGGCGGCGTGGGAGCCTATTTCCTCTTCTTCAGCAAGCCGCCGGAAGCAGCGGCGGGCAAGGCTGAGAAGAAGGGCGAGGAGAAGGGAAAGAAGGGGGCGGAGGGCGAGAAGAAGGACGGCGCTCCTGTGGCGAGTGGTCAGGCGGTCATCATTACCGACGGGCCGGATGGGGTTGTTTTCTGCACCCTGCCCAACATGGTGGCGAATATGCAGGCTGGCGATGGGCGTCCCGTTTACCTCAAGCTGAAGCTGACGCTTGAGGCTCCGGATCAGGCGACAGCGGAGATGATCCAGCCTGCAATGCCCCGGATTCAGGATATGTTCCAAGGTTTCCTTCGGGAGCTGCGTCCGGAGGACCTTCAGGGGTCTCAGGGTACCTTCCAGCTGCGAATGGAGATTCTTCGTAGGGTCAACCTTGTGATCGCCCCGGCCCGAGTTAACTCAGTCCTGATTGAGGAGATGCTCATTAGCTAGGCCCTCGGCCTGCTGGAGTCTAAGCCATGGCGAACACGGACGGCACTTCCACAGATGAAGGGGGCCTGAGCCCTAGCGAAGCCGTTGAGGCCATCGCCAACGCTGAGCGCATCCTCAATCAGGACGAGATCGACAGCCTCCTCGGCTTCGATATGTCCGGAGATGATGACTCTGATCGTGGCGGCATCCGCGCGATCATCAACTCCGCGCTTGTCTCCTACGAGCGTCTGCCGATGCTTGAGATCGTCTTTGACCGCCTCGTGCGGTATATGACGACCTCATTACGGAACTTCACCTCCGATAACGTCGAGGTAAGTCTCGATAACATCTCTTCCATCCGTTTCGGGGACTACCTGAATTCAATTCCCCTCCCGGCTATTCTGACGGTATTTAAGGCGGAGCAGCTTGAGAACTACGGTCTCCTGACGGTCGACTCCAATCTGATCTACTCGATTGTGGACGTTCTCCTGGGCGGACGCCGCGGCACAGCGACCATGCGCATCGAGGGGCGGCCCTACACCACCATCGAGCGAGTTCTCGTCGAGCGGATGGTGGAGGTCGTCCTGGGGGACGCAAAGATGGCCTTCGAGCCGCTGACCCCGGTGACCTTCACCCTGGATCGGCTTGAGACCAATCCCCGCTTCGCCGCTATCGCTCGGCCGGCAAACGCCGCGATCCTGGTGAAGCTCCGGATCGACATGGAAGATCGCGGAGGACGTATCGAGCTGCTCCTGCCCTATGCCACCCTCGAACCGATCCGGAAGATGCTGCTACAGCAGTTCATGGGTGAGAAGTTCGGACGGGACAACATTTGGGAAGGGCACCTCGCCACCGAGATCTGGACGACCCGGATGGACATCCGGGCTGTACTTGACGAGCAGCAGTTGCCGCTCCAGACCGTTCTTAACTTCAAGGTGGGCGATACGCTGATGCTCAACGCGACGCCTGACAAGCCGGTCGAATTGAGGGCAGGGTCCGTCCAGCTGACCACAGCCCGCATGGGGCGCAGGAACCATCAGATCGCCGTGCGAGTCGAAGCCCCTCTCAACCGGACCGCGCGCCGGGCCGTGCAGGAAATGTCCAGCTCATGATCGCCATCATCCTCAACCTTCTGCTTGCCGGCCTTCTTTGCGGGGCCATCTGGATGGGCTGGCGCCTCAACGAGCGCCTCAAGGTGCTTCGCGAGGGGCAGATGGGCTTCGCCAAAGCTGTCGCGGATCTCGACGCCGCCGCCGCCCGGGCCGAGCGCGGGCTGGCCGATCTTAAGGCTGCGAGCGACGAGATGGCGGAAGTCCTTGTCAGCCGGATCGAGCGCGCCCGCGTCCTGGCCTCCAAACTCGACCAGCAGTTTGAAGCGGGCGCACGGGCGGGACTGGCTGTCGATCCCCGGGACCAGCAAGCCTCGGAGGCCGATATTGAACGCCTCAGCCGCAACCTCGGGTCGCTCCTGGCCCAGAGCCGCGAAGCCCGGGCACGGAGTCGGGAAATCGCTGCGCCGGCCCTTCGTCGCCCGTCGACGGGTGTTCGTCGCCGTCCCGAGTTCGAGGATGAACTCTTCCTGGGCGGCGGCGTGGAGCCAAGCCCCCGGTCCGCCTTCTCAGGAGGTCGCTGATGACCCGGATTCCCCGCATTCTGCCTCTGGTTGGGGTCGCCGCAGGCGGCGTGCTCGCCCTCAACGCCCTCTCGAGCGTCACCGGTGCGCCGGATTTGTTTTCCGGGGCGAGGGCCTTTGCACAGGGAGTCGCTGCCCAGGCGGGCGGCCAACCCCCGGGTTCGCCGGCCAACCCCGCCCAGGCCACCGCCAACGCTAAGGACGGCGCCAGCAAACCGGCGGAGGGCGCTGCGGCGGCGCAGGCCAAGCCATTGGTGTGCGCTCCGACGGCTGCAGAGCTTGCCAAGGAAGCGGGTCTGTCCCCTGCGGAACTCCAGGTTCTCCAGAGCCTCGGCGCGCGCCGGGGTCAGCTGGACCAACGCGAAGCGGACTTCAGCACCCAGTTGGCCCTCCTCGCCGCGGCTGAGGCCAAGCTCGACGTCAAGGTAAAGACGCTGAACGGGCTCAAGTCGGACATCCAGGGGCTGCTAAAGCTCGGAGATGAGCAGGAGGCCGCTGAGGTGGCCCGGATGGTCAAGGTCTTTGAGTCCATGAAGCCAAAGGATGCCGCGCCGCGGATGGTTCTTCTGGAGGACTCGGTGCGTCTGCCGATCGCCGCCAAGATGAAGGAAAAGTCCCTCGGTCTCATTCTGGCGCAGATGCCTCCGGCGGAGGCCAAGAAGCTGACGGAGTCCCTCGCAAATCGCTTTGCACCCGTGCGTGCGGCGGCGAACGCGTCCGGCGCAACCGCCCCGGCTCCACCTGCGGGTCCGCCGCCCCCCGCCCGCGCCGCCGCGCCCTCTCCACAGGCCGGACCTGCCTGATCCATGTCCCTGCGCCGATCTCTTGGTTCCGGCGTCGCAGCGGTGGCGATCGCCGCCGCCGTCGCCACCCCGATCGGCGCCCAGCCTGCAGGTGGCGTGCGGGAGGTTCGGGTCGGCGAGGCGAGCGCCTTCACCCGTCTCGATCTCGGGCCCGGCGTCGCGACCCGACGTAATGGCGCGACCCTGACGATCACGTTCCCGACGGGTGCGCGTCCTGACCTCGCGCGCTTCCGGACCAGCACGCCGAAGTGGATTCAGTCGGCCAGAATCGCCCAGTCAGGTGGCCGGACCCAGCTGATCCTGACCTTGGCGGCGGATGCAGACATGAGGACCGGCGTCGCGGACGGCGCTGTCTGGGTCAATGTCTTCCCGCGCGCGGCGCCCATTGAAGGCCCCGGTCCGGCGCCAGTCTCACCGTCGGAGCAGGCCTCCGCACCGGTCAACCGACCGGATCCCTTGCCCAGGGGCGGGGTGGTGAAGGCGGAGATCGCCCTTGGTCAGGGGCAGGCCGTCCTCAGCTTCCCGTTCGCCAATCCGGCGGGAGCCGCCGTCTTCCGTCGGGGTGGGGCGGTGTGGGTGGTCTTTGACGCCCCCGCACGCCTGGATGTCTCGACCCTGCCCCGGGGGCTTCGCCAGATGACCTCGGTCGAGACTTTCCGGGGCCCGGATTACGCCGCCGTACGGATCGAAACTCCGCCGGCCATGCCGTTCCGGGCGGATTCCGCAGGTTCCACCTGGAACATTGTGCTCGGACGTGCGGCCTCGCCCCAGGGGCCCTTCGTGAGGGTGGTTCGCGATGAGGCCGGCGGGCCCGCGGCGTTGAAGAGTGCGGTCGCCGGGGCGACCCGGGTCCTGCGCATCGACGATCCCGTCGTGGGCGACCCGATCACGGTCGTGACGGCTCTCGGGCCCGCCAAGGGCGCACCTCTCCGCCGGGAGTACGCCCAGGTCACCGTTTTGCCGTCGTCACAGGGCCTTGCCCTGGAGTCCTTCGTCCGGGATTTGTCCGTCACCCATGACGGCGACATCGTGCGGATCGGTCGCCCAGATGGCCTAGCCCTCTCGCCACTCTCTGTGGGGTCAGCTCCGGAGGATGCCGGCCTGGACGCTCCCCGGCCTGCGATTATGCCGGCCCTGATCGACCAGGTGAACTGGCCCGAGACGGGCTCCAAGGGGTTCCTGGGCCGCTACAATGAACTCTTGTCAGCCGCGGCGGAGGAAGCGCAGGGCGGGCGGGACGCCCCGACCGCCAATCGTTTCGCCCTTGCACGGTTTCTTGTGGGGAGCGAGCTCTCCTATGAGGCCATCGGGATCCTGAACGATCTTGCCCGGAGGTCGCCCCAGGTGCTCGACAACCCCGAGTTCCGTGGTCTCCGGGGGATCGCCCGGGTCATGGCGCGCCGATACGCTGAGGCTGCGACCGACTTCTCGGCGCCCATACTCGCCTCGGATCCGTCCGCCTCTCTCTGGCGCGCCTATGTTTCGGCTCAGCTCGGGCAGTGGACGGAGGTCCGCAACGAGTTCGCCGCCGGCGCCGAGGCCTTCAACCAGTTCTCTCCTGTCTGGAAATCCAGATTTGCCCGCGCGGAGGGGCAGGCGGCTCTGGCGCAAGGAGACCTTGAGGGCGCGGACAAGGCGGTCCGGCTCGCCCTGGCGGACCGAGCATCCTCTGCGGAGACCCTGGCGGCGCGGCTGCTGCAGGCCCGACTGCTCGAGGCCCAGGGCGCGAAGGATCGTGCGGTGCGGATCTACCAGGCGGTGGCCACGGCGCCCCTGGATTGGCTGTCCACACCCGCCGCCCTGCAGGCGGCCCGGATCAGACTGGAGCAGGGAAAGATTAACGCCGTCCAGGCTGCGGACGAGATCAACGCCCTTCGCTTCCGCTGGCGTGGGGATGGCACGGAACTGGAAATCATCCGGACCCTGGGCGGAGTTTACCTGAGTCAGGGTCGTTATCGGGAGGCGCTGGAGACCCTTCGCTCGGCGGGGCGTTCGCTGCCGGACCTGCCGGAGGCTGTCCAGCTTCAGGCGGATCTCAGCGCAGCTTTCAGGACCCTGTTCATGGATGGGGTCGCAGACGGGCTTCAGCCTGTCCAGGCCCTTGCTCTCTTCCTTGACTTCAAGGAGCTGACCCCGCTGGGCGCGGACGGCGACCTCATGGTCCGAAGGCTGGTCGGTCGGCTGGTCAAGGTCGACTTGCTGGAACAGGCCGCCGAACTCCTCAAGTACCAGACCGAAAATCGCCTGGAAGGCGCCCCCAAGGCGCAGGTGGCCACGGATCTGGCCTTGATCTACCTGATGGACCGCAAACCCGAGCAGGCGCTCCAGGCAATCAACAACTCCCGCACCACGCTCCTGCCGCCTGCCATGCAGATGGAACGTCGGCGCGTGGAGGCGAGGGCCCTGATCGCCCTGAACCGCCCTGACGACGCCATCGAGTTGCTCGAACGGGACCGCTCGCCAGAAGGGGAGGAGCTCCGGACCGAAATCATCTGGCGAAAGAAGAACTGGCCGGCCGCCGCATCAGCCTTCGAGCGGAGCCTCGGGGATCGGTGGCGACGCCCCGGGGGGTTGACATCCGACGAGGAGGGAAAGCTCCTTCGCGCCGGGATCGCCTACAGCCTGGCTGGGGATGACGCGGCCCTGACCCGACTGCGCACCCGGTACGCCGGCTTTATTGACCAGGCTCGCAATCCGGACGCTCTTCGGGTCGGCCTGACGGGTCTGGACTCCGGTGAGATGGGCTCGGCAGATTTCAGCAAGGTCACGGCTGACAACGAGGCCTTCTCAGGCTGGGTGGCCAAGATGAGGGCCAAGTTCGCTCAGGCGGCGCCAGCTCCGCCACCGCCACCTCCCCCTGCCAGCCCATCTGCAGCTCCGGTTCCGCCCTCGCCCGCTCGCCCGCCGGCGCCACCGCGACCCGCCTGACGAAGACGCCTTGGAATGGGGCCGCTGGCGCCCTTTCCGGTTTCTGACACCAGGGAGTATCTCCGGCGCTATCCAGTCGCGGCCCTCTGGAAGCTCTCCACGAGACTTCCGGCGACAAGGCGCCAGCCGTCCACAAGGACGAAGAAGATCAACTTGAACGGCAGGGATACGACCACCGGCGGCAGCATCATCATGCCCATGCTCATCAGCACGCTGGCGACCACAAGATCTATCACCAGGAAGGGAATAAAGAGCAGAAACCCGATCTCGAATGCGCGTTTCAATTCCGAGATCATGAAGGCAGGCGTCACGACGCGCAGGGGAACCTCCTGCGCCGTAGCGGGTCGCTCGATTTTTGACAAACGGATGAACAGGGCGAGATCCTCACGGTCCACCTGACTCAGCATGAAGGTCTTCACTGGCCCGCTGGCGGCTTCGAAGGCGGCCGGAAGTTCCATCTGGTCGTTCATCAACGGTCGGATGCCAAGCTCGTAGGACCTCTGGAAGGTAGGCGTCATGACGATTGCGGTCATGAACAGGGCGAGACTCACCAGGACGGCGTTCGGGGGCGTCTGCTGGACCCCGAGGGCGGTGCGCAGCAGAGAGAGCACCACCACCATCCGGACGAAGGAGGTGGTCATGATGACGATGGAGGGCGCCAGGGACAGAACGGTCAGGAGTCCGATCAGCTGGATGACCCTCTGGGTGAGGCCCGCCCCGGTTCCCAGGTCTATGTTCACCGCCTGAGCGAGAGCGGCTGCGGGCAGGAGCAGGCCGAATGCGCCGACCAGGAGGGCCAGCTTCGCCGCCTGTCGAAGGTCTGCTGCGAAAGCCGAAGCTTTGCTCTGCGCGGTTTCCGACCTCGCCATCAGTGCAACTCCGAACGTCTTGAAGGGCGCTCAAGTTCGCGGCCGTCTCCCAACATCAGGAGCCGGGACTCGCCGTCACACTCCACGAGGACGAGACGCCTGGCCGGGTCGAGAATCAGGGTCTCGACCACCTTCATTCGTCGTTCCCGATTTCCCGTCGGCAACCTGAAGACCCCGCCGGGTCCGTAGCGGCGCAAAAGCACCGCTGCTATGCCGATGAGGCCGAGAGTGAAGAGAAGGGCGAAGGCGGCCCTGGCTAGCGTGATCAGATCCATGGACGCCAATGTGCCCGCAGGTCGTTAACGGGCGATTAACCCTGTTTGTTTACGCTGAAATCCATGGACATCACTTCCATTCCGCTCTTCGCAATGCTCCGCGGTCGAATGAGCTACTTCGCCGAGCGCCAGCGCCTCGGCGCGGAGAACATCGCCAATGTGAGCACGCCCGGCTATCGACCGAAAGACCTTGCGCCGTTTCGCTTCAGGGTGCCGGGTGGGGCGACGGGGTCCGGCAGATCCTATGGAAGCGAGGTTCCAACGGTGATGGAAGTGACCCATCCTGCCCACCAGAGACCCCAGGACCCGGCGTCGTTAGCGGCGGCGAAGGGGTTCCGGGCGGAGCGCCAGCCGGACTTCGAGACAACCCTTGACGGCAACCAGGTGACCCTCGAGGACCAGATGCTTCGTATGGCGGACTCTCGCATGAACTACGATGCGGCTATAGCCTTCTATCAGAAGTCCATGACCATGATCCGCTCTGCTTCACGGGGCCCAAGATAGGACATGAGCAATGGCTGACATTCGCCCCCCGGCTAACGCCGCCCAGGCCATCGCCGCGACCGCATTGCGGGCCGAGCAGGCTCGGATGCGGATCATCGCCGAGAACATCGCCAATGCGAACTCGACGTCGAGAACGCCTGGCGGCGACCCCTATCGCCGCCAGGTTCCGGTCTTCGAGCCGATGCGCATCGACGCCGGGCAAGGGGTCGAAATGGTCCGCGTCACCCCGGACAGGAGCGACTTCAAGGTCGAGTATGACCCCGGACACCCGTCCGCGGACGCAGAGGGTTACGTGAAGCTGCCTAACGTCAACACCCTGATCGAGTCCCTCGATATGAAGGCTGCGCAACGCGCCTACGAAGCCAATCTGACGGTGATCGAGACGGCGCGGGCCATGCAGCTGCGCACCCTGGATCTCATTCGGAAGTAATAGGGAGAAGCTGAATGATCACCGCTCTCAGCGTCGCCAAGGCCTACGCAGCCGCCCAGAGGGGCATCAGTGGCGCCGGCTCCGGAGCCGGGCCCGGGGGGGCCGATTTCGGCGCCATGGTCCGGACGGCCGTGGACAACGCCATCGCGACCTCCAAGGGCGCCGAACAGCAGATTGTCGCGCACGCCCAGGGTAAGGCTCAGCTTATCGATGTCGCGACCGCGGTCTCGGCGGCCGAGACCAGCCTTGATGCCGTCCTGGCGGTTCGGGACCAGGTCATTACCGCCTACCAGGAAATCATGCGGATGCCGATCTGACCCCGGTCTGAGGCTGCAGGGAGTATCGCCATGAACGGCGCGGAAGTCCTAGATATCGGTCGTAGCGCCCTGTGGCTGACAATCCAGTTGTCGGCTCCGATGCTTATTGTCGGTCTCGTGGTCGGCGTCGTCATCGGGCTCTTCCAGGCCCTGACGCAGATTCAGGAGGCCACACTTGTCTTTGCGCCCAAGATTGTGGCGGTCTTCATATCGCTGCTGGTCTTCCTGCCGATCATGGGTGCCCTCATGTCAGGGTTCATGACCGAGATCGTCGCCCGTATCGCTGCGATGTAGCAGTTGTGGAGCCCTACGCGTCCGTCCAGCAGGTCTATGCCGGGGCCATTGTCTTCACCCGCCTAGCGGCGATGGTCATGACCATGCCGGCCGTCGGAGACCAGGCGGTCCCGGTCACAATCCGACTCTCATTTGCGCTCCTGCTGACCCTGACCCTTACGCCTGTCGTCATGCCGGTTCTTCCTGTTCCGCCGGCCGAGCTTGCGGAAATGGCCCTTCAGGTCGTCCGGGAAGTCTTCATCGGGCTGATGATGGGCCTGGTGATGAGGATCTTCATGGCTTCACTCTCGGTGGCGGGAGAGATCATCTCCATCCAGTCAACCCTGTCTTTCGCCCAGACTTCGGCGCCGGGGCTGGTGGAGCCTTCGACGACGGTCGGCACCTTCATCGGCCTCATCGGCCTGATCCTGATTTTCACCACCAACCTGCATCATCTCTTTCTCGGGGCGATGGTGAATTCTTACAATATCTTCCCCTTCGGCGTTTCGGCGTCGGTCAACGACTCGGGCCAGCTGGCCATCAGGACCCTCTCCGAAGCCTTCCGGTTGGGGGTCCAGCTCAGCGCACCCGTGCTGGTGCTGGGTCTTGTCTTCAATGTGGCCCTGGGACTTGCCGCGCGGATCATGCCGCAGTTCCAGGTCTTCTTTGTGGCCTCACCGCTCATGGTCCTCCTGACCCTCGCCCTTCTGGCCCTCAGCCTTGGCCTGATCGGCATGGTCTGGGTGAATGGATATGGCGGCCTCCTGAAGAGTTTCGCGGGGGTCAGCGGTGGCTGAGAACAGCGACGCCGCGTCGAAAACAGAAGAACCCACAGGCCGAAAGATCGAACAGGCCCGGGAGAAGGGCGACGTTCCCAAGACCCTGGATCTGCCGCAGCTGGCGGCGTTCGCGGCGGTCGCGGCCGTGCTGGCCTTCGCGGGGGGTCTGCTCAGCCAGCAACTGCTCCTGGACCTGACGCCGTTTATCGAGAATCCGCACGGCATGGATCTCTCGCCCGCGGGCGCCACAGCCCTTGGATGGGACGTTGCCGGCGCCATGTCCCCCCTTCTTCTCGTCGTGGCTGGCGCCGCGATTGTCGCCGGCGTTCTTGGGCATCTGCTTCAGACCGGCCCGATGTGGTCGCCATCAGCCCTGGAGTTCCAGCTCTCCAAGCTTTCGCCCATTCAGGGGTTTCAGAGGCTGTTCGGCGTCGACGCCCTCATCATGTTCGCCAAGTCCCTTCTGAAGCTCAGCGCCGTCGCGGCGATCGGCTACTTTGTTCTGCGACCCCACTGGAATGCGCTCCAGCAACTGCCCGCCGTCGATGTCGTCGGACTTATTCCGATTTCGGTCGATATCCTGAAGACCCTGGCGCTGATGGTCTGCAGCTTCCTCGCAGCGATCGCCGCCCTCGACTGGCTGATCCAGAGACAGAGATTCATGGTGCGCCAGAGGATGACCCGGGAAGAGGTCAAGGAGGAGTTCAAGGACACCGAAGGCGATCCCTACATCAAGGCCCGGCAGAGGAACATCAGGATGCAGCGGTCGAGGCAGAGGATGATGGCGGCTGTCCCCGACGCTACCGTCGTGATCATGAACCCGACCCACTACGCGGTGGCCCTGTCCTACGAGGAGGGCGGCGGCTCGGCGCCGAAGTGCGTGGCGAAGGGTTTGGACGCCATGGCGCTCAGGATTCGCGCGGTGGCTGAGGAGGCCGGTGTGCCTGTGGTCGAAGACCCGCCCCTCGCACGGGCGCTCTACGCCGCTGTGGAGATCGACGAACAGATTCCGATCGCCCAGTATGAAGCCGTGGCGAAGGTGATCGGCTTCGTTCTCGCAGGCCGGCGGAAGTTCTCGGCGGCCCGGTGAGGTTGAGAACCCGTCTTCAATTCTTCCGAAACCCCTTCCGGGGCTGCTTCGGGGGCATCTCGGGATGATTCGATCAGGAAACGGGAGTCGGAAGCATGAGCGATCCTGCGCGTCAGGCGTCCAGAATCGATGGGATCGACCTCATGGTCCTCGGCCTCTTCGCGGGTGTCGTTGTTCTGGCCGCCTGGACCGTTCTGGAGTGGGGTACAGACGCCGCCGCCGGGGGCCTGCTTCTCGCGGGCCTGACGGGCTTCGTCGCGCTGGGCTTCCTCGTCTCCAGGCGCGCCCGACGCTCGTCACCAGTGTCCGGCGCCGATGACGGAGAGTTCATCTCCGCCCTGGAGGAGCCCTCGGCCATGGTCGCGGTGGACGGTCGAATTCGGTCCGCTAATGCAGCCTGGCTGGAGCTCGTGGGTCGGGCCCATCGCCTGCCAAGGACCTCAGCCTCTGCTCCGGGGCTCTTCGAGGCGCTGACGGAGGCGCGGCGCGGACGTATCGGTCGGGCGAGACTCGCGGTCGGAGGGCTGGAACGCCCCATCGTCATCAGCGCGGTCGGCTCTCGGCGCTTCCTGGTCCGGTTGCTCCAGGCTTCGCCCTCGACCCCCGCCCCGGAGATGGATACCCGTCCGGCCAGGTCGCCACCGCAGCCTTCTTCAGGACCTACTCCGGACGCCCTTGACGCCTTCGCCGCCGCCGCGCCCTTCGGAGCAGCGCTGCTCGGCGGCGGAGATCCCTTTCTCGCCCCGATTCTCGAGGCCAATCCGACCCTCTCAGCCATCACGTCCGTACAGGGAGTGGGGAGCGCCTTCGGTGATCTGTTTGACGCCGCATCCCTCAACGAGGCCCGGCAACGGCTCGAGGGCGGACGCCCAAACCTCGAGGCGGTCGAGATGCGGCTTGCCAATGATCCCGCCCGGATCGTCCACCTGTATCTTTCGCCCTCCGGCGAGCGGTGGGTGGCCTTCCTTGTCGATGTATCAGAGCAAAAGCAGATCGAGCTTCAGCTGGCCCAGAGCCAGAAGATGCAGGCCATCGGGCAGCTGGCTGGGGGCGTGGCCCATGACTTCAACAACCTGCTGATGGCGATCTTCATGCAGCTGGACGAACTGGCCCAGCGGCACCCTGTGGGGGATCCCTCCTATGAGGGTCTCAACCAGATCCGTCAGACATCTACCCGCGCAGCGGAGCTGGTGCGCAAGCTTCTTGCCTTCTCCCGCAAGCAGACGGTCCAGAGAGAAAGTCTCGACCTCGGCGAATTGATCTCGGAGTTCGAGGTGCTGCTTCGGCGCGTCCTGCCGGAGGATATTGCTCTGGTGACGGAGTACGGTCGCAACCTGCCGGTCGTCCGGGCGGACCGCGGGCAGCTCGAGACCGCGGTCATGAACCTCGTGGTCAATGCCCGGGACGCCATTCGCTCCCATGGCGGTTCGACCGTAAAGATCCGCGCCGCCCGCGTGAGCGCGGCGGAGGCCCAGGCGTTGGGATATCCGGATCCGCAGGGCGAGCAGGCCATGATCGAGGTCTCTGACGACGGTTCCGGCATTCCGGCCGATGTCCTGGACAAGATCTTCGATCCCTTCTTCACGACCAAGCCGGTTGGGGAGGGGACAGGCCTCGGCCTGGCGACGGTCTATGGTATCGTGAAGCAGTCCGACGGCTGGATCTGGGTGGAGTCTCGACCGGGCCAGGGCGCTGCCTTCCGGATCTTTCTGCCGGTGCATGTGCCGGTGATGACACCGTTCGCGCCTGCAAGACCTACCCGGCCTGCGGCCAGAGACCTGTCCGGCGCCGGACGCATCCTGTTTGTCGAGGACGAGGACGCTGTCCGTAGCGTCGCCGCCAAGCTCCTGCGCGCTCGGGGCTACGAGGTGATCGAGGCGGCCAGCGGCGAGGAGGCTCTTGACCTGGCGGAGGTCCACGCCGGGGAGATCGACCTTATGATCTCCGATGTCGTCATGCCGGGAATGCAGGGGCCGGAACTCTTGCGCGCGGCCCGCCAATACCTGGCCGGCGCCCCTGTCATGTTCATCTCCGGCTATGCCGAGGCGGAGTTTTCCAACCTGCTTGAGGGTGAGGCGAACGTCTCGTTCCTCGCCAAGCCCATCGACATCAAGACCCTTGCCGAAAGGGTCAAGCAGGAACTGCAAAGGGCCGAATAGGTTCTTGCGAGCTTGATTTCCCCGGCGTCGGCGCGCGCAGGGTCACCTCGTCTGCCGAAGGAAACGCCATGCATCTTGACCTGTCTCCTGAGGACCTTGCCTTCCGCGACGAGGTGCGCACCTTCCTGAGCGAGAACCTGACCCCCGAGTTGCGGAGGGCGGGACGCCGGGCCACCAGCGTCTTCATGGACAAGACATACAGCCTGGCATGGCAGAAGATTCTTCATGTGCGCGGCTGGGTCGCCCCGGCCTGGCCAGTGCGCCATGGCGGCACAGGCTGGAACGAGATGCAGCGCTACATCTTCGCTGCGGAGTCCGCTCGCGCCGGGGCTCCGAGCCTCGCTCCCATGGGCCTGAAGATGGTGGGACCGGTGATCATGGGCTTCGGGACCGAAGAGCAGAAGGCGCACTACCTGCCCCGCATCCTCTCGGGTGACGACTATTGGTGCCAGGGGTATTCAGAGCCCGGGGCCGGCTCCGACCTCGCCGCCCTCCAGCTCCGCGCAGAACGGGAAGGCGAGGACTATGTCCTCAACGGGACCAAGATCTGGACCACCCATGCACATTGGGCCAACCGGATGTTCTGCCTGGTGCGGACCCGGACGGAGGGCAAGGCGCAGGCAGGTATCACCTTCCTGCTGCTCGACATGCAGACCCCCGGGGTCTCGGTCCGGCCGATCATCACGCTGGCGGGCGAGCATGAGGTCAACCAGGTCTTCTTCGACAATGTCCGGGTTCCCGTCTCGGGCCGGGTCGGAGAGGAAAACCAGGGCTGGACCGTTGCGAAGTATCTTCTGGAATTCGAACGGGGGGGTGGTTCTGCAGCCGGACTCAAGGTGAGCTATGAACGCCTCAAGTCCCTCGCTCGGGAGGAGCGCAGCGATGCCGGGGGCGCGCTGATCAATGATCCTGGGTTCCGATCGCGGCTGGCCTCCATCGGGGTCATTCTTGAGGCGGTGGAGATGACCGAGCATCGCGTCCTGGCTGAACTCGCCTCCGGGCGAAACCCCGGACCGGCGTCCTCAATGCTCAAGACCCAGGGGACGGAGACCCTGCAGAAGCTGGATGAACTCGCGATCGAAGGGATCGCAGCCTACGCTGCGGTGGACCAGAGGCCGGCAAGAGCGCCGGACGCCGGCCAGGACATCATTGGTCCCGAACATGGCCTCACCAGCATGGCCCGCTACCTCAACAACCGGGCCGGTTCGATCTATGGCGGCTCGAACGAGATTCAGCGCGACATCATGGCGCGATTGGTTCTGGGCCTTTGAGGGTCAGCGAACCCCTGCCTGGGCAAGGATCGCCAGAAGACCCGCCGACATTCCCCGGACCATCTCCGCGGGTTCGACATCGATCCACTCGTCGAGCGCATGCGCCCGACCCCCGCTACCGCCAGCGCCGATCGTGACGGCCGGAATCCCGAGACTCATCGGGATGTTGGAATCCGTGGATGCGGTCTCCTCCCGAGCAGCGAAGCCCTGGTCCAAGATCGCGCTTCGGGTCACCCGGACGATCCCCTTGTCCGACGCCGTCCGACCAGCGGGGCGCTCTCCGATGACGCCGAGTTCGGCCCGCACTGGCCCGTAGGAGGTGGAGCGGGCCGAATTCTCC
This sequence comes from Phenylobacterium sp., assembly GCA_020401865.1. Lineage (GTDB taxonomy): Bacteria > Pseudomonadota > Alphaproteobacteria > Caulobacterales > Caulobacteraceae > Phenylobacterium. Next base: position 90,261 of record JADCAS010000017.1, on the reverse strand, counting down.
GCCGCGACAGCCCTCTCGACGGCTGCCCGGAAGGCCCGATCGAGGTCGGCGAGCGAATCCGGGTCTTCGGATCTGAGGTCCACCTCCAGGAAGACGGAGGCGGGGATTGAATTCACGGACGTCCCGCCTCCGACAACGCTGGCGGAGTAGGTCGTCTTCGGATTGGTCGGGGCCGAGAGGCCGTAGAGACCGGTGACCGCCCCCGCCAACGCCGCCATTGGGTTCACGATGCCGAACGCACCGTAGCTGTGCCCGCCCGGGCCGGTGAACGTAACCCGGTACCGCTTTGAGCCAACGCCGCGCGTCACAATCCCCGAGGGATCGGATCCATCCACGGAGAAGAAGGCTGCGATCCGACCGGCGTAGGGGCCCTTCAGGAAGAGGTGCTTCACGCCCCGGAGGTCGCCGGCCCCTTCCTCGCCCACATTCCCGACAAACAGGAGGTCGGTCTCCGTGCTAAGCCCTGCAGCGTCGAGGGCGCGGATCCAGGCGAGGAGGGTCGCGACCGAGCGGGAGTTATCGCCCACTCCGGGTGCAGACAGTCGCCAGCCCTCACGCCGCACCGTCACGTCTGTCCCGGCGGGGAAGACCGTGTCCAGGTGGGCCGCCACCGCCACGAAGGGTCCCTTGCCCCCCGTGCGACGTCCCGGGCGCACGCCGGTGACATTACCCTCCGCGTCGATCTCGACATCCTTCAGGTCCAGGGCTGCGAAGTCATTCCGGACGGCCTCCGCCCTCCGCGCCTCCCCGAAGGGCGGCGCCGGGATCTGGGTCAGTCGGACAATGTCGGCGACGGTTCGGTCATGCTCGGCTGCGAGGACCTTCTGAGCGGCCGCGAACCTTCGATCAGATGACAGCTTTGCGACCCCAGATTCCGGGGAGGCCAGGGCGGCGGGAGCCAGAAACAGGAGGGAAAGGCACAGCCAAGGGATGACGCGCATGAGGGAACTCCGCAAAGCGCCCGAGACGATCTACACCGCTGAGAGTGAGTCAAGCACCTCCGATGAGGCTGGGTTTACGAAGACCTTACGCCGGACCCACCGTCTTCGCTCCGTCGCGACCCCGCCGGATGAGCGCCGCCCAGGGTGGAGACGGGGATTTGCCCATGAAGGGGTCGTCCGGATAAACCCCTCCAGCGAGCCTTACCGTGGCTGAACGGTACTGCGCGGTCCGGTCGCCAGTTTCGATAAAGAGGGGGCTCAGCCCTCGAGACCGAGGGACTTCAGGGCCCTGGCGCGGGACGCCTTGTAGTCCACCTTGCCGTTCGGAGCCCGGCCAATGCTATCCACCACCACGAGCTCCCGCGGCGCCTTGTAGGCTGCGAGGCGGTTGCGGACATGGGCCGAAAGATCGGCCAGCTCAAGCTCCACGGCGCCGTCCGGCTCCACGACCGCACAAATGCGCTCACCGAACCGGGCGTCGGGAACCCCCACTACGACCGCGTCGCGGACATGCGGATGGGTCTTGAGGGCCTCCTCAACCTCCTCAGGGAAGACCTTCTCCCCGCCGGTATTGATGCACTGTGAGCCTCGTCCAAGCAGCTTGAGCGTGCCGTCTGCGTTGACCTCGGCCCAGTCGCCGGGAACCGACCAGCGCTGGCCCTCGAGGGTGAGGAAGGTCTTGGCGCTCTTCTCGGGATCCTTGTAGTAGCCGATCGGCAGGAAGCCGCTCACCGCCACAAGGCCCCGTTCACCCGAGCCGGGCGCGACCCGGCGTCCGTCTTCAGTGAAGACTGCACAGGTGGGGCCGAGGACAAAGGCGGCGGTGGCTGCTTCGGCCCCGGGTGTCGAGGCCGAGGCGCCGAGCCCAACCGCCTCTGAGGAGCCGAAGGAGTCAAAGATCGTGGCGTTGACGCAGTGCGCCAGCAGGCCCCGCTTATTCTCCTGGCTCCACATGGAGCCCGATGAACTTATGGACAGGACGCTCGAAAGGTCCCAGCGGCCAGGGTCAACCTCCAGGACCTCCAGCATGGGTGTCGAAAAGGCGAGGCCTACGATGACGACGCCGTCGGCCTTTAGTCGTTCCACCTCGTTCCACAGCTCAACGGCGTTGAACCCGCGGGAGGGCAGGGTGGCGACGGCGCCCCCCTGGTTGAGGGTGATGAAGGCGGAGAACTGACCAGTCCCGTGCATCAGCGGACAGCAGACCATCGTCAAGGGAGGGCGCGGCCCCTCGGGATCAAGGCGGTCCGCCGCCCCTTGGGGGCTTTCGATCGGCTCCACGCCTCGCGCCGCCTGACCGCCGGCGCCGAGGACGTTGAAGAGGTCGTCCTGGCGCCACATCACGCCCTTGGGCATGCCGGTCGTGCCGCCGGTGTAGAGGAGGAGCAGGTTGTCCCCTGAGCGGCCCCAGGGGGCCTTGACGGGACGCGCCGGGGGCGCATCGGCGACCGCAGTCTCATAGTCCACCGCCCAGGCGGGCGCCGGATGTCCGGGTTCGGTGACGGCGATCCAGAGCTTGACCTTGGAAAGCCGCGACCGGATCGCCTCCAGAGTGTCTGCGAATCCGGCGTGGAAAACCACCACCTCAGCGTCGGCGTTGTCGAACAGGTAGACCAGTTCCTCGCCGCCATACCGGTAGTTGGTGTTGATTGGCGCGATGCCCGCCTTGAAGGCTGCAAAATAGACCTCCAGGTACTCCGGACAGTTAAAGAGGTAGGCGGCGACCTTGGCCTCGGCGCTCACGCCCCCCGCAACCAGATGCGCAGCCAGCGCGTCGGCCCGTGCGTCGAACTGTCCCCAGGTGATGACCCTCTGTCCCTGGATCAGGGCCGGACGGTTGGGGGTCTTCCTGGCGATGGCCTCCCAGACGTCAGCGATCCTCCAGTCGGTCATGTCGTCCTCCCAAACGGCCTCGGGGCCATTGAGCGGGCCGGACGAAGAGGAAGTCAACTCGCCGGATACGACCTCAGAGCGGCGCGACGCGCTCCGGATGCCCCGACCACATCCATGCCATGGAAGGGCGGGAAACCCCCAGCATGACCCCACCCAGGGTGGGAGGATGGATCCAGATTTGATCCGGCGACTGATCTGCCCCGCGGCCCGCCGGCCGGTCGATCGTCACGCCGTTCGGGGCGATCCGGCTCTCGATGTCCATCAGGTCGGACGCCTCGGCGAACCCCATGTAGAAGCAGGCGCCTTCCCGTGCATGATAGCGGCCCATGGTCTTGTCCCGGTCGATGGGCGTGATGACCTCGAAGCGGTGCAGCTGGCCGGCCCGAAACAGGGTCAGGACCCCGGTGTAGCCGAACATCTCCGAGGTGATGGTCGTGAAGACCGTCTCGTCCAGGCCGAAGGCGTCCCGGATCCTGGACACCGCGCCGGCCTGGTCGGAGGCCAGCACCGTCGCCTCGTAGAGGAAGTCCAGGCGACCCACCGGCGCGCGCTCTTCCTCGGGGGAGATCACAAAGCGGATGGGCGCGCCCTCGATCTCGAGAGTGACGAACTGACGGGTCCCGTCCGCCTCAACGACCGCGCCGGATGCGGCCGCCGTCCGGGCGATGGCGCCGGGGTCGGGAGAGGCCGCGCCGGCGGCCCACACATGAGCGCGGCCCCGTCGCGACAGGGCCTCCGCTATGGGCCCGGCGCCGTCCGGTTCGAGGAACTCGACGTCGGATCTGCCGACCCGGAAGACCCGACGGACCGCCGAAAGAGCGGGAGTTCGCTCTCTCAGCACTTCCTCCGCACCCAGGATGCTGCGCCAAGCCGCGCCAGCCGACCCTGAGTCGGGGGTCGCCACCAGCAGACGATCGACTTCTGTCAGCAAGGCTCAGGCTCCGGGATACAGGACGTTCAGGGGAACACTCCGCCCCGCAGTCTCGACGATACGGACATGCTGTCGCCCCAGTTCGCGAGCGTGCCAGCATCCGCAGGAGTGGGCGATCATGTCAATATCCCGATTGAGGCTTCGGACATAGTTGACGACCCGGGTGGCCTTGTCTTCCACCACCAGACCCCTCTGCAGGCGGCGGTTGTGGGTCGCCACGCCGGTGGGGCAGGTATTGGTGTGGCAGCGCATCGCCTGGATGCAGCCGATGGCGAACATGAAGCCCCGCGCCGAGTGCACGAAGTCCGCTCCGGTGCAGAGGGCCCAGGCCGCGCGGGCGGGCGTGACCAGTTTTCCTGAGGCGATCACCCGCACACGGTCCTTGAGGCCGGCGCTGCGCAATGCGTCTACGGCCATGGGAAGGGCCTCGGCGATGGGCAGGCTCATGTGATCCATCAGGGTCTGGGGGGCCGCCCCCGTGCCGCCCTCACCGCCATCGATGGTGAGAAAGTCCGGCGCATCCTGGACGCCCCGCCGCAGCACCGCCTCGCAGAGTTCGGACATGAAACTCTCGTCGCCCAGGGCGGTCTTCACCCCGACAGGTCTGCCCGTCAGATCCCGCAGGCTGCACACCCGGTCCAGGAGCTGGTCGACGTTGGCGATGTCCGGATGACGGTTGGGGCTAATGGAGTCCTCGCCCGCGGGTATGCCGCGGATTCTGGCGATCTCGGGCGTCACCTTCGCGCCAGGCAGGACACCTCCCTTTCCGGGTTTGGCGCCCTGGCTGAGTTTGATCTCGAAGGCTTTCACGGAGCGCGCGATTTCCCGGGCCTTCTCCGGACAGAAGGATCCGTCGGGGTTGCGGACCCCGTACTTCGCCGTCCCGACCTGCATGATCAGGTCGCAATCGCCCTCGAGATGATAGGGCGAAAGGCCGCCCTCACCGGTGTCCATCCAGCAGCCGGCCTGTCCTGCGCCCCTCGAGAGCGCCTGGATCGCCGGCCGGGAGATCGCCCCGAAACTCATGCCGGAGATGTTCACGACGGAGCGGGCCAGAAAGGGCTGGTCGCAGGCGCCTTCGCCGATCACCAGCGGCGGGGTCGGTAGCCGGTCCTCCTCGAGAACCGGGAAGGGGTGGTTGACGAAAAGCAGGGTGCCCGGCTCACGGCGATCGTTTGTCGATCCAAAGCCGATAGCCCCACCCTCGTCCTTGGCCTCGCGGTAGACCCAGGCCCGCGTCGCCCGGTTGAAGGGCATTTCCTCCCGGTCATTGGCGAAGAAGTACTGCCGAAAGTACTCACCCAGCTGTTCAAGCCAGTAACGTAGATGTCCGATCACTGGGAAGTTGCGAAGGACGGAGTGTTTTTGCTGGGTCAGGTCATAGACCAGAAGCACCAGGAGGATCAGAGTTAGAACAAACCCAATGAGGACGCCGACACCCTGGGCCAGGACGCCTGAAAGCCAGCTCATGAGGACTCCACCTTATTTCTCGAGACTGGAAATAAGATGGTCGAAATCCTTAATGATATCGAAAACCTCTTCAATCGAGGCCGCCAGCGATCGGGCGTCGGGGAAGCGGTATCGCCAGAAGGTGGTGATATGCGAGATCACGCCAATGCGTTCTCCCAGCATCAGGAACATATCCGACGCCCGCAGAAGGAAGCTCTGGAAGGCAAGAGGTTTGCCGTTCTTGGTCAGGTCTGCGAAGGCGCGGTCATAGACGTCCAGGACATCTGCGACCTCGCGCCTCTTGGCCTCCAGCGTTTCCACCAGCCGCCGACGAGTTCGGTCGATGTGGACCATCAGATCGGGGTCCTTGTGACCCGTGACCCGGAGCAGCGGTATCTCGCGCAGGACCTCAACCAGCTTTGGCCGAAGTTCACTGAACAGCCACTTGTAGTAGAGGAAGCCCTTCCAGCTGAAGATCCCCTCTTTGTAGTCGTCACCCTCTAGCCTCAGAGCGATTCGAAACGGTTCCAGTTGCTCGGTGATTTCAGGGGAAAGGAGGACGCGAACGAGCTTCTCGGAATAGCTCGAGCTGTCACTGACGTTGGTGAAGGTCAGGCGGATCAGATCATCGATCTCCGACGCCACGAAGTCATGCATCCGGGCAAGGTCAGCGTCAGAAATAGCGAAGTAGCAGCCAGCGATCTTGAAGCCCCGCCGATTCAAGTGCTCCCGCAGCAGAAAGGGATCCAGGGACGGAATCTCATCGAGTGCGGTCAGCAAGCGGATATCGCGCTCTATGTTCGATCCATCCGCGCCCCCCCCGGCATCCCGGACGATGTTGCGCCAACCTCTCTGCCCCACCAGGAACGAACGGCCGCCCATCCGGAGATCGCTCCGCTCGAAAGGCAATATGATCTTCGTGGCGGTCTGCCGCTGGTCATCCAGAACGTAGCGCTCATCTGACCGAACTCTGTGTTTCACCACAAGGCTCTGGTTCAGGTACGGCGTCGTGAAGAAGGGCTGCAAATGATACTCAGGGTCGCCCTTTTGCGCCCCTCCAATTTCGAGCAGGTTGAGCACCCGGCTGGTGGAGGCTGTCCGCTGGAGCACCCCGAGGTTGCGCACGGATCTATCGGCGGCTGGCTCGCGCATATCTCTGACCTTACTCGAACACTTGGCCTACCGGATGGTGGGAGACAATGGAAGCGCGCCTTCAAGGCCCGAAGAACCGATTGCCCATAACGAGGCTGCAGGATGCCATGAGTTAGGCGCCGTCCTCCAGCCTCGATGTAAAGTCGCGGTCAGTCCCGGACAGTTCCGCCAGCGGATTGGGTTCGTGCGACGCCTACGCCGACCGCCGGAAGATCGCCGCCGCCTCGGCAAGCCGAAGCGCTAAAGCCGCTCGCGGGGGTGAAGCCTGAACGAATATTGCAAACCGAGTTGCAAACTGGAATTTCCGGGGTCCGCTAAGCCCTTGAAAAGGTTTGGAGGCCTGACCCGGAATCGAACCGGGGTGCACGGATTTGCAGTCCGCTGCGTCACCACTCCGCCATCAGGCCGCACCGGTCCGCACCGGGCCGGCGATCGCTAACAGATGGCGCTGGCCGGGGCAATGTCCGAGACGGCCCGCATTGCCTTGAATGCAGCCCGGGACGTATAAGCACGGTGGCCCGTCAGGCCCCCTGGGCGTCGCCGCCCCTTCCTCCAGCCGACCGGAGACATCATGGACGATACCTTTGCAGCCCGCCTGAACATGGTGGAGAGCCAGGTCCGGACAGCTGATGTGACCGATCTTCGGATTCAGGACGCCATGCGACGGATCCCCCGGGAGGCCTTCCTTCCCGCGGCGCGCGCCTACCAGGCCTATGCCGACGTCGAGCCAGAATATGCGCCGGGACGGCGTCTCCTGAGGCCTCGGGATGTCGCCAAGCTGGTCCAGCTCGCCGCGCCGGTCGCGGGAGAGCAAGGCCTGGCGATCGCGGCGCCTTACGCCGCCTCGCTATTGGAGGCCTGTGGGGTGTCAGTGACACGGTTTGACGACGAGGCGCTCGCCCGGCCGCCAGCAGGTCCCTTCGACATCCTCGTCTGCGAGGGAGCGATGGGTCAGATCCCAGCGGAGTGGCTTGAGGCCCTGTCAGTGGGGGGGCGGGCGGTGGTCATCGAACGCCAGGGTCCGGCAGGCCGCGCTGTCGTCTACCTCAGGACCGCTGAGGGCTTCGGACGTCGCACGGGCTTCGACGCAACGCCCGCCTTTCTGCCTGGCCTCGAGCCGCAGATTGGCTTCGCTTTCTGAACACTAAGTCGTCGGGCTGGACGGGCTCGCCTGGAAACACAATCGTAAGGCCCGGGTGAATAATCCTTAAGGTCAGCTCCACTGGCTTCCGGCGGAAACGCCGGTCATAAGGGTGGATGTTCAGCCCGTCCGGAAGTTGGGGATAAGAGATGATCATGCGACATCGCAGCCGCTGGCTTGCTGCGGTTTCTCTGGCGGCTTTATCGCTTGCGCCGTCCGCGGCGTCCGCCGAGACCCTCGCGGAAGCCATCGCCATGGCCTACGCTTCCAATCCGACCCTCCAGGCCCAGCGCGCGCAGCTCCGGGCCCTGGACGAGAACTGGTATCAGGCACGGGCAGGCTATCGACCCACCCTGTCAGTCAGCGGCCGCGCCACCTGGTCGGAGACGACGATTCCCGGAACCCGGCCGCTTGTAGATGTCGAAAACAACTCTGGTTCGGCCGTTCTGTCCCTGACCCAGCCTGTTTACTCGGGCGGGCGGGTGGCCTCAGCGGTCTCGGCGGCCGAGGCGGACAGCCTGTCCGGTCGTGAAGGCCTCCGTCGCGTCGAGGCGCAGGTCCTCGGCCAGGTGATCCAGTCCTATGTCGACGTCCGCCGCGACCAGGAGGCGTTGAGAATTCGCCAGACCAACGTCGCGGTCCTTCAGCGGCAGCTTGATGAGTCCCGCGCCCGGTTCGAAGTGGGCGAGATTACGCGAACAGACGTGGCCCAGTCCGAGGCCCGTCTCGCGGCCGCCGTCGCCCTCCTGAACTCCGCCCAGGCCACCCTTGCAACCTCTCGCGCCAGTTACGAGGCCGTGGTTGGGCAGGCTCCCGGGACTCTTGCCCCTGAACCCCCAATCGGCGCCCTCCTGCCCGCCTCCGTCGAGCAGGCCTGGGATCTGGCCGAGAGCGGCAGCCCGGTTGTGCGGGCGGCGGAGTACGCTGAGCAGGCCAGTCGTGCTCGGATCGCCGGGGCCCGGGCCGAGCAGATGCCCACCATCGCCCTTCAAGGCCAACTGGGCTACAGCGGGCTTGCCAGCCCGCTGCACACCGATGCCTACTCCCGGGCGCTGTCCGGCTCGGCGGTGGTCAGCGTTCCAATCTTTTCGGGGGGGCAGACGCTTTCCAGGATCCGGGCCGCGACGGAGCGGAATACGGTCGACCGCCTGGGCGTAGAGAATGCCCGCCGGACCGTCCGCCAGACGATTACCCAGTCCTGGAGTGCGCTCCAGGCCGCGCGCAGCAACATCGAGGCGACGGACAAGCAGGTCCGCGCCGCCCGGATCGCTGCCGAGGGTGTCGTCCAGGAGCAAAGGGTCGGTCTGCGCACCACGATTGACGTCCTCAACGCCGAACAGGAACTTCGTGCCGCCGAGCTCGCTCAGGTCAGCGCCCGCAGGGATGAATATGTCGCCGCCGCCGGCGTCCTCAGCCAGGTCGGTCGTCTGCAGGTGGGTTATCTGGTCCCTGAGGTTCCCCGCTACGATCCCTCGGCCAACTTCCGGAATCTGCGGGTCACCTGGGGTTGGGTGCCATGGGAGGTCCCGGGTTCTGGTCTTGACGGTATCCTGGTCCCCAAGCCGGCGATCATACCAGATCGCCCGGTCCCGGCCGCACCGTCACCACCGCCGGTGAGTCCGCCAGAGGCGCTGCCCCCCGCAAGGTAGGACCTTCCGGGCCGGGGCTACGCCGTCGGCCATGGAATCCCCGGGGAATCAGCTATCTTCACGTATGAAGCCCGTGCATGTCCGTCGGGAATTGCCTGTTAAGTTATGTGCGCCTAGCCTCAGGCCCGAGGTTGGTCCTTTCCCGAATCGCGGTGGCGGATGTCCGACGAGTCCAAGCAAGAACCGACAATGGAGGAAATTCTCGCCTCCATTCGTCGCATCATCTCCGAGGATGATGGTGAGAATTCGGAGGATGCTCCTGAGGAGGCTGGCTTTTCCTCTCCGGTCGAAACCATCGATTCGGGGGACAGAGATGAGCCGGAGTTCCCGCCGCCACCCGAGCCTGAGCTTAAGACAGAGCCTGAGCCTGAGCCTGAGCCTGAGCCTGAGCCTGAGGTGGAGGTGGAGGTTGAAGAAGACGTCCTGGATCTGACGGACCGCGTTGATCCAGTGGGAGACATTGAGCCCCTGCGTCCTCAGCCCGCCCTCGTGTCCGACCCCACTGCAGCCGCGGCGGCGGCGGCCTTTGGTCATCTCTCGGCGTCACTCCTGATGCCGCAGGATTTCCGCACCCTGGAGGACGTTGTCCGGGAACTTCTTCGTCCGCTTCTGAAGCAGTGGCTGGACAACCACCTTCCCGAAATCGTCGAGGCCCAGGTTCAGGCGGAGATCGAGCGGATTTCGCGGAGCGGCCGGGTCCGTTAGGCGTTTCCAGCAACTATCCTTGACGTGAACGGTCCTTCCGTTACGGGTCCGCCTCGGAAACCGCCATGCTTGACAAGACCTTCGATCCCAAGACCGCCGAGCCTCGGCTCTATGCCCGCTGGGAGGCCTCCGGGGCCTTCTCGCCGACCGACGATCCGTCGGCCGAGCCCTTCTCCGTGGTCATCCCACCGCCCAACGTCACGGGCTCGCTGCACATCGGCCATGCCCTGAACAACACCCTCCAGGACGTGCTGATCCGGTTCGAGCGCATGCGGGGCAAGGCGGCCCTCTGGCTGCCCGGCACCGACCACGCCGGCATCGCCACCCAGATGGTGGTCGAGCGCCAGCTGGCCGCCGAGGGAAACATCGGTCGCCGCGACATGGGGCGCGAGGCCTTCGTCGAGCGGGTCTGGGCCTGGAAGGCCGAGAGCGGCGGAACCATCACCCGCCAGCTGCGCCGGCTGGGCGCCTCCTGCGACTGGAGCCGCGAACGCTTCACCCTTGACGAGGGCCTGAGCGCGGCTGTGCGAAAGGTCTTCGTCACCCTGCACAAGCAGGGCCTGCTCTACCGCGACAAGCGGCTGGTGAACTGGGACCCGCACCTGCAGACCGCCATCTCGGACCTGGAGGTCGAGCAGCGCGAGGTCGACGGACACTTCTGGCGCTTCGCCTACCCGCTGGAGGACGGCTCCGGCGAGATCGTGGTCGCCACCACCCGGCCTGAGACCATGCTGGGCGACACCGCCGTGGCGGTGAACCCCAAGGACGAGCGCTACGCCCACCTGGTCGGCAAGCGGGTGCGCCTGCCCATCGTCGGGCGGCTGATTCCCATCATCGCCGATGACTATGCCGATCCCGAGAAGGGCTCCGGGGCGGTGAAGATCACTCCGGCGCACGACTTCAACGACTTCCAGGTCGGCAAGCGTCACGGCCTGGAGATGATCAACATCCTCGATGACTTCGGCCGCATCAGCGACGCCGCGCCCGAGGCCTACCGGGGCCTGGACCGCTTTGTCGCCCGCAAGAAGGTGGTCGCCGAGTTCGAGGCCCTGGAGCTTCTGCGCGGCATCGACCCGACCCGCCACGTGGTGCCGCACGGCGACCGCTCCGGTGTCGTCGTCGAGCCCTACCTCACCGACCAGTGGTTCGTGGACGCCGCCACCTTGGCCAAGCCGGCCATCGCCGCGGTCGAAGACGGCCGCACGGTCCTCGAACCCGCCGCCTGGTCGAAGACCTACTTCGAGTGGATGCGAAACATCGAGCCCTGGTGCGTCTCGCGCCAGCTCTGGTGGGGCCATCGCATCCCGGCCTGGTACGGACCCGACGGGGCGATCTTCGTCGAGGAGACCGAGGCCGAGGCCCAAGCCGCCGCCGCCGCCCACTACGGCGCCGAGACGCCCCTGCGACAGGACGACGACGTCCTCGACACCTGGTTCTCCTCGGGGCTCTGGCCCTTCTCGACCCTGGGCTGGCCAGATGAGACCGCCGACCTGAAGCGGTTCTATCCGACCCACACCCTGGTGACCAGCTTCGACATCATCTTCTACTGGGTCGCCCGGATGATGATGCTGGGGATGCACTTCACCGGAGAGGTCCCCTTCCGCCGGGTGTTTTTCAACGCCCTGGTCCGGGACGCCTCCGGCAAGAAGATGTCCAAGTCCAAGGGCAATGTCATGGACCCGCTGGACCTCATCGACATCTATGGTGCAGACGCCCTGAGGTTCACCCTGACGGCCATGTCAGGGCAGGGGAGAGACATCAAGATCTCGACCCAGCGCATTGAAGGCTATAGGAATTTCGGCACCAAGCTATGGAATGCCGCGCGCTTCTGCCAGGTCAATGGCTGCGTCCGCGCCGGGGGTTTCGACCCTTCGGCGGTGAAGGGGGCGGTCAACCGCTGGATCGTGGGCGAGACGGCCCGGACGGCCGGCGCGGTGACCGAGGCCATAGCCGGCTGCGGCTTCGACGAGGCGGCCAACCTTCTTTACCGATTCATCTGGAACACCTTCTGCGACTGGTATGTGGAGCTGTCCAAGCCGGTCCTGAACGGCGCCGACGCCGATGCGCAGGCCGAGACCCGCGCCACAGCGGCCTGGGTGTTGGACGTGATCCTTAGGCTGCTGCACCCGGTCATGCCCTTCCTGACGGAGGAGCTTTGGGACCAGACCGCCGACCTGGGCGCCGCCCGGGCTGAACCCCTCCTGATGGCCGCCCGCTGGCCGGACCTGTCGGCGCTTGCGCCCGACGCCGCCGCCGCCGCCGAGGTGGGCCTGGTCATCGCCGCCATCGCCGAAGGCCGCTCGGTGCGCTCTGAGCTCAACGTGCCCCTGGGCGCCCGGCCGCCCCTGCTCGTGGTGGAGGCCGACCCGGCTCAGGCCGCCGTGCTCGCCGCCTATGCTCCGGTCATCGGCCAGATGCTGCGGGTGTCCGAGGTCCGGGTCGAGGCCTCGGCGCCGACAGGCGCCATCCCGTATGTGGTCCAGGGGGCGACCCTGGCCCTGCCGGTGGCCGAGTTCATCGACCTCGCGGCCGAGAAGGCGCGCCTGTCCAAGGAGATCGCCGGCCTCGCCGCCACCGCCGAGCAGACCCGCCGCAAGCTCGACAACCCGGACTTCGTGGCCCGGGCGCCGGAGGAGGTGGTCGAGGAGAACCGCGAGCGCCTGGCCGAGGTCGAGGCGGCGCGCGAGCGCCTTCAGTCCGCCCTGGCCCGCCTGGCTTGACCTCCCCCCTTCCGGTCCTGAGCCGGGGTCGGTTTTCCACCCGACCCCGGCCCGGTCGCTCGCCCGGTCGCACCGGGCGAGTCATCTTGTTTCGCCAGCTCGCTGGCTCAAGAGGCGCGACCTCAGGTCGGACCCCTTCTTGTTTCCTCCATACACATCCGCCAGGGTGGCGCCGGGGCGCCGGCGGAGGTCGTCAGAAGCGCCTGGAAACGCCGACCAGAAAGTCAAAGGTCTGATAGTCCGCCCTCAGCTTCTTCCCACCGGGGCCGGACAGGTTGGGGCTGTCGATCGCAAAGGCGCGAAGCTCTCCAAACCCGGACCAACGATCGCCAAACGCAAATTCAGCACCGGCGATAGCCTGATAGGCGAGGCGACCTGAGCTCGAGTACGATCCGACCGCGCTTGAGGGCGGCGCCGAGGGGCCCTTCTGCTTCGTCAGGTCAAAGTCTACCTCGCGGGTGAAACCGATACCCGCACCCACATAGGGTCGCAGCGGGCCGACTTCACCGACGCTGTAGAGACCGTTCACGAGGATCGCGGTCGAAGCGTAGTCGCCGCCGCCCGCGAAGCTGTCCGGCACTTTGACGTCACTCGAACGATAGGTGTACTCGATCTCGGCTCGCCATGGCCCTTCATAGTCGTAGCCGAAGGCGCCGCCGGCCAGCGTACTTCCGCTGAACTTCCCGGACGCCGAGGAGACGCCCACACTTACCTTGGTGTCGCTAAGCGTCGAGATTCCGCCATACGCACGGGCATAGAAACCCGCCTGGTCACCCGCCTCCTGAGCAACAGCGGCGCCTCCTGCGAGGAGGGCGCCGGTGAGCGTCGCCAGAAGGATCTTGGACTTGAGTTCAAACATACTGAAACCTCCGTTGTACTGGAGGCCGGCATCTATGAATGAGCACCAGCCGCGACAAGGTGCTCTGCACGAACGGCGCCCGCGCCTGCACAAACGGACTCGTCTTGCCCGAACGGCGAGAGTGTACTTATCAAGGGACGAGGCGCGATCAATGTCTGGGCCGTCCGTTCAACCGGCGCCAATGCCGCACTCCGGGTGCGTCCCGTCGATCCGCCCAGGCGCAGAGGGTCTGCGCCCAGGCCGCTGAAAGACGCGGCGCGGGCCTGGTCGATCCGTCAGACGCTTGAAAGGCGGGCGACGATTGTCGCTTGCCGCCGCCGGCCGATCGGCAGTCTCGTTCCGCTGGTCAGAACGCAGAACACGCGTCCCCGGTCCTTTTGGACGTTGGCCACATGGGAATGGGCCACCCAGTGGGAGCGATGGATCTGGGAGCCATTCGAACTGGACGCAGCGAGTTCAGCCACAGCCTGCCCGAAAGGATAGAGGATCAGCGCATTTCCATTCACCGTCTCGACCCGCAGGTAGTGGAGCTCGGCCGTCAGTGCGACAAGGTCGTCTCCCAGCGAACTTGGCACACGAGACCAGAATGGCGGCGTCGCCGCCTCCGAGGCCAAGGCGGGCGCTGGCGACTGATCCTCAAGACGCAGGGGCGCCGGCTGAGCGACCCGGCTCAACTCCTGAAGGGCTGGCTGCGGCCTGTGACCCGTCTCCCTCAGAGTCGGCAAACGAAGGTTGCGCGCGGCGTTCAGCCCGACCCAGATGAAAACTGCGGCGGGAGCGGTGTCTGCGAAGGCATTCAGGACCTGATGAGGCCAGGTCAGGTTCAGGTCGTCCGAGACCGCCGCCAAACCGAAGACCTCATCCAGCCCGGTTCCAATGGGCGCGAAGAGAGCGGTGCCGATCAGGCCCGCAAGCGTAATCTGAATCCAGGGGTTCAGGCGTCGGACCGACGGAACCCGCGAAAGAACCGACTGGCTGACCTGCATCAGGAAAAGCAGCCCGCCCGCATGGAGGAGCCAGAACAGAAACCGCTCAATCAGCCCGAGTGACCGGGAGGGCTCCGGGTCCAGAAGCGTGAAAAGCGTGACCAGACCCAGGCCTGCGAACAACAGAAAATGGGGCCAGGAAAGCGTCGCCTGACGGGGGTGGATTTCACCAAGGCTCATGCTGCGGTTTTGGTGTCTCTAACCGCCGAGGTCAAGCAATTCTGGGCCCGGTTCGGCCGGTCTGGCGCCACTGGGCCGGCGGCCCCGACCCGACTGTCCGGACATCTCGATCCGGTCCTGACGCGAGGTCAGTCTTCCGCCGCCCTTGGCCGAAGACTATGCTTGGCCATGACAAGACATCGGACCGGCGCAGGGAGGCGTGCGAGGCCATGAATTTCGATTTCTCCGAGGACCAGAAGTTCCTCAAGAACGAGGCGAGGCGCTTCCTTGAGGCCAACTGCCCGACCAGCCGGGTGCGCAAGGTCCTGGACGATGCCTCTGCGACCTGGGACCCCGAGCTCTGGAAGGCCGTCGCCGGCCAGGGCTGGCTGGGCGCCGCCATTCCCGAGGAACACGGCGGTCTGGGCCTCGGCCGGCTTGAGCTCTGCGTGATCGCCGAGGAGCTGGGCCGGGCCGTGGCGCCCATTCCCTTCGCCTCCACCGTCTACGTTCTGGCCGAGGCGATCATGCTGGCCGGCTCCGAGGCCCAGAAGGCCGCCGTCCTGCCGGGCATCGCCGCCGGCGATGTGATCGGCGCCCTCGCCACCTCGGAAGGGCCCGGCGCCCTGTCCGCCTCCGGCATCCGCGCTTCGGTGGAGGGCGGAAAACTCTCGGGGACCAAGATCCCGGTGACTGACGGCGGGATCGCCACCCACGCCTTGGTGCTCGCCCGCGAGGGCGGCCAGCCTGGCCTCTTCCTGGTCGACCTGTCGTCGGCGGGCGTCACCCGCGAGACACTCTCCACCCTCGATCCCTCGCGCGACGCCGCCAGGCTGGTCTTTGACAAGGTCCCGGCCGAGCGCCTGGGCGGCGCCGGGGAGGGACTGGCCCTGGTCGAGCAGGTCCTTGACCGCGCCGCGGTCCTCCTGGCCTTCGAGCAGACCGGGGGCGCCGACCGCGCCCTGGAGATGGCCAAGGAATACGCCCTCGAGCGCTTCGCCTTCGGCCGGACCATCGCCAGCTACCAGGCCATCAAGCACAAGCTGGCCGACATGTACGTCAAGAACGAGCTGGCCCGCTCCAACGCCTATTACGGCGCCTGGGCCCTCAACACCGACGCCCCCGAGCTTCCCGTCGCGGCCAGCGCCGCCCGGATCGCCGCTTCCGAGGCCTACTGGTTCGCCTCGAAGGAGAACATCCAGACCCATGGCGGCATCGGCTTCACCTGGGCCGTCGACTGCCACCTGCACTATCGCCGGTCGCGCCAGCTCTCCCTGGTCGCCGGCGCCCCCCGGGTCTGGAAGGACCGCCTCGTCAGCCACCTCGAACGCCGCAACGCGGCCGCCTGAGAAGGACAAAGACCATGGATTTCAACGATACGCCCGAAGAAGCCGCCTATCGCCAGAAGGTCCGGACCTGGCTCGAGGCCAACGCCCCTCGCACCCGCGACGGCAATGATGATGGGGAGGGCGGGGGCGACCTCGCCGCCGCCAAGGCCTGGCAGGCCAAGAAGGCCGCCGCGGGCTTCGCCTGCATCACCTGGCCTAGGGAATGGGGCGGGCAGGGCGGCACACCCATCCACAGCGTGATCTTCGGCGAGGAGGAGGCGCGCTATCCCATCCCCTCCAATCCGTTCCAGATCGGCCTGGGCATGTGCGTGCCCACGGTCATGAACTTCGCCGACCAGGCCACCAAGGACCGCTTCGGGCTTCCGGCCATCCGCGGCGAGGAGATCTGGTGCCAGCTCTTCTCCGAGCCCAGCGGCGGCTCCGACGTCGCCGCGGCCCGCACCCGCGCCGAGAAGGCGCCGGACGGCTCGGGCGACTGGATCATCAACGGACAGAAGGTCTGGACCACCGGCGCCCAGTTCTCGGACTTCGGCATTGTCATCGTCCGCACCGACCCGAACCTGCCCAAGCACAAGGGCCTGACCATGTTCTGGATCGACATGAAGGACCCGGGGATCGAGGTCCGACCCATCCACCAGATGTCCGGCGGTTCGGGCTTCAATGAGGTCTTCTTCACCGACGTCCGGGTCAAGGACAGCCAGCGGCTGGGTGGCGTGGGCGACGGCTGGAAGGTCTCTCTGGTCACCCTGATGAATGAGCGCCTCGCCGTGGGCGGCGCCACGGGGGCGGGCTGGTCCCAGTTCCTCGAGGCGGCGCGCGACACCACCGGCGCCGACGGCGCGCCCCTGCTGCAGGAAAGCGCCGTGCGCGAGAAGCTGGCCGACTGGTATGTCCAGGCCGAGGGCCTGCGCCACGCCCGCAACCGGACCATGACCGCCCTCTCCAAGGGCCAGACCCCGGGACCGGAGAGCTCCATCGGCAAGATCGTCTCGGCCAGCCTGATGCAGGACCTGGCCAACGAGGCGGTCGAGATGCTGGACCAGTACGGCATCATCAACGATCCGGACCTCGCCCCCCTGTCGGGCGGTTTCCACGGCTCATTGATGATGGCCCCGGGCCTTCGCATCGCCGGCGGCACTGACGAGATCCTGCGGAACATCATCGCCGAGCGCGTCCTGGGCCTGCCCGGCGACATCCGGCTCGACAAGGACGTCGCCTTCAAGGACGTGCCGACGGGCCGCTAGGCCTGTTGGAGGCGGTCCGGCCTGACGGTGGACAACCTCCTGTTGCTCTGCGCCAAACTGTTTGACCTTGCCTGACGGTGAGTTCGCTCGCTGACGCATGGATTGAACGTTCCGGCCCCGGGCTGAAGTTCCCGGGTCCGACTGGGGGACTACCGATGAAGACTCTTGCCCGCACCGCCTCGCGGATGGCCCTCGCGCTGGGCCTCGCCGCCGCCCTGCCTGCGGCGGCATCCGCCCAGGAGGCCACGGACGCGCCCAAGTGGGACGTCGCCGCGCCGCCGGGGATGAAGGTGCGCCAGGTCCCGATCACGGTCGACGAGGGCACCTGGATGAACCTGGACGTCAGCCCGGACGGGCGGACCCTGGCCTTCGACCTCCTGGGCGACATCTACACCCTGCCCATCACTGGCGGGACGCCGACGCGCATCTCCGAGGGCCTGCCCTACGAGACCCAGCCGCGCTTTTCCCCCGACGGCCGGCGGATCGCCTTCACCTCGGACCGGGGCGGCGGCGACAACATCTGGATCATGAACCGTGACGGCAGCGACAAGCGCCAGCTGACCCAGGAAAGCTTCCGCCTGATGAACCAGCCGAACTGGAGCCCGGACGGCCGTTACATCATCGCCAAGAAGCACTTCACCACCCAGCGCTCGCTCGGAACCGGCGAGGTCTGGATGTACCATGCCTCGGGTGGGGACGGAGTGCTGCTGGTCAAGCGTCCCAGCGAGCAGCACCAGAAGGAACTGGGCGAGCCGATCTTCGCGCCGGATGGCCAGCACATCTATTTCACGCGCAACACCACGCCGGGTCCGATCTTCGAGTACGCGCAGGACAGCAACACCCAGCTCTTCGCGATCGAGCGGTACGATCTCGAGACCGGAAAGTCCGAGAGCCTGATCGGTGGTGAGGGCGGTGCGGTCCGTCCTACGCCTTCGCCCGATGGCAGGAAGATCGCCTATGTCCGCCGCGAGGCGACCCAGCCCAAACTCTACATCCGCGACCTGGCCACGGGCGAGGACCGCAAGCTCAATGACGCCCTCGACATGGACGTCCAGGAGACCTGGGCCGTGACCGGCGTCTACCCGAACATGGCCTGGACCCCGGATTCGGCCAGTATCGTCTTCTGGGCGGGCGGCAAGCTGAATCGGGTCGAACTGTCTACGGGTAAGAGCACAGTCATTCCCTTCAAGATCGCCGATACGCGGGGTGTGATCGATCCACCGCAGCCGGCCGTGGCGGTGGCGCCGGACACCTTCGAAACCCGGATGCCGCGGGGGGTCAATGTCTCGCCCGATGGCCGGTCGGTGGTGTTCGAGACCCTCGGCAAGCTGTGGATCAAACCGATGGCGGGCGGTGAACCGCGCCGGCTGACCAACGACGAGGCGGCGATGGAGGCGTATCCGTCATGGTCGACCGACGGCAGGACGCTCGTTTATGTCCGCTGGACCGATGCCGGTCTGGGAGAGGTCCGCACCATCGCCGCCAGCGGCGGCAGGTCACGGGCGATCACACCCGCTGGTCACTATGCCCGCCCGCGCTTCTCGCCTGACGGCCGGATGGTGGTCTTCGAAAAGGATCGCGGCGGTTATCTGTCCAGCCCTCGCGGCTCGGCCGAACCCGGCGTTTACCGCGTGGCGGCGTCCGGTGGCGGGATGACGCGCATCACCGAGGTGGGGGCCAATCCCCAATTCGGCCTCGCCAATGACCGGGTCTTTGTGATGGAAGGCGACGCCAAGGAAAGCCGCCTGGTCAGCCTCGACCTCAACGGCGAGGCGCGCCGCGTTCACGCCAGGGGTGAACTCGTCAACGATTACCGCGTCTCTCCCGACGGCCGGTACCTGGCCTTCCGGCAAAACTACCAGGCCTTCGTCACGCCGCTTCTTCCGGGGGCCCAGGAGGTCACGCTGACAACGAAGGGCGGCGCCCTGCCGGTCGTCAAGGTCAGCGGCGACGGGGCGGACTGGATCCACTGGAGCCAAGGCGGCAAGCGGCTGAACTGGTCGCTGGGCCCCACTGTGTTCAGCGCCGACCGGGCCGCCATGTTCGCCGAGGCGCCGCCGGCGAAGGACGCCAAACCCGCGGCGTTCGAGCCGCCGAGGACCGGCGTTTCGCTCTCGATGCAGATCGCCTCTGATAAGCCGACAGGCCGCCTCGCGATCGTTGGTGCACGGGTAGTCACGATGAAGGGCCCGGATGGCGGCGTCATCGACGACGGCGTCGTGCTGATCGAGGGTGACCGGATCAAGGCCGTCGGCAGGCGCGGCGAGGTGGCGATCCCGGCCGGAACACCGACGTTCGATGCGACGGGCAAGACCCTGATCCCGGGCCTGATCGACGCCCATGCCCATGGCCCCTATGGGATCGACGAGATCACCCCCCAGGCCAATTGGGTGGAAATGGTCAACCTGGCGCTCGGCGTGACCACCCGCCACGATCCCTCCAGCAGCGCCCGCACGGTCTTTCCGGCGCTGGAGATGGTCCGCGCCGGCCGGATCCTGGGCCCGCGCTCCTTCTCCACCGCCGAGATCGTCTACGGCGCGCGCCAGGCCGGCGTCTACGCCCAGATCGACAGCTACGAGGACGCGTTGGCCCATGTCCGCCGTCTCAAGGCCCAGGGCGCCCACAGCCTGAAGAACTACAACCAGCCGCGCCGCGACCAGCGCCAGCAGGTGACGGCCGCGGCCCTCGCCGAGAACATGCGCTCCGTGGCCGAAGGGGGGTCGCTCTTCGGTCTGGACATGACCCTGATCGCGGACGGGAACACCACGGTGGAGCATAACCTGCCGGTAGGCGTGGTCTACGAGGACGTGCTCCAGTTCTTCAGTCAGTCGAAGACAGGTTACACCCCGACCCTGGTGGTGACCTATGGCGGTCCGGCGGGCGACCCCTACTGGCGCGCGCACACCGAGGTCTGGAAGCATCCGCTGCTCCGCAGGCACCAGCCCGCAGCGATCCTGACCGCCGCCAACGCCCGCCGGGAGATTGCGCCCGAGGGCGACTACAAGGACGATGATAGCGCCCGCGAGGCGGCCAAGCTGGCCCGGCGCGGCGTGCCGGTCTCGATCGGCGCCCATGGCCAGGAGCCGGGTATCGCCGCGCACTGGGAGCTGTGGTCCTTCGCCCGAGGCGGAATGACCCCGGTCGAGGCGCTTCGCACGGGCACGATCGAGGCGGCGCGCAGCCTGGGATATGATGCCGATATCGGTAGCCTGGAGCCCGGGAAGTTGGCCGACCTGGTCGTGCTTGACGCCGATCCGACCCAGGACATCCGCAACTCCGACAAGATCAGCAAGGTGATGATCGGCGGCCGCCTGCTCGACGCCGCCACACTCAACGAGGAGCTGACCGGCGACCGCAAGCGTCCCGCCTACTGGTGGGAGGGCGCGGATGGCGCCCAGGGCTACACCGGCCCGGCGGGCGGCGGCGCGGGCGCCCACGCGGATCAGGATGATGGGTGAGCGGAAGGCGTGCGATGACAGCCCTTCCATGTGCAATGCCCGCAGTCCGATGAGGTCGATCGGCACGGTTGAAGCCGCCGCCCTGTGGCAGGGCGTGGTCCACCTGACCGGCGGGCTCCCATGAGCCTTCAGGACGAAGAATTCCGCAGGCAGTCCGACCGGACGGTGGACAACCTCCGGTCCCTCTATGCGATCCTGTTCGCCCTGAGCCTGGGGCTGGCTCTGACGGGGACATACGACAAGGTCCATGCGGCGCTGATCGGGCAGAGCTTCGACGCGGTCAGCCTGGCGCATCATGGGCTGGTGACACTGTCCTTCCTGGTCACCCTGAGTCTGTTTCACTACCAGACCGACCGCTACATGGACGTGACCTACCGGGGGGCCGGGCTCCTGGTGGTCCGCCCGCCGATATTCCTGCTCGACCTGGTTCGAGGGCTCCTGTCGATGGCGCCCATCTATCTGATGGCCCAGGCGCTGGGCGCCGCGCCCTTTCAGCAGGTCGGTTTCACCTGGTATGTCCTGGCGGCCTCACTTTTCCTTCTGTCCAACACCCTGTTCCTCTCCTGGGCGGCCGTGCGCGGCAAGCCGCCTTCAGATGGCGCACCAGACGTCGCTGCCAGCCGGATAGAGGCGCTGAGGGTGTTCTGGTTGCTGCTCAACAGCGCCTGCATGGTGCTGCTGTTCGCAGTCTACCGCCTGTTCCGTTCCGCCGGGGAGGTCTGTCCAGCCCGGGGCGAGGAAGGGTTGCAGGTCGGGTTCGTCGCCGCCTTCTGCCTGATCTTAATCGCCCGGGACATGGTCGACATCTCCCAGTCCTGGCCGGTCCTTCATCCCGCCGCCCCCGGGTCAGAGCCGGTGGCGCCGGGCCGGTTGCTCACCTGGCTGGAGCGGGCGGATCGACGCCGCTGGATCCGGGCGCTCGCCCTCGTCTTCGCCCTCGCCATCGTCATCCTCTCAGTCCAGGCGGGGTTATGGGATATTCTTGCCGTCACCCGGAACTGCATGTCGGTATGATTGGGTTCAGGGCTGCGGTCGTTTAATCCCGGACAGCGTCTTCTGCATCCGCTGGTCATAGTCGGTCGGGAAGGCGAGGATGCCGGTCGCCGGATCCCGAACCAGTCCCCGCACCTCGGGATCGAGACGATACATCAGCTTGACCATAAGGTCGCTGGAGACCCAGGGGCTGCCCCGGAAGTAACCATGTCCATTACCCGACTCGACATTGGGGGCCCCGGACACGTCGATGTAGGAGATCCGGTCCGCCCGCGACTTCAGGAGCTGGGCGAGTGAGGGCGGGACGGACCCCGCCGGGAGGGCTTCTCCCAGCCTCTGGTGACCCGTGATCGCCTCGGAGATCCTCAGGGCCTCGTCCTTTTCCGAGGCGTAGATGATCAGATGGCGGGAAACGTCCAGAATCCCGTCGGCGAGGTAGGCGCCAAAGACCGAGCGGTCGATATCGCTGGAGACCAGGAAGACATTCTCGAGCCGTGAGCCGTAACGGTAGGCGCCCGCCGGTCGGTCACGGTTCAGGAGGGCCATCTGCTCCAGGGTTCGGCCCACCAGACGCGTTCCGGCGCTATAGCCGATGATGTGGATCCGCTCGGCCTTTGTTTCCATCTCCAGGGTGTGCACCAGCTCCCGGAGGTTGCGCGCCATACCCATCGCGGTGTCGACATCCCCGATATAGGCCGTGGCTTCAGGCGTCGCGGGCCAGGAATAGGCGATGAAGACACCCTCATAACCCATAAAGTGCCACATCTCGGCCGCGACCAGCACGGGGTTGTCGAAGGTCACCTTGTAGCCATGGACGTAGATGAAGACGTCCTTCTGGCCTGTCCGGTCAAGCCGGCGGTTTACCTCGCTGGTGAACCGCGCGGTCGCCGATGCGGGCGGGTTCGCCTGTGGGCCGGGATCGAGGTAGGGCGTGATCGACCGGTCGAGGATCCCATACTCCGTCACCCCGGAAACCTGGATCGGATAGTCCCGGGTTGGCGCCTTCAGAAGCGCGAGCTCGCGGGCCTGGCGCCAGGTGATCTCAGGTCGGCTGACGCTGATCTTCGCTTCCCCGATGTGGACGACGAGGCTTCGCTCGGTTGTGTAGAAGTCACCAGGCGCATTCCCGCGACTCTTCTGGCGGCCCGTGGCGTAGAGCAGCCCGCCATCCGGTAAGTCTCCAACAGGCCGGTCATCCGCGGCCCGGTCGAAGGCGCCCCCCGAGAAGGCTTCAGGAGCCGGCATCAAGGCGAGCGTTGGCGGTCCCTTTCCCGTACAGGCCTGAAGCGCGAGGCCAAGGCCCATGAGGGCAATCAGACGGACCAAACGAAGGGCGGGCATCCGGGCGCTCCTGTCAAAGGTCGCTGAACGAACCGAAACTCATACTCAAGAGGTACAGGGCTCGCTGGCGGGTGCAAGATGGAGGATCCGGATGGAGGCTCGAAAGGCAAAAAAAGGCCCCGCCGTTGAAGGCGGGGCCAGTCGGGGTTGCCTCGGGAAGAGGATCAGAAGCGCTTGCGCAGGGTCACGAAGGCCTGGCGCGGGGCGGCGGTCAGCAGGGTCATGTTGTCGCCCGAGTAGCCGAATCCGTTGGAGCCGATGGTCGAGACGTAGCTCTCGTCCGTCAGGTTGGTCACGTTGGCCTGGATCTCCAGGCCTTCGGTCAGGCCCTCGCCCTGGAAGCGGTAGCCGAAGGACAGGTCCGCCGTCGTGGTGGACGGGACGGACTTGTCGTTGGTGTAGGTAAAGAACCGTTCCGAGACGTAGTGGACGTTCAGGGCGGCGAACCAACCGTCACGGTCGAAACTGACCTCGCCGTTCAGGAGGTGCCTTGGCGAGTCCACCGTGGTCTTGCCGCTGATCTTCTGGGTCACCACGCCGGCGGCGTTGCGGATATCGTCGTCGTAGGTGCTGTCGTTGTAGGCGTAGGAACCAAAGAGGCTCCAGTCGTCGTTCAGCTTCAGCGTACCAGCCGCCTCGAAGCCCTGGGCGGTCACACTGCCGGCGTTGGACAGGATGGTCGGGCTGCCGACAATGCCGGCGCCGGCCGAGGTGCCGATCAGACGGTCATCGAACCTGACGTAGTACAGCGCCGCCACGCCCTGGAACCCACCGGAGCGGAAGCGCCAGCCGCCTTCCAAGGTCTGAGACGTCTCCGGCTGGAGCTTGCCGCGGATGGCGTCGAAGCCGGGCTGGGTCGTGGCGAAGGGTGACAGCCCGGTCCGGGCGGCCGCGAAGGCGCGCATGTTCCGCGCATAGCTGGCGAAAAGTTCACTGTCCTCTGTCACGGCCCAGGTCAAGCCGACCTGGGGCAGGAAGGTCTCCTCGGAGGTGATGGACCCATTGATCACCGGCGAGCCGATCTTCGTCACGGTGCTGCTTCTGACCCTGACCGACTTGAAACCGAAGTTGACCTTCAGCTGGTCGGAAACGGTCCAGGTGTCCTCAAGGTAGAAGGTCCGGGTGTTCGTCTTGAAGTCGCCCGACCACTGGGTGAAGAAGGGCCCTGAGAAGAAGCTGAGCGAAGACGAGGGCGAGGCCAGGTTCTGGCCGTAGAACCGCCGCGACTGGGTGAAGTCGTTGGACTCCAGCCAACCCCCGGCCGAAATCCGGTGGTCGCCCAGGTCAAAGCCGGCGCCGAGGATCAGGCCTCTCCGGTCGATCGCGTACTCGGTTGTCCGGGTCGAGATCGGGGCGTTCTGGCTTGTCGCGCCGGCGATGTTGTTATTCGGCGAGGGGACATATGGCGTGTACCAGATCCCCTGGCCGTCATTGGTGTGGCCATAGACGGTGGCGGTCAGGTCGATCCCGGCCACCGGACCTGCGGCGGTGAGGGCCCAGAGGGCGTCGTCCCGCAGGCCGGAGGCGTCATAGTAGGCGTCGTCGACGCACTTCACCTTCCCCGGATAGGGGTTGGCGCCAGAGCCGGTGTAGCAGCCGTTCCCGTCCAGGATGGGGCTCGGCCCGGCGTAGTTGGCGGCGTTCTGGTAGGCGCGGGCGATCTGGACAGCCTCGGCCCAGCGTCCGGTATTGTTGTCCCAGTTGGCGCCCAGGCGGGAGAGCATGTCCAGAGACAGGTCCTGGTAGTCATTCTCGCGACGCTCGGAGGCGTTGTAGAAGGCCGTGACCGTGACGTCGCCGATCGGCTGGACGAACTTCAGGCCGATCTGCCTCTGGTTCTGCTCGCCCTGGCCCTTCCACTTGTCGGCCTGCTGGTCGGCATAGCTGATGGATCCGCGCCCGCCGCCGGGCAGCTCGCCTGTCTCGGCGCGCAGGAAGATGCGGCGCATCGAGCTGGATCCAACGGTCAGCCCGACATCGGCGCCCATATCCGCCGAAGGGGTGCGGCTGGTGAACTTCAGGGCGCCCCCGAGGTTCGAGGTCGAGGCGACGCTGAGCGCGCCCGCACCCTGGGCGAGCTCAACCCCGGCCAGATCCTCGGTGGCGATGGCCCGGCTGATGTGAAGGCCGTTGTGGTTGCCATAGCTCATGTCGCCCAGCGGGACGCCGTCGAGGGTGAAACCCAGCTGGTTTTGGTTGAAGGCGCGGATGGAGATGCGCGTGGACCACTCGTAGGCGCCGAAGGCGTCGGCGGACTGGAAGTTCACGCCCGGCAGCTTCTCGACCATCTTGATCGGGCTGGATCCCGGCGCCGCCCGTTCGATCTCCTCGAGGGTCAGCGCCTGGACCTGGCGGCTCTCGCCCTTGCCGTAGACGACCAGTTCTTCGACGGTGGATGTGTCCTCGGCGGCATGGGTTGCGGAGGCGGCGAGAAGGAGGGCGAGGGCGGAGGCCCCCGTGACGAGCGCTGATTTCATTGTGATCCCCGATTCCGACCGTTCACCCGGCCGAGTGACGCGGAACCTAGGCAGGGCCTGCGACACATCCGCGACCCTTGGGTGACAGTCTCTTGACGGATCTTCCGCGGCGGTTTGCGCCGGTCAGGGGCGGACCCGGGCCCCGTCCTTGAGGGTCGATTCAGGATAGAGCACCACGCGGTCGCCTTTGGAGAGCCCCTCCAGCACCACCCTGTGGCGGTCGTCCCCGATCCCTGTCCTGACAGGCGTCAGGCGGGCCCGACCTCCATCGACCCGATAGACGGCCCAGCTGTCCCCATGGCGGACGAGGGCGTCAGCCGGGACGCGCAGGGCGTCGGCGACCTCACTGAGGGTGATCCGGGCGTCAACCCGAAAGCCGTGCCCGAGGGGCGGCGCAGTGGCCGGATTGGTCAGGCGCAGGATGATGCTGACCCTCTGTTCCTCCACCCCCAGGGCCGAGATCCGGGTGCGGGCGTAGGGTTCGACCCGGGCGACTTCGGCCGGGATGGGGGCCTCGCCGCCCCAGCCCTCCAGGCTCGCGGCGGCGCCGGGGCGAACCTGGGTGGCGTCCTGGGACAGGAAGTCGGCGACGACCTCCATGTCCGCCGGGTTCCCGATTTCCAGGAGGGGGGTTCCGGCAGCCACCACGCCGCGGCTTTCCTGGAGGATCCGCAGAACCCTGCCACTGACCGGGCTTCGCACGGGGGTTTCGCCCCGGGCGCCAGCTGCTGGACTTCCGGCCAGGGCCTGGGCGCCTCTCAGGTCGGCTTGCCGGGCGGCGAGGCGCGCCCGCGCCGCGCGCAGGGCGGCGTCGGCGGCGTCCAGGGCGGCTTTGGAAGCGAAGCCCTTGTCGGCCAGGCTGGCGATCCTCGCCTGGTCCCGACGGGCCAGATCGGCGTCGGCCTCGGCGGAGGCCAGGCCCGCGCGGGCGGCGGATACGGCGGCCTGGGCTGCAGCGACGGTGCGTGCGTCAAGGAGGGAGGGGTCTGCAGGCCCGAGCGTCGCCACCACCTGTCCCCGGTTGACGGAATCTCCCGCGTGCAGCGAGATCCGCCGCAGGTCTCCGCCCACCGGCGCGGCGATGACAAAGACATCGTGGATTCGGGTCCGGCCCTCATCCACCAGGGTGCGGGCCACGGGGCCGCGGTCGACGACGTCCGTCTCGACCTTCAGGGGGCGCGGCCAGGCCAGCCAGGCGATCCCGACGGCTACGGCCAGCCCCGCGGCAAGCCAGAGCCCGGAGGCCAGGGACAATCGGAACGCCGGTCTGGAAGTCATGGGTTCAGTCCCGCGCCTTGAGGACGGCCACCAGGTCCAGGCGGTCCACGCCCGTCCGTACGATCAGTCCCGCAACAAGGACGCACAAGAGGGTGAATGCAATGGCGAAGGCGTAGGCGCCCGGGCTGAAGACGAAGTCGAAGCTGTACATGTCCGTCTGGAACAGCCGCATGAGCTGGACGCCAAGCCCGGTCCCCAGAAGGCAGCCGGGGACGATGGCCAGCAGGGCCAGGACCAGGAGCTCGCCCATCAGGATGTAGGACGTCTCCGCCCGGGTGAATCCCAGAACCCGGAGGGTGGCCAGGTCGCGCTCCTGCTCGGCCAGGGTCACCCGCGAGGCCGAGAAGGCGACGCCCCCCGCCATGATGGCGGCGAAGACCAGGTAGATGGAGGTCATGACGCCAACGCCCTGATCGTAAGCCTTCCGCATGGAGATCTCCGCCTGCCGGACGAAGCTGACGCCGGCGAGGGCAGGGGTGTCTTTCAGTCGGGCGTTGAAGTCGGCGTGTCGGGAGGGATCCAGCCGGACATGGACCCCGGAGATGCGATCCGGTTCGCGCACCAGCCGCCCCAGGGCCTCCAGGTTCATGTAGGCGGCGGACCCCACCATGGGATCGACGATCCGCGACACCCTCACCGTTTCGCGAACCTGGCGTCCGGAGACCTGGATCACCTCGATGATGTCGCCGGGCTGCGCCTCCAGGCGGCGGGCGAGGGCGCGAGACAGGGCGACGCCTGACGCTGGCGGATCGACGGCATGGCCCTCGCGGTCCACGGGGCGGCTGAGACGGGCGTCGAAGGGCAGGCCGAGGACGACCTCGCGGACCTCGCGGCGGCCTTTTCGGAAGCGCATGTCCTCGGCGCGAAAGGGCTCGGCCGCCAGGACTCCGGGCAGGCGGGCAGCGGCGTGGAAGCTCTCCGACCCCAGGGGTTGGATGAAGGTGAGGGTCGCGTCCTGCCGGTTCGCCACGGCGAACTGCACCATCAGGAGCCGGTCCATCACCGCCGGGAAGGCGCCGGAGACCACCAGCAGGGCGATGGCCATGGCGATGCCGGCGAGGGTGCTCAGGGCTCGTCTCGGGAACCGGGCGATGCGCCTTAAGATGATGCGCGACTTGGCGTCCAGCCGACCGGCAAGGGTGGCGGGCCAGCCGGTGGACTGCCGGTAGGCGGGGGGGCGTGGCGGGGCCAGGGCCTCAGCGGGCGGCAGTCGCACCGCCTGACGGACGGCGACCGCCGCGCCGGCGCCGACCGCCAGAAGGGCCGCAGTCCAGGCGCCGGCCAGGGTCAGGGGTCCGACGGCGAACTCCAGGGTCGGGAAATGGTAGTAGGCCCGGTACAGATCCGCGACGTTGCGGCCCAGGACGAGGCCAGCCGCGGTCCCGAGCAGCGCCCCGGCGGCGCCGATCACCAGGGCGCTCTGGGCGTAGTGCACGGCCACCGCCAGGTCGCCGTAGCCGAACGCCTTGAGGAGGCCGATGTTCGATCGCTCCGTGGCGATCATCCGGCCCAGGGCGATGTTGACCAGGAAGGCCGCCACCAGGAGGAAGATGGCGGGCAGGAATATCGCCATGGTGGAAAGCTGGCGGAGCTCTTCGCTGAGGAAGCGGTCCGACATCATCCGGTCCCGCCCGAAGGCGCCGCCGGATCCATGGGGCGCCAGCAGGGTGTCGATCGCCCGGATCGTCGCGATGGGGTCGGCCCCCGGCTCCAGCCGGAAGGCGACATCGTTGAAGGCGCCCTCCAGGTCAAAGGCTCGGGCCAGGGCCTCGCGCCCCATCCAGATAACCCCGAACCGTTCGGGCTGCGGGAAGAGCTCCCCCGGCGCCGCGACGAAGATGAACTCCGGCGCGTTGGCGATCCCCACCACCTGTAGGTCGCGCTGGCGACCATGCACCACGGCCGAGAGGGAAGCCCCCGGCCGGAGGCCGAGGGCGTTGGCGAAGGCCTCGCTGACCAGCACCTCGTCGGGCCGCTTCGGATCCGGCCAGCGACCGCGGGTCATGGCAAGGTCATTGACCCTGGGACGCCCCTCCAGCGGCAGGGACACAAGGTGCGCTGAGGCCGGCTCGACCTGGCCCGGAATGTCCAGAAGGGCGAGCCCGCTCACCCGGCTCTCCACCGCCCTTACGCCCGGCAGGGCGGCCAGGGTGTCCGCCACCCGGTCCGGGGCCCGGACGAGACCTGCGGACATGTCCATCATCCGATAGGCGGCGTAGTAGTCGCTGCGGGTCTGGTCGAGGGAGGCGCGCATGCCGACCGCCATGATCAGCACGGACAGGCCGCAAGCCAGGACCAGGGCGATGGCGACGGCGTGCAGGCGCATGCGCCAGACGTCGCGCAGCAGCTTGCGATCCAGCGGGTGCAGGTGCGGCCTCACCACTTCAGGTCTGCCGGCCGGGCCCGGACGGCGTTCGTCTCGATGGCGCGGATCCGGCCGTCCAGGAAGTGGATCACCCGGCTACCCAGCCGGGCGACATCGGCATTGTGGGTGACGATCAGAGTCGTCGACCCGTAGCGGCTATTGATCTCGACCAGGGCCTCGAGCACCCGGATTCCCGTCTCCAGGTCCAGCGCCCCTGTGGGCTCGTCGCAGAGCAGCAGGGCGGGGCGCTTGGCAAGGGCGCGGGCGACAGCCACGCGCTGCTGCTCCCCGCCGGACAGCTGGGCCGGGAAGTGATCCATGCGTTCGCCCAGCCCGACCAGGTCGAGGGCCTCCTCCGCCGCCAGCGGCGAGTCGGCGATCTCGCGGACGAGGTCGACATTCTCTCGCGCCGTCAGGCTGGGGATCAGGTTGTAGAACTGGAAGATGAAGCCCACGCTCCGGCGACGGAAGTCCGTCAGGGCCCGGTCATTGAGGCCCGCAAGGTTGGTCCCGCGGAACCAGACCTCGCCGGAGGTCGCCCGGTCCAGGCCTCCGAGGATGTTGAGCAGGGTCGACTTGCCCGATCCCGAGGGCCCGAGCAGGACGATCAGTTCGCCTCCCTCGACCTCAAGGTCGATCTCCCGCAAGGCGTGCACGGCCGCGGCCCCGTCGCCATAGGTCCGCGAGAGCGCCCGCGTGCGCAGGACGGGCGGGTCGGCGGACGCCGTGTCGCTCACGGGCGAACTCCTGGCGATCGGACCCACGGGGTCCAGCGAAGTGCTGCAGGTTAGACCACCCCGCTGCCCGGCGCATCTCCGTGGGACCCCGGGGGCATTGCGCCGGTCCCGCCGGGGGGCTATCTGGCGGGCCTTCCCATTCCTCGATCCGCGAGCCCGCAAGCCCCATGGCGCAGCAGTACATTTTCCAGATGCAGGGCCTGACCAAGGTCTATCCCGGCGGCAAGAAGGTGTTCGAGAACATCTGGCTGTCCTTCTATCCGGACGCCAAGATCGGCGTGGTCGGGGTCAACGGCTCGGGCAAGTCGACCCTGCTCAAGATCATGGCCGGCCTGGACAAGGAATTCAGCGGCGAGGCCAAGGCGGCCGACGGTGTGAAGATGGGTTACCTCGAGCAGGAGCCCCATCTGGATGCCACCTTGAACGTCCGCCAGAACGTGGAGTCCTGGTGCGAGGAAAAGCGCCTTGTCGCCCGCTTCAACGAGGTCGCCGGCCAGCTGGGCGAGGACTACACCGACGAGCTCATGGAGGAGATGACGACCCTCCAGGAGCAGATCGACGCCGGTGACATGTGGGACATCGACTCCAAGGTCGAGATGGCCATGGACGCCCTGCGCTGCCCGCCGGACGACTGGGGCGTGGAGAACCTCTCGGGGGGTGAGAAGCGGCGGGTGGCCCTGGCGCGCCTGCTCCTGTCCAAGCCCGACATGCTGCTGTTGGACGAGCCCACCAACCACCTGGACGCTGAGAGCGTGGCCTGGCTGCAGCATCACCTGGAGGCCTTCCCGGGCTGCGTCATCCTGGTGACCCACGACCGCTACTTCCTGGACCAGGTGACCAAGTGGACCCTGGAGCTCGACCGCGGAAAGGGCATCCCCTACGAGGGCAACTACTCCGGCTGGCTGGAGCAGAAGACCAAGCGCATCGTCCAGGAGCAGTCCGAGAGCGAAGCCCGCCAGCGCGCCATGACCCGCGAACTGGAATGGGTGCGATCCGGCGCCAAGGCCCGCCAGGCCAAGTCCAAGGCCCGTCTCGCCGCCTACGACCGCATGGTCGCCGAGCAGGAGAGCGCCCGCCAGGCCCAGACCTTCGCCGCGATCCAGATTCCGCCCGGCCCGCGTCTGGGCAATGTGGTGCTGGAAGCTTCCCACCTTTCAAAAACCTATGGCGACAAGGTTCTTTTCAAGGACCTTTCGTTCAAACTCCCGCCCAATGGCATTGTCGGCGTGATCGGGCCCAACGGCGCCGGCAAGTCGACCCTGTTCCGCATCATCACCGGCCAGGAACAGCCCGACGAGGGGACCTTCCGCCTCGGCGAGACGGTCAAGCTGGCCTATGTCGATCAGAGCCGCGACGCCCTGGATCCCAACAAGACCGTCTGGCAGGAAGTCTCGGGCGGCCTCGACATCCTCACGGTCGGCAAACGCGAGATCAACACCCGGGCCTATGTGGGCTCCTTCAACTTCAAGGGCGGCGACCAGCAGAAGAAGGTGGGCCAGCTGTCCGGTGGTGAGCGCAACCGCGTCCACCTGGCCAAGACCCTGACCACCGGCGGCAACGTCATCCTCCTCGACGAGCCGACCAACGACCTGGATATCGAGACCCTGCAGAACCTCGAGGAGGCCCTGGAGGAATTCGCGGGCTGCGCGGTGATCATCAGCCACGACCGCTGGTTCCTCGACCGCCTGGCCACCCACATCCTGGCCTTCGAGGGCGACAGCCACGTGGAGTGGTTCGAGGGCAACTTCGAGGCCTACGAAGAGGACAAGAAGCGCCGGCTCGGCGCCGACAGCCTCATCCCCCACCGGATCAAGTTCCAGAAGTTCTCGCGCTAGGGCCCAGGGATCGCCCTGAACTCCATGGCCTGACTCCGCTCTCCAATTCCTCCCCCAAGGGGGAGGTGGACCGCGAAGCGGGCCGGAGGGGGTCTGCTGAGATGGGGATTGACCCCCTCTGTCGGCTTTGCCGACAGCTCTCCCTGAGGGGAGCAATTCTCGCTCCAGTTCCTCGCCTCTGGGGGCGAGGCGCCGGGACGGAGGGGGAACTCCGGCAGCTCCCCCGACCCCTTCAACCACGCGGTCAGGATCTCGCCGAATAACTGAGGATTGGCGCCAGCCAGCGTTCGGCCGTGGCGAGGTCCCAGTCCTTGCGGCGGGCGTAGTCCTCCACCTGGTCGCGGTCGATCCGCCCGACACCGAAATAGTGGCTTTCCGGGTGGCTGAAGTAGAGGCCGGACACACTGGAGGGCGGGTCCATGGCGAAGCTCTCGGTCAGGGTGATCCCCGTCCTGGGCGTCGCCTCCAGGAGCCGGAACAGCTCGGCCTTCTCGGTGTGGTCCGGCTGGGCCGGATAGCCGGCGGCAGGCCGGATGCCCCGGTACGTCTCGCCGATGAGGAACTCCAGGTCGAAGACCTCGTCGGGCGCATAGCCCCAGAGTTCGGTGCGGACCCGGCGATGGAGGGCCTCGGCCAGGGCCTCCGCCAGGCGGTCGGCCAGGGAGGTGGCCAGGATGGCGGAATAGTCGTCGCCGTCGCGGCGGAAACGCTCGGCCATCTCGATCTCGCCATGGCCGGCGGTGACGGCAAAGCCGCCGAGCCAGTCCGGCGGACCGCCGACCGGGGCGATGAAGTCGGAGAGGGCCAGGTTCGCCCGGTCGCCGTCATTGCGGACCATCTGCTGGCGCAGGGTGTGGAAACGCCCGGCGACCTTCGTGCGCCCCTCGTCGGCATAGACCAGGATGTCATCGCCTTCGGCCTGGGCCGGCCAGAAGCCGACGGTCGCCTTGGCGGTCAGCCAGCGGCCCTGGATCATCCGGTCGAGCATCCGCCGGGCGTCGGCATAGAGGTCCCGCGCCGCCTGGCCGACCACCTCGTCCTCGAGGATGGCGGGATAGCGGCCGAACAGCTGCCAGCTGGCGAAGAAGGGGGTCCAGTCGATGTGCTCGGCAAGGTCTGAGAGGTCCCAGTCCTCGAAGGTCTTGAGGCCCGTGAACGAGGGGCGCGGCGGGACCGTCTTCGTCCAGTCCATGGCGAAGGCGCGCCGGCGGGCGTCAGCCAGGCTCATGCGGCCCCGGTTGTCCTGGCCGCGCTCGAACTGCTCGCGCACCCGGGCGTACTCCGCGGTGGTCTCGGCAGTGAAGCGCTCACGCTCGGTGGGGGAGAGCAGGGCCGAGACCACGCCCACGGCCCGGCTGGCGTCGAGGACGTAGGTGGTCGAGCCCGAGGGGTAGGCGGGGGCGATCTTCACCGCCGTATGGGTCTTGGATGTCGTGGCGCCGCCGATCAGCAGGGGCATTCGAAAGCCCCGCCGCTCCATCTCCGAGGCCACGAAGACCATCTCGTCGAGGCTCGGGGTGATCAGGCCGGACAGGCCGACCATGTCCACCTTCAGGCGCTCGGCCTCGTCGAGGATGCGGTCTGCCGGGACCATGACGCCCAGGTCGAAGACCTCATAATTGTTGCACTGGAGGACGACGCCGACGATGTTCTTGCCGATGTCGTGGACGTCGCCCTTGACGGTGGCCATGAGGATCCGGCCGGCGCTCTGGCGCTCCTGGCCGGCGCTCTCGGCCTCCATGAAGGGCAGGAGCCAGGCCACGCCCTGCTTCATGACCCGCGCCGACTTGACCACCTGGGGCAGGAACATCTTGCCCGCGCCGAACAGGTCGCCGACCCGGTTCATGCCGTCCATCAGAGGGCCTTCGATGACCTCCAGGGGGCGGGCGGCGGCCAATCGCGCCTCCTCGACATCGGCCTCGATGTAGTCGGTGACCCCGTGGATCAGGGCATGGGCCAGGCGCTCGGCCACCGGCGCCTCGCGCCAGGCGAGGTCCGGCCCCTTCGCCTCTGACTTGCCGCCCTTGTAGGCCGGCGCCAGCTCCACCAGCCGCTCGGTGTTGGACAGGGCCGGATCGCGCCGGGGCCGGTTGAGGATGACGTCCTCGACGGCGTCCCTCAGCTCTGTCGGGATGTCGTCATAGACCGGCAGGTCGCCGGCGTTGACGATGCCCATGTCCAGGCCCGCCGCGATGGCGTGGTAGAGGAAGACCCCGTGGATCGCCCGGCGGACGGGTTCGTTGCCCCGGAAGCTGAATGAGACATTGGAAACGCCGCCCGAGACCCGGGCGTGGGGCAGATTGGCCTTGATCCATCGGGTCGCCTCGATGAAGTCGACGGCGTAGTTGTCGTGCTCCTCGATCCCGGTGGCGACCGCGAAGATGTTGGGGTCGAAGATGATGTCCTCGGGCGGGAAGCCCACCTCGTCCACCAGGATCCTGTAGGCGCGGGCGCAGATCTCGGTCTTGCGGGCCAGGGTGTCGGCCTGGCCCTGCTCGTCGAAGGCCATGACCACCACCGCCGCGCCATAGCGCAGGCAGGCTCGGGCCTGCTTCAGGAAGGCCGCCTCGCCCTCCTTCAGAGAGATGGAGTTGACGATGGCCTTGCCCTGCACGCACCGCAGGCCCGCCTCGATCACCTCCCACTTGGAGGAGTCGATCATCACTGGCGCCCGGGCGATGTCGGGTTCTGCGGCGATCAGGTTGAGGAAGGTGGTCATGGCCCGCACGGAATCGAGCAGGCCCTCATCCATGTTGACGTCGATGATGGCGGCGCCGGCCTCCACCTGCTGGCGGGCGACGGACAGGGCGGAGGGGTAGTCGCCCTCGGCGACAAGCTTGCGGAAGCGGGCGGAGCCGGTGACATTGGTCCGCTCGCCGATGTTGACGAAGGTGGGCCTCATGACAGCTCCAGGGGCTCCAGCCCGGACAGGCGCATGGCGCGCGGGCGCTCCGGCGGGCGGCGAGGGACCAGGCCCTGAACCGCCCTGGCGACATGGGCGATGTGGTCGGGCGTCGTGCCGCAGCAGCCGCCGACGATGTTGACGATGCCGTCCTCCGCCCACTGGTGCAGCGAGTGCCCGGTCTCGTGCGGCTGCTCGTCATACTCGCCCATGGCGTTGGGCAGGCCGGCGTTGGGATAGGCGCTGACCAGGGTGTCGGCCACCCGCGACAGCTCGGCGATGTGGGGGCGCATCAGGTCCGCGCCCAGGGCGCAGTTCAGGCCAATAGCGAAGGGCCGGGCGTGGCGGACCGAGTTCCAGAAGGCCTCGACGGTCTGGCCGGAGAGGGTGCGCCCGGACCGGTCCGTGATAGTGCCCGAGATCCAGATCGGCAGGGGCTCGTAGCCCTCGTCCTCGAGGTCCAGGATGGCCTTGATGGCCGCCTTGCAGTTGAGCGTGTCGGTGATGGTCTCGACCAGGTAGAGGTCCACGCCGCCCTCGTTCAGGGCGATGACCTGCTCGCGATAGGCTTGGTAGACCTCCTCGAAGGTGACCGAGCGGGCGCCCGGGTCGTTCACGTCCGGCGACATGGACAACATCTTGTTCAGGGGGCCGATGGAGCCGGCGACAAAGCGCGGCTTGTGCGGCTCGGCCGCGGTCCAGCGGTCGGCGGAGACGCGGGCCAGCCGCGCGCCTTCCAGGTTGATGTCGCGCACGGCCGCTTCCAGTCCGTAGTCCGCCTGGGCGATGGTGGTGGCCGAGAAGGTGTTGGTCTCGGAGATGTCCGCCCCGGCGCCGAAATAGGCGTCATGCAGCTCGGTGATGATGTCCGGCCGGGTGAGGCAGAGGAGGTCGTTGTTGCCCTTCAGCTGGCCCGGATGGCCGGCGAAGCGCTCGCCCCGGTAGTCGGCCTCGTCGAGCCCGCGCTTCTGGATCATCACGCCCCAGGACCCGTCGAGGACCAGGATGCGCTCCCGGGCGGCGGCCTTCAGGGCGGCGATGCGGTCTGCCCGGGTCATCTGGAAAGTCTCTCCTGTCAGGCCGCCCCTCATCCCTGTCCTCCTGCTTCGGTCCGCTCGCGCAGTCCGAGGATCCGGCAGATGGCGTAGACCAGGTCGGCCCGGTTCAGGGTGTAGAAGTGGAAGTCGGAATAGCCTTCCTCGGCCAGCTTGACGCACATCTCGGCGGCCACGCCGGCGGCGATCATGCGGCGGGTCTCCGGGTCCTTGTCCAGGCCCTCGAACAGGGCGCCCAGCCAGCCGGGCAGGGGGATGCCCACAGGACCGGCCATGCGCTTCAGACCCTTGAAGTTCGAGACCGGCATGATCCCCGGGGAGATGGGGATGGTGACGCCGGCCTTGCGGACCCGGTCCATGAACCTCAGGAAACCGTCCACGTCATAGAAGAACTGGGTGATCGCCCGGGTCGCCCCGGCGTCGATCTTGGCCTTCAGCACGTCGATGTCGTGGTCGATCGAGCCGCTCTCCGGATGGGTCTGCGGATAGAGGCTGACGCTGACCTCGAAGGGGCCGATGGCGCGGATGCCGGCGGTCAGCTCGGTGGCGTTGAGGTAGCCATCCGGGCGCGGGACATAGACCCCGCCGATCTGGCCTGGAGGGTCGCCGCGCAGGGCGACGATGTGGCGGACCCCGGCCTCCCAGTAGTCGTGGATCACCTCGTCCACCTCGGCCCGGCTGGCGTCGACGCAGGTCAGGTGGGCGGCGGGCGACAGGTCGGTCTCGGCCAGGAGACGGCTGACCGTCCGATGGGTCCGGTCCCGGGTCGAGCCCCCGGCGCCATAGGTGACCGAGACGAAAGCCGGGTGGAGCGGGGCGAGGCGACCGATCGCCTCCCAGAGGGCGACCTCGGCCTCCTCGGTCTTGGGCGGCGAGAACTCGAAAGAGACGCGGGGCGGGGCGGCGAGGCCCGCGCCGGCGCGGGCGATGGGCCCGAGGGCGGTGTCGGTCATGGGGGGCTCCGTTCGGCGGTCCAGATGCAGACGGTCAGGCCGTTGATCCGGGCGGGGGAGAGGGTTTCCAGGCCGGTCTGACGCAGGCCCGCCGCCGTCATCCACCGCTTCATCTCGGCAGGGGAGAAACCCAGACGGCGATGCTGATGCTGCTCGCGAAGGACCTCGAGGGTGTGGGGGGCGAAGTCGACGATGACCATCCGTCCACCCGGGGCGGTGAGACGTCCCGCTTCCCGAACGGCGGCGGCGGGGTCGCCCAGGAAGTGCAGGACCTGATGAACGACCACCAGATCGGCGCAGCCGTCGGGCAGGCGGGTGGCGAAGATGTCCCCGTGGCGCAGGTCGCAGGCGACCAGGCCGGCCGCCTCCACCCGGGCCCGGGCGACATTGAGCATCTGCTGCGACAGGTCCAGGCCGAGGCAGGAGGCCGCCCGGGGCCCAAGCAGGGTCAGCATCCGGCCCGACCCCGTCCCTAGGTCGACCAGCCGTCGGAAGGGGCCCGGCCCGGCGGCGGCCTGGATGGCGGCTTCGACCCGGTCCTCGGCCACGTGCAGCGACCGGATCTCGTCCCAGGTCGCGGCGTTGCGCGCGAAGTACTGGTCTGCGGCGGCCCGGCGCTCCGCTCGCACAGCCTCGAGCCGTTGGGCATCCCTCAGCAGGACCGGATCGGCGGCGTCCAGGGTGGCGAGGATGCGATCGGCGAGTGTGCGGGACTCCCCCTCAGCCGCCGGTCGGTAGAAGACCCAGGCGCCGTCCGGGAACCGCTCCACCAGGCCCGCCTCGGCCAGCAGACGCAGGTGGCGCGAGACGCGGGGCTGGCTCTGGTCAAGCACCTTGCAGATCTCCAGGACCGCAAGTTCCTCCCGCGCCAGCAGGGTGAGGATGCGCAGCCGCGAGGGCTCCCCTGCGGCGCGCAGGACGTCGACGATACGGTCCGCGCTCAACATGAGCACATAAAGATATCTTTATGTCTTTATGTCAAGCCAGCGGGAGGCCGCGTCAGGCGACGTCGTCCAGCACGCCGCCCAGGATGTCAAACAGCTGGCCGATCTGGGCCTCGCTGATGATGAGCGGTGGCGACAGGGCGATAATGTCGCCCGTCGCCCGGACCAGGAGTCCGGCCTTCAGGGCCTTGACCAGGACCTCGTAGCCCCGGGCGCCCGGCGCGTCCGGCCGGGGCGCCAGTTCGATGGCGCCCATCAGGCCGATGTTGCGGATGTCGATGACGTTCGGCTTGCCGCGCAGGGCGTGGAGGCTATCCTCCCAGAGGCCCGCCAGGGTCTTGACCCGGGTGAACAGGCCGTCGCGCCGGTAGACTTCAAGGCTGGCGAGGGCGGCGGCGCAGGCCACGGGATGCCCCGAGTAGGTATAGCCATGGAAGAACTCGATGGCGGCGGGCGGGCCCTGGACGATGGCGTCGTGCACCTTCCGGTGGGCGAAGACCGCGCCCATGGGCAGGGCGCCGTTGGTGATGCCTTTGGCGGTGGTCATGATGTCCGGGGTGACGCCCAGGGCCTGGGCCGCAAAGGGCTCGCCCAGTCGGCCGAAGCCGGTGATGACCTCGTCGAAGATCAGCAGGATGCCATGCCGGTCGCAGACGGTGCGCAGTCGCTCAAGATACCCCTTGGGGGGCGGCAGGACGCCCGCTGAGCCCGCCACGGGCTCGACGATGACCGCGGCGATGGTCTCGGCCCCGTGCAGGGCGACCAGCCGTTCGATCTCGTCCGCCTTCTCCGCCCCGTGGTCCGGCAGGCCCCGGGAAAAAGCATTCCGCTCAATGTCGAAGGTGTGGGCGATGTGGTCTGCGCCGGGCAGGGTCACGTAAGTCCGCCGGTTGTTGACCAGACCGCCGACGGAAATCCCGCCGAAGCCGACGCCGTGATAGCCCTTCTCGCGCCCGATCAGGCGCACCCTCTGCCCCTCTCCCCGGGCGCGGTGGTAGGCCAGGGCCATCTTCAGGGCGGTGTCCACGGACTCCGACCCGGAATTGGTGAAGAAGATCCGGTCAAGGCCGGGCGGCGCGACCTCGGCCAGGGCCGCCGCAAGGCGGAAGGGCAGGGGATGCCCCATCTGGAAGGTCGGGGCGAAGTCGAGGGTGGCCAGCTGCCGGGACACGGCCTGGGTGATCTCCTCCCGCGCATGGCCCAGGTTGCAGCACCAGAGGCCCGCCGTGCCGTCCAGCACGCTGTCGCCATCGAGGGTGCGATAGTGCATGCCGCTGGCCTCGACCAGCAGGCGCGGGGCGTCCTTGTACTGCCGGTTGGCCGTGAAGGGCATCCAGAAGGCGGACAGGTCCGGCCGGTTGTCCCCGTAGTCTGCGCTCATGGTCTCCGCCTCCGTCTGATCCGGAACCGCCGGAGCATCTTAACGCCTCCGACGGTGAATGCGAGGCTTGCCACCCCCTGTGGCGCCGCTTATCAGCCGGTCTGCCGGCCAGACGGGCAATGAGTTCCGCGCCGGAAACAGGGGAGACCACCATGCAGAGCCAGCGTCTTGGCCGCAGCCCGATCGTCGTATCCAAGATCTGCATGGGAACCATGACTTTCGGCTCCCAGGCTGACGAGAAGACCTCGCACAGGATTCTCGATCGCTGCCTGGAGGCGGGGATCAACTTCTACGACACCGCCGAGAATTATCCGGTGCCGCCGCAGGAGTCCTGGGCCGGGCTGACCGAGGAGATCTTCGGCCGATGGATGAAGACCAAGCGCCGGGACGAGATCATCCTGGCCACCAAGGTCTGCGGCCCCAGCCATGGCTGGATCAAGGGCTCCCAGCGGGCCGGCATGACCGCCCTCGACCGGCACAACATCACCCGGGCCATCGAGGACAGCCTGCGGCGCCTGGGCACCGACTACGTGGACCTCTACCAGACCCATTGGCCTGACCACGGCGCCCGCTACGAGGACGCCCTGGAAACCCTGGACGAGCTGGTCCGGGCCGGAAAGGTTCGGGTCCTGGGCTGCTCGAACGAGACGTCGTGGGGGCTGATGAAGGCCCTGTCGACCTCGGAGCGCGAGGGCTTCGCCCGCTACGAGACGATCCAGAACAACCACAGCCTGAACAACCGCCGCTTCGAGGACGACCTGGCCCAGGTCTGCCGGCAGGAGGGGGTCAGTTCGATCCCGTACTCGCCGCTGGCGGGCGGCGTCCTGTCCGGCAAGTACAACGGCGGCGCGCTGCCGTCGGGCGCGCGGTTCAGCCGCTACCTCGAGCTGGGCGGCCGGCAGGCGACCATGGCGCGCCGCTTCGTCAACGAGAAGAGCCTGGCTTCCACCGAGCGCTTCGCAACGATCGCCGCCGAGGCCGGCATGTCCCTGGTCACCCTCGCGACAGCCTGGTCGAAGCAGCATGACTTCGTGGCCTCAACCATTGTGGGCGTGACCCGGGAGGACCAGCTGGACGACATCTTCGCCGCCGCGGACCTCGTGCTGTCCCCGGAGATCCTGAAGGCCATCGACGAGGTCACCCGCGACATCATGTATCCTATGGGCTGAGGACCCGGACCGGACCCCCGCCGTGCCCGAGCCTGTACCCGATCCGGCGCCGACGGCGGGGGGTTACGCCGTCGCGCACCCCGTGGACCAGAATCCCGGCCTTGGAATCCTCCTGCGGATCCTGGCCATGGCCCTCATGGCCGTGCTGGCGGCCATCGTGAAGGTTTGCGCCGAGCGCGGCGTCCCGGTGCTTGAGATCATCTTTTTCCGGAACGCCTTCGCCTTCATCCCGGTGCTGATCTACATCTGGCGGACCACGGGCCTGGGCGTCCTGCGCACCCGCCGTCCGGGGGCGCACCTGACGCGATCGGCGGTGGGCCTGACGGGAATGATCTGCGGCTTCACCGCCGTCAGCCTGCTGCCCCTGACCCAGTCGACCGCCATTTCCTTCTCGGCGCCCTTGTTCATGGTCGCCCTGTCGGCCCTCATTCTGAAGGAGCCGGTCGGACCCCACCGGTGGATGGCGGTGGCGGTGGGTTTCCTCGGGGTCCTGATCATGGTCCATCCCGATCCGCGCCAGTTCGTCGGCGTCGGGGTCCTGTTCGCGATCGCCGCCGCTGTGGGCTCTGCAGGCGCCATGATCGCCATTCGCGAGATCAGCCGGACGGAGCCGGGTCCGACCATCGTCTTTTACTTCACCCTCGCGGGCGCTGTGGCGGGACTGGCCAGCCTGCCCTTCGGGTGGGTCCTGCCGGGTCCGGAGGTCCTCCTCCTGCTCATCGCCTCCGGCCTGATTGGCGGGACCGGCCAGTTGCTCCTGACCGAAGCGATCCGCCGGGCGCCCGTCGCGGTCGTCGCGCCATTCGATTACACCCAGCTCGTCTGGGCGGGCGTGATCGGCTTCCTGATCTGGGGTGAGACGCCGGCGATGCTGACCCTCATCGGGGCCATGGTCGTGGCCGCCAGCAGCACCTATATTCTTTGGCGGGAGATCGGGCGCTCCCGAAGCTAGGTCGCCCTCAGCCTTGGAGCCGGTTATGCAGTATCGTTGGACGTGCGCCGCGATCGGCGCAGCTTTGGTGATGGGAGCGGCCGGGTCAGGCCATGCGGCGATCACGGTGCTGGGTGGTGGTTTCGCCCAGGCCTGTTCTGAGGCCGCCATGACCGGCGAAGTCGACAAGAAGTTCGAGGAGCTCTGCACCCTCGCCCTTGAGACCGAAGGCCTGAACCTCCGGGACCGCGCTGGCACCCTGGTCAACCGCGGGGTCTTCAAGCTCCGCCGCCAGGAGTACACCTCCTCGCTCCGGGACTTCGACGCCGCCCTGAAGCGGGACCCGACCATGGGGGAGGCCCTGGTCAACCGGGGCGCCGCCCGGATCGGTCTCAAGGCGCCGGAAGCCGCCCTTGCCGATATCAACCGGGCCCTGGAGCTGGGCGTCGCCGAGCCCGCCAAGGCGCACTATAACCGCGCCCTGGCCCACGAGCGTCTCGGTGATCTGAAGGCCGCCTGGCTGGACTACACCAAGGCCGCGGAACTCGATCCGGAATGGTCGGCGCCCCGCACGGAACTGACCCGCTTCTCGGTGACCCGGAAGTAGGCGACCTAACGGTCGCGGGGTCTCTTCCCCCTCAGGGTGTCGAGGAGTTCCTCAACGGCGTTCCACCGTTCGCCCGGGCGAACGGTGGAGGCGCTGCTGAGCAGAGCTCCCTCATCCCTTAGGTGTACGCCCTTTGTCCGCGCCCTCGGCCTCGGGCGCCTGCGGCGGCGCTCCATTCACCGCAGGGACTTCCGGGAGGGGTTCAGGTCGTCGACCCAGCACCCTGAGACCGGCAAGGGCGGACCCCAGGAAGCTGAACAGCTCGCCCAGGGGCGACCGGCCTTCGGGGCGGATGGTCATGGGCGCGCGCCGCCCTCGGCGGCCAGGACGCCCGCGCTGACCTCGCGCCAGAGATCCTCCGCCGAGTTGGCGAAGCGGAGCAGTTGCAGGTCGGCGGCGTCGATCATGCCGCGCTCGACAAGAGCCTCGAACCGGACGAGGTCGCGCCAGTAGGTCTCGTCGAACAGGACGATGGGGACTCTCGGTCCTTTGCCCGTCTGGACCAGGGTCAGGATCTCGAAGAGCTCGTCCAGGGTTCCGAAGCCGCCCGGGAAGGCCACAAGCGCATTGGCCCGCATGGCCAGGTGCATCTTCCGCATGGCGAAATAATGGAATCTGAAGGCCAGGCCCGGGGTGATCCACGGGTTGGGGAACTGCTCGTGGGGCAGGGAAATGTTGAACCCGATGGTCGGGGCGCCGGAGTCCGCGGCCCCCCGGTTGGCCGCCTCCATCAGTCCAGGTCCACC
The DNA here is from genome assembly GCA_020401865.1 of Phenylobacterium sp. GTDB lineage: Bacteria > Pseudomonadota > Alphaproteobacteria > Caulobacterales > Caulobacteraceae > Phenylobacterium. The sequence continues at coordinate 47,911 of JADCAS010000017.1, read as the reverse complement.
TCCCGTGGCGATCACGTTGTCCCTGGGGCCGGCGCCTGTGGGGCCATCCAGGGCGCCGCCCCGTTCAGAGGCGATGCGGCCGAAGGCCCGGGCTTCGGCGTACCATCGTCCCTTCTCGCCCGGATCGTCCTCCCGCACCCGCGCGGAGCCGAACACGACGATGGTGGAGCGGATGCCCCAGGACTTCAGCGTCTGGTCCGCCTTCTCGTACTCGAGCAGGAAGCGCACGCCGCGCATGCTCTCGCCGAGCAGAAAGTCGGGGTCGAGGGCGGCGAGGCGGTAGGCCGGCTGCGCAATCAGAGCCCGGGGATCGGCTTCGTGGGCGCCGGAGGGCGGCATGGTCAGGTGTCGGCTGGGCTTGGCATGCACAAGCTATAGGCAGTCGCCCCCGGCGAGGCAATCGGCGCGGCTCAGGCCCGGGGCGTCTGTCCCAGGGCCCAACGGATATTCCGGATCAGGAGGTCATCTATGAGGGGCTTCTCAATGATCGGCACCCGCATGCGGCCCGCACGCCGTCGGAGCCCTGGACCGGGGTGACTGGTGATGAGCAGGGCCGGCAGGTCCTGGGACCGGGCCCGCAGCGCCCCCACGGAGTCGAGGCCACCCATGCCCGGAAGGTTCTCATCCACCACCAGACAGACATTCCGGGCGGGCAGGTCCGCCTCAAGCAGGGCCTCGCCCGAAGCGAAGGTCTGCACCCTGTATCCATCCAGTTCGAGGGCGAACTTCAGGGCGCTCCGGAGGGCGACGTCATCGTCGACGAGCACAAGGGTCGGAGGCTGAGCGGAGGTGGCGGGCATGAACCGACGGGCGTTTCTGATCAGCCGCCAGGGTGGTCCCGGCGGGCACGCCCCGCCTTGATCCAGCGCAAGCTTTCAGAAGCCGGCCAGAATTGACATCCGGACCAGTTCCGAAAGGCTTCTGGCGCCCGTCTTGGTCATTACATTGGCCCTGTAGACTTCCACCGTCCTCGGGCTGATCCCGAGTTCCCGGGCGATGACCTTGTTGGCCTTACCGTCCACGACCCCCTTCAAGACCTCGGTTTCCCGGGGCGATAGAGAGGACAGCATGGCGGAGAAGACGCCGCTGCCCGGCGAGGGCGAGCTGTTCGGAGCCTTTTTCAGCGCGTCCTGGATCGCCGCCAGCAGCGCCTCATCGTCGAAGGGTTTCTCGAGGAAGTCGGCCACTCCCCGTTTCAGAGCTTCGACCGCCATGGGAATGTCGCCATGGCCCGTGATGACGATGACTGGCGTGGACACCCCCCTCGCCGAGAGCTCGGTCACGAGCTGCAACCCCGTCATGCCCGGCATCCGGACGTCCGTGACGATACAGTCGCCAGGCTCCCCGTCACCGCCGCCAAGGAAGGCGACGGCGGAGTCCCAGGTCCGGCAGGAGAGCCCGGCTGTCTCGAGCAGGAAGGCGAGGGAGGCGCGGACAGCCTCATCGTCATCAATCACATGCACCAGGGCGGAAGAAGGGCTCATGCGTCGATCTCGTCTGAGAGCGGCAGGTCCCCACTGCGTAGCGTGAAACGGAAGACAGCGCCACCTTCGGGCCGATTCCGTGCTGTGAGCTCCCCGCCGTGCGCCTCGATGATGGTCCTGCAGATCGACAGGCCCACCCCCATGCCCTCGGCTTTGGTGGTGACAAAGGGCTGGAACAGACGCTCCAGGACCTCGGGGGCGATGCCGGGCCCAGTGTCCGAGATCAGGACCTCCACAGCTCCGCCGTCGATCGGGTTCGCCTCCACCGTCAGGTTTCGGACCGGGGCGTCGCCCATCGCCTCCACAGCGTTTCGCATGAGGTTCAGCACCACCTGCTGGATCTGGACCTTGTCCGCCAGCACCTGGCCGAGCTTCGGGGAGAGATTGAAGTCCAGGCGGACTCCGGAGTCCCGGGCGCCCATCATCGCCAGGGCGCCCGCCTCCTCAATCAGCTTCGGGAGGGCCTCGATCCTCATGGCCGCCTCGCCCTTCCCGACGAAGGCGCGCAGGCGCCGGATGATCTCACCCGCCCTCAGCGCCTGCTCTCCGGCGGCCGTCAGGGCGGAACGGACCCGGTCAAGGTCGGGTGTCTCGGAATCCAGTAGGCGCGCGGACCCCTTCATGTAGCTTGCGATGGCGGAGAGCGGCTGGTTGAGCTCATGCGCCAGGGCGGAGGCCATTTCGCCCATGGAGGTCAGCCGCGAGACGTGGATCAGCTCCGACTGCAAATCCTGCAGCCGTCGCTCCGTCGCCTGCGGTTCGGTGATGTCGCGGATGAAGCCGGTGAAGAATCTGCGCCGGCCGCTTCGCATCTCCCCGACCGCCAGTTCGATGGGGAAGGTCGACCCATCCTGGCGCACGCCCACCACCACCCGGCCTATGCCGATGATCTTCCGCTCGCCGGTGTCGAGGTAGCGACCGAGGTAGCGGGCGTGCTCGGACCGGTAGGGGTCCGGCATGAGCAGGGTCACGTTGCAGCCGATCGCCTGCGCCGCGGTCCAGCCGAACAGGCGCTCGGCCGCAGCGCTGAACGAGCGGATGGTCCCGGCCTCGTCGATGACGATCATTGCCTCAGGGACGGTGTCGAGGATCGACTGGAGGTGATCCTGCCTCTGCCTCGAAATGGCCAGCATGGTCCGCGCCGTCACGGCCATGCGCCTGAGGCGCCAGGCCGCCGCCGCGAGGGCGCCGGAGGCCGCAATGTAGAGCACCAGGCCGACGATCTCCTCTCCGTCCATCAAGGCGTGGCCGCCCGTCATGACAAAGGAGCCTGTAAGCCCGAGGAGAGAGGCGAGGATGACTGGCCCGGCGCCGCCGGGTATGGCGGCCGCCAGCAGGGCCGGGGCGAGGAGAAAGAGGTCCAGGCGCGGGCTGGGCTGGGGCGTGAAGATCACCCGCAACGTCAGCACAAGCATGACCGCAGCCACGGCGATCCCGTACGCCAGCCACCGCCGACGGGCGGGCTCGTCCTCGATCTCTGTCTGGATATTCGAGTCCATAGCCCGGACTCCTACTGCCCGGGATCGCTCGTGGGAATGCGCGGCGTCTAGTGGCTGAGGAAGACGAACCGTTCGGAAGCATTGAGCAGGTGTCTGGTCACCCCGCCCAGGACCCATTCATACGCCCGGCTATGACCGTAGGCGCCCGAGACGATCAGATCGGCGTCCATGCGGTCCGCCTGCGCGAGGAGCTCCGCCTGCACGTCGTCTGCTCCCGCGACCGCCACATGGGTCCGCGGCCTTGCCATGCTGTGTCGGGCGATCATCCCGGCCACGTCCCCGGCCTGGGCGTGCAGGGCCTCCTGGTCCTCCTTGTCGCCAAGGGCGACGATCAGGATCTCATCGGCCATGTGCATGAAGGAGAGGGCGTCAGACACCGCCCGCCGGGCCTCGCGGGTGTCCTTCCAGGCCACCAGGATCCGGCGGGTCTCAAGACGGCCGCCGTGCGGTGGGACCACCAGTAGGGGCCGGCCCGAACTGATCAGGAGCTCAGGGGTGCTGACCCTCGTGTATATATCCCCTTCGCCCACTGGGCCTCCGGTGACCACCAGGTCGACGGCCCGGGCCACGCGGGCCATGGCGGGCGTGGGCAGGTCGCCCACCGAGCGCCACTCTGTCCGGGCGCCCTTGGCGTGTGCGGCGAAGGCCGCGTGCGCCGCTTCCAGGTTGCGCGTCTGCTGCTCGTAGAGAAGCGGCGTCCATTGGGCCGTCCCGAACCCGTAGGGGTCTATGGCGGCGATGGGAGGAATGGCCTCGGCGCCCAGGCCGATCAGGAGGGCGTCAAGCTTGATGGCCAGGGCCGCCGCCGCCTCCGTGCGAAGCTTGGAGGCCTCGCCGGGCTGGGCGTGTACGAGCAGGGACCGGAAACTCATGATGTCGCCTCCATTTGGCCCGCCAGGGCCGCCAGCCGGTCAGGACCGGCCTGTCTTCATTGGGCTTGATCCGCAAGCCGGGCAAGGCTTTCGGAGTTCACCACCTGGAACTGCCGGGTGGCGCAGAAGGACACGATCCGTTCGGACTGCAACTGGGACAGCATGCGCGAAACAGTCTCTATGGTCAGGCCGAGATAGTCGGCCATGTCCTGGCGACCCATGGGCAGGTCCACCACCCGCGCGCCGCCCGATTTGTCGGAAAGGCCCTTCAGGAAGCTGGCGACCCGTTCGCAGGCCGTCTTGCGGCCAAGGAGCAGGACATGTTCCTGGGCGCGCTCCAGCTCGCGCCGGGTGGCCTCCCAGCCCAGACGCTGCATGTCCTCGCCGGATGTCCTCAGGACCGTCGCCTTGATCACCAGGATCACGCTGTCCCGGACCGCCTCCGCAGCGAAGCGGTGGGCCGGTCCGGTCTCCAGGCCGAAGATGTCGCCGGCGAGGTAGAAGTCCCCGATCTGGCGCCGACCGTCGGCCATGAAGCGTGTCGTGCGCACCGCGCCTTCCAGGACCCGGTAGATCAGGTCCGCGTCCTCGTCCTGGCCATAGATTTCCTCGTCCTTGGCGAAGGCCATGGTCACGCCCATCCGGAACAGGGCCGTCACCGGCTCGCCCCTGCCCTGCAGGGTCGGAAGGACGTGAACATCCTTGTAGTCGTAGGCGAGGGCCATCTCGTCGCTCCTTGGCGGTCAACAACGGGAAGCTATGCGCCATAGGCCGCCCGGCATATCCGGGGCGGCTCCCTACGGGGATCTACCTAGAGTGGCGGCCGGCGCGGATTCCGCTAGGCTCAGTCATAGCGCTGGCGCGGGGTCGGCGGGGAGGTCGGTTTGCAACATGGCGCTTGATCTGCTCTTCCACGGCGCCGCCGGATGCGTCACCGGTTCCTGCGCTGAGCTCGGCGGCCCCGGCTTCCGGGTGCTGGTGGACTGCGGGATGTTCCAGGGTTCGAAGACCCTCAAGGCCCTGAACTACCAACCCTTCCCGTTCGATCCCGGGAAGATCGACGCCGTCCTTCTGACCCATGCCCACATCGATCACTCCGGCCTCCTGCCCAAACTCATGAAGGCGGGTTTCTCCGGCCCGATCTACGCCACTGCAGGAACCCGGGACCTGTGCCGGATCATGCTCGCCGATGCCGGCGGCATCCAGGAAAGCGAGGTCCGCCACCTCAACCGCCGCAACCAGAGGCGCGGCCGGGAGATGGTCGAGCCTATCTACACCGAGGCCGACGCCCGCCGGGTCATGGACCAGTTCGTCAAGGTCAAGCTGGGCGAGCCCATCCAGGTGCTTCCCGGGCTTGAAGCCGTCTGGTGGGAGGCGGGTCACATCCTCGGCGGCGCCTCGGTGGAGGTCCGGGCCGAGAGCGGAGAGGGACCGACCCGCCTGTTGTTCTCGGGCGACCTTGGTCCCGGGGGCAGGGACTACATGCCCGATCCGGAGGGGCCCTCGGGGGTCGATCACCTGATCCTGGAGTCGACCTACGGGGACCGGGCGCGGGAAAGGGTGACACCCGAGGCCCGCCGGGCGCTGCTGGCCCGGGAGCTGATCGCGGCCCACGCGGCGGGGGGCCCGCTCCTGATCCCGGCCTTCGCCGTCGAGCGCTCCCAGGAGCTGCTGGCGGACATCATGACCATCATGGACGACGGCCAGGCGCCTGAGGCCGACATCTTCCTGGACTCCCCCATGGCGACGGAGGTGACCGAGGTCTTCCGCGAGAGAGGCTGGAACCGGGCGACTGGCGTCAATCCCTTCACCTCCCTCCACGGGGCGGGACGGCTCAAGTTCACCCCCGATCCGTCCGACAGCGACCGGCTGGAGCAGCTTAGGGGGTGGCACGTCATCATGGCTGCGAGCGGCATGTGTGATGCAGGCCGGGTGCGCCGCCACCTGAAGCGCCTGCTCTGGAACCGAGAGGCGACCGTCCTGATCACAGGCTACCAGGCCGTAGGCACCCTTGGCCGGCTTCTGGTCGACGGCGCCCGCCGGGTGCGGATCCAGGGCGAGGAGTTCCGCGTTCGGGCGCGCATCCGTAGCATCGAGGTCTATTCCGGACATGCCGACGCCACGGGTCTGGTGGAGTGGGCCCGGGCCCGGGAACCCGTGCGGGGGTCCATCTTCCTCGACCACGGCGAGCCGCCGGCCCTGGAGGCGCTGGCCGTACGGCTGACGGAGGCGGGAACTCCTCGGGAGCGGGTCATCATACCCCAGGTGGACCAGGCCTATCGCCTGACGCCGGCCGGGGCCGAGGCCGAACCCGCCCCGCCGCCACGGATCGCCCCGGGCCTCGCCGCCGCACCTGATTGGCACAACGCCCGGGCGCAGATGATCCTTGACCTCAACGAGCGCCTGGAGGGCATGTCGCCCGAGGCCCGCGAATCCCTGATCCGGCGGATCGGCGAACTTGTCGCCGGCGCCGAGGAGACCTGACGCCATGAGACACATCGTCGCTACCGTCCTTCCCGGCGCCCTCGCCCTCGTTCTGGCCGGATGCGCCACGACAGGGGGTGAAGACGGCCCCTCGGCCGCCAGGGGACGGCTCCTGGCCGAGGCCCAGTGCGGGACCTGCCACGCCGTGACCGGCGAGGCCCAGCCCGGCCAGGCGCCATCCTTCTCGAGCCTCGCCGCGCGCTACCGGGCCCACAGTCTGAGGGCCCGGCTGACGGAGATCGACGAGACCGGGCACTTCAACATGCCGCCCCTCAAGATGGGGGACGCCGACGTCGAGGACATCGCCGCCTGGCTGGATAGCCTGCCGCTGCCCTGACCCGGCCCCTTTGCGACAGATCAAGGCGGCGGGGGCGGGTGCGGGGTCTGTGGACCTGCTTCAGGAGACCATAGCCATGGCCGCCCCCCCTGTTCGACATGACGCGTGCGAGACGTCCGGACGACCGCTCCCAGCCCTTGTGGGTATGGGCGCCGGCTGGGTAGTACTGGCGCTCCTGGCGGCCTGCCATCGCCCTGTTCCGCCAAACGTCACACCCCCCGGCGAGACGGCGGCCTTCTCAGAACCCAGTCCGGCCGCCTCTGCGGCCCCAGAGACGGAGATCCCGAAATGACCGCTTCCGAACGCACCCGCATCCTGGTCGCGGCGGGCGGCGGCGCACGCTGGATCGAGCGCGCCCGTGATCACGCCGACCCCGTCACCCTCGGCGAGGTGAAGCCGCCGACTGTCCACCACCACCAGGGACCGCCGGGGGTGTCCTTCGAGAGCGACACTTCCATGCGTCACGGGACCGGCCAGCACGGCCTGGCCGACCGGCGCCGGGAGGCCTTCGCCAAGGAACTCGCCGACCTCCTCAACACGCAGGCGCAGAAAGGCGAGTACGAGCACCTGGTCCTGGCCGCCCCGCCGCGTCTCCTGAAGGCGATCCGGGAGAGGCTCTCGGACACGGCGCGAAAGCGCCTCATGGCGGAGATTCCGAAGGACCTGCTGAAGGTCTCCAACCATGACATCAAGGACTGGCTGCGGGCGCCCGGCATCCTCTGAGGGCATCCCGCTGGCGGGAATCGGTGGATCAGGTCCATCTGGTTTCGGGTCTCGCCAGGAGCCGGGAGCATGACAAGAGCCAGAACCGCACCGGTCCTCGCGACCCTGACCTTCAATCCGGCGCTGGACCTTCAGACCGGCGTGGACGTTGTCGAGCCAGAGAACAAGTTGCGCTGCGATACCCCCCGGCAGGATGCTGGCGGCGGCGGGGTGAACGTCGCCCGGGTCGTGGGCCAGCTCGGCGGTCGGGCGACCTGCATCCTGCCCCTCGGCGGCTCGACCGGAGACGCCCTCCAGGCTCGTCTATCCGCCGAGGGGCTGGACGCCCGGGTGATCCCGGTCGCCGAGGAGACCCGCCAGAGTTTCACTGTCTTTGACCGTTCCCGGGACGCCGAGTTTCGCTTCGTGCTGCCGGGCCCGAGGCTGCGGGAGAGAGAGATCCGGGCGCTGGAGACCGCGCTCGCAGAGCTGTCGCCCCGACCGGACGTGCTGGTCGCCAGCGGCAGCCTTCCGGACGGAATGGACCCCAGGCGGCTCGCCCGTCTCGCCCGGGTCGCCCGCCGGACAGGCGTCAGGCTTGCCCTCGACGCCTCCGGCGAAGGGCTGAGGGCCGGACTGGAGGCCGGGGTCTGGCTCGTGAAACCCAACCTGCGGGAGTTGCAGGAATGCCTGGGCCGGGACCTGCCTGATCTCTCCTCCCGGTTGGTCGCCGCCCGGGAGCTGGTCGATGACGGTCGCGCCGCCTGGGTGGCCGTGAGCCTCGGGCGGGAGGGCGCCCTTCTGGTGGGGGCCGGTTTCGCCGCCCACGCCCTTGCCCTGCCGATTACCCCGGTCTCGACTGTCGGCGCCGGCGACAGTTTCCTGGCAGGTCTGGTCTGGGAACTGTCGCGGGCGCGTTCGCCGCAGGAGGCGCTGGCGACCGCCGTCGCCGCCGCCTCGGCGACCCTGATCTCTCCCGGCTCCGGAATGGCCCGCAGCGCCGATATCCGGCGGCTGAGGCCCGGAGTGCGGATCGATATCCTGGCGGGCGGCTAGCCCTTCACCAGGCCGCCGACCAGCATGCGCACCTCGCCCTCGCCCCAGGCGGGCAGGAGAAGGCGCTGGCCGCCTCCCGCGGCATAGAGGGTGGGCCGCATCAGCTCCACCGTGGCGCTGGCCTGGGCGCGCAGAAGGGTGAACACCTCAGGCAGGTCGACATCATCGAGGAAGAGGCCAAGCAGCAGGTCGCGCTGCACCGCCGGGGGCGCGACCTCCAGGTCGTTGAAACGGAAGCGCTCCGGGCGGCTGAAGACGTCGAGGATGAAGGTCTCCGCGCCGGAGGCCTCGATCTTCACCTCCGACAGGTCGTCCCAGAAGGGTATCTCGGCCTGGCCGCGCCTCAGTCCTTCCCAGTAGGCAAGCAGCCGGGCGAGGGGAGGGGCCAGGGGGCCGTCGACGGCGAAGGGCGCGGCCTGGGTCATCACGGGTCCTTCCGGGCGATGCAGAATCCTCCGCCGTATCCTAGCCCCCGCCCGGGGAAGGGGAAAGCGCGCCGTCCGGACAGTTGACCTTGGGGCGTTCTGCCCTTTGGATGCGGGGGTTGCGCGAATGGGGGCCGCAGCAGGGTGATTTCGAGCGTTCCCGACGTCCTGGCCACGAACCGGGTCGCGGTCCATTCTCAGGGAGTGAGTTCATGTCCAGCGCCCAGGCCGACACCGTCGACCGGCTGCCGCTTCGCACAAAGTTCTTCTTCGGAATCGGATCCGTCGGCGACTCCATCATCCTCGCCACGGTCGGCTCCTACGCCATGCTCTACTACAACCAGATCCTCGGGTTGAACGCCGTCCTCGCCGGGCTCGCCGTCTCTGCAAGCCTGGTCTTCGACGGCTTCGCGGACCCTGTCATCGGATCGCTGTCTGACCGCACCCGCGGCCGGTTCGGCCGGCGTCATGGCTATCTCTTCCTCGCGCCGCTTCCCATCGCCCTGTCCGTCATTGCGGTCTTCAATCCGCCCCCGGGGGCCTCCGACCTGGTCCTCTTCCTCTGGTTCGCCCTGTCGGTAAGCTTCATGCGGGTCTCGATCAGCCTCTTCAATACGCCCCACCTGGCCCTGGGAGGTGAGTTGTCGAGCGATTACATCGAACGCTCGAAGGTGCTCAGCTGGAACAACTTCTTCACCTGGGCGGGTGGGGCGGGCATGAATTTCCTGGCGCTGCACTTCGTCTTCAAGGCGACGCCGGAGTACCCGCGCGGGCTCCTCAACCCCGAGCCCTATGGTCCGTTCGCCGTCGGATGCGGCCTTGCAGCGATGGCTCTGCTGCTCGCCTCCGCCTGGTTCACCCGCGACCAGATCCAACGCCTGCCAAAGGCGCCGGACAATCTGCCCCGTTTCAGTCCGCTCGAGTTCCTCAAGGATGTCGGAAAGGCCCTGGGGAACCGGAACTACCTATGGCTGCTGATCGCCTTCTTCTTTCTGTCGATGATGATCGGCGTCCGCAGCGGCCTGAATCTTTACGTGAACACCTTCTTCTGGGGTCTGGCCAGCGAACAGCTGAAGTGGTTCGTGATCGGCAGTTTCGTCGGCTACGCCACCGGGTTCCTGTTCTCGGCCAGGATGCACCGGCGCCTCGACAAGCGGCTGAACATGATCATCTGGGCGATCGTCTTCTCGATCGGGCCCGCCATCCCGATGATCCTCGGGATGACCGGCGTGCTGACCGCACAGACGCCCGGTCTGACGCCCATGCTCATCGCCTTCTCGGCGGTGGGGGCCGCCGGCGCCAGCATCCTCAGCATCACGGTGATGTCCGCCCTCGCCGACATCGCCGATGAAAACGAGCTCGCCCACGGCGTTCGCCAGGAAGGCGTCCTGTACTCGACCCGCAACCTCGCCGCCAAGATCGACCAGGCCCTGGGCGCCGCCTTGGCAGGGTTCGCCCTCTTTGCGATCAGCTTCCCGCCGAAGGCGACGCCGGGGCAGGTGCCTGACGAGGTTCTGTTCAACCTTGTGTTTGTGGACGGGATCCTCGCCACCATTCCGGGCCTCATCTCCGCCGTCTGTTACGCCCGCTACAACATCACCCGGGCGCGGTATGACGCCACCAAGGCGGCCCTGGCGGCGCGAAGGGCGGCGGCCTGAAGGGGGGATGCGCCTCGCGTCCCGGATCGTCGCGGGACGCCGGCGCCCGCCGGGCGCGCTCAGGTCATCGGCCTTTCCGGACTTGGCGCCAGCCGCCGCCCGTGGCATCGCTCCGCCCGGCCAGGCCCGGTAGCTCAGCAGGATAGAGCAGCGCTTTCCTAAAGCGAAGGTCGGGGGTTCGAGTCCCTCCCGGGCCGCCAGGCTATTTCTTCAGGAGTCTCTCGAACCCGGCGATCCTCGCGCGCATGGCCTCGGCATGGGCCAGCGGCACGCCCCCATGTGAGCCGCCGTTCTGGATCAGGGTCAGCGGATCGCCCGCCTCGCCTGACCCATCGCGCTCCGGCAACGAGCGGGCCCGGCGCCCCACGGCTCCGGGCCCACGTCGTCAGAAGTTCAGGCGCGCGGTCACGCCGTAGTAGCGATCCGCCTCACGCGGGATCAGGTAGCGGAAGCTGCCGCCCGGTCCGCCGCTGGTGATCGCCGAGGCAAAGCTTTCGTCGAACAGATTCTTCACCTGAGCGGTGATCTGGTAGCGGTCCTCACGGTCGGCGATGCCCACGGAAAGGTCCACCAGCCCATAGCCGCCGATGGTCGTGACGTTGCGCACAGCCGCGTTGGCGTCGAACTGGCTGAGCTGCTTCGACTGGAACGACCCCTGCGCACCCAGGATGACGTCCACCGGGCCCACGTCTCGAATGCGGTAGTCGATCGCCACCGAACCCTTCCACCTGGGCGCATAGGCCAGCGTCGTCCCGGACGGGATCACGCCCGTGATGACGCCGTTGGTGGGCAGCTTGAACTGATCGACCTTGGCGTCGGTGTAGGCGAGGCCGCCCGACACATTCAGATCGGCCATGGGACGGAACAGGAAGTCGAGTTCGCCGCCGCGGGTCGAGATCGTGCCTGCATTCGTGAAGCGCGTCACCACGACGCCCGCCACCAGGTCGGGGTTGTTGGCCTGGAAGTTGTCGTAGGTCGCGTAGTAGGCGGCGAGGTTGAGGATCAACCGGCCGTCGAGCAGGGTGTTCTTCAGACCCACTTCGAAGCTGTCGGCCGTCTCCGCCTCGATGACGTTCGTGCCGGTGGCCGTCAGGTTGAAGAAGACATTGTAGGCCGGACCCTTGTAGCCCCGCGAATAGGTTGCGTAGGCGGTGGAGTCGTCACTCAGGTCGAACTGCGCCCCGACCTTGCCCGACAGGTTGTCGTTCGACGTGCTGGCGGTGAACGGGCCGAAGCTGGGCTGGATGCCAGGGCCGGTGAGGGGCGACACGCGCTGGTGATTGACCGACAGCTCGTCCGAGGTGAAGCGCAGGCCCGCGATCAGCCGGAACCGGTCGGTGAGGTTGGCTTCGCCCTGACCAAACAGCGCGTAGTTCGTGAACACCGAGCCGAAGGTGGCTGTGCCCGACGGGCGGGTGATCACCGTTCCCGGCGCCGTGCAGGGCGTCAGCACCGTCGGCGTGGGCGCAAGCGTGCAGACGATGTTGTTGCGGGTGAAGGTCCGGTCCGTTTCGGCGCGCGAGTAATAGGCGCCCACCACGTAGGTCAGGGTCTGGTCGGCCGGCGAGGTCAGACGCAGTTCCTGGGTGACGGTGTTGCTGGTCTGCGGCCCCAAATCATGCAGCTGGTTGAAGCCCACATAGGCCTGGGGCAGCCAGTCGCCGTCGCGGATCTCGGTGTTGTCGTACTGCCGATACGAGCCGATGTAGGTGACGACATTGCCCCCGACGCTCCAGTCGGCTTGCAATGAAACGCCGCCGCTCTCCTCCTTGGTGCTGGTGATCAGATCCTGCGTCACATGCCGGGTGCGGTCGCCGCGCGGCGTGGGCAGGACCGTCGCCGTCAGGTTGGTGGGTGTCGTGCCGATCAGTTCGGCGCAGCAGTCATCGTCCGACTCGCGGTAGTCGGCGATCAGGGTCAGGGAGAGATCCTCTCTAGGGTCGGCCACGATCACGCCGCGGACGCCCCAGTGCTCGTACCCGTTCACCCGCGTCCCACGGGTCAGATTGCGGATATTGCCGTCATAGCTGCCATAGGAAACCGTGAAGCGGCCCTTCACGAGATCACTGAAGGGCACGTCCACACCCGCGCGGAGTTTCACCTCGCCGCCGCCCGAGAAGTAGCCGCCCTCGACATAGCCCCCGAAGTCGTCGCCCGGACGCTTGGTGACGATGTTGATCACACCTGCGGAGGTGTTCTTGCCGAAGAGCGTCCCCTGCGGGCCGCGCAAGACCTCGATGCGCTCGACGTCGATCAGGTCGCTGAAGGCCTCGCCTGAGCGGCTCAGGACCACGCCGTCCACAACCGTCGAGACCGACGGTTCGCCTGCGATCGAGAAGGTCGACGTGCCGACCCCTCGCAGGAAGAGCGTCTGATTGATGGTGGTGCCCGATTTGCGGAAGTTGAGGGTGGGCACGAGGTACTGCGCGCTCTCGAGGTTTACCGACCCGCGAGCGGCGAGCGCGTCGCCGGACAGGACCGAGATCGCTGCCGGAACATCCTGCAGTTTCTGTTCCCGCTTCTGGGCGGTGACGACCAGTTCGCTGAGGTCGACGCCTTCGCTGGCCGTCTGGGCCAGGGCGGGCGCGGCGGTCATGAGGGCGGCGATGGCGGCCCCGGTGATCAGGATCTTGCGTTGCATTGGCTTCCCCGAAATCTTGCTCTCGTTGATATCTGGCGCTGTCACACCCACGCCGTTCTTGTTGTCTTTCCGGCGACCGGCCGGGTACTCAGAAACCCAGTTCCGACATCTCCACCACACGCCTCTCGCGCGCGCTGATCTCTGCGGCTGCGCCGATGGCCACGGCCATCAACCCGTCACGTGCGGTCACTTCCACCGGGCCCGCTCCACGCACCGCCGCGTTGAAGCGCTGGTGCTCGTAGAAGGTCGACCCGTGGTGGGTGCCGGCCTTCAGCGCGATGGGATCCACCTCGACGACGCGACGCTCCACGCGCTTTGGGTTACGGAACCCCACCCGCGGAGAATACACTATATCCCCACTAGGAATTAGGACGTCAAGCCGCGCCGCATCCCCGACGGCGGTGATCTCTTCCTGGTTCTCGGCGCCGTCGGCGAACATGCAGAGATCCAGCATGGCGCGAACGCCGTTGGCGAAATCGATGGTGGTGTAGCTGTTGTCGATGATGTCGGGCTGACGACCCTCATAGCTTTCGTCGACATGGTTCACGTCCATAGCGCCCGAGCAGTAGACCCGAACGGCCTCCGAACGGGTGATGAGACGCATCAAGTCGAAGAAATGGCAGCACTTTTCGACCATTGTCCCACCGGTGTTCGCGGCGAACCGGTTCCAGTCGCCCACCTTCCTCAGAAACGGGAAGCGGTGCTCGCGAATCGACAGCATCTGCAGCCTTCCGACCCGGCCGCCGTGTACTTCGCCGATGAACGCCTCGGCCGGCGGCATGTAACGGTACTCCATCGCCGTCCAGAACGGGGCTGCGGCGCGCTCGGCCTGCTCGACGATCCAGCGCGCGTCCTCGAGCGTCGTGGCCAACGGTTTCTCGCAGAGAATCGGCAGTCCGGCCTCGAACATCGGTTCCAGCACCTCTCGGTGCGTGTTGTTCGGACTGGAGACGATGACGCAATCCACAAGGCCGCTGCGGGCCAATTCGGCCCCCGTCTCAAAGGCGGTGACGAGATCAGCCTTCGGACCCAGCGCTTCGCGGGCCGGGCCCAGCGATCGTTCGACGGGATCGGCGATTGCGGTCACCACCGCGCCCGGCGTCACGGCGAGGTTGTGGATGTGCTCCACGCCCATCATGCCGACACCGACCAGGCCGTAGCGGACCGTCTCGGCCAACTGTCCCTCCAAAGAATATGACAACGCGAACAGACTGTGAGCATCCTTCCAGATGATGCTGCGGAGCAAGCTCAAAAGTTGCGCGGGCGGAGCCATGCGCCGGCGTGTGGGAGGGGTGCGACCTTGACAACCGGGTCAACTCTGGCGGCTGCAGGCAGCCTTCTTACGCCGCAGATGCGCTTGCTTCTGTTCGTCCTCCTGACCTTCGCCGGCATCCTGAACCTGGTGGATCGCCAGATCATCTCGGTGCTCAAGCCCGAGATGTCGGCCGAACTCGGGTGGACCGACGAGGATTACGGCGCGATGGGCGCTTGGTTCCAGGGAGCTATGGCGCTCGGCCTGCTGTTCGCAGGGCCGTTGGTCGATCGGATCGGCGTGAGGTGGGCTAATCCGCTGGGTGTGTTCAGCTGGAGCCTCGCGGCCATGGCCCACGGCCTCGCTCACAGCATCCCGCAGTTCATCCTCTGCCGCGTCGGACTGGGGGCGACCGAGGCCATGGGTACGCCGTCGATGATCAAGACGGTGGCGACGATTCTGCCTCCCGAAGTGCGCTCCACAGGGTTCGGCGTGATCAATGCCGTGAACAGCCTGGGCGCGATCAGCGCCCCGGTGCTCATTCCCGTGATGGCGGGCCCCCTGGGCTGGCGCGGCACCTTCCTGGTGGCCGGGCTGGCCGGGGTGGTCTGGACGGTCTGCTGGCTGATCGCCACGCGCAAGACGCCCCTCGATGCCCCGCCCACGCCCGCGGCCCAGCCGGACGCTCCGCGCCGTCCGATCCTGAAGGACCGCAGCACTTGGGCGATCGCGGGCGCGAAGTTCCTGTCCGACGCCACCTGGTGGTTACTGCTGTTCTGGATGCCGGACCTGATGCACCGGCAGTTTGACGTGTCCGGCGTGGCGCTCGGGGGTCCTGTCGCGCTGGCCTACACCGGCGCCGCTGCGGGATCCCTGATCAGCGGGACTTTGGCGACTGCGCTGATGTCGCGGGGCCTCCCGGTGGACCGCGTGCGCAAGGGGATCATGCTGGGCTCGGGCCTTCTGGTTCTGGTGCTGCCCGCCACTCTGGCTGCGCCCAACGCCTGGGCGGCTGCGGGCATCCTGGCCGTGGTGCTTGCGGCGCACCAGGGGTTCTCCACCAACCTGTTCGCCCTGATCACCGACGTGACGCCGACCGACAAGGTGGGGCGTGTCACCAGCTTCGGCGCGTTCTGCGGCAATATCGGCGGAATGGGCATCGTCTGGGCTGCGGGCAAGGTGCTCACCATGGGACTTGGCTATGGCCCACTCCTGTTGTTCGCCAGCAGCAGCTACCTGCTGGCGCTGGGCTGGATCCAGCTGTGGCTGCCGAAGATCACGCCCCTCGCCGACCGCCAACCGGCGCCGGTCAGCCTCGGACACTGAGCGCCTGCGCCGCGGTGATCCCGCGGCTCCGGTCAGGCTCGTCGTCGCAGCTGGCTCTCCAACCCTTCAGACCAGCGGGCCGTGCTCAAGACGCGGCAGCACATGGCGGGCAAACAGGTCCGCCTCGGCGGCGTGCGGATAGCCTGAAAGGATGAAGGCCTCGATGCCCATGGCCCGGTAGTCGTTCAGCTTGGCCAGCACCTGGTCCGGATCACCGACTATCGCCGCGCCGCAGCCTGACCGGGCCCGGCCAATGCCAGTCCACAGGTTCGGTTCGGCATAGCCGTCATCGGCCGCGCTTTCGCGCAGCGCCGCCTGCGCCTGGACGCCCACCGAGGTGGAGTCGAGCGACTTGGCGCGGATCGCAGCGCCTGCATCGGCATCCAGCTTCGAGAGCAGGCGGTCGGCGGCCGCGCGCGCCTCGGCCTCGGTGTCGCGAACCACCACATGGGCCCGGTAGCCGAACCTGAGCTTGCGGCCGTGCTGCGCCGCACGAGCGGTCATGTCGGCGATGATGTCGGCGACCGCCTCGCGCCGGTCCGGCCACATCAGGTACACATCGCAGCCCTTGGCGGCCGCGGCGCGTGCATCCTCCGAGAGGCCGCCGAAGTAGAGCTGGGGGGCCTTGCCGGAAACCGTGCCGATACGCGGCGGATCCAGATTCAGCTTCCAGAAATCCCCGTCATGGTCCAGCGGTTGGCCGTTCAGCAGCGTCTTCAGGATGCTCATGGCCTCGACCGTGCGCGCATAGCGCGGACCCGACGCCAGCTTCTCGCCGGGCATGTCGGACGAGATGATGTTCACCGTCAGCCGCCCCCCGAGGATGCGGTCGATGGTGGCGATCTGGCGCGCCAGTTGCGGGGGCCACATCTCGCCGATTCGTACGGCCATCAGGAGGCGCATGCGCTTCAGCATCGGCGCAATCGCCGCGGCGAAGGCGGTGGTGTCGATGCCCAGCTCGTAGCCCGAGGGCAGCAGGATGTTGTCGAAGCCGCCGGCCTCGGCCTGCAGGACGATGTCTCGGCAGTGCTCCCAGCTCGACTTCAGCGCCGGGTCGGGTACGCCGAGGAACTCATAGTCGTCGTCGCAGAGTGCGGAGAACCAGGAGACTTCGCAGGGCGGCAGGGCTTGGGTCACGGCAGCGGTTCTCCCCGGGCGGCGACCAGGACCTCATACCATTCAGCCCGGGTCCAGGTGGGCGTGTAGGCGTCTGGAATCTCGGCGATCCGCGGCACAGACTGGGTCCCGACGATGGGAATGGGCCGGGCCGGATGGGCCATGATCCAGCTGTAGGCCGCGGCGGCGCGGCTGACACCCGCCTGCTTGGCCTTGGCGTCCAGGGCCGCAGCGACCGCGCGTGTGCGCTCATCGGCGGGATTGCCCAGCCGGCCGCCGCCGAGGGGCGACCAGGCCAGCACCGCCATACCCCGGGCGATCGCCTGGTCAAGCACCCCGTCGCCCAGCGGCGCCACGGCCAGGGGTGAGAATTCCGGCTGGCAGGAGACAATCGGCAGGGGCAGGTGGGCGGCCAGGGCCTCCACCTGCCAGGGCGTGAAGTTGGAGACGCCGACCGCGCCGATCTTGCCCGCCTGGTGGGCCGCCAGCAGGGCCTCTCCGATCTCGGCGGGATGGGTCAGGATGTCCGGGCGGTGGATTTGCCAGAGCGCGACATGGTCGACGCCCATCCGCGCCAGTGAGGCGTCGATGGCGGCGCCGAGGTAGCCGGCGCTCGAGTCGTAGGGCACGCCCATGGAGATGCCGCCCTTGGTGGCGATCACCATCTGGTCCCGCAGGCCCGGATTGCCGGCCAGCACCCGCCCGAGCAAGGCCTCCGCCGCGCCGAAGGGCTCGCCATTGTCGGGTCCGTAGATGTCCGCCGTGTCGAAGAGCGTGACGCCGGCGTCCAGGGCGGCCTGGACGCGCGCCTCCGCCGCCGCCACATCGTCTCCGGCGAAGCGCCACATGCCCCAGGCGACCGAGGAAACCTCTGGGCCGCCGGGGTAGAGGGCGCGCATGCGGGGCGGACTTGGAAGTTGGGTCATGGGCCTTGTCTCAAACCTCCTCTAGGTCCCGACCCCGCGGGTCGGTTGGGGGCGGTTCACCCCGTTAAGGGCCATCATGACGGGCTCGACTTCCCGAGGGAAGCCGGGTTCCAGGAGTGCAGGAGCCCAAGGGTCACTGTATACCCGCATTTGTCACCGCAGCCTGCGGCACGGACAGGTTCATGGGGAGACTCCGGAATGACCACCGTCACGGGCACAGACGAGGCTATGCATCCGACCGGCGAAGACCGGGCCTGGAGCGAGAGCTATTACTTCAACTTCGTCGACCCGAAGACCAGGGTCGGCATGTTCACCCGCATGGGCTTCCGGCCCGGGAACGGCTGGGCCGACGCCCTGCACGCCGTCTACCTGGGCGGCAGCCGGGTGGCCTTCACCTACGGCCGGCGGGACATCGGCCAGGATCTGTCCGCCTATGATGGCGACCTCAAGGTCGGAAACCTGGCCCTGGCCTGTGAGGACCCCTTCCGCCGCTGGACCGTCAGTTACGAGGGCCCGGCCCAGGACATTCCCGACGGGGCCATCCTGATGACCCGCGCCAAGCTCCGCCCCGAGGGCTGGCACACTCCGGCGCACCTCTCCATGCAGGTGGACATCGACGCCCTGACCGAGCCGCACTTCGCCGCGAAAGGCGCCCACGGCCACTTCGAACAGAGCCTGCGCGCGACGGGCCGGCTGGCGATCGGCGGGGAGGAAATCGCCTTCGACGGCTTTGGCGTGCGCGACAAGTCCTGGGGCCCGCGCAACTGGAGCGGATCGTCCAGCGGGTCTTCGGGCGCCGCCTCGACCGGTCCCGCCCTCTCGACCGCCGCCGCTCCAAACCCCTTCGTCTTCTGGTTCTCCATGAACTTCGGCGCCGGGACCTCACTGGGAGGCTCCTGCTTCCGACGGTCCGACGGGACCCTGCTGGGCTCCGGCTGGATCCAGGACGGGGAAGGGATGGATACCCTGGAGGACGTTCGTGTCGAGACCACCTTCCGGCCCGGGTCCATCCTCCATGATACGGTCTCGATGACCGCGCGCACCTGCAAGGGCCGGGAGGTCCGCATCGAAGGCCGGGTGATCAACATGTGCCCGACCAAGATCCCCTTCCCGGGGGGCGCCACCTTCGTCAACGAGGGCCTGGCCCGATTCACAATGGATGGCCGCGAGGGCTTCGGCATCGCCGAGTCCTGGCACAACGTCAGGGAGTAGGACCGGGTCGCTGGAGCGCTCCGCGCACCTCTGTCTGGTGTTCAGGTTTTCCGCGCTTCCGGTCGGCGGCCGGATGTGCTGCAGTCTCTCCAACACAGGGGAGAAAATCATGCAGGAATTGACTTTCCGCGAGGACATTCCGCTGACTGCAGACGCGGTCTGGGCGGTGATCGGGGACTTCTCCGGCATCCGCAAGTGGGCCGGCCTGGTGGAGGCCGAATCCACCGAGGTCACCCCCAAGGGCAAGGTGCGTACCCTGACCATGCCCAGCGGCCGGACGGTCTCGGAGCTGATGACCGACGAGGGGCCGCACCACTACACCTACACCCTCGATCGCCCGGACATGGACGCCTACTTCTCCACCGTCTCGGTGGAGCCGGGCGGGCACGCAAGCTGCGCCATCGTCCTGCGCGTGCGCTTCCAGCCGAAGGACGCCTCGCAGCTGGAAGCGGCGACGGAGGGCATGACCAAATTCTGCCGGGGCAACCTGAAGGCCATGAAGCGGGCCCTTGGCCTCGCCTGAACCCTTCGCCGCCACCCAGGGAGATCCGCCATGCTCAACCGGCTTGATGACTTTCCGATCCACCAGACGCCCGAGCCCATCGCTCATCCGGCGACCAGCGACCGCAACGTCTACGACCGGACGTGGTTCAACGGCTATGCGAAGGACGCCTCCTACTATTTCGGCGTCGGCATGGCGATCTACCCCTACCGGGGCATACTCGACGGCGCCTTCAGCGTCGTGAAGCCGGACGGACGACAGTACTGCTTCTATGGCTCGCGCCGGGCGCCGACCGAGCGGACGGACATGTCGGTCGGGCCCTTCCGGCTGGAAGTTCTTGAGCCCATGCGGCGCACCCGCGTGGTTCTGGAGCCGAACGAGAGCGGCCTGTCCTGCGACCTCGTTTTCTCGGCCCGGACGGCCAGCCTCCAGGAGGCTCGCCAGACCCTCTGGTCCGGGACCCGCCGGGTGATGGACTCCACCCGCTTCGACCAGTTCGGCCGCTGGAGTGGCTGGGTGGAGACGCCCGAGGGCCGCATCGAGGTGGATGCGGAGGTCTGCCTCGGCACCAAGGACCGGTCCTGGGGGGTCCGGAACGTCGGCGAGCCGGAGACCGGCGGGGCGCCGCGCACAACGCCGCCCAGCGCCTTTTTCCTGTGGACCCCCCTGTTCTGGGACGACCACATCTCGCACGCCATCTTCTTCGATGACGCCGAAGGCCGGCCCCTGGTCCGCGAGGGCTTTACCGCGCCGCTCTATGACAGCGAGGCGGACATACCCGGGGTCGAGGACGGGCGGGACCACCGCATGGCCACCGCCCGGCACCGGATCGACTACCATCCCGGTACGCGCCTGGCCCGCTACGGCGAGGTCGACCTTGTCGACCATGACGGGACCGTGCGCACGATCAGCATGGAGCCGGTCCTGAAGTTCCAGATGAAGGGCCTGGGCTACAGCCATCCGGAGTGGGGGCAGGGCATGTGGAAGGGCGAACTGGCCATCGGCCATGAGTCCTTCGACGTCCGGCAACTGGACCCCCTGGCCCCCTCGCACCTGCATACCCAGCAGATCGTGCTCACCCGCGACAATGAGGGCCGCAACGGCATCGGCGTGCTGGAGCAGGTCTGCATCGGCCCCTACGCCCCGGCGGGTTTCACCCAGATGCTGGACGGGGCGAAGGGCTAGACTTCAGGGGTCAACCGGGGTCAGCCGCCCTTCCGGGCGGCGAAGGCGGCGATGCGCTCGCGCATGTCGGGTCCGACCCCCTCGCCGCGGTAGACCTCATGGGCGAGGCCCGCTGGCAGGGGCAGGCCGTCGGTCAGGTCCAGGAGGCGCTTGTTGGCGGCGTGGCTGAAGGCCGAGTTGGCGGCGATCTCTGCGACCCAGGCGTCGACGCTTTCCAGGAAGGTCTCGTCCGGGAAACAGGCGTTGGCGAGGCCCATGGCCTCGGCCTCGCGGCCTGAGTAGGTGCGGCAGGTGAACATCATCTCCCGCGCCTTGCTGGTCCCCACGCGCCGGGGCAGGCGCTGGCTGAGACCCCAGACCGGCGTCAGGGCCCAGCGGGCGTGGGTGTCGGCGAATTTGGCGCTCTCCGCCGCAAGGATGATGTCGGCGGCCAGGGCCAGCTCCAGGGCGCCGGTGTAGCAGTGGCCATGGACCGCCGAGATCACGGGAAGGGGCAGGGCGGCCAGGCGCTCGATCACTTTGGACTGGAAGTTCGGCTCCGGCAGCCGCTCGCCGGCGGCGATGTCGCCCAGGTCGTGGCCGGCCGAGAAGCAGCGGCCGGCGCCCCTCACCACCACCACCGCGACCCCGGCGGGTTTGGCGGCGATGTCCCGGACGTGGGCGTCAAGGGCCTGGAAGAGCGGGACGTTCAGGGAGTTCAGCTTGTCAGGCCGGTTCAGCACCAGATGCACCGCCGCGCCGCGCTGTTCGCGCAGGACCAGATCCGTCATTCGTCATCCTCCCTTTGGGTCCGAGGGAACGCAATCCGGCGTCCCGATGTCAATCCTGCGGCCAGCCCTGTCATCCAACCGTCATTGATCCTTTGTAATCCTCCCACCGCCCAATTCGGGATATCATGCGCCTCGATTCCCGTTCCCGTTCAGGGGCGCCGCAGACAGGATTTCCCGTGAGGACCATCGCCATCGGTATCGGCGTTCTTCTCGCCCCCTTGCTGACGGTTCCGGATGTCGCCAGAGGCCAGGTTCTCGAGATCGGAGACGATGGCGCCGTGACGACCTATTCCGGACCCATGGTCATTACCTCCGCCGGCGCCCAGCCTATCCTCAGCGCCGTCCCGCGCATGGCCGCGCCCGCCCCCGCAGCGGTGGCCAGCCTGATCGCCGAGGCCGCCGCCCGGCACGGCGTCGACCCGGGTCTCGCCGCGGCCGTGGCCTGGCAGGAATCCCGCTTCCAGCAGTCCGCCGTCTCGCCCAAGGGGGCCCGAGGGGTCATGCAGCTGATGCCCGCCACCGCCCGCGATCTGGGCGTTGACCCCGACGATCTCCACAGCAATATCGACGGGGGCGTGAACTACCTGGCCCGGCAGCTTCGGCGTTTTGGCGACGTCCGGCTCGCACTCGCGGCCTACAACGCCGGACCCGAAGCCGTGGTGCGTTATGGCGGCGTGCCGCCCTTTGAGGAAACCCGCGCCTATGTCCAGGCGATCGTCTCGCGCCTTGGCGCGCCCCGCATCCTGTCCTTCGGAGCCGAGTAGGACCATGACCCGCAAGACCCTCCCTTTCGCCCTGCTGGCCGCCTTGAGCGCCTCGCCCGCCCTGGCTCAGGCCCAGGCGGACCCCGCCGGCTCGTCTCCCCTGATCGCCGCCCTCAGCTGGGTGCAGGGAACCCTTCTGGGCACGGTGGCCACCAGCGCTGCGGTCATCGCCATCGCCATCGTCGGCTTCCTCATGTTGTCCGGGCGGATGGAGTGGCGGCGTGGGGTGATCGTCATCGTCGGCGCCTTCATCATCTTCGGCGCCGTCTCCATCGTGGCGGGCATCCGCAGCCTCGCCGGAGCCATGTAGGATGAGCCGACTGGCCTCGGATCCGGTCTTCGCCGCCCTGACGCGGCCGCAGATGATCGGCGGCGTGACCTACACCTACGCCATCCTCAACCTCATCGTGACCGGGGAGCTCTTCCTGATCACCAAGTCGTTCTGGGTCCTCGGCGTCGCGCTGGTGATCCACGCCATCGGCTATGCCGGTTCGGTGCGCGAGCCGCGCTTCTTCGACATCTGGATCACCCGGGTCCGGTCCTGCCCGCGCGTGCGGAACTTCAGTTTCTGGGGCGGGAACTCGTACACGCCGTGAACAGGTTCATCACGACCCAGGCCGCCCGCCTCCTGGCGCCCCGGGAGGCCGCCATCACCGACCGCCTGCCCTATGCCCGGCACCTGGACGCCCAGACGGTGTCGACCCGGGACGGGCTGCTGGTCCAGACCCTGCACATCTCGGGCTTTCCCTTCGAGACGGCGTCGGACGAGGACCTCAACTACCGAAAGTCCGTCCGCGAGACGGTGCTGCGCAGCGCCGCCACCTCGCGGCTCGCCCTCTGGCACCACGTGGTTCGCCGGCGGGTCACCCCTGAGTTCCCGCCGCCGCCGGAGGAGCCCTTCTGCGCCGACCTCGACCAGAAGTGGCGAGAGCAGCTGGAGGCCCGGCAGCTCTTCGTGAACGACATCTTCCTGACCCTCGTCCTCAGGCCCACCCAGGGGCGGGCCGGTCTGGTTGAGAAGGTGCTGCGGGGACCTCGCCAGCGACAGTCTGAGACCACCCGCGACCTGCGCGAACTGCACGCCATCCGGGAGTCCTTCGCGGCCGCCCTGTCGCCCTACGGGGTCCGCACCCTCAGCCTCTACAGTGGACCCGGCGGCGCCCAGTACTCCGAGCCCTCCGAGTTCCTCGCCCTCCTGCTGAACGGCGAGGGCCGGCCCGTGCTCACCCCGTCCGGGGACATCGCCGCCGCGGTCGGCCAGCGCCGCCTGACCTTCGGCCTGGACGCCATGGAGCTTGGGACCGGGCATGGCGGCGCGCGCAGCTACGCCGCCATTGTAGGGTTGAAAGACTATCCCGCACGGACCGCGCCGGGCGTGCTCGACGGCGTCCTGCGCCTGCCTCACGAGATGGTGCTGACCGAGAGCTTCGCCTTCCAGGACCGGCAGGCCTCGCTGGACCGGATGGGCGTGGCCCTGCGCCGCCTCAAGGCGGCCGACGATGACGCCTTCAGCCTCAGGGGCGAACTCGCCCAGGCCCGGGATGACGTCGGCGCCGGCCGCACCGCCTATGGCGAGCACCACCTGTCGATCCTGGTCCGCGCCGAGACCCTTCCCGCGCTCGACTACGCGGTCGCAGACATCCAGTCCGCCATGGCCGAAGCCGGCGCCCTGGCGGTCCGGGAGGACGCCAACCTCGAGCCGAGCTTCTGGGCCCAGTTCCCGGGCGGCTTTCGGTTCATCGCGCGGAAGGGGCTGATCTCGGCCGGCAACTTCGCCAGCCTGGCCAGCTTCCACAACCACCCGACCGGCGAGGCGACGGGCAACCACTGGGGTCCCGCCATCTCCGTGCTGGAGACCACCGCCTCGGGGCCCTACCACTTCAACTTCCATCAGGGCGACCTCGGCAATTTCACCTGCATCGGGCCCTCGGGGTCGGGCAAGACCGTCCTGCTGACCTTCCTGCTGGCCCAGGCCGAGCGGGTTCGGCCGCGCGTCGCCTATTTCGACAAGGACCGCGGCGCCGAGCCCTTTATCCGGGCGATCGGTGGTCGCTATGACGTCCTGCGCCCCGGCGAGCCCACCGGGTTCAACCCGCTCCTCCTGCCCGACGAACCCGGCAACCGCGCCTTCCTGGCGGAATGGCTGGCCCAGCTCCTGTCTTCGGACGGCTCCACCCTCAGCGCCGATGACCGGGCGGTGATCGCCGACGCCATCGACGCCAACTTCGCCCAACCCACCAGCCATCGCAGGCTCCGCTTCCTGCGCGAGCTGTTCCGCGGTGGCCGTCGCCCCACCCCCGGGGACCTCGCCTTCCGGCTGGGGCCCTGGTGCGAGACGGGCGAGCACGCCTGGCTGTTCGACAATGCCGAAGACCAGCTCAGCCTGGAGACCCGCGTCCTCGGCTTCGACATGACCCGGGTCCTTGATGCACCGGAGGTGCGGACGCCGGCCATGATGTACCTGTTCCACCGGCTGGAGCAGAGGCTGGACGGATCGCCCGCCATCTTCGTGGTCGACGAGGGCTGGAAGGTCCTTGATGACCCCGTTTTCGTGCGCCGGATCAAGGACTGGGAGAAGACGATCCGCAAACGCAATGGCCTCGTGGGCTTCTGCACCCAGAGCGCCTCGGACGCCCTCGACAGCCGGATCGCCTCGGCCATCATCGAGCAGGCCGCGACCCAGATCTTCTTCCCCAACGCCCGGGCCAAGCCGGACGAGTACATCGATGGCTTCGGTCTTTCCGAGCATGAGTTCTCGCTGGTCAAGTCCCTGCCCGACACCTCCCGGTGCTTCCTGGTCAAGCGGGGCGACCACAGCGTCGTGGCGCGGCTGGATCTCTCCGGGCTTTCCGGGCCCCTGCAGGTGCTGGCGGGGACGGAGCGGTCGGTGCGCCGGCTGGACCAGTTGCGGGCGGCGGTGGGCGATGCGCCCTCGGCCTGGCTGGAGCCCTTTATGGCGGGGAAGGCCGCGCCATGATCCAGGCCTGCCCCTCCTACATGGACGCCGGTCCCATCGATGGCGTGCTGGCCACCATCGACTGCCAGACGCGCGTCTACGCCCAGGGCGGTTACGAGGCCCTGACCCAGGGCTCGGGCCTGTTCGGGGCGGCTCTGACCCTCCTCTTGACCATCTATGTCGCCCTGATCGGCTGGCGGCTCCTGGTGGCCCCGGAGGGTGCGCGACTATCCGAGGCGCCGGGCGTGGCCCTGAGGATCGGCGCCATCCTGGCCCTTGTGACCAACTGGTCGGTCTTCCAGACCCTGGTCTTCGACGTCGCCGACCGGGCCCCGGTGCAGATCGCCGCCGCCGTCTCGGCGCCCTGGACCTCCGGAGGCGAGGGGAGGAGCCTGGCGGCCCGCCCCGTCGCGGGCCTCGAACGGGCGCATTCCGAGCTCCGGGGCGCCGCCGCCGCCTTCGGTGTCCTGGCGCCGCCCAACGCCAAGGCCTATGCGAGCTCGGACGCGGCCTCCGCGGAGGCGCTGTCCCTGGCCGCCGACGCCCTGATGGTGATGAGCGTCGGGGTCGTCGGCGGCGCCAAGCTCGCCATCGGCGTCCTGACCGCCGTGGGCCCGGTCTTCATCGCCCTGGCCCTCCTGAATGTGACCCGGGGGGTCTTCTTCGGCTGGGTCCGGGCCCTCGCCGGGTCCGCCCTCAGCCTGCTCGTGGGCTGGGCGCTTCTGATCATGCTCCTGGTCGTGCTCGCCCCCTGGTTGGCGGCGCTGGCGGAACAGAGGCAGGCGCAGGTACTGGACCCACGCACGGCGACCAGTCTTGCAGCCCTGATCCTGGTCTTCGCAGTCGGGCAGGGGGTCCTGATCCTCGCCGCCTGGGTGGCCGCTCTCGGCCTGAAGATGGGGACGGCCGCTGCAACTCCGGCATCCACGGCAGGCGCGACGACGAGGCCCGAACCGGCCGCCGTCCTGCAGGTCGCTTCCCGCGCCGACCGTCTCGCTCAGGCGCTGACTCAGGACGGTCAGAGGTTTGAGAGCCGGGTCCGGGAAATCACCCTGGCGGGCGCCGCCGCGCGACAGGCACCGGTCCAGATCGCCGGTCCTCGGCCAGCGGACACCATTGGCGGTGGCTACAGAAGGCCTGTCGCGACGCGACGGCGTGGAGGCGCATGATGTTTCGCTCCATCCTCATTGCGGTTTGCCTCGCCCTGTCGTCGGCGACCGCCTTTGCGGTCACCCCCCGCCCTGGCGGGGGCGATCCCCGCATCCACTTCGTCGACTACGATCCTGTCGCGGTGGTCGAGCTCAAGGGCGCGCTTCGTCACCAGCTGACGGTCGAGTTCGATCCTGCCGAGCGTATCGAGAACGTCGCGATCGGCGACAGCCTGGCATGGCAGGTCACCCCCAACCGCCGGGCGAACCTCCTCTTCCTGAAGCCCATGGCCCGCCGGCCCTCCACCAACATGACGGTGGTCACCAACCTGCGCCGGTATAACTTCCGGCTGACCTCCCTGGCCCAGCCGACCCGCGGAATGCCCTTCACCGTCCGGTTCGTCTATGCGCCGCCGGTCGTCCTCGTGCCGACGCCGCCGCCGCCCGACCCGCCGCCGGAAGTGCGCAATGCGGCGTATTCCTTCCAGGGGTCCCGGGCCCTGCTGCCGGTTCGCATCTTCGACGATGGTCGAGATACCTATTTCGCCTTCTCCGGGGATGAAGACCTGCCCGCCATCTTCGCCGTAGAGCCGGATGGCGCCGAGGCGGTGATCAATCTCCGGCTCCGGGACGGACTCTTCGTGGCGGACCGCGTCGCCCAGGGCTTTGTCCTGAGGCGGGGCGGGGAGGTCACCCGCGTGTTCAATGACGGCTACCGCCGGACCGAGACCAGCCAGGTCCCGGAAAAGCGCCGGTCCTTCTGGCGGAGATGAAGATGGTTGAGAAAACGCGGAAGGCCTCGGCCGAGCCGGCCAGCCAGGTCCTTGCAAGCGCCGAGGACGCCTTGCCCAAGGTGCGGGCCCCGGACTCACCGGTCGTCTTCTGGGGCGGCATCGGCGGCGCCGTCCTCGCGGGCCTGCTGGTGTTCAACGGGCTCAACGCCTCGCGGGGCGCGCGGGCTCAGGTCACCCCGGCTCCGCCGCCCGCGACCTCCACCGCGCCGCCGGCGAAGCCGGCGCCGACCCCCATGCCGCTTTCGCCGCCGGCGGTTCCGCCGGGCGCACCCGTACCGGTCGGCGCCCCGGAGGAAACCTACCTGAGGGCGCCGGCCCTGGTCGTCGACCTTGCGCCCACCGAGGGCGCAGCGCCGGCGGTGGCGCCGGGCAATCCAACCGTCGCGGCCCCGGCGCCGTCGGAAGCGCCTGGCTCGCCTGAGGAGCGCTTCGCCGCGCGGACCATGGGCGCAACCAGCGACGGGGCCCGGGCGGTGCAGATGCAGGACCTTAGCCGGGTCGTTCCACAGGGCACCCTTATCGCCGCCGTCCTGGAGTCGGCGATCAACTCCGATCTGCCTGGCGCCGTGCGCGGGGTCGTCAGCCGGGATGTCCGCAGTTTCGACGGCAGTCGCGTCCTGATTCCCCGAGGCTCTCGGCTGGTCGGACAGTACAAGTCTGCAGCCTCCGTCGGGCAGACCCGCGCCTTCGTCGTCTGGAGCCGGATCATCAGCCCCTCAGGAGTCAGCATCGACATCGCCTCTCCCGCCGTGGATCGCCTTGGCCGGGGCGGGGTCCAAGGCAAGGTGGACAATCACTTCTTCGAGCGCTTCGGCGCCTCAATCCTCCTCACGGTCCTCAACGCCGGGGTCACCGCCGCCGCCAACAGCGGCTCCAACAACAGTAACACCACCCTGATCCTGGGGGGGGCGGGGCAGGCGGCCGTCTCGACCGTCCGTCCGGCGGACATCCCTGCGACTCTGCAGGTCAATCAGGGAGCGGCGATCCAGGTCTATGTGGCCCGGGACCTCGACTTCGCGGGCGTCGTGCGCTGATGAACGCCAATGTCTATCTCGGCGCCTTCCTGGCTCCCCTCTCGCCCTGGCTGGGCCGGCCCGAAGTGACAGACCTTCTGGTCAACGCCCCGGGCGAAGTGTGGGTCGAGACTGCGACGGAAGGTATGCACCGCGAGGCCGCGCCTGGGCTGGATGAGACCACCCTCCAGCGCCTGGTCCGCCAGATTGCGGCCTACAGCAGCCAGGGCGTGAACCGGGAGCAGCCGCTCCTGTCGGCAACCCTGCCCGATGGCGCCCGCGTACAGGTGGTGGCGCCGCCGGCGACCCGGGGGGGTACGGTTCTGGCCGTGCGCAAGCATTTGATCTCCGACCTCAGCCTCGAGGACCTCTCGGCAAGCGGACTTTTCGTGCGCCCCGCCGGCGAGGATGCCGAGGCGTCCAGCGACGGAATCCTGGCGGCCTTGCTTGAGGCCGGTGACCGGCTGGGCTTCCTGCGCGAGGCTGTGCGCCGGCGGAAAACCATCGTGATCTCGGGTGGCACCGGCAGCGGTAAGACCACGCTTCTTAATGCGCTCGTGAAGGAGATCGACGAGGCTGAGCGTCTGGTCGTCATCGAGGACGCCCCGGAGATCCGCCTGGACCATCCCAACAGCGTCGGCCTCATCGCCGTCAGGGGCGACATGGGCGAGGCGCGGGTCGATGCGGACGCCCTCCTGACCGCAGCCTTGCGCCTTCGGCCGGACCGGATCCTCCTCGGGGAGTTGAGAGGATCGGAGGCCTTCGCCTTTCTGCGGGCGGTGAACAGCGGTCATCCAGGCTCGATCACCACAATCCACGCCGACAGCCCCGCTGGCGCCCTCGACCAGATCGGCCTCCTGGCCCTCACTTCGGGCCTTGAGCTGGGCTGGGACAAGGTCCAGGCCTATGTCTCGCGGGTGATCGACGTCGTGGTTCAGATCGAGCGCACCGCAGGCGTCCGCCGGATTTCGGACATCCAGTTCCTGGGCCGGCGCGCCTGAGGACGCCGGGCGGAAGGTCCCGCCCGGCCCCAGGACTTTCGTCAGAAGCGGGCGGACAGGCCCAGGGAGAAGGACTGGCCGATATCGAAGCTGTTCGTATCGAACCGCTTTCCACCCGCCGCCTGGTACTCTTCGGCGTCCGTGCCCGTCAGGTTCCGCGCCTCGAAGGAACCGGTGAACTCCCGACCCTGGATTTCGAAATTGCGCCGGTAGACGAAGTCGACCCTCATGCCGGGCTTCTGGACCAGGTCCGGCAGGTCGACGCTGCTGGAACGGGCCGAAACGCGCTCGCTGGTGTAGGTCACCAGGAAGGTGGCCTGCGATCCGGCTTCGTCGTTCTCGAAGCCCAGCTGCAGGTTGGCCAGGTGATCGGACTGTCCCTGAAGCTTCTCGCCCCCGGTCAGGTAGTCACGGGCGGGAGGGGTCGTGGGAACGCCGGTGATATCGAGAATGATGGTGTCGCCATCCGACACCTTCAGCTGTGAGGTCGTGTAGGTGTAGTTGAGGGACACCAGCCAGCGCCTGTTGTCGACCCAGGTCGTCCCCGTCTCCAGCTCAAACAGCTTCTTGAACTCGACCTCGCCGCCGTAAATGTCGGCCGCGGGCGCATTGTAGAAGGTCTGGCGGAAGGCGCCGTCGGAGCCAAGGACTGCGAGGGCTTCGATGGGCTTCTCCATGTTCTTGTAGAAGGCGCCGAAGGTGAAGTACTGACCCTTGCTGAAGTAGTGCTCGTAGCGGGCGTCGACGTTCACGAAGGTCGTGTCCTCGAGGTAGGGATTCCCTGAGAGGATTCTGTCGGTCTCGGTATCCCGGTAGCGCTGGGGCGCCAGTTCCCGGAACTGCGGCCGGCCGATGGTCTTCGACAGGCCGAAGCGCAGCTGCTGGTCCTCGGCGAAGTTCCAGGTCAGAGTCGCCGCCGGCAGAACGTAGTCCTTCGAGACGGTCCGGCTGAAGATCGGCGCCGCCGAGGGGCTGAAGATGTCCAGGGTCTTCACGGTTTGGTCCGCGGTCTCGTAGCGCAGTCCAATACTGCCCCGGAGCAGGGGACGGATCTCGCTGTCCACCTGGACGTAGGCGGCGGCGACCTCCAGCCCGGCGTCGTACATGGCCGCATCCCCGGTCAGGGAAGAGCCAGTCAGTTCCCGCAGCAAGATGATATCGTCGTTGATGTTCCGGTCGGACACCAGATAGTCGATCCGCTGACCGGCATAGCGCACCGGGTCCCAGTTTCGACCCTGGTCGTAGGTGAAGTCCCGGCGGACGGAAGTCCGGCTGTTACGCTGCCAGGCGGCTCCGACTTTCAGCTGGGCCTGCCGCACGAAGTCTACGGGCAGATCATAGGCCAGATCGACGTTCGCCGAGCCGATATTCTCGTCCAGGTCCGAGAAGGAGACCAGCTGGTTGGCGCCGGACAGAAGGGCGGTGCGAGCGCCCGTCGCGGACAGGCCGTAGCGGTACAGCCGCTCATAGGGCGCCTGGCGGGCGGTGCGCCCGTAGGTCCCGCGCCAGGCCAGCTCCCAGTCGCCGATCAGGTGTTTTCCCGAGAGCTGGCTCAGCTGGAGCACCCGCTCGTACCACTCACTGTTGTAGGCGTTGACGTTGGCGTTGCCCTGGGACTGTGCCGAGTTGGAGGTGATCCGCGCCCGCTTCGACGTCGAGCGGATCCAGAGGCCGGTGTAGCGGACCTCATTGTCGCCGCTTTCCCAGGCCAGGCCGCCAAGCCCGCTCCAGGCGATGTCGTTCTGGTTGGCCTCGAAGGTCGCATCCGTGGCGAGGGCCAGTCCGCCGGAGTCCGGAACCGTGGTCTGGCGGACGCCCTTCCGGGTCTGCCAGCCGTTCCGGTAGCTCAGGACGCCGATGGCGCCCAGGCGGCCGTAGTCGGTATCAAAGGACTGTCCGCCGGAGATGTCGAAATTGCCGTTCAGCGGCGTCTTGTCCCGCTGGAGGACGTTGAGCGGCGCATTGGTGAAACTCCGGGCGACGGCCTTGTACTGGTCCGTCGTCAGACCGCCTGTGGCGCTGCCCACCACGACCGGGCGGCTGGCGGCGAACTGGCGGACACCCACCGGAAGCTTCCGGGTCCCGTCATCGAAGCCCAGCCAGTCCGTCTCCGAGCCGTAATAGGTCAGGCCGCTCTTGCCGGTGGTCTCGGTGTCGCCTCCCAGACCGACGCCCACCTTGAGGAAGGCCTCGTCGGGCGTTCCGACCGTCTGAAGGTCGATCACCCCGCCTCCGAACTCGCCGGGATAGTTGGCCGAGAAGGTCTTCTGGATAACCGTCCCGGCGAGGATCGAGGCCGGGAACAAGTCCAGGGGAATGACCCGCTGCAGCGGCTCCGGGCTGGGCAAGGGCGAGCCGTTGAGAAGGGCCTGCGAATAGCGCTCCCCGAGGCCCCGGACGTAGACGAACTTTCCCGAGACCAGCGAAATGCCGGTGATCCGGGTCAGGGCCTGCGCCGCGTTGTCGTCACCGGCCCGCTGGACGTCCTCGACGCTGAGAAAGTTCGCCACCTCGGCGGTGTCGCGGATCACATCCGGGATGAACCTGCCGCTGACGATGATTTCTTCGACTTCAGTTCCCTCGCTTGGCGGAGCGGTTTGGGCGAGGGCCGAGTGCGCCGTCGTCAGGGCGGCGCCGGCGAGCAGGAGGGTGCGGAGGGTGCGGGTCATCGGGAACGGGCCTTCAAAGGGACAATGAGGGAGGCGGCGGGATTTCCCCGCCGCCCTGCGCTTCTCGGATCAGCAGGAGGCCGCGCCTGCCAGGCCGCAGGTCCAGCCGACGTACCAGTTGTCGTTCAGGCTGGAGACCGCGCCGATGTAGGTCGTCGCCAGGAAGAAGGACGAGACCGGGATAGGATTGGCGGCGACCCGCCCGCTCTCGTTCGACCCGTTGATGAAGCCCTGGGAGAAGGTCGGGGTGTAGCCGGTGGCGATGTTGTTCTGGCCGGCGTTGAACAGGGTCTCAGGGCCGGTGGGCTGGTCGTTATCCGTGGTTCGGAAGGGTCCGGCGCCGCAGGACAGCGCCACCGAGGCGAAGGTCGGCCGGGGTTCGGTCATCGTCGAAGAGCCATCCACGTCGATGCAGGGGATGGACGGATGGGCCGAATAGATCACGCCGTTCAGGAAGTCCGCCCGGGTTCCGCCGTTCAGGACCAAGCCCTGGTGCTGGCGGGAGTCGAAAGTCGAGTTCGCCAGACCGAGGCGGCAGACGAAGTTGGAAACCTTGGGGTGGGCGCGCAGCAGGGGCAGACCGCCGGAGGTGGAGCCCGCGCCGGAGATCTCGAAGCAGCGGGCCTCTTCCGAGGGGCGATCGGAAGTGTTGATGATGTACTGGGCCGAGCCGGTGTAGCCCTCGTCGGTATCGAAGCCGTCATCGTCCCATTCGGTCAGCACCAGGCGTCGCACGTTCACTGTGCCGCCGAAGAACTCCACCGCATCGTCCGCGCCGCCATGGACCTGCACGAAATCGACCACCGTGCCGTTACCGACGCCGCCGAAGGTGATGCCGTTCAGCTCTTCGTTGGGCGCCACCTCGTAGCCGGCTTCCTTCACCTGCACGTAGCGGAGCACGCCGCTGTTGTCGTTGGCGGCGTTCCCGCCCCAGTTGATGGTCTGGATGGCTTCGAACCGGTACTCGCAGTTGACCGGGTTGGCTGGGAAAGTGGTGGTGGTCGGCGGGCAGCGGTTGATCGGCGCCCGGCCGGCGATGACGATTCCGCCCCACTGGCCCTTGAGGTCCGCGCCGCCGTTGAGGTCGTTGAGGCTGGTGAAGATGATCGGGCGCGAGGCGGTGCCGTCGGCAATCATCCGCGATCCGCGGTTCACGACCAGATACTCCGCGATCCCGCCGAAGACGACGACCCCGGGCTCGATTGTGAGAACGCCGGAGGAGACGCCGGTCCGCGGGTTCTGAGCGTCGGGACCAAGGTCCTGCCCGACCTCGACCTTCCCGTCGATCCGGTAGGCCGTGCCCGGGCGATAGGGCAGGGTCAGGGCGCCAGTGACCAGCCTTGGAATGCCGCAGGATCGCAGGGTTCCGTTGGCGATTGTGCCGAGGTTGATGAAGCCGGTGGGGCAGTCGGCCGATGCCGATCCCGAGCCGCCGGATCCGCCGGAACCGCCGCCGGTACCCCCTGTGGCGAACTGGCCTTCGCCGGGCGAGGCGATGCTGGATCCGCCGCCGCCGCAGGCGGCCAGCAGGCCGCTCGCAGCGACGCTCAGGGCAAGGAGTCTCAGCTTTCCGAGAGCTGTCATGGGTCGGTCTCCACCGTGTCGACGTTTCGCGCGCAAACGGGGCGTGGCGACCGCACCAATCCGGCCCCCCGAACACCCCTGTGGGGTCCTTCTAGGGAGCGCCTGTGACGCCCAGTCTTCAGATTGATGACGGAAAAGTGTCACTCCGGCCCTTGGCGGGACCGCTACCGCCGACACCGACCCCATCATCCCCCGGTCCACGATGTGTCCGCTCTTGTCGGCCTCTGTCCCGGTCAATCGGCGAAGGAAACCTGCAAGCTGCCCCTTGGTCACCCACTGGCAGGGCCGCCAGGCGTCTGCCAAAATCCTCTGAGGCGCCTCGCGGGGGTTGCTGGAATGGGGGGTCTGGCCATGCGTGGAAAGTGTCTTTGCGGGGAGGTCGCCTTCGACTGCGACGTCGCCCCAGTGGTGACGGTCGCCTGCCACTGCACCCATTGCCAGAAGACCAGCGGCGGGGCCTTCTCTGTCAACGCCATCGTCCCCGGCGCCGCCTTCCGCCTGACCGGCGGCTACGCCGTCTACGCTGACCAGGGCGAGAGCGGCGGATCGGTGGAGCGCTGCTTCTGCCCGAAGTGTGGTTGCCCTATGGCTTCGCGCCTTGGCAACGGCATGGTGGCGGTCAAGGTCGGCGTCCTGGAGACTGACGAGGACGTGACGCCTGTCCTGCAGGTCTGGACCCGCAGCGCCCGGCCCTGGTCGAAGTCCTTGCTCGCCGCCCCGGGCTTCGAGACCAACCCGCCCTCAGCCTGATCCGGAGACACGCCGTGCTTGCTCCCCTCGTTCCCGCCGCCATCGGACCGGAGGATGAAGCCCTCCGCGCCGAGGTGCGCGCCTTCCTGGCCGAACGCCTCGCCGGTGTTCCAGGGGCCCGCCGGGCGCGGACCTGGATGGGTTTCGACGCCGACTTCTCCCGTGACCTCGCCGCCCGTGGATGGGTGGGCCTGACCCTGCCGGTGGAGTTCGGCGGCGGCGGACGCAGCCCCTTCGCCCGGTTCGTCCTGATCGAGGAGCTTCTGGCGGCCGGGGCGCCCGTCGCGGCCCACTGGATCGCCGAGCGGCAGAGCGCCCCGCTTCTCCTGCGTTACGGGACCGAGGCCCAGCGCCGGGACATCGTGCCGCGCATCTGCCGGGGCGAGGCCTTCTTCTGTATCGGGATGAGCGAGCCCAACTCGGGCTCCGACCTCGCCAGCGTCCGCACCCGGGCCGAGCGCACCGCGACGGGATGGCGCCTCAACGGCTCCAAGATCTGGACCACCTACGGCCACAAGGCCCATTACATGGTCGCCCTGGTGCGGACCAGCGGCGGGCCGGACGACCGGCAGGCGGGCCTGTCCCAGCTGCTGATCGACCTGAAGACCCCCGGCGTGACGGCCCGGCCGATCCGCGACCTGGCCGGTGACGAGCACTTCTCGGAGGTCTTCTTCGAGGATGTCGACCTGCCCGAGGACGCCCTGATCGGCCAGGAGGGGCAGGGCTGGTCCCAGGTCAACGCCGAGCTCGCCTTCGAGCGCAGCGGTCCCGAACGGCTCTACTCCTCCACTGTCCTGATCGACGAATGGATGGACTTCATCCGCAGCCGGGGCGGTCCGACGGAGTCCGAGGCCGAGCTGGCCGGCCGGATGCTGGCGCGGCTGGCCACCCTGCGGAACATGTCCCTGGCGGTCACCGGTCAGCTCGCCCGTGGGGAGAGCCCGGTGGTGGAGGCCTCCATGGTCAAGGACCTGGGCGCCAGCTTCGAGCAGTCGATCCCGGCCCTCATCACCGATCACCTGGCTTCGGTGGAAGGGCCGGTCCCGGGCCCCCTCCTGGCCACCCTCGACTATCTGGCGGGCATGAGCCCGACCTTTTCCCTGCGCGGCGGCACGCGCGAGATCCTGCGGGGCATCATCGCCCGCGGGCTCGGACTGAGGTGAGGCCATGAACGACGACCTGTTCCTCGATTCCTTCCGCAAGCTCCTGGACGGCCTGGGCGCCGATCCCTGGCCTGAGCTCTCCGCCTCAGGCTTCCTCGATGTTCTCCGGCCCGAGGCCGAGGGCGGGGCGGGGCTGGACCTCTCCGGCCTCTTCCCCCTCGCCTTCGAGACCGGGCGAAGGGCCGCGCCGCCCGCCATCGTCCAGACCCTGCTGGCCCGCCTGGTCGACCCGCAGGCCGTGGCCTGCGCCGATGCGGCTCCCGTGCTGGCGGCGGGCGGGGTTCCGGCCGAGACGGCCCGCGCCCTCTGCGGCGCGGCGGACGCAGCCGTCATGGCCGGCCTGATCGACTCCCTCCAGGCCATGACCCTGGACCACGCCTCGACCCGCCGGCAGTTCGGCCGCGAGATCAGCAAGTTCCAGGCGATCCAGCACCAGATCGCGGTGATGGCCGAAGAGGTCATGGCGGCGCGGATGGCGGCGGAGACGGCCCTGATGGGCGCCCCGCTCGAGGTTTCCGGGGCCGCCACGGCGGTCGCCAAGCTGCGCTGCGGGGAGGCCGCGCTCGTCTGTTCCGGCGTCGCCCACGCCGTCCATGGAGCCATCGGGGTCAGCGCGGAGCACGCCCTGCACCGCTACACCGGCGCCCTGCACCGCCTACGCCTGTCGCATGGGGGAGAGGCCTGGTGGGCCCGTCGCCTGGGCGAGTGGGCCCTGTCGCGGCGGGACGACGCCGCCACCCTGGCCCGCAGCCTCTAGAGCCCGTCCAGCCGGCAGCCCCGCACCACCAGGAAGGGCCGCAGGGCCTCATAGGCCCTGGCGTGCCTGAGCAGCGGTATGCGGGGATAGAGGTGGTGCAGGATGTGGAACTGCATGCCTGAGGACATCAGGTTGCCGACCCGGCTGCGGAAGGCGCGGGTGTCGCGGTAACGACCCATCTCGTGCGCCGGGTGGTGCGGCGCCCAGCTCAGGAAGAACTGGATGTAGGTCGTCCCCAGGATGCGGGGCAGCCACCAGATCAGGGCGGCCTCGATGGCGAACCCGGACCAGGCCAGGCCGAAGAGGATGGCGTGGTAGGCCAGGGTGTAGAGGGCGGCGACGAGCCCCGCCTTCTGGGCCTCGTTCGTGCCGATCCGCGCCAGCGCCTTGCCATAGTTCCCGCCTGTCGCCGACCCCGGCTGTCGGTGGGCGAAGGTGTTCAGGAGGTGTCGCCAGGCGTTCGGCGCCTTGGTGTGGATGTCGGGGTCCAGGTCGGGATGGTTGGCGTGCAGGTGGTGCTCATAGTGAGTCAGGCGCGCGACGCCATAGGGCAGCAGCATGGGGAGGGGCGACAGATGGCCCACGAGCTCGTTCAACCAGAAGAGGGGCTCGCCCTCCCGGGCGATGATCCGGTGCTGGGCCTCATGTGAGGGCAGGTAGCAGAGGGCCACGTTGAGCGTGGCGATGGGAAAGGCCGCCCACAGGGGCAGGAGGCCTGAGAGGGTCAGGGGCCAGAGCGAGAGCCAGACCGCGAGGTTCCCGAGCCCCCAGAGGACCGATCCCCAGGGCAGGCCGCCCATGAACCGGGCCGCCGTTTCGGTCTCCAGTCGGTTGAGCTCCTGAGCGGGCAGGGCGCGGAGGGCTTCGACGGACAGGTCGGTCATACCCAGCGGCCCGTCTTCTGGGCGATGGCGCCCCACCCCCCCCCGACCAGCAGTCCGATGGCCAGGGGCCAGGGCGTGCCGCCGATTGAAGATACCGTTCGTTCAAGGACCTGGGCGATCAGCGGCGCAAGGAACCCGATACCGAACAGGAATGTGAGGTTCTGGAAGATCAGGGGCAGGATCCGGCTCACGGGACTTCCTCTTTTCACCTTCCGGTATGGAAGGCGAAAATGACGGGTGCGTCAACTTTCAATCGGACTTGAGGTCGCGATGCCCTCGGCGCGCCCCGGTCGCGGCCCTTGCTGGGCCCTCTGCGTCGCTGAAAGTCTTTCCCTCGACAGGGCCCTGGCGGAGATCTGAACCCCCCGCCAGGGCGCCTTGCCTCAGGACTCCATCTCTTCCCGGATCGTCTTGCGGGCGATCCAGAAGAAGGCGAAGGCCAGTACCCCGAAGCAGGTGGAGATCATCAGCGCCCAGCGCACCCCCTGGGCCGAGCCGAGGCCCACGCCGTTCGCCATCACGTCCGAGATGATCCCGACGACGGTCGGGCCAAGGCCCAGGCCGATCAGGTTGATGACGAAGAGAAGGATGGCCGAGGCGGTCGCCCGCATGTGCGGCGGCACAATGGACTGGCCGATGGCGTAGACCGGTCCGTACCAGAGCGAGCCCAGGAGGCCGTTGATGACCAGGATCCAGAGCGCCACTGAGGCGGACGGTACGCTGACCGCAATGATGTAGATCGGGACGGCGATGAGGGAGGCGATGGCGGGTACGACGACGTAGCCCCTAAGGTCGGTCTTGGCGAACCGGTCAGCGATCTGTCCGCCAAGCCAGGACGAGATGATCCCGGCGGTGCCGCCCATCAGGCCAAGGGCGAGGCCCATG
The DNA here is from genome assembly GCA_020401865.1 of Phenylobacterium sp. Lineage (GTDB taxonomy): Bacteria > Pseudomonadota > Alphaproteobacteria > Caulobacterales > Caulobacteraceae > Phenylobacterium. The sequence goes on along the minus strand of JADCAS010000017.1, from coordinate 10,096 downwards.
AAGCCTACAGATCCCAGATCGAACTTGGCCGCCAGGCGGCTGATCTCCTCGCTGTGCACCCGCAGGAAGAAACTGGCCGTAAACGGGGCGTGGCCATAGCCGATGAAGGCCTTGATGGCTGCCCCGAGCGCGATCAGCCAGAAGGTCTTCTTCTTCATCAGGTAGGCCAGAGTCTCTCGGAAGGTCGCCTGGGCGGAGGTGATGCGGGCGCTGTGTTCCGCGAGAATCTTGCGCGGCTCACGGAGGGTGAAGAAGCAGAGGGCGGCGAACAGGAGTCCCGGGACGCCGGCGACGAGGAAGGCGACCCGCCATCCGTACGCATCGGCGATCAGACCGCCCATGACCAGACCGAGAAGGCCGCCCAGCGGGGTGCCCATCGAGTAGAAGGCCAGAGCCGAGGCCCGCTTTTCCTTCGGGACATAGTCGGCGATCAGGGAGTGTGCGGGCGGCGTACAGCCCGCCTCGCCGACGCCGACGCCGATACGGCACAGGACCAACTGGACGAAGTTGGTGGTCGCGCCGGAAAGGGCCGTGAAGCCTGACCAGACCGCCACCGAGGTTCCGATGATGATCGGCCGGTTCTTCCTTTCGGCCAGTTGGGCGAGGGGGATTCCGAGGACGGTGTAGAAGAGCGCGAAGGCGAGCCCGCTCATCAGGCCCAGCTGCCAGTCGGCCAGCTTGAGCTCATTCTTGATCGGTTCGGCCAGAATGTTGATGATCGACCGGTCAAGGAAGTTGATGGTGTAGATACCAAGCAGCAGAAGCATGGCGTAGCGCGTGTATGCGGCGGAATAGGGCGCCTCGCCCACGGTCGCCGTGGCGGGCGGCACGATGGGGTCCGCCGACGGCGTTGCGGTTTCTGTCATTTGATTTTCCTGGGCTCCCTCAGGCGTTTTCGTGATCATGGCGACTTACGCGGGATTTTCTAGTCCGGCGCGCTGTCGATTTTCTCCATGGGCGCCCGGGGCGGCGGCCTGAGGATGAGGATCAGCGGGATCATGGCGAGTGTGATCAGCGTCATCCAGCTGAAGATGTCGACATAGCCGATCATCATGGCCTGACGGGTCACTTCTCCGTTGAGCTGCGCCAGGCCCTCGGTCGTCGTAAGGGCTCCGGGAATGGGGATCACATCATTGAGCAATGGGTTGGAAGGGTCCATGCGGGACGAGAGCTCGCTGTGCGCCAGGGCGCTGTTCCGCAGGACCATGGCCTGAACGATGGAGATGCCGATCGCCGACCCCATGCTACGCGCCATGGTCGACAGGATGGTGCCCTCCACTCTGTGCACAGGACTGAGGGTCACATAGGCCAGCGTGCTCAAGGGCGCAAAGAGCAGCCCCATGCCGGCGCCCTGGATGAATCCGCTGATGATGATGGGTCGGTCTGTCATCGACAGGTCGAAACCTGCCATCGCCCAGAGAGAGGTGACGCTCAGGACCGTACCAATGAAGAGAACCCGCCTCGCCCCGAGTCTCTGGATCAGGAAGGGGACCATCAGGAACGAGATCAGCGAGCCAATCCCGCGGCTGACGCTTGCTTCACCTGTCTGCATGGCCGAGTAGCCGAGCAGATTCTGCATCAGGACCGGCAGCAGGGCGCTCGTTGAAAAGAACAGCACGCCGACAAAGAAACTGAAAACCGTCGTGCCGACGAAGTTCACGTCGCGCGCGAGGTCTCGGTGGAAGAAGGGATGACGCGCTGTCGTCGACTGGACAAGGAAGACCCAGAGGCCCGCCAGCGCGAGCGCAAGCCATACCCAGATCTCGGGGGACTCCCACCAGTCCTGGCTGGGCCCACGATCCAGCATGACCTGCAGGCCCACGACGAAGGCCGTCAAGGCGGAGAAACCGATGAAGTCAAATGGACGTTGTCGTCCCCCCGGGTCATCCGCCATGAAGGTGGAGATCCCAAGTACGGCGATGACGCCCAGCGGCAGGTTGATGAAGAACACCCACCGCCAGTTCAGGTGTTCCGTGATCCACCCCCCGATGATGGGACCCAGGATCGGCCCCAGGATTACCGCCGAGCTCCAGAGGCTCATCACCCGGGGGATCTGCGCCTGAGGATAGGCGTCCAGCATCACTGACTGAGAGAGGGGCATCAGGGAGGCGCCGGCCAGGCCCTGCAGGCTTCGGAAGAGCACCATCTCCGGTACGGTCGTGGCGATGCCGCACAGCATCGAGGCTGTCGTGAAGCCGATGATCGAAAGGACGATCATCCGCTTCCGGCCAAACTTCATGGCGAGCCACCCGCAAAGGGGCGTCATCACCGCCGTCGCCAGGATGTAGGATGTCAGGACCCAGGTCAGTTGCTCGGGCGAGGCGGAGATGCTGCCCTGCATCTGGGGCAGGGCGACGTTGGCGATCGTGCTGTCCAGGGTGTGCATCAGCGTCGCCAGCATCAGAGCGCCGGTGATGGGAATGCGGTTCGCCTTGTCCTTTTCGAGGAAGTCGGTCGTATCAGTCATCGGCGGCCGTTCGCCAGTCCGCGCCCGTGGCGGCGAAGAGGCTGATCAGGGTCTCGAGGCGTCGCGCCCGTACCTCTGCAAGCTCCTGTCGCGCCAGGCTCAGCTGGCGACGGGCGTCGATGGCGCGCAGCAAGGGGGTCCCGCCGAGACGGACCCCGGCCGCCGTCACCGAGGCGTCCCGTTCCGCGAGGGAGACTGCGCGCTCCAGAGCCTGGACCTCGACTTCATCGGCCTTCAGCGCGGACAGGAGGTTCGCCACCTGTGTGAAGGCGCCGAGCACTGTCGCCCGGTAGCGAGCGTCCGCCGCCCGGATCTCCGCCTCGGCGGCCCTGCTGTTCGCCCTCCTGAGGCCGCCGTCGTAGATCGGAAGGCTGAACCTGCCGCCCAGGTTCCAGCCCTTGGAGCCGCTGTCCAGAAGGGCGTCGAACTCGGTGGAGGTCTGGGAGAAGTCACCGGTCAGACGAAGCTTTGGAAACCGGTCCGCCAGCACGACGCCGGCCGCAGCCGTCACCGCGTGGAGGTCAGCTTCCGCCGCCAGGATGTCGGGACGGCGACGGACCAACTCTGAGGGCAGGGTGACCGGTACGACCGCCGGCGTGCTGATCTGTTCGAGACGAAAGTCCGGCGGGGCCCACTCGGCCGGCGCCTTGCCCGCCAGCAGGGCCAGTTGATGCCGGGCCTCGTCGCGTGACTGCAGGAGCGCAGGCATCTGCGCCTCGTCCCGCGCCAGCTGGGCCTCGATCTGGAGCACGCCGGACCGGGACAGTCCGCCCAGCTTCTCGGCCTTCAGGGCCAGTTCCAGCAGTCTGCGGTCGTCGGAAATGACGAGCTCGGCCGCCTCGATCTCGCCGTTCAGTCCGGCAAGGCGGACCGCCTGCCGGGCGACGTTCGCCGTCAGGGTGAGGGCGGCGGCGTCCGCCTGCCGGCGGGCCTTTTCCGCCCGGGCTCCGGCCTGCTCCGCATAGCGGCGATTGGACCCGAACAGGTCGAGGTCGTAGCTGACCACGCCACCGATGCTGAAGAGGCTGAACGTCCGGTTCGGGAACCCGGTGAAGCCGAAGGCCTGGCTGTTGAAGAGCTGGCGCTCCGTTCGGGCGTTGATCCCGATCTGGGGCTTCATCAGCGCCCGGGTCGCCGCTTCTGCGGCCTGGTAACGCTCCAGGGTGGCGCGCGCCTCCTCAAGGCCTGGAGACACCTCGAGCGACTGCCGGATGACCTGGTCGAGCTCCGCCGAACCGAATCCCGACCACCAGGGGCCCTTGGCCGCCGCCGCCTCGTAGACCGCACGGGGTGCGGGTTGTTCTCCCGCCATGGCGTAGCCGCCTGGGGCCGTACGGTTCGCAGGTGACACGAAATCCTCGCCAACGGTGGCGCAGGCCGGAAGCGCGAGCAGGACCAAGAGGCCCGCGCCGAGTCGCACCGGGCGCCGCCTGCGGCGCATCGAGGAGGGCTCCGTCACGATGCCGGCCCTACCTGTCGTCACGGTTGGACTGGACATTCACCTTGACCGTGGCGGACAGCCCGGCCCGGGCCGCCATATCGGGCGGCGGCTCAGCGAACTCGATGCGCACGGGCAGGCGCTGGGTGACCTTCACCCAGTTACCGGTGGCGTTCTGTGCGGGAAGAGCGGAGAAGGCCTGCCCGGTCCCGGGAGCGAAACTGGCCACCCGGCCTTTGAGCTTGTCCTGGGGGTAGGCCTCGATGTCGATCTCGACGGGCTGCCCCACCCGCATCCGCGCGATCTGGTCTTCCTTGAAGTTGGCCTCGACCCAGGGGCGTCCCGCCAGCAGCCAGAAGGCCGCCTGGGAGGCGTTGAGGTAGGCGCCGACCGGCAATTGGTCGACGCGGGCGACAACACCGTCCGAGGGCGCCTGCACCTCGGTGTAGGACGCGTTGAGGCGGGCGCGTTCAAGCTGGGCTCGGGCCTGCAGGACCGCAGCGGCCCGGGACCCGGCCTGAGGATCGCCGCCGAGGACGGCGAGGGCCGCGGCCGCGGATTGCTCGGCCGCCTTGAGGTGTTCGCGGGCGAGCCGTGCGGCGTGGCGAGCCTGGTCGGCCACCTGAACCGACCCCGCCCCGACCGCAGCAAGCCCAGCCTGCCGGGAGGCCTCGGATTCGGCGTAGCGCAGGGTCTCCCTGGCGGCGGCCAGGTTGGCCTGTTCGCGCCCGTAAGCGGCCCGCTGTTGAGCCACCATCTGCTCCGCGTTGGCCAGTTCGGCTTCGGCAGCCGACAGGGACGCCTGTGCGTCCCGGGCGTCCAGGCGAAAGAGCACCTGGCCCTTCTTCACCGCCTGGTTCTCGCGGACGAAGATCTCGACCACGCGACCGCTGATGGAGGGCGCCACGGGGGTCTTCGCAACCTGGACAAAGGCGTTATCCGTGGTCTGGAAGCGACCCAGGCTGAGGAGGTACCAGGCCAGCGCCGCCAGGATCACCAGCGGACCGCCGACCATCAGGATCCAGCGTCGCGGCACGCCCCCGCCCCTGCGGCCCCCGTCCGATGGCCCTTCCGGCGCCTTGTCGCTCACGTATCTCTCCCCAGATCGCACTTTCGGAGCCGCTTCACCGCCCGCCAGACGGGGGATCGCCGCTCACCTTCTGGCCTCATTGTTCGGCCGATTGTTCCCGATGGGCAAGCGACGATGCCGCCCCGCAGACGATTTTCCCGCGCTTTTTCTTTAACTTAGCCGGACTGTACTCAGCCGTCCAAAATATCAGCCCCCCGGCTCCCTTCGCCAGGACAGCCCGGGCGCAGCCTGCGCAGGCTCGTCCTGTCGCCGACAGCCTCGCCGCGGGTCAGGTGTTGCCGGATCTTGCGCTCAGGCATGCGGCCTCCGCCCTTCGGGCCCTGGCCGCCCGCCTTGCCAGGGGTTAGACCGAGGCCTTCACGCCCTCCCGCAGGCCCTCGTCGCCCGCAGAGAAGGTCTCCTGCACCAGCCAGAGCCGCAGCAGATGGCGCTTCAGTTCCGGCGCGTCCCAGTCTTCGTAGGCGGTCCGCTTGTGAAGGATCGACGCGTTCTTGAGGAACTGGATGTCGCCGGGCTGGAAGTCCATGTCCAGGAAGTGGTCGGGGTCATTGGCGGTGGTCTCGATGAATCGGAGGACCGCTTCCTGCTCGAAGGTCAGGCGCGGGGCGTCGGGGTGCTGCTGGCTCTCCCGGATGTACCAGGGGATGAAGAACAGGTTGAGGCGGCCATCCGTCAGGCGGCAGATGGGGCGGCTGAACCAGGCCGGCGATCCGGGCTTGTGCTGTCCCTGGGTGTCGAAGGGAAAAACGCTGAAGAGGGCGGGGACGAGGTCGGGCCGTTCCGAAAGCAGCCGGTTGTAGATCGCCGCTGAACTGACGATGCGGCTGACGCCCCCTGACTTCGCCGCCTGCAGGCAAAGCAGGCCGATGATGTCCGCCCCGTCGGTGTGGAAGTCTTGCTCAGCCCGGGTCTTGTAGAGCCGCACCCCGTAGGCGTTGGGATCCGCCCCCGTATCCCGCACATGTCCCAGCAGGTCGCCGTCGGTGTTCTGCGAGACCGCGCGGCCCATGTGCAGGCCGAGGCCCCAATAGATGTCGGCCGCCGCCTCCGGGCCGATCTCCGCCACCGGCAGGCCCCTCAGCAGGAGGAAGCCCCGGCCCGTGTCCAGCGCCTCGAGCCAGGCGGCGACCTCGACCCCAAGGCGGGGCAGGGGAAAATCCTGGCGTGTCCAGCGGACCCGGTCCGGCGAGGCCGAGCGAGCGGCCGCCCGCGCCGCGATGAGTTCGCGGATTTCGTCGTGGATCAGGACCCGCCGCCAGTCGTCGCGCTGGGCCATGTCGCGGCCCAGCCAGGCGTCGGCAGTGGTCAGGGGAGGGGGTATCCTCATCAGGCGTCCGGAGGTTCAAGTGACGCGTTCACGATGATCCCGGATTTTCAATTCGACAATTCCAGAAATTTCGATTTATGATTCCGGGCTATGCCCACAAAAACCGCCTTGCCGTCCGCCGAGGCCGTCGCCGCCCTCAGCGCCCTCGCCCATCCGGGACGGCTGGAGGTGTTCCGCAGGCTCGTCGCGGCGGGCCCGCAGGGGCTTGCCGCCGGCGAGATCGCCCGCACCACAGGCAGCCTTCCGAACACCCTGTCGTCGAACCTCTCCATCCTCACCGCTGCGGGTCTGACGCAGTCGCGCCGGGAGGGTCGGTCCATCGTCTACTCCGCCGACTTCGGCGCCATGCGCGGCCTCCTGGCCTATCTGATGGAGGACTGCTGCGGGGGACGGCCCGAGATCTGCGCCGATGTCTCCCCCGCGTGCAGGGTCGAACTGGCCCCCTGACCCACCGCCTCGTCGCCCGGACCCGCCCATGACTGACCTTCGCCGCAACGTCCTCTTCCTCTGCACGGGCAATTCCGCGCGCTCGGTGATCGCCGAAGGTCTGCTTCGGAGCTTGGGCGCCGATCGTTTCCGGGCCCACTCCGCCGGGTCCTTCCCGACCGGCCGCATCAATCCGGGCGCAGTTCCTGTTCTGAGGTCAATGGGGCTGGACCCGGCCGACTTCCGCTCCAAGTCCTGGGATGAGTTCGCCGCCCCGGGGGCGCCGCCGATCGACTTCATCTTCACCGTCTGCGACAACGCCGCGGGCGAGGTCTGTCCTGTCTGGCCGGGACGGCCGGTCACGGCGCACTGGGGCGTCGAGGATCCGGCGGCGGCGACCGGGTCAGAGGCCGAGGTGGCGGCGGCCTTCGCAACGGCGGAACGCCGGCTGCGCCGCCGCGTGGAAAGCTTCCTCGCCCTGCCGGTCGAAGACCTCGACGGCCCGGATGTCCGGGCCCGGCTGGAGGCGATTGGCAAGGATGCAAACCCGTGACCGCGGTTCCGACCGATTTCGGCCTGGTCCGCCGCCTGGCGGCGGAAGGCCTGGGAACCGCCCTTCTCCTGTCCATCGTGGTGGGCTCGGGGATCATGGGCGAGCGGTTGTCCGGCGGGAATGACGCGATCGCCCTGATGCTGAACACGGTCTCGACCGGGGCCGGGCTGGCCGTCCTCATCACCCTTCTGGGACCAATCTCGGGGGCGCACTTCAACCCTCTGGTCAGCGTCCTGTCGGCCGGCGACAGGGACCTCGCCGCCAGGGAGGCTCTCGCCCGGGTCGCTGTCCAGGTCGTCGCCGCCGTCGCCGGCGTCTTCCTCGCCCACGCCATGTTCGAGCTGCCGCTGTTCCAGGTCTCCGACAAGGTGCGGTCCGGCGGCGGGCAGGTGCTGTCCGAGGGCGTAGCGACATTCGGCCTGATCCTGGTGATCCGTCTGGCCTCGCGCCTCGACCCCGGAGCCACGCCCGCCCTGGTCGCCCTCTATATCACCGCCGCCTATGGCTTCACCGCGTCCACATCCTTCGCCAACCCTGCCGTCACCCTCGCCCGGAGCCTGACCGATACCTTTTCGGGAATCGCCCCTCAGTCCGTCCCGGGGTTCCTGCTCGGCCAGGTCGGGGGCGCCCTCGCGGCGGCGGTCGCTTCCCGGTGGTTGCTGGATACGCCCCGGCCGCATTCGTAGGCGGTCCCTGAGGGGCGCGATGGTTGAGCGTCGAATGTACTGCGAGGCGCAGTTGCGACGCGCTGTCTTGGGGGGCATGGGCCCTGGGCGACACACTGTCTCCTTGGCCTTCCTTTCTCCGGCGCCAGGATCATCCTCGCTCACGCGCCTTCCGCCGCCGGATTTGCGAGCGGCCCGCGTTCCTTGAGGAGCGTTTTCTCTGTTGGACAAGGTTATTCTGATGCGCCATGTCCTGAGGTTCAGCCGCGGTTTGTTGCCGGTCTTCCTTCTGGCGGCCTGCGGCGGCGGGGGTGGGGGAGGGGGCGGATCGACGCCGGCCCCGTCAGCGCCTGCAATCTCCGCCTTCTCGGCCTCTCCGGCGCAGGTCCAGCCCGGTCAGTCCGTGACCTTGTCCTGGACTGTCCAGGGCGCAACCTCCCCGACGATCAGTCCCGGTGTCGGATCCGTCGACGGGCTTACCAGCCGTGCTGTTACGCCTGCAGCCAGCGCGACCTATGTCCTCACCGCCGCGAACCCCTCCGGCTCGGTCACCGCCTCGACGACCGTGACGGTCGCCTCTGCGCCCTACCCGCCCGGCCTCGCCTCGGGAAACCTTCAGGTCGGCGGCGTGACCCGCGAGTTCCGCGTCTACACGCCTGCGGGACTGACAGGGCCGCCCAAAGCGCTTGTTCTCGTCCTGCATGGCGGGGGCGGGGCGGGGCTCAACATCGCTAATCCCGGCGCCCATCCCCTTTCCGTCTTCCGGGACGTGGCGGACCGCGAGGGCCTCATCGTCGTCTACCCGGGCGGCCAGCCCGCGCTGGATGGGTCACCCGGTTGGAATGACTGCAGGTCTGACAACCAGACTTCCAGCAATGCGGACGATATCGGCTTCCTCAACGCCCTGATCGAGCAGCTTCGCACCGCGTATGGTCTGCCGACATCCAAGGTCTTCATGGCGGGAGGCTCAAACGGTGCGCAGATGACCCTCTCCTACGCCCTCGCCGGACCTGCCAATGTCGCTGCGGTGGCGTCTTCAAACGGGAATATGGCCAAGAGCCCCAAGACGGGCGCCTGCAGCGCCTCCCCGCCACGGCGGCTACCAGTCCTCATGGTGCACGGGACGGCGGATCCGGCCATGCCCTATGCAGGTGGTTGCGTGGCCAACCTGGGCGGAAACTGCACCCGGGGCCAGGTGATCAGCGCTGAGGCGACCCGTGACGTCTGGCGCCAGGCGAACGGCGCTACGGGGACCCCTGTCGAGACTGTCTTCAATGGCGACCCCTCCGATGCCGGGCCGGCCAACAGGCTGGTCTACTCTGGAGCGTCTGACGTCGAATGGTGGCGGATGGATGGGGCCGGTCATCCTGTCGCAAGCCAGAAGGTCCTGGTCCCCACTACGCCGGAGAGCGGATCACAGAACCGCGATGTCGAGTTCGCAGAGATCGCCTGGGCTTTCTTCAAGTCCAAACTCTAGAGCACTTTGCGACCTGATTGAATCTCGGGGGATTCCCAAGGGGGCCGGGTTCTGATTCAACCTTCATGCTGGGGACGGAGGCCAGCATGGATGAGCAAGGCGCTTTCGGTAGATCTGCGGGATCGTGTGATCGCCGCGATTGAGGGCGGGATGTCGTGCCGTCAGGCGGCGGCCCGGTTCGGGGTCAGCGCAGCGAGCGCGATCCGCTGGCGTTCGCGGGTCCGCAGACAGGGCGACGTGCGGCCGGGGCCTCTGGGCGGGGATCGGCGCTCCGGGCGGATCGAAGGCCATGCCGACCTGATCCTGGGCCTGGTCGAGCGCAAGAGCGACATCACCCTGGCCGAGCTGCGGGAGGCCCTGGCCCGGCAGGGCGTGGCGACCAGCGTGTCGAGCCTGTGGCGGTTCTTCGGGCGTCGCCGGATCACGCTCAAAAAAAGTCGGCGCACGCGGACGAGCAGAGCCGCCCCGACGTCCTGAACCGCCGTCAGGCCTGGTTCGACGGCCAGCTCGACTGTTTGGTCCCGGAGTTTGATGGTGCATTATCCATGCAGGAATGGAAGGATGCATTATGGGCCAAGTTCTTCACGGGAGCGCCAGCACGACAGCGGCAATCCGTCGAGCAATACAAAATAGTCAAGAGAGCCTGAGGACGC
>JADCAS010000016.1 GCA_020401865.1 Phenylobacterium sp. | reverse complement strand
GCACGGAGGCTGCAGTCCTGGAAACGACCGGGGCGGGCACGGAAACCGTGCTCACAGAAGAGACCGTACTCATCGCCTGTTCCTTTCTGCGGCTTTCTACCGGCAAGGTCAGCTTTGAATTAAGCCCTTAAACACGGGCAACGGAAAGCGGAAACTGTCACAATAAACCACGAAGGGACATTAACATCGCGTGAATTGAGGGTACGCTTGATTGCTTCGGAAAGTTGTGCACGCAAAGGGACGCCCGATCACTTGTGTTCATTTTCGAGTCTCTAAAGCCCCCTGAAAGACCGGAGCGCGGCCTCGGCGACGGGGCCGCCCCATTCCTGCACGAAGTGTCCCGCCTCGGGAATGAGCATGGGCTCGGGACAGGTGGGCAGGCTTCGGCGCAGGTCTTCCATCACGGGTGGGCCCAGCACCATGTCGGCCCCGCCAACGGCCATGAAGACCGGCCCCCTGAAGTCCCGGGCCCAGAACGCCTTGGCCGCCAGGCTCTCCTCTATGCCCTCCATGCCCGGGTCGGTCATCACCCGCTCGGGAAAGGCCCGGACGCCGGCCTTGTAGCGGATGTCCGGAAAGGGGGCGTCGTAGGCGGCGCGCTCGGCCTCGGTGAGGTGAGGCGTCCCGCGGCCGATCAGGGCGCCGACCGCCAGGTCGGGATTGGCCTTGGCGTAGGCCCGCCAGGCCAGGAAGCCTTCCGAGGGCGGGGTCCCCGTCGCCAGGGTGGTGTTCATCGCAATGAGCCGGGCGAGCCGGCCCCGGAAGCCGGCGTCCACCGGCAGGGTCAATCCGATGATCCCGCCCCAGTCCTGGACCACCAGGGTGATGTTCCGCAGGTCCAGCCGCGCCACCAGGGCCAGCAGCATCCGCCGATGAAAATGGAATCCGTAGACGGCGTCATCGACCGGCTTGTCCGACCGCCCGAAGCCGAACAGATCCGGGGCGACGACCCGGGCGCCCGACGCCAGAAAGACCGGGATCATCCTCCGGTAGAGATAGCTCCAGGTCGGCTCGCCGTGCAGGCAGAGGAAGGTGGGCGGGTCGGCCGGAGCGCCAGGGCCGCCGCCCACGTCGATCACCGCGCACCGGAGACCCTCGTAACCCGGAAGATCATCGATGTAGCGCGGCGCCCAGGGAAAGTCGGGCAGGTTGATGAAACGGTCGTCAGGGGTGCGCAGGGCGTCGGTCATGGCAGGGTCCTTTCCGCATCGGGCGCACACTCCCATGGTCGCCTTCGCAGACCAAGACCGCCCGTTGGCGCAGGTCCTGCCAACGGCTAAAGAGAGGGCAGCACAAACCGGAGCCCGCCCGTGTCCCGCCTGTTCAACGCCTACGTCATCGTCGACTGGAGCGCCGCCGCCAAGCCGACCACCGGGGCGGACTCCGTCTGGATCGGGGTGATGAAGCGGGATGTCCGCTTCCGCCTGACCTTCGAGGCCTTCAACCCGCCGACCCGGGCGGAGGCCGAGAAGAGGCTCAACGTGCTCCTCGATGACTTCCGCAAGCGCTCCGAACGCGCCCTGCTGGGCTTCGACTTCCCTCTGGGCTTCCCGCGGGGCTTCGCGGCCGCCCTGAACCTTCCGGGCGAGGCGCCCTGGCGCGCGGCCTGGGACCAGCTCGACCGGATGGTCAAGGACAAGCCGGACAACACCAACAACCGCTTTGGCGTGGGCTCGGAGATCAACCGGCGCATGACCGGCGGCCCCTTTCCCTTCTGGGGCTGCCCGCCCAAGGACGCCCTGACCACCCTCCAGCCCAAGCGCACCCGGGAGCATGGTCCGGGCGACCTGCCCGAGTTCCGCCACGCCGACGCGGCGGCCAAGGCGGCCTCGATCTGGAAGCTCTACTACAACGGATCGGTGGGCGGTCAGGCCCTGCTGGGCATTCCCTTCGTGCGCCGGCTGCAGGCGGCCCGGGGCGAGGGCTTCCGGATCTGGCCCTTCGAGACCGGCTTCCGGAACCTGGCCGAGGCCGACCTGGCGGGGGTCGAAGTGGTGGCCGCAGAGGTCTATCCCTCCCTCTACAAGGCCCAGCCCGGACCTGGCGAGGTGAAGGATCTGGCCCAGGTCCGCGCCACCGCCGAGCACTTCGCCCGCCTGGACGAGTCCGGAAAGCTGGGCGCCGTCTTTGGCCCCGGCAAGGCCCTCAGCCCCGAGGTCGCGGCCGACGCGGAACGCGAGGAAGGCTGGATCCTGGGGGTCGAGGGCTAGGCGTCAGCATCCCCTGAACCGGTCGCAGCCAAGCAGACCAGGGGGTAAGCCGTGAGGCCGTTGACCCCCTCAGTCAGCTTCGCTGACAGCTCCCCCTGATGGGGAGCAATTGCTGAGTCATTCCTCCCCCAAGGGGCAGGGGAATCGCATATGGCGGGGCCTCGGAAAAGGAACCGGAACGGGTGAGCGGCTGTTATCCCGGAAGCGGCTACTGTTCTTGTTTAGTTCCCGGCTTTTCGATCGAGAAAATCTTGCATACGCAAGTCGTTCGATAGGCGGAGTCCATATGCAATAGCCCTGCCCCAAGGGGGAGGTGGACCGCGCAGCGGGCCGGAGGGGGTCAACGGAATCGCCGTAGCTTCCCTCGCCGCGCTTCGCGGGGAGCTCTCCCTTGGAGCGCGCAATTGACGGGGTCTGTGGAGGCCGCCTCAGCCTTTAGCCGAACGTGGCCAGGAAGCTTGTCGGGGTCAGGCGGACATGAGCGTCCAGGGGCGGCGCCAGCTCGAAGGCGCGGGGCTCGCGGGCGAAGTTCCAGATCCGCACGAGGCGCCAGGACTCGCGGTTGTCATTGGCCACGTCCAGCTCGTTGGGGCTGATGTGGAAGGCCGAACGCTCCCACCCATTCGTGGTCTTGACCTCAACCAGTCGGGGCCGGCCCTCGGGCGTGAAGCTGGCGATGTCGTAGCCGACGCCGTCGCGCTAGGTCCGAACCGTCTCGGCGGGCTGGCGCGCTAACCCGCCGAGACTGACGGGGCTTTCGCCCTCCTGCCACCAGTCGTTGCGGGTGCGGCCATAGATGAAGCTATCGGCCGGCGTTTCGCCCCCAAGGCCGGAGGTGCGCATCAACCCCTCGCGCACGAACCCGCAACGTTCTGCGAGCCGCCACGAGCGGGTGTTCCAAGTCTCGATCATCAGTTGATGGCGCTGCGCGGCGGGCCGGACCTCGAAGAGATAATCGCTGAATAGGCGCACCGCCTCCGCCGCGTAGCCCTGCCCCCAGTTCGCCGGATCGTGGATGATGTACCCGAGCTCGTACCCATGCACACACGGGCCTGGCCGGTAGAACTGCGAGGTTCCCAACAGCCGGCCTGACTCCCGAGCGACAATCGCCACGGCCCCTGCATCTGCCGTCCAAAATCCCGCGACCGCATGCGCCGTAGCCAAGGCCGCAGGATCGTCGAGCGGCTCGACGATCGACGCCGTGAAGGCGAAGCGACTGACCTGCGCCAGATCTTCGTGGGACAGCTTTCGCAGGCGGATGCGCCGGCCCTCACAGATCGTGTCGGTCATCTTCACTCCATTGGCTGGCGAGCACGCCATGCGGGCGGGTAACCTAAGGGTGTTGAGACGCGCCTGAGGTCAACCGGAACGTCCCGAAGCCTCCGCCGCCGGTCACCCCACGGGCCTCCGCGACAGGAGGAGGAAGCGGGCCATCAGGAGGCCGGCTGACAGGACGCTGGCCAGGGCCACCCCCTCGACAATTCCGTTCACGCCGCGCCCCCCGGGCAGAGCCAGGGCCCAGGCGAGCGGCGCCATGACCAGGACGTAACTGACGAAATGGGTGAGCGTGGGGATCATGATATCCCCGCGGGCGCGCAGGGACTGGGCGATCACCACCTGGAGCGCGTCCGGGAGAATGACGGCGGCGCACAGGACCATGGCCGGTACGGCCATGGCGAGGGTCGCGGCATCGGTCGTGTAGCCGCTGGCGATCAGCTCGGCCCCGAGCCAGATGACAAGGCTGACGACCACGCAGAAGGCGGTGGTCGCCCCGTAGGCGATCAGGCTGATCCGGCGGATTCCGGCGGCGTCCCCGGCGCCGTAGGCCCGGCCCACCAGGACTGAGACCGCCGTGGCGATGCCCAGCGGGACCATGAAGGCCACGGAGATGACATTGACGACGATGCTCCAGGTCGCGACCTGGAGGGTCCCGAGCCAGCCGGCGATGACGTTCATGCCGGCGAAGGCCGCCATCTCGAAGAAGCCCGAGGCGCCGGCGCCCAGGCCGATACGGGTCTGCTCTGAGGCCGCCTGCGGCGCGCGCGGGGTGGGTGAGAAGACACCCAGTCTGCGGGCCTCCGGCATCCGCAGGATGAAGACCGCCAGGGCGAGGGTCAGCATGGCCCGGGCGATGAGGGTGGCGGTGGCGGCGCCGGCGGCGCCAAGTGCGGGCAGACCGAATGTTCCCGGAACCAGCACGAGGAGGGCCAGAAGGTTCACCACATTCGCCATCCACATCAGGACGGCGCCGATGCGTGGCCGCCCCAGGCCCTCCAGCCAGGCCGAGCAGGCCGAGCCGATGACGAAGAAGGGCATGGAGAGGGCGAAGATCTTCAGCGGCGGGGTCGCCCCGGCCACCAGGTCGTCGGGCAGCTGCAGCAGACCGAGGATGGGCGGCCCCAGAAAGAAGAGGGCCAGGGCCGCCAGGACACCGACCTTGGCGCCATAGACCAGACCCCTTCGCAGCACGGCGCCGGTGTCCTGCGGGCGTCCCTCGCCGATCGCCCGGGCGGTCATCACCTGGACCCCGCCGAGCAGGGAGGTTCCGACGACAAGGACGATGGTGGTCGGCGCCCAGGCAATGGCGTGCCAGCCCAGCTGCACCGCGGAATAGCGCCCCACGACGATGACGCCGCTAAGGCCCATCGTCATCATGCCCAGCCGCGAGATCACGACCGGCCAGGCCAGGGCGAAGAGGGCCGCGGTGTCCCGACGAACCGCCGAGCGACGGTCTTCCCCCGCCTCTGCGGTCATGCCGGCCATCTCCCCTTTGCCCCCTTGCTTCTGCCCGTTTCGGGGGCCTCGGGCAAGGCGCAGGCCTCAGCGGCTGAAGACTGCGACCAGCTCGAGGTGGGGCGACCACAGGAACTGGTCCACGGGCCGGACGCGCTCCAGCCGGAATCCCTCGTCGACCAGCCGCCGGGCGTCCCGGGCGAAGGTGGCGGGATTGCAGGAGACGCCCACCACCCGGGCCGCGCCCGACTGGGCGATCTCGGCTGTCTGGGCGATGGCGCCGGCGCGGGGCGGATCGAAGACGATGACGTCGATGCGACGCAGCTCCGCCGCTGCAACCGGCCGGCGGAACAGGTCCCGGGTCTCGGCGGTGATCCCGTGCAGGCCGGGCGCCGTGGCGACGGCGGCGACCAGGGCGGCGATGGCGGGGGCAGAGCCGTCCGCCGCCAGAACGGGCGCGACCTCCGCCAGGGGAAAGGTGAAGGTGCCCACGCCGCAGAACAGGTCTGCAATCCTCCGGGCGCCATCGGCGGCGGCGACAGCCTCCGCCGCCATGGCCGCCTCGGCGACGGGCGCCGCCTGCAGGAAGGCGCCGGGCGGAAGGACCACCCTCGCCCGCCCCAGGCGGACGACGGGCTGGCGCTGCTGGAAGAGAATGTCCCCGGCGAGGGTGAGGCGGGCGATGTCGCCCTGACCCGCCACCTCCGCCGCCAGCTGGCGGGCGTCCGCGGACAGGCCGCCGGATCGCGCCTCAACCCCGGTGACGTCGATGTCGAGGCCGGTATCCGTCACCGTCACGTGCAGGGCGGGGGCCGATTTGGGATGCTCCAGCAGGGGCGCGGCCAGGCGCCGGAGCAGGGGAAGAGCCTGGGTGATGGCCGGATCGAGCACGGCGCAGTCCGACAGCTCCACCAGGCTCCAGGACCGTCGGGCCTTGAAGCCGATCCTCGCCTCCGTGCGGGTGGGGCCCCGGCGGGCGTGGAGGGCGGCGCGTCGCCGGCCGCCGGGCGCCGTCGTGACCACCGGGAGGATGTCCGTCTCCAGCCGCTCGAGGGCCAGAGTCGCTCTCAGCCGGCCCACCTTCCAGGCCAGGGCGGCGGCGCCATCCCAGTGCTGAAGCGCACATCCGCCGCAGGTTCCGAAGTGGGGGCAGGGCGGCGCACGCCTGTCAGGACTGGCCCGGTCCACGGAAACAAGGACAGGTCCGTCGCTTCCGGCGCCAAGGCGGATCACCTCGCCGGGAAGCGCTCCGGGGACATGCAGGAGGCGGCCCTCGGCGGTGCGCACCACACCGTCCCCCTCCCCCCCCACGGACTCGACAGTGAGGAGACCCTCAGGAGGCGGCGCGGGCGGCGGGGAGGGTCTGCGAGGGGGCACCGGATGATCTTAGACCGGTTCGACGCCCGGCGGGGAGCCCTCGTCTTGGCCTTGCAATCGACGACCTGTCGCATACCCTGAACCCTCTTCGAGAGGGAGCTGACGCATGCGCCAGTACATCGCCGCGACCGCCGTCGCCATCCTGCTTTCCGGCGTCACCACAACCCCGGTGCGCGCCAATCCGCCCCCAGGCGATTTCGGCAGCGGAGACATCTGCAAGCAGAAGAAGAAGGAGGCCGGGACCACCGGCGCCGTGATCGGCGGGATTGGCGGCGCCCTGCTGGGCCGGGCCATCGCCGGCAAGGGCAACAAGACCACCGGGACGGTGATCGGCGCCGCCGCGGGCGCGGGGATCGGCTACGGCGTCGGCCGGGGATCGGTCACCTGCATCGACTATCCGCCCCAGGTCACCCAGACCGACTACAGCCGCGAGAACTGCCGCTGGGTCCAGCAGTCGCCCCAGGATGGCCAACCCCGCCAGTTCGAGGTCTGCCGGAATGCAGACGGCATCTGGCGGGCCAGCGGGCGGGAGTGATCAGCCCTTCCGGGCGGTGACCAGGTATTCGAGGTTGCCGTCCGAGCCCGTAACGGGACTCACCGCAGTCTGCGAAACCCGCCAGCCCGAGACCTCCAGGAAGGCGCAGGCGGACTGAAGCGCCGCTGTTCGCGCGGCCTCGTCGCGGACCACGCCTCCCTTACCGACCCGCTCGGGCCCCACCTCGAACTGCGGCTTGACCAGGGCGAAGAGCCAGGCCCCGGGCCGGGCCAGGTCGAGGGCCGCCGGCAGGACCTTGGCCAGCCCGATGAAGCTGGCGTCGCAGACCACCACGTCGGGCGGTTCGGGGATCCACTCCCGGTCCAGACGCCGCGCGTCGACGCCCTCCAGGCTGATCACCCGCGGATCGGCGGCCAGTCGCGGGTGAAGCTGCCCGCGGCCGACATCCACGGCGTAGACCCGGGCGACGCCCCGGTTGAGGCAGACCTCCGTAAAGCCGCCGGTGGAGGCCCCGATGTCCAGCACGATGGCGCCCTCCAGCGGGGCGTCGGCAAAGCCCGGGGCGCCCTTCAGCTTGCCCGCCGCCCGGCTGACCTCCTCGAAGGCGGCCCGGAAGGTGATCTCGGCGTCCTCTGCGATGAGGTCCGAAGCACGCGTCACATGGCGACCGTCAGCGGTCACCCCGCCGGCCTCGATGGCCGCCCGCGCCTGGGCGCGGCTGGGCGCCAACCGTCGCGCGACGAGCACCGCGTCGGCGCGACGGCGGACGGGGCCTCCAGGCGCGGGGTTCAGCATCGCCCCACTCTGTCCCGGAAGTCCGCCAGAGACAACGGAGACGGTCCCAGCGGACCCCGATGGACAGGCCGTCCGGTTGTAGCTTAGGAAGCGCGCCATGCGCATCGCGGGCCTCATCTGGATGCTTCGCCGGGCGGCCCCCGTCCTGGTGGTCCTGGCCCTGGCTATGCGCATTGTCGTTCCGGCGGGCGTGATGTTCGCCGAGACGCCCGGCGGCGGGTTGCAGATGACCCTCTGCACCGGCCAGGGGGCCATGGTGGCCCCGCTTAGCGACGAAGGGACAGGCCCGGACGCCGGAAGGGGCGCTTCGGATTCCCCGTGCGCCTTCGCGGCGACGGCGGCCTTCACACCGACCGAGTCCGTTCTTCTGCCGGTTCCGGCGCCCTGGCCGGCGCCCACCGCACACCCTGGCGTCAGGACGGAACACCAGCGCCCCGGCCTGGGGCTTCCGGCGCCGCCTCCCCCCAAGACCGGTCCCCCCTCCCTCGTCTGACCCTGTCGCCCCGGCCAGCTTCGCCCGGCCCTGCCTGACATTCAGTCGAGAGATCCTCCATGAACGCCCTCCTTCGCGCCGGCGCTTCGCGCCGCGCCCTTCTGGCGGCCCTCGCGGTCGCCGCAGCTCCCGTGTCCGTTCACGCCTCGGACGCCGTCGCCGAAGCCCCCGAGATTGACGCCGTCATCATCGTCGGACAGGGCGACCGGCCCATCACCGTCCAGCCCAGGGGACTGTCCGTCTCCCTCGGCGAGGCCGAGTTCCGAGCGGTGAACGCCGTCAATGTCGAAGACCTGATGAAGTATGCGCCCAACTTCTTCGTCCGGAAGCGGTTTGCGGGCGACGACAACGCCGTGGTGGCCCTGCGGGGCGCCAACACGGTCCAGAGCGCCCGGACCCTGGTCCTCGTCGACGGCTTCGTCGTCTCCAACTTCCTGGGCAACCGATGGGACTTTCCGCCCAAATGGAACGTCGTCGGGCCGGCTGAGGTGCGTCAGTTCGACATCGTCTACGGTCCCTACTCGGCGCGCTACGGCGGCAATTCCATGGGCGGGGTGATCTCGGTCACCACCCGGGCGCCCGAGCGGAACGAGGTCTACGGCCAGTCCCAGGTCATGACCATGCCCTTCAAGGAGTACGGTTTCGACGAAGCCTTCCAAGGTTACAGCGCAGAGGGCGGCCTGTCCTGGAAGCCTGAGAACTCGCCGTTCAGCCTGCGGGCGGGGTTCAGGCGCTTCGAAAACACCGGGCAATCCATGACATACAACCTGTTGTCAGCGGCGACCGGGACGGGGACGGCGGTGACAGGCGCCTATGTCGATCCCAGGTTGGCGACCCCGGTTTTCGGCGCCGCCTCCCCCGTCCGCGTCATCCAGAACCAGTTTCGGGTCAGGACCGGCTGGGAGATGGACAATGGCTGGCGCCTGGAGGCCCTGGGCTTCGCCTGGCTGACCGATCAGGACCTGACAGATACGCGGACCTTCCTCAAGGACGCTGGCGGATCACCGGTCTGGCAGGGTCGCGTAGCCTTCGGCGGTCGAACCTGGAACGCGACCGGCCTCACCCAGTCCCTGACCCGTCGAACCGAGTATCTCGCCGGCCTGCGGGCGGGCGGCGACGCTGTCGGCTGGGCGGTGTCGGCCAACGTCTCGCGATACTGGATCGCGAGCCAGGATGGGCGGACCTCTCGCGACATGGCGACGGGGCTGGTCAACGGCGCGGGGACACAGACCCAGGCCCGGGAACCCGGATGGTGGACGGGCGCCGTGACCCTGGAGAGGACGTTCGGCGATCACGCCGTCGCCTTCGGGGCAGACGCCAACCTCTATGAGACAAGGTCCGAGACCTTCAGCACCACGGCGTGGAAGAACGCCTCCAATCCGGTCTTCTCAGCCTCCACCTGGGGGAAGACGACGACCTTCGGGGCCTTCGTCGAAGACGAGATCTTTCTGCCAGGCGACTACAGCCTGACCGCAGGCATCCGCTACGACGCCTGGAAGGCGCACGATGGCGGTATCGGCAAGCAGGTCGCCGGTCGCCGGGTGGACGACGACTATCCGGAGCGGACCGACAGCGCCGTCAGCCCCAAGCTGAGCTTCCAGGGCCCGCTGGCGGCGGGTTGGGAGGTCCAGCTCAGCCTGGGCACAGCGACCCGTTTCCCGACAGTGGGCGAACTTTTCCAGGGACGCATTGACGACATCACCCAGCAGATCGATCCGCAGAGCTTCGATCCCAACCTGAAGCCGGAGACATCCTTTGACGCCAGCCTCATCCTGAGGCGCAGCTTCGGCGACGTCCGGGTGACGAGCTCAGTCTTCCTGCAGGACGTCCACGACGCCATCTTCAGCTTCCAGGGTCTCAATCCCTTCGGCCAGGTGGTTTCATCCTACAAGAATGTCGACCGGGTCCGGCAGGTGGGCGTCGAGCTCATCGCGGAGGCCCGGGATGTGGGCGTCGAGGGTCTCGACATCGACGCCAACCTCTCGTGGATGGACGCCCGGACGCTTCGCAACGCCTCGGCGCCTGCGGCGGAGGGACAGATGTTCCCGCGGATCCCGGAATGGCGCTCCAATGGCTCGATCCGGTACCGGGTGAGCGACTCCGCGCGGGCCTCCCTCGGATGGCGCTACGCCACCCGTCCGAACTCCGACCTCTTCGGACTGTCGCGAGGCGACGCCTACGGGTTCCAGACGGAGTACTTCACCATGGACGGCCGCTTCACCCTGGCGATCAGCCCGCATGCGGAACTGGGCGTTGGCGTCGATAACCTGCTGAACGACCAGGCCTATGTCTCTCACCCCCTGCCCCAACGGACCTTCGTGGTCGACCTCAAGAGCCGGTGGTGAGCGCGATGACCGAGCCCGGGTCCCTGCACGGCGCCGAGCGCAAGGCCATACTCGCCCACCGGACGGTCTGGCGTTGGCACTTCTACGCCGGTCTGTTCTGCATTCCCTTCGTGATCGTCCTTTCGCTGACCGGGGCAGCCTACCTGTTCAAGCCCCAGGTGGAGGCCTTCCTGGATCGTCCCTTCGACCATCTGGTCATGGAAGGCGGTCCCCGGAGCGCCCAAGCCCAGGTTGACGCCGCCCTCGCGGCGGCGCCCGAAGGCTCCAGGCTCCGGTTCTACGAAGTCCGTTCACGCCCGGGGGATGCTGCCCGGATCACCCTTTCCACGCCGGACGGACCGCTGATCGCCTTCGTCCATCCAGAAGCCAATGTGGTCCTGTCCCTCCAGCGGGAGACCGACCGGCCGATGGAGGTGATCAAGACGATCCACGGCGAACTCCTGATGGGCGAGCGGGGCTCTCTCCTCGTCGAGCTGGCCGCCGGATGGGCGATGGTGATGATCCTTACCGGCCTCGTCCTCTGGTTTCCGCGCGGCGGTCGAGAGCCCGGCGGGGTCCTCTGGCCCCGGCTGGGCCTCGGCGGACGCCTGGCCTGGCGAGACCTGCACGCGGTCACTGGCTTCTGGGTTTCTGGGCTCGCCCTGTTTCTGCTGCTCACAGGCCTGCCCTGGACCACGGTCTGGAATGACGCCTTCAAGGAGGTTCGCCGGGTGACGGGAACCCTGGCCGCCTCGCAGGAATGGTCCTCAGGCCGCAAGTCCGAACGTTCGGACCCACACGCCGCACATAACGCGCCGGCGGACCAGAAGATCCGGGCCGCAGATCCGTCCCTGGACCGGATGGCGGAAGCGGCTGCCGGGCTGGGTCTGCCGCCGCCGGTCCTCATCGCCCCGCCCTCCCCTGGCGGCGGCTGGCGGTCCTCTCCGGATTGGACCGTGAGGTCGGAGACGCCGAACCGGCCGCAGCGGGTGGTGCTGACCCTGGATCCCGCCTCGGGCGCCGTGACAGGCCGGGAGGACTTCGGGGACAAGCACCCGATCGACCAGGCCATCGGCTACGGCATCGCCGCGCATGAGGGCCAATTGTTCGGGCTGGCCAACCAGCTGCTTGGCCTCTTTGCGGCATCGGGCCTGGTGCTGCTGTCGGTGAGCGGAGTCATCATGTGGCGCCGGCGCGGGCCCCTGGGCGTCCTTGGGGCGCCGGAGCGGCTGGCCAACCGGAATGCGGCCAGGGCCGTGGGCGTCGCCATCCTGGCCCTCGGGGTCTTCATGCCCGTCCTGGGCGTCAGCCTCGTCGTTGTGGGCCTGGTCGAGTTCCTGGTGCTGCGCCGCCTGCCGAGGGCGCGGACCTGGCTGGGGCTGGACCCCGTCAGATGAATAGGGCGACCATCTGCCGGGCGCGCGCGACCAGGTGACCGGCGTCGTTCCACAGGCTCATGTCCTGCGCGGCGTAGCCGCCGCCGGCGGCATCGATCCGGCTGTCGAGGAGCCACCAGCCTGAGGCGCTGGAGGGCGCCGCCGAGGTGAGGTTCAGGGACCAGGCCATCGTGCTGAAGGGGGCGAACTCGGGAAACAGCACCAGGGCGGGCGAGGGAACAGCGTCGGCCAGGGCCACCAGGGCGGGAAGGCCGCCGGGAGTCTCGCCGTCGCCGTGGCGGATCCAGACTGCGATCCTGGGCTCGGCCCCGGGGGTCATGGGCCGGGCGCCGCCGGCCAGGCGCACATCGAAGTGGTGGGCGAAACCTGGCTTGCGGTCCGCGTCGAAGAAGGCGGAACAGGCCTCGGGGCCCGGAACGGCGGGCGGCCCGGCGCCCATATGCAGGACCCTGGAGTCGCGGCCAGCCCCGTAGGTCAGGAGGGCGCGGGCGGCGGGGCCGGCGTCTCCCGTCACCGAAGCCTCGATGACCACGGCCGACCTGCCCTGGCGGACCACATTGGCCTGAACGACCAGTCGCCCGGAGGCGGGCCCCGCCAGGGCGAAGTGGGCGTCGCGCAGGGGCGGCAGGTCGGGATGGAGGCGCCCCGCCGCCTCAACGCAGAGGGCGCCGGTCAGCCCGCCATAGGCGGTGCGGCCTTGCAGCCAATCCCCCGGCAGGTCGATGGCCAGGCCACCAGCCTCTGGCGCGAGGGATTCCATCATGCGCCGAAAGGGCGTTCCATGGGTCTCTGACATATTCGGTCTCCCGGGGTCCCGAGTAGCGGACGCTCATTGCTGGCGCCAGCCCTCGTTGAGGCTGGCGCCGTGTCCGTGACAGCGGCAAGATGCCGAGCATGATCACTCGCCGTCGCCTGCTGCAGGCCGCCCCCGCTCTCGCTGTCCCCGCCGATCTCCAGCCCCCCGTCCGGACCCTGGAGCGGATCGACCTGGTCGACCCTGCGCGGGGACGGACAATTGCGACCCGGATTCACATGCCGGCGGCCGCCGGGCCCTGGCCTGTCGTCCTGTTCAGCCATGGCTTCGGGGGGTCCCTCTCCGCCTTTGGGGAGGCCGGCCGATACTGGGCGACCCGGGGGGTCGTGGTCATCCATCCCACCCACACGGACTCGGTCCAGGTCCCCGACCCCACGCTCCCGGCCGAGGACGCCCTGGCTGTGCGCCAGGCCCTGGCCGCCGCCATGGTCGGTCGCCCGGGCGGCCCACCCCTGACGGAGGTGATGGAGCGGCCGGTCTTCCTTCGCAGCCGCCTGGCGGACATCGGATTCCTGCTCGGCCTCGTGCGCAAACGGGATGACCGCCTTCCCGCCGCAGTGCGTGCGCGTATCGACCCGACGCGCATAGGCATGGCTGGCCACTCCTTCGGCGCCTACCTGACCCTGGTGCTCTGCGGTGCACGGCTGTCGCCCGAGCCGCCGCCCCCCCTTCCGTCGGGCTTCCGCAGCGGCCTGGCGATCAGCGGCCAGGGCAGCGGCCGACTGGGCCTCAGGCCCGGCGCCTTCGACCGTATGTCCCTGCCCCTCTTCAGCGTCACCGGCAGCCGCGATTTCGGCGCGGCGGGGGAGACGCCGGACTGGCGACTGGAGGCCTTCAATCGCGCCCTGCCCGGCCGCAAGTACGCCGCCGTGCTGGACGGCTTCCGCCATGGCGACTTCGACGCCCCGGACAGCGACCCTGTCCTGGGCCGGACGGCAAGCCGGCTCCGCGCCCTGCAATCGGCCTTCTGGCGCGCCACCCTGGCGGGCGACGCCTCCGGATGGACCGACCTCGACCGGGCGGCGGGGGCCTCGCGCCCCGGTTACCCGATGGAGATCCGCAGGCGCTGACCGGCCCGCTCAGGTGAGAGTGGTCTCGGCGATCTTCCTGGCCGTGGCGTAGTCGGCCTTGCCGTTGCTGGCCCGGATCGACTGGTCCGTGGAGACCACCCGCTTCGGGGTCTTGTAGCCGGCGAGGCTCTTGCGGACGTGGGCGCGCAGAGCCTCCTCGTCCAGGTTCGCGCCCTCGGAGAGCCGGACCACGCCGGTCACCGCCTGGCCCCACTTCTCGTCGGGCAAGCCCACCACCAGAGCGTCATCGACGCTGGGATGGGTCTTCAACGCCTCCTCCACCTCCTCGGGGAAGACCTTCTCCCCGGCGGTATTGATGCAGGCTGAGCCCCGCCCAAGCAGGGTCAGGGTGCCGTCCGCCTCGACGATGCACCAGTCGCCCGGGATGGAATAGCGGACGCCGTTGATGGTCCGGAAGGTCCGGGCGGTCTTCTCGTCGTCCTTGTAGTAGCCGAGCGGGTTGGGCGGGCCGATGGCCACCATGCCCGACTTGCCCGAGCCCGGTTCCACCGGCTGGTCGTTCTCGTCGAACACCTTGCAGCGCTCACCCAGCATGAACTTGGCGGTCTGGACCTCGGAGTCCCTGGTCATGATGGAGTTGCCCATGCCCAGGGCTTCGGAGGAGGAGAAGCCGTCGCTCAGCATGGCCTGGGGCATGTGCTCGAGCATGCCCTTCTTGACCTCGTGACTCCACATGACGCCGGAGGAGACGATGGTCAGGATGCTGGAGACATCGTAGCGGCCCGGCGCCGCGTTCAGGGCGTTCAGGATCGGCTTGCCGAAGGAGTCGCCCACGATCACCAGGGTCTGGGGTTTGTGGGCGTCGATCGCCGTCAGCAGTTCCTCTGCATCGAAGGTCGGCTTCTCCAGAGTGATCACGCAGCCGCCCGCCATCATCGTACCCATTGAGGTCAGCAGGCCCGTGCCGTGCATCAGGGGCGGGGCCGGCAGGATGCGCGCGCCCACCGGCATGCGTCGGGTGGCTTCGGCGAGCTCCTCAAGGGTCTCAGGCACCGGTCCCAACTTGCGGGCCGCCTGAAGGGTGATCTCCCGCATGTCGTGGTGGGTCCACATCACACCCTTGGGCATGCCCGTGGTGCCCCCGGTGTAGATGAAGAACTGGTCATCGCCGGACCTCTGGATGTCCAGCGGGCCGCCGTTACCCTCCTCTCCCAGGGCTTCGAAGCGCTCTGCAAAGGGGGCGACCTGGCTGTCTTCGCTGACCTCGACCCAGGTCTTCACCTTGGGCAAACGGGGCCGGATCTCAGCGACCGCATCTCTGAACTCGCTGGCGTAAACCACTGTCTGAGCGTCGGAATTGTCGAAAATGTACCAGACTTCCTCGGGCGTGTAGCGGTAGTTCACGTTGACGTGGGTCAGGCGCGCCTTCCACCCGGCCGCGACGGCCAGCAGATACTCAGGACGATTGCGCATGTAGATGGCGATCTTGTCGCCAGGCCGGGCGCCCCGGGCGATCAGCCCCCGGGCCATGTTGTTCGTTGTCCGGACGGCGTCGCCCCAGTTGATCACCCGCTGGCCATGGATGAAGGCCGACGCCTCTGGGGATACGTTGGGGCCGACCGCGTCCAGGATGTCTCCGAAATTCCAGCCCATGGTCTTGTCATCCTCCACTCTCGCCCCGCTCAGGAGGGCTTGGACCGAAAGTCCCCCGACAGACGGGCAAATGCAAGCGCCCCATGGGGCGACGGATGGGACTCAGGGCGCGGGGGCGATGGCCGCCTGCCGGAGCGCATTGATCAGGGCGGTGCGCCCATCACGCAGATCCGGCCCGCCAGACTTGGGCCAGGCCGAGTTCACGACAATGATGATCCGGTCCTCGCGGAAGGTGGTGATGGACTGGCCGAAGATTCCCGTCGCCTGATAGGCGCCATTGGGCTGCATCCACCAGAAGTAGCCATACCCGGCCTGGCCGTTCTCGATCTGCTTGCTGGTGGCTTCCAGCGCCCAGCCGGGCGGCAGGACGGGATGCCCGTCGATCACACCCTCGTCGAGGACGAACTGGCCCACGCGGCCGTAGTCACGCAAGGTCATGGAGATGCAGCACCCGCCTCGCTCCAGCCCGCCCGGATCCGTCACCCAGGCGCCCTCCATCTCCATGCCATAGGGCTTCCAGATCTTCTCGGACGCGTAGTCGGCAAGGCCCATGCCGACCGCCCGGGCCAGGAGGATGCCCACGAGGTCGGTCTCGCCGGTGTTGTAGTTGAACTTGGTTCCCGGGGCGTGGGCCCGCGGAAGGGTGCGCATGTAGGCGACCACGGGATTCAGTCCGGGCTGTCCCTGCGCCAGCTTGACGCCTTCTGTGGGGCCCTTGGCGACGTCGGAATTGGGGTCACTGTAGTCTTCGCTCCA
Source organism: Phenylobacterium sp. (assembly GCA_020401865.1). Lineage (GTDB taxonomy): Bacteria > Pseudomonadota > Alphaproteobacteria > Caulobacterales > Caulobacteraceae > Phenylobacterium. The sequence continues at coordinate 10,857 of JADCAS010000016.1, read as the reverse complement.
GCGGACGCCGGAACTCATCATCAGGAGCTGGCGGAGGGTGACCCCATCGTAGGCGGATCCCCTCAGCTCGGGGAGAATGTCCGTGACCGGGGTCTGGAGGCTCTTGATCCGGCCGTCCTGGATGGCGGCCCCGACCAGTATGGCTGTCACCGACTTGGCCACGGAAAAGGAGGTCCAGCGATCCTGCGGCCTGCGTCCCAGACCGTACTTCTCCAGGAGGACCCGGCCATCGCGGATCACCAGAAGCCCGGAGACTCGGTAGGTCGCCATGTATTCGTCGACGGTCCAGGTGCGGCCGGCATGGGTGAAGACGGGGTCAAGGGTGCGGCCCGAAAGAGGGAGCGCGTGGACGCGGTCTCCCGCAGCGATCGGCCGGGTCTGGTAGACCGTCTCCATCGCCGGGTACCAGCGGGCCTGCTGCTCAGCGCTCCAGAACAGCAGGTTCGGCGTCTCCGGCTTCAGGGCGACCTGGGCGGCGGAGGAACCCGCCACGAGGCTGCCGGCCGCAAGGGCGGCGGCGATCAGACGCTTCATGTTTCCTCCCCCGGCCCGCCGGACGCGCAGACCGCTATTCCGTCTGGAAGCCCTCATAGTCCCGGGCCGCCACCTGATCGATGCGAATTTTGTAACCTTCGCCGATGTAGGGCATGAAGACCCGCGGCTTCCCGGGAACGTTGGCGCCCATGTACCAGGAGGCGGCGTCCAGGTAGAGGCTGCCTTGCGCCACTTCGTTGACATGCGCCATCCAGGCCTCTTGCGCCCCGGCGTCGGCCTCCAGGGTCCGGACCTGACGGCCATCCGCCCAGCCGATGGCGCCGCTGATCCAGTCAATGTGCTGTTCGATGGACGAGATCATGTTCGACAGCACCGAAGGACTGCCGGGCCCGGTCACGGTGAAGAGGTTCGGGAAGCCGGCGATCATCAGTCCCAGATAGGTCTTGGGCCCCTCCGCCCAGGCCTCCCCGAGGGTGCGTCCGCCACGCCCCCGGATGTCCATCTTCAGGAGGGCGCCGGTCATGGCGTCGAAGCCGGTGGCGAAGACGATCACTTCGAATTCCGACTCGCCGGCGGTCGTCCTGACGCCGGTCTCGGTGAGGGTCGCGATGGGGGTCTCGCGAAGGTCGACGAGGCGCACATTCTGCCGGTTGAAGGTGTCGTAGTAGTTGGTGTCGACGCAGGGCCGCTTGGCGCCGATGGCGTAGCCCCGGGGGACAAGGCGCTCGGCCACCTCGGGATCGCGGACCATCTGCCGGACCCGGTCGCGGACATGCTCGCAGATCTCTTCGTTCAGGTCCGGCATGCGCATCAGGTTGGGAATGGCGGACAGGGACATCAGGCCCATGCCGTTCCAGAGACCCGCCTTCAGCGCCTCGAGCTCCTCGCCCTGGACGCGCAGGTCCGGAGGTGGCGACGGGAAGATGGACTGCCCGCTGCGGAGCATGTCGCGGTAGGCGGTGAAGCCTTCCAGAAAGCCGTCGATCTCGGCGTCGGCGAGGGGCGAATTGAGGGCCGGCAGCGAGAAGTTGGGCGTCCGCTGGAAGACCGTCACCTGGGCGGCCTGCTGAGCGATCAGCGGGATCGACTGGATGGCCGAGGACCCGGTGCCGATCACCGCCACGCGCTTGCCTGTGAAGTCGACGCCCTCGTGCGGCCAGAGGCCGGTCAGGTAGGTCTCGCCCTTGAAGCGGTCGGCCCCCGGGATGTCCGGCGTCTTGGGCACGGACAGGCAGCCGGTGGCCATGACCACCCACCGGGCCGAGACTTCGTCGCCCCGGTTGGTCTTCACAGTCCAGCGCCCGGCGGCCTCGTCGAAGACCGCGCTCTCGACACGGGTTTCGAAGAGGAAGGAAGGCCGAAGGTCGAACCGGTCCGCGATATGTTCGGCGTACTTCAGGATTTCAGGCTGGGGCGCGTACTTCTCACTCCAGCGCCATTCCCGGGCGAGGTCCTCGGACCAGGTGAAGGAATAGAACAGGCTCGGAATGTCGCACCGCGCGCCCGGGTACCGGTTCCAGTACCAGGTGCCGCCGACCCCGCCACCCGCCTCGAACCCCTGGACGGTCAGGCCGGCCTCCCGGGCCTTGTGGACCATGTAGAGGCCGCCGAAGCCGGCCCCGACCACAGCCACGTCGACCTGGACCCCCTTCACCGGAGCCCTCCCCATCGTTCCATCAGCCATCTTCACTCTCCCGCAGCGCCATATCCTTGTACCGGGGATAATGGACGGACTGGCGGCAAGGTCCAGTGGTCAGACGCGAGGCCTGCAGGCGAGAGTGAACTCGAGGCTGATGCGCAGGACGCCAGTCGAGCGACCGCCGTGCAGGAGCCGATCGTTGAAAACGACCGCCTGCCCCGTCCTGACGGGCGCCGGGATGAGGCGGTCGGTAATGTCCTCGTCAGCGTACTGGGGCTTACGATGCCCCAGGTGGTTCACGAAAGACGTGTAACGGAAGTCCCTGAGGTGGGATCCCGGCAGCACCATGAGGCTCGGATTGTCATCATCCTGCAGGAGCGGAAGCCAGACCTTCACCCGCTGCATGTCGGCAGGAAAGTCGAAGCCGAGCAGGTCCCAGAACCACTTGTCGGCGTGGATGGAGCCAACGTCTGAAGGGCTGTCCGGACGGACGACACGCCAGTAGACATCCGGTTCACCCCTGCCCTCCTCACCAGTCACGAACTCGCCGGCCAAAGGATCGAGAAACCCCTCTTCCTGAAGGGCCTGTTGAAGGGCCCCAAAGAGGTAGGCGGGAAGCATCCTCGCAGCCTTCTCCCGGAAGTTTGGATACCCTTCGCCCGACAAGTAGGCGGCTGCAGCGCCGATCGTCGGAAGAGATTTACCCGCCGCGTCGGAGAGATGTTCAAGAACAAGCTCCTGGACAACTTTCCGGAGGTCAGGCGCATCCACGACAGAAAATCCGTCTGCGTTAGAGACGAGATCCAGGGGCCTCATAGCCTTTGACTCTAGCATCCGATCCTCACTCCCCATCCTCGAACCACGCCGCCCGCCCGAAAACCGCATGGACTTCATCCGACAAATTGATGGCTCCCCCGGTGAGTAAACAGAGCCTCATCAGACAGTCTCGCCCGGTTTTTAGCTCGCAGAAGAGTTACACATTGCTGAAATCCAAATCATATCTCGCGCCGGTATCGAGCTAAATCATAAGCATAGACAACCCCTCAGGATCGACTTCAAGACCACATCCACGCCTCCCACAGCGTGGCTTGTACTTCTTTCGGGACGTACAAGTCTTACAGTCGTTGAAAATCATGATCCTGTGTGCTGAGTGAGACGCTACGGGCATGTGCCCGGCAGCAGGAAGAGCGATCTTCCCACCTCCCCAAGAACTTCGATGCCGGGCCGGGTGCGGCCAGGACTGCCTCAAGACACGTGCCAGTCAAGTCTCTGGAATCCTCATTTCATGACCCGCTTAGGGCCGCGCGCGACTCAGTCTGATAACGCCAGTATGCCGCTCTGCGCACGATCCTGCTGTGTTTTGTCGGTTGGGAGCAACCTGGCGCTCCAACGGCGGCTGTGCAGCGGGATACGGTACGAAACATCCCGGACTTGCCTCCGGCCTTCAGGGGGGTATCTGTATCGCAATCCCATCGCCGCCGGGCCTTCGCGCCTGACCTGACACCGGAGTTCACATGACCCTCGCCGGAAGACTGTTTTCGGGGGCGAGCCTCGCCCTCCTCCTCACCCTCTCAACCACCCCCGTCATCTCGGCGCCGGCGCCGCCCGCCGCGGTCGCGCAGCCCGCCCCCGCCTCTGAACTGGCGCGACTGGTCGATATTCCCTACGAGCGCTTCACCCTGCCCAACGGCCTGCGGGTGCTGGTCCATACCGACCGCAAGGCGCCGATCGTCGCCGTTTCCATCTGGTACGGGGTCGGGTCCAAGCATGAGCCCGCCGGTCGCACCGGCTTCGCGCACCTCTTTGAGCACCTGATGTTCAACGGGTCGGAGAACGCGCCTGGCGACTACTTCAAGCCGCTCCAGGAGGTCGGCGCCACCGACCTCAATGGGAGCACCTGGTTCGACAGGACCAACTATTTCCAGACCGTCCCGACCGGCGCCCTGGACCGGACCTTGTTTCTGGAGAGCGACCGCATGGGCCACCTCCTGGGCGCCGTCACCCAGGAGAAGCTCGATAATCAGCGGGGCGTCGTCCAGAACGAGAAGCGCCAGTACGACAACCAGCCCTTCGGCCTTGTGGACTATCTGATCAACGACAATCTCTTCCCCCCGGGCCATGGCTACCGTCACAGCACGATCGGATCCATGGCCGACCTCGACGCGGCCTCGCTTGACGATGTGAAGCGCTGGTTCACCGATAACTATGGCCCGAACAACGCCGTCCTGGTCCTGGCCGGCGACATCGACCTTGCGACCGCTCGCCCCCTGGTCGAAAAGTACTTCGGAGCGATCTCCCGCGGCCCCCGCGTGGCTCCCGTTCAGGACGGCCCGGTGATCCTCAAGGCGCCCGTCAGCCTGACCCACAAGGACCGGGTCGCGACCACACGGATCTACCGCAGCTGGTCCACGCCGGGCCTGAATGACCTGTCCTCCGTCGCCCTGGAAGCGGGGGTCAGCGTCCTGGGCGGCCTGTCCTCCTCGCGCCTCGACAATGCGCTGGTCCGCGACGAGAAGATCGCCGTGTCTGTCACAGCGGACTTCGGAGTGTTCCAGTCGGTGGGGATCCTGACCCTGGCGGCGGACGTCCGTCAGGGCGTCTCACCGGACCTCGTGGCCAAGCGGATGGACCAGGTGATCGCCGCACTGATCGCCACGGGCCCCACCCCAGCTGAACTGGACCGGGCGCGCCGTGTGGAAATTGCAGGCAAGATTCGCGAAACGGAGGCTGTTGGCGGCTTTGGCGGCAAGGCGGTGACCCTTGCCGAGGGTGAGCTCTACGCAAATGACCCCGAGCTTTACCGGAAGCGGCTCGACGCCTACGCCGCCCTCAACCCCGCCGCCGTGCAGTCCGCCCTGAAGACCTGGCTCGGCCGGCCGGCCCTCGCCCTCCGGGTCGATCCGGGGGAGCGCGATCTTGATGGCGGCCCTCTGGGGGGGGACAAGGAAGCGAAGGGCGCCATGATCGACCGGACTGGCGTCGCGGCTGCGCCGCGCGCACCCCGCGCGGAGGCGACCGTGCCAGGCGCCGGCAAGGTCCCGACCCTGGACTTCCCGGATATCGAGCGCGCCCGCCTGGCGAACGGCATGCCTGTCGTGTACGCGCGCCGCGCAGGGGAGCCGCGAACCCTCATCGCCGCAAGCTTCGACGCCGGGACGGCGGCGGACGGCGCCGCAAGGTACGGGGCGCAGTCCCTGATGCTCAGCGCCCTGACGGAGGGCGCCGGAGGTCTCTCCAGCCGCGAGATCGCCGAGCGCGTCGAACTCCTGGGCGCCAGGGTCGGCGCGTCGGCCGGCGCGGACCGCTCCACGGTCATGCTCGACGCCCTGACCCCGAACCTGACGCCCTCCCTCGCCCTTTACGCCGACGTCCTGCGCAGACCGACCTTCGAGCCGCAGGTGGTCGAGCGGATTCGGGGCCAGCAACTGGCTCGGATCTCGGCGGAAGCAAACAACCCGCAAGCCGTCGCCGTCTCGGAACTCTCGCGGAGGCTTTACGGCGCCGGACATCCCTACAGCGTCCGGGCCAGCGGCGCGGGCGACGCCTCCGTCGTCGGGGCTCTCAGCCCGGCGGACCTCCGGGCCCTCCATGACCAGTGGATCCGACCGGACAACGGACGCCTGTTGATCGTCTCGGACAAGCCCCTCGCAGAACTTCTGCCCCAGCTCGACGCGGCCCTTGGCGACTGGAAAGCAGCGACCGGTACGGCAAAGGGCGCCAAGGTGTTTGCCGAGCCCCCGGCGCCGTCGGGCAGCCGGGTCGTCCTTATCGATCGTCCCAAGTCGCCCCAGTCGGTGATTTCAGCCGGTCAGGTCCTTCAGGCCAAGGGCGGGGATGACCTCCTGCCCCTCCAGGCGGGCAACGAGGTGCTGGGCGGCGGCTTCCTATCGCGCCTGAACATGAATCTGCGCGAGACCAAGGGCTGGTCCTACGGGGTCGGCTCCGGCGTGCCTGAGGTGGCCGAGCGCGTGGCCTTCCGAGTCAGCGCGCCCGTCCAGGCCGACCGCACCGCCGATTCGATCTCGGAGATCGTGAAGGAGATTCGGGACTTCACCACCAACCGGGGCACAACCGCCGAAGAACGTCAGCTGACCATCGAAGGGGCGACGCGGGAACTGCCCGGCCAGTTCGAGCGCAGCGCCTCGGTGCTGAACGGCATCGCGACGCTGACCGAGTTCAATCGACCTGACGACTGGTACGAGCGGCTTCCCGAACGCTATGGCGCCATGACGGCGGCGGACATGGACTTGGCGGTCCGGCGGGTCATCGATCCGTCCCGACTGACCTTCGTGGTCGTGGGCGACGCCTCGGTGGTCAGGCCCCAACTCGACAAGCTTGGCCTGCCGGTCGATGTGATCGCCGCACCGCCGGCGGCGAAGTGATCGGAACGGGGCGGGTTTTGGCCCGCCCCTCCTCGTCAGTCTGCAGGGAGGTCGCCAGCCACGGCCGGGGCCAGCCGGGCGGCGATCTCCTCAATGCCCCGAGCGTTGGGATGCATGCCGTCCGGCAGCAGCTTCTCCGGCTGACCCGCCACGCCCTCCAGGAAGAAGGGATAGAGCCCCGCGCCTGTCGACCGGGCCAGGTCTGCATAAATCGGGTTGAACGCCCGCGCGTAGTCCTCGCCAAGGTTCGGCGCCGCCATCATCGTGGTGAGGGCGGCCGGAACGCCCCGTCGCTTGAGCTCTGCCAAGATCGCTTCAAGGTTGGCCCGGGTCTGCGCCGGGCTGAGTCCCCTCAGCATGTCATTGGCGCCGAGCCCGACAATCACCAGGTCCGGCTTGCGCGGCAGGCCGTCGAGGGTGAAACCCAGTCGGGCCAGGCCCGCGGCGGTGGTGTCTCCCGAGACCCCCGCATTGACCACCCGGGCCCGGACGCCCCGCTTGACGAGGGCCCGCTCCAGAGCCGGCGCGAAGCCCTGCGAGGGCTCGAGACCATATCCGGCGAACAGGCTGTCTCCGAAGGCCACCACGAGGGGGCCCTCGAAGGCCGCCTCTGCAGCGGGCGGCTTCTGTGTCCGGGGTGCATCGCCGCCCGGAGAACAGGCCAGGACGAACTGGCAAAGCCCCGCCACAACCACATATAGCCACAATCCCGAACGCACCGGACGCCTCCACTGATGACCCACAGCGACGCCGACACCGACCTGATGATCCGCGCGCGTGGGGTGACACTCTCGCTTGGAAACACTGACATCCTCAAGGGCGTTGACCTCGACGCCCCACGCGGACAGAGCTTGGCGGTTCTGGGGCCCTCGGGTTCCGGAAAGTCGTCCCTGATGGCGGTCCTGTCCGGACTGGAGCGCGCGACCTCCGGAGAGGTGCGCATCAACGGCGAGGACTTCGGGCCCCTCGACGAGGACGCCCTCGCCCGCGCGCGCCGGGGCCGGATCGGCATCATCCTGCAAGCCTTCCATCTCCTGCCGACAATGACCGCGCTGGAGAACGTGGCGACCCCTCTTGAGCTGTGCGGTGCAGAAGACGCCCGGGAAAGCGCCGTGGCGGAGTTGTCCGCAGTGGGCCTCGCCGACCGGCTGGGTCACTACCCGACCCAGCTGTCTGGCGGCGAGCAGCAGAGGGTGGCCATCGCCCGGGCCATGGCCCCGCGGCCCGGCCTGATCTTCGCCGACGAGCCCACAGGCAACCTGGACGGGGTGACCTCCCGGCGGGTGGCGGACCTGCTTTTCGAGCGCCGGGCCGCGGCCGGGGCGACCCTGGTGATGATCACCCATGACCCTGGGCTCGCCGCCCGCTGTGACCGGATCGTCGAGATGGCGGACGGCCGGATCGTCTCCGACCGGCTGACATGACACCCGTCGCCTTGTCCACCCTTTGGCGTATCGCCCGGCGGGATCTGTCGGCCAGCTTCCGAGGCCTGCGCCTCCTCTTCCTCTGTCTTTTCCTCGGTGTCGCCGCTCTCGCCGCAATCGGCAGCCTGACCGCCGCCATCACCGGTGAGCTGACCCGGAAGGGCCGGGAGCTTCTCGGGGGCGACATCGAGATCGCCCTCACCCAGAGATACGCCACCAAGGCTGAGAAGCAGGTGATGGCCGACCTCGGCCGGGTCAGCGAGACCGTCCGGCTACGCGCCATGGCGCGGGGCGGGTCCGGCCCGCCCATGCTCGCCGAGCTCAAGGCGGTGGACGATGTCTATCCCCTCTATGGTAGCCTCACGGTCCAGACCCCATCCGGCGTGCGTCCCGCGCCGCGGCCGGGACCGGGCCAGGTCCTGGTGGAACAGGGTCTGGCCGAGCGGCTGGGCGTCGGCCCCGGGTCCGTGATCGGGTTCGGCCGGGCTGAATTCCGGGTCGCCGGCGTTCTGGACAACGAGCCGGATCGCGTGGGCGAAGGGTTCAGTCTGGGACCCGCCGCCCTGATCCGCCTTGAGGACCTTCCCGCCACGGGCCTTATCCAGCCGGGCAGCCTGTTCCAGTCGAAGTACCGGGTGAGGCTTCCCGACGACCGGACCGGTCGCCTGGACCGATTGTCCGAGTCGCTGAAACGCGAGCACAGGGAGGCGGGCTGGCAGGTGCGCGACCATAGTCGGGCAGCCCCGGGCGCCAGCGGGTTTTTCGAGAGCATGGGCCAGTTCCTGGGACTGATCGGTCTGGCCGCCCTGGTGATCGCCGGCATTGGGGTGAGCAACGGGGTCACAGGCTACCTGTCGGCCCGACGCGGCTCCATCGCCACCCTCAAGGTGCTCGGCGCCTCGGGGCGGGACATCGCCGGGATCTACCTCCTGCAGCTGGGGGTGGTGGCGGTCGCCGCCATCCTGACGGGCCTTGCTGCGGGCGCCGCGGCGCCCTCGGCCATCCTGTCCCTGATTGGGGACCGCCTGCCGGTCAAGCCCGAGTTCTCCCTGCATCCGGCCCCCCTGCTGATCGCTGCGGCGCAGGGCCTGCTGATCGCCTTCATCTTCACCTGGCTGCCCCTCTCCCGGGCGGGATCGACGCCGCCCGCCGCCATCTGGAGGGCCGCGATCGAGCCCTCGGGCCCACCGTCGCGGCGGGACCTGCTGGTGGTCGGGGCGGCGGTGCTGCTTTCGGTTGGCCTGGCCCTGGGGACGGCCGACCGGCCGCTATACTCGGCGAGTATCCTGGCCGCGGCGGCGGGGGCGCTGCTGGTTCTCCTGGGTGTGGGGATCGGGGTGAAGGCGCTGGCCCGACGCCTGCCCCGACCAGCCTCGCCGCTCCTGCGCCTGGCTATCTCCAATCTGCACCGGCCGGGCGCCCAGACCCCCGCCCTGGTGATCGCCATGGGCCTGTCCCTGACCCTATTCGTGCTGATCGCCGCCATCCAGACCAGCCTGGACGCAGAGATCGCCCGGTCGGTTCCCGCCCGAGCACCGGCCCAGTTCGTGCTCGACGTGCCGTCGGGCGGGGCCGAGACCTTCCGCAAGGTTGTGAGGGACGCGGCGCCAGGCGCGCAGGTGGACCTGGTTCCCGCCCTGCGGGGCATGATCACGGCCTACGGAGACCAGAAGGTCCGCGATCTCAAGGTCATCCCGCGCGAAGCCTGGGTGCTGCGCGGCGAACGCGGCGTCACCTATGCGGCGGATCTGCCTGCGGGCAGCCGCATCATGGCCGGTGAGTGGTGGCCGAGGGACTATGCGGGTCCTCCCCTCGTCTCCCTGGATGACGAGGTCGCCGCGGACCTTGGCCTCGGGGTGGGTGATTTGCTCACGGTCAGCGTGCTGGGACGGGAGATCCCGGCCCGAATCGCCTCCCTCCGCCGGATCGACTGGGACACGATGGGTTTCAACTATCTGATGGTTTTCCCGCCCAGCACCCTGGCGGGCGCCCCGCACACCCTGGCCGGCGCGGTCAACCTGCCGCCGGAGAGGGAAACCGCCGCCGCCCGGGCCATCCTGGCCGCCTTCCCCGGAGCTTCGGTGATCTCGGTACGAGAGGTGCTGGGCCAGGCCCGGACCCTGCTGGACCAGATGGCTCTCGCGGTCCTTGCCGCCGCCTCCGTGACCCTGCTGGCGGGCATGGCGGTGCTGACCGGCGCCGTCGCCGCCGCCCGGCAGTCGCGGACCTACGACGCCGTGGTGCTGAAGACCCTCGGGGCCACCCGCGGGCAACTGCTGGCTGTCCAGGCCCTGGAGTATGGACTGCTGGGTCTGCTCCTCGGCGCCGTCGCCCTGGCGATCGGCCTCGGAGGGGCCTGGTGGATCATCGTCCAGGTCTTCGAGTTCACATGGGCGCCCGACTGGGGTCGGGTCCTGGCCACCCTGGGCGCAGGGCTGACGGTGACGCTGGTCCTCAGCCTGGCCGGCGCCCTGCCGATCCTGTCCGCGCGGCCGGCGAGCGCGCTCAGGTCCGTCTGAGCCCAACGGCCAAAGGCAGACGGACCAAGGCGGCTATCTGCTGCCGGGAAGACCTGGCGACCCTCCTCGCGGACAGTGTCGGCGGCCCCTCGACCGCCCGCCCGTCCTGCCCGCCTGCAGGGCGGTGCGAACCAGGTAGGCAATGGGCTGAGGCCGACTAGATGTTTGGTCCCGGAGTTTGATGGTGCGGATCTGATGTGAAGCGCTGTGGCTCTTTTGTCCAGCATTTGCAGATGAACTCGTAGGGTGTGAGGCCGTTGAGCGTCTTGAGCCGCCTGGCGAAGTTGTAGGCAGTCACGAAGTTGGCGAGGTGTTCGCGCAGCTGATCGTGGGTCTCGTAGTAGAAGCGTTTGACGGTTGCTTCCTTGATTGTCCGGTTCATCCGCTCGACCTGGCCG
>JADCAS010000015.1 GCA_020401865.1 Phenylobacterium sp. | reverse complement strand
TATCGAACGACTTGCGTATGCAAGATTTTCTCGATCGAAAAGCCGGGAACTAAACAAGAACCGTAGCCGCTTCCGGGATAACAGCCGCTCACCCGTTCCGGTTCCTTTTCCGAGGCCCCGCCATATGCGATTCCCCTGCCCTGATGGGGAGCAATGGCTCCGTGATTCCTCCCCCTCTTGAGGGGGAGGTGGACCGCGCAGCGGGCCGGAGGGGGCGGCCGGGGTGATGGGCTCAGCCCGCCGCGAGGGCCTTGTCGAGGTTGGCCGCGACCTTGTCGATGAAACCCTCGGTGGTCAGCCAGCCCTGGGCGTCCCCGACCAGGAGGGCGAGGTCCTTGGTCATGGAGCCGGCCTCCACCGTCTCGACGCAGACGCGCTCGAGGGTGTGGGCGAAGTTGGCCAGGGCCTTGTTGCCGTCCAGCTTGGCGCGGTGCTCCAGGCCCCGGGTCCAGGCGAAGATCGAGGCGATGGAGTTGGTCGAGGTCGACTCGCCCTTCTGGTGCTGGCGGTAATGGCGGGTGACGGTGCCGTGGGCGGCCTCGGCCTCCATGGTCTTGCCGTCCGGGGTCAGGAGGACCGAGGTCATCAGGCCCAGGGAGCCGAAGCCCTGGGCCACCTGGTCGGACTGGACGTCGCCGTCGTAGTTCTTGCAGGCCCAGATGAAGCCGCCGTTCCACTTCAGGGCGGAGGCGACCATGTCGTCGATCAGGCGGTGCTCGTAGGTCAGGCCCGCCTCCTTGTACTGGGCGGCGAATTCGGCCTCGTAGATCTCGGAGAAGATGTCCTTGAAGCGCCCGTCATAGGCCTTGAGGATGGTGTTCTTTGTGGAGAGATAGACCGGGTAGTTGCGCTGCAGGCCGTAGGCGAGGGAGGCGCGGGCGAACTCGCGGATCGACTCGTCCACGTTGTACATGGCCATGGCGACGCCCGAGCCGGGGAAGTCGAACACCTCGTGCTCGATCTCCTGGCCGTCCTCGCCGGTCCACTTGACGGTGAGCTTGCCCTTGCCGGGCACCCGGAAGTCGGTGGCGCGGTACTGGTCGCCGAAGGCGTGGCGGCCGATGATGATGGGCTGGGTCCAGCCGGGGATCAGCCGGGGCACGTTCCGGCAGATGATGGGTTCGCGGAAGACGACGCCGCCGAGGATGTTGCGGATGGTGCCGTTCGGCGACTTCCACATCTTCTTCAGGTTGAATTCCTTCACCCGGGCCTCGTCCGGAGTGATGGTGGCGCACTTCACCCCGACGCCGTGGCGCTTGATCGCCTCGGCGGAGTCGATGGTCACCTTGTCGTCGGTGGCGTCCCGGTGCTCCATCCCCAGGTCGTAATAGTCGAGGGTGATGTCGAGGTAGGGGAAGATCAGCTTGTCCTTGATCCACTGCCAGATGATGCGGGTCATTTCGTCCCCGTCGAGGTCCACGACAGGGTTGGCGACTTTGATCTTGGCCATGACGGGCGCGCACTCCTCGGCGAAACGATGCGGTTCGCAAGGAGCTATACCCGCCCCTGCGCCTAGCGCAAAGGCCGCGGGGACCGCTTGCGCTTGCGCCAGAGGGCGCCAGGCCTGAAAAGGGGCGGCCATGGACCTTGTCGCCCCCGCCATCATCCTGGACCGTCCCCAGCTCGCCCAGAACATCGGCGCCGTGGCGCGCGCCATGGCCAATTTCGGCCTGACCGACCTCCGGCTGGTCGCCCCTCGAGACGGCTGGCCGCAGGAGCGCGCCTGGGCCGCCGCCTCCGGCGCGGACTGGCCCCTGAACGCCGCCCGGGTCTGCGAGACGGTGGCCGACGCCATCGCCGACCTGGCCTTCGTCCAGGCCACCACGGCGCGCCCCCGTGAGCTGCAGCTGCCGGTCCTGACCCCCAGTGAGGCCCTCGAGCGGGCCCATGGAGAGGCCCTTCAGGGGCTCCGGACGGGTATTCTGTTCGGCGGCGAGCGCGCGGGCCTGGAGACCGCCGATATCGCCCTCTGCCAGACCGTGGTGACCCTTCCGGTGGACCCGCGCTTCCGGTCCCTGAACCTGGCGCAGGCGGTGATCATCCTGGCCTACGAGTGGCGGATGCGCGTCGAGGCGGGCGTTCCCGCCAACTTCCGCCCGGGCCCGGAGCCCGCCGACGCCGCCAGCCTGATGGGGCTCTACGGACACCTTGAGGATGAGCTGGAGGCCGCAGGCTTCTTCCATCCGCCCGAGAAGAAGCCTTCCATGGTCCAGAACCTGCGCGCCGCCCTCGGGCGCGCCCGGTTCAGCGAGCAGGAGGTCCGCACCTTCCGGGGCGTGGTCACCGCCCTGTCCCGGGGCCGCGGCCGGGTGCTGGAGAAGATCGCGCGCCAGAAGGCCCAATCATCCGGAAAGGAAACCGCATGAGCGACCTTGAAGCCCTTCGCGAGGCCGCCCGAACGGCCTATGTCTTCACCCTGCCGCTGATCGAGATCGCCACCACCCGGGGACGGGGCCTGGCCGTCGGCTCGCCCATGAACACCTTCGGCCACATGCGGAACCTCGCGGACCACACTTCCCGCAAGGTGACCACGCCCAACAATGACACCTACTACTCCACGGCCCAGGTGGACCTGTCGGGCGGGCCGGTGACCCTGACCGTGCCGCCTTCGGGGGACCGCTATCTCTCGGTCCAGTTCATGGACGCCTACAGCAATACCTTCGCCCTGATCGGGACTCGGACCACGGGCGGGGAGGGGGGAACCTACACCCTGGTCGGCCCGGAGGAGGCGCTCGCCCCGGGGCCGCGGATCGTACGCGCACCGACCCGTCATGTCTGGGTCCTGGCCCGCGTCCTCGTGGAAGGCCCGCACGACTCCGCCGCCGCCAAGGCGGTGCAGACCGGGCTGTCCATGCAGGGACCCGCCGTCCCGGATCCCGGCGTCTTCGCCTCCCGGGGGGCGGACTGGAAAGCCTACCTTTCCTCCGCCGCCGAGCTCATGCGGCTGAACCCGCCGCCGGCGACGGACGGGGTCATGCTGCGCCGGATGGCCCCTCTGGGCCTCGAGGCCTTTGATCCGGAACGGTTCACACCGCAGGAGGCCGCGGCCATCGCCGAGGGGCTGGAGCAGGGCCGCCAGTTCGGACGGAACTCCGCGGGGCTGACCGGCTCCAGCTTTGTCGACGGCTGGTCCTATCCCGACGCCCGCCTGGGGAATTTCGGCCAGAACTACGCCCTGCGCGCTGCCGTCGCCGTAGGCGGGCTCGCCGCCCTGCCGCCTGAGGAGGCCATGTACATGCGGGCCGAGGGCGACCTGCCGCGCGCCCTGTTCGACGGCCTGCGTAACTGGCGACTCCACTTTCCCGCCGGCAGTCAGATCCCCGTCGACAGCTTCTGGTCTCTGAGCCTTTACGAGGCGACCGAAGACGGGCAGTTCTTCTTCTCCCGCAACGATCTGAACCGTTTCGCCATCGGCGACCGCACCCAGGGTCTTGCTTACAACCCGGACGGCTCCCTCGACATCTGGATCGGCGCCGCCTCTCCCGGCCCGGAGCGGGAGTCCAACTGGCTGCCGGCGCCCGAGAGCCCCTTCGCCCTCTACATGCGCGCCTACCTGCCCCGGCCAGAGCTGCTGGAGGGCCGCTGGCGCCTGCCCCCCGTTGAGCCGGCCTAAGGCCGCCGGCGTTGCATTCCGCACCCCGCTGAGGTATGCACCGCGCCTTCCGCGCGTGGGACCTTTGCGTCCTTCGCCGGCATGACGGGCAGATGCAGAGCCGCCGTTGAAATCGCGATCCTCCAGGGGCTCGCCGGCCTGCGTCACTTGAAGAGAGACGATACATGTCGAAGCGCCACTCGGCGAAGTACAAGATCGACCGGCGGATGGGCGAGAACATCTGGGGTCGCCCCAAGTCCCCCGTCAACCAGCGCTCCTACGGCCCCGGCCAGCACGGCCAGCGCCGGAAGCAGAAGACCTCCGACTTCGGCCTGCAGCTCCGCGCCAAGCAGAAGCTGAAGGGCTATTACGGCAACCTGACCGAGAAGCAGTTCTCGCGGACCTACGACGAGGCCGCCCGCCGGAAGGGCAACACCGCCGAGACCCTGATCGGCCTTTTGGAAGCCCGGCTGGACGCGGTGGTCTACCGCGCCAAGTTCGTGCCCACCGTCTTCGCCGCCCGACAGTTCGTGAACCACGGACACGTGACGGTGAACGGCAAGCGGGTGAACATCGCCTCCTACCGCGTGAAGGTCGGCGACGTGGTCCAGGTCCGCGAGCGTTCGCGCAACATGGCTCTGGTGCTGGAAGCCCTGCAGTCGGCCGAGCGCGACACGCCGGACTACATCGAGGTCGACGCCAAGGCCATGTCGGCCCGCTTCATCCGGACCCCGGAGCTTTCCGAGGTGCCCTATCCGGTGAAGATGGAGCCCAACCTCGTGGTCGAATTCTACGCGTCCTGATCCGGACGCCGACCTGAGTCGAACAGGGGCCCCGGAGCGATCCGGGGCCCTTTTTCGTCGGCCGGTGCTTGCGGTCGGCGCCGCTTTGCCGCCGAATGGAGCCGTGCTGTCCCGCCGCTTCCTCCTCACCGGAACCCTGGCCCTCGCGGGCTGCGCGAGCCTGTCGCGCCCTGAACCCTACCCGGCGGCAGGTCCCTTCCCAGAGTTGGAGTCGGTGCGTCTGGTCCGGGTCGGGCCGGAGGGCCTGGTGATCGAGATCGCCAGCCGGGGCTGCGAGGGCCGGCCGGACATCGTCTTCCACGTCGAGCGCCGCGGAGGGGTCGCGACGGTCGCCTTCGCCCGGCGTCGGCTGCAGACCTGCCGCGGCCAGCCCCCGGGGTGGGTGGAAGTGACATTCAGCCGTGCGGAACTGGGCCTGTCTGCGAACGAGCCGGTCTTTGTCCTCAATCCGCTGTCGGCGGGACCGGATCGGTAAAGCGGGCGACCACTTCGGCCGGTACGCGCCGGGGACGGCCCCCCTCGCGCTCGATCAGACACCAGGTGGTGCGGACCTGGGCGCACATGGCGCCATCGGGGCCGTCAATCCTCACATAGCGGTCAAAGCGCGGCCCCTCGGCCTGCCGGGCCACCCAGGTCCGGCCCTTCGCCGTCTCGCCCGGCATGAGGGCGCGGCGGTAGTCGACCTCGTGCCGGAGGCAGATCCAGGCCCAGCGGGCCTGGTCCTCCGCCGTCTGGCGGGCCTCCCAGTGGGCGATGGCCAGGTCCTGGGCCCAGGACAGATAGACCACATTGTTCACGTGGCCATTTTCGTCAATGTCCGCGAGCGTCGGCGTAAAGTGCCGGGTGAAGACCTGCTGGCCATCCGGCGGCTCGAACAGGCGGCTCACGGCGCGCCGGTCAGGCGATCAGGCCCTGCTCGGCCATATGGGTCTTGAGCTCGCCGGACTGGAACATCTCTTTGACGATGTCCGCCCCGCCAATGAACTCACCCTTCACGTAGAGCTGGGGAATGGTCGGCCAGTCTGAGAAGGACTTGATCCCCTCGCGCAGCTCCTGGTCCTGCAGGACGTCAACCCCGACATAGTCAACGCCCATATGGTCGAGCACCTGAACCACCAGGGCGGAGAAGCCGCACCGGGGTTGGTCGGGCACACCCTTCATGAACAGCACCACCGGATTGGCGGCGATGGTCTGGCCGATGAAGTCGTGGGCGGGATTGTCAGTGGACATGTGGGGATCTCCCGAAACCTGTCTTTCAGCTAGGCGCCTGCCGGCCCTGGGTCAAGGCGCAGGTTCAGCCCGCCTGGTCCGGGGTCAGGGTTTCCAGGGCCAGGGCATGGAGCTCGCCTCCGACCTTTCCTTTGAGCGCAGCGTAGACAAGCTGGTGGCGCCGCACCCGGGGCAGGCCGTTGAAGGCGCCGCTCACGATCCGGGCGCGGTAGTGGTCGCCGTCTCCGGCCAGGTCCTCGATATGGATGTCGGCGTCCGGAAAGGCTTCACGGAGCTGTGTCTCGAGGGCGGTCTGAGTCATCGGCATGGGCAACCTCCGGGGCGCGAGTCAGGGCCGCATCATGGCATAGTTGGGGCCTTCAGGTGATTCCGGGGAGACGAGGGGTCCTGATGGTCATTGCGGCGATGGCGGCGGCGGCCTTGTTCACCGCCACGGGAGGGCAGGCGGTCTCGCCGGCGCCCCTCCTCGGCGCTTCGAAAGTCTCCGGCCCGCCTCCGAAGCCGGGCCTCTGGACCCTGGCCCGTGAGGACTGCCGCTTCAACCTTCGCGCGGCCCTCACCCGCTGGCCGGACTGCGCAGACCCCCTGCAGGTTGGCGAGACCGCCCTGTCCCGCCCATCCCCGGACAAGGCCGGGGCGGCCCGCCGCTTCCGCTATTCGCCGGGGGACCCGGGAGTTCTGCAGGTGGAAACCGGCAGGGGCGGCCCCGAGGCCTGGAGCTATTACGGTTTCCGGCCCCTGGCGGTGGACGACGAGGGCTGGGTGATCCGAGCCCGGATCTGGCCAGCCGCCTGTCCGCGCGCTGGATGCCGCGTCAGGACCGCCGAGGAGGTCCTGGTCGCAGTCCGTCGGGCTGAGGCCGCCGCCCTTGAGGGCGGCGAGGCGGACGCCGGGCGCACGGCCGTCTGGGCGCGGAGGTCACAGTGATCCGCGCGGGACCGCCTCACTCGACGATGGCCGAATAGATCAGGTTCTTCAGCTGACCCCTGAAGTTGAAGGTTCCCGAGGGCATGAGCTGGGTCATGAAGACCATCGTCATGTCCTCCTTCGGATCGACCCAGAAGATGGTCGAGGCTGCGCCGCCCCAGTAATAGTCGCCGACGCCGAGCGCCCCGGTCTCGACCACGCCTTGAGTGGAGGCGAAGCCCAGGCCGAAGCCCACGCCCTCGTTCGCCGTCTCTGAGAAGGTTCCGATCGCCAGCTGGGTCAGGTCCTTGCCGCCCGGCAGGTGGTTCATATGCATCATCTCCAGGGTTCGCGGCCCCAGTATGCGCACGCCGTCCAGCTCGCCGCCCCGGCGCAACATCTCGCAGAATCGCATGTAGTCGGCCGTCGTGCCGGTCAGACCCCCGCCGCCCGACTTGAAGGCGGGATCGCGAGTGAAGTGGCTGGTCGCCGGATCGTCGATCAGCTTCAGGGCCTTGTCCGGCCCCCGCTGGTAGTTGGCGCAGAAGCGGTCGACCTTGCCGGGGGCGACGTGGAAGGCGGTGTCGACCATGCCGAGCGGCTCGAAGATCTCTTCGCGCAGGAAGTCGGCGAAGGGACGGCCGGAGATGATCTCGACCAGGGCGCCGCAGACGTCGGTGGCCAGGGAGTACATCCAGCGCTCGCCGGGGTGGTAGCGCAGGGGCACCTGGGCCAGTTTGTCCAAGAACTCCACCATGGTGTCGGTGGTGTCGGAGGAGCGGATCCTGAGCGCCCTGTAGGCCTTGTCGAGGGGGTGCTGGATACCCACGCCCGGAAGCCCGCCACCGTAGGTCAGGCCCGCCGTGTGGGACAGGACGTCCCGGAAGGAAACCGGCCGGCGGGGTCGCTCGGTGACCAGGTCCTCGCCCTCACCGGACACCCAGACCCGGTGGTTCCTCCAGGAGGGGACATACCGGTGAACCGGGTCGTTCAGCTGGAAGTAGCCCCGCTCGTAGAGCATCATCAGGGCCACAGAGGTGATGGGCTTGGTCATGGAATAGATGCGGAAGATGGCGTCGTCGCGCATGGGCTTGTTGCGCTCAAGGTCCATGCTGCCGAAGGACCGGGAATAGGCCGGCGCGCCCCGGCGGGCGACGGCGATCTGGCAGCCGGCGATCTTCCCGGGTCCGACGTAGTTGCGCTCCAGGTGCTCGCCGATGCGCTCCAGGCGCGGAAGGTCAAATCCGGTTGCGTGCTCGGCCGTCATGGCTGTGGGTCTCCCCCTGGTTCCTCTGTCAGGCTTTCCGGGGCATCATGCCCTCCACAAGCCGGGCGTGGCCAGCCCCGCGATGCTGAAAGAAACGCCCCATGTCCGCCATCCTCGACTCTCTTGCGGACACCATCGCCGAGCGGCTTCGCGCTCGGGGCGAGACGGTGGCCGTCGCCGAAAGCTCCTCCGGGGGCCTCGTCTCCGCCGCCCTGCTCGGGGTGGCCGGCGCGTCGGCCTACTATCTCGGCGGCGGAGTGATCTACACCGCCAAGGCCCGCTTCGCCCTGCTGGACATCCCGCGGGAGGCGACCGCCGGCATGCGCTCGTCCAGCGAGCCCTACGCTCTGCTGCTCGCCCGCTCGATCCGCGAGCAGTTCGGCGCCACCTGGGGGGTTTCCGAGACCGGAGCGGCAGGGCCGACAGGAAACGGCTACGGAGATGCAGCCGGGCACACCTGCGTGGCCATCTCGGGGCCCATCGAGACGGTAGTCACCCTGGAGACCGGCAGCCCGGATCGCCGGGCCAACATGGAAGCCTTCGCCGCAGCGGCGCTCGACCTGCTGGACCGGGGCCTGGCGGCGGCGGGCTGAGCCCTACCCCACGTAGGCGGGCATCCAGCCCTCGTGACGGCGGCGCAGGTCGTCAAGGGACAGGCTGAAGACGCCTTCGCAGGCCAGGGCCGGGCCGCCCGCCGAGCCGACCACCTCGGCCGGTGCTCCGGCGGCGGCGGCGGCGGCGCGCACTGCGGCGGGGTCGGTGCAGCCGATGAGGTAGCGGCCCTGGTCCTCCCCAAACAGCCAGGCCTGGACGGGCAGGGCGCCGTCCGCCTTCAGGGTGATCCCCGTCCCTGAGGCCATCGCCATCTCGGCGGCGGCGGCGATAAGGCCGCCGTCGGAGAGGTCGTGGACCACGCCGACAAGACCGTCGCGGATCAGCCTCCGCACGAAGTCGCCATTGCGGCGCTCGGCGGCCAGGTCCACGGGCGGGGGCGCGCCGTCCTCCCGACCCAGGATCTCGCGCAGGTACATGGAGGCGCCCAGTTCCCCACGGGTCTCGCCCACCAGAACGAGGGACATGCCGTCCTTCAGGCCGGAGAAGTCCGCCCGGCGGCCATAGTCCGGGATCAGGCCGACGCCGCCGACGGTGGGGGTCGGCGGGATCGCCGCGCCGCTCGTCTCATTGTAGAGGCTCACATTGCCGCTCACGACCGGGAAGTCGAGGATGCGACAGGCTTCGGCCATGCCGTCGATGGCCCGGACGATCTGGCCCATGATCTCCGGCCGTTCCGGATTGCCGAAGTTGAGGTTGTCCGTGATGGCGATGGGGTCCGCCCCGACGGCCGTCAGGTTGCGCCAGGCCTCCGCCACGGCCTGCATGCCGCCCTGATACGGGTCGGCCTGGACGTAGCGGGGGGTGCAGTCCGACGTGGCGGCGATGGCCTTGCGGGTCCCGTGTACCCGCACGATCCCGGCGTCGGCGCCGGTGGCGCTGTCCTCCAGGGTGTCGGCCATGACGTGCCGGTCATACTGCTCCCAGAGCCAGCGCTTGGAGGCCATGTCCGGCGAGGCCATCAGCCGCAGGACCGCCTCGGCGAAGTCCGGCGGCGCCGGGACGCTGGCGGGTTCGACCCCGGGCTGCAGGGCGGGCTGGACCCAGGGCCTGTCATAAAGCGGGGCGTCGTCCGAGAGGGGCCCCAGGGGCAGGTCGCAGACGACCTCGCCCTTGTGGCGAAGGACGATCCGGCCGGTGTCCGTGGTCTGGCCGATCACGGCGGCGTCCAGGCCCCACTTCTCGAAGATGCGTCGCCCGTCGGCCTCGCGGCCTGGCTTGAGGATGGCCAGCATCCGCTCCTGGCTTTCCGAGAGCATCATCTCGTAGGCGCTCATGCCCGTCTCGCGCTGGGGCACCTTGTCCAGGTCCAGCTCGATGCCGACGCCGCCCTTGCCCGCCATCTCGACCGAGGAGGAGGTCAGTCCCGCCGCGCCCATGTCCTGGATGGCGGCGACCGCGCCGGAGGCCATGAGCTCCAGGGTCGCCTCGATCAGCAGCTTCTCGGCGAAGGGGTCGCCGACCTGCACAGTGGGCCGCTTCTCATCCGAGGCGTCGTCGAACTCGGCCGAAGCCATGGTGGCGCCATGGATGCCGTCGCGGCCGGTCTTGGAGCCGAAGTAGACCACAGGCAGGCCCGGCGCAGGGGCGGCGGAGTAGAAGATGGCGTCGGCGTTCGCCAGACCGACGCACATGGCGTTGACCAGGATGTTGCCGTCGTATCCCCGGTGGAAGTTGGTCTCGCCCCCGATGGTGGGCACGCCGACGCAGTTGCCATAGCCGCCGATGCCGGAGACCACGCCGGACACCAGCCGGCGCGTCCGCGGGTGGTCCGGATCGCCGAAACGCAGGGCGTTGAGCAAGGCGATAGGCCGGGCGCCCATGGTGAAGACGTCCCGCATGATGCCGCCGACACCCGTCGCCGCGCCCTGGTAGGGCTCGATGAAGGAGGGGTGGTTGTGGCTCTCCATCTTGAAGATGCAGGCCTGGCCATCACCGATGTCGATCACGCCAGCGTTCTCGCCGGGGCCGCAGATGACCTTGGGGCCGGTGGTCGGGAACTTCGACAGGTGCCGTCGGCTCGACTTGTAGGAGCAGTGCTCGGACCACATGACCGAGAAGACGCCCAGCTCGACAAGGTTCGGCTCCCGGCCGAGTCGTCTCAGGATGAGGTCATACTCGTCGGGCTTGAGCCCGAACTCGGCGGCCGTCTGGGCCATGGACTGGGTCGCGGAGGTCATGCCCTGCTTCTATCCGGACTCGCGGCCAAGGGCGATAGTCAGGCGCGAGAGGCGGGAACATCCCGCCTCAGACATTGCCCGAACCTCCAATGCTGGCTAGCGTCCCCTCACAGGCTCCGCCGGCGCGGGGCGAACCAGGAGACGCAGATGGCCAATGGGGGGATTTTCCGACGCAAGTCCGTCGCCCAGATCCAGTCCGAACATGAGCACGGGGAACTGAAGCGCACCCTCGGGGCGCTGAACCTCACCTTGCTGGGAATCGGATGCATCATCGGGACCGGAATCTTCGTGCTGACGGGACGGGCCGCCGCAGAGTTCGCCGGTCCGGGGATCATGATCTCCTTCATCATCACCGGTACGCTCTGCGCCTTTGTGGCCCTCTGCTACGCTGAGCTGGCCTCGGTGCTGCCGGTCTCAGGCTCCGCTTATTCCTATTCCTACGCCTCGATGGGCGAGATCATGGCCTGGGTGATGGGTCTGCTTCTGATCCTGGAGTATGGCCTCGCCGGATCCACCGTCGCGGTGGGCTGGTCGGGCTATCTGGTCAGCCTCCTCAAGGACTTCGGAATCTCCATCCCGGCCGCCCTCACAGCGGCGCCCGGCGTTGAGGTCAAGGATGCGGCGGGTAACGTCATTGCGACCGGGATCATGAACCTTCCGGCCATGATCGCCCTTCTGGCGGTCACCGCCCTCCTCGTCCGCGGGGTCACTGAGTCCACGACGGTCAACAACATCGTCGTGTTCATCAAGGTGGGTGTTGTGGTCGCCTTCATCGGGATCGGCGCCTTTTATGTGAACCCTGACCTCTGGAGCCCATTGATTCCGCCGCAGGACCCCGCGCCTCCCGCAGGGACTCCCATGGACGTCTGGAGCCAGATCTGGCGGGCCCTGGTCGGGATCATCACGGGCGACACCGGGTCCCAGTACGGCGTCAGCGGCGTCATTCACGCCGCTGCTGTGATCTTCTTCGCCTATCTCGGCTTCGAGGCGGTCTCCACCGCCGGCGCCGAGAGCCGAAATCCGGCGCGCGACATGCCGATCGGCATCCTCGCCTCCCTGGCCATCTGTACGGTTCTCTACATCCTGACGTCAGCAGTGCTGGTGGGGATCGTGCCCTATCAGTCCCTCGACAATCCCGCGCCCATCGCCCTGGCGGTGAACGAGATTGGCCTGGGCTGGTTCGCCATCCTGGTGAAGATCGGGGCGCTCGCCGGCCTTTCTTCGGTGATGCTGGTCCTGCTCTACGGCCAGACCCGGATCTTCTATACGATGAGCCGTGATGGCCTCCTGCCGGACGTCCTCTCTCGGGTACATCCGAAGTTCCAGACCCCGTGGGTGAACACAGTCCTGGTCGGCTTTCTGGCCTGCCTCGCCGCCGGCTTCATGTCCCTGGACAAGCTGGCGGACCTGTCCAATGTCGGCGCCCTGACCGCCTTCGGCGTGGTCTGCGCCACGGTCATCTACCTGCGCTTCACCTCGCCCGGGCTTGAGCGCCCCTTCCGGGTTCCCTTGTATCCGGTCGTTCCGATCCTGGGCGTTCTGATGTGCGGGCTGTTGCTGCTCACCCTCATGAGGACCGACCATACCCGGAACTTCTTCCTGATCTATCTTGCGGTCGGGATCGCCGTCTATTTCATCTACGGGATTCGCAGCTCCAAGCTGGGCAAGGGCATTGTTGTCACTGGCCATGAGGCCGAGCCAATGGAACTGCCCCACAAGGGAGACTGACATCGGCGATAAGGTCGAAGCAGAGAGGGCCCCTCCGTAACCGGAGGGGCCCTTTTGTTGTCCGCCCGGTGACCCAGTGGTCAGGCGGGCTCGAGCAGGCTCTGAAAGAGCAGAGCCCCGTCCGCCGATCCGAGCTCTTTTTCGAAGGCGCGGTCCGGGTGCGGCATGAGGCCCAGGACATTTCCACCCGGGTTAATCAGGCCGGCTATGTCGTTGAGCGAGCCGTTCGGATTGTCGGCATAGCGGAAGACCACCTGCCCCTCGCCCTCGATCCGGGCCAGGGTGTCGGCGTCCGCAAAGAAGGCGCCTTCGCCGTTGCCCACCGTCATGATGGCGCTGCGACGCGCGCCGAACGCGCGGGTGAACCGGGTATCCCCACGCACGATCTCGAGCTCCACCGGCTTGCAGACATACTTCAGGGCCGCATTGCGGAGCAGGGCGCCCGGCAAAAGGCCGGACTCGCACAGAACCTGGAAGCCGTTGCAGATGCCGACCACCGAGACCCCGCGACCGGCGGCCTTGCGGACCTCGGCCATAACCGGCGAAAGGGCCGCCATCGCGCCGCACCTGAGGTAGTCCCCGTAGGAGAAGCCGCCCGGCAGGACGATGAGGTCCAGGCCGGCGGGCAGGGCGGTCTCGGCGTGCCAGACCATCTCGACGGCGGCGCCGGTCGAGCGTTCGACCGCCACCTTGCAGTCACGGTCGCAGTTGGATCCCGGGAAGACGACGACGGCGGCCTTCATGGTCAGGTCAGCTCGATCCGGTAGCCCTCGATCACCGTATTGGCGAGGAGGGTCTCACACATCCGGCGGATCTCGGTCTCGGCGGCGGCGGGATCGGTCCCGGCGAGGTCGAATTCGAGGATCTTGCCGACGCGGACGTCGGAGACGCCGTTCCAGCCGAGGCCATGCAGGGCGTTCTCCACCGCCTTTCCCTGGACGTCGAGGACCCCGGGCTTGAGGAATACGTGGACCCTGGCGCGCACTAGTGCAGCCCTCCCTGGATGACGGTCGGCATTTCCTTCATGATCCCCAGTCGCCGGGCGATCTCGGCGTAACCCTCGATGGCGTCGCCAAGGTCACGGCGAAAGCGGTCCAGGTCCAGCTTTTCGCGGGTCTGGGCGTCCCACAGCCTGCAGTTGTCCGGGCTGATCTCGTCGGCCAGCACAATGCGGGGGAAGTCGTTCTCCCAGAGCCGCCCGAACTCCACGCGAAAGTCGATCAGCGAGATGCCCACGGCCCCGAAGGCCCCGTTCAGGAAGTCGTTCACCCGGAGCGAGAGGGCCATCATGTCGTCGATCTCCTGGGTCGAGGCCCAGTTGAAGGCGGTGATGTGCTCTTCGGTGACCATCGGGTTCCCGAGCTTCTCGTCCTTCAGGTAGAACTCGATGATCGAGCGGGGCAGGGCCTGGCCCTCCGGCAGGCCGAAGCGCTGCGAAAGCGAGCCGGCCGCAGCGTTTCGCACCACCACCTGCAGGGGAATGATCTCCAGCTCGCGGATCAGCTGCTCTCGCAGATTCAGCCGTCGGATGAAGTGGTTCTGCACGCCGATCGTGTTCAGCCGGGTCATAAAATACTCGCTGATCCGGTTGTTCAGCACGCCCTTGCCCTCGAGCACGGCCCGCTTGGCGTTGTTGTAGGCGCTGGCGTCGTCCTTGAAGTACTGGATCAGCGTGCCGGGCTCGGGACCCTCATAGAGGATCTTGCCGTGCCCTTCGTAGATCTTCTTGCGGCGAGTGCTCATCGGCGCCTTCTCCAGGCCTCAGGGTCGGCGTGCGTCGTCCGGAGACAAAAAGGCGCGGGAGCGAGGGCCCGCGCTTATTCGGACGACTCGACGTTCGCGTCCCGTCGAGGCCCCCCCAAACTAGCCGAACCGAGGGGCGTTCGCAAACGGCGCGGCTTTCGATTGCGGACCGGCGATGCAGGGGATAGACAGCCCGGGTAAAGCCTGTTTGGGAACACCATGACCTCCTTCGAAAATCGTGAGCGCGGCTTCGAGAGCAAGTTCGCCCTCGACCAGGAACAGGAATTCAAGGCGACCGCCCGGCGCAACCGCATGCTGGGTGAATGGGCCGCGGGGCTGATGGGCCTGCAGGGCGAACATGTGGCGGAATACGCCAAGGCCGTGGTGAAGTCGGACCTCGAACTGCCAGGCGACGAGGACGTGCAGCGCAAGGTCTTCGAGGACCTCAAGGGCGCAGGCGTGACCGTTTCGGAAACCGATGTCCGTAACAAGATGGGCGAGTTCCTCGCCTTGGCGCGCCAGCAGATTCGCGACGGCAAGTAGGGCGTAGCCCGGCGAGGGCCAATCCCGGTCGCCGCAGACCCCTCTATCGCGCGTTCGCGCGCCACCTCCCCCTTGGTGGAGGAATTAGGAAGCCATTGCTCCCCCCGGGGGGAGCTCCGACCGAAGGTCGGTGAGGGGGTCAATCCCCGTCTCCGCAGACCCCCTCCGGCCCGTTGCGCGACTAGCGGCCGAACACCCGGGCGAAGACCGTCTCCACGGCCTTGAAGTGGTAACCGAGGTCGAACAGTTCAGCGAGTTCGGCCTCGCTCAGGTGCGGCTGGATGGCGGGGTCCGCCTTCAGGAAGCCCAGGAAGTCGCCCGCTCCCCGCCAGACCTTCATGGCGTTGGTCTGGACCGCCGAATACGCGGCCTCGCGCGACATGCCCTTCTGCGTCAGGGCCAGAAGGACGCGCTGGGAGTGGACGAGGCCGCCCAGTCGGTCGAGGTTGCGCATCATGTTCTCGGGATAGATCACCAGGCGCTCGACCACGCCGGCCAGCCGGCGCAGGGCGAAGTCCAGGTGGATGGTCGTGTCCGGGGCGATGGCCCGCTCGACGCTGGAGTGGCTGATGTCGCGCTCATGCCAGAGGGCGACGTTCTCCAGGGCGGGGGTGACCGCCGACCGGATCAGACGGGCCAGGCCCGTGAGGTTCTCGGTGAGGATGGGGTTGCGCTTGTGCGGCATGGCGCTGGACCCCTTCTGGCCGGGATCGAAAGGCTCCTCGGCCTCCAGCACCTCCGTGCGCTGGAGGTGCCGGATTTCCACGGCGAGGCGCTCAATGGCGCTGCCGGCGACCGCCAGGGCGGCGAAATAGGCGGCGTGGCGGTCGCGGGGGATGACCTGGGTGGACACGGGCTCCACTTCCAGGCCCATCTTCTCCGCCACGTGGGCCTCGACCTCCGGGGCCACGTTGGCGAAGGTGCCGACCGCGCCGGAGATGGCGCAGGTGGCGATCTCCGCCCGGGCGGTGACGAGGCGCTGTCGGGTCCGCTGGAACTCGGCGTAATGGCCGGCCAGCTTCAGGCCGAAGGTGGTCGGCTCGGCGTGGATGCCATGGCTGCGGCCGACGCAGGGGGTCATCCGGTGTTCGAGGGCCCGGCGCTTCAGGGCCGCCAGCACCAGGTCGACGTCCTCGATCAGCAGGTCCGTGGCCCGGGCGAGCTGGACCGCCAGGGCGGTGTCATTGACGTCGGAGGACGTCATGCCCTGGTGCAGGAACCTGGCTTCCGGCCCCACGAGCTCGGTGACGTGAGTCAGGAAGGCGATGACGTCGTGCTTCACCTCGCGCTCGATCTCGTCGATCCGGTCGACGTTGAAGATCACGCCCCGGCCCTTTTCCCAGATGGTCCGGGCGGCCGCCTTCGGGATGACGCCAAGCTCGGCCATCTTGTCGGCGGCGTGGGCCTCGATCTCGAACATGATGGTGAAACGCGTCTGGGGCTCCCAGATGCGGGCGAATTCGGGGCGGGTATAGCGAGGGATCATGGCCGGGACTTCTAGGCCGAGGCGGCCCGGGATGCAAAGCCGGCGAGGACCTCAGCCCGCCGAGGAGCCCTTGAGGGTCTCGAGGTAGTACCGGCGGAAGGCCAGGGTGGCCCGGTCGGAGCCCACGGAGTGCTCCTCGGAAGGGTGAGGGACCTCCTTTGGCCAGGAGCTCTGGACCACGTCGCGGTCCTCGTCGGCGATCTTCGCCGCGTTGCCCTCGAAAAGACTGGTGAAGCCCTTCCACTTCAGGAAGCTGCGCGCCCCAACCACGAAGAGCCGGGTATGCGTGGCGTCGATCGGCACGACCAGAGCGTGAATCTTCAGGCGCATCTTCGGGATCGGAATGTGCAGCGTCATGACATTGGGGCGGTGGAAGTCCAGGCGCCCGCCGCCGTCGCGGCCGTCCAAGAGGGCGTGGGTCACCCCGCCGAAATCGGTATCCTCCCAATGGACCACCATCTCGGAGTCCGGTTTCATGTAACGGCTGACGAACTTCCCGATCGTCTCGCGGTGGACGAAGGGCAGGTGCGGACTGTCGAGCATGTTCTCCATGGCGCGGGTCCAGTGACAGTTCCAGGTCCGCTCGACGATGATCCGGGCCAGGGACGGGTCGGTCAGGGTTTCCGGGACCATCGGCTCGCCGGGCGGGTCTCCCGCCGGGTCGGTGTAGACCCAGACGAAGTCTCCGATGATCCGGGCGGGCAGGGATGTCGCGCCCAGGGTGTCCAGCCGGGCCTTGGGGTTCAGCGGAACCCGGAGGTTGGTCCCGTCGGTTCCAAAGCTCCAGCCGTGAAAAGGGCACTCAAGGCAGCCCTCCGGCGTGACCCGGCCAAGAGACAGCCGGACCCCCCTGTGCGGGCACCGGTCCACAAGCACTCCCGGTGCGCCGCCGGCCCCCAGGAAGACCGCCAGGCGCTCCCCGGCAAGCTGGACGCCCACCGGCCCTCTCGCAAGGCTGCGAAGGGGGATGAGGGGGGTCCAGACCCGGGCGAAGCCTTCGAACATCAGTCTTCGCCCCGCACCCTGCGGGCCTCGGCCAGGGCCTTCACCAGGCCGATGGAGCCCAGGAAGTAGTGGAAGGCCGCCCAGAGGTAGAAGCAGAGCGAGACGATCACGCCGGACCGGGTCGCCTCGACCAGGCTGGTCTGGCACCTTCCGGTGAGTTCCGCCGGCGAACCGGCGGGCGCCATCCCGCCCGGGCAAGCCTGAGCGAAGCTCTCCCCTCCGCCAACCCCGCCCAGCATCTGGCCGAGGGAGGCCAGGATGCCCTGGTGGGCGCCCTGGGTGAAGTTGAACTGGGCGAACTGGTCGATCACCCAGCCGGTGAAGGGCGGGCCGCCGCCGAGGGCGATCAGGTTCAGGAAGAACAGCATGATCGCCGCCGCGGTCGCCCGGCGCCGTGTCTCCACCATGTTCTGCACCACCCCGAAGGTCGGGCCGAGGTAGACGTAATGGAAGATGCCGGGGATCAGCAGGATCAGGGCTGCGGCTTCCCAGGAGGGCTGCAGGTAGGCGACGATGTAGATCGGGGTCGCGATGGCCAGACCAATGGCCGGAGTCAGGGCGTACCAGCGCGGGCTCCGCAGGGCGAGGCGGTCTGTGACCACGCCCCCCAGCAGCGTCCCTATGCCCGCCGAGATGCCGCCCACCAGGCCGGTGATCAGACCGACCTGGGCGTAGTCCAGTCCGAAGGCTCGGGAAAAGTAGGGTGGCACGAACTGGCCGGAGCCATAGGAGCCGAAGGAGGCGATGGTCACCCCCAGGATCATGTGAAGCACCGGCCACTTGCCGAACAGGGTCTTCACGATCGCCCACATCTCGCGGAACTCACCGCCCATCGAGAAGGGCGGAGACGCCGCCAGGGAGGCCCCGCCGTCGGCTTCGGAGTGCCCCCTGGGGGGTTCTTTGATCAGGAGTTTGATAGCGATGGCGATGAGGATGCCGGGCAGGCCCACCAGCATGAAGGCGACCCGCCAGGAGAAGTTCTGGGCCAGCCATCCCCCCGCCACAGCGCCCAGCATGGTGCCGACAGGGATCCCCAGGGCATAGACGGCCAGGGCGCTGGCCCGCTTCTTGGGCTCGAAATAGTCGCTGATCAGAGAGTGGGCCGGGGGGTTCAATCCCGCCTCTCCGAATCCCACCCCGAACCGGTAGGCCGCCAGCATGACGAAGCTGGTGGCCGTGCCGCACAGGGCGGTGAAGCCGGACCAGATGACAATGGCCGCCGAGATGATGTTGACCCGGTTGAAGCGCTCGGCGAACCGGGCGATCGGGATGCCCAGGAAGGTGTAGAGCAGGGCGAAATACAGCCCGCCCAGCAGCCCGAGCTGGGTGTCGGTGATCTTGAGGTCGACCTTGATCGCCTGACCGATGGTCGAGATGATCGTCCGATCGATGAAGTTGAAGGTGTAGGCCGTGACCAGGAGGGTCAGGACCACAGTCTTGTAGTTGTTGCTGTAAACAGGTCTCTCCGCAGCCTGCGGCTGCGCTTCAAGCGTCGACATGAACTCGTTTCCCCCCACGGCGAACCGCCGTTTCCCAAGCCGACTGTAGCTCCTGGGGACGCAAGGGGAAGGGGGCGCGCGCACTTCCTCACCTATGCCTCCTGCGGCTAGAAGCGAGCCATGGCCGAACGGATCACCGACGCGGAGGACCCCCGGATCGCGGATTACCGGGACGTACGGGAGAAGGACCTCGTCGGGCGGCGGGGCCTCTTCATCGCCGAGGGTGCGGTGGTGCTGCGCAGTCTGCTGGATAGCCCCCTTGCCCGGCCGGTTTCGATCCTTGTGGCCGAGGCGCGCGTCTCGGGAGTGTCGGACCTGCTCGGAAGGGTCGGGCCGGAAACGCCTGTTTTCGTCGCCGCCCAGTCGGTGATGGACCGGATCGTCGGCTTCCCGATTCATCGCGGCATACTGGCCCTCGGTGCCGTTGGCCGCCGCCCCGACGCTCGGGCGCTCCTGGACGGCCTGGGGCGTAAGGCGCTGGTCGTGGCGCTCTGCGGCATCTCTAACCACGACAACATGGGCGGGCTCTTTCGCAACGCCGCCGCCTTCGGCGCGGAGGCGATCCTGCTGGACGACGCCTGCTGCGATCCCTTTTACCGGAAGGCCCTGAGGGTCTCGGTGGGCGGGGTCCTGCGGGTTCCCCACGCCCGGCTCGCGCCGGGGGACGACCTCGTCGCCTTGCTGGAGACGAAGGGATGCCGGGTCCTGGCCCTGAGCCCCACCGGCGCCCGGGACCTGTCCGGTGTCGATGGGGGAGGTCGTCTGGCCATGCTGTTCGGCGCCGAGGGCCCGGGACTTGCTCCGGAAGTGCTTTCGCGCTGCGAGACGCTGCGCATCCCGATGAGCGGCGGATTTGACTCCCTGAATGTCGCCACCGCTTCGGGTATTGTCCTCCACCACTTCCGTAACCGGGGCGGAGAGGAGACCAGGCCGAAATGAACGATCTGCTGGATCGCCCTGAGCTTCGGCTGCTTCTCGCCCTGGGGATCGGACTGCTGGTCGGGGTCGAACGCGAACGAAGCAAGGGGTCGGGTCCCTCTCGGGGGGCTGCGGGGCTGCGCACCTTTGCTCTGATCGGACTGGTGGGAGGCGTCGCCGGCCTGTTTGGCCAACCCCTCCTGACGGCGGTGTCCGGCCTCTTCGTCGCCGCCGCAGCCGTGGCCTCCTACCGGAGGTCGCGCCCCGATGATCCGGGCCTCACCACGGAGGTGGCCATGTTCGCCACCTTCCTTCTCGGTCTGATGACCGCCGACCGGCCCCAGGCGGCCGCAGCGGCGGGGGTTGTCATGGCGGTCCTCCTCGCCGCCCGGGCGCCGCTCCAGGCCCTGGTGCGGGACGTCCTGACCCAGAGGGAGCTGATGGACGGCCTGGCCTTCGCCATCGCCGCCCTGGTCATCCTCCCCCTTCTGCCCGATCGGGCCATTGATCCCCTCGGCGTTCTGAACCCCTTCGCCCTTTGGCGTCTTGCGGTGGTGATGATGGCCCTCAGCGCTTTGGGCTACATCGCCCAGCGGCTGGAAGGCGGGCGGCGAGGTCTGATCCTGGCGGGGTTCGCCGGCGGGCTCGTTTCCTCCACAGCCACCATCGCCGGCATGGCGAGGCGGGCTCTGGCCACCCCCTCCGAGACCGCCTCCGCCGCGGCGGCCGGCGTCGCTTCCATGCTATCCTCCATGGTCTACCTGTCCCTGCTGCTGGCGACTCTCAGGCCTCAGCTCCTGGTGGACCTGGCCCTGCCGCTCCTGTCCGGCGGCGCCGTCATCCTGGCCTACGCCCTTGTCCTGGCCAGGCGGGCGCCTCCCCCGGCGCCAGGAGAGGCGGGGACCGGTCGGGCCTTTGATCTGCAGACCACAGCCGTCTTTGTGGCCCTGGTGGCGGGATGCACTCTGATCAGCCGCCTGCTCGAGATCTGGCTGGGCGACCGGGGCGTCCTGGCCGGCGCCGCTGCAACCGGGCTTGCCGACGCCCATGCCGCCGCCCTGTCGGTAACCAGCCTGGCGGCTGCGGGTAAGCTCCCGGACCCGGTGGCGGCCCTCGGCGTGCTGGTCGCCGTCGCCGCAAACATGCTGGTCAAGGCGCCCGCGGCCTGGATTCTCGGCGGGCGGGCCTATGGGGTCCGGGTCGGTCTGGGCGCTGTCCTCCTCACCCTGGGCGTCCTGGGGGGCGCCGTTCTCCAGGGCCGGCTCGCCGGTTGAGCCGCGGCGCTTGTCAAAGGGCGCGCCGGGCGGCTAGAGCCTAGACGAACCCGGGCCCAGCCCCCCGGCGTGATTTCAGAGCCCAACGGAGCCCCCCCATGGCCATTGACGCGGCGACCGTCCGCAAGGTCGCCAGACTGGCGCGCATCGCCGAGCCGGAAGCCCGGATCGAGCCCCTGGCCCGCGAGCTCAGCGGGATCATGGACTGGATCGAGCAGCTGGCCGAGGTGAACATCGAAGGCGTAGAGCCTATGACCTCCGCCGTCTCCCAACCCGCGCCGCTCCGGGAAGACGTGGTGACCGAGGGCGGCGATCCCGAGCGCGTGCTGGCGAACGCCCCGCGCCGGGCCGGCGACTTCTTCGTCGTTCCCAAGGTGGTCGAGTGATGGCTTCGCTGACAGACCTCTCCCTTCGCCAGGCCCTTGAGGGTCTCTCCGCAAAGACCTTCTCTTCTGAGGAGCTCACCCGCGCCCACATCGAGGCCATCGAGGCCGCCCGGCCCCTGAACGCCTACATTCTGGAGACCCCCGAGAAGGCCCTGGAGATGGCGAGAGCGTCCGACGCCCGACGAGCGGCTGGCGACCCGGGAGCCCTGGAGGGCGCGCCCCTGGGGATCAAGGACCTCTTCTGCACGGACGGCGTGCGCACCACGGCCGGCAGCCGGATCCTCGGCGGCTTCACGCCCACCTACGAGTCCACCGTCACCACCCAGCTCTGGCGCGACGGGGCGGTCATGCTGGGCAAGCTCAACCTGGACGAGTTCGCCATGGGCTCGTCCAACGAGACCTCGGCCTTCGGTCCGGTGGTCAGTCCCTGGC
The DNA here is from genome assembly GCA_020401865.1 of Phenylobacterium sp. GTDB lineage: Bacteria > Pseudomonadota > Alphaproteobacteria > Caulobacterales > Caulobacteraceae > Phenylobacterium. The sequence goes on along the minus strand of JADCAS010000015.1, from coordinate 5,908 downwards.
GTCGCCGGGACGATACGGCGCCCCTGACCCCTGGCGGCTCCTCCGGCGGGTCGGCCGCCGCCGTCGCCGCCGGCCTCTGCCTCGGCGCCACGGCCACGGATACGGGCGGCTCCATCCGCCAGCCCGCCGCCTTCACGGGCACGGTGGGCATCAAGCCGACCTATGGCCGTTGCTCGCGCTGGGGTGTGGTCGCCTTCGCCTCCTCGCTGGACCAGGCCGGTCCGATCGCCCGGACGGTGGAGGACGCCGCCATCCTGTTGAAGTCCATGTCGGGCCATGACCCGAAGGATTCCACCAGCCTGGACGTCGAGGTCCCGGACTTCCCCTCCTTCGTGGGCCGTTCGGTGAAGGGCATGCGGATCGGGGTGCCGAAGGAGTACCGGGTCGACGGCATGCCCGCCGAGATCGAGACCCTCTGGGAACAGGGCATCGCCTGGCTGCGCGACGCCGGTTGCGAGATCGTCGAGGTCTCCCTGCCGCACACCCGCTACGCCCTGCCGGCCTACTACATCGTCGCCCCTGCAGAGGCCTCCTCGAACCTGGCCCGTTACGACGGCATGCGCTACGGCCTCCGCGCGGAGGCCTCCAGCCTGACGGACACCTACGAAAAGTCCCGCGCCGAAGGCTTCGGCGAGGAGGTCAAACGCCGCATCCTGATCGGCACCTACGTGCTGTCGGCGGGGTACTATGACGCCTACTACCTGCGGGCGCTGAAGGTCCGCCGGCGCATCGCTGACGACTTTACCGAGGCTTTCGGCAAGGTGGACGCCCTGCTCACCCCCACGGCGCCCTCCGCCGCCTTCGCCCTGGGCGAGAACGCCGACGACCCGGTCGCCATGTACCTGAACGACATCTTCACGGTGACGGTGAACCTGGCCGGACTGCCCGGCATGAGCGTGCCGGCGGGTCTGGACGCCAAGGGCCTGCCCCTCGGCCTTCAGCTGATCGGCCGCCCCCTCGATGAGGGCCTGCTGTTCTCGCTCGGCGGGGCCATCGAGAAAGCGGCGGGCTTCTCCTTGAAGCCCGCGCGCTGGTGGTGAAACCGTAAGGGCCTACTTCGAGGCGGGCTTGTCCGCCGGCTGCGGGCCGGAGCCCTGGGCGGTTTTGTCCAGCGCAGCCTGGACTGCAGCGAGCCGCTCGTCGGAGATGACCCCACCCGACATGGGCTGGAGCTGGCGCAGGGTCATGCCCTTGAACTGCTCGTAGGCGGGATGTTCGGTCAGGCCCGGCAGTTCCTTGTCCAGAGCCGCCTTGCCGGCGGGATCAGCGGCCAGTTCGCTGATCGGGGTCGAATCGACCGACTTGGCGCCTTCCGCCAGGGCCGCGCCAGTCGCAAAGGCGATGGAAAGGCCGGCCAGGCCGGCGAGCAGGGTCTTCTTCATTCAGCATCTCCGGGTGTAGGGCGCCACGAGCGCGGCGCCAAGAGTGGCGGCAGGAGGCGACAAAACCGAGACCTTCGCAAGAGGCTTCCGCTAGGGTCTGCCCCGCACTAAACAGGCCTCATGAGTGAGACATCCAAACTGATCCAGGGCCGGACCGGTCCCTGGGAGATCGTGCTGGGCCTCGAGGTCCACGCCCAGGTGGCTTCCAACGCCAAGCTCTTCTCGGGCGCCGCCGTGGGCTTCGGCGCCGGGCCCAACGCCCAGGTCAGCCTGGTCGACGCGGCCATGCCCGGCATGCTGCCCGTCCTGAACCGCTACTGCGTCGAGCAGGCGGTCCGCACCGGACTGGGCCTCAAGGCGAAGATCAACCTGGTGAGCCGTTTTGACCGGAAGAACTACTTCTATCCGGACCTGCCGCAGGGCTACCAGATCAGCCAGTACAAGGACCCGATCGTCGGTGAGGGCGAGGTGCTGGTGGAGCGTGACGACGGGTCGACCTTCACGGTCGGCATCGAGCGACTCCACCTCGAGCAGGATGCGGGCAAGAGCCTGCATGACCAGGACCCGACCGCGACCTACGTGGACCTGAACCGCGCCGGCACGGCCCTGATGGAGATTGTCTCGCGCCCCGACATGCGCTCGGCTGAGGAAGCCGCCGCTTACGTCAAGAAGCTGCGCACCATCCTCGTCTACCTGGGCAGCTGCGACGGCGACATGGAGAAGGGCAACCTGCGGGCCGACGTCAATGTCTCGGTCCGCCGGCCCGGCGCCGATCTTGGCACGCGCTGCGAGATCAAGAACGTCAACTCCTACCGCTTCATCCAGCAGGCCATCGAGTACGAGGCCCGCCGGCAGATCGAGATCCTCGAGGAGGGCGGGGTTATCGACCAGGAGACCCGGCTCTTCGACCCCGTGAAGGGCGAGACCCGGTCCATGCGGTCCAAGGAGGACGCGCACGACTATCGCTATTTCCCGGACCCCGACCTCCTGCCCCTCGAACTCGACCCGGCCTGGGTCAAGGCCATCGAGGACAGCCTGCCAGAGCTGCCGGACGCCAAGAAGGCGCGCTTCCAGAGCCAGTACGGCCTGACCGCCTACGACGCCGGGGTGCTGATCAGCGAGCAGGCGAGGGCGGACTATTACGAGGCCGCCGCCAAGGGGCGCGACGCCAAGCTGGTGGCCAACTGGGTGACCAACGACCTCGCCGCCCGCCTGACGGCCGCCGGGACGCCGATCTCCGAGAGCCCCATCGCCCCGGACGAGATCGCTGAGCTGGTGGCCCTGATCGAGGAGGGGGTGATCTCCTCCAAGATCGCCAAGGACGTCTTCGAGCGCATGTGGGCCGGCGAGGGCCGGCCGCGCGCCATCGTCGAGGCGCAAGGGCTCCAGCAGGTGTCGGACACCGGCGCCCTTGAGGCCCTGGTCGACCAGCTGATCGCCGACAATCCCGGCCAGGCCGCGGCCGTGCGCGAGAAGCCCCAGGCCATCGGCTGGTTCGTCGGCCAGGTCATGAAGGCCACCGGCGGCAAGGCCAATCCCGGCGCGGTCAACCAGATTCTGAAGGCGAAGCTCGGGCTCTGAGCCCGGCGAATGGAGGAGGAAGCGGCATGGCTTCGGCGTTCGAGACCACCTGGACCTGCTTCGAGGTCACCCTCCAGGACCGGGTCGCCCACATCCGGCTGAACCGCCCGGACGCCTTCAACTCCATGAACCGGGCCTTCTGGAACGAGCTTCCGGCCATTGTCGATGACATCAGCGACAATGCCCGGGCCCGGGTGATCGTCATTTCTTCCACGGGCCGCCACTTCACGGCGGGCATGGACCTCCAGAACTTCTCCGGCGTCAGCGGCGGGACGGGCGAGGGGCCCCGGCGCCCGGACATCGCCGGCGAGGCCTCCCGGGCGCACCTGGAGTCCCTGCAGGACGCTTTCTCCTGCCTGGACCGGGCCCGCATGCCGGTGATCGCCGCCATCCAGGGCGGCTGTGTCGGCGGTGGGGTGGACCTGACCGCCGCCTGCGACATCCGTTACGCCAGCGCCGACGCCTTCTTCTGCATCCAGGAGATCAACATCGGCATGACCGCCGACGCCGGCACCTTCCCGCGGCTCTGTCGGCTGATCCCGCAGGGCTGGGTGCGCGAACTGGCCTATACCGGGCGGCGCCTGCCCGCCGAGGCCGCCCGCGAGATCGGCCTGGTCAACGCCGTCCTGCCGGACCCCAAGGCCGTGGTCGCCCACGCCCTGGCCGTCGCCCGGGAGATCGCCGCCAAGTCGCCCCTGGCGGTGGCCGGCTCCAAGGTGATGATCAACTACGCCCGCGAGCACGACACCGAGACGGCCCTGGACTATCTCCGCGTCTGGCAGGCGGGCATGTTCCCCGCCGCCGACATGGCCGAGACCTTCAAGGCCCGGCAGGAAGGACGCGAGCCGGTCTTTCCCGACCTGAGGCCTGTCCATCGCGGCATGTAGGGAAGGGGACCCGAAAGCAGGCCGTTGCGCCGCAACGCCGCCTTCGGCTAAGAGAGGCGCTCCCCGCCGGGGACTGGTGACGTGGCCGAGTGGCTGAAGGCAACGGTTTGCTAAATCGTCATACCCGAAAGGGTATCCAGGGTTCGAATCCCTGCGTCACCGCCACCCACCCTCCCGACATCCCTGACTGAGCAGACTGTTTCCGCCATCCTGCGGACCCTGCGCGGGGGGCCCGGTCCCGCCGTGCCCTCGCGCATCGGGCAGGATGATGTCGAGATCGCCAGCAAGCGCTTCAGCGAGCGGTAGCAGGCAGGCTCCGCTGCCGAAAAGCCCATGCAGGCCCACGATCGACGGGCCGGAGCCCGCGCGACGCAGATATGCGATTTCGATGGCGCTGGTGTCCAAGCGGTGTCGCTCGAATGGCCTTGTCGCGGAGGTGGAGACCTCGATGGCTTCAAAGAGAGATGAATCATTCACGCTTGGCGACCCCTGCGATCTGCTCAATTTGCACGCGAGCAAAGAGGGTCCCATATCGGTCAACGAGGTCATCTTCCGATAGGTACAGGTCCGCTTCGAAGCCCTCGCACCGACCCAAATCGATGTAGCGGACCACCCTCGGGCCGAGCCGTTCGTAGCGCTGCCGAGAAAGCTGGACCTCCATGCGAGCCCCGTCGATGTACGCGACATCGAATTCGACTGCGGCGTCAGGAAAGCCGCTCAGACGCGCAACCGCAATCGTATTGCAAAAGGGAGTCAGCGAGAGATCGGGTTCGGCTGCACCGTCGAGATCGGGCCGCGCGTTTCCATCCACCTTCCAGCCGCCCTCTGTCCTCTCGAGCGTCAGGGCTCCATCATCCCGAGTGGAGCGAACGGTGACGCTCTCAGTCCGCCATCGCGGGTCGAGTCTCCATTCATGGACGATGGCAGCGCCGCCGTCTGCGGCCGTAACAACGGTGCCGCGTGCAAGGAAACCACCACGGTATTGAACGAAGTCGAAGAGCTCGAAGCCCGGTTCGTCCAGCCGCCGCCAAGCTATCTGTCTTGCTGTCTCAACAGGCATCATCACTTCCGATTACCGGCCACCGAGCGCTAGCTTCGCGCCGAACGCGATGAAGACGCCGCCGGTCAAACGGTCGAGCCAAACGATCACGGCGCCACGCCTGAGGAGCGCCGACACCGGGTTCGTCGCTGCGATCAGCAAGCCGAACCAGGCGACACCCAGAAGCGCATGGATGGCGGTGAGGAGAATCGCCATAGCGGGGACATTCACGTTTGCCGGGATGAACTGCGGAAGAAACGAGACGTAGAAGAGTCCGACTTTCGGATTCAGTATGTTTGTGAGCAGCCCTTGGACGAACCAGCGCGACGAGCCGGTCGAAGTCGCGGATGAAGCGCCTAGCTCAAACTCACGGCGGGGCGAGCGGATCAGCTTCGCCCCCAGGTACAGCAGGTAGGCAGCGCCCACCCAACGCAAAATATCGTACGCGAGGGAAGATGCCTGAAGCAGCGCGGCGAGACCAGCGGCGGCGAGCAGACCCCAGACGAAGCACCCTGCGGCGATCCCGACGCCGGCCATGAAGGCGCGTTTGGCGCCTACCGAAATCGACGTACGCAGGACGAGGGCAGTGTCGAGCCCAGGCGTAATCGTTAGCAGGATGGCGGCAAGGGTGAACGCCAAGACTTGAACTAGCATTTCCTGATCCTTCGGTATGGCAAGCGCGAAGTGATCGCTCCGGCACTCAGTCGCTGGCCTGCCCCCGTTGGGTGACCCGGTTTCAATGTTAGTTCATGGCGGGTTCTGACGCCATGTTTGGGTTGGGCGAGCGCGCGCCCTCAAGCGCTGGCGCGCTCGCCCACGGCACGATGCGTCCACCGCGAGGGATGACAACCTCAGGTGCCGGCGGTCGGTATTTCAGAGCGCTGTGAGGGCGGATGGCGTTGAAGTGACGCCGCCAGAACTCGATAATGACCTGGGCCTCGGCGAGGCTGAAGAAGATCTCGCCGTTCAGCAGTTCGTCGCGGAGCTTGGAGTTGAAGCTTTCGCAGTACCCGTTTTCC
>JADCAS010000014.1 GCA_020401865.1 Phenylobacterium sp. | reverse complement strand
GCGCGTTGCTCGCTCGCGGGTCCGGAACCTCCGAGAAGAAAGCCTCGAAATCTCCCATGGGAGTCTCCCAAAACAAGGAAGACACCCTCAGAATCCAGTTTGCCCAGATCACTCAAGCCAAATGCGATTCCCCTGCCCCTGGGGGGAGGAATGACTGAGCAATTGCTCCCCCAAGGGGGAGCTGTCGGCAAAGCCGACTGAGGGGGTCAACCCACCTCTCCCATCATCTTTTTTATCCGGGTAATATTGACTCCCTCGCCTGGCGCCCCTAGAGCCGGGCCATGACCCAGGACACCTTCACCGCCTTCCACCACGGCCGCCGGATCGCCTCCGGCGACCTTGACGCCGTCCTCGCCGCCGACTCCGTCGAGCCCCTGGTGTTCAGCGACCAGACCGGCGCCCTGCAGTCCCTCGTCCCGCCCCGCGAGACGCCGGCCGCACCCGCCCGCGGCCGGCCCCGGCTGGGCGTCTCGGCCCGGGAGGTCACCCTCCTGCCACGCCACTGGGACTGGCTCTCCGCCCAGCCGGGCGGCGCCTCCGCCGCCCTGCGCCGCCTGGTCGAGGCCGCCGCCCGCGCGCCGGAAGCCCCCGAGGCCGCCCGCCGACGCGCCGCCGACGCCGCCTGCGCCGTCCTCAACGCCCTGGCCGGAGACGCCCCCGGCGCCGAGGCCGCCGTCCGCGCCCTCTACGCCGGCGATCGCGCCGCCTTCCACCGCGAGACCGCCGCCTGGCCCGGGGACGTCCGCGACTATCTCGCCCGCCTGGCCGCCCCGGCCCTCAGCGCCGCCCCCGCCCCGCCCGCCTGAGGGCCTCGGCCTCCAGGGCGTGCTCGGCCTCGAGGGTCTCCAGGGCCATCCGGCGGGCCGCGTCGCAGGCGGCGATCTGGGCGCCCCGGCGCACATAGCCCGCGTCAAGATCGGCCCGGGTCGCGGCCGGCGGCAGGACGTAGACCTCGCACGGCGCCGTCGCCGCCGGCGGGGGCGTCAGCTGCGGCAGGGCGACAGGCAAGGCCGGGGGCGGCGTCGCACAGCCCGCGGTCAGCCCGGCGCAGCTCAAGAAGGCGGTCAGGATCCAGCGGCGCATCGGCGTCCTCCAGTCGGTTGAGGGCGCCGATCCGCGCCCGGGTCTCGGTTTCCAGTCTCAGGGCCGCCCGCGCGGCGGCCTCGGCCCGGGCCAGCTGGTCCCGCGCCCCTTCCGCCTCCAGGGCCGAGCGGGTCGCCGCCGCGCGCAGGGCCGCAGCCTCGGCCAGCAGGGGCGCCGCCCCCGCCCTTCGCCCCGCCTCCCAGAGCCGCCCCGCCGCCAGGGCGAGGACCAGCGCCGCCGCAAGGCCGAGCGCCAGCCTCCAGCCGTTCGGGCTCGCCGGGATCACGCCCCGCCCTCCCCGTCCCGGGGACCTCCCCGCGCCGCCCCGGCGATCCGCGCCCAGTCGGTCACCGTCGCCCCGGCCAGGTAGAGGGTGGCCAGCACCACATTGGCCGCGATCAGCGCCAGGCCCAGGGCGGCCAGTCCCTGCGCGTCGCGCACCTTCAGGATCACCGCCGCCAGCAGGCCGGCGTTCACCAGGCTGGCCAGGTAGGTGAAGATCCGCCGCCACAGCCAGGTGATCTCCACCGGCGGCCGCCCGCCCTCGCTCATTGTCCACCCTCCCGCGCGACCAGCCCCGCGCCAAAGGCCGCCAGGGCCGCCGCCAGCCAGGGCGCGTGCCGGCCCAGCCAGGTCCAGAAGGCCGCCGCCCCGGCCACCCGGTCGCGCTGGGCCTCCAGGGCGTCGATCCGCGACAGGGCCGACTTCAGCTCCCGGCGCACGGCCTCCACCAGCACGCCCGCCTCCTGCGCCTCCAGCCGGGCCAGCCGCTCGCGCACGTCGTCCACCTTGGCGCCCAGCCCTTCCAGCCGCCGGGTCTGGGCCGCCAGGTTGTCGCTGATCTGCCTCAGGGCGAAGAGCTGGGCCTCGCCCAGGGTTCCGGTGTCCGCCATCTCAGCGCCCTCCCCCCGGGAACAGCCGCGACAGGGGCGAACCGGTCAGGCTGTTCACCAGCGAGGCGATCTCGCCCAAGGTGCCGCCGCTCGTCGTCTCCGTCCCGGTCCTCTGGCCCTGGCTGTTCGTCTCGCTGCCCTGGAAGAGGCCGAGCGGAAGGCCGGAGAACATCTCGATCCGCCGGGCCAGGGCCTGCTCGGGCGCCGACAGCCGCGCCTGTTCCACCGCCCGCGCCTGCGCCCCGATCCGCGCCTGGGTCTCCGCATCCGCCCGGCGCGAGGCCGCCTCGTCCAGCCCCAGGCGCGAACGGGCCAGCTCGCCCTCCTGCCCCAGCTGGGCCCGGGCCAGGGCGTCCTGCATCCGCCCCGCCTCTGCGGCCTGGGACAGCCGCGCCCGCTCCAGATCCCGCGCCTGGGCCAGCTGGGCCGCCGCGGTGGAGGCCTGCTGTCGCCGGTCCGCATCGCCGGAGGCCAGCCCCGACCCTTGCGTGAACATCTGGTCCAGCAGGCCCGCCAGCCGGCTGTTGCGGCCCCGCGCCAGCTCACCCTCGGTCAGGGAGCGGGTCAGGGCCGCCCCGGAGCCGCCGAAGGCCCCCTGCCCGGCCAGCTCCAGGTCCTGGGCCGCCCGCCGGCGTCCCGCTTCGGCGTCATAGTCGTCCATCGCCGCGTTCAGCACCTGGTCGCGGAAGGGAGTCATATAGGCCGACAGATTGTCCAGCACGCTCGCCGCCTGCGGAACCTCGCCCCGCCCGGCCAGGGTGGCGCCGGGCGGCTCGGGCGGGGTCCGTCCCCAGTTCGTCCAGTCCGTCCCGCCGCCGCCCCAGCCGGCGCCCACCCCCAGGCCCGCAGCCCCTTCGGAGGCCCGGCGCTCCAGGTCCGAGACCGGCGCCACCGAGGCCGCCGGGTCCCGCCGGCCCAGGTCGGTCAGGGCCTCGTTCAGCCCCCGGGCCTGGGCGTCCACCCAGTCCGGCCGGATCGGCGTCGTCACCGTCCGGCTCGTCTCTGTGGAACTCGTCTTGGTCTTCTTCTTTCCCATCACAGTCTCCGTTCAATCTCGTGTCCCGCCCGCTGGTAGCCAAAGGGCGCCAGCACCCGGGCCCAGCCCTTGCGTCCATCCAGGGTGATCCGCGCGCAGCCCGCCCCCCGGGCCCAGGCCTCCAGGCCCGGCCTCAGGGCCAGCACGGCCTCCAGCCGCCCCGCCGCCAGCCAGACGTGCAGGCAGGGCCCCTCCGGCTCCTGCGCCAGCTCGGTGGCCAGCACCGCCCCCTCGCCGATCCACATCCGCGCCCGGCCCGTCCTCAGCGCCCCGGCCAGGTCCGCCGGCCCGGCGTCCGCCGCCAGGGCCTTCAGCGCCAGGGCCAGGGCCTCGCGATCCGCGTCCTCCGCCCTCACCGTCCGCCCGCCGGCGCCAGGTCAAAGACCAGCCGCCCGATCCGCCCCGCCGTGGGCGAGGCGTTCCCGCTCAGCCGCACCCGGAACAGTCGTCCCGACAGCCTCAGGTCCGCCCGCGCCTGTCCGGGCGCCAGGGCCGCAGGCGGGGCAAGCCGCGCCGGCCCCTGCGGCGTGCGCCGGGCCGAGACCTCCAGCACCACCGGCCCCTGCTGGCCCGCCAGATCCGGCCAGACCCCGCGCACCAGGGCGGTGCGGTCCTCGTCCAGCACCTGGTCGGCGCTCTCCAGGAACCAGGCGAAGGGCGCCCCGTCGGCGCTCGCCCCCCGCTCGCACCAGAACATCGAACCGTCCGGCGCCGTCGCCACTGGATGCTCGGCGGGCCCGGCGTCGATCATGGCCGTGCGCGGCGCCGCCCCCCGGCTCCAGGCCCCGTCCGCCAGGGACAGCACCAGGCACCGGCTGTTCTCGACCCCGTCGCGCATGTCGGGATAGTCGAACCGCACCTCGGAAAAGGCCGACAGGGTGGAGGCGAACACCTTGTCCCCCTGTCCCGCCGCCAGGTTCTGCGACAGGTCCGCCCGCAGGGGACAGCTCAGCGGCTCCGGCGCCCCGCCCAGGGCATAGCGCCAGACCTGCAGGTCCGGCCCCATCCAGAAGGCGGTCTGCCCGCTCACCGTCGCCGCGTTGGGGCCGATCAGGCCGCAGGCCTGTCCCACCCGGTCGAACCGCCAGGGCTGACCGGGACTGCCGGTGAACACCCCCAGGAACAGGGCGTGGCTTGTCCAGACCAGCAGGTGCGGCCCCAGGGTCCGCCCGCCCACGATCCGCCCGCCGCCGGGCAGCACGTACTCCCGCGCCGTGGTGTCCGGCGCCGTGGTCCACTGGTCCAGCCGCCGCACGCTCCCGTGGCGGATGCACAGGGGGTTGAACCGGCCCGAGGCCTCCTCGTTGCAGCCCAGGGCGAACACCTGGTCGGTGGCCGAGACCAGCAGGGCGCTGATCCGCGCCGGCGCCCCGGCGACCGGCCGGGCCGCCCCGCCCTCTCCGGGCGACCACTGGTAAAGGGTCCCGTCCCTCGGCGCGGCCAGCAGGCTCTCGCCCCAGGCCGCCAGCGACCAGGTGCGCGGCGCCAGCGCCCCGTCGGAAGGCTCCGACCAGGCCCCCGCCCCCCAGGCGCCCGTGCCGTATCCCCGCCCGCCGGAGCCATCCGCCGCCCCGGGCGCCAGTCCCGCCGGCGTCGCATCGACCAGCTCTCCCCCGCTCCAGACCTCCAGCCGCGAGGGCCCGCCAAAGGCCAGGATCAGCCCGCCGGACAGGTCGCTCCAGCCCAGCAGCCCCCGGCACGGCCCGGCCAGCCGCCCCGGATGAAGCCGCTCCCAGCCCCCGATCACCTGCGGCCGGCCGCGCCAGAACCGCACGTTCGAAGCGTCCGCCCACCGGCCCGCCGCCGCAAACGAAGTGTCATCCGCCGCCAGCCCTGGCGGCGGGTCGAGTGTGAAACGCATGGCGAAGGCTCCCGCGAATGGGGGTGTCGCCGCCCGTGGGCGGCCAGGAATTCAGGGGTTCAGGTCCGGCCCGCCGGGCCGCAGGGCCTCAGTCCCGCCCGAGAGCGGACTCCTTGGGAACGAAGACGAAGTCGCTGTAGGCTTCGTTGCGGCTGTCTTCCCGAAGAATGTCGTAGCCGTACGCCTCGAACAGCCCCAGCACCTTTCGGGTGTTGAAGTTCAGCACCTCGATGGACACCACCGGCCGCAGCCGGGCCAGCACGTCCCGGGCGCCTTCCAGCACTCCGGGTTCGCCCCCGTCCACGTCGATCTTCAACAGGGCGCACTGCTCCAGACCCAGGCTGTCCAGGGTCAGGCAGGGCGTCGGGGTGGCGCCCTCCTCAATGGCCTTGAGGATGTTCATTTTGGTGTCCGTAGATAATGTCGCAGCCTTCGGCAACAATCAGCTCCTACCACTCAGACCGCTAGGGGTTCGGTCAGATGTCCCCTGAAGGCGGCCCTTACAGCGGTCTGGGTTCGTTTTTGCCTTGGCGCCGTTGCTCGAACGGTGGAAATGAGGGCGGGTGGCCTTCGCAACTGTTTCGACGAATTGGACCTACAATCAATGCCTGAACCGACGAACGTGAAAACCGGTGAGTACGAATTCACTCGAGATTGGTTCAGCCAGAACGTCCCGGTTTGGCGTCAGATCATCAGCAAGGACAAACCGACTAAGGTTCTGGAAATTGGCTCGTTCGAAGGGCGTTCCACTTGCTGGATCATCGAAATGTGTACGGAGTGTGCGCAGGCCGATATTGAGGTCTATTGCGTCGACACTTGGGAAGGTGGCATCGAGCACCAAAAGGGTGGGCAGATCGAGACGCAGATGTCGGAAGTTGAGCGTCGGTTTGATCACAACATTTCAATCGCTCGCTCCAAGACAACTCAAGTCGCCTCTGTGCGCAAGATCAAGAAGTACTCCAACCATGGTCTACCAGAGCTTTTAGCTGCGGGTAAGCATGGTTACTTTGATTTGATATATATTGATGGCTCCCATCAAGCTCCTGATGTCCTTACAGACGCCGTCATGTCATTTCAGCTCCTTAGAGTCGGTGGAGTAATGATTTTCGACGACTACCTCTGGTCGATGGACAAGCCGGGATTCCAGGATGTTCTTAAGATGCCGAAGCCAGCGATCGATGCTTTCTTGAATATTTTTCAAAGGAAAATGTCCATCTTTTTCGGCGCTCCGATAGGACAACTCTACACTCGGAAGATCGGGAACTAAGGAATATCAAGCCAACCATCAGACCGGAATACCAGTATCCTGCATCCCGGCCCCTCAATAATCTCAGCCCCGGTCGAGACAACTCCCGGGGAACCGACCCTGATGACGACCAGGCCGCTACCGCCATTGCCACCCGAAGACGCATAACCTCCGCCGCCCCCGCCGCCACCTCGCCCGCTTAATGCGTCGCGACCGTTGCCGGTGATGGCACCATCACCCGCACCATCTCCGCCTCGTCCAGCACCGGTGCCGCCCGCTGAGGGATTGTTTCCTCCGCCCCCGCCAGAGCCATATATGATCGGTTCGCCGGTGAGTGAGATCTGGCGTCCAGAACCACCGTTCCCGCTAACAGTCCCCTGTCCGTCTTGTCCGGGTTGGGTCGCGCCACCACCTCCACCAGAGCCTCCCCCAGTTGCAGCCAGTCTGGCATCGCCACCCTTGCTTCCTTGTGTTGCAGCTCCACCTGCTTGTACCTCATTACGACCCCATGTGTTGGCGTAGCCACCGCCGCCAGAAGCCACTTCCCCGCCGGGTGGCGCTTGAGAACTTCCGCCTCCTCCTCCCCCGATTGCGACGATAGAATCTCCGATGGAAGAGGCACCGCCCGCCTCTCCTCGAACGTATTGCGCGGCAGCGCCCCCGCGACCGCCGATGCCCACAACAATGCGATACTTGCCGGGGGCAAGACCTTGGTCATGTGCAAAGATCACTCCGCCACCGCCACCACCTCCAGATGGACCGAACCAATCTCCCCCACCCCCACCCCCGCCCCCCACGACGAGGTAGTCCACGCGCACGCCGCCGGTCCGGCGTCGCCCGGCGCCGGGGGCGATGAGGCCGCGCAGGCCGGGTGGGGCGATCAGCCCTGGCGACCCGCGCATCAGTAATCCGCCCCTTCGACGCAGAAGACCACGCCCGTCTGAGCCTGGCCGATGGCGCCGTAGAGCTTCTCCCCCGCCCCCAGCAGCAGGGGGGCGCTGTCTGAATAGCCGAAGTCCACCGCCGCCTGGGCCGTGGAGGGCGAGACGGTCACGGCGGGCATCAGCCGGCTGGCGAAGAAGCGCTTCACCGTCCCTGTCCCGTCGTGGTCGCGGAACAGCTGGCACTCGGTGGCCGTCAGGCTGGCCCGGGTCACGGCGCTCACCCGGGTCACCCGCGCCCCGTTGGGGCCGGCGGCGAAGATCAGCACCGCCCCCGCCGGGGCGTCGCCATAGGCGGTGTTGGCCAGGCTCGCCACGCCGGAAGCCGAGCGCGGGACCTGGGGCGTGATGATGGAATTGGGCGTCACGGGCATGAAGGGTCTCCGGAATGGGAAGGGGTCAGAGGGCGGCGGCCAGCGCCACGGACAGGCCCAGGGCCGCCGCCGCCGCCGCGCGGTCGAAGTCGGAAATCGCCGAGGCGCTCAGGGGCGCCCAGCGGGGGGTCTGGCCGTCGCTCACCAGGGGCAGGCCCGCCGCCCCCTCCTGGCCGGGCAGGTTTCCCGTCTGGCCGGCCCAGGCCTGGGCGTCGACATAGGCCTTCAGGGACCGGCCGGCGATCTGGGCGCCCAGCACGTGGGTCCCGTCGCACAGCACCGGGCCGGCGTCCCCCGGGCCCAGCACCGCCGCCTGCCCCGCCCCGGTGGTCAGGGTCAGGGTCCCGGCGGTGGCGTTGACCACGTCATAGCGCTTGCTCACCGAGGGCAGGGTCACCGTACAGCCCCCCGTCCCGGTGAATTTCAGCATGGCGGCGCGGGCCTGGTCGGGGGCGAAGTTGGCGCTGGTCAGCACCGCAGGGCCGGTCAGGTTCACGGTGGTCCATCCGGCGATGGCGAAGTCGATCAGGGCGATGACCGTGTTCAGCTTGGGCGCGCCCCAGGTGTTCAGGTTCTCGCCGGCGGCCTGCATCTCCAGGCGCAGGCTCGGCGTGGCGGCGGAAGGCATTCAGATCTCCTCTCCGGTGTCGTGACGGATCCAGCGGACCCCGTCGGAATGGGCCAGGACCCCCAGGTCCCGGACCAGGATCATCCGCCAGGGCCAGGCCGCGGCGGGGGGCAGGTCGGCGCGCCGGCAGGTCGCTACGGGCATGGGGGCGGCGGGCGCCTCCAGGGCCCGCAGGGCGTCCAGCATGGCGGTCAGCAGGGGGCGCAGGGCGGGCGGGGCGCCCGGTCCCGGATCGGCGGGAATCATGTCCGCCACGCCGCCGGAAGGGCCGCCGGCTCGAGGCGCAGGGCCGACGGACCGGCGATCCGGGCCTCGCGCATCCGCGCCTCGGTCAGGGCCGCGTCGAAGCGGGCGGCGAAGACCGCCAGCATCTCGGAATCCCTCAGGAAGGGCGCAGCCTCGGCCAGGGCGCCGAACAGGTAGAGGTCCGGATGCTCGGCCAGCACCGCGTTGACGGGGGCGGCTTCCGACAGCCGGGGCCGGGCCCGGTAGGTCAGCGCCAGCTCCGTGGCGGCCGCCGGGGGCGGGGTCAGCGCCAGCCGCCCCGGCTCGGCGCGATAGCCCTGCGCCGTCCCGTCCGTCGTCCGGACCAGGGACAGAACCTCGCGCAGGTCGGCGGGGGCGGCCAGTTCGGCCTGACCCGGCCCGGCCTCGACCTCCAGGCGGACCGTCAGGGCCGAAAAGCCCATCAGCCGGTTCATCCGCGCCTCGGCCAGGGTGATGAAGTCGCCGGTGCGGCCGGCCAGGTCCTCGCGGTCCAGCCAGTCGGCCACCGCCGCCTTCAGGTCGTCATAGGTCGCCAGCCCCATGCGGGGGTCTCCTCTCTCAGATCGGGAAGAAGGCGCGGGCGGGGCCTCGCCGCCCTCGGATCGCGTCCGGGGGCGGGAGGGCCGTCAGCCTCAGTTGCAGGCCAGGCGGCAGGCCAGCTGCGGGCGCAGGGTGCGGTAGCCGTAGAGCACGTCCAGCCGGCAGGGGAACCTGTCGCTGTTGATGTCGTACTGGCGCACGATTCGCATCGAGATCCCGTCGAACACCTGCCGGGCGGCGAAGTCGACGCCCCGGGGCATCACCAGGTCCGCCGTCGCAAAGGCGAAGGCGCTCTTGTGATACAGCATCGAAAGGCCGTTCGCCGTGTTCGCAACGCCCGCCACCTGGATCGCCGCCGCCGCATTGGTGGTCGCCAGGGTCACGGTCTGCATCGGCCCGGCGGTGATGATGGCCGGCGAGATCTGCACCACGCCCGCCCCGCCCGGATGGGCCTGGGTCACCACGAACTGCTGCTGGACCCCGGTGTTGGCCTTGGTCTCGGGATGCACCCGCATCACCCCGGTGATGGTGATCACGTCGCCCTTGGCCAGGCTTCCCGTCCCTGTCGCCACCGTGATGGCGTTCACCGGGTTGGGCGAGACGGGCAGCACCGTCGGCAGGGTGTTGGTCGCATAGTTCGCGCCGCCGCCGCGAACATGCGCCGGCCAGAGGGTGTTCTCCATGAAGTCGAACCCGGCGGTCCGGCCCATATAGCCCTCGCGGTACTGCTTGGAGAGGGCGTCGGAGTCGTTGAACAGGCCCTTCAGCGCGTCCACCAGGTCCATGTTGTCCTGGGTGTTCAGGTTGGCCGTGCGGCCGCCCAGGGGCGCCAGGTTGTCCACCAGGATCTTCCGACCCTGCAGCACCTTCTGGAAGGTGGCCGGCTGGCCGTGGCTGTTCACCTGGTTGGCCACGTCCTGGTACATCAGCATGGCGTCGGCCTCGATGGAGGCCGCCAGCACGCTCATGGCCGGCTCAAGGACCCGGTCGGAAAAGTCGTCCAGCCCCATGGTCAGGTCGATGCTGGTGAAGTTCAGGTCCACCCCCTTCTGGGTCTGGACCTTCAGCTCCACGCTGGTCTCGTTGGTGTCCTGGGTCGCCAGGGCCGGGCCGTTGCGCACGGCGTACTGGTTGGGCAGGCGCACCTTCAGCGTGTCGCCGATCTTGGCGCCCTGGCGGGCGAAGCGGTCGTCGTACTCCCTCGAAATGGTGCCGACAAAGTTCAGTTTCTGGTGCAGGCCTGTGTGTTCACCCCGGGTCGCTGGGCCGGGGCCGCCCTTTCGGGCTGCTGCGGGTTTCCGCCGCAGAGCAGACTATCTCATCACCCGCGCCGCCCGGCGGACGGGGCGGGTGCGATGCGCTTCGGGCCGCTTGGCCCTACTCCCTTCCGGGATAGTCGTTACACCTTCCCGCCCCCGCCGTGCGGGGCCGGGCTTGGCTCGGTGTGTCCATGCGCCTTGGGGGCCCGCGGGAGGGGGCGTCCGGGCTCTGGCGGCGTTTAGGAGTTCACCGAATTCACATCGTTCTTCGACGCGGGTCGCCCCGCGAAGGCGCCTCAGTCGACGCGGAGAGCCTCACGGGTGACCGTGGCGGCCGTCAAAAGGGAATTGGGCATGTCTCATCCTTTCCGGGCGTCGCCCGGCGGGGGTTTGCGTTCAGGGTTCAGGTCGTTCAGGCGCTCCGGGGCGGCGGTGCTGGAGGTCTCCAGGTCCGCCCCGGCGCGCGGGGGGCGCCGCGAAGTCCCTTCAAAAAGGGCCTGCTCGCGACGCGGGAAAGTCCGGTCGTTCAGCGCCTGGGGCGGCGATGTTCGCGCAGGGTGGCGGCGTTGCGCCGGCGCATCCAGTCGGCCGTCTCCATCCGGTCGTCCAGGCCGGGGGCGCCGCCGCCGGGGCGTCCCGGGTCGGCGGCGGGGCGCACCGCCGGGCGCGCCGCCCGCCGGTCGGCCTCGGCCAGTCGCCGGGCCAGGGTCTCGCCCAGATGGGCCCGGTGCAGGATCCGCCACAGGCGCGGGTCATTGATCTGCCGCAGCTCGTCGGCCTCGACGCCGAACTCCCGGGCGTAGTCGGCCAGCTGGGCGGCCAGGGCCGGCGACCAGCCCTCGATCTGCTCCGAAAGCGCCCGGCCGGTGGCCAGCACCGCCTCGGCCTCCGCCGCCTCGTTGGCCAGCCGGGTCTCGTGCTCCCTGCGCGCCAGGTCGAAGGCCAGGCGCTCGCGGGTCTCGGCCAGGCCCCGGCGCCGCTCGCGCAGGGCCCGGGCCCGCTCCGGGTCCGCCGCCTCCAGGGCCGGCCAGTCCAGCCCGTCCAGGGCCTGGGCCTGCTCGTCCAGCAGGTGCAGCCGCGCCCGGTCGGCGATGTGGGCGCCGGCCGCCTCATGCTCGGCCTCCGCCGCCCGCCGCCGCTCGGCCAGCTCCTGGGTCTTGCGGGTATAGTCCGCCTGCCGCAGGAAGGCCGACTTCAGCACCGGCGGCGCCAGCCAGACCTCCCCATCCACCTCGATCTCGCTCCAGTCCGAGCGGTCGTCACCTTCGACGGCCTCGGCCTCCGGCGCCTCCTCAATCACCTCCTCGGCCAGGTCCACACTCTCACCCGGGCCCTCGTCCACGACCTCGTCCGTCATCCACAATCCTCCATCCTGGAAACATCCTGCCACAACCGCGCGAAAGGAACAAAAAAAGAACAACTAATTCCTCCCCCAAGGGGGAGGTGGACCGCGCAGCGGGCCGGAGGGGGTCAACGGCGACCGGGATTGACCCCCTCAGTCGGCTTCGCCGACAGCTCCCCCTGATGGGGAGCAATTACAGAGTCATTCCTCCCCCAAGGGAGGTGGACCGCGAATGCGGGCCGGAGGGGGTCTGCGGCTCAAATTCGCCCTGATCCCCGCAGAAGCTGCCGAAAATCGGCCCTCCCGGATCCCCCCATGGACACCGCCCCCGAAACCCGCGCCCTGGCCCGGCGCCTTCGCCAGGCCCTGACCCTCCCCGAAGGCCTCCTCTGGAAGGCCCTCAAGGCCCGCCGGCAGGAAGGGCTTCACTTCCGCAGGCAGCACCCGCTCGGCCCCTACGTCCTCGACTTCTACTGTTCGCAGGCCCGCCTGTGCGTCGAGGTGGACGGCTACAGCCACGGCGTAGCGGATCGGCCGGAGCGCGACGCGGCGCGGGACCGGTGGCTCGCCAGCCAGGGGATCGAGACCCTGAGGCTCCGCGCCGGCCTCATCCTGGAAGACCTCGACGCCGCCCTCGGCATGATCCGCACGGCGGTGCGTACGAGGCTTGGCAAGGTGGATTGACCGCCCCCCATTCCTCCCCCATCCAGCCGGGGTCAGCCACCCCTCCGCAATCCCCCTCACCCTGGGAGGGAGAGCAATTAAGATACTGGAATTCCTCCCCCTCTTCAGGGGGAGGTGGACCGCGAATGCGGGCCGGAGGGGGTTATCGGCGGCTCAGCACCCCCCCTCACCCCGCTTCGCGGGGAGCTCCCCCGCAGGGGAGCAATTGGCTCAGTAATTCCTCCACCTCTTGAGGGGGAGGTGGACCGGGGCGAGGCCCCGGGCCGGAGGGGGTCACCGACCTCTCAGCCTCCCCCCTCACCCCTCACCCCCCGCCATTCGCCCGGGCCAGCCGGCGGGCCACCTCATCCGCCCCCGGCCAGTCCAGGTTCCGCGCCAGCAGGTCGCCGATCAGGGGGGCCGCCGGGGGATAGGCACGGATCAGCTCGATCATCTGGCTGGCCGCCTCCTCCCGGCGCGAGGCGAAGGAGGGTCCGGCCCGCACCGTCAGGTCATAGCGCCCGGCCGACAGGTCGAAGACCCGGCCCCCGCCGCCCTTGGCCCCGTTCACCGCCGCCAGGGCCGGAACGCCGTCCGGCCCCAGGATCCGCACCATCCTCTGTGTCGAGTACACCTTGGGGATCAGGTCGATAAGGATGCGCCCGGCGTGGCGGATCGCCCGCGACAGGTTGTCGATATAATGGAAGGTCGAGACATCCCCCTCCCGCTGGCGGGCGAGGATGGCCTTGCCGGAGGTCTCGTTCGACCGCGCCCCCAGGCTCGCATCGTGCAGGCCCATGATCGACTTCAGGTCGTCGGCGGCGTTCAGCGCCTCCTGCAGGGCCCCGGCGGGAACGCCTGCAAAGGGCTGGCGGTGCGGCGGCTCGGGGCCGTCATACTCGATGAAGGCGTGGGTCTGGCTGTTGGCCGTCGTCCACTTGGCCTGGTCGGTGTCGAAGGCGCCCTTGCGGCCGATGAAGGGGGCCTTGGGCGCCAGGGCCACCAGCTCCGTCGAGGTCGTCCGCCAGTAGTTGAACATGCGCTGGGCGTCCCGGGCGTCGCGCACCAGGCCGCGCAGGCGCCGCCGGCCGTCCACCCGGATCTCCTCCCCATAGACCGGCACCAGGGGAATGAACTTCCCCGGCCAGTCCACCGTCTCCAGCACCGCCGCGCCCGACAGGATCCTCTGCACCACCCGCACCCCCGGCGCGGTCCGGGGCGGCCCGGCCAGCGCCAGCCCCGCCGCCTCCAGGAAGGGGCGGCGCGCCTCGAACAGGTCCGCCTCCATCTCCTGGCCGTCGGTCAGGGTGATGAGGCTGCGGGTCACCGCCTCGCGCCGCCAGGCTTCGAGGATCCGCACCCGCCGCCCGCTGTCGCGGCCGGATAGCGCCGCCTCCCCCCGCGCCTCCTCCTCCATGGGCCAGTCCACCGGCTCGGCGTCCGGCCAGCGGGCCCTGAAGGCGCCCAGGGTCATCTCCCGGGTCACGAAGGCCACGTCCCAGTCCGAGGAGTCCGCGGCCAGGGAGTCCGGGTCGCCCCAGACGCTGAAGGGGTCGGCCACCCGCTCGATCGCCAGGTCCAGGTCCTCGCTCCCCAGGTGCTCGTTTCCGGCCTCCACCGGCCGGGCGTTGATGCGGAAGACCCCGAAGCCGCAGGTCACGGCGAAGTCCAGGGCCGTGTCGTAGGCCACGTCGGCGTCCGACGACTGCTCGATATTGCGGATCAGGCCGTTCAGCACCTCCGCCGTCGCCGGGTCGGCGGCGGAGTCCACCGGGTGGCAGGAAATGGCCGGCCGGTTCTGCCGCGCCTCGTTCACCACCTGGCGGATGAAGGCCGGCAGCCGGTTCAGGGTCAGGCAGGGCCGCCCCTCCAGCTCCCGCGCCCGGCGGATGGCCTCGGGCCACTGTTCGCCCAGGCGGGCGAAGCGCAGGTCCTCGGCGGCGGCGTCCCGGTCCTGTCGCATCGCCTCCCGCGCCCGGGCGAAGTCCGCCCGCGCCTGCGCCATCAGCTTCTCGTCCGCCGGGCTCGTCTCGTCGTCCATGTCCATGTCCTCAGGCCATCCAGTCCAGTTGATGTTCGCGGCGCCGGGCGGGGCGCTTCACCGCGCTCCCGCCCCGCCGGTTCAGGGCGAAGAGCCCCAGGGCGTCGGCGGCGTGGCTCGCCCCGTCGTGCAGGGGCCCGGAAAAGGTCTTCAGGGCCGGGCTCCAGCGCTTGCGGTAGGCCCTCAGCCGGTCCAGGCCCGCAGCGCACCTTCGGGCGTCGAACACCGACATGGGGATCATCTGGCGCACCGCGTGGACCCGGTCCTCGGGGTCGGCGGCGGGGCAGACCTCCACCGGGCTCACTCCCAGGCCCGCCAGGGTCTCCAGCCGCGAGCGCCCCGCCGCACCCAGCTCGCGCACCCGCACGTCGTGCGGCAGGTAGTGGCGGCCATAGAGGAAGGGCCGGTCGGCCAGGGCCTGGCGAACGATGGCCTGCAGCCCCTCCCCCGAGGTCTCGAAATAGTCGATCACCCGCACCTCGCGGCCGGCCTCCTGCAGGAACCAGATGGCCGTGGCGTCGTCGATCCCCAGGTCCCAGGCCGTATCCACCCGCAGGGAGGGATCATGCGGCACGGTCGTGATCCGCCCGGCCTTGTCCGCCTCCGCCAGCACGGATCCGTAGTAAGCGCCCGGCGCGGGGGCGTCGAAGGCCACCAGGTATTCCGTGGCGAACCGGGCCCGTCCCTCCTCGGCCGAGCCGGTCTCCGCCACCAGGTCCGCCTCCTCCCGGGCCAGCTGCTCGGCGGTGAAGACGTCGGTGTGGGTGGCGGGCGACTTCAGGGTGAACCAGGCCGGGTCGCGGCTGCGGCTTTCGAAGGCCCGCACCGCGTGGTTGCGGCCCCGGGGCGTCCACAGGAACAGGGCCCAGCCGCCGTTCTCCGCCAGAATCGGCCGCAGGTAGGTCCAGGCCTCGGGCTTGGCCAGGGCCCACTCCGAGAACACCACCCCCAGGGGCGAGGCGCCCACCAGCCGGTCGTAATTGTCCGAGCCCGCCACCTGCCAGACCGACCCGTTCTTCAGCTCGATC
Source organism: Phenylobacterium sp. (assembly GCA_020401865.1). Taxonomy (GTDB): domain Bacteria; phylum Pseudomonadota; class Alphaproteobacteria; order Caulobacterales; family Caulobacteraceae; genus Phenylobacterium. Next base: position 18,357 of record JADCAS010000014.1, on the reverse strand, counting down.
CGCATGTCCCCGCCCCGGGTCGAGGCGCGCAGGGGCTTCGGGAAGGCCTCGTCGATCCGCCGCCGGCCGGTGTGCGGGTTCACCGCCTCCCAGATCGCCTTCCGGGCGTGGGCGGTCTCAGGCAGCATGTGCCAGTAGACGCCGGGCCGGGTGACCATCCGGCTCGCCGTCCAGTGCAGGGCCACCTCGTCCTTGCCCCAGCGGCGGTGGGCGGCCACGTCGGCCCGCAAGCCCCCCGCCTGCAGATAGCGCCACAGGTCCAGCTGGTAGGGCCGCGGCGTCCAGGTCGTCGGGATCTTCATCAGAACTCCGCCGCCTCCACTACCAGGCCGGCGGGCCAGCCGTCGGTCTCGGCGGGCGCCGTCCGGCCCGGGACCTCCGGCGTCTGCCGGGCCAGGCGCGCGGCCAGCCACTGCCTGGCGGCGATGCGCATGCGCGAGATCTGCAGGGTCTCCGGGCTCGCCGCGTCGGCGATGGCCGTCACCTCGTCGGCCAGCCGCCGGGACTGGGCGTCCAGGGCCGCGGCCAGCATGGCGGCGAACTCCGGCCGCCTCTGCGTCCACCACTGCACCGTCGCCAGCGAGGGCATGCCCGCCTGGCCGCAGGCCTCGCTGACCATGGCCCCGTCCGCCACCCGCCGGCAGAACTCGGCGGCCCGCGACAGGCTGTAGCGCTGGGGCGCCACCCCCGCCGCGCAGGCCAGGCCGAACAGGGCGGCGAACTCGGGGTCGCCGTCCAGCCAGGCCCTCAGGTCGCTCTGGCGCACGTTCAGGGGCGACTGGCGCAGGCTCCGGGGCGCCGCCCCCGCCGCCGTGCGGTCGCAGATGTGCAGGCCCAGCGCGCGGGAATAGCCTCCCGGCGCGCCGGCATCGGTCGCCGTCGTGGTCATGGTGATGAATGTCCCGGAAGGTCAGGGTCCCGGACCGCAGGCGCAGCCCCGGATCAGGCCTGCATCCTAGCCCCAGCCCCGCGAGGGACCAAAAAATACCGCCGGGTTTTTGCATCGACCCCGGATTGCGCCGCCCCGAACCCGGGGCCATACAGGGGACGGGCCCTGGCGGTAGACCGTCGGGTCCGGGGGGAACGCACATGCAGAAGACGATCACGGCCCGGATCCGGGCGGCCGCCTCGGGCCTCATCCTCGCCGGCCTCATGTCCGCCTCGGCCCTCGCCCAGGCCGCCCCGGTCGTGCAGACCCGCAGCGGCCCGGTCCAGGCCACGGTCCGCGGCGACATGCTCAGCTATTTCGCCATCCCCTTCGCCGCCCCGCCGGTCGGCGACCTGCGCTGGCGGGCACCGCAGCCGGCGGCGAGATGGACCGCGCCGATCGCCGCATCGAAGACCGCCTCCCCCTGCCTTCAGACCGGCCTCGCCGCCGCCTTCCGGGCGAACAACGACAGCGAGGACTGCCTCTACCTTGATGTGCATGCGCCGGCGGGCAAGGGGCCCTTCCCGGTCATGGTCTGGATCCACGGCGGCGCCTTCGCCCTCGGGGACGCCTCCACCTACGCCGATCCCAGCCCCCTGGTCTCCCGGGGGGTTGTCGTCGTGGCCATTCATTACCGGCTCGGCGCCATGGGCTTCCTGGCCCATCCCGCCCTGCGGGACGCGAAGGGCTCGGCCGGCGACTACGGGATGATGGACCAGCAGGCCGCCCTGAAGTGGGTCCGGGCCAACATCTCCCGCTTCGGAGGCGACGCCCGCAACGTCACCATTTTCGGGGAGTCGGCGGGCGGGTTTAGCGTCCTTACCCACCTCGCCTCGCCCCTGTCGAAGGAACTGTTCGACAAGGCCATCATCCAGAGCGGCGCCTATGGCGTCGGCGAACAACTGACCCAGGCGGGAATGGAGGCCCGCAGCCAGGCTGCGCTCACCGCAGCGCTGGACGGCCAGGCCCTGCCGCCTGGCTGCGACGCCGCCGCCCTCACCGCCGCCTGCCTGCGCGCCCTGCCGGAAACGCTGCTCCGTGGGAAGCTGCTCGCCGCCTACGGACGCGCGGTGGGCAACCTCGTTCCTTCCGTCGATGGACGCGTCCTGCCGGACACGATCCAGGCCCTCTTCGCGGCCGGCCGGAACCATCGCGTCCCGGTCCTCAACGGCGCCAACGAGGATGAGAACCGCCTCTTCCTCGCCCTGGACGAACTGGGCCGGCGCGTCGCGGCCCGGCCGCCCAGCTTCGACCCCGCCGACCGGTCCTTCCTGATGACCCCCGCCGCCTATCTCGCCTCGGCGAAGGATGTCGAGGCCCGGTTGGGCGTGCCCGCCGCCGACCTGACGGAAAAGTACTATCCCCTCAGCCGGTTCGGCGATGACCCCGCCCTTCAGCCCAGCTTCGCCGCCGCCGCCGCGGCCACCGCCAGCACCTTCTCCTGCAACGGCGTCAACGTGTCCGACCGCATCGCCGCACAGGGCGGCCGGGTCTGGATGTACGAGTTCCGGGACCAGACGGCGCCGCCCGTGGTCGGGACCTTCGGCGGCCGCTACATACTGAGCCTGCCCCAGGGCGCCGCCCACGCCGCCGAACTGTCCTATCTGTTCGCCCAGCGGGAGGCCAAGCCGACCGAAGAACAGAAGGCGCTTCAGGCCGCCATGGCCGCCTACTGGACCCAGTTCGCCCGGACCGGCGATCCGAACGCCCCCGGCGCCCCCGCCTGGGCCCCCTTCGCCAAAGGATCGGTCCAGGCCCTCGACGTGGCCAGCGGCGGCGGCGTGGCCGCCATAACCACCGAAGCCTTCCGAGACCAGCACCACTGCCGGACCGCCTGGTCGCGTCTGACCTTCTAGGTCGCCAGCTGCGCAGGACCCGGCCTCCGATTGAAGCCACGCAATTCCTCCACCTTCAGGGGGAGGTGGACCGCGAATGCGGGCCGGAGGGGGTTATCGGCCCCTCAGCAAGCCCCCTCACCCCGCTCCGCGGGGAGCTCCCCCGCAGGGGAGCAATGGCGCCGCAATTCCTCCACCTTCAGGGGGAGGTGGACCGCGAAGCGGGCCGGAGGGGGTCAATCCACCTCGCCGCCACGCCCTCTCTCAGTCCTGCAACAGCAGGTCCAGGGCAATGGCCAGCACCGCCTCCAGCCGGCCCGCCTCCCGGTCGCCGCCCGCCGCCTCGCGCGGCGTCAGCTCCTGGCCGCAGATCCGGTCGCAGGCGGCCACCAGGGTCGGATGGTCCTTCAACCGCCGCCTCAGGGCGGCCAGGTGATGGCGCGCCCTCAACCGGGCCTCCGCCGCCGTCAGCCCGCGCCCGGGGTCCGGCGCACGCCGGGCGCCGCCCAGGCCCAGGGACGTCTCCGCCGCCAGGGACGAGGGCAGGCTCGCCTCCGAGCGCGACCGTCGCCAGACGGCGCCGTAGGCCTCGCCCGCCGCCCTCTGGCTGCGGCTGATCCGGCCCCGGCGCTGGAGGGACTCCAGGCCGGAGAGGCGGCGCACCGGCGCCCGGGCGCCCGGGGTCCGCATCGTCGTCATCCGTCCCTCCGCGGGCTGGCGGCCGCATCGGCCAGGCGATAGGCGGCCTCGCTCGCCGCGTCAGCGCCCTCCAGCAGGGTCAGGCCCGCCAGGGCGTGGGCCATGAGCTGGCGCAGGAACAGACCCCGGCCGGCCGGGCGCCGTCGCCGCAGGGACTCGGCCACCAGTTCGGCGGCGGTCGGAGGGGTCGCCCCGCCCTCCGGGCCGCTCAACGCCGCCTCCCGGCGACCGGCGGCACGAGGGGCAGGCAGACAGCCACCCCGTCCCGGCCGATCCGCTTCTCCGACAGGGCCCAGAAGCCCCCCTGCGCCATCACCGCCCGAACATGCCGGTCGTGGTGGGCGAACTTGGGCAGCTGCCGGTCCCCCTCGCCCCTCAGGGCCCGGGCCCGGAAGACCCGTTCCAGCCGCCGGGCCTGGCCGGGGCGGAGATCGAGTTCGGTGCGGGCGCGCTCGGGGTGCGTCCCGCTCTGACGTAGGGCGGCGTAATCGTGGATATCGCCGGGCTGGGGGGATCGGGTCTGGTTCATGGCGGAAAACGTATGGAACATACAGTGAACACGCAAACATTTTTTGTAGTTTACATACATCCCGGGATCGCTAGGGTCCCCGCATGGACGACCGCGCCGCCCGCCTGCGCCAGGCCCGCCTCGCCGCCGGCTTCGAGACCGCCGCCGCGGCGGCGGAGGCGCATGGCTGGAACCGCAACACCTACGCCTCCAACGAGAACGGCAACGCCCCCTACTCCTGGCGGCGGTCCCGGGACTACGCCGCGGCCTTCGGCGTCCGGCCGGAATGGCTCTACGACGCTCAGGGCCCGGCGACGGGCCTTGCAGCCGGCGGCGGCGGTTCGGCGCCCATCATCGGACGGGTCGGCGCCGATCCCGGGGGCGAGGTCCTGCTGGCCGGGGGCCAGGCGCCGCCGGAGTTCGCCCCCCTGCCCCCGGGCGGAACGGAGCGCGCCGTGGCCCTTCGGGTGAGCGGCCATTCCATGCGCGGCCTCGCGGACGACGGCGCCCTCATCTACTTCGAGGACCAGCGCACCCCGCCCAGCCCCGACATGCTGGGCCAGGTGGTGGTGGTCGAGCTCGACACCGGCGAGGTCCTGGTCAAGCGGCTCCTGCGCGGCGCCTCGCCCGGGCGCTATGACCTGGAGAGCGTCGCCGGCCCCACGCGCCGGGACGCGCAGTTGCGCTGGGCCGCCCACATCACCGCCATCGTCCCGCCCTGGCAGGCCCGACGCATCCTGATCCAGGGCGGGTGAGCCGGAAAATCCCCGCCGAAACTGGCGTGCGACTGTATTTTTGCTACAGTCCCGCCATGACCCTTTCTCCTGACCCGCCTGGCGAGCTGGGCGAATGCCTGGCCATCGAACGCCGGATCGACGCCGCCTTCGAGCAGGCCTGGTCCGAGGCCATGGCCCGCCGCCAGGGCGCCTGCCTCTCGGGCTTTGACCCGCACCGCATCCCGCCGCGCAGCGAGCGCCAGATCCTCGCCGCCGCCCGCCGCCGCCTCGCCAACCGCCGGGCCTGGCGGCGCAGTCCGGCGGGACGACTGGAACGCCTGTCCGCAGAGGCCGCCGCCCTCGTCTCCGGCCTGCCGCCGACGGTCGGCGACCTCGGCGGCCGTCACGCCCGGCGGGCGGCGGAGGACCTCTCCCTGGCCGCCCGCCGTCTCGCCCGCATCGCCGCCTCGGCGCGCCGCGCCCTCGACGCCCGCGCGGAATGACTTGGCAGGGGGAGCGGAGCGGGGGAACCTGACCTCGTTTCAGGGTCATGTATTTCAGGTTTTCCGGACGCGATGTCCTCCCCAGACAGTTTTCCCGCAGAGACCGCCCCGGCGGACTGGCGTGTTCCCGCCATCATCGGCGCGGCCCTGATGATGCAGACCCTGAACGCCACGGTCCTGACCAACGCCCTTCCCGCCATGGCGACCGCCCTGGAGGTGGATCCGCTCCGGCTCAACCTCGCCATCACCATGTACATGCTCGCCGCCGCCGTCTTCCTGCCGGTCAGCGGGTGGGCGGCGGACCGTTTCGGGGCGCGGCGGGTCTTTGTCGCCGCCATCATTCTCTACGCCCTCGCCTCCGCCGCCTGCGGTCTCGCCGGCTCCCTTCCCGCCCTGGTGGCCGCCCGGATCGCCCAGGGCGCCGCCGGCGCCATGATGGGCCCGGTCGGCCGGCTGGTCCTGTTGCGCACCACCCCCAAGTCGCAGCTCGTCGGCGCCCTCTCCATCCTGACCATGCCCGCCCTTCTGGGCCCGGTGATCGGCCCGGTCCTCGGCGGGGCCATCGTCACCTTCGCCGACTGGCGCTGGATCTTCTTCATCAACCTGCCCATCGCCGTCGTCGGCCTCATCCTCGTTCTGCGCCATGTGCCCCGGGTGGCCGGACAGGAGGTCGCGCCCACCGACTGGCCGGGCGTGGCCCTCACCGGCCTCGGCCTCGCCGCCCTGATCTTCGGCTTCGAGAACCTGGGTCGCGACGTCCTGCCGCCCCTCCTCGTCGCCGGCCTATTCGCCCTCGGCCTGGGGCTCCTCTGGGCCTATGCCCGCCACGCCCGGGGCAATCCGCACGCCATCCTGGACACCAGCCTCTTTCGGGTCGGCACCTTCCGCGCCTCGGTGGTCGGCGGCGGCTTCATGCGCATGGCCATGGGGGCCAATCCCTTCCTGCTCGCCCTGCTCTTCCAGGTCGCCCTGGGGATGAATGCCCTCCAGGCCGGGCTCCTCACCTTCGTCAGCGCCGCCGGCGCCCTGGTGATGAAGACCGCGGCGCCGCCCATCCTCCGCCGGTTCGGCTTCCGCCGGGTGCTGGTGGTCAACACCTTCATCGTCGGCCTCAGCTTCATGGCCTGCGCCGCCTTCGGCCCCGCCACCCCCCACCTCGTCATCGTCGGGGTCCTCCTGGTCGGCGGCTTCTTCCGCTCCCTCCAGTTCACCAGCCTGAACGGCATGGCCTATGCGGACATCGACCCCGAGCGGATGAGCCGCGCCTCCACCCTGTCCTCCATAGCCCAGCAGCTGGTCCAGTCCATCGGCATCGGCCTCGCCGCCACCCTCCTGCACGTCTCCATGCAGGCCCAGGGCCTCACCACCCTCACCGTCGAGGTCGTCGCCCCCATCTTCCTGGTCATCGGCGCCGTCACCTTCGTCTCCCTCGCCTTCTACCTTCGCCTTCCAAAGGATGCGGGCGACGAGATGAACGGGCGCTCTGCGGGCGGTTGATCGGGCGCTGCGGATCGTCTGCGGCCGGGGGCCCGGCGGTTCTTTTCAGCGACTCTTCGCCGGAAATCCCTGCGGCCGGCGTTTCACCGGCAGGACCCTCTTGCGGAGCGACACATGGACCGGAAACGGACTTTCGGCCTTGTTCTGCCAATGGCCTTGGCCCTTTCCGCCTGTGGCGGCGGTGGCGGTTCGGGGCAGAGCTCGCCCCAGCCCCCCGCCCAGCCTGCCGCATCGATCGTCCCGGTTGAGGGACCCGCACGGGATCTTCCGGCCGACTACGCCAGCTACAACTTCAACCTCCTGCGCGTCTCCGGGCAGGTGGAGAGCGCTGCGCTCGTGCAGGGCCTCCGGGCCCTCAACCCGGGAGGCTTGCGGATCCCGGGGGGAACCCCGGGGGAAACCTGGAGTTGGAGCCGCGGCGGCCTTCGCCCTCCGCCCTATCCGGGCCTGCCCGCCGGGTCTGGGTTCAGCGCCGAGATCGAGGCGATCAGCGGCCTCACGCCCTCGGTGGTGGATCGACTCCTGGATCAGGTCGGGACGCCGGCCCTGCTTTCCGCCAATATGCTGACCGCCGATCTCGACGAAAACATCGCCGACATTCGTGCCTTCCGGGCGGTCGGCCAGCCCATTACCCGCCTCGAGCTTGGGAACGAGGAGTACTTCCGGACCCCCAACCCAAGGGCGCGCTTTCCGACTGCGGACCAGTACGCAGCGACCGCCGCCGCCTGGTCCTCGCAGATGAAGCGTGACGTCGGCGGCCTGTCGATCGCGGCGATTTCACCACCACCCCTCCGGACGGTCGGCGTCCCCTTTGACGACTGGATGGACGCCCTGGACCGGTCCGGCGCCTGGGCGACCATCGATGCGGTGGCGGTGCACCCCTATTTCGACCTTGCAGGTCAGACCCTTCTGGCGTCCCCGCAGAGTGCGGAAGCCTTCGTCGCCTCGATGATCCGGCATGACGACACCTTCCTGGCCAGGGTCCGGCAGAGACTCCCGGCGGGCAAGGCGATCTGGATCACGGAGTGGAACGTCTTCGAGACCCAATCCGCTCCGGTCACCGGCGGGAGCTGGATCGGCGGACTGGGAGCCGCCGCCCGCGCCCTGAACTTCCTTGATCATTCGGCGGTCGATCTCTCCGTGTTCCATGTCGCAATCGGAGAGCGCCAATGGTCTGCACTGGTCACGCCAGACGGCCTTGCCGCCGACTTCACAGAGGGTCGGCCCCTGGTCACCTCCGCGCCGCCCTTCGCCCAGACCGCCTACGGCGCAGCCCTCAGTCTGCTTGGTGAAGCTGTTCGCGGGGGCGGAACCGCGCAGCGCCTCGGTCTTGGACAGGACGAGGCGAGCAAGCCGCTCTTCGGCTATCGCTTCCGCAGCCTGAATGGCGAGGTCCGGAGCCTCTTCCTCAACGCCACTCCGGGCTCGGTCGCCGTGCGGGCGAACGGACGCGCCAGGCAGCTGAGCGCGCCTTATGGCGCGGGGGTTTCTTCCGGCGCCGGCGTGATCCGCCGTGATTTCCTTATCTCCGGGGAGAGCCTGGACCTGCCGGCCTTTTCGATCACACTGGTGACGCCATAGGGCTTTGGGCCGACAGGGTCCTCAAGAGATGGGGCGGAGCCTGCGCCCCGCCCCCCCGTTCACAAATCAATCCGTCGGCTCAGACCGTCTCCAGACGCCGCCCCGAGGTCAGGGCCGTCTTGGCGGCCAGTTCGGCCTTGGCCGCCTCGTACTCCGCCGCCAGCCGGTCGACGAACTCGCCCGCAGAGGGGATGTCCTTGAGCACGCCAATGCCCTGGCCGCAGCCCCAGATGTCCTTCCAGGCCTTGGCTTCGGTGTTGCCGCCCGAGCCGAAGTTCATCTTCGAGGGGTCGGCCTCGGGCAGGTTGTTCGGGTCCAGGCCCGCCCGCTCGATGGAGGGCCGCAGATAGTTGCCGTGCACGCCGGTGAAGAGGTTCGAGTAGACGATGTCCTCGCCCGAGCTCTCGACGATCATGTCCTTGTAGCCCTGGACGGCGTTGGCCTCCTTCGTGGCGATGAAGGCCGAGCCCACATAGGCCAGGTCCGCGCCCATGGCCTGGGCGGCCAGGATGGAGCGCCCGCAGGCGATGGAGCCCGACAGGGCGATGGGCCCGTCGAACCACTGGCGCAGCTCCTGCATCAGAGCGAAGGGCGACAGGCCGCCCGCATGGCCGCCGGCGCCCGCCGCCACGGGGATCAGGCCGTCGGCGCCCTTCTCGATCGCCTTGCGGGCGAACTTGTCGTTGATCACGTCGTGCAGGATCACCCCGCCCCAGGAGTGGATTTCGGCGTTCATCTCCGGGTTGGCGCCCAGCGAGGTGATGACCAGGGGGACCTTGTACTTCTTGCAGAGGGCCACGTCCTCATCGAGCCGGTTGTTCGTCTTGTGGACGATCTGGTTCACGGCGAAGGGGGCGGAGGGCCGGTCGGGATTCTTGCGGTCCCAGTCGGCCAGCTCCTCGGTGATCCGGGCCAGCCACTCGTCCAGCTGGCTGATCGGCCGGGCGTTCAGCGAGGGGAAGGAGCCGACCACGCCCGCCTTGCACTGGGCGATGACCAGGTCGGGACCGGAAATGATGAACAGCGGCGAGGCGATGACGGGCAGGCGCAGGCGCTGGGAAAGAATGGGAGGCAGGGCCACGGGCGAATTCCTGTTCTGAGACCTGAAAGTTTACATAGTACGATAAAACCCCGGAGCGGAAAAGCCCCGGGGCCGCCGGCGACCGGCCGAGGCCCATTCTAACCCTCCCGCCGCCGGGGGAAAGGGGGAGCCGCAGCTTCTCAATTCCTCCACCTCTTGAGGGGGAGGTGGACCGGGGCGCAAGCCCCGGGCCGGAGGGGGTCTGCCGAGGGGCCGCAACGCCCCCTCAGTCGGCTGCGCCGACAGCTCCCCCGCAGGGGAGCAATTCGCCGCTCTAATCCCTCCACCTCTTGAGGGGGAGGTGGGCCGGGGCGCAAGCCCCGGGCCGGAGGGGGTCTGCGGCTCAGCAAGCCCCCTCACCCCGCTTCGCGGGGAGCTCCCCCGCAGGGGAGCAATGAAGATACTGTAATTCCTCCCCTTTGGGGGAGGTGGACCGCGAAGCGGGCCGGAGGGGGTCTCCGAAGTCACAGTTGACCCGGTCACCCGGCATCTCCGAAGACCCGCCTGTGAGAGGCGCCTCGCCCGGCCAAGGCGGGTTGACCCTCCCCGCCCGCAGGCGCACCCTGATTCCCGTCCAACTCCGGAGACCCGCCATGGAAAACCCCAGGAAAGCCGCCTTCGCCTGCGACCTTCTCCTGACCGGGGCCATCCATGCCGCTTCCCACCTTCACCCTCGACGCCCTCAGCTACACCGCGCCTGACGGTCGACGGCTGTTCGAGGACCTGAGCCTGTCCGCAGGACCCGGTCGGCTGGCCGTGACCGGACGCAACGGGACGGGCAAGTCGAGCCTTCTTTCCATCCTCGCCGGCGAGCTGCGGCCGACCTCGGGCTCAGTCTCGGTCACCGGCCGTGTGGGCCTCTTGTCCCAGGAGACGGGAGACGGCGCCGGCCTGTCGGTAGGCCACCTGATGGGGGTGAGCGAGGGGCTGGCGCGGCTGGCGCGGATCGAGGCCGGCAATGCCCTCGGCGATGACCTCGACCTCGCCGACTGGGCCCTTCCGGCGCGGATGGCCCTGGCTCTCGACGGCATGGGCCTTGCGGGCCTGCCGCCGGAGCGCCCCGCAGCCAGCCTGTCCGGCGGCGAGCGCACCCGGGCGCGGCTGGCCGGCCTGCTGGCCATGGAGACCGACATCCTCCTGCTGGACGAGCCCACCAATCACCTCGACGCCGCCGGCCGGGCCCAGGTCTCGGCGGCCCTGGCGGCGCACCGGGGCTGCGTGGTGCTGGTCAGCCACGACCGGTCCCTGCTGCGTCTCGCCGACCGGTTCCTTGAACTCTCGGGACTGTCCCCCCGCCTGTTCAGCGGGGACTACGACGCCTTCCGCGCCCTCAGGGCCGCCGAGGCGGAGGCGGCGGTCGGGGACCTTGAGGCCGCGCGGCGCGACCTGCGCCAGGCCGAGCGCCAGGCCCGGCAGGAGGCGGAGAAGGCGGCGCGGCGGGCCCGTCCGGGCAAGGAGGCCCGCCGGCGGGGCGAGCCGAAGATCATGATGAACGCTGTCCGCAACTGGGCCGAGAACAGCGCCTCGCGCCGCAGCCGGACCGGCGAGGCCCTCGTGGAGCGGGCTGAGGCCTCCGCCGCCGAAGCCGACGCGCGGGTCGAGCGGCTGAACCTCCTGGCCTTCGACCTGCCGCCGTCGGGCCTGCCCTCAGGCCGCCGGGTGCTGGAGATGCAGGGGGTGGGCTTCGCCTGGCCCGGCGGTCCCGCCGTGCTGACCGGCGTCGACCTTGTCGTCACGGGGCCGGAACGGATCGGCCTGACCGGCCCCAACGGAGCGGGCAAGTCCACCCTCCTGCGCCTCGCCTGCGGGGAGCTGGCGCCCACCGCGGGTCAGGTGCGCCTCTCCGTCGCCGCGGCGCGCCTGGACCAGGAGGCCAGCCTGCCGGCCGGATCCGCCTCCTTGGTGGACGCCTTCCGCCGGATGAACCCCCTGGCCAGCGAGAACCGGGCCCGCGCCGCCCTGGCCACCTTCCTGTTCCGCAACACCGCCGCCGACAAGCCGCCCGGCGCCCTCAGCGGCGGGGAGACGCTGCGGGCCGCCCTCGCCTGCCGGCTACTGGGCGATGATCCCCCCGCCCTGCTGGTGCTGGACGAGCCCACCAACCACCTCGACCTCGATTCCGTGGAGGCCCTGGAGGCGGCCCTGCGCGGCTACGACGGCGCCCTCCTGGTGGCCAGCCACGACGCCGACTTCCTGGACGCCCTGAACCTGACCCGGCGCCTGGAGCTGTCGGGGAAGTGATGCGGGACGGCGGGGGGATCCCGAGCCGCCCTTGACCCCCTCAGTCGGCTTCGCCGACAGCTCCCCCTGATGGGGAGCAATTGAGCGCTCTCTAATTCCTCCCCTTTGGGGGAGGTGGACCGCGCAGCGGGCCGGAGGGGGACGACGGCCGCGCCGCCGGAAACTGGACGGCGCTGCGACAGCCTGTCAAACCTGCGACGGAAACGCGGCCTTCGGGGGCGCCAAGGGGGGAAAGTCATGGGAATGGAAGTCCACGGGACCTGCGATCCCCGTTTCGAGGCCGTCCGGCAGGCCTTCGCGGGCAACCTGGAGAACGGCCTCGACGTCGGCGCGTCCTTCGCCGCCACCGTCAACGGCGAGTTCGTGGTCGACATCTGGGGCGGCTTCGCCGACCCGGCCAAGACCCGGCCCTGGGAGAAGGACACCCTGGTCAACGTCTACTCGACGACCAAGACCATGACCGCCCTCACCGCCCTCCTGCTCGCCGACCGGGGCGAGCTCGACGTCCACGCCCCGGTGGCGAAGTACTGGCCGGAGTTCGCGGCGAACGGGAAGGCCGCCGTCACCGTCGCCCAGGTCATGGCGCACTCGGCGGGCCTCTCCGGCTGGAAGGCGCCCCTCTCCAAGGCCGACCTCTACGACTGGGACAAGGTCACGTCCCTGCTGGCCGCCCAGGCGCCCTTCTGGGAGCCGGGGACGGCGCCCGGCTACCACGCCCTGACCCAGGGCTACCTCGTGGGCGAGGTCGTCCGGCGTATCACCGGCGCCAGCCTCGGAACGGTTTTCCGGACCGAGATCGCCGAGCCCCTGGGCGCGGACTTCCACATCGGCCTGCCCGCCAGCGAGGACGACCGCGTCGCCGAGCTGATCCCGCCCCCCCGCGGCGGCGCCATCGAGGACGGGGACATGTCCGAGCTCACCGCCAACATGGCCACCAACCCCGGCATCGATGTCCGTGAGACCCGCACCCGCGCCTGGCGCGCGGCGGAGATCCCCGCCGCCGGCGGCCAGGGCAACGCCCGCGCCATCGCCCGGGTCCATTCCATCCTCGCCAATGGCGGCGAGGTCGACGGCCGCCGCTACCTCTCCGAGGCCGGCTGCCGCCGGGCCCTGGAGCTTCAGGTCGAGGGGCACGACAGGGTGCTCAACACCCCCGCCCGCTTCGGCCTTGGCTTCGGCCTGGCCGGCGGCGTACTGCCGACACCCAACGCCAGCGTCCTCTACTGGGGCGGCTATGGCGGCTCCCTGGCGGTCATCGACATGGAGAACCGCGCGGCCTTCGGCTACGCCATGAACCGGATGGAATCGACCACCACGGGCGACGTCCGCGCCGTCGGCCTCGTCATGGGCATGTGGAGCGCCCTCGCGGGCTGAACGGGAAAACAGGCATGAGTGTTGAAGTCCAGGGGACCTGCGATCCCCGTTTCGAAAGCGTCCGCAAGACCTTCGCCGGCAACCTGGAGAGCGGGGCCGACGTCGGCGCCTCCTTCGCGGTCACGATGAACGGCGAGATGGTCGTCGACCTCTGGGGCGGCTGGGCCGATGCGGGCCAGACCCGGCCCTGGGAGGCTGACACCCTGGTCAACGTCTATTCCACGACCAAGACCATGACGGCGGTCACCGCCCTCCTCCTCGCCGACCGCGGCCAGCTCGACTTCCACGCCCCCGTCGCCAGGTACTGGCCGGAGTTCGCCGCCAACGGGAAGTCCGCCGTCACCGTCGCCCACCTGATGAGCCATTCTTCGGGCCTGTCCGGCTGGAAGGAGCCCCTCACCGTCGAGGACCTCTACGACTGGGAGAAGGCCACCGCCCTCCTCGCCGCCCAGGCCCCCTTCTGGGAGCCGGGGACGGCCCCCGGCTACCACGGCATGACCCAGGGCTTCCTGGTGGGCGAGGTCGTGCGCCGCATCACCGGCGCCAGCCTGGGGACCGTCTTCCGCACCGAGATCGCCGAGCCCCTGGGCGCCGACTTCCACATCGGCCTGCCGGCCAGCGAGGACCACCGGGTCGCCGAGCTCATCCCGCCGCCGCCCGGCCAGGGCATGGCCGAGGGCGACGACCTGCCCGAGCTCACCGCCAACATGTCCAACAATCCCCGGGTCCCGGTCGAGGTCACCCAGACCCGCGCCTGGCGCGGCGCCGAGATCCCCGCCGCCGGCGGCCACGGCAACGCCCGCGCCATCGCCCGGGTCCACGCCATCCTCGCCAATGGCGGCGAGGTGGACGGCCGCCGCTACATGTCCGAGGCCGGCTGCCGCCGCGCCCTCGAGTTCCAGGTCGAGGGCCAGGACCTCGTCATGCACATCCCCGCCCGTTTCGGCCTGGGCTTCGGCCTCGCCGGCCCCACCATGCCGACGCCCAACCCCAACACCATCTTCTGGGGCGGCTACGGCGGGTCCCTCGCCATCATCGACATGGATGCCCGCACCGCCTTCGGCTACGCCATGAACCGCATGGCCCCCACCACCACCGGCGACATGCGCGGCTTCGGCCTGATCATGGACATCTGGACGGCGTAGGCTGGCTCCAATTGCTCCCCTGCGGGGGAGCTGTCGGCGAATGCCGACTGAGGGGGCGCAGCGGCCCCTCCGCAGACCCCCTCCGGCCCGCTGCGCGGTCCGCCTCCCCCTGGAAGGTGGAGGAATTCCAGGCCCCGCCTTCCCCGACGTCCCCCCGTCCCGCCGCTTGACGACCGTGCCCCCCGCGCCCATCAAGCGGGGCGATGACCCTCGCCTCCCTTGCAGACGCACCCGCCGCCGCCGAATGGCGCAGCCTCGTCGAGAAGACCCTCAAGGGTCAGCCCCTCGACACCCTGGTCTCGGCCACGGCCGAGGGCCTGCCCATCGCCCCGCTCTACCTGCCCGGCGAGGGGCCGCGCACCGCCCTGGCCCTGCCCGCCCGCGACGCCGAGCGGCCCTGGGACCTGCGGGCCGCCGTCGCCCATCCTGACCCGGCCCGGGCCAATGCCGACCTCCTGGCCGACCTCAAGGGCGGGGCCGCCTCGGCCCTGGTCCGCATTGACCCGACGGGCGCCGCGGGCGTCGCCGTCGGCTCCGCCGCCGGCCTGGAGGCCGCGCTCAAGGACATCATCCTGGAGATCGCCCCCGTCGCCCTCGACGCCGGTTTCCTTGGGCCCCAGGCCGCCGACTGGCTGGCCGGGGTCGCGCGCGGCTCCCCCTCCGCCAAGCTCAACTTCCACATGGATCCCTTAAGCGCCCTGGCCGCCGCAGGCGCCAGCCCGGGACCGGTGGAATCCCACCTGGTTTCCGCCGCCACGGTCGCCGCGCGCCTCGCGGCCCGGCACCCGCAGGCGGGCCTCTTCCTGGCCTCGGGCCGCATCGTCCACGAGGCGGGTGGCGGCGAGGCCGCCGAGCTGGCCTTCGCCGCCGCCAGCGCCGTCGCCTACGCCCGGGCCGCCGTCCGGGCCGGCCTGTCCATGGAGGAGGCCTGGGACGGGATCTGGCTGGGCCTCTCCGCCGACGCCGACTATTTCGTCACCCTCGCCAAGGTCCGCGCCGCCCGCGCCCTCTGGGCCCGGCTCACCGGCGCCTGCGGCGTCTCCGTCCCCGCCCGGATCGAGGCCCGCTCGTCCGGCCGCATGCTGGCGGCGAAGGACGCCTGGACCAACATGCTGCGCCTGGGCGCCGCCTGCGCCGGGGCCGCCATGGGCGGGGCCGACGCCATTGTCCTGGGGACCTTCACCGACCCCCTGGGCCTGCCCACCGCCTTCGCCCGCCGGCAGTCCCGCAACACCCAGCTGGTCCTGATGGAGGAGGCCCACATCGGCCGCGTCGCCGACCCGGCGGCCGGGTCGGGCTATATCGAGGCCCTGACCGACGCCATGGCCCGCGCCGCCTGGGCCCGCTTCCAGGCCCTCGAGGCCGCCGGGGGCGTGATCGCCGCCCTGGAGTCGGGTCTCGTCCTGCGCCAGGCCGAGGAGGCCGCCGAGGCCCGCGCCGCCGCCGGTGAGCCCCGCATCGTCGGCGTCACCGCCTTCCCGCCCGAGGCCGAGGCCCCCATCGAGGTGGAGCCCGCCCCTGCCGTAACGGCCGCCGCCGCTCCCGACCCGCGCCTGCCTGGCCCGGACACCCGGTGCCCGCCCCTCGTCCCCATCCGCCTGTCCCAGGCCTGGGAGTTACGCTGATGACCCGCGCCTTCCCCGACTTCGCCGCCCTGGACTACGCCCCGCCGGCCGACGCCGCCCCGGCCTCCGGCGCGGCCTGGAGCACGCCCGAGGGCATTGACGTGGCGCCCGCCTACGGCCCCGCCGATGTGGCCGGCCTGGCCGATCCCGGCTTCCCGGGCCTCGCCCCCTTCACCCGGGGCCCCTACCCGACCATGTACCTCACCAATCCGTGGACCATCCGCCAGTATGCGGGCTTCTCCACGGCCGAGGATTCCAACGCCTTCTACCGCCGCAACCTGGCGGCCGGGCAGATGGGCCTGTCCATCGCCTTCGACCTGGCCACCCACCGGGGCTACGATTCCGACCACCCGCGGGTGAAGGGCGACGTCGGCATGGCCGGCGTGGCCATCGATTCCATCCTCGACATGCGCACCCTCTTCGACGGCATCCCGCTGGACAAGATGAGCGTGTCCATGACGATGAACGGGGCGGTCCTGCCGATCCTGGCCCTCTACATCGTCGCCGCCGAGGAGCAGGGCGTCGCCCACGCCCAGCTGTCGGGCACCATCCAGAACGACATCCTCAAGGAGTTCCTGGTCCGGAACACCTACATCTATCCGCCCGGACCTTCGATGCGGATCATTTCCGACATCTTTTCATACACTTCGCGCGAGATGCCGAAGTTCAATTCCATCTCGATCTCGGGCTATCACATCCAGGAGGCCGGGGCGACGCTGGACCTGGAGCTGGCCTACACCCTGGCCGACGGCATCGACTATGTCCGCGCCGGCGTGGCGGCGGGCATGACGGTGGACCAGTTCGCCCCGCGCCTGTCCTTTTTCTGGAACGCGGGCATGAACGCCTTCATGGAGATCGCCAAGCAGCGGGCCGGCCGCCTGCTCTGGGCCAAGCTCATGAAGGAGACCTTCGACCCCAAGGACGCCCGGTCCCTGGCCCTGCGCGCCCACACCCAGACCTCCGGCTGGAGCCTCGCCGCCGCTGACGTCTACAACAACGTGCCCCGCACCCTGATCGAGGCCATGGCGGCGACCGGGGGCCAGACCCAGAGCCTGCACACCAACTCGCTGGACGAGGCCCTGGCCCTGCCCACCGACTTCTCCGCCCGCATCGCCCGCAACACCCAGCTCTTCCTGCAGCTGGAGAGCGGCCAGAACCGGG
The DNA here is from genome assembly GCA_020401865.1 of Phenylobacterium sp. Classification (GTDB taxonomy): domain Bacteria; phylum Pseudomonadota; class Alphaproteobacteria; order Caulobacterales; family Caulobacteraceae; genus Phenylobacterium. Next base: position 1,463 of record JADCAS010000014.1, on the reverse strand, counting down.
TCATCGATCCCTGGGGCGGCGCCTACTATGTCGAGCGCCTGACCGCACAGCTGGCCGAACGGGCCCTGGCCCACATCGCCGAGGTCGAGGCCCTGGGCGGCATGGCCCGGGCCATCGAGGACGGCCTGCCCAAGCGGCGGATCGAGGAGGCCTCGGCCCGCACCCAGGCCATGATCGACTCCGGCCGCCAGAGCGTGGTCGGCGTCAACCGCTACCGGCCCGAGACCGCCGACGTCATCCCCGTGCTCAAGGTCGACAATACCGCCGTGCGCGAGCGCCAGCTGGAAAAGCTGGCCCGGCTGAAGGCCGAGCGCGACCCCGCCGCCGTCGAGGCCGCCCTCAACGCCCTGACAGAGGGCGCAAGGGGCAACGCCAACCTCCTGGAGCTGTCCGTCGAGGCGGCCCGCGCCAAGGCCACGGTGGGCGAGATCTCCCTGGCCCTGGAAAAGGTCTTTGGCCGCCACAAGGCCCGGGCCGACGCCGTCCAGGGGGTCTACCTCAAGGCCGCCGGCGACACCCCGGCCAGCGTCCGCGCCCGCGCCCTCACCGCCGGCTTCGCCGAGGCGGACGGCCGCAAGCCGCGCATCCTGGTCGCCAAGATGGGCCAGGACGGCCACGATCGCGGCCAGAAGGTCATCGCCTCCGGCTTTACGGACCTGGGCTTCGACGTCGACATCGGCGACCTCTTCCAGACCCCGGCCGAGGCCGCGGAACTGGCGGTGCAGAACGGCGTCCACGTGGTGGGCGCCAGCTCCCTGGCCGCCGGCCACCTGACCCTGGTGCCCGAGCTCAAGGCCGAGCTGGCCCGCCTCGGCCGTCCGGACATCCTGGTGGTGGTGGGCGGCGTCATCCCGCCGGAGGACTTCGACGCCCTGCGCGAAGCCGGCGTCGCCGCCATCTTCACCCCCGGCACAGTGGTCCCCGAAGCCGCCATCGAGGTCATGGACCGCCTGAACGAAGCCCTCGGCTACGCCCAGCTCAAGGGCTGAGGACCGGGGCGGACGCCGCTGACCCCCTCAACGCGAGTCGCGCTGAGCCCTCTAATTCCTCCCCCCAGGGGGAGGTGGACCGCGCAGCGGGACGGAGGGGGTCAACGGCGCTTCAGCAGACCCCCTCACCCGCCTGCGGCGGGAGCTCCCCCTTGGGGGAGCAATGAGCCCTCTAATTCCTCCCCCCAGGGGGACTATTGCGAAATCCCCGGATCGTGATTCCCTGTCGATGACGGCGGAGGGATTGCGATGTCAGTGAAGTCGACGGGTCAGCTTGGGTTTGGGGAGTTGGCGGCGGCTCGGCGGGGCGGGGTTCGGGCGCTGGACCGGGTGTCGGCGCTTGTGGACTGGTCTGGCCTTGAGCGTCAGTTGGCCGGTCTTCGTGAGGAGGGCCCCGGCCGTCCGGGCTATCGCCCGCTGCTGCTGTTCAAGGCGCTTCTGCTGCAGGCCTGGTACGGGCTTTCGGATGCGGAG
>JADCAS010000013.1 GCA_020401865.1 Phenylobacterium sp. | reverse complement strand
TGGACCCGTACAGCCTCCAGGATCACCTCGGCATGGGCCTCGATCCTGTGCGAGGTCTTGTCGCCGCCCTGCGGCTTGGGGCGGGCATGGCCCTGCTGGCGGCGCAGCTGGTCCCAGCGGATCACGCTGGCCGCGCTCACCCCGAACCGCGCCGCCGCGCCCCGCCGGCTCAGCCCGGCGTCCACCGCCGCCAACGCCCGATCTCGAAGATCACATGACAAAGGATGACCCATGCATGCCGGCCTCCTTCACCAGCACGCAGCTTGAATCACCCCATCAATGATTTGGGAATCCCTCCCGATTCACAGCGCAGAGAAACCGCTCTAATTCCTCCCCCCAGGGGGAGGTGACGCGCGCAGCGCGGCGGAGGGGGTCAGCGATGACGGGGTTTGACCCCCTCACCGACCTTCGGTCGGAGCTCGCCCTTGGGGGAGCAATTTCCGCCCGGATTCCGCCCTGAAATGAGGAGGTCAGCTGATCTTCGAGGCGATCTGGCGGGCCAACTCGGCGAGCTCGTCCGGGTCCGCCATGCCGCCAGCCGCGTGACGCCCCAGGGCCACGCCCTCCCACTGCGGGATGATGTGGAAGTGCAGGTGGTAGACCGTCTGGCCCGCCGGCGCGCCATTGAACTGGCTCACGACCAGACCGTCCGGGGACAGGGCCGCGCGCACGGCCCTGGCCACCCGCTGAACGGCCAGGATCAGGGGCGCCAGCCGCGCCGGATCCTCCTCAAGCAGGTTGCGGGCGTCGGAGTGCTTGGGGATGACCAGGGTGTGGCCCCGGCTCTGGGGGAAGACGTCCATGAAGGCGAAGGCGTGCTCGTCCTCGAAGACGCGGGCGCAAGGCGCCTCGCCCCGCAGGATTTTCGCGAAGATATTGCCCGGATCGTAGGCGCCGTCGAGGCTCATGGCGGTCTCCCTGTCTGACCGTCGCTGGATAGCACGCCCGGCCTCAGGCGTCTCCCGACTGGCGGAAGGGGGAATAGGCCTCCGAGAGCCATTCCATCTCTTCCTCCACGGCCTGCATCTCCCGCCGCAGATAGTCCTCCACGGGGCCGCGCAGGGCGGGGTCGGCGATGAAGTGGGCCGAGTGGACGGGCGCCGGCAGGTAGCCGCGGGCGATCTTGTGCTGACCCTGGGCGCCGGCCTCGACCCGCGCAAGGCCCCTGCCGATGGCCCACTCGATGGCCTGGTAGTAGCAGAGCTCGAAGTGCAGGAAGGGCACATCCTCTATGCAGCCCCAGTTGCGGCCGAACAGGCAGTCGCCACCGATCAGGTTGAGGGCGCCGGCGATCCAGCGCCCGTTCCGCCTGGCCATGATGAGGAGCACGCGGTCCGCCATCCGCTCGCCCAGCATGGAGAAGAAGAGGCGATTGAGGTAGGGCCGGCCCCATTTCCGCGAGCCTGTGTCCACGTAGAACCGGTAGAAGGCGTCCCAGTGCTCTTCCGTGAGTTCGGCACCGGTCAGACAGTGGATCTCCAGTCCCTGGATCGCGTCGCGCCGCTCGCGCCGGATGGTCTTGCGCCGGCCGGAGGACAGGTCGGCGAGGAAGTCGTCGAAGGTCGCATAGCCCCGGTTGACCCAGTGGTACTGCTGGCCCTCGCGCAGGGCCATTCCGGCCTCGCCCAGCCAGGTCCATTCCTCGCAGGTCGGGAAGTTCACGTGCAGGCCCGAGGCCCCGTAGCGCTCGCAGACGGTGAGGGCGCCGCCCAGCAGGGCCTTCCGGCCCAGCTCCGGATTGACATCCGGGCGCACCAGCAGTCGGGGTCCCGTGGCCGGGGTGAAGGGTGCGGCGCTGAGCAGCTTGGGATAGTAGCGACCGCCGGCCCTCTCGTAGGCGTCGGCCCAGGCGTGGTCGAAGATGTACTCCCCCTGGCTGTGGCTCTTCAGGTAGAGGGGCATGACCGCAGCGACCCGACCGGCTTCGTCCTCGACAGCCAGATGCTGAGGGCCCCAGCCCTGGGCTTCCACGGCGCAACCCGCCTCTTCAGCACAGTCCAGAAAATCGAAACAGATGAAGGGGTTGAAGGGATGTCCTGTCGATACGGCGCAGGCGTCCCAGTCCGCCCTGCCGATCTCGGCGATGCGGCGGCTGATGCGCACCGCAGGCTTCAGGGTCACGCTCGGAAACCCTCGAAGATGATGTTGTCGCAATGGGGCCGCGCCGCCTCCGCCTGATCGGGGGTCCTGGCCGTCCAGGCGATGACGGGCATCCCCGCCTTCCGGTGCACAGCCACCTCGGGCAGGCCAACCGTGTCCAGGCTCATGGCCAGGAAGTGCGGGCGGGCGATGGCCACATGTTCCAGTCGGGCGAAGGCCTTGCGTTGCTCAGGCGAGATGTGGGTGGCCTCGTCGTTCCAGCGATAGCTGTCGAGGCCGCGCAGGACTCCCGGGAAGCGGTCGGCGAACCAGGCGTGGCTGTAGGGGTTGAAACCGATCACGCAGGTGGGGCCGGCATGGTCCATGAGGATCTCATGCACTCTCTGCTCCAGGGGCCCGACCTCGCCGAAGGGGGTCTTGAGCTCGACGTGCACCAAGGCCCGGTGGCCGATGACCGCAAGGGCCTCGAGAAGGGTCGGAATGGTCTCCTCGGTCCCCTTGAGGGACATATGCGAAAGGTCGGCGGCGGTGTGGTCCTTCACCCGGCCTTCCCGTCCGGTCATCCGCCTGAGGGTGTTGTCGTGGAAGACCACGGCCTCGCCGTCCGAGGTGATGTGCACGTCCAGCTCGATGCCGTACCCTGCCTGGCAGGCGGCCTGGAAGGCGCCGAGGGAGTTTTCCGGCGGCCCGTCCGGGCTCCAGAGGCCGCGATGGGCGATGGCGGGACTGAAGAGGAGGTCCCAGGCCTCTCCGAACTGCGCCCTCATCGGACCTCCACCACCGCGTCGACCTCCACCGCGAAGTTCAGCGGCAGGCGATAAACCCCCACCGCAGAGCGGGCGTGACGTCCGGCGTCACCGAACGCCAGGACCATCAGATCCGAGGCGCCGTTCACCACCTTGGGGATGTCGAAGAAGTCCGGCCCCGCCTGGACGAAGCCGCCCAGCTTGATCACCCGGACCACCCGGTCGAGATCGCCTTCGCAGGCGGCCTTCATCTGCGCCAGCAGGTTGATCCCGCACAGACGGGCGGCGACCTGAGCGGCCTCCAGGTCGACTTCGACCCCGACCACGCCCTTCACGCCCCCTGCGGCGTCGAGGGAGACCTGACCAGAGATATGAACAAGGACCCCGCTCCGGACGAAGGGGACGTAGTTGGCGACAGGCGCGACGGGGACCGGGAGGGTGATTCCGGCGGCGGAGAGGCGGGATTCAACTTCGGACATGGCGCGAGCCTATCCCCTCCCAAGGCGGCCGGACAGGCCTGACGCGGTCAAATCAGCTCTGCGGCGGGGTGTCCCCACCCTTCAGGACTCTCTTGGCCTCATCCGACCGGACGGCGTCGGCCGGGCAGGCATCCCCCAGACGCCGGGCGGTGGTCGTCGCGGTCCCGGCCAGGGGGATGCCGGCGATCTTCGTGGAAAGGGAGAGCTTCAGGCGAAAGGACTCAGGGGCGTAGCCGCCATTCGCCGTGACATCGGCGACCTGGCCCTCCTTGGTGGCGCAACTGCCCTTCAGCAGGATCTTCCCATCCCCGACGGCCCGGGAGGGATAGGTGCAGGCGTAGTGCCGGTTGGACGGCGAGGTCATGAACTTCTGGATTTCCGAGGCCACCAGGCAACGCCGCTCGACCTTCTTCTGGGTGATCACCACCGTGAAGACGTTGGTCAGCTCCCAATAGCCGGGCCGCGGCCGACCCACACTGTCCGCCCCTGCGGGACCCGCCGCGAGGAGCAGGGCCGGGACCGCAGTGGCGAGCGCAGCCTGGATTCGATTCATCGTCTGGGTCCTCTCCTCCGTCCGCAGGCCGGCCGCATGGCTGGCCTTGGCGGGACGCGGGCTGTAAACCACGCTGAGATATGGGGTGTCGATTGCCTGATTCCGACCCGTCCACGCCAGCCGCTTCACCGCCCGCTCCCGTCAGCGGACTGGAGTTGACGGTCGTCGTACCAACCTTCAACGAGCGGGCCAATGTCCGCAAGCTGATCAGCCTCGTGGAGGCGGCCCTGGGCCAGACCCGCTGGCAAGTCATCTTCGTGGACGATGACTCCCCGGACGGGACCGCAGCCGAGGTCAAGGCCGTGGCGGCCGTGGACCCCCGCGTGCAATGCCTGCACCGGGTCGGCCGCCGGGGACTCGCCGGTGCGGTGATCGAGGGAATCATGGCCAGCGCCGCCCCCTTCGTGGCGGTGATGGACGGCGACCTCCAGCACGACGAGACCCTGCTGCCAGCCATGCTGGACACCCTGCGCAACGGCGGGGCGGACCTGGCCGTCGGCAGCCGATATTGCGGCGGGCCAGGCGCCGATGCTTCCGCCCTCGGCGCGCGACGCGAGGCCGGCAGCCGTCTCGCCAACTGGCTGGGTCGCCAGGTGCTGAAGGCGGACCTGACCGACCCCATGAGCGGCTTCTTCATGGTGAGGCGCTCGGCGGTGGAGGCCGTCGCCCAGCGCCTTTCCACCTCGGGCTTCAAGGTCCTGTTCGACATCGTTGCCTCGCAGGACCGCCCCCTCAGGATCGTCGAACTGCCCTACACCTTCCGCGCCCGGGAGGCCGGGGACTCCAAGCTCGATAACGGGGTGGTGGTCCAGTACCTGGGCCTCCTGATCGCAAAGCTCAGCAAGGACGTCATTTCACCGCGCTTCCTGATGTTCGTCATGGTGGGCGCCAGCGGCGTGCTGGTGCACCTGGCCATCCTGAGAAGCCTGCTGCATATCGGCTTCTCCTGGGCCCAGACCCTGGCGGCCCTGGGCGCCATGACCTCGAACTACCTGATCAATAACGCCGTCACCTACCGGGACCGCCGGCTGAAGGGGCTCAGGCTGATCTCCGGTTACGTCAAGTTCTGCGTGCTCTGCAGCGTGCCCCTGGCGGCCAATGTCGCAGTGGCGACGGTCGTTTACGAACGTGGCCCCGCCTGGTGGGTGGCGGGCCTGGCGGGCGCCATCGTCGCGGCGGCCTGGAACTACGTCACCACCTCGAAGGCCGTCTGGTGAGGCTGGACGCCGGCCGGAGCCTCTGGCTGCTGATCCTGGCGCTGACGGCCGTCCGGCTGTGGGCCGCCGCCGTGATCCCGCTGACGGAGGACGAGGCCTACTACAGGCTGTGGTCCCAGCACCTTCACTTCGGCTATTACGACCACCCGCCGATGATCGCCTGGTGGATCCGGCTGGGAACCACCCTGGCCGGCGATACGCCGCTGGGCGTGCGCCTGCTGCCGGTCCTGGGCGCCGCGGTCACGACCTGGCTGACCGCGGACCTTGCCCGGCGGTTGGGCGGAGGCGCCCGGACGGCCCTGCTGGCCGCCCTCGCCTACAACGCCATGCTGACCATCGGCGCAGGCGGCCTCATCGCCACGCCGGACGCCCCGGCCATCCTGTTCTGGGCCGCGACCCTGGCCGTGCTGGGCCGGATCGCCACAGGGGGAAGTCCGAGGCTCTGGCTGCTGGCCGGGCTGACGGCAGGCCTCGCCTGCATCTCCAAGTACTCTGCCCTCTTCCTCGCGCCCGGGGTCTTCCTCTGGCTGCTCAGCACGGCCGAGAACCGCCGGCGGCTGGCCACACCCTGGCCCTGGAGCGCCGTGGGGGTGGCGGGGCTGGTCTTCGCCACCAACCTGGCGTGGAACGCCACACATGGCTGGCTGACCTTCGAAAAGCAGTTCGGGCGGGTCGAGCCCTCACAGTTCCGCCCCGGATACCTCGGCGAGTTCCTGACGACCCAGTTCGTGCTCCTCAACCCCCTGATCGCCGTCCTGGCCGGCGTCGGGGTCTGGGCCGGCATGCGGAGTCGGGGCCGGGTCGGCGGACTGGACCTGTCCCTGCCCCTGCTGGCCGCCCTGCCCTTCTGCCTCTACCTGGCGATCCACAGTCTTCATGACCGGGTGCAGGCCCACTGGCCGGCGACGGTCTTCGCCGCCTTCGCCCTGGCCGCGGCGGCGGCGGTCGAGGCTCGTCCCAGGGGCTGGAGGCCGAGGGTCCTGGGAGGCGGTCTCATCCTGGGCGCAGCGGCCATGGCCGGGGTCCTGGCCTGGGCCGGTCTGCAGGGCCCGCCGATCAACTCCCGGACCGACCCGCTCCTCCCCATCCGCGGCTGGCCGCAGTTCGCCGGTGAGGTCGAGGTCGCCCGCGTCCGGACCGGCGCGGAGTGGGTGGGGGTGGCTCACTACGGCGCCCTCTCGCAGCTGGCCGCGACGGGTCGGGTCGAGGCGCCCCTGGTCCACCTGATTGAGCGGGAGCGATGGCCCGACGCCGGCCCCGCGCCTGTCGACAAGCCGGGCCTCGTCCTCGACAAGAGCCGGCGACTGTCCCTGGCCGACCTGCAGGCCTGCTTCCGTTCGGTGGCCCCGGTGGGCGAGCTGGTCCGGGGTGTACCGACCAGCCGGGTCGACCGTTACCCCCTCTTCCGCGTCGAGGGTCCGGTTGAAGGTCTGCTCGCCCGGGGCTGCCCGGATGAGCTGGGGAAGAACCGGCGACGCCAGGCGGCGGCTCCAATTCCTCCCCCAAGGGGCGCCTGGCCCGCACAGCGGACCGGCGGAGGCAGCTGAAGCCCCACAGCGCCCCTCAGTCGGCTTCGCCGACAGCTCCCCCGCAGGGGAGCAATTGGATCCATAATTCCTCCCCCTCCTGAGGGGGAGGTGGCCCGCGCAGCGGGACGGAGGGGGTTTGCCTAGCGGCCCGTGAACTCGGCGGGGCGCTTTTCGAGGAAGGAGACCATGCCCTCGCGGAAGTCGCGGGTGCGCATCAGCTGCAGGAACTGCAGGTAGACGTGGTGCACGTGGTCGTTGAAGGTTTCGTTCAGGCCCATGCGCATCAGGCGCTTGGCCGACTGCACCGCCAGGGGCGCATTGTCGGCGATCTCGCGGGCCATGGCGCGGGCGGCGGTGTGAATCTCCTCGTCCGGGACCACGGCGTTGGTCAGGCCCAGTTCCAGGGACTCCTCGGCCGACAGGGTCCGGCCTGTGAAGATCAGCTCGGCGGCGCGGGCCCAGCCCAGCAGGCGCGGCAGGAACCAGGTCCCGCCGGACTCCGGCACGATGCCCCGGCGTACGAAGGCCGCCGCCATCTTGGCGCTGCGCGCCATGATGCGGATGTCGCAGCCCATGGCGGTGTCCATGCCGTAGCCCGCCGCCGATCCGTTCAGGGCGCAGATGGTCGGCTTGTCCATCGCGAAGAGCACAGTCGGCGGGGTGTTCCGCAGGTCGAGGTTGACCGAGACATTCTGGCTGGAGGGATCGGACCCGATCCCGGACCCCTGGGTGGCGCTGACCAGGTCCAGGCCCGCGCAGAAGGCCTTCCCGGTCCCGGTCAGGATCACGACGCGGACCTCCGGGTCCTCGTTCGCCTGGACCAGCAGGGCCGTGAGCTGGTTCAGCATGGGGCCGGAAATCGTGTTCAGCCGGTCGGGCCGGTTGAGGGTGAGGGTCGCGATGCCCTCGGAGACCTCGTAGAGAACCTCGTCGGTCCGCTCTTGTGTGGTGGCCATGGTTTCCTCCTGGAATTCGGGTTTCAGCGGACCTTCACCGACACGTAGGACGGCTGGTCGATGGCGATCTGGTCTTCGATCCCGGCCTTCAGGGCGGGGATCAGGCCCGGTGTGGCGACATCCATTTCCCCCCGGCGCAGGCGTTCGCAGAGCTCGGCGTTGAGGGCCTTGAGATCGCCCTCCACGCCCAGCAGGGCCGAGAGGCGCGCCACAGCGGCCGCCTCCGCGGCCGGACCCTGGATCAATTCGCGCTTGACGGCGTTGAGGGCGTTGACCGCCACCCGCGACAGGAAGGCGTCCCGGGGGTTGAGCTGGGGGCGGATGGACTCCACCCAGCCCGCCACCGCCTCGATGAGTTCGTCCGCCCGGGGATGCTCGATCACAGGCCCGCCTCCAGAAGGTTCACAAGGTCGATCTCGGTCTCGGACACCCGCCGGCCGATCATCGGCCGCTCCACCGAGTTTGTCGCACCCGTCGCATAGCTGGAATACATCATCAGGCACATGATCCCCCACTTGAGGGACCCCAGGGCCTGCCAGAAGAGAACCCGGGACAGGGGAATCTCGGCGCCCCCCGCCTCGATGTAACCTTCCAGCAGGTCCTGATAGTCGCCGAACCCGCCCACCGGACGGTCCGCCCGGCCAAAGCGCCAGGAGTTGACGCAAAGCCACCCCAGGTCCTCCGCCGGGTCGCCCACATGGGCCAGCTCCCAGTCGAGGACCGCAGCCACCCCGCGATCCGGATCGAACATCATGTTCCCGTTCCGGAAGTCCCCATGCAGAACGACGTTCGGCAGGGGCGGCGGCAGGTTGCGGCGCAGGTGCTGCAGGGCCAGCTCCAGGATCGGCCGCTCGGCGCCGGAGGACCGGTAGATGGCCTCGTAGCGGTCCAGCTCACCCTGGGCGTCCGCCGTCGTCAGGGGCGTGGCCTCCATGGGGATGGTGTGGATCCGGGCCAGGACCTGGCCGCACTGGCGGGCCAGGCGCGGCCGCACCGCGTCGAATCGCGGGTCCGCGACGATCTTCCGCCCGAGGGTCTCGCCCGCCACGAAGCCGGTGATGTGCCCCTCGCCCAGTCCGTCCTCCGGCTCGCACAGTCGGACCAGGGGGGCGACCGGGGCGCCAGCGTGGCCCGCAGCCCGGATCAGGGCCGCTTCCGCCGCCATGGAGGCTGAACGGGAGGTCTCCGGGTCCATGGGAACCGCCCGTCGGCGCAGGATCAGCGGCCGGGGCTCGCCTCCGCCCACCAGAGTGAAGGCCCAGGTCTCCATGCTGGCCCCGCCGGTGAGGCGCTGGGCCTTCTCGACCCCGGTTCCGCCGAGCTTCGGCGCCAGGGCGTTGAGGGCGGCGGGAATATCGACTTCCATGACGTAGGGGCGCCTCAGGACAGTTGCGGGCTTGACGATCTGCCCGCCTGAGGGTGGGCTTGTAAATCGAGAACATCAATCGAAACGGCGCAAGACCGGCTGACCGAAGGGAAACGTCATGGACTTCAATCTGCCCCCCGAACTCGTTGCTTACCTTGGGGAACTCGATGAGTTCATCGAGCGCGTGATCAAGCCGCTTGAGCGCAAGGACGACAACATCCGCTTCTTCGACCACCGCCGCGAGTGGGCCCGCACGGACTGGGACCGCGGCGGCCTGCCGCGCCACGAGTGGGAGGACCTGCTGGGCCAGGCCCGCAAGCTGGCTGACGAGGCCGGTCACCTGCGCTTCGCCTGGCCCACCGAGATGGGCGGTAAGGGCGGGACCAACCTGGCCATGGCGGTGATCCGCGAGCACCTGGCCGCCAAGGGCCTGGGTCTGCACAACGACCTGCAGAACGAGCACTCAATCGTCGGGAACAACCCTTTCATCCTGATGTTCAAGGAGTTCGCGACCAACGCCCAGTATGAGACCTACGCCGACCTCCTCCTGAACGGGAAGATGCGCACCATCTTCGGCCTGACCGAGCCCCTGCACGGCTCGGACGCCACCCACATGGAGACCCGCGCCGTTCCCCATGAAAAGGATGGCAAGGCCGGCTGGCTGATCAATGGCGAGAAGATGTGGTCCACGGGCATGCACGTGGCCACCCACTGCATGGTCTTCGCCCGGACCAGCGGGAATGACGGCGACGCCACCGGCATCACCTGCTTCATCGTGCCGGCCGACGCCCCCGGGGTGAAGGTCGAGGAGTACCTCTGGACCTTCAACATGCCCACGGACCACCCGCGGGTCAGCTTCACGAATGTCTGGATCCCCGAGGACAGCTACTGGGGCGTCATCGACCGCGGCCTCGGCCTCGGCCAGAGCTTCGTGCACCAGAACCGCATCCGCCAGGCGGCCTCCTCCCTCGGCGCGGCGGTCTACTGCATCGAGGAGAGCGTCAAGTACGCGCGGATGCGCAAGCCCTTCGGCAAGCCCCTGTCGGACAACCAGGCCATCCAGTGGCCCCTGGTCGAGCTGGCCACCCAGGCCGAGATGCTGCGCCTGCTGATCCGCAAGACCGCCTGGCAGATGGACCAGATGGAGCACAAGGCCATCGAGCGCGAGCTCTCCGACAAGGTCTCCATGTGCAACTATTGGGGTAACAGGCTGGTCTGCGAGGCCGCCGACCGGGCCATGCAGGTGCACGGCGGCATAGGCTATTCGCGCCACAAGCCCTTCGAGCACATCTACCGTCATCACCGTCGCTACCGGATCACCGAGGGCTCGGAGGAGATCCAGATGCGCAAGGTCGCGGCCTTCCTCTTCGGCTATATGGGCCCGCGCCGGAAGGAGTTCGCCGACCTGACCTGGGACGACGTCGACTACCGCAACCAGAGGTAGGCCTGCAGAGAGTCAGCAGACCCCCTCCGGCCCGCTTCGCGGTCCACCTCCCCCTGAAGGTGGAGGAATTACAATGCGTTAATTGCTCCCCATCAGGGGGAGCTCCCCGCGAAGCGGGGTGAGGGGGTGCAACGGCGGCTCAGGCCCCGTAGAGCCTGTCGAAGACCGGGGGCAGGCTGTCGGGCAGGCCGAGGAGCGGGCCGGAGGACAGGAGGAGCACGGCCTCGTCTCCCTTGAGGGCCGACAGGGCCTCGTGGGCGGCTGAGGCCGTCAGGGTGGGCCGGGCGTCGATGCCGGCGGCGCGGGTCCGATCCACGATCTCGGCCAGGGTCGCCTGGTGGTGGCTCTCCGCGCCGTGCCCCGGCGGGGGCAGGATCAGCACACGGTCGGCCCCCTCGAAGACCGTGTCGTACCAGGACAGGGCGTCCCGGGACCGCCAGGAAAAGGTGTGGGGCTCGAAGACCACGATGAGCCGGCGGTCGGGGAAGTGCAGGCGCAGGGCCTCGATGGCCGAGCGGGCCTTTTCCCAGGAAGAGCCAAAGCCCTCGATCACCGGGATCCGCGAGGTCCGCGTCAGCCGGTCCAGACGCCGGCGGATGCCTTCGAACCCGGCGACCGCGCGGACCAGTCCCTCGCGGTCCACCAGGCCAGTCTCGAGCAGCAGGGCTGAGACCCCGACGATGTTCTCGATGTTGTGGGCGCCGAGGAGGCCGGTGGTCATGGGCGTAAGGGAACCATCAGGGGCGACCAGGTCGAACCGGGTGGCGTCCGCGAAGACCTCGTCCTGCGCCCGCCAGCCGCCCTCCCCGCCGCCGTACCAGACGATCCGCGCGCGGGTCTCGCCGGCGACCTCGCGCACTGCCGGATGGTCGCGCAGAACAGCCAGCCCGTCCTCTGGCAGGCCGCGCAGGAGCGCGCGGAAGGGCGCCTCATACTCGGCGAAGGTCGGAAAGACGTTGACGTGGTCATGCACCAGAGAGGTCAGGAGCAGCCGCCGGGGGTGGTAGAGGGCGAACTTGGACCGGCGGTCGTTCGGCCCGACGATGTACTCGTCGCCCTCCAGAATCATCTCCGGCGAGCGGCCCCAGCGCCCGGTCGCCGGCAGGGAGGGCGAGATGGCGCCCACCAGCCACCCGGCGTCGACCCCGCAGGACCTCAGGACGTAGGCCGCCAGGGCCGCGCAGGTGGACTTGCCGAAGCTGCCGGCCACCACGGTGTTGATGCGGTTCTGGGTCGCCTCGCCCACCAGTTCGGGGAAGGTCGTGACCCTGACGCCCCGCTCCCGGGCGGCGCGGGCCTCGACATTATCGTCGCCCCCCAGCTTGGCGCTGGCGCCCTGGACAAGGACGTCCAGGTCCGCAGGCAGGTTGGCGGCGTCCAGGCGCCAGGCGACCGGCAGGCCCAGTCCCTCGACGAAGGTGGACATGGGCGGGAAGACGTCCTGGTCGGAGCCCGAGACCGCGTGGCCGGCGTCCTGCATCATCTGGGCGACAGCGGCCATGCCCGCCCCGGCGATTCCGGTGAAGTGGATCTTCATCGGCCGTTCCGTGACGCCGATCCGGCTAAGAACGGATTAACCGTGACGCAGGATGGAGTCCGAGGCCGCAGCAGGCTTGGAGCTGGCCTCTCGCGAGTCATCAAGTCCCATCCTCCCGCGCCGAAACGCCCGCAAGGCGGGTGAGGAGCTCGAGGACGGCCGGCGCGTCCCCCGCTCGACCGAAGAAGGCCGAGTCTGAGGCCTCGATTACGGCGAGGGCCTGGTTGCAGGTCTCGACACCTTGCGCGGTGAGTTCAATGTCGAAGGCGCGTCCATCGTCCCGGCTCCTTCGGCGCAGGATCAGGCCCTTGGCGAGCAAGGCGCGGGCGGCCTCAGAGACCAACATCTTGTCGAGCGATGCGTACTCCGCCACCTCGGCCTGTGACACCGGTCCGTCCTTCCTCAAGGAAAGATGGAAGAAGCAGGCGAGGACCGAGAACTGGGTCGGGCTAATGTCCAGCGGGGCAAGGGCGACGCGCTGAAGGCGCTGGTGCAGATTGGCCGCCTTCCAGAGGAGAAATCCGGGGCTCTCGGCTGCGGACGGAAACCGGGACCGGAAGGCGCTCTCCCTCATGCCGCCTCCCGTCCGTCCGACGGAATGCTCGACCGGTCGGGACACGAGCGCGTACCGGACTGCAGGAATGATTGGGGGCCGGAATGGGTCATCCCGGGCCACCTTCGGCAAGCCGGGCCAGTCGAGTGACAGCGCCCGGAAGGCCGCGGGCTAGGCCCGCGCCGATGAGGCGACGAAAGAGAAAGGTCAGGGGTCCGCTCATCTCGACCCGGTGTTCGATGACTGTCCCGGCCCCGTCCTCACGCAGGGTATGGATGAAGTCGATCCTGGCAAGCGGAAGACGCGAGCAGTTCGTGAACCCTCTGCAAGGCTCAACCGAGACCAACTCGAACCTCGTCAAAGGACCACCGCGCGGCTTGAGCGAACCGCGCACCCCTTTTGTGAACGCTCCGTCAAGTGCGCTCGACTCGACCTCCGGATCCCAGAGGCTCCAACCGCCCACATCGCTCCAGAGCCGCCAGACCTGTTCCGGAGACGCCGTTGTCCGCGCCATCGCCTGCGTTGACCATGCCATCTTCTGTCTCCAGTCACCCTTTTAGTAAGTATGCCTACTATATGAACGAGGACGCATCGTCTACCCCCGACCCGCTCAATGCCGGTTAAGTCGACGTTAACCATACCGGGTGAGCCTGTACCCGTCTTCTTCGAAGACATCCCATCACCACCAACACCTTGCGCCCGGCTTCGGTCGGGCGTCCTTTTTTCGGGCCTTGGAGAGTCCCCGTCGAGGTGGTGTAGTGCCCCGAATGACCGATGGGAGGACAGCGATGGCCAGGGCCGCAGCCGGCTTCAAGACCCGCCTGGAGCCGCAGGACGAGTTCCCGCACGATCCGGGGACCTTCAAGAACTACAACGAAAGCATGTACTTCAACGTGTTCGACCCGGCCCGGAAGGCGGGGGGCTGGTTCCGGATCGGCAACCGGCCCAACGAGCACTACGCCGAGATGACCGTCTGCCTCTACCTGCCGGACGGCCGGGTGGCCTTCATGTTCGGCCGACCGGCCATCGAGGGCAATACAGAGATGAATGCCGGCGGCCTGAAGGTCGAAGTCGTCGAGCCGTTCAGGCGCCTCCGCGTGACCTATTCGGGCAAGGCCCTGCTCCTCGCCCGTCCGCACGAGATGGCCGACCCCAAGCGCGCCTTCCGCGAGAACCCGTCGGTCCCCTGCACGGTGGAGCTGGACTATGAGGGCGTCTCGCCCATGTACGGCGGCGAGACGGTCCGGGAGGACGGGACCCCGATCGAGATCGACCCCGAAAAGTCCTTCGCCAAGGCCCACTACGAGCAGCACTGCGCCGCCAGCGGCCGGTTCACTATTGGCGACGAGAGCTTCGAGATCGATGGCCATGGACTGAGGGACAAGTCCTGGGGCCCCCGCCACTGGCAGGCCATAGACTGGTACCGCTGGTGCCCGATGAACTTCGGCCGCGACTTCGGCATGATGCTGTCGGTCATCGGCGACGGAAAGGGCGGGGCCCGGCAGGGCGGCATGGTCTTCCGCGACGGGATCTACGACCTGATCTCGGAATGCCGGATCGAGAGCGACTGGGACGAGCACGGCTACCAGACCCACCTGCGGGCCGAGGTGAAGACCGTGGGCGGCAAGTCCTATTCCGTCACGGGCCAGGTCCTGTCCCTGATCCCCCTGAGGAACCGCCGGACCACCGCTGAGGGCGTCGAGCTCCAGACCCGGATCACCGAGGGCATGACCGAGTACCGGTGCGGCGACCTGGTGGGCTATGGCCTGTCGGAATACCTGGACCAGATCGTCGACGGACAACCCAACGGCAAGGCCGCCGGCTACTGAGGTGCCGGGGAGATGGACGCGCTTGCGCGGCGAGGTTGCAGACCCGCTTGCGCGGCTGGGCAGCGCGGTCTATAGCGCCGGTCCGTCCAGATGATCCCCGATAGCTCAGCTGGTAGAGCAGTCGGCTGTTAACCGACTTGTCGCAGGTTCGAGTCCTGCTCGGGGAGCCATCCTTCCGATTTCCCTGGTGCCCAAGGCTTCCCTGCTCGCTCGATCTGTTGGGGTCGCTGGACATGTGCAAGCTGACCGTGCGGGTCCGCGCGGACGCCGATTTTCATCGTACGGCGCGCGGCAAGACGCCGGAGTTCGTCAATCTACGAGACAGTCAAGGGGCGCAGCATGCGTAAGCGCAAAGGCGACGGGATCGCCCCAACCGTCGAATCGGTCATGGCGGCGTTGCGCGGCAAGGGCTCTGCGACCCATCGCGAGCACGCGGCGCGGGTGGGCATCTCGGCCGTGGAATCGTTCGGCGTCTCTACCGCCGAGGTGCGGCGCATGGCGCGTGCGATCGGCCGCAACCATCCGCTTGCTCTCGACCTTTGGAAGACGAGCGCCCACGAAGCTCGCCTGATGGCTGTCCTCATCGCCGACCCGCTCCAGATGGACACCGCCAGCCTCGACGCCTGGCTCGAGGACATCGGTTCGTGGGACCTCTGCGACCACTTCTGCACGGCGCTGGCCTGCACGAGCCCGCAGGCCGAAGGCCTGGTTTTCCGGTGGGCGGCGGACAGCCGCCTCTACGTCCGCCGCGCGGCGCTCGCGACGATCGCCTGTCTGGCCGTACATCGCGACGATCTCGACCCGGACACCTTCACGCGCTTCCTGGAAACGATCCGGCGCCTGGCTGAGGACGACCGCCCGCACGTGCGCAAGGCCGCGTCCTGGGCGCTGCGTGAGCTCGGTAAGCGCGATTTCCAGAGCCACGACCTTGCGGTCGGCTGCGCCACGGACATGATCGAGGACGGCTCACGTGGCGCGCGCTGGGTGGCCAAGGACGCGCTGCGCGAACTGCAGACCCTAGTGGCCGTGCCCCAGCGCCGGCGTCTGCTCACCTCCAAATCCAAGATGGGCGCCAAACAGGTGGAGTGTGGGTCATGACCGTATCGGTCTTCCTCGGTGGTCCGATCCAGCACGCGACCAGTGGCGCGGAGTTCCACAGTCCCCTCAAGCGCGACATCGAAGCCGCCATTGCACAAAGAGGCGAACGCCATGCCCTGGACCTCAGTCTTCGACGGTGATGCTCCCGAGCGGGTGAACCGCTGGCTGGCGCACCGGGGTGTCTGTTCCCGTCGGGAGGCCGAGACTCTGATCGCGTCGGGGCGGGTGCGGATCGATGGCGAGACGGTCCAGGACCCCGGCCGCAAGATCCTCCCCGGACAGACCCTCGAAGTGCAGGACGGAGACGACGCCGCACAGGCGGTGACCGTCCTTGTGCACAAGCCGCCCGGCCTGGTCAGCGCCCATCCGGAACCGGGACAATCCGAGGCCCGCAGTCTCCTCACCGGCGAACGCGCCCAGGGCGGAGAGCCCCCTCCCCCTTACGACCTCAGCCTCCCGCCGGCGGGCCGACTCGACCGCGAGTCCCGGGGCCTGCTGGTCCTCAGCTCCGACGGGGTGGTGGCGAGGGCCATCATCTCGCCCGCGTCGAGCCTGAAGAAGGAGTACCAGGTGCGGGTCGACGGCGCCCTGACGCCGGACCGGATCGCCCGGCTTCGCCACGGCCTTTCGCTGGATGGACGACCGCTCAAACCTGCGGGGGTCTTTCGCAAAGGCGAGGACCGTCTCCGCTTCATCCTGACCGAGGGCCGCAACCGGCAGATCCGGCGAATGTGCGAGCTGGTGGGCCTGCGCGTGACCGACCTGCAGAGGACCCGCATCGGGCCGCTGTCTCTTGACGGACTGCCGGAAGGTCGCTGGCGGCGCCTCACGGTGACGGAGCGGCGGGACCTGCTGGCGGCGGGCGACCCTTCCCAAGGTCCCGGATCCGGCCCATATCCCGAAGTGACCTGACGGGGACGGCGCGCCATGACCTCAACCACCCGATCGACCTGGCGCCGCCGAGCCGTCCTCATCCTCGGCGGGCTGGTCCTTCTGGGCCTGGTGGGCTTTGGGTTCCGCAGCTGCCGGTCCGAGCCGGAGGCGCCGCCCTACCGGACCGGGCAGGTGGAATCCGGAGCCCTGGTCCAGACCGTGTCGGCCTCTGGGGTCGTCGAGGCCATGGTCACAGTGGAGGTCGGATCGCAGATCTCGGGCCAGATCCAGGCGATCATGGTGGACTTCAACGACCGGGTGAAGGCGGGCCAGGTGCTGGCCGAGCTCGACCCCCAGACCTATCAGTCCCGGCTTCGCCTGGGTCAGGCCGACGTCGCCGCCGGCGAGGCGGCCGTGCGGCAGGCCGAGGCTCAGGCCCAGCAGGCCCGCCAGGAACTGACCCGCCGCCAGTCGCTGGCCGCCCAGGGGTACTATTCCCAAGCGGCGCTCGAGGCGGCGGAAGCCCAGGCGCGGACCAGCGCCGCCGCCCTGGAGGTCGCTCGCGCCCGGGTCCAGCAGAGCCGGGCCAGCCTGCGGACCACAGAGGTGGACCTGTCGCGGACACGCATTGTGTCGCCTATCGATGGTGTGGTGGTCCTGAGGGCCATCGAACCGGGGCAGACCGTCGCCGCCAGCTTCCAGGCGCCGGTCCTGTTCCGCATTGCCCGGGACTTCGACCGGGTGAAGGTGAAGATCTCCGTCGACGAGGCCGACATCGGCGGCGTGAAGGAAGGCCAGGTGGTGAAGTTCTCCGTGGACGCCTTCCCGGACCAGATGTTCGAGGGGATCGTGACCCAGGTCCGCAAGCAGCCCGTGACCGAGCAGAATGTCGTGGCCTACACGGTCATGGCCGAGGCGGCGAATACCGGCGGCCGCCTTCTGCCTGGCATGACCGCGAACGCGGACATCGTGATCCAGCGCCGGGACGGCGTGCTCAAGGTTCCGGTGGCCGCCCTGAGGTGGGCGCCGCCGGCCCAGGTCCAGGCCGCCCCCCGGGGCCCGCCGGGCACGCCGATCCGCAATGACTCCGGCCCCGCCTATCCGGGCTCCGTCCCGGTGCAGAAGGTGGTTGGCCAGCTCGGGCTCGATCCCAAGCAGAAGAAGGCCTGGTCCGACATCCAGGCGGATCTTCGGGTCCAGGCCACCGCTGCGGCGGGCTCTGGAGGGGACCGCGAGGCGAGCCGCGGGGCCGTCGCCGTCGCCGTGGACCGCGGCCTGGGCCGGCTGGAGGCGACCCTGACCCCGGCCCAGAAGGCCAGGCTGAAGGTCCTGCGCCCGCTGGCCTTCGACGTCGGCCCCGATGCAGAGGGCTTTGTCGCCGGCCTCGTCTACCGCCTCACCCCTGAGGGTCCGCAGCCGGTCGTGCTGCGCGTGGGTCCGAGCGACGGGGCCATGACCGAGGTCAAGGGGCCGCTGGAGGCCGGCGAGCCGCTGATCCTGGGCGGTGGCCCCAAGGCCAGAATGCGCGTCGTCGTGAACTGACCGGACATGGCCGAGCCCGCGATGATCCAGATCGAGGATCTGACCAAGACCTACGTCATGGGCGAGGAAACCGTCACCGCCCTCGACGGGGTCAGCCTGTCGATCGCCCGCGGTGAAAGCATCGCGATCATCGGGCCATCCGGATCGGGGAAGTCGACCCTCATGAACATCCTAGGGGGTCTGGACCGGCCAAGCCGGGGCCGCTACCGCTTCGAGGGCGACGAGGTGGCCCGCTTCTCCGATGACCAGCTGGCGGATTTCCGCAACCGCCGGATCGGCTTCGTCTTCCAGTCCTTCCAGCTGCTTCCCCGGCTCTCCGCCCTGCAGAATGTCGAGCTGCCGATGGTCTACGCCGGCGCCGCGCCGCGGGCCCGCAGGGAACGCGCGGCCGAGCTTCTGGAGAGGGTGGGCCTGGGGTCGCGCATGGGACACCGGCCCAATCAGCTGTCGGGCGGCCAGCAGCAGCGCGTGGCCATCGCCCGCTCGCTGGCGAACCAGCCGGACCTCCTGCTGGCCGACGAGCCCACCGGCGCCCTCGACAGCGCCACGGGGGTGGAGGTGCTGGGCCTCTTCCAGAAACTCAACACCGAGGGGCTGACGGTCGTCCTCGTCACGCACGACCGGGGGGTCGCCGACGCCGCGCGCCGCCGGATCGCCTTCCGGGACGGCCGGGTGACCGAGGATGTGCGGTCGTGAGCGGCGCCAGCCCCGCCGAGATCGTTCGCTTCGCCGCCGGCGCCATCATCGCCCATCCGCTCCGCTCGGGCCTCACCTCTTTGGGGGTGGTCATCGGTGTCGCCGCCGTGGTCATGATGACCTCCATCGGCCTGGGTGCGCAGAAGCGGGTCACGGACACGATTTCCGGCCTGGGCTCAAACCTCATCATCGTCACCCCCCTCCAGCCCCGGACGGCGGGCGGGGTCATGGGCGGAGCGGGGTCCGGCCAGAGCCTGTCTGACGCTGACACTGTCGCCATCCAACGCCAGGTCCAAGGGGCCGCGGCGGTGGCGCCCTCGGTCACCGGAATGGCCCAGGTTACGGCGGACGGCGCCAACTGGAACACCTCGATCGTCGGCGTGACCCCCGAATATCTCGAGGCCCGGGACCTGACGGTCGCCTCGGGGCGCATGTTCGACGACCGGGACGCCCGGCAGGGCCGCAAGGTGGCCGTTCTTGGCCCCACGGTGGTCACTCAGCTCTGGGGCGAGGCCGATCCGATCGGCAAGCGGATCCGAATCCGGGGGGCGCCCTTCGAGGTGGTCGGCGTCCTGGGCTCGAAGGGCCAGTCCAGCTTTGGAAGGGACCAGGACGATCTGATCCTCGCACCCCTGGAGACGGTCCGCTCCCGCATCATTGGCCGCCGCATCAAGGCCGACAGCGTCCAGACCATCTACGTCAAGGCCGTCTCCGAGGAAGAACTGGGGACGGTGCAGGAGGAGATCGACGCGGTCCTGCGCGCAGAGCACAAGATCCAGCCGGGTGAGGACGACGACTTCCAGACCCAGAACCTCGCTTCGATCCTCGAGGCCTCCAGGGCGGCCATCGGAGCCTTCACCGTCCTTCTGGCCGCCATTGCTGCG
Source organism: Phenylobacterium sp. (assembly GCA_020401865.1). Lineage (GTDB taxonomy): Bacteria > Pseudomonadota > Alphaproteobacteria > Caulobacterales > Caulobacteraceae > Phenylobacterium. Next base: position 96,317 of record JADCAS010000013.1, on the reverse strand, counting down.
GTGTCCCTGGTCGTCGGCGGGGTCGGGATTATGAACATCATGCTGGTCGCCGTGACCGAGCGAACCCGTGAAATCGGGCTTCGCATGGCCCTGGGCGCCCGACGCCGGGATGTCCTGACCCAGTTCGCCCTGGAGTCGGTCGCCCTGTCCCTCGTCGGCGGCCTGATCGGGCTGGGCATAGGCCTCCTGGGCGCCGCCGGCATTGCGGCGATCGGCAACTGGCCGTTCGCCCTCCCTGTCTGGGCCATTCCCGTCGCCCTCAGCTTCTCGAGTCTGGTCGGGCTGGTCTTTGGCGCCTATCCTGCCTGGCGCGCCGCTCGCCTCGACCCGATCGAAGCCCTCAGGCGCGAGTAGCCCCGGATCCGAACGTGAAGCTTCCCGTCCTCATCGCCCTCACCTGCACCCTCGCCGTCATCGGCTGCCAGCCGAAGGTCAGCCGACCGCCCTGCCCCGATGGCAAGGTCTGCCTGGCCTGGGGAAACAATACCGAGGCCGGGTCCCTCGATCCCCAGAAGGCGACCCTGGTCGACGAGTACGCCATCATCGGCGATCTTTTCACCGGCCTCTTCACCGACAGCCCGGAAGCGACGCCGATACCGGCCCTGGCGCAGAGCTACGTGGTCTCGCCTGACGGCCTGACCTGGACCTTCCGCCTCAGGCCCTCGACCTGGAGCGACGGCCGGCCCGTCACGGCGAACGACTTCGTCTTCGCCTACCGGCGCATGCTCGATCCGGCCACAGCCTCGGGATACGCCTACCTCCTGTACCTGATCCGGAATGGCCAGGCCGTGAACGAGGGCAAGGCGGGACCGGAAAGCCTGGGCGTGAAGGCCCTCGACGACCTGACCCTGGAGCTTACGCTTGAGCATCCTGCGCCCTACCTGCCGGCCCTCCTGAAACACCAGAGTTTCTTCCCCGTCCCCGCCCACGCGGTGAAGGCGCATGGCGACGCCTGGACGCGCCCGGAAAACTTCGTGGGGAACGGGGCCTTCAGGCTGATGGACTGGAAGCTGGGCGACCACATCCGGGTGGTCAAGAACCCGGCGTTCTACGACGCGCCTTCCGTCTGCGTGGACCAGATCCACTATTTCCCGACGCCGGACTCGGTGATGGCCGAGCGCCGGGTCGCCCGCGGCGAGCTCGACCTGAACACCAACTTCCAGTCCAGCCGGGTCCAGCGGCTTCGCGACACCCTGCCGGGCTATGTCCGGACCTATCCCGCCCTGGCGACCTTCTACATCGCCCTGAACGTCCCGGGCGTGCCCGCCTTCCAGGACATCCGGGTGCGGCGCGCCCTTTCCATGGGTGTCGACCGTGAGTTCATCACCGGCAAGCTCATGAGGGCCGGTCAGAAGCCCGCCTACAGCTTCGTGCCGCCAGCGACGGCGGGCCATGGCGAGGGCGTGCGCCTGAGGTGGGCGGACATGCCGTTCCCGCAGCGCCAGGCCGAAGCCCGCCGGCTGCTGGCGGAGGCCGGCTATGGTCCCGGAAGGCCGCTTTCGGTGGAGCTCAAGGTGGGCAATTCGCCGGACACCCTTCTGATCGCCCAGGCTGTGGCGGCGGACTGGACCGCCCTGGGCCTGAAGGTCACGACCGTACAAAATGAGGGCCAGATCGCCTTCGCCGCCTACCGGCAAAAGGACTTCCAGGCCGGCATGATGAGCTGGTACGCCGACTTCAACGACCCTCTGACCTTCCTGGGCCTGTTCCGGTCCGACACCGGCCAGCAGAACTACACCGGCTACAACAATCCCCGCTACGACGCCCTGCTGGACCAGGCCGACCGGGAGCCCGACGCGGTCCGGCGTAGCCGCATGCTGGCAGAGGCTGAACAGTTGCTGCTGGATGAAGAGGGGATTCTGCCGGTCTTCCAGGTGGTCAGCCGGGCCCTGGTCTCGCCCAGGATCACGGGGTGGACCGACAATGTCGAGAACTTCCACCGCGCCCGCTGGGTCTGCGTGAAGCCGCCCGCCGCCGGGGTGACGCCCGGTCAGCATTGACAGGCGGGCCCGGCCCCGCCTTGCTGGCCCAAACCGGCGCCAGGGAGGGCGGAACCATGGACTTCAACCTGCGCGGCAAGGTGGTGCTGATCACCGGCGGATCACGGGGCCTCGGGCGCGCCATGGCCCAGGCCTTCGCCGAGGCGGGCGCGAACCTCGCCATCGTCTCGCGCAAGCTGCCCGCCTGCGAAGAAACCGCTGCAGAGCTGGCCAAGCTGGGCGTCGAGACCTTCGCCCACCGCTGCCATGTGGCCAACTGGGACGAGATCGAGCCCATGGTCGACGCCGTCTACCGGCGCTTCGGCCGGATCGACGTGCTCATCAACAACGCCGGCATGTCGCCCCTCTATCCCTCTCTGGAGGAGGTCACCGAGGACAATTTCGACAAGGTGATCGGGGTCAACTTCAAGGGCCCATTCCGCCTCTCCGCCCTGGTGGGCGCGCGGATGCACCGGGGGGACGGCGGCTCGATCATCAACATCTCCAGTATCGCCTCGCTGGAGGCTTCACCCTACGCCCTGCCCTACGCCGGCGCCAAGGCGGCGCTGAACGTCCTGACCACCGGCTTCGCCGCCGCCTACAGCCCGAACGTGCGGGTCAACACCATCTGCGTGGGCCCCTTCGCCACCGATGTGGCCGAACACTGGGCCGATCCGCCGGACCACGACAATCCGGGCTGGACCAAGGGCGGCATGCGGGTGGGCCTTCCCAAGGAAATGGTCCCCGCCGCCCTCTGGCTGGCCAGTGAGACGTCCAGCTTCACCAACGGCGCCCTGATCCGCATTGACGGCGGACCGGTCCGCGCCCGCCTCCGCCCCTGATCCCGAAAGGCCAGATCGCCATGTCCACGCCCACCTTCGAGACGATCCTCTATTCGGTTGAGGACCACATCGCGACCATCACCCTGCATCGGCCTGAGCGGATGAACGCCTGGACCCTGCAGATGTGCAACGACCTGCAGGCCGCCTTCGACCTGACCGACGCCGACGACGACGTCCGGGCGGTGATCGTGACTGGCTCCGGCCGGGCCTTCTGCGCGGGGGCCGACCTGTCCGGCGGCAGCCAGACCTTCGGCGCCGCCAAACCGGACAAGGACACGCCGGTCCGGCGCGACACTGCGGGCCTCGTCACCTTGCGCATTTTCGACAGCCTGAAGCCGGTGATCGGCGCCATCAATGGCGCCGCCGTCGGCGTCGGCGTCACCATGATCCTGCCCATGGACGTGCGGATCGCCTCGACGGACGCCCGCTTCGGCCTCGTGTTCAACCGCCGGGGCATCATCATGGAAGGCGCCTCGTCCTTCTTCCTCCCGCGCCTGGTGGGGATGCCCGCCACCCTCGACTGGATCTACTCCGGCCGGGTCTTCCCCGCGTCCGAGGCGCTGGAAAAAGGGCTGGTCTCCAGCCTGCACCCGCCGGAGTCGCTGATGGACGCCGCCAGGGCCCTGGCCCATGAGTACGCCGATCACACCGCCCCGGTCTCCACCGCCCTGACCCGGCAGCTCTGCTGGCGGATGCTGGGGGCCAGCCACCCCATGGAGGCGCACCGGGCCGAGAGCCGGGCGCTCATGGCCCGCGGCGGCTCGGACGACGCCGTCGAGGGCGTGAAGAGCTTCTTCGAAAAGCGGCCGGCCAATTTCACCGACCGCGTCTCCAGCCTCCCGGATGTCTTCCCCGACTGGGTCGACCCCGAGTTCTGATCACTCGAAGCCGGGCGCGGCCTTGGTGCGGATGTTCAGCTGTCCCGCCAGGCCCGCCCGGCGGTGGTGGTCGATCTTTCCCATGTCCTCGGACATGGCCATCTCGCGAAAGGCGGCCAAGGACGGGTATTCGGCCAGGGCGACCGCGTCCCAGAGCTCCTCGACCTCGCCGATCATCAGGCTTGTGACCCGGCCGGAAAAGCGGATGCGCCCGCCGCGGGCTTCGACCAGCTGGCGCACCCCCTCGCCATAGAGGGCGTAGGCCTCTGCGCCGGTGAGATGGGCGTTGGAGCCGTCCTCGTATTCAGCCTTAGGCTTGAACTTCAGCAGGTTGACCATGACGAACGGCCCGTCCTCCGCGGCAGAGAAGAAGGCCATGGCCTGCTCGGGGGGCGGATAGACGGCGTTTACGACTTTCATTTTGCGGCTCCGTTCGGGGATCAGCGGGTGCGCCGGACCATGTCGTCCAGCAGGTCGGCGATGGCGGCGGGGCTGTCCTCCTGAAGGAAGTGCCCGCCGGGCAGGATGACGTGGGCCTCGTTCCGGGCTCCCGGCACGCGGGCCTTGAAGGCCGCCTCCGCACCCTTGGTGACCGGGTCATTGTCGCTGAAGGCGGTCAGGAAGGGTTTCTCGAAGGTCTCCAGGACCTTCCACGCCTCCTGGTTCTCGGCCACCGAGCCATGCTCCGCCGTGATCGGCACCAGGGCCGGGAACTGGCGGGCGCCCTCCTTGAAGCTCTCGTCCGGGAAGGGCGCGTCGTAGGCGGCGATCTCGTCGGCGGAGAGCTCACGGGTCGTCCCCATGTTGAGGATGCCGCCGATGGGCATGACAGGGATGGTCTGGGACATGTGCAGCCAGGCGTCAAAGCCCGGGCTGGACCCGCCGCCCACGGGAAGGCTGGTGTTGCCGGCGATGACGCCTGCAAATCGGTCCGGGAAGGCGGCGACGAGGCGCAGGCCGATCAGGCCGCCCCAGTCCTGGCAGAACAGGACCACGTCCTTGAGGTCGAGCGCGAGGAACCACTGGCTCATCCAGTCGACATGACGCTCATAGGTGTAGTCGGCGCGGGACGCCGGCTTGTCGGAACGGCCAAAGCCGATGAGGTCCGGGGCCAGGACCCTGTGACCCTGAGCCACGAGACGCGGGATGATGTGGCGATAGAGATAGGACCAGGACGGTTCGCCGTGCATCAGCAGGACAGGGGCGCCGTCGCGGGGCCCCTCGTCGACATAGGCCATACGCAGGGCGACGTCGCCCGAGCCGCGGATGTCGACATAATGAGCGCCGAAGGGCCAGTCGGCGAGTCCTTCAAAGCGCGACTCCGGGGTTCTCAGGACCTTCATTCAGCGTCTCCCAAGGGCGTCGCGCCCGGTTGTGGTTGACAGGTCCGCCTTCGCGGGAAACTAATGGCAATAGCCGTGCCATTACCGAGCGGGCGGGTCAAGCGCCGGTGGGCGCGGAGGGGGCGACCTATGTCGAAGCGCATTGTCCTGGCCTTGGTGGGGCTGGTCGTTCTGGCTCTGTCGGCGGCCTGGCTCCTGCGGGGGGAGATCGCCATGCGGGCCATGGCCCGCGCGATGGATCGCAACCTCGCCGCCGCCCCCGCAGACGGACTGCCGGACGGCCTGCATGTCGCCCTCTGCGGCTCGGGCTCCCCCATGCCGGACCCCACCCGGGCCGGGCCCTGCACAGCGGTCCTGGCGGGAGAGCGGCTTTTCGTCTTTGACTCCGGCGCCGGCTCAGTGCGGAACCTGACCCTGATGGGCATGGCCCCGGCGCGGGTCGAGCGGGTCTTCCTGACCCATTTCCACTCCGACCACATCGACGGTCTGGGCGAGTTGATGCTGCAGCACTGGGCGGGCGGCGCTGCGAAGACCCCCGTGCCCGTGCATGGCCCGACTGGGGTCGAGACCGTGGTCTCTGGCCTGATGACCGCCTACGGCCCGGACCGGGGCTACCGGATCGCCCACCATGGAGAAGCTGTCGTCCCGCCGTCGGGCTTTGGCGGTGAGGCCCGGCCCTTTGCGATCGGGACTGGTCCGGCCCAGGTCACCCTGATCGATGAACCGGACCTGAAGATCAGGGCCTTCCCCGTGGATCATGCGCCCGTCTCGCCCGCTGTCGGTTACATCGTGGAGTACAAGGGCCGCAAGGCGGTGATCAGCGGCGACACCGACATCACGGCCAGCGTCGAGCAGGCGGCGCGAAATGCAGACCTGCTGGTCCACGAAGCCCTGTCCCTTCGCCTTGTCGGCCTCCAGAAGGCCGCAGCGGAGCGGGCCGGCCGGGCCAACCTGGTGAAGATCTTCGCCGACATCACCGACTACCACGCCGACCCGGAGGCCATCGCAGCGCTCGCCGGCAGGGCCAAGGTCCGCTACCTGCTGCTGACCCACATTGTCCCGCCCCTCCCCCTCCGGGCGCTGGAGGGGCCTTTCCTGGGCGACAGCCGGAAAATCTTTGACGGTCCGGTCCGCGTCGGCCGGGACGGCGACATGATCTCCCTGCCTGCGGGGTCCGCGGACATCCGTCACACCCACCGCCTTCGCTGACCAGGAGCCCCGCCATGACCGAGCCCGTCGCCCTCTCCGGCGCCCCCGGATCGCCCTACACCCGCAAGATGCTGGCGGTTCTGCGCTACCGCAGGATCCCCTACCGGTACCTGATCGTCTCGAACCCGGCCCTGGCGGACCTGCCCAGGGCCAAGGTGCCCCTGCTCCCCACCTTCTATCTGCCGGGCGCCGACGGCGCGCTGGAAGCGGTGACGGACTCCACGCCCCTGATCCGCCGGTTCGAGCGGGAGCACGGCGATCGCAGCCTGATCCCCGGCGACGCCGCCCTGGCCTTCCTCGACGCGCTGATCGAGGACTATGCCGATGAGTGGCTGACCAAGGCCATGTTCCATTACCGCTGGGCGTACGCCGCCGATATCGCCAAGGCCTCGGCCATCCTGCCCTGCTGGCGCGGGTTGTCCGTTCCGGATGCGGATCTTGCCGAGCGCGGGAGGGCCGTCGCCGAGCGACAGATCGGCCGGCTTCGCTATGTCGGGTCCAACGATGTCACTGGCCCCATCATCGAGGCCAGCTACCGCCGCTTCCTGGAGGCGTTTGAGGCCCACCTGCGGGTCATGCCCTATCTGATGGGCAGGCGGCCCGGCGCCAGCGACTTTGCGACCTACGGTCAGCTGACCCAGCTGGCGGAGTTCGATCCCACCCCCGCCGCCCTCACCCTCTCCATCGCCCCACGGGTGACTGCCTGGGTGGGCATGATGGAGGACCAGTCCGGTGTGGAGCCCAATGCGGCGGACTGGATCGACGCGGCGAACCCGCCGCCGACCCTGAAGGCCCTCCTGTGCGAGATCGGGCGGGTCTACACCCCGGTCATGCTGGCCAACGCCCGGGCGGTGATGTCCGGCGCCGCGGAGGTCTCCACCGAGGTCGACGGCCAGGCCTGGACCCAGCAGCCCTTCCCCTACCAGGCTAAGTGCCTCAAGGCCCTGAGGGACGGGCGCGCCGCACTCGCCCCAGAGGCCCGGAAGATCGTGGACGCAGCCCTTGACGGGACCGGCTGCGAGGCTCTTCTGGCCTGATGACCCCCAAAGGCCTGGAAACGGATGGACGGCGGCGGCGCGGCCTGGACAGCCGTGATCGCATCGTCGCGGCCATGCTGGATCTCATGCGCGAGGGCGAGGTCGCTCCGGGAGCCGAGCGCGTGGCCGCCCGAGCCGAAGTCGGTCTGAGGACGGTCTTCCGCCACTTCCGCGACATGGACAGCCTGTACGCGGAGATGAGCCGCACCATCGAAGGCGAGCTCTCGGACCTGGTGTCGCAGCCCCTGGGGTCCGGCGACGAGGCCGGGCGGCTTGCGGAGATCGTCTCTCGGCGGGCCGAGGCCTACGAGCGGATCTTCCCCTTCAAGCACGCCTCGACAGCACATCGACACCGTTCGGATTTCCTGGCGCGCGGGCATGCCCGGATGGTCGCCAATCTCAGGCAGGCCCTGGCCAGGGACCTGCCGGACGCCTGCGCTGACCCCGGCCGGATGGAAGCCCTGGACCTGCTGCTCAGCTTCGAGGCCTGGTCCCGCCTGCGGCGCGAGCAGGGCTTGTCGCGGCGCGAGGCCGAGGCCGTGATCCTGGAGGCGGCGGCAGCGCGCCTAAGGCCTTCGGGCCCCTGAGGCGGCTTTTCCGCCCGGTTAACGACTGGTCCCTAGGTTTTGTGCGGGAAAATGGCTGGGAGAGCAGAGGAATGAAGTCCGTCACGATCCTCCCCGTCCTGGCGCTCGGCGCCCTCTTGTCCGGCTGCGGGGTCGCCGCCACGGATTGCGCGAGTGGATCCTCTCGCGATGTGATCACCTCCATCATCCGCGAGCAGGTGGAGAACGCCGCGGAAGCCGAACTGGCCGCCGAAGATGGAACCCGCATGTCCGCCGCCTCGAAGATCCGCGCCACGGTCGCGGAGCTGAAGGTTGTGATTGAGGATATCCGGACCACGAAGAAGGATCCCGACAGCACCAAGCGGTTCTGCGCGGGAACCGCCAAGGTCATCATCCCCCTGGGGATGATCGAGGACGCCGACCAGACCCGCAGGCTTCTGGACCTTCCTGATGTGGACAGTCTGCTGTCGCAGGCCGGCCTCAAGCGGTCGGCAGACTCCGTGACCTTCGACCTTGAGTACAGCGTCCAGCCTACCGACAAGCGGGACAAGATCTACGGCGAGGTCGAGGGCGCCGCGCCCATGTTCACCACTCTGGGCCAGATCGTCGGCGCCCACCTGGCCCGTCGCGAGATCGAGGGCGCCAGCCAGGCCCAGGCGGCCGAGGTCGCCGCCGCCGCGGCCGAGACCGCCAAGCAGACCGAAGCGGCCCAGAAGGCCGACCTGGACCTCGCCGCCGCCGAGAACAAGCTGGCCAACCAGCAAATCAACGCGGTCTGGAAGGCGCTGCCGGAAGAGGCCCGTACCGAGTTCCTGGAAATCCAGCGCGCCTGGGTGCGCAAGAAGACTGCGGACTGCAACATCGAGGCGGCGGGAGCCTCCACCGAGGTCATGCCCCGGGAGGCCGCCCGCCTCCGGTGTGATACGCGGCTAACCCTGTCCCGCATCTCCGAACTCCAGTCCCTGATGGAATGACTCCATGATCGACCTCTCGACGGCCACCGCCACCGATGCCCTGGACGCCCTGGCCCGCGGCGCCATCACCAGCGAGGCCCTCCTGGCCGCCCAGCTGGAGCGGGTCGAGAAGTTCAATCCCGTCCTGAACGCGGTGGTCGCCCTGGATGTCGACAACGCCTTCAGGGAAGCGCGCGCCGCCGATGAGGCCCGCCGGCAGGGGCGGCTGACCGGCCCGCTTCATGGCCTGCCCATGACCATCAAGGACATCTTCGCCACCCGGGGCCTGGTCACCACCTCCGGGCATGTCCCCCTCGCCGACTACACGCCGGAGGCGGACGCGCCCGCCGTGGCGGCGCTCCGCGCGGCGGGCGCCGTGGTCTTCGGCAAGACCAACCTTCCGGAGTTCGGCGGGGACATCCAGAGCTACAACGACATCCATGGCCTGTGCCGGAACCCCTGGAACCCTGAGCGCACCGCGGGCGGATCGTCGGGTGGCTCGGGGGCCGCCCTGGCCTCCGGCATGACCCTGCTTGAGCTCGGCAGCGACATCGGCGGGTCCATCCGCGTGCCCTGCCACTACAACGGCGTCTTCGGGCACAAGCCGACCTGGAACGCCGTGGACCGCTTCGGCGAAGGTCCCCGACCGCCCGTCTGGGCCCACGCGCTGATGGACCTGGTGGTGGCCGGCCCGATGGGGCGCTCGGTCGCCGACATCCGCCTGGGCCTGGACGTCCTGACGGCCGTCACCACCGGGGGCATTCCCGGCGCCCGCCTGCCGCCCTCCTCGCCGCGCGCGCATTCGGCCCAGGGCCTGCGGGTGGCGATCCACGTCGAGGATTCCGCGGCGCCGACATCGGCGGCCTGCAAGGCGGCTGTCCGAGAGGTCGGCGCCCGCCTCGCGGCGGCGGGGGCGCAGGTCAGCGAGCCGGGCCTTCCGGGTCCCGACCTCGCCGAGCAGAACGCCCTTTACCGGGACCTCCTCAACGCCGCCATGGCGCCGGCCTACGCCGCCAGCCACCAGGAGTGGAAGGCTGCGGACGAGCGTCGGCACCGGCTCAGAGCGGACTATGCGCGCTTCTTCCAGGACCATGATGTCCTGCTGGCGCCTATCGCCCCCACCCCCGCCTTCCCGCATGTGACCGACGGTCCCATGGGCGCGCGCAAGCTGACCGTGGACGGTGTCGAGGTCGCCTACCTGCGGCACCTCGTATGGGCCGGTCTGGCGACGCTCCCGGGGCTGCCCGCCACCGCCCTGCCCGTCGCCCTGTCAGACGAGGGCCTGCCCATGGGCATGCAGGTGATCGGCCCCCTCTGGGGCGACCAAACGACCCTGGCCGTCGCCGGACTGATCGAAACCCTGAATGGAGGATTCAGGCCGCCGCCGGGCTATTGAACCTCAGAAGCCGCGGGAGATGGAGAGCCGAACGGTGCGCGGCGCGCCGGGCATGATGTTGTTGTCGCCGTGGCTGGTGGGGGACCAGGAAATGTCGCCCAGGTTTTCGACATTAAGCTGCAGGCGGTAGTCCTCGCCCAGCCTCAGGAAGACCGCGCCGTCGACCCGGGTGAAGCCCGGCAGGGTAACGGCGTTCGAGATCGAGGTGTACATTTCGCCCTGATGGACAACGCCCAGTCCGATGGAAACCCGAGGGGAGACCTCGACCTTGTTCCAGACGGAGGCCGTCAGCTCGGGGGTCAGGGCCGCCCTCCGGCCGACGGGCGCCGCAGAGGTCTGACGGGTGATCTTCGCGGACTGGACAGCCAGGGTCGCCACGGCCTCCCAGCGTTTCGTGACCTTGCCGGTCAGGCTGAGCTCGAGCCCGGTGCTTCTCTGAGCGCCTGTCTGTACGATACGGCCTGGGGTGGCGGGATCCAGGGCCTGGGTGTTCTCTCGATCCAGCTGGTAGGCCGCCCCCGTAGCCATCAGTCGGGGACCCAGGTCGGCCTTGAACCCGGCCTCCAGATTGCGGAAGGACTCTGGTTTCAGAGCTTCCGTCGAGAGGGCGAGGCCCGCAAACTGGTCGCCCGACGCAGGCAGGCTGGAGACCGAGTAGCTGGCGTAGAGGGTCAGCGGCTCCACTGGCCGGACTAGAAGGCCTAGCCTCGGAGACCAGATCCTGTCGGTCCGCGAGAAGTCACGCCGGCCCGTGTTCGCGGCCCTACGGTCCTTCAGATCGAGGCTGAAGACGTCGTAGCGAAGTCCCGCCACCACCTGGACCCGAGGAGTTATGTCCGCCTGCACCTGGGCAAAGACCGCCGTGACCCGTGCAACCCCCGTATTGAAGGCGTCGGACCCCATGTTCGCATAGGTCACCGACAGGTTCCGGCGGGTCGGGTCAGTCACAGGGGTTCCCAGCAGGGTCAGGAGCCCGCCGGGCCCGCCGAAGCGACCGGTTTCCCGCCGGTTGTCCGTTTCCTGACGCCCCAGCTCCAGACCCGCGAGGAAGACCCGCCTGGCGCCCTCCTCACCCTGGGTCCAGACAAGATCGGTCTGGCTGAAGAGGTTGGTGCGATCTGTATAGGCGCGATAAGCCTGAAGCGGATAGGTCGAAGCCTGGCCCTGAGCATCAGCCACGGCCGGGCCAGACGCAAAGACGTTGCCATAGCCCTTGTCGTAGCCGCCCCAGACCGTGCGGTGACGCAGGTTCAGTTCCGCGCCAATGGGCTGTTCGAAGGCCAGTCGCAGGGTATCCCCCTCGAAACGGGACCAGTTCTGTGACGGGTCGCCGAAGTAGGCGGACACCGGAATTGCAAGCGGGCGGCCCTGGAATGACGGCGCACCGCGGTCGATGGTCCGGTCGTCCACGAACCTTTCATAGGTGAGCGTTGCGGTCAGGCCGCTGGCGGCGCGAAGCGTGATGGAGGGATTGACGCCCCAGCGTTCGACATTCGTGTAGTCCCGGTAGCTTCCGGAACGCTCATGGAGGGCGTTCACGCGCCCCGAAAGGGATGCACCTATTGGAGCGCCAAGATCGGTGACGACCCGAAGGTGGCGGAAGTCGCCGACCTCTGCGCTCAGGCCGGCATGGCGGCGCCCATCGGCGACCCGCGTCACCCGGTTGATCACTCCACCGCCGCCGCCACGCCCGAAGATCATCGCATTCGGGCCCAGCAGGACCTCGACCCTTTCGACGTTGTAGAGGTCGCGATGATACTGGACGTCGTCTCGGATCCCATCGACGAAGAAGTCCGCCGTCGAAGCGTTGCCGCGAAGGTTGGGGGCATCCCTGTGGCCTTCACCCTGGCCAATCGTGGCCCCGGGAATGAACCGGAGCACATCGGCCATGGACTGCATGGCCTGATCCCGGATCAGGTCCGCCGATACGACGCCGACCGACTGCGGGATATCCCTGAGGTCAGCCGAGGTGCGAAGGGCCGTATCCAGCCTGTACGGGACGTATCCATCGTCAGGCTGGGCGGTGATGATGAGCGGAGAGACCTGCATCCCCTCCTCCTCCGCGCGCGCGCTTGCTGCGCCTGCAAGAAGGCTCGCGGTAACAAGAAGGAAGGCCCGGGTGCTCATGAACGCCAGATGCAACTGAAAATGACAATCGTTCCTAACAAGGACTCGGTCAGCCGTAAATGCGAATTATTCTCAAGAAATGGAATTCGGAGAATCGGGACTTGCCTTGCCTCCTGCGGTGGATGACCTAGGCGACGATGGCCAAGCCGCTCCCCTCCCTGCCCTGGCGACATCCGCTGGACGCCTTCCATTCCCTTCGGGATACGCCCCTCGCCCTCCTGCTCCTGGGCGATGGTGAGAATGGGCGGTGGAGCGCAATCTTCGCCCATCCCCGATCCCGGGAGCTGGCGGCCGGCGCCGGCGACGCGCTCGCCAGGGCGAGGACCTGGCTGGAGGGGTTGCGACCGAGCGCTCCAGCGCCAGAGGGCGCCCCCTTCCACCCCGGGATCGCCGGCATACTGGGCTATGATGCGGGGTGTCCGGGTTCAGGCCCACCCTCGGCGCTGGGACTCTACGACCGGATCCTGGCCTTCGACCATGAGGCCCGGGCGGTGCACTTGATCGAGGCGCAGAACGCCGCGCCGGACGGCCGTGACACTCTCCTCGCGCTTCTGGAGTCCCCCCCTCCGCCCCCTCCCCTCCCCGGCGCGGGGGGGGTGGAGGATGTGGAGCCGCGCGAGGCCTTCGGCGGCAAGGTCGAGGCGGTTCGGGCGCGGATCGCCTGCGGCGAGTTCTATCAGGCCAACATCTCCCGCCGGTTCGAGGGCCGTCTCGGGGATGGTGACCACCCCTTCGACCTCTTCCGTCGGCTGGCCCGCTCAAGCCCCACCGCCTTCGCGGCCTACCTTCGCCTGCCAGGCTTCGCCATCGTCTCCAACTCTCCGGAGCGGCTGGTCCGGGTCCGCAATACGCCGGAAGGTCGTCTGGCCCTGACCAGCCCCATCAAGGGCACAGCGCCTCGGGGCCACACCCCGGCGGCTGACGCCCTCAACGCCCGGGGCCTCCTGGCCAGCGAAAAGGACCGGGCGGAGAACCTCATGATCGTCGATCTGATGCGCAACGACCTGTCACGGGCCTGCCGGCCCGGATCGGTGCGCACGCCCCGGCTGTTTGAACTCAAGACCCTGCCCAACGTGCACCACCTCGTCTCCCACGTGGAGGGCCTGCTGGAACCTGAAAGGACCGCCATCGACCTGCTGGAAGCCTGCTTTCCGGCGGGCTCCATCACGGGGGCGCCGAAGCTCCGGGCCATGGACGTTATCCGCCAGATCGAGGGTTCGCCCCGCGGCGCAGACTATGGCTCGATCTTCCGGGCCGGGACGGACGGGAGCCTGGACTCCAGCGTCCTGATCCGGACCGCCACCTGCCATGAGAGGCCTGGCGGATGGTCGGTGGCCTTCCGGGTCGGCTGCGGGATCACTTCTGACTCTGACCCCGAGGCTGAGACCCGGGAGACCGAAGCCAAGGCCCTGCGGCTGGTCCAGGCCATTGCGGGGACCTGCCCATGATCGTCTGGCGCGACGGAGACTGGATCGAGGACGGAGATGTCCTGCCGGCGGACGATCGCGGTCTGACCCTGGGAGATGGCCTCTTTGAGACCCTCCTGGCGGTGGACGGCACACTGGCTCACGCGGGGCTCCACTTCCGACGCCTCGCGGGCTCCGCTGCGGCGCTCGGCCTGCCGCCGCCGCCGGGAGCCGACCGACTGGTCGCCGCCACCCGGGAGACCCTGTCGCGGAACGGTCTGGACACGGGACGGGCCGCCGTCCGACTGACCCTTACAGCCGGGCGCTCAGCGCGGGGTCTGGCGCGGGATCCCTCCGCCCCCGCCCGGCTCCTGATCACCGCCAATGCGGCGCCGGAGGCCGGGACCCCGGTGCGCCTCGTGACGGCCAGGGTGCGGCGCAACCCCGCCTCCCCGGCCTCGCGCCACAAAACCCTGTCCTACATCGACAGCGTCATGGCCCTGAGGGAGGCCACCGCCCTGGGCGCAGACGAGGCCGTCCTCCTGAATGTCCGGGGTCGTCTGGCCTGCGCCGCCGCCGCCAACCTGATCTTCCGGATCCGGGGAAGGATCATCACGCCGCCTCTTTCAGAGGGCGTTCTGCCCGGCGTCACCCGCGCCCGTCTGAGGGGGGCTCTGCCGGATCTGGAGGAGCAACCCCTCACGCGACGCGAAGCGGAGGCGGCGGATGGCCTGGTGCTGACCAACGCGCTTCGCGGACTGCGCCCCGCCCTCTCCTGGGACGGACGCGACCTGCCGGGCAGCGAGTCTCTCAAGTCCAGGCTGGAAGAAGGTCTTTCCCTCGCGGAAGACCGTGCTAGCGTCGTTTGATATCCTCCAGAGAGGCTCGCCATGACCGCCGAGACCCCCGCCCCCATCGACCCGGAACTGCTTCTGAGAGCGAAGAAGCGAGTCGCTTTGCGTATGGGATTCTTCGCCCATGCCCTGGTCTATGCGGTGGTGAATGGAGGACTGTTCATCCTGAACATTTCCCAGGGCTCAGAATACCTCTGGTCCTTCTGGCCCCTCGTGGGCTGGGGGATCGGCCTGGCCGCCCATGGCCTTGCGACCTGGTTCTCGCTGAATGGCGAGGGCATGCGCGAGCGCATGCTGAAGCAGGAGATCGACCGTTTGACCCGAGGCCGGTAAGGCCGTCAGGCGCCGCGTTTCGGTTTGCCGCGATAGGGCGCGCCACGCGATGCGGGCGCGTCGTTCGGCTTTCGCTTAGGACCCGTTCGCGGGGGCGGCCCTGATCCGGCCGGCCGGGGCTTTCCCTTCCAGGGCCGATCCCCCGGAGCGACAGCTGCGCGGTCGGCCTGGGGGAACGGCTTCTTCTTGAAGGGTTTCTTCTGGAAGGGCGGCTTCTCGAAGGGGGGCTTCTCCAGGGGTTGGGGCGAACTATGCGCCGCCATCTCTGTGGCGGCGGGCCGGGGCGCACGCTTGGGACGCGGCGGGGCGGAGCCCTCCTCACCCCTCGGCTCGAACTCCCGGCGGGGACGCTGGGGTCGGGGCGGCCGGGCATCGGCGCCGGGCGCCTCGGAAGGTGCGATCCGCGTCCCGTCCGGAAGCGGCGCGGCGATGGCGGCCGCAAAGGCCGGAGACACCTCCCGGGCGATCTCGAACCGGGTCTCGCCATCGAGGATGCGAATGGCGCCGATGTCGCGCTTGGTCACGCCCCCCGCCCGGCAGATCTTGGGAATGAGCCACTTGGGGTCGGCCCGGTCCCTGCGGCCGATGTCGATGCGGAACCAGTCCATGTCGCCGGGCTCGCGCCGGGGGCGCGGCTCGCCGGCCATCTCGGGCTTCCAGCGGGAGGGCGCATCGTCCTGGACGTCCTCCGGCGGCGGCAGCTTCTCGCGGTACAGCCGCATCAGAACGCCGGCGACCTGCTCGGGCGACAGACGCTCCAGGAGACGGCGACCCTCGGCCAGGCAGTCCTCGTCAGGGGGCGAGACCAGGAGCGGGTCCTCCAGCATGCGCTGGCGGTCCTTCTCGCGGATCTCCTCCGCGGTGGGCGGGCCCGCCCACTCCGCCCGGATGGAGGCGGTCTGGAAGAGGAGCTCGGCCTTCCGCCGCCGGGCTCTGGGGACCAGCAGGACCGAGACGCCCTTGCGCCCCGCCCTGCCCGTCCGGCCCGACCGGTGCAGCAGGCCCTCCACATTGGCGGGCACTTCGGCGTGGATGACGAGGCCCAGGTCGGGCAGGTCGAGACCCCGGGCGGCGACGTCTGTCGCGACGCAGACCCGGGCGTGACCGCCGCGCAGGGCCTGCAGGGCTTCCGAACGCAGGTCCTGGGTCAGCTCGCCCGACAGGCCCACCACCGAGAAGCCCCGCTCGCGCAGGGTGGCGGTGAGGTGCTTCACCCGCTCGCGGGTATTGGCGAAGACCAGGGCCCCCGGCGCCTCGTAAAAGCGCAGCAGATTCACCACCGCCAGGTCCACCTGGCTGGGCAGGACGCGGATGGCGCGGTACTCGATGTCGCCATGCGGGGCGTCACGGTCGACGGTGTCGATGCGCAGGGCGTCGCGCTGGTAGGCCGAGGCCAGACGGACGATTTCCCTCGGCAGGGTGGCCGAGAAGAGGAGGGTGCGCCGGTCGGCGGGGGCCGCCTCGAGCAGGACGGTCAGATCCTCCTGGAACCCCATGTCCAGCATCTCGTCGGCCTCATCCAGGACAACGGCGCGCAGGGCCGAGAGGTCGAGGGCGCCGCGCTCCAGGTGGTCGCGGAGTCGTCCTGGGGTGCCGACGACGATGTGGCCGCCCCTCTGCAGGGCGCGCCGCTCGGTCCGCGGATCCATGCCGCCAACGCAGGAGAGGATCGTCGCCCCTGTCCCGGCATATAGCCAGGTCAGTTCGCCAGTCACCTGGAGGGCCAGCTCCCGCGTCGGCGCGATCACCAGGGCGGAGGGCGCCCCGGCCTCGCCGAAGCGTTCGGCAAGATCCAGAAGGGTGGGCGCGAGGGCAAGCCCGAAGGCGACGGTCTTGCCGGAGCCGGTCTGGGCGGAGACGAGGAGGTCGCGGTTATCGGGCGCCTCGAGGACCCGGGCCTGGACCGGCGTGGGTTCGGCATAGCCGCGTTCGGAAAGCGCGCGGTCAAGCGCCGGGTGACTTGTGGGAAAGGGCATGGGCGGCGCCTATAGCACGGCGCGGGGCGAAGGGTTGCGGAAAGGTGGGGCGCGCGCCCCGTTTAGGGCCATCGCTTCCATAGCTCAGAAAAACATACATGTTCTTTTTTTGTTCTTGTCCGCGCCGGCGCAACATGGAATTCTGTCCGCGGGAGGGCTTCAGCGAGAAGCAGAGACGATGATCATCAAGCCCTGGGCGGAGTTCGACTCGACCCTTCCGAACGATCAGATCGACAGCGAGGATGAGATGGACATCCTCCAGTATCCGGGGAAGCTCCTCTCGGAGACCTTGGCCGAAATTCTCAAGGGGCTGGGATGCGAAATCCGTGACTTGATCTGCCTTCACGAACGTGGATGGGAGCTGATCTTCAAGGGCGGACCGAAGGGCAGAACCCTGTTCGTCATGCGGGTCACCCAGATCGACAAGTACCTGATCGGCCTTCACCAGGCGGGATGGATCCGGACCACCTTCGCCCCGCGACATCCGGACCTGCTCTGGATGTTGTCGAGACTTGCCGACGCCCTGGCGGCGGACGACCGGTTCTTCGACGTGCGCTGGTTCGCCCGGGATGAGATCCAGAGCGGCATCCCCGGCGCCCTTCACCCCATCGAGACCTGAGTCCGGGGCGCCCGGGCCTCGACAGAGGTTGACCTGACCCGGGGTTACGGGACCAGTCTATTCCCATGACCCAGTCCCTCGACCGTATCGCCATCGTGGGCGCAGGCCTCTCGGGCCTGGCCTGCGCCCGCCGCCTCTGCCGAGCGGGGGGCAGGGTCCAGCTCTTCGACAAGGCCCGGGGGCCCGGCGGGCGGATGTCGACCCGGCGGGTGGAGACACCCCTGGGAACCGTCGGCTTCGACCATGGCGCCCAGTATTTCACGGCCCGCGGGGACAGCTTCCGCGCCGAGGTCGCCCGCTGGGTGTCGGAAGGCCTTGCCGCAACCTGGCCGGCGGCCGGTCCGGAGGCCTGGGTCGGGCTCCCGGGCATGAACGCCCCGGTGAAGGCCCTTGCTGAGGGACATTCCGTGGCCTGGAACACGGTCGTGGAGGCCCTGATCCGTGATGCAGAGGGCTGGCGGCTGAAGACCCCGGAAGGTCTGTCGGGTCCCTTCGACGCGGTCGTCCTGGCCCTTCCGGCCGAGCAGGCGGCGGCCCTGCTCGCCCCCCATGACGAGGCCCTGACGGCGCGCGCCGCCGCCTCCCGCACTGCACCGTGCTGGACGGTCATGGCGGCGTTCGCGGAGCGTCTGCCCGTCGCCTCCGATACCCTGGAGGAAGACGGCATCCTCGGCTGGGCGGCGAGAAACAGCGCAAAGCCCGGTCGCGGAGGCCCGGAGGCCTGGGTGCTCCAGGCGAGTCCGGACTGGTCCCGGGAGCACCTCGAGGACCCCGCCGACACCGTAGGCGACGCCCTGTTCGCGGCGTTCGCCACCCGCCTGAGTGCGCCGCTCCCGGAGCCGGTCATCCGCCAGGTCCACCGGTGGCGCTACGCCCGGTCCGCCACCGGATCCGAACAGGCCCTGTGGTCGGAAACGGCCCGGCTCGGCTGCTGTGGCGACTGGCTGTCCGGTCCCCGGGTCGAGTGCGCCTGGGACTCAGGCGAGGCCCTGGCCCGGCTGATCATCAACGCCCGGGGGGAATGACAGGTCTGCTGGCCCTGGGTTAGGCTCTTCCCAATGACCCGCCCCCATCCATGAGGGCGGACGGAGGAAGCCCCATGAACGCCCCGGCTCTGACCAAGCATGTCCCCCTCCCCGCGGTCCGACGCACCCGCTATGGCGCCTTCGAGGTCACGCCGATCTCGCCACACATCGGCGCCGAGATCCGGGGGGTGGACCTGTCCCGGCCGATGACGCCCGAGATCCTGGCCGACATCCGCGCCGCCTGGGCGGACTGGCTGGTGCTGGTCTTCCGCGACCAGACCCTGGACCGCGAGGCGCACAAGGCCTTCAGCCGCAACTTCGGCCGCCTGCATGTCCATCCCATGCATCACGGCCGGCCGGACCAGGACCCCGAGATCCTCACCGTCAAGACCACCGCCCAGTCGCCCTTCACGGCGGGCGAGGCCTGGCACACGGACGTCAGCTGCGATCCCGTCCCGCCCCTGGCCTCCCTCCTCTACATCACCGAGACCCCGGAATGCGGCGGCGGCGACACCCTGTTCGCCAACATGTACATGGCCTTCGAGATGCTCTCGCCAGCCATGCAGGGCTTCCTTGAGGGGATGTGGGCGGTCCACGACGGCGCCCTGCCCTATGTCGGCAACTACAAGTCGACGCCGCCGGAGGGAGGGTATCCGCGCACCCGCCACCCCGTCGTGACCCGTCATCCGGACACCGGCCGGAAGGTGCTGAACGTCAATTCGGGCTTCACGACCCACATCGAGGGGCTGCACCGCTGGGAGAGCCGAGCCCTGCTGGACATGTGCTTCGGCTTGCTGCAGCGCGAGCCCAAGCTGCACTGCCGGGTGCGGTGGGAGCCCAACACCCTGACCCTTTGGGACAACCGCTGCACCCAGCACCATTCGGTCTGGGACTATTTTCCCTTCTCCCGCTACGGCGAGCGCGTCTCAGTGCTGGGCGAGGCGGCGCCCGGCCCGGCGGTCCCGGCCGCCTAGGCGCCGGCCGCCAGCCGGGCCCGGATGTCCGCATAGGCCGCAGCGACGAGAGCCTCCAGGGCCGCCTCGGGCGCCGGCTGTCCCCACTTCAGCTTGACGTGGCGCATGCGCTTGCCGGCCCCCTCAAGGACGCCGGCGGGGTCCGGCAGGTCTGCGCCATGGAAGAAGCCCACGGCGGCGTGGGCGCGGTAGGCGGCGACGTAGGCGAAGGCCGCATCGCCGACGCAGGCGGTGGGCTGGTGATCGTGCATGATCTCGAGCACATCCGACCCACAGGCCCGGATCCGGTCGAACCAATGCAAGGCGAGGCGGCGGATCCCGTCGTCGCCGGCCTCGAACCAGGTGGCGACGTCCGGGTCATCACGGCGGGCGCCGGGGAGGCGGAACAGGATGCTCACGGAGTGAGTCTAGCGGATCCCGGGCGCGACGCCAGGGAGACCACCTGCCGACACTCCGGATCAGCCTGCCGGAACGCCGATCAGCCGGGATGCCTCAGAGGTTCCGGATTCCGGCCTCCTCCAGGAAATCCACGAAGGTCCGAGCGTCCGGCTTCAGGCGCCGGAGGTCCTCAGCATCAAAGGCGAAGCCGACCTCATTGTGCCATTTCAACTGCGCCGCGAACTCCGGCGCCAGGCGCCGGAACAGGGTTGCGGGCAGAGGCCAGGACTTCGGGCGACGCCCTGTGGCCTCCCTGTAGGCGCGCTTCATCTGGCCGACGGTCAGGACATCCCCGGCCAGGTTGACCTTCCGCCCCCTCCAGGCGTCGGGGTTCCCGAGCGCCTCCGCGGCGACCCATCCCAGGTCGTCCAGGGCGAGCATCTGGAAGGGGGTGGAAGGCTTCAGGCTTCCTGAAAGAACGGGAAAGATCAGGCTGGGCTGCATGGCGGGGTTCAGCAGATTGTCCAGGAACCAGACCGTCCCGAGGAAGGTGCAGCCCAGTCCGCTCTTCCGGAGATCCTGCTCGAGCACCGCCTTGGAGAGGAAGTGGGCGGGTCCCCCGGGGATGCGCCCATCGCCCATGGTCGACTGCACAATGTGGGGCGCTCCCGCCGACCGGGCCGCGGCAATCAGGGCGCGACCCTGGCGGATCTCGCCCGCCAGGCCGACCCCGGGCGCATAGAAGTCCTGGACGGAGAAGACGCTTGAGGCCCCCCGCAGGGCCGGCGCCAGCGTCTCGGGACGGTCAAGGTCTGCGGGGACGACCTCAACGCCCTTTCGGGCGAGGGCAAGGGCGGGTTCACTGTCGGGCCGGCGCGTCAAGGCCCGAACCGGCTGACCCCTGGACAGCAAGGCGCGGACGACTGCGCCGCCCTGCGCCCCCGTCGCGCCGAGGACTGCGATCGTCATGCCGGCTTGTCGTTGCTCAGGAAGGCCCGAAGGGATGCGGCGACCTCATCCGGAGCCTCTACAGGTGAGATGTGACGACCGGCGACGGGTTCAAAGCGACCGTCCTGAAGCAGGAGGGCGGCGCTGGCCTGGCCCTCAAGCGGATAGAGGGCGTCCTCCTTGCCGGCGATAAGAAGGGTCGGGACGGAGATCCGGGCCAAGCGCGACCGGAGGGGCTCACCGTGCAGGATCACGGACCGCACCGCCGCCGACAGGGCGACCGGATCTGAGGCGGCCAGCATGCCGTGGAAGGCCTGGCTGTAGGCGGTGTTGGAGACCAGGGTTCCAGGGTCGAAAAAGCTGCCCGCCACGCCATCGCGGAACATCTTGCCACGCACCATCCAGCGAGCGCCGAAGGCGATCATACGGTCCCGGAACTTGGGATGAGCGCCGGATACGTCCATCGGCGTGTTCATCAGGATCAGCCGCTCGACGCGACCGGGTGCGGTCAGCGCCACCTCGGCCGCCGCCAGGGCGCCCCAGGACACCCCGCCCACCACGGCGCGGCTGAGCCCGAAGCTGTCCATGACCGCGAGCCAGGCTGAGGCGGCCTCGGCCATGGTGAACTCGCGGGACACGCCCCGGCTGAGGCCGTGACCGGGCCCGTCAATGAGAAAGAAGGTGGCTTCGGCCGCCAGCCTGGAGACGAGACCGTCGTAAATGTGTCCGTCCGTGAAGATGGACGGCCAAAGGACCACCTTCGCAGGACCAAAGCCGGCGACCCGGACGGCGAGATCGCCCAGGGGGGTGGTGACCATACGGGTTTCCTGCGTCCGGGTTCGGGTCGACGAAATCACTGGCGCCTCCTTGGGCAACGGGTGTAATCAGTGATCACATTATCATTTTTACGGCGTAAGTAAACAGTGATCACGCCAACTCCTGCATCTTCCCCTCCGGTGGAGCGGATCTCACGCCCCCACGGGCAGCTCCGCGACGAGGTGATCGCGCTCGCGATGGCGGCCGCCCGCGAAGGCGCCATAGAGAACCTGTCCATGCGGGAGATCTCGCGGCGGCTGGGCGTTTCCCCGGGGGCGATCTACCGTCACTTCGAAGACCGCGACGCCATACTGAAGACGGTCGCCGAGGCCGGCTTCGCCCTACTTGCGGAGCGGTTCCAAACCGCCATGCCCGCCGGCTCCTCCGCCCGGGACAGGGCTGATGCGCTGGCGCGCTTCGAGGGGCTGGCGCTGGCCTATGTCACCTTCGCCCGGACTCACTATGGCCTCTGGCGCCTGATGTTCGGACCCTATGGCTGTGACTCCCAGTTCCAGGACCCTTCAAAGGCGCCGACCTATCAATCGCTGGGCAAGGCCCTGTGCGAACTGAAGGCCTTTGGCGAGATCGGCAGCGCCACGCCAGACGATCAGTCCTTCGTCTGGACAGCCATCCACGGCTTCTCCGACCTGAAGGCCTTCCCCGGAGCGGGCGACGATATCCTTGAGACCCAAACTCGCGAACACGCGCGTCGATGCCTGCAGTCGCTATGATGGCCCGCAGACCTGCCCTGGGTCGATGGCGCCTCGGGCTAGATATCTGATCTGATCATCGCGACCCGCAGATCTGAGGCGACATACACGCATAAGTCGTCAGCGAAGAGGCGGCCGTTTGCCACGCCCATTGCAGTGTGGCCACGCCGGACCTGCCGTACATTCAGTTCGTATCGGACCAAATGGGTCTTTGGCGTTATGTCGCCATGGAACCTGACTTCCCCGCCAATCGCACGTCCTTTGCCGGGTGACCCTGACCAGCCCAGCCAAAAGCCCAAGAGCTGCCACATAGCGTCCAACCCGAGACATCCGGGCATGACCGGGTCGCCTCGGAAGTGACAGGCGAAGAACCAGAGGCCCGGCGTAATGGCGAGCTCGGCGACCGCGCGGCCCTTGCCAAACTCACCGCCATCAAGGGTCAGCTCAGTTATCCGATCCATCATCAGCATAGGAGGCGCCGGCAACTGGGCATTGCCCGCACCGAAGTAACCCCCCTGGCTTGATAGGATCAGATCATCTTTCGTGTAGCTGGGCTTGGGATCATGAGATTCGTGTGGATTGGCCACGGGGCCGGTTTCCTTTCAGACTTCGGAGATAGCTTGGCGTTCAAGCGACATGCTCGCCTCCTCAGGGACCGGCAGACGCAACCCGCCAGCGACGAAGAACCAGATCCTGTTCGTCAGTTCAGAGCGATCTGGCCTCTTGTCACTTGTTAGGGCTTCGACCAGGGCCTGCCTGATGCCGCCAATCATCAGGGCAATCGTCAGCCGCGGACTGAGTTCGGCGGGAACAACTCCATCCCGCTGCCCGGCACGAATGTTGAAGGCGCCCGCCGTGAGCTGGCGGTTCGTGAAGGCCCGCTCGACGTCAAGAACTTCAGCTGCGCGGCTCAAGGCGCCGACGACTAGGGGTGCGAACGGATGATCGTAATGGAAGGAGATGTAACCCGCGAGACGCTCCTTCTCCCGTCCCGCCCAATCTGGAGAAATCAGCTTCGAGGGGCTGAAAGCGGTCTCCTCCAAGCGATTGTAGAACCTCTCGACGACAGCGGCGATGAGCCCTGCCTTCGATCCGAAGTGGTGATAAGCCAATCCGACAGAAACATGCGCCCTCCTGGCGACGGCCTGCATTTCCAACAGGCCGCGAGATTGGATCAGCTCTTCCTGAGCGGCGCTGAGCAATCGTTCTGGGGCGCTCATCTTTGTTGTACTCATGGGCAAACCTGAGTCTGAATTGAATTCAATTTAACAAAAATGCGAGCCAGCTGGCAAGTCCCTGTCTGGGCGCACGCTCATCCCAGCGTACAGGGGGCTCTCGATTTCTTTCCCGTTTTCGTGCGAAGTTCGAGCGATGGGAAAGAAGCATCCGGCATCTAAGCTCTACGTCGAAGGCCGATCTGTTGGGTCTAAGGCGTTTGCCGGCATTAGCGCTGCCGAAGGGCTCAAGCTGACCCGTGCAGGCCGCAAGCGTGTGTTCGGGAGCGCTCCTATTGAGCAACGACGGGCCGAGGTCATCAAAGCATACATGGGGCTAAGAGGGTCCAAGTGACTGCAGGCGGCTATGACGCCTTCGAAGATCCCTACAGTTACAGGCGATCAGACTGCCTGAAGAACCGACTGGGATTTCGCGATCCGGAAATCCTCCAGGCCTTCGAACTCGGAATTTCGACCTTGCGGGCGACGGAGCCTTTGCCGACGGGCCGTTTCGGGCCGACCCACTATCGGCGCGTCCACTGGCATTTGTTTGGAGACGTCAACTCATGGGCAGGCAGGTACCGAACTGTCCGCACTGCGAAGGTCGGAAACTGGTTCTGCTTTCCCGAGCACATTGGTCGGCAGATGGGCTTACTATTTGCGCGGCTGTGGACCCCGCTGTTCCAGCCGGGCGTCGACGGCGATGTGTTTCTCACAGAGGCCGCCGCCTCTCTCGGCGAACACAACGCTATTCACCCGTTCCGGGATGGCAATGGCCGGGTCCAGCCTTCCTTCCTGCATCTGGTTGCCCTAAGGACCGGCCATCCGTTGCAGTTTGATAGGCTGGCCCCGGAGGCATTCATGCAGGCCGTGATCCAGAGCTTTGACGGTGAGCTGGTCGCTCTACGCGAGGAACTCGCGGCGCTGCGGCGATAGACGACGCTTGCCAAGGGCTCCGGACTCAGACCTCGGCCAGGAAGCTGCGGACGGCCAGGAGAACGTCCGCGAAGTTCTCGCGGCGGACATTGTGGCCTGCCCCCGGAATCCGGACGGACCGGATGACTGGGTTGAGCTCGCAGGCCTCGCGGGCCTGCTCCGGAGAGACCATGCTTCCCCGGTCAGACTCACCGTGGATGAGGAGGGTCGGCGACCGGATGCCGCGGAAGTCCTCTTGCCAGGCCGAGTTCAGGAGGGGAAGGGCCTCGGCGTCCACCTGACGCTTCGATTGCACCCAGGCCGGAAACTCGGCCGGATCCCATGAGGGAGACTGCCGCATGCCGAAGGCGCGGAGCTCCGCCTCGGTCATGGACCGGAACCGGGCCACCTGTTCCCGGAATGTCTGGAGTCTGCGCGCCCTGGCCTCGGGGGTCATCGGGGGGACCAGGGGAGGATCCTCGAGCACCAGGGCCCGGACCCGGTCCGGAAAAGTGGCGGCGAAACCGGCGCTGGCCCGGGCGCCGACGGAATGGCCCATGACCAGCACACGGGTCAGGCCGAGGGCCTCGACCGCTTCGGCCAGGTCCCGGACGGGGTCGACGGCGTCCCCGGGGCCGACCCTGGAACTCGCGCCGTGTCCGCGGGCGTCCAGCATGATGATGTCGAAATCCGGCGCGAGGGCCTCAGCCAGACGGGTCCAGCAAAGACCATTGTCGGTCAGGCCGTGCGACAGGACCAGGGGCGGCCCGTCACCGCCGGTACGATGGTAGGCCAGCTGTCCGCCGGAGACGGCGACCTCGCCAGGGGTCCAGTCCGCAGACCCGGAGCTCACCATGCGTAGGCCTCAGGCGCCGGACCGCAGGGCGGGAAGATGGCGTCGAGCCGGGACAGGACCGCCTCCTCAAGGACCAGTTCGGATGCCTTCAGTAGCGAAGCGAACTGATCCCGGCGCCTCGGCCCGACTATGGCCGCGGTCACGCCCGGCTGGTGAAGCAGCCAGGCGATGGCCACGACGCCAGGGGACTGGCCAAGACCGGCGCAGAGGACCGCGAAGTCGGCAAGACGTTGCGCGTGGGCGCGTGCCCCTTCGCTCGCCTGCTCGCCAGCGCGGCGACCGTTGGGTTCGGTCGGGGCGCCCGCCAGCAGGCCCCCGGCGAGCGGACTCCAGGCGATGACGCCGACGCCATAGGCCTGGCAGGCGGGGATCACCTCAAGCTCCGCCCGACGCTCCACAAGGTTGTAGAGGCTCTGCTCGCAGACCAGGCCGAGGCGGTGGGAGGCGGCGGCCTTCTCGTTGAAGCGTGCGATGGCCCAGCCTGGGAAATTGCTGGAGCCCACATAGGTGATCTTTCCCTGAGCGATGAGCCGGTCCATCGCCTGCCAGATCTCCTCAGGTGGCGCCGCGCGGTCGATGTGGTGCATCTGGTAAAGGTCGATGTGGTCGACGCCGAGGCGCTTCAGGCTGGCGTCACAGGCCCTCTGAATGTGCCGGGCCGACAGGCCCCGGTCGTTGATGTCTTCTGACATCGGCTCATGGACCTTGGTCGCCAGGACGATCCGGTCCCGGCGGGAGCGGTCCTCCGCCAGCCATTCGCCAAGGAGGCTCTCCGTCGCCCCGACGCCGAGGCGGCCGCCGTACTGGTCAGCGGTGTCGATGAAGTTCACCCCCGCCGCGATGGCGTCGCCCAGGATGTCGAAGCTCTCCTGCCGGGGCGTCAGAGGCCCGAAATTCATGGTGCCCAGGCAGAGCTCGCTCACCTGCAGGGCGGTACGCCCCAGACGACGGACCTTCATGGCGCCCTCAGGGTCGGGCCGGTCACCAGGGTCTGGCTGGAATCGAGGACACAGTGCCGGACCCGCTTCTGGGCGGGTTCCGACAAGGTCCTGTAGTCGTCGTAGCTGATCCCGGGGACGATGGGTTCCCGGAACCAGGGGGCGTAGAACTCCAGGTTCGGGATGGCCCGCATGGCGTCGGACAGGTTCGGCGTACCCCCGTGCCAGGCCCGCACGTCCCGGATCATCATCGCTCCGGCGGGCGCCGGGCAGACCGTGCTGAGCCGCATCCACTCCGGCTCCTGCTCCAGGGTCGGGATCGGATGCCGCGAGTTCTGGGTTCCGGGAATCTGGCGTGTGGGACCGTTCAGTCGGGTCACCTCCTGGGGCAGGAAGTTGGCGCAGACATAGGGACAGGGCAGATCCCTGATGGTCAGCTGCCCCCGCGGATCATGGAAGGCGCTGAAGGGCGTCGTGGCGTTGTCCTTCCAGTCGCGGATATCGGAATGCAGGGGCTGGTAGCCGATCGCCCCCGGCAGGCAGAAGTCGCCGCTGGCCGCCCGCAGGACGAAGTCCGGCGACTGGAAGATGGCCGTCACCACCTCGTTTACGAGGGCGTTTTCGAGCAGCATGCGCCACTCAGGCCGGTGCAGCTGGCTACGGGTGAGGCTGGAGCCGCCGAAAGAGTACCTGTGAGAGCCCCGGTTACCCCGACGGTCGGTGTCGAGGTCCAGAATCTCGTCCGCCACCTCCTGGCAACCCTTCGCCAGGAACTCGACCTGGGCGCTGTCCAGGGCCTGCGCGATGACCACGAAGCCATCCCGGCGGAACAGTTCGGCGGCGTGCGCGACGTCCCGGGGCTCCAGGATTTCCAGACCCCGGATGCCGTTGTTGGCCTCCAGATAGGCGCGCTGGGCCGCGAGGCCATCCGCGCCTTCGCCTGACAGGTATGGGTTCATGCCCTCTCCTCCCCCGCGGCCGCGTGGCTCGGCCGCTCCTTATTGACCGTTCTTATAATACTGACCCGTGCAGGCAAGGCGTCAGACCAGTTTCAGGAAACTCGGGTGACGGAAGGGATCCCCCGCCCGCATCCGGTCATGGAAGCCCGCGACCCGGGGGCCGGCCCCGCCCTCACGGGGATCGTAGACCGCATCCTCGCCGAAAAACCTCAGCGTCAGGGTGCGCCTGCGGGTCCCGGGATGGGTCGGCGCCCCGCCGTGCAGGACCTTCGGATGGAAGACGATCACATCGCCCGGCTGCACGGCGAAGCTGACGATCTCCCATTGATCGCGTGCGGCCTCGATGTCGGGCAATACCGGTAGCGAGGACCCGGGATGGGTCGGCAGGGTGTCGTCATCGACGTCGAAGCGCGAGCCGTTGTAGAGCCGGCCCCGGTGCGAGCCGGGCACGAACTCAAGGGAGTCGGCGGCGGAGCAGACGTCGAAGGTGATCCAGGCCACGGCCAGCTGGTCGCCCGCCACCGCCAGGTAGGAGCTGTCCTGATGCCAGGGGGTCCGACGCGCCTCGCCGCCCTCTTTCAGAAAGACCTGTTCGTACATGAACCAGCACGGGCCCCCGCCCCAGAGACCGGACAGGAGGGCCGGGATCGGCGAGGTCTCCAGCATGGCCCGATAGCCCAGGAGGACATCCGGGTTGTAGAGGTCCTGGTAGAACAAAGCGTCCGAGTTCTTCGAAGGGATCCGGGAGGCCAGGGGGCCAGGATTGGCGAGACTCCAAGCCCAAGCGGCTTCGGCCTGGGCGAGCGCCGCGGTGTCGAGGGCCCCGGGCAGCCGTACGACGCCATCCCGCGCGTAGGCTTCACCAAGGTCAGGGGTCACGGCGTCTCCATCCGGAAGAGCTCCAGGGCGGTCTTCCCAACGATCTTCTGGGCGTCCTCCACGCTGCAAGCCCGAAACACCGCCTCGATGGCGCCGCGCGTGTACCCGAATGTGCTTTCCTGGTGCGGATAGTCTGACGACCAGAGACAGGTCTCCGGCCCGATCCGGTGCAGGAGTTCGAGCCCCACCGGGTCGGTCATGAAGGTGGCGTAGCAGTGGGCCCGCCAGTACCAGCTGGGCGGATGGGCGAGCTTGGGCGACACCGAGGTCGGGAAGCTGTTGTAGATCATGTCGGCGTCATGGAGCATGGACGCCACCCAGGCGAGGCCCGCCTCGACGAACACCGCCTTCAGGCCCGGGAACCGGTCGAAGACCCCGCCAAAGGTCAGCTGGGCCCAGTTCTGGCGGAAGCCCTGCATCTGGGTCAGCACCGAGACCCCCACGGCGCCGGCCTCGGCCGTCGGTATGGCCTCACCGATGTGAAAGGCCAGAGGCAGGCCGGACTCCTGGATGGCCGCCCAAAGAGGGTCCATCCGCGGGTGGTTGTACTGGATGGTGCGGCCGTCCTCGAATTTTCCTGGCTTGATGGGGACCATCAGGCAGCGGGCGCCCAGCTCCAGGCAGCGGGCCACGCTGTCCCGCGACGCATCCGGGTCCCAGTAGCTCGGCACCATGACGGAGTAGAGCCGGCCGGGCGCCTGGCCGCACATCTCGCTGATGTGTTCGTTGTAGGCGCCGAACACATGTTCCTTGTGCTCGATCTCGCCGAACATCATCAGGCCAAAGAGACGCTGCGGGAAGATCAGCTCCTTCTCGACGCCCTCGACGTCCAGGTCCTTGAGACGGGCCTCGACGCTGGTCAGGCCGGGATAGCACTCCAGCGCATCGCACAGATGCCGGGCGACGGGGTTCGGCGTCATGGACCGGCCGTTGATCGAGAGATCCCAGCCGCCGTCCCGGAAGACCATGCGCGGCGCGGCGTCGCGCAGGTGCGCGGGGAAGCGGTCGACCCAGAGGTCAGCCTCCAGCATATGGCTGTCGGCGGAGATGATGCGCGTGCCCGCCGGCCACTCGCGCACCTTGGCCTGCGGCTTGCGCCGGGCCGCCACCGGCTGCCCGACCTGCTCCGGAATCTCGAGGATGAAGCCCTCGGCCATGGCGAAGCCTCCCGTTGTTTTGGGGAAGGCTAGGCCCGGGCTCAGGTGAAGTCGAGTGCGGGATGAGCCCTGGCCGCATGACGGGCCAGCGGCAGTCACGCGCTATAGCCGGAGGACCTGTTTGGCGATGATGTTCCTTTGGACCTCATCGGAGCCTCCGGCGATGCTCGCCGCCCGGCCTTCGAAATAGCGCACGACTTCCGGTCGCGCCCACGAAGGTCCGATGTCCAGGGGTTCTGCGCCGGAAGCTTCAGGGAACCAGGGCGCAGCGTAGGGGCCGGCGCACTCGACGAAGAACTCGGTCATGCGCTGGACGATGTCCGTACCCTTGAGCTTGAGGGTCGAGGACTGCGCGCCTGGAGCGCCGCCGGCGGCGACCTCGGACAGGGTTCGCAGCTCTGTGATGGCCAGGGCCTGAAGCTCGATCTCGGCCCAGGCGAGGCGAGCCGAGAAGCCGGGATCGCCGAGCAGGTCGGCGCCCTCCGATCCGGCCGGCGCCTGACCGGCCTCGCGGATCCGGCGCGACAGGTCAGTGGAGAGGGAGACGAAGGCCTGGCCGGTCCGCTCGTGGGTCAAGAGGCCCTTGGCGACGGTCCAGCCCTCCCCTTCCCGGCCCACCCGGTTCCCGACCGGTACGCGGACCCCATCCAGGGTCACCCGGTTGAACATGTGCCGCCCATCGATGGAGATGATCGGGTGGATGGTGACGCCGGGCGCGCGCATGTCGAGCAGGAGGAAGGTGATCCCGGCCTGGCGCTTGGGCTCATCCGAGGTGCGGGTCAGGCAGAACATCCAGTCGGCGCGATGGGCGCCGCTGGTCCAGACCTTCTCGCCATCCACGACGTAGTGATCGCCCTGCAGGACCGCGCGCGTCCGGAGCGAGGCGAGGTCCGAGCCCGCCCCCGGCTCCGAGTAGCCCTGGCACCACCGGACCCGGTCCTCGAGGATGTCGGGCAGGAAGCGGGCCTGCTGTTCGGGGGAGCCATAGGCGAAGAGGATGGGCGCCAGCATGCTCATACCCATGCCCCCGACCTGCGGCGGCAGGCCGGCGGCGGTGACCTCGCGCTCCCAGATGAAGTTCTGGGTGGGAGTCCAGCCGGATCCGCCGAACTCGACAGGCCACTTGTTGGCCGCCCAGCCCTTTTCGAGGAGGGCCTTGTGCCAGCGGCGCTCATGATCCCGGCCGCCGTCGTATCGCTCTGGCGGCGGGAAGGTCGCCTGGATCAGGGCGCGGACCTCATCCCGGAAGCGGATTTCATCGTCCGAAAGACTGAGGTTCATGGACAGGCGCTCACCCAGTATTGTAGTCTTAGTCAATAAAATGCGCCGATGGGCGACGGTCAAGGGAGGCCGGGCATGACGACTGAACCCTTTACCCTCGAGGCGCGTGACGGCGTGCTGGCGGGGCCGGTCCGGCGCCCGGTCAACCTCTCCCGCGACGCCGCCGGGTCCATCCATGACGATGCAACCGCCCAAACCCTTGGTTTCCGGGGGGGAACCGTGGCGGGGAACATCCATTTCGAGCAGTTTCCGCCCCTGATGCTGGCCCGGTTCGGAGAGGACTGGCGGCGGCGCGGAGGACTGTCCCTCTACTTCCTGCACGCCACGACCGATGGCGAACCTGTCCAGGCCTTTGTCGGCGCCCCGGAAACCTTGGCCAACGGCGTCCGCCGGGCGTCCGCCTGGATGGAGACCCCCGAGGGTGTCCGCGTCTGCGAGGGCACGGCCTGGGCCGGTGGCGAGGATTCCGACTCCGCGCTCCGACGGCGGGTCGCCCAGCAGAAGCCCGCGACGGACCTTCGGATCCTCCGGTCCTCCAAGGTCGGCGACGCGGTCCGCGACATCCCGAGCCGCCTGGATAGCGCGACGGCCCTGCGGCGACTGGAGGGTGTGACAGAGCCCCTTCCGGAGTACCGCGACGCGGCGCTCTTCGGAGGGCTCGTCGCCGCGCCCGCCGTCGCCATCGACGCCCTTCGCGCCGTCGAGAAGCCTCTGTTCCCGACGGATGGCGATTACGTGGGGATGTTCGGCGCGATCGAACTGGAGTTCCTCGACGGCCCTGTCTTCCTTGATCGCGATTACCGGGTCGACGGCCGTGTCCTTGCCCTCGGGGAGTCTCCCAAGACCGAGGTCACCTGGTACGAAAGCACGCTCCGCGAAGCACAGCAGGATCGTCCCGTGGCCCGCCTCGTCATGATGAGCCGCCTTCTGAAGGCCTCTTCGGCGCTCTGGACCTAGGGACCCCGGGCCAGGGTCCGCCTGGCGGGAGACGTCCGATCCACCGGGAGGCTAGCGGCTTGGGATTCGCGGAAATCGTGGCAAACTCAGCGGAGCCCTCCGGAGACTCCCTTGCCTGATCCCGTTGCCGCCATCGTCGAGCGCACGGCTGCACCATGAGCGCGCCGGCCTCCTTGCAGCGAAAGCGCACCCGACTGACGCCCGAGGTGCGTCGGGAGCAGATCCTGGACGAGGCGGCGCAGCTGATCCTGGCGGAGGGCCTCTACGCGGTCAGCATGGAGCGACTCGCGCGCGACATCGGGATCAGCAAGGGCCTCGTGTACAATTACTTCCCCACGCGGGACGCCCTGCTGACGGCGCTTCTCAACCGGGAACAGGCGGAGCTTCGCGACCGCGGCATGGTCAGCGCCCTTCAGGCCGAGAGCTTCGACGACCTGATCCGCCAGACCACGCGGCTCTATCTCGAGCAGACCCGCGACCGCGGTGCGCTGATCGCCGCCCTGCTCTCGGATCCCTCCGTCGCCCTGCTAATGGAGGCGGAAAACCGGGCGGACCGGGAGCGGACCGTCCGCTACTTCGTGAAGGCCGTCCGCCGTGAGTATGGCCTGCCCTTGCCGATGGCGATCGCCGGAGTCGAGATGGTCTCGGCCGTCACCGACCGCGCAGGGCGCCTGGTGGCGGACGGCCAGCTCGACGTCGAGACCGCGACCGGGATGTGCGTGGCGCTCATCACAGGCGGCCTTGCCAACCTCAGGCGGATTCAGAGGTTCTGAACCTCAGGCCCCGAGGCCGGGCGCGGGTGCGGACGCCCGAGCCCGCAGGGCGGCGGCGATGGCGGCGTGTCGGGCCCGGGTGATCCCGTAGGAGGCGAAGATCACCATAGAGGCCACGGCGATTACCGCCGGGATCGGACCCCAGACCATGACGAGCCGGACCTGGACCTCGTGAGGCAGCACGGCGCCTGCGATCTGGCCGATATCCCGGGGGAAGCGGATGAGGTCCAGCGCCACGCCGGCGAGGAGAACGCCGATGCCGACGGCGGCCTTGTTTGCGAAGCCGAGACCCGCGAAGTAGATGCCCTCGCGGCGGCGGCCGAACAGGTGTTCATGCTCGTCCGCGGCGTCCGCCATCATCGAGGGATAGGCAACGCTGACGAGCCCGATCCCGATGCCGGCGACGAAGGAGTTGAGCTGCATGGGCGCCAGGGCGGCCTGCCCGACGGGCGCATAGACACCCGCCAGCCAGGCGCCTTGCATCACCAGCCAGTTGGCGATCAGCAGGGAGAGCCCCACCAACACCACGGTTTTCTTCTCGAGGCGCGCCTGGACGCGGGGGGCCGATCCAACCCCAAGCAGCAGGCCGACGACGAAGGCGTAGGAGATGAACTGGATCGACTCGCTCTTGAGCAACCAGACGAACACGAAGGAATGGCTGTTCAGCGTCGCATTCAGCCCCTGGGCCAGGTAGGTGATCAGAGCTGAGATGAAGAGCAGCCGGAAGGACCGGTTGGCGAAGATCTCCCGCACCTCCGAAGGGAGCCGACTCCACATGGGCTGGGGAACCCGGTCAGGCTGTGGGAGGGCCGCGGCGAACCGGCGAAGACCCAGGCAGCAGGCTGTCATGCAGACGAAAAGGATACCGCCAGCCGACCAGCCGAAGCCGGGATATCCCTCGGCGCGCTGCAGACCCCCGTTGGCGAAGAAGGCGCTGTAGCCCAGCGCCGTGATGGCAAGGCCGGCCAAAACCCCCGCAGCGGACCGATAGACGACCACGCTCGTTCTTCCTGCATAATCCGTCGTGAGCTCCGCCCCCAGGGCCACGTAGGGGACATGGAACAGCGAAATGGAGATGCGGCCCGCAACCGAGAACACGACAAGCCAGGCAAAGAGGAGGGGCTGAGACAGGTCCGGAGGTGGGGAGAACAGAAGGCCGACGCTGATTACCGTGGGCAGGATCGCCGCCATCATCAGCGGCAGGCGCCGCCCCAGCCGGGACTTGAGATTATCCGACAACGACCCGATGAAGGGGTCCACCACCGCATCAAAGGCCAGCCCGATCGCCAGGGCCGCGCCCACCAGGGCGCCCGAAAGACCCAGGACGACGGAATAGTAGAAGAAGACGAAGCCCACAGCCGTGTCGAAGCCGCCGGACTGCGCCGCCTGGCCCAGACTGTAGAAGACTTTCTGCACCCGCGTCGGAGAGACCGATCCGGCCGCCGCCGCACCCTCGGCGGGGATTTCGGACCGCTGCATGGCGCCCTTTCTAGCTATTGACGGAGTCTTCAATTGGGCTTGACGGTCCCCCGCCTCCCAAACTAGCTATTGACGGTTATTACAATCAACAGACTGGCGGACAAGGGAGAGTCTCCCGACGCCGGAGGGGAGTGCGAGATGCGAAGCTACCGTTCCGCCGCCGTCGCTGCGGCCTCAACGATCGCCCTGATGGCCGGGACGTCCGCCGCAGCTGAGTCCGCCAACCAGATCGAGGAACTGGTCGTCACCGCCCAGAAGCGCGAGCAGAACCTCCAGGAGGTGCCGATCGCCGTCAGCGCCTTCTCGGCCGCTGCGCTGGACCGGGTGCAGATCGAGGACGCTACGGACATCCAGCTGTCGATCCCCAACGCCGTCCTCACCGGCAATGACCGCTTTACGCTGCGCGGGGTCGGCAACAACGCCCTGGCCGGGGTTGATCCGGGCGTGCCGACCTTCGTCAACGGCGCGGCCGTCGGCTATCCGCCGCAGAATGAGTACTTCGATGTCGCCCGGATCGAGGTGCTGAGGGGCCCGCAGGGCACCCTCTATGGCCGCAACACCACCGGCGGCGCGATCAACGTCATCACCCGGAAGCCGGGATCCGAGTTTGGCGGCGAGGTCAGTGTCCAGGCCGGCAACTACGAAAACGTCCGGGTGGGCGGCGCCGTCGACCTGCCTCTGGGCCAGGTCGCGGCCCTTCGGCTGGCCGGCTATTCTCTCGACCGCAGCGGCTATACCCGTAACGAGGCGACCGGCAACGACGTCGATGGCCGGAGCCAGTGGGGAGTCCGGGGGTCCCTGGCGCTGGAGCTTGGCGATCGGACAGATGCGACCCTCGTACTCAGCCGCTTCGAGGAAGACAGCTCACGCGCCCGGGAGGGCAAGCGCCTGTGCAAGGCTCACCCGGTCCTCGGCTGCGATCCGCGGGTCCTGGGCTTCGACTCCCCCGACGCGAACACGACCATCCTTCAGACCCTTTCGCGGTTCTTCACGCCCTTCCCGGCGGGCGGCAACATCTATGCTGGCGCGCCCAACCCCACGGATTTACGCCGGATCGCGGCCGACACGGACCCGACCTACACGGCCGAGCAGACCGCCGCCTCGCTCGAATTCAACCACGACTTCGGACAGCTCACCCTGTCGGCGGTCCTGGGCTATTCTGAGTTCTCCAGTGAGCAGAACACCGACTGGGACAA
Source organism: Phenylobacterium sp. (assembly GCA_020401865.1). GTDB lineage: Bacteria > Pseudomonadota > Alphaproteobacteria > Caulobacterales > Caulobacteraceae > Phenylobacterium. The sequence goes on along the minus strand of JADCAS010000013.1, from coordinate 61,344 downwards.
CGCAGACCTGCCATTCCGATTCACGCAGCCGATCACCTACTTCAAGGATCGCACCACGCAGGTCACGACCAACCGGCTTCTGACAACCGACAGCTTCACGACGCGAGGGGACACCAGGACCGGCGAACTGCGCCTGGCCTCGCAGTTCGAGGGGCCCTTGAACTTCCTCGTCGGCTACTTCGGCGCACAGGGGACCAGCTCCGGTGGCTTCGAGACCTGGCATCCGTCCATTGAACTCTTCCAGAAAGCCCAGGGCCGCCCGGCGGAGACCTGGCGGGTATCGACCCTGACCCGTAACGGGAAGAACGAGACCTGGGCGCTCTTCGGCGAAGGCTATTACGAGGTGACGCCGGATCTGCGCCTGACGGTGGGCCTGCGCTACACCGAGGAGGAACGCTCCGGCGAGAGCCGCTCCATCGTGCTGTCCGGGCTCAACCCCTGGGCCTATGCGAAGTTCCAGGGCCAGAAGACCACCTACAAGGTCGCGGCCGACTGGTCGCCCGACCTGTCCTTCACGGACAAGACCCTGGTCTATGGCTCCGTGGCCACGGGCTACAAGGGCGGTGGGCAGAACTCCAACGCCACGGCCCCGACCTTCGGTCCCGAGACCGTGACCGCCTATGAGGTGGGAACCAAGAACCTGCTTGGCGACGGCGCCCTGCAGGCCAACCTGACGGCCTTCTACTACGACTACACGGGGCTGCAGCTGGGCCAGCGGATCAATGGCGGCGTGGTCACCCGCAACGCCGACGCCGACATCTACGGGCTCGAGGGCGAGTTCATTTACTCGCTGGGACAGAACTGGCTGTTCGACGCCAATCTCTCGCACCTGAACACCCGCATCGGGACCTTCCTGAGCGAGGACGCCGCCAATCCGGCCCAGAGCCTGACGGCCACCACGCCCACGGTGCAGATCAACCTCGAAGGCAACGAACTGCCGCACTCGCCGGGCTTCAAGGCCAGGGCGGGGGCCCAGTATCAGGCCGCGGTCGGGTCCGGCGACTGGACGGCCACCTTCCGGGTCGACGCCACCTGGCAGGACGCCTACTACGCCCGGGAGTACAACACGCCCACCGACCGCATCGACTCCTGGGGCGTGATCGACCTGCAGTTCCGCCTCGAGAATGACCCCATGGGCCTCAGCGCGCGGCTTTTCGTGAAGAACCTCACCGACGATGACAACATCACCAACATCATCATCGAGGACGCCCTGATCGGCCGCTATCGCAACGTGCGTCTGCTGGAGCCCCGGACCTACGGGGTCATCCTGCAGAAGCGCTTCTAGGCGGCGACCGGCCCGCAAGGCCCAGGGCGTCCGTCTCCCGGGTCAGCCAGTCCATCCCCTCAGGCAGGGCGGGTGTATCGGCTTCGGCGTCCAGGTCCGCGCGCAGGGTATCGATGCGCCAGATGCGCTCACGCCAGGCGCCGTCTGGGCCCGGGTTCCGCTGGACGAGGAGGTCGCGACTGGGATCCGCCCCAAAGACGGCGCCCCCCAGGAGGTCCCTCCCCTCCATGAAGGGGTCTACAGCCAGCTGGATGGGCCAGCCGCCGTCACGCCGTTGCGCATAGGCGACCTCGCAGTCGAAAGCGTCCTCCCAGAGACCCGGTTCGGCGGTGAGGATCTCGTGGACCCGCCCTTCCGGCAGGGGTGTTCGCCGTGCGATGAGCATCAGGGCGTGGTCGCCGGCGATGACCAGTCCGCCGGTCCTGGGCAGGCTGACCCCGTCCGCCCCGGTCTCGGAGACCAGCTGCAGGCCCACGGACAGTCCCGAGGCGCCCGGCTGGAGACGCCAGTCCTCCACATAGATCCCGCTGGGCGCCCATTCCACGAGGCAGGATCCGACACGTTCCAGGCGGCCGGGCTCAGGCCACTTTTCGTAGGGCTGGAAGGCGGCGAAGGCGTCCCATCGCATCAGGGCGCCGTCCCAGGATGTGCGGGCCACGAAGCCTTCCCCCCGCGCCAATTCGGCCCGCTCGCTGGCGGTGCAGGCCTGAAGGTCGCCGCGGGCCCTGACATCCGGACGGACAAGGGGGAGCCTGAGGTCGGCGGTCAAGCCATGGCTCTGGACCCAGATGACCCGCGTCGACGTATCCTCGATCCCCGTAGCGAAGGTGATGCATCGTCGGTGGAAGCAGCCCAGCGTCCAGGCCGGCACGGCCAGAGGCTCAGCGTAAGGACGGGTGACCGCCAGTATCTCCAGGCTCATCGGACGGCGGACTTGGCGCGGGCCTGCTGGCCGAAGCTTTCCAGGGCCTGGGCGCCCTCCGGCAGGATGACGGCGCCGGCCGCGATGCGCTTCTTGAGGTATCCGAAGGTCTGGGCGGTCTGGGCGAAGAGATGTTCCCCGGAGATGATCCGGGGATATCGCGCGGGCCGGTCCGCGGTCACGAAACCGGGCAGGGGTTCGACGGCGGTGTCGTAGTCGCAGGTGGCGAAGAACGGAAAGGAATAGCGCTCTGCGGAGACCTTCCGAACCCGGTGGCTCGTGGCCACGAAGGCCCCGTTCGACCAGGTCTCGATCATGTCGCCGATGTTGATGATGAACCCGCCTGGAAGCGGCGGAGCATCGATCCACTCCCCGGCGCCGTTCAGGACCTCAAGACCGGGCGCTGTGGAGTAGAGGATGGTGAAGCACTCATAGTCGGTATGGGCGCCGATGCCCTCTGCATCGACAGCATCCGGATCGAACGGATAGTGGATCAGGCGCAGCTGGGCGGGCGGCGCCGAGAGCCGCGCCTCGAAGAAGTCCTCGGGCTGCCCAAGCGCAAGGGCGAAGCCTCGGAAGAGGATCCGCGCGAGGGCCTGCACCTGGGCGTAATAGGCCCCGACATCCGCCTTGAATCCCTCCAGATCCGGCCACAGGTTCGGCCCCAGCATGCCGCCCCGGGGCGGGCCGTCGTAGTCCAGGCCCACGTCGAAGGCTTCCTTCCGGTCGATCTTCCCGCTGGAAAAGACCTCCTCGCCCTCCGGCACATAGCCGGAGTGGTTCTCGGAAAGCCCGATGTAGACCTCCATCTTCTTGGGGGCGGGAAGCCCGAAGAACCTTTGGGCGGCGGCTTCGAGCTGTCGTCGCGACGACTCCGGAACGCCGTGTCCGGTCACGTAGAAGAAACCGACATCCCGGGCGGCGACCTCGATCTCGGACGCCACAGCGCGGCGGCGACCGGGGTCGGACGACCCCAGACCTTCGATATTAATGACCGGAATGGACCTGAAGTCGCGGTTCAAGGAGGACCTCCGTTTTGGCGTCGGCATTATTACGGATCGCGACCATGGTAATAAAACCCGCCCGCCTTCGACGCGGTCGCTGATCGGCGATCTGATTGATCAGGATGCGCAAAAGGCGCCCAACGCACAGTTTTCGGGCGCCTCAACCCAAACTGCAGTCACGGGGCGCCGGGTCGCTGGAATGTTACGATCTGACCAGTCCGTAATACCGTCATGGTCGCTTCGGCGACGAAGAACCACTCAAGAGGGGTTGTGGATGGCGAGCGCGAACTGGAACCGGCGGACATTGCTTGCGGGCGCGGCGATGACGCTGCTGGCGGCCTGTACCGGCAAGACAGGCGAGCAGACGAAGAGCGGGGCGACAGGCAAGACCTACACCGTCGGCTGGACCATCTACGCCGGATGGATGCCCTGGCCCTATGCCCTGCAGACCGGGATCGTGAAAAAATGGGCCGACAAGTACGGCATCACCATCAACCTCATTCAGATAAATGACTATGTGGAGAGCCTGAACCAGTTCACGGCGGGCAAACTCGACGCCGTCACCTCGACCAACATGGACGCCCTGACCCTGCCGGCGGCGGGCGGGGTCGACACCACGGCCCTGATCGTCGGCGACTACTCGAATGGCAATGACGGCGTCCTTCTGAAGGGCAGGAAGAGCCTAGCCGAGATCAAGGGGCTTCCGGTCAATCTGGTCCAGGGCTCGGTCTCGCAGTACTTCCTGGCGCGGGCCCTGGAGAGCGTAGGCCTCAAGCAGTCGGACGTGAAGCTGGTCAACACCTCCGACGCCGACGCGGTGGCGGCCTGGCCGACCGGCGACGTCAAGGCCATGGCGACCTGGAACCCCATGCTGCGCGAGATCGACGCCATGCCGGACGCCAACCTCGTATTCGACTCCTCGAAGATTCCGGGGGAGATCCTGGACATGATGGTCGCCTCCACGGAGCGCCTGAAGGAGAACCCCGATTTCGGCAAGGCGCTGGTGGGCATCTGGTACGAGGTGCTGGAGTTGATGCAGGGGACCTCGCCGGCCGCGATCGCCGCCCGCACGGCCATGGCCTCCCTGTCGGGGACGGACCTTCCCGGCTACGACGCCCAGCTGGCGACCACCTACATGTACTATAAGCCGGCGGACGCGGTGGCCTACGTCAACAGTCCCGCTGCGGTGACCGCCAGCGACAGGGTGCGCAAGTTCAGCTTCGCCGAGGGCCTGTTCGGTCAGGGGGCGACGTCTGTCGACGCCATCGGCATCACCTTCCCCAACGGGGTGGTCCAGGGGGACGCGAACAACATCAAGCTGCGGTTCGACCCCAGCTACATGGCCATGGCGGCGGCGGGCACACTCTAGCAGGCCTCAAGGGGACACCCCCATGCGCCGTTTGGTGAACATCAGGCCCGGCAGGAGCGGACGCATCTTCCTGGGCGCGGCGCCGCTCCTGCTTGTCGCCCTCGCCTACCTCGTGGCTTCGGCGGCGCGTCATTCGGTGAACCCCACCGACAAGATCCTGCCGTCGCCGGGGGACATGTGGGCCGCATGGCAGCGGATGGCGATGAGCGTCGATCCGGTCACGGGCGCCGTGCCCCTGATCGCCGATACCCTGGCCAGCCTGACCCGCCTGGGTCTGGGCATCGGCATCGCCACGGGATCGACCCTGGTGCTGGGCCTGGTCCTGGGCTTGCTGCCCATCGTCAGGGCGACCCTGGGGCCCCTCGTGGCGGCCATCGCCGTGATCCCGCCCATCGCCGTCCTGCCGGTCCTGTTCATCGTCATGGGCCTGGGGGAGACAGCCAAGGTGGCGCTGATCGCCATCGGCATCGCGCCCTTCATGGTCCGGGACCTGGCCAGCCAGGTGAGCGCCATCCCGGAAGAGCAGATGGTGAAGGCGCAGACCTTGGGAGCTTCCACCTGGCAGATCGCCCTTCGCCTCGCCCTGCCCCAGGCCATGCCGAAGCTGCTGAAGGGCCTGAGGCTCTCCCTCGGCCCGGCATGGGTGTTCCTGATCGCTGCGGAGGCCATCGCCTCGGACGTGGGCCTCGGCTACCGGATCTTCCTGGTCCGGCGGTATCTCGCGATGGACGTCATCCTGCCCTACGTCGCCTGGATCTCCCTCCTCGCGGTGATGATGGACGTGACCCTGGCCTGGATCAGCCGGCGATTCTTCCCCTGGGATCACGCAAAGGGCGCAGAATGAGCGATCCCATCCTTTCCCTTCGAGACGTGTGGGTCGAGTACGGCGACAAGATCGTCCTCGAGAAGGTCAGCCTCGACATCGCGCGCGGGAGCTTTGTCTCCATCGTCGGGCCCTCCGGGGCCGGGAAGAGCACCTTCCTGCGTCTGATCATCGGCCAGGAAGCCCCGACCCGTGGCCACATCCTCCTGGATGGCGCGCCCCTGACTCCCGAGCCTGGCCCCGAGCGGGGCGTCGTCTTCCAGCGCTACTCGGTCTTCCCCCACCTGACGGCGATCGACAACGTCGCCTTCGCACTCGACTGCGCCGGCTCGATGTTCCTGGGCCGGCTCTATGGTCGCCGCCGGAAGGCCGCCCTGGAGGAGGCCGGGCAGATGCTGGAGAAGGTCGGCCTTTCCGACAGCCGTGACGCCTACCCAGCGCAGCTCTCGGGCGGCATGCAACAGAGGCTGGCCATCGCCCAGGCCCTGATCCGCAGGCCCCGCATCCTGCTGCTGGACGAACCCTTTGGCGCCCTGGACCCGGGCATCCGGCTCGACATGCACGCCCTGATCGACGGCCTCTGGCGGGAGCATGGGCTGACCATCCTCATGGTCACCCACGACATCAAGGAGGCCTTCAAGCTCGGCGACCGGGTCCTGGCCTTCGACAAGCGCCGCCACGACCCGCACGCGCCGCACAGATTTGGATCTTCGGCGGTCTACGACTTCCCGCTCACGGGCAAGAACCGGCGGCCGCCGGCGGAGATCCTCGCCTTCGGCGCCCGCGAGCCTGCGGCGGCCTGATCCTCAGAGGCTGGCGATGTAGGCGCGCCAACCGCCCAGATGGGTGATGTCCTGGGCGCCCGTCATGGCGCGAGGCTCGGCCACGAAGCCCTTGACCTGCGAGCCGTCTTCCAGGGTCACCGTCCCGATCGCCAGAGGCGCCGGAACCTCGACCGTGAAGGACCCGAAGGCCTCCACACCCAGTTCGTAGACCTCGACCTCGAGCGACCCGCCCGTCTCGTCATGGACGAGGGCGGGCTTGGGCGGGGTGGAGCCCGCCATGGCGTAAAGTCGATAGCAGGGGGCGGTGCGAGTACGGGCGACCAGCCGGGCGTTCCGCGAAGTCAGGTGCCAGTGCAGGGGCATGCCGTGCAGGTGGGCGCCGACCACGCACAGCTTCACCCCCCTCTCCGCCTCCCCCAGATCCAGGGGCGGCCGGCCGGGCGATGGTTTCGTTCTCGCAAAAGCCCCGGCCAGGTCCAGGAGGGCGGCGTCGGTCCAGGCCGGTGCGATCAGGCTGATCCCGAAGCCCGTGCCATTGGCCCGGAAGCCCGCCGGGACGGCGACGGCTGACAGGTCCAGGAGGTTCACAAAGTTGGTGTAGAGGCCAAGGTTGGCGTTGAGGGCGAAGGGCTCCGCCAGAACCTCGGCGATGCGATAGATGGTCCCGGTGGTGGGCAGGACCAGGACGTCGGCGGCGCTCCAGATGGCTTCGGCGGCGCGGGCGCAGGCAGCCAGGGCGTACTGCCCCTCGTAGGCCTCGACAGCGGAGAGCCCTGCACCCGCCTGGACGATGGCCCGGACGACCGGATGAACGGCGGTGGCGTTCCGGGCCAGCAGGTCCTTCATCGCCGCCGTGCGCTCGGCCACGTAGGGACCCGCATAGAGCAGACGGGCCGCCTCCAGAAGGGGTGCGATGTCGACCTCGACGACGTCGCCGTCGAGGCGCTTGAGGGCGGACCGGTAAAGGGCGGCGGACTCCGAATCCCCCAGGAAGTTGAGCTGGTCCACCCGGGGAACGCCGTATCGGGCGCGCGCCGGCAGGGGGACGTTCCGGGTTGGCCGCGAGAAGTCGTCTCCGGGATCAAGATCTGCGAGGACCGCGTCGACCCGCAGGGCCAGGGCGGCGTCGGGGGTGAAGACGCTGATGCAGTCCAGGGACCGGCAGGCGGGAACCAGCCCCTGGGTGCTCCACCGGCCCCTGGACGGCTTGAAGCCCACCAGACCATTGAAGGCCGCAGGCACCCGGCCTGAGCCCGCCGTGTCCGTCCCGAGGGCGAAATCGACGAGCCCAGCCGCTACGGCCACCGCCGAGCCGGAACTGGAGCCGCCGGAGACATAGTCGCGGTTGAAGACGCAGGCGGGAGCCCCATGCGGGCTGCGCGTCCCCACAAGGCCTGTGGCGAACTGGTCCAGATTGGTCTTGCCGACCGCCACGGCGCCCGCGTCCAGGAGGCGCGCAACGACCGTCGCCGACGTCCCGGGCGAATAGGTGAAGGCGGGACAGGCCGCCGTCGTGGGCAGGCCCGCCAGGTCGATATTGTCCTTCACCGCAAAGGTCAGGCCGGCCAGGGGCAGGACCTCGCCGGCCGCCGCCCGTCGATCGACCTCCGCGGCGGCGACCAGGACCGCCTCCTCGCTGAAGCGCGCGATCCAGGCCTGGGGCTGGACCGCATCGTAGGCGGCGATGCGGTCAAGGGCCCGGCGGGCGGCGTCTACGGCGTTCATGTGGTCTCCAGGGCGATAATCGGCGCGCCGGCCGCGACCGCATCCTTCTCGCGGGCGTAGACCGCCCTCACCACACCTGCGGTCGGACTGGGGACGTCGCACTCGGTCTTCATGGCCTCGATGACGGCGATAACGTCGCCAGCCTCGACGCGGTCTCCCGGCTCGACCCGGACCTTCCAGACGCTGCCGCCCAGAGGGGCCTCGACGAGTTCGCAGCCTTCCGGCGCCGTGACTGCATCAGAGGGGCCAGCGTCGGAGGTTTCCGCGGTCAGCGCCTCGACCCGGGCGAACTCGCCCTTCGCCTCCCAGTCGGCGCGCTCGGCGTCGAAGGCCTGCTGGCGCCGGCGCTCGAAGGCGGCGATCCCGTCGGCGTTGTCCGCCAGGAGCCGGCGGTAGTCCGAAAGGCGGAAGACGCCCTCCTCGATCTGCACCGGATAGCGGCCGAGGGGAAAGTCGCGCCGGGCCTCGGTGAGGGCCTCGTGGCTGACAGGGAAGAACTTCACCCGGTCGAAGAAGCGCAGGAGCCAGGGCTTTCCCCCTGTAAAGACGTCGGTCTGGCGCCAGGTGTTCCAGACCTGGATCGTGCGGCCGAAGAGCTGGTACCCGCCCGGCCCCTCCATGCCATAGATGCACATGTAGGCGCCGCCGATGCCCACCACGTTGGGCGGCGTCCAGGTGCGGGCGGGATTGTATTTGGTCGTCACCAGGCGGTGGCGGGGGTCCACGGGGGTGGCCACGGGCGCCCCGAGGTAGACGTCGCCCAGGCCCATGACCAGGTACTCGGCGTCGAAGACGATGCGTTGCACATCATCAACCGACGCCAGTCCATTGATCCTTCGAATGAATTCGATGTTGTCCGGACACCAGGGCGCATCGTCCCGGACCGCCTGCACGTACTTGTCGATGGTCTCGTAGATCGCCGGGTCCTTCCAGGACAGCGGCAGGTGGACCACCCGCGACGGGGTCTCGAAGTCATCGAGGCCGCCCAGCCGCTCCTCGGCCTCCTGCAGGAGGTCGAGCAGCCGGGCCTGGTCGAGCGCGCGGTTGTCGCAGCGGATCTGCAGCGACCGGATCCCGGGGGTCAGGTCGATGACGCCGGGCAGGTCCATCCGCTGCAGTTCGAGGTAGAGGGCGTGGACCCGCAGCCGCAGCTCCAGGTCCAGGACGATCGGGCCGTACTCGACCAGGAGGTTCCGGTCGCCCTGCCGCCGGTAAGTGACCTCCGGCCGGGCGCCATGGGCGTTCAGGCGAGCCAGGACCCCCTGGTCGTCGACCGCCGGCGGGCTGCGGCGCGGTTCGGGCGCGGCAAGCCCCAGCAGGGCCTCCTGCTCAGCCTCGGCCCGGGCCGCCTCGGCGTCCGAGACCACCTGGAAGCGCAAGGCGTCGCCAGGCGCGAGCTGGCCGACCTTCCACAGGTCGGCGGCGATCACCACAAAGGGACAGACGAAGCCACCCAGGGACGGGCCGTCGGGTCCCAGGATGATCGGCATGTCGCCGGTGAAGTCGACCGCGCCGACGGCGTAGGCGTTGTCGTGGATGTTCGAGGGATGCAGGCCCGCCTCGCCGCCATCCCGGCGCGCCCACTCCGGCCTGGGCCCCACCAGGCGAACCCCCGTTCGGTTGGAATTGTAGTGCACCTTCCATTCGACCTCGCTGATCATGGCGATGTCGGCCGGTGTGAAGAAGTCCGGCGCCCCGTGGGGTCCGGGCAGGACGCGGATGCTCCAGGACCGGGTGAGGGCGGACGCAGGCGCGACGGTCAGGGGACACTCCCCGGACTGTTCCGGGGACAGTCGCAGGACATCACCGGCCGCCAGGGTCCGCCCCGCATGACCCCCGAAGCCCCCCAGGGTGAAGGTGCTGCGGCTGCCCAGGTACTCAGGCACATCGAACCCGCCGCGGACCGCCAGGTAGGCGCGCAGGCCGGCCCCGGTGAGCCGCCCCAGCCTGAGGGTCTGCCCGGCGGCGACCTCGAAGGGCGCCATCGCCTTCACCGGCGCACCGTCCAGTGTCGCGGAGACCTCGGCCCCCGTCAGGCATGCGGTCGTCGGAGCGTTGAACAGCAGGGAGGGGCCCAGGGCCGTGATCTCGAGGCCGGCGGCGGACTCCGGATTGCCCAGGAGACGGTTGGCCAGCCGGAAGGACAGGGCGTCCATCGGTCCCGACGGAGGCACCCCGACGTCCCAGTAGCCCAGCCGGCCTGGGTAGTCCTGGACGGTCGTGGCCGCGCCGCCGGACAGGACGTGGACGCTCCGGGCTTCATGCCGGAGGGTGGAGAGGACCCGCGTCGAGACCTCACCAGTCACGAAGGGCGCGGACCGCGCCACGGTGCGCAGCCAGTCCAGGTTGGTCTCGATTCCGGCGAGGCGCGTCGCATCGAGGGCCGCCTGCATGGCGCCCACGGCCGCCTCGCGGCTGTCCGCCCGGACAATGAGCTTGGCGATCATCGGATCGTAGTGCGAGGTGATCTCGGCGCCCGGGGCGACCCAGGTCTCCACCCGCGCGCCGGCAGGGAAGACGGACTCGGTCAGGACGCCGCTGCTGGGCCGGTAGTCCCGGTCCGGGTCCTCGGCGTAGAGGCGCACCTGGATGGAGGCGCCAGAGGGTGTGGGCGCGCCGCCATCCATGAAGGCGTAGTCGCCGGCGGCCCCACGGATCATCCACTCCACGAGGTCGACGCCGGTGGCCTCCTCGGTCACGCCGTGCTCCACCTGCAGGCGGGTGTTGACCTCCAGGAAGTAGAAGTCGTCCCGCCGGGGATCGTAGAGGAATTCCACGGTTCCGGCGGACCGGTAGTTGACCGCCTGCGTCAGGCGGACAGCGGCGTCGATGAGGGCCTGGCGGGTGGCGTCCGGCAGGTTCGGCGCCGGAGTCTCCTCCACCACCTTCTGGTTGCGCCTCTGCAGGGAACAGTCGCGCTCGCCCAGGGCGATCACCCCGCCCCGCCCGTCCCCGAACACCTGGACCTCGATGTGCCGGGCCTCGGCGACATAGCGTTCGAGGAAGACCCCCGCGTCGGCGAAGGCTCCCGAGGCCATGCGCACGACGGAGCCGAAGGCGTCAAGGATCTCGCCCTCGGTCTCGCAGACCTTCATGCCGATGCCCCCGCCCCCGGCGGTGGCCTTGAGGATGACAGGGAAGCCGATCTCCCGGGCCGCTGCGAGGGCGGCGTCAGCGTCGGTCAGGAGGTCGGTCCCGGGGGCCAGGGGCGCGCCATGGGCCCTGGCCAGGTCCCGGGCGGTGTGCTTGAGACCGAAGGCGCGGATGTTGTCCGGCGTGGGGCCGATGAAGGTGACGCCCGCCGCCTCGCAGGCCTCCGCAAAGGCCGTATTCTCGGACAGGAATCCGTACCCCGGATGGATCGCCTGCGCCCCCGTCGCCCGGGCGGCGGCCAGCACGGCCTCGATGTTGAGGTAGCTCTCCCCCGCCGGGGCGGGCCCGATGCGCACCGCCTCGTCGGCCTCCCGGACATGGGCCGAGCCTGCATCGGCATCGGAGAAGACGGCCACGGAAGCGACGCCCATCCGGCGCAGGGTGCGGATGATCCGGCAGGCGATGGCGCCGCGGTTGGCGATCAGGACCTTGTCGAACACGCGTCTCACCCCACCCCGGGGGCGGTGATGATCATGCGCACGGGCGTCGGGTTGAAGCCGTTGCAGGGGTTGTTCACCTGCGGGCAGTTCGAAACCACCACCACCAGGTCCATCTCCGCGCGTAGGTCCACGTAGAGCCCCGGCGCCGAGATACCGTCCACAATGCCAAGGGCGCCGTCCGCCTCCACCGGCACATTCATGAACCAGTTGATGTTGGAGACCATGTCCCGCTTGTTTCGGAGGTAGCGGGCGTTGCCCTGCAGGAAGTTCTCCACGCAGGCGTGCTGGGACTTGGTGTGGTGGCCGTAGCGCAGGGTGTTGCTCTCGCACGAACAGGCCCCGCCGATGGTGTCATGGTAGGCGACGTTGGTGTCCGTCACCGTCATCATCGGCCGCCCCTCGTTGGAAAGGAGGACCGCGCCGGTGCGCAGGAAGAGGTTGCCCTGGGCGGCGACGGTGTCCTGGGCGGAGTAGCGCTCGGCGTCGTCATGAGCGGCGTACATCAGGAAGTCGACCGCCTGGTTACCCTCCAGGTCGACGATGCGGAGGGTCTCTCCGCGCGCGAGGGCATGGGTCCAGGGCGCGCGCGCGGGAACCACCTCATCGTGGATCACGGGTCCGGAAAGGCCTGGGGCGGGGCTCATCGGGCGTAGTAATCCTCGACGTTGAGGAAGGCGCGCAGGCCCTCCGGCGTAGCGTTGCGGATCGGATCGTCCAAGGCGGCGGGCTCGCCGCGCCAGGCTGTGACGCGCACCGGGGTCACGGTGTAGGCGGGGCGCGGGTCCAGCACGTGCGGGCAGTTGGCCAGCACCACCAGCACGTCCATCTCGGCCCGCATCGTCAGGCTGCGCCCTGCAGGAAAGGGACCGCCCTGGAAGGCCAGACCGCCATCAGCTTCCACTCGCACGCCTTTGAAAAGGTTCACGCAAGGGTGAACATCCTTTCGCGTAAGTCCGTGCTTGCCGGCGGCGATCAGGAACCGGTCCCGCGCGTTGGGATGGGCGCCATGGTTGACCCCGTCCCCGTACTTCCGGGCGTTGGACGCCTCGTTGGAAGCGCCGCAGAAGCAGTCGTGCGTCCCGGCCTCGTCCTCAAGGATCGAGAACAGCACCCGGCCCATGTCCGACAGCATAAGCCGACCGGCGCCCAGATAGGCGTTCCACTGCACCTTGGTGGTGTCAGCCACGTTGAGGCGCTCGGTGGGGGCCTCGGCGTTGAAGACCAGCAGGGAGACGCAGGCGTCTCCCTCCAGGTCGCTGAGCTTCAGGCGGGCGCCTCGGTTGAGCCGCTTGGCTGCGTAACCGCCTGCAGCGACGGTTTCCTCCCAGAAAAAACCCTCCGGCGCCGGCAGGGTCGGCATGGCCTGGACCCGGGTTCCAGCCATGGCGCGAGCATGGGCCTGGGCGCCGTAGGGATCCGCTGTGCTCACGAGGCCGCCCTCCCCTCCGGCGCCCCGGGCTCGCCGGCCTCGTGAAGGGGCGGCAGGAGGGCGGTTGTGGTCACCAGCTTGACCTGCTGGACGCCCCGGATGCGCCGGATTTCGTCGCACAGTTGCTGCAGCCGCTCGGAGGGTCCCTGGACCAGGAGGACCTCCAGGGACTGGTCTCCTTCGAGGAAGACGTGCTGCGAGGAGATGATCTCCTTCACATAGGCGCTCTGGGTCTGGGCCAGGGCCTGGCGCACCCGGCCCGACTCCGCCCGGTAGATCAGGGTGATGGTGCCGGCGACGATAGCCCCGACGATTTCCTCCCTATGCCCGGCCAGTTCGTGGCGGATCAGCTCGGCGATCATCTGGGAGCGGCTGGGCAGGCCGCGCTCGGCCACCATCTCGTCCAGTTGGGCGAGAAGCTCCGCGGGAAGACTGACGCTGAGGCGCGCGAGGTGGGAGACAGGTTCCAGCATGCACGCACCATATAGGCGATTATTACGTTTGGCCATTAGCGTAATAATTCAACCTTCGTCTTCATCCGGGTCGCACAGGAAATGGGCAGGGCGCCCAGCAGGCGATCAGACACACCATGCAAGAGTCGGGAGGTCGCCCCCTGACGACCCGCTGGAAGGTTTCCTGAGACCCGCCATCCCGCTGGCTCAAGGCTCCAGCAGTTCAGGTAGAACCTGCTGCGCGATATCAAGGACGGCGGCGATCCGGGCGATGTTGCGGACGCCGGGGCGGAATGCGACGAAGACAGAGGCGCTGGGCGAGGCCCATTCGGGCAAGCATCGAACCAGTCGTCCACTGGCAAGATCGTCGCCGAGCATGAAGGCCGGTAGGAAGGCGAGGCCCAGCCCGCAGCGGGCAAGCTCCTGCAGAATGCTGAAGCTGCGAACAGCAATCGGCCCGGTCACCTCCACCGACCTCTCGCGTCCAGCGGAGACGAACCGCCATGTCGCAGCCGGTCGGTCTTCCCGGAAGGTCAGGCAGGGCTGTCCGACCAGATTCTCGGGGATCTGAAGATTGATCCGCTCAACGACATCGGGCGCGGCCACCAGCCAACGTGCGAAGCTGCCCATCCTGAGCGCCACCAGCCGGTCGTCATCGACGTCCCCGATCCGTATGGCGAGGTCCGTATCCGGGTCCTGCATGTCCTCGAAGGCGTAATCGGCTCGCATGACGAGGCTCAAGTCGGGATGAAGGCGTTGGAGTTCCGGAAACAGCCGTCGCACCACGAGGGCGCCGAACTCTGGGGTTGCAGCCATCGTGACCTGCCCGGACACTCGGCCAACCTCTTCGCTGGCGATCTCTCCCAGCAGATCGACCTCGGCCAGGATCGAGCGGATGCGCTCATCCAACCTCCAGCCCACTGGCGTCAGGCGAACTACCCGGGATCCCCGCTCCAGAAGCCTGACCCCGAGGCTGGCCTCGAGCTGGGAAACATGTCGGCTGACCCCCGACTTCGCCATGCCAAGGTGAAGCGCGGCTGCGCTGATCCCGCCAAGGCGCGCGACAGTGTGGAAGCTTAGCAGGGCGGGTAGGCCAATCGTTCTAATATCTGCAAACATTGGTTCTTAATCGACTATCTGTTCTCAAAATCAAACCTTCAATATGCCTTGTCCGTCGAGGCGCCGCGGCGCCGCAGTCAGATGGAGACCAGCGTGAACATTCTTATCACCGGAGCCAACAGCGGGTTCGGTCAGCTGACGGTCAGAGATCTGCTCAGGACCGGGCATCGCGTGATCGGATCGATGCGCGATGTGAAGGGGCGGAACGCGGAAACAGCGGAGACCCTGCAGGCGTTGGGCGCCGGGATTGTGGAAATTGACGTCACAGAAGACGCTTCGGTGGACGCCGGCGTTGCAGCCGCCCGCGACGCACTCGGCCGGATCGACGTGCTCATCAACAATGCGGGCGTCGGCGCGCACGGGCTGCAGGAGAACTTCAGCGCCAAGGACTTTCGCCGGCTCTTCGAGATCAATCTCTTCGGCGTGCAACGGATGATCCGAGCCGTCGCTCCGGAGATGCGGGGCCGCGGCGCGGGCTTGATCCTGAACATCTCCAGCTTGCTCGGGCGCATCGCCCTGCCCTTCTATGGTCCTTACAATGCGACGAAGTGGGCACTTGAAGCGATATCGGAGACCTACCGCGCCGAACTGAGCGCCTTCGGGGTCGAGGTCGCATTGATCGAGCCGGGAGGCTTTCCGACCGGCTTCATGGCCAACCTGATGGCGCCCACGGCCCGAGACCGCGATGCGAGTTATGGCGAACTGGCGGGCGCGCCGATGGCGTCGCTCTCCCATTTTGAGGCCTTCCTCGAGCAGAACCCGCAACAAGCCCCGCAGATCGTCGCCGACGCCGTTCTCGCCGTCGTCGGCGCTGCGCACGGAACCCGCCCCTTCCGCACCGAGGTTGACCGGATCGGCATGGGAGAGCCGCTCAAGGGATACAACGACCATCTGGCCAAGGTGACCCAGGGTGTCTACGCCAATCTGGGGATGGAGGGGATGCTGGCCCTGCGCCCTCGCCAGACTCAGGCCAGCTGAGGTCGGTCGCCGCCCCGTTTTTTGCCGCGTGGGAGGCCGGGGCGGCGATTGCGTTCCGGCGCTGGCGGGAGGGTCCCAGGGGCTACATTGTCCAGCACGATCCGGCAGCGCTGCTGAGGTGTCCCGGAGTTGGACACAAGGCGCATCGGTCCGCCTCAGAGAGAATCTGAGTCCTGTCACGGGCAAACTCAGTTTCACGCCAAAGGTCGGAAGTTTCAGCGACGCTGATGTCAGGGCGGGAGCCGGCTGGCGCGCCGTTCGTCGAGGGCCGACGGGGGCCATAAGGGTTGCATCCAGGAACGACTTCCGCGAACCCTGACGCTGGACCCGGACAGGAGACGGCGAGATGCAGACGGTGAATCTGAACGGCCTCGGAGACGTCAGCCGCCTCAGCCTGGGCGGCGGGATCGGCCAGATCTGGGGAGAGACCTCTCGCGACGAAGCCCTGGCGACCCTCCACGCCGCCGTCGACGCCGGGATCAGCCTCATCGACTGCGCGCCCATGTACAACAACGCCGAACGGTTCATCGGCGAGGCCTTCGGGGGCCGCCCTCCCCAGGGTGTGAGGTTCACCACCAAGCACCAGCTCGGAACGCCCGGGCCCGGCGAGGCGGCGGCGGCCCTGGAGGCCTCGGTGGACGCCAGCCTCGCGGCCATGCGCCTGCCGCGCATCGACCTCTTCTTCCTGCATTCCAACCTGCACCGCGACGGCTATGCCTACGCCTTCGGCGAGAGCGCCAAGGCCCAGTTCTCCACCGCCCTGTCGATCTATGTGGAGGAGGTCGTCCCGGCCATGGAGGCGCTGAAGGCCAAGGGCAAGATCGGTCAGTGGGGGATCACCGGGATCGGCGTTCCCGAAGCGGTGCTGGACGCGCTCGCCCATCCGGTCCGCCCCGCAGTGGTGCAGGTGATCGCCAACCTGATGGACAGCCCCGGCGCCCTGAAGCGCTACGCAGAGCCCGCCCGTCCGCGTCAGATCGCCCGGGCGGCCAAGGCGGCGGGCCTGGGCGTCATGGGCATCCGGGCGGTGCAGGCCGGCGCCCTGACGGCAGCGGTGGACCGGGAGCTGTCGCTCAACAGCCCGGACCGGCGCGACTTCGAGCGCGCCGCCCCCTTCCGGGCCCTCTGCGCCCGCTGGGGCGTGGACCCCGCCTATGCCGCCCACCGCTACGCCCTCTCCCTCCCGGACTTCGACGTGATTGTGCTGGGGGTCAAGAACCGCTCCGAGCTGGACCTGTGCCTGAAGGCGGAGGCCGACGGACCCTATTCCGACGCCGAGATGGCGGAGATCAACGGCCTGGGGCTCAGGGGGATTGGGGACTGAGATTAGACCTTAGGCCCGAGCGAATCCCGCGCTGAAGGCACGGCCCCTTCTCGTCTCCACTCGGGGCTTGCGCCGGGCCCGGGTCGACGTGGTTCGGCGATACGGTGCGGACGGGCTTGAAGGAAAGAAGCGCCGGGAGGACGGGCGCCGATCTCACCGCTCCCCTTGGTACGGCAGGAAGACCGATCCTCCCAATGGCCTCCGCGGCCTCCTTGAGCTGAATCTGCGGAGATCAACGTCGCGGCGACTGCCGGCAGGCTTCAGTCCAGACCGGTGAGGATCCGGTCATAGAGTGGGGCCAGTCTGCGGCGCAGGGCCTTGGATTCATCGAAGCCAAGGGCATAGTAGCCCACCTGGTGGAAGTAGACGATACGGGCGCGGATCATTGCTTCGTCGGGGGCCTGAGCCGCCTCCAGGAACAGGCGTTCCAGCGCTCCGATACGGCGCATGTCGTTCTCGCTGACCCGGGCGCGGACCTTGGGATCAATGCTGCCCCATTGGCGAACGGACCCTTCGAGCCGGGGATCGAACTCCCGTTCGTCGATGAACATTCGGACCAACCGCAAGAAGCGTGTCTTCGGTGCGCCACCGCCTTCGAGCGCCTTCAGGAAGGCGTAGGTATTACTGCTCTCCCAGTCGGCCAGGAGATGGTCGAGAAGATCCTGCCGGTTCTTGAACCGCCAATAGAAACCGCCGCGGGTGACCCCGAGCCGCTGGGCCAGCGGATTGATCTGCACCGCAGCGACGCCACCTTCGACCAGCATCTCCCGCGCGGCAGCGATCCAGTCGAGCTCCAGCGGCGTCGAATGGCCCGCCCTTGAGGGGGTCCCCTGCCCTGTCGGCCTGATCGACTTTCCCGCCAAAATGCGTGCTCCTCAGGCGTCACACCCTAGCTCAAGGGTGGACAGCACCGCTAGGTCGAACCCGCGCTTGACGCTTGAGGGATACAGGGGTGTATTGACATCCATTGCCTGTCGGGGCGGGCTTGACCGATGGGGGGCGTGACGCCGTCGGGGAGGAAGACAAACTGCTTGTGGACCGGCTCTTGTCATTCGCCAGCCGAGACTGGTCTGCGCTGGCGGTCGGCTCACCGCTGGTCCTGGCGGGTGCATGGCTTTCAACCCGGGCGGGACAATTTCAGCTGATCGGCCTGGCGCTCGCCGCCCTTGGCGCTGGCCTGACGATCGGCTCCTTCCTGCAGATGTCACGACTGGCCGCGTCGCGGAGGCGCTTTCCGCCGCCAGGGAAAATGGTGGATATTGGCGGCTACCGGATTCACGTCCTCGCGGAGGGGGAAGCCGGAAACCTGCATCCGGTGGTCTGGTTCGGTGGAGGTCACTCCGCCGGGGCAACCATGGCGAACCTGCATCGCAGATTGCGGCACCGCACGCGGTCAATCCTGATCGACAGGCCGGGGACGGGGTGGAGCGACACCGGTCCCTTCCCGCGCTCCACGCCGCGTGAGGCCCAGGAGATCGTGGCGGCGCTTGCGGCAGCCGGTGAAAGTGGCCCCTTTGTCTTCGCAGGGCACTCGTTCGGGGGCCTGCTGGCGGCGAATATCGCACGTCGTCGCCCTGACCTCATCGCCCGGTTGGTGCTGCTTGACGCCACGCCGCTTGAGACCCTCGTGTTCGGGCCGAAACTCGGCGCGCTCCGACAGATGCGGGGCGATGTGCTTCTCACCGGCCTGCTACGGTGCATCGGCGTTCAAATCGATGTCGGCCGACTGAGGGCCGCCGCCGATCCGCGGCACAAGGAGGCCATGGCGCTTTATCAAGGTGAACTGGGCGAGGACCTCACCCGACTCAGGCAGGTGGAGATCAGCGCCGGCGCCTCCTTTGCGACCTGGTCCGCCTTTGAAGATCTCCACGCACCCAGCATTGCAGAACGGGGATGGGAGTTGTCCGTCTACGACGGCGATCTTGGCGATCTGCCGGTGTGGGTGGTGGCGCCCGCCACTGCCGAGGAGGTCAAGGGCGAGGCGGAAGTGGCCGCCGCCACTGACGAACAGTCGCGTATGCTGCGTTTCTTCGCCACATCCCGCGAGCGGTACATGGCGACATCGAGCGCCGCGCGACGGATCGCGACGCCGGCGGGCTCTACGCACCAATTTGTCTATGAAACCCCGGATTTCGTGGCCAAAGTCATCGAAGAAGCCATTCAGCCCCAACCTGAGGAGCGAAAAGCGTGAGCGAGTCCCTGTCTTCCGCAGCTTCGGACCTGGCGGCCGTCGCGGAGGCCTACTGGCGGGCAGAATGCGAGGAATCCACGCTGACGGCCATGTTGGCCGGCGAGGCCAGTGAGGCGACCTATATCTTCCGACTCGCGCCCGCCGATGCCGACAGGCGCGACCAGACGGCGCGCCGGCTTCTCGAGTCTCTGGAGAAGATTCCGACAGCGGGGCTGGACTTCCAGGACCAGGTGACGCACGCGCTTCTGCGGCGCGAGCTGGAGGCGGTAAGGGAGCAGCACCGAGTCGGCGCCCATCTGAAGCCCTGGCTCCTGCCCGGAGGGCCAGAGTTCAACGCCGTCT
Organism: Phenylobacterium sp.; assembly: GCA_020401865.1. Classification (GTDB taxonomy): domain Bacteria; phylum Pseudomonadota; class Alphaproteobacteria; order Caulobacterales; family Caulobacteraceae; genus Phenylobacterium. Next base: position 42,003 of record JADCAS010000013.1, on the reverse strand, counting down.
TCTTCGCGAATTCAACGGCGCTGGACAGCGCTGCGGCGGCGGATCTCTACCTTCAGCGGCTTCGCTCGATCCCCGGGTTTCTGGAGGATGTGGCGGCGTCCATGCGGCTCGGACTGGAGACGGGTCACCGATACCCCCGGTTCGTGCTCGAGGGCGCGATCGCGAATATCCGGGCCGCCGCCTCGATCGCGGTGGAGTCCTCCCCCTGGTTCGGCCCCCTGGCGCGGTCTCCGATCAAGACCGCCGAGTTCAGCGCCATCGCGGAACGGGCGGCTGCGGTGATCCGGGATGAGGTGCTGCCGTCGCTCTCACGATACGCCGACTTCCTTGCCGGTCCGATGTTTGCGGGCGCACGCGAGACCATCGCCTGCACGGATGCCCCGCTCGGTCGAGAGTACTATGAGGCCTTCGTGCGCCTCTTCACGACCCTGGAGATGACGCCTGACGAGATTCACGCGCTTGGGCTCAGCGAGGTCGTGCGCCTCGAGGCGGAATTGACCAAGGTGGCGTCAGATGCGGGGTTTGACGGGGATCTCGCGCGATACCGGGACTTCATGTCCAAAAGTTCTGACTTCGTCGCGGCGAACCCGGCGCAGTTGCGCAACCAGCTCGAAGCGGTCTGCAAGCGGATAGACGGGCGGATACCCGCTTTCTTCTCGCGCCTTCCCAGGATCACCTACGGGGTCGACAGCATACCCTTGGCCATGTCGCAAAGTTTACCCCCCGCCTATGCTCAGCCCAGTCCCGCAGACTATTCCGCGGCCGGCGTCTTCTGGATTACAAGCCTGCCGGAACGTTGTCCGAGCTACCTGCACCTGCCGTTCGCGCTTCACGAGGCCTGGCCCGGGCATCTGATGCACATCGCCTTGATGCAGGAGGCGACAGACCTTCCGGCATTCCGGCGGAACGGCGCCGTAAAGTACACGGTCACGATCGAGGGATGGGCGCTTTACTGCGAGTCCCTGGGTGTCGACATGGGACTCTACGCCACGCCACATGAGCATTTCGGGCGCCTTCAGACAGAGATGTGGCGGGCGGTTCGACTGGTGCTGGATACCGGGATCCACTGGTTAGGCTGGTCCCGGAGCCAGGCGATCGACTACTTCATGGAAAAAGTCGCCCTTCCGCGAGACACCATCGAGCAGGAGGTTGACCGGTACATCGCCATGCCGGCCCAGGCGCTCGCCTACCAGATCGGCAACATCTGTATCCGCGAGCTGAGGCGAAAGGCGGAAACTGCGCTCGGACCGCGCTTCTCCTTCCGCGAGTTTCATTCCGTCCTGATGGGCGCCGGGGCCGTGAGCCTGCCGATCCTGGAGCAGGTGATCACGGCGTGGATCGAGGCCCATCAAGCCGGCGCTCCTCCACCGGATCACCGACATGCCGCTTGACGAGACCAGCGGCGTCTATTTCGAGATTCACGGGTCGGGTCCGCCCGTCATGCTGGGCATGCCCTGGTTCGCCTCGCACGGCGAGATCCTGTCCGCTGAGGCCGAGCCGGCGTTCAAGGCCTTCGTCGGCGTGCTTGCCGAGCGATATGCGGTTCTCGCCATGGACTACCCGAGCATAGGCAGGAGCCGGGATCTGGCGCCCGAGAAACTGACCGCCGACCGGGTTTGTGCGGACCTGCTGGCGGTGGCGGACGCAGCGGGGTTCGAAAGGTTCGCCTTCGTCGGCTACTCCTGGAGCGCTGCAACAGCGCTCCAGCTCGCGGGTCGGACGGACCGTCTGTCGGCTTTGGCGATCGGGGGGTGGCCGCCGCTGGATGGGCCGTATGAAGCGATCTGGGCCGCCGCCCGTGATCGCATAGGCCGTGTGGAGCCCGGCGCCATGCGCGTGCTGCGTTCCGCCGATCAGTACCGTCAATGGGACACCTTCTATCGCAGCGTCGTCGGCCACTGGGACGAAGCGGCGGTGGTGGGCGCTCTCCGTTGTCCGCGGATGGTGTACTTCGGGGCCAACGGAGATCTGATTGAAGCGGGCCATTCCGTGCCCATCGCCTCGACGATACGGCGGACACGGCGGACGCTCGAACAGCAGGGTTGGGAGGTTGTCGAGATCGAAGACCGTGGTCACGAAGTGGGGGTGGAGGTCGACATCGTTGCGCCGCTGATCCGGGGTTTTCTCGACCGGGTTCTGGGCGGGACTGCGGCTACAGTCGCTCGGGGGCGCGCGGAGTTGGCGTGACCGGCGCTCGGGAGACATCTGAGGTGGATGCTGAAGGCCTGCTCGCCCCATGGCCGGGCCCCTACGGCGGGCTTCCTCCGTTCGATCAGGCGACGCCGGAGCGGATCGAGCGCGCCATGCACCTGGCGATCGACCGTCGACGTGAAGATGTGACCGCGATCGTTGACAACCCGAATGCGGCGACCTTCGAAAACACTGTCCTGGCGCTTGAGAAGAGCGGTCGAGCCTTTCGTCGGATCGAAACCCTGCGGGCGGTCTTTGCCAGCACCCGGATGGGCGAAGGCATGGTCGAGGCTGACAAGCGCCTCGCGCCCCTGATCACCGCGATCGAAGACGAGATCGCTCAGAATTCTCGCCTTTTCACACGCATTGAAGCCGTCCTTGCCGCCCGCTCAGCGTTGGAGCCGGACCAGGCGCAACTGGTTGAACGGGTGCATCGCCATATGCTCCGGCGGGGCGCGGCCCTCACGCCTGCGAAACGCGCTGAACTCACCGAGCTCAATGGTCGCATCGCCCGATTGCAGGCGGAGTTTCAGTCGAACCTGTCCAAATCGGGTGACGAAGTCGTCTGGGCGGTCGATGCGGGCGAGCTTGAGGGCCTGCCCGCTTCGGCCATCGCCTCGGCCGCGAAGCTCGCCGATGATCTAGGGAAACCCGGGGTATGGGCCATCCGGAATACGCGGGCTGCGGTCTGGTCGGTCCTCCAGTTCGCCCGTTCCCGGACACTTCGTCAGCGCGTCCGGGACATGTGGGTCGGCCGCTGCGCTGCGGAAGGCGCCTGCGACAACCGCGCGCTGGTCAAGGCGATCGTCACCCTGCGCGGAAAGGCGGCCCGCCTGCTTGGCTATCCCACCTTCGCCCACATGGCTGTTGAACCCCGGATGGCGAAGACGCCTGAGGCGGCGCTGGACCCGCTGATGGCGATCTGGTCGCCGGTCAGGTTCGAAAGTCTGGTCCGCCTGAAGGACCTGCAGATTATCGCCGACGCCGACGGCCTTGGCGAACCGATCCAGGCCTGGGACTACCTTTTTTATCGGGAAGCGCATCGCCGGATGCGACTGGGTTTCGATAGCGAACGCGTTCGTGAGTATCTGGAGGTGAACAATGTGCTGGCGGCTCTCTTCGACGCCATGGGTCGCCTTCATCAAGTTCAGTTCCGCGAGCTCAACGACGTCGCCGGGGTGCATCCCGACGTGCGGGTCTTCGAGGTCAGCCGGGATGGCTCTGCGATCGGCGTGATCTACGCGGATCTTCTCGCTCGCGAAGGCAAGATGCCGAGCTCCTGGCAGTACGAATTACGCACCCCCGAGAACATCGATGGCAGGGTGATCGGCCTCTCCAACGTCTGCACCAACTTCCAGCGCGGCCCCGATGGTGAGGTGCTGCTGGGCTGGGAGTACGCCAACGTCCTGTTCCATGAGTTCGGCCACGCGCTTCACATGCTGTTCAGCCGCGCGCGCTATCCGTCTCTGGGCAGCATGCAGGTCGCCTGGGACGTGGTGGAGCTGCCGTCACAGTTGAACGAGCGGTGGCTGTTCGACCCGCTGCTGCTCAAGCGGCACATGCGCCACCACCGTTCAGGCGCCGCCATGCCCGATGACCTGATCCAAGGCATGATCCGGGTCCGAGAAGACGAGCGCGTCGCGAGCCTGAACCTTGATTTCCTCGCTCCGGCCATTGTCGACATGCGTATGCATCTCGCCGCGAACGGCGAGGCGGTTGATCCCATCGCGATTGAACAACAGATCTACGATGAGCTCGGCATGCCCGAAGCCATAGACGCCGTGTTCCGGATTCCGTGCCAGCACCACAGCTTCACCAGCGCCTATGCGGCTGGCATCTACTCCTATCTGTGGGCTGATGTTCTGGTCGCCGATGTTCTTGAAGCCTTCGGGGCGGCCGAGGGTGGGCTTTACGACGCCGCAGTTGCCGAGCACTGGCGCAACACGGTCCTGACAGTGGGCGCCAGCGTGCCGGCGGAGACGGCTTTCCGACACTTCCGAGGCCGGGATCCAGATCCGGAAGCACTGTTACGCCGGTTCCAGCTTGGGGCGGCGGCCTAGCAGAAGAGGGGAGAACGCATGACCCATCCGGATACAGAGGGCGGTCAGGAAACGGACCCGGCCCCCTCCGCGAGCGCCGCCCAGGGACGATATCCGTCGCCCCTCGCCGCCTGGCTGGGTCTCGCGCTGCTGTGCATCCTGATGCTCACGGCGGGACTGAACCAGCAGATCATCTACCTGGTCGTCGAGCCGCTCAAGGAGAGCCTGAGCCTGAGCGACACCCAGATCGGAGCTCTGGGCGGCTTTGCGCTGACACTGGTGTCTGCTCTCGCGATCCTGCCGCTCGGCTGGCTGGTCGACCGCGTGAATCGCCTGCGCCTCCTGGCGGCCTGTATCGCCATCTGGTCCGCATCGACCGTGGGCTTTGCGCTCGCCCAGTCGTTCGAAGGCCTCTTCGGGTTCGCGATGGGAATCGCGGTTGGTGAAGCGGTGTTGGGACCGATCATGTACTCGCTCATCGCGGACATGTTCCCGCGCGACAAGTGGGTCCGGGCCAACCTCATCATGTACATCGCAGGTCGCCTCGGGGGTTTCGCCAGCCTCGCTTTTGCAGGGACCCTCATTGGCTTCGCCGGATCCGGCCACAGTGTTCTGCCGCCTCTCATCGCGCAGTTGGACCCCTGGCGGATCGCCCTGATCCTCAGCACTTTGACCGCACCGGTCCTGATCATCCTGACCCTGATGATCCGGTTAAGGTCCGGGGCGACCGTCAAGGCGCAGATCGGTGGTACGAGCCAGGGCCTTTTCATCTACTTCCGGGCGAACGTGCGCGCCCTGGTCGGCGTCTTCCTGGGTTTCGGGATCGTTTTCGCCGCCAACGGCGGGGCGGCGGCATGGTTCCCAGCCGCGCTTCAGCGCGGGTTCGGCGCAAAGCCGACGGAGATCGGCGTGACGATGGGGATCATCGGAGGTTGCGCCGCGGCTTTCGGCGTGGCCGCAGCCGCTCTGCTCGAGCGATGGCTCCGGCGCAAGGTGGGAGATCTGACGCCGATGGTGATGGCCCAGTTCGCAACGGCCGGAACGATCCTCGCAACGCCCGTGATGCTCCTCGCTCCCGACCTGACCGCGATCTACACCCTGTATGCAGCCAAGACGTTCCTGCTGACGGTTTGCCTATCTCTGTCACCCGCCGTGCTGCAGATGCTCGCACCGTCGCACCTCCGAGGGCGGGTGATCGCCGTCGGAGGACTGATAGCCATCATATTCTCCTCGATGGCCCCCCTGACGGTGGGGATGCTGTCCGACACCGCCTTCCATGGACCCAAGGGACTGATGACATCAATTGTCGTGGTATCGACGGGGGCGTCTCTGATCGGGCTGCTCTTCATGATGTTCGGAGCGAGCAGTCTGCCATCCACATTTCAAGCCGCCGCGGCGGCCGACAGAGAAGGCGTTCCGACTTGAGGCAGAAGACATCTGACCGCCCCTCCACCATCAACCAGGCGCAGGAGCTGATGCGCACCTCGCTGGTCTGGGACAATCACGCCTGCATGCCGCTGCGGCCGGAGGACGCCAGCTTCCTGCCCCAACTCCAGGATGTCCGCGCGGCCGGCGTCGATGTGATCAGCCTGAACGCCGGCTTTGGACCAAGCGGTCCGGATGAACACCTTGCGATGCTGGACAGTTTCACCGAGTGGCTCAACGCCAGGGCTGACGACTACAGGATCGTCCTTACCGTCGACGACATCCAGGATGCACGCCGGGATGGCAAGCTGGCGGTGCTGTTCGACGTTGAGGGCATGGCGCCCCTGAACGGCGGCCGTCTGGACCTGGTGGAGGACTTCCGGCGCCGCGGGGTGGGGTGGATGCTGATCGCCTACAACAGGCAGAATGACGCCGGTTTTGGCTGTTACGACGAAGATGGCGGGCTGACCGGCTTCGGCCGTGAGGTGATCGCAGAAATGAAGCGGGTCGGGATGATGATCTGCTGCTCGCACACGGGCTTTCGCACGGCGCGGGAAGTCATCGAAACCGCCGGTGCGCCAGTCATCTTTTCCCATTCAAACGCCAGCGCCGTGGACCCGCATGAACGGAACATCCCTGACTGGCTGATTGACCTCTGCGCCGAGTCCGGAGGAGTCATCGGCGTGAACGGCATCGGCGCCTTCCTGGGAGGAACGGCTTCGGTCACCCGCCTGGCGGATCACGTCGAGCATATCGCCGCGCGCGTGGGGGCCGAACACGTGGGACTCGGTCTCGACTTCGTGTTCGACCTGGCGGAACTGGAGGTGTTCCTCGCAACCATGCGCGAGACCTTCCCGGACGACGCCTCCTTCCGCATGCCGGTGACGATGATCCACGACCAACAGATCACGGAGCTTGTCGCCGAACTCATTGGCCGAGGGTTCGACACCCCCTCGCTGAAACTGATACTCGGCGGCAACTGGATGCGGGTCGCAAGCCAGGTCTGGCCCACCAGACTGACCCGCACATAGGACGGTGCGGGCGATAGCGCCCTGCTCGTGGTGCTGGGGGTGTAAAGGCCTCAGCGCCTGGGCGATCCTGGGTCCCGTCATCCGTTGTCGGCGCAGCCGCTCCATCTCTGCCACTTGCAGCTCAGGCGCATGGCGCGGACACCGCCTTGGGGCCGAGCCGATGCCGTCGGCGCCACTTGTGTGCGGTCATTGTCGAGACGCCGGCGGCCTGCGCCGCCGCCTGAGCCGACCCGCCCTGATCAATCCGTTCGACCATCTAGGCTAGACGCGAAGGCTTCAGCCGGGCATTCTTGTATGCGTTCATCCGAGGAGTTCCGCTGGAAGTGGTGTGTTGCAACTCCAGCTTCGCTCAAGCGCCTCCTCGGGTGAACAGCCTTCGTCGCAACGACAGCTAGCCCTGTAACGCCCAAGGTCGACCCAGCGTTCGCGAGCCGCCATTGTACGGCTGTCGGTCAGGCTTGAACTCATATCCAACTCCACAGCGGGGGGCACCATCCATGTGACCCGCCAGACCCTCAGCAACCTCTTCAAGGGTCACACCGCTCTGTCTGCCGACATGGCGATCCGGTTCGAGAAGGCTTGTGGCGTCAAGGCTGGTACGTCGATGCGCATGCAAGCGACCAATGACGGGGCGGGAGCGAGGGGGCGGGGGCGCGGACGAGGTCGAACGGCTCTTCACCGAACAGCAGTTGCGCTTGTCGGGAGAGATCAAGCCCGAACCTTCCGTACAGGTCCATTCCGACGACCGGTTCCACGATGGCGCCATTCCCCGTACGGAACAGCTGGCCAAGCGAGAGAGTGAGATCGGCCCGACCTGTCACGTTAATGGCGGCTGGGCGCGGGGCCCGACCTTCTCGAGATACAAGGCCTGGACACAGGACTACGAGGACCAGATCACCCGGGCGCCCGGCCTGGACTACGTCGTGCGCAATCCCTTCGAGAAGCCCGTGCGGTTCGACGGATGCGCCGTCTGGGACTCCCGCCGACCGCTGCTCGAGGCCAAGGGCCCCGGCCATGAAGCCCTGGATCGAAGGGCCCGAAAATCGACATTCTTGAAGTTCATCTGGAACGGCGTGCGGGATCAGGCCCGACGGCAGAACAACGCCGCCCAGGGCCGAACCGTCGAGTGGCATGTCGCCGAACCCGCCGTTGTTCCAACCTTCCGGGAGATCATCGAGCCCGCCTCCCCCCTCCGGGTCCTGCAGACTTCGCCCCGGCCTGGCGCGACCCCACCTAAGCGAAAGTGACCGCAATGACCCCCATGGAGGACCGGCCTTCCCAGGACGATGAGGAAGACAGCCAAACAGGGATATCTCTCATGGGCGACGATCTCTTCTTCCAAAGCTGGCACGGCGTGGCCTGTTTTGTGCGGGAGGAGACCTGAAGGCAGGCGACCGGGTCGGGCGCCTGAAGGCGTATCGCCGGCCGCTGCCGACGGAGGCGAGGGTGCTGTCAGTCCAAGGTCAACTTGTCTCCGGCTGGGCGCAGTTTAGCCAACCCCGAACTGGTCTTAGCCCATGACGATCCGCCACTCAGCCAGGGGGGCTGAGCGTCGTGGGCGGTAAAGGTCTCGGCTGATGAGGTGTCGCTCCTGGCTGAAGTGGTTGCGGACGAAGGCGCGGACTGAGGTGAATTTCTGCAGGGTCTTCATCCTGCGAAACCTCAGCACCGCCCGTTCTCGTCGTCGGACGGGCAGGTGGGAGTTTTCGGCCCGATTGTTGAGCCGGCGTCCCGTTTCCTGGAGATCGGCGGCGGCGATCTCCTTCAGGGCTGCGGTGTGAGAGCGGAGTTTGTCCGTGACGATGGCTCGCGGACATCCGTGGCGCTTCACCGCCTCCTTGATGAATTACAGCGCCGCGGCCTTGTCGCGGGTGGTGTTCACGAAGGATTCCAGCCCCTCTCCCTCGTGATCGACGGCGGGCCACAGGTAGCGCAACTGGCCGTTGAATCTCACGTAGACCTCGTCGAGATGCCAACGCCAATGGTTTCGGCGCGTATGTGCTCAACGCGCTTCCTGCGGATCTCGCCGGCAAACATCGGACCGAACCGGTTCCACCAGAGCCGCACCGTCTCGTGACCGTTGTCGATGCCGCGCGCGAACAGCAGGCCCTCGACGTTTCGCAGGGACAGCGGGTCGCGCACACACATCATGACCACCAGGCGGATCACCTCCGGCGAGCTGTCGAACCCGCAGAACGGATCGTGGGTCTTTCTCTGACGGGCCAATTCGCCCACCCGCCCCCTACCCCATACTGGCCGGTGCATTTGGGCTGACAATGCCAAACCCAACCTTTCAGGCACGGCGCGGAGACGCGCCCCCTTTCGGGCCCGAGCCGGCCCCGCGAACCCCGCCCCCAGGCGCGTCTCCAAAGACGGTTCGGGCGCGAATAAGCCCGCAGGCTCCGCGACATGGCGGAACCCATCTGCTCAGGCAAGGATGTCGGGAGGGTGGGTGGCGGTGGGGGCAGGCGGCAGACAATTGATCTCCGTCATGGGGCTATGGCTTCTCAGGCAGGTGTCCTAGACTTGAAGGCCTGCGGGAACTCATCAAGGCGAAGCCTGGTGGCCGGACTGGGTCGCCGCTTGGGCCTACGTGTCGCGACCTGCTGGCGATTGAGGGTTGGGCGCCCGGATCAACACGGCCGTGTGGTCGGAGGGCGGTCAGGAATTGACCGCTCCGCAGCATACTCTGAGCAAAGGCGGCCCACGAGTTCCTCGACACTAGGAACGCCCAGGACACCCGAGACTGAGTGCCCTGCACTCCATATGTCTCGCCATCGCCTCGGACCGTCACCCTCCGGGCCGAAAAGGGCGCGGGCGACGTCCGGGTCCGGATGGCGGTCGAGGGCCTCAGGATCAAGCCCCGCCGCCTGGACTGACGGGCGTAGAATGCTCGTTGGTAGGCCTGTGAAGGCGGGCGTGAGGATCACGTCATCCATGCCGCTGTCGACCAGCATTTGCTTGTAGGCCTGCGGGGCGGCGCTTTCCAGGGTCGCGATGAAGCGCGTTCCCATATAGCCAAGATCACATCCCAGGACCCGCGCCGCCTGCAGGGAGACGCCATCCGACAGGCCACCCGCGAGTATCAGCGGGCCATCAAAGAAGGTGCGGACGGCGCGGACGAAAGCGAACGGATTGGCCCAACCCGTCTGGCCGCCGGCGCCGGCCGTCAGGAGGACAAGTCCGTCCGCACCCGCCCCAATCGCCCGGCGGGCATGTTGTACCGAAGCGACGTCCGCGAATACGAGGCAACCTGCAGCGTGAAGCGGCGCGACGACGGGCTCTGGCGACCCGACGCTGGTGATCACCATCTCCACGCCATGGGCGATGAGGCGATCAAGATCTGCGCTGAGGGTCGGGCTGCGCATGATCAAGTTCGGGCAGAAGGGCGCCTCGCGAGGAGACAGTCGGCGTCGGAGCTGGCCCAGCCAGTCGTCCAGCTCGTTTGGCGATCGACAGTTGGCCGTCGGAAAGGCGCCGATCACTCCCGCCTTACAGCAGGCCTCGACAAGCGGGAGACTGGAGACCCTAAGCATAGGCGCCGCGACCACTGGAAGGGATAGCCGATCCAGGATGCCCCTGAAGGCGTCGGGGAGGCTTGAATCGATCACTTACGTTCCTCGGCCGGGTCGATCGGGGCGGTGGCGAGTTTGGCCGCCAGTTCCCTGAGCTCCCGCTTCAGGACCTTGTCCAGAAGTCCTTTCGGCAGTTCATCGACGACATGAACGCGGCGTGGCCTCTTGAAGTCGGCAAGCCGCTCGAGGCACTGCGCACGGATCGAGGCGAGCGTCTCCTCAGGTCTTCCCTCGATCACGACGAAGGCGACAGGGACCTCGTCCAGCATTCGATCCGGAAGTCCGACGACCGCGGCTTCCCTGACACCCGCGACCTGGAGGATGACCTGCTCGATCTCGACGGCGGCGACGTTCTCGGCTCCTACCTTAAGCATGTCCTTGGTGCGCCCCGCGTAAAAGGCGTGACCGTCGGGGGCGGCGATGACCTGATCGCCCGTGCAGAACCACCCGTCGGAGTCGAAGGCCTCGGAAGTGGCCTGAGGATCGTGGAGATAGCCTTGGAAGATAGTCACGCCAGGCTGGCCCTTGATCCAGAGGCTGGCCACCTCGCCCGCTGAAGGCGGAAGTCCGTCCTCACGCCTCAGGTCCACCCGGTAGCCGGGATTGACCCGCCCCATGGCGCCCTCTGGCCCAGGGTGATGCAGATCCGAGCTCAGTGGCTGGCTGATCATCTCGGTCATCCCGAAGGCGCCTAGCGTCCGGATGCCCCAACGGGAGCTGACCGCCTTCAGGTCTCCGGCGCAGACCCAGGTCCTGAACCGGTGAGAGGGCGGATCCGGCAGCCCAGAGACCGCCTGAAGGGTGAAGCCGACCATGTTGGCCCACGTGCATCCATGGGCCACCGCTACATCCCAGAACCGGGTCGCGGAGAAGCGCGGCATCAGGACGACGCTCCCTCCCGAATTCAGGGTCCCGAGGAAGTTCCAGCTCAGGGCAACGGCGTGGAATAGCGGCAGGAAGACGAGGCAGCGGTCCTCCGGCGTGAGGCCGAAGTGCGCGGCGTTGGCCCTGGCGGCCCACAGCACATTCGCGTGGGTCCAGACCACACCCTTCGGGCGCGCCGTCGTCCCAGAGGTATACATAACGCTGCAGGCCGCCTCCGGCGTCGCCTCCCAGGTCGGGCAGGCTTCGGGTTGAGCCCTCAGTGTGTCCAGGGGTTGGGCGTCCGGCAGGTCTGTAGGATCGATCGAGACAATCCAGCGACAGTTTGCCGCCCTCTGCTTGAGCAGGCCGGCATAGGCCGAACTGGTGATCGCACCTACGGCCCGGGAATGTTCCACAAAATAGAAAAGTTCGTCCCGGGTCGCCCGGGTATTCGTCGTCACCGCGACCGCGCCGATCCGAGCGCAGGCGAACCAGGCCAGCAGCAGGGCTGGATGATTGTCGAGATGGATGATGACGGCGTCGCCAGGCTTCACGCCCATACCGGCCAGACCTGCGGCGTAGGCGCGGGTCTCGTCTGCGAATCCCGCATAGCTGTAGACCTTGGTCTCACCTTCGGCGGGGCTCCAGATCAGCAATGGCTTGTCACCGAAGCGCAAGGCCTGCCTGTCGAGAAGGTCCGGCGCATTGCGACCCACAAAGGGACTGAGCTCCATCCTTCAACCTCCATTGACGGGCGTTGCCCGTCTGCGCGCCCTCACCCTCCAGCGCCCCTCGACCATGGCGGCCCCCATGGGATTTCGGCGGCCAGAGCCGCGGGCTTGTGGGTGGAGGGAAGCGAAGCCCCGCCTGCCGCCCGGGTCGGATCTGACCTCATCCCAGGCTCTTCGCATACGTGATCACTGTGTCCGCGATCAGCTGGGGCTGTTCTGGAAGCATGGCGTGACCGGCGTTGGGCGCCTCGATTACGGAGACCTGGGCGCCGAGCTCATCCTTGAGGATCCGGGCGTTTGCTGGGGGAGCGAGGATGTCTTCCCGGCCCTGGATGACCAGGATTGGCCGCCCTCCCGCCCTCCACCAGAGCTCGACGGGGGTCTGTTCTGAGGCGTGCAGCTGAGCGCGGGCCGCATCGGGCCACCACCCATCTCTCCAGGGAGACGCATCATTGCCCGGCGCAAAGAACGCCTTGCCGACCGCCTTCATCCGGACCTCGTCCGGAAGGGAGAGGTCAAAGCATTGCAGAAAGATCGGCTCGATTTCGGGCGCCATCCGCACTCGACCTCCCGCAGCAAGGAGAATTACAGCTCGCACGCGGGATGGGTGGAGGCTTGCAAGGCGACGAGCGACGCGATTGCCGAAGGCGTGTCCGACCACGATTGCGGGCTCGGCGGAGACGTCATCCAGGACGGCCAGGACGTCCTTCGCCAGATCATCCAGGCGCAGGGCCTGCATCGGGCCCCGGCTCTCCCCGATACCCCTCGGCTGCGGACAGATGGCCCGGAATCCCGCCTTGGAAACCGCCGCAGCCAACTGGCCGAAATCTTCAGCCCCACGGCCCAGAGACGGCAGGAAGATAACAGGCGCGCCGCGCCCCACGACCCGATAATGCAGGGTCGCCTCTCCCGAACGCACTATTCGGCCCTCCCCTCCCTGGGCGGCGCCAGCGAGGCCGACGCTCAGGATCCCGCCATTCAGGTCTCGGCGCGACATCATCCCGACGCGCCCTCATACTCGGGATAGCCGGGGAACGAGGCCTTCAGATAGGCCTGGTTCAATAGCTGGGTCGCCACGAGGTGATCGGTTCCGGCCCTGTACACGGAAGTCTGCATCCAGAGGCTCTCCGTCCGGCGGCTGCCGCTCATGGCGATCATTGTCCGCTCGACTTCATATGGTTCCCCGACCAACAGCGGGCCGTCAATGAGACGAATCTCCTGGTCGGCGAACAGACCGACAACTGGGTTCCGGACGGGGATCGGTTCGTCGGCGATGGTGTACTGGCACAGGACGCTAATCATCTCGAAGGGAAGGATCGGACGCCGCCAGGGTGTCTCGGTGGCCGATGCCGGATCGTAGGCGGGAGAAGGTTCCGTTATGCTCTGCAGCTTCTCCCGCAGGCTGAAGGGGTAGAGTTCGCCCATGTTCTGGTTGAACTCCATCACTACCTGACGACGCGGTGTCTTCGCGCCCACAACAATGTCGGCCAGGATCCTGCGCTCCCGAAGAGGCTCAATTTGGCCCAGTCGGAGGTCTAGCGCCGTCTGTCCATGGTCAGGCCCGAGGGAGATCGTCCCGTGAAGCACCTCCACGCCGTCACGCTTGAGGACCTGAACCTCAGCCCTCCGGGGGTCGCCCGCTAGTCGAATCTGGGCCTGCGTCTCCTCACCCTCGAAGCAGGGAGCCCGGTAGTGGGCGGAGATGCAACCCCGCGCGAGGAAGTCTTCGCCCCAGATCCGCACGCCCAGGGGCGCGAGCAGGCTGAAGTGAGTGGGACCCTCAATCGTTCCGCCGCGAAAGCCCAGCTTGCTTGCCGTGTCATCGTCGTGGATCGACTTGTGCCCATCATAGGACTGCGCGGTCAGCATGTTCCGTGGCGACCGCCAGGGGCCGACAAACATTCCATCGGGCTTGGCCTCGATCGGCGTATTGAATAGGAGAGACATATCGGCTCCGGCTGGGTTCACATTCCGCCTTGGGTCGGAGCCGCGGCGGATCCGCTCCACCCGTCTCCTCATCCAAGGCCTTGGATTAATTGAAGAGTTGAACCTTTCGTCCGTTCACCTCGATGCTGAATTGACGGCGACTTGTGTACATCGGGGCGATGTTGGAGGCGTCCCAGGCCGCAAAGCGCCGCTTCAGGTCTGAGACGACTTCGGGATGGCGGGCCGCGACATCGACGGTCTGCCCAGGGTCGACTCGAATGTCATAAAGCAGCGTGTATTGGCCGAGCGGTGAGACCGTCGCAGGCACCCCGTCAGGCACAGGTCTTCCGACAAGGCTCTCCGGATCCTCTGCAGTCTCCGACTTGTTGACCACAACCAGGCTCCAGCGATCGGTCCTGACGACGTGATTGGGGCCCATGCGCCAGAACAGGGTTCTTTCGGCGCGGGCCCTCCCCCCGGACCCGATCAGACGGACAAGGTCGAGCCCCTCTGCGGCCATCGGCGTCTGAGCACCGGCAACCGCCGCGATGGTCGGCAGGATATCGAGGGACGAGACAGGACGGTCGCTGACACCGGGCCTCAGCTTGGCCGGCCAGGACATGATGAATGGCACACGGATTCCACCGTCCCACGGCAGGGCCTTGTGTCCGGAAAGAGGGGCGTTCGAACAAGCGCCGCGAATGTAGAAGGGACACCCATTATCACTTAGGAACACCACAAGCGTATTGTCCCTCTGGCCTGTGGCCTCGAGGGCTTGGAGGAGCCGACCGACACCATCATCCAGTGACGAAACCATCGCTGCGTAGACGCGGTGATGGGTGTCCTCAATGTTCCGGAAGCGATCCAGGTAGGTCTTGGCGGCCATGAGGGGCGTGTGCGGCGCGGTGTACGCAAGGTAGAGGAAGAACGGAACCTCGCGCTTCTGGGACACAAACTCCACGGCCTCATCCGTGAACCTTTCCGTAAGGTGGCCCGGCGCTTCTACAACCTCCCGGCCCCGATAGACCGGCATCCGGTCACGGTTGAAGCTCTTCAGGTCAGCGGTTGCGGCGACTTCATCACCGGGCCCGGGTCCGGGATCGGGAAAGTAGGACGTCCCGCCATCAAGCACGCCGTAGAAGCTTCCGAACCCCCGGTCCAATGGATGGTATCCCGGCGACTTTCCGAGGTGCCATTTCCCGACGATCCCCGTGTCGTAGTGGTTGTCCCGCAAAAGCGCCGGGATCATGACCTCGGTCGTGGGCGGGCCGACGCGCTCGTCGCGTCCGACGGGATTGAACTCGAACCCGAAACGGGTCTGGGCGCGACCGGTGAGCAGACCTGCCCGGGAAGGTGCGCATACGGCGGCGGTGACATAACCGCTCGTAAAGCGAACGCCGGATCGCGCAAGGGCGTCTAGGTTGGGTGTTGGAATACGGCCGCCTTGCGCGCTGATGTCGCCGTATCCAAGATCGTCCGCGAGGATCACGACGACATTGGGCCGCGTGTCACCGGCCCGCGCGCCTCCGGTCAGGGAGCCTTCGAGGGCCAGGGCGCCGACGATCGCCGCGAGGCTTGTGGCGAAAGGTCGCATGAACATGGGTCACCTTGCTCGAGAGAACGGCATGAAAGAGTGGAGATTTCTCCCCGCGGGCTTCTACGCTCCGGCGACTCCGGGTCGCCTGGGCGCCCATAGAAGCTGTTACTGGTCGTGGAAGACGACCCTCCCGCAATGGAAGACTTGGAACCCGCTTGTGGGAGCCCAGGCTGGCGGCTTCATTTCCGATTGCCACGCCTTGTAACGCGCCTGGAGTTCCCGGGTGCGATCGGGAGCCTCAAACATCAGGTTTCGGGTCTCGAGTGGGTCCCGCTTGAGGTCGAAGGTCCAGGGAAAGCTGTTCGGACGGGTGTTGGACATCAGCTTCCAGTCTCCCATCAGAGCGGCGAACTCGGGACCAGTCCGCCAGAAGAGCGCTTCATGGATCGGGGTGTTGTCACCGTTCATCCGGGGCGTGAGGTCGAAGCCGTCAAGGGCCTTGTCCGCCGGAATTCCCGCCGCAGCCAGGATGGTCGGGTAGAGGTCGAGGTGTGAGACATTCCGGCTCTCCTGCCGGCCCCTGGGCCACTGGGCGGGCCATGAAACGATATAGGGCACCCTTGCCCCACCCTCGTTGTAGCTTAGCTTTCCGCCGCTCAGCCGGGTACAGTCCGAGACCCCGAAGTAGGTCGCAGCTCCATTGTCGGAGGTGAAAACGACGATGGTGTTCTCGGATATGCCCGCTTTCTCGAGGGCCGCCATCACACGTCCGACACCATCGTCCAGAGCGCTCACCATGGCCGCATAGGTCCGCTTGAGTGGATCCTTTTCCCGCGGGAATCGATCGTAGTATTTCCGGGAGGCTTGGAAGGGGCTGTGGGGCGCCAGATGGGCCAGGTACATGAACAGCGGCGGGTCACCGGGCTTCTGACGACGGATATGGCCGACAGCTTCGTCAGTGAGCGCATCCGTCAAGTATTGGCCTTCGTTGCGGATCCACTCCTGTTCCGCCACGCCTGCGCGCCAGCGGCCGATCCGGGTCGATTCCGCCTCGCGCCGGAAGCTCCGCTCGCCCACATAGGGCGCCGACTGGTTCACCACATCCGGGGAGGCCGGATCCATATAGGACGTCTCGCCGCCGAGGAAACCAAAGAACTCGTCGAATCCGCGGGCTGTCGGAAGCCTGTCCGGGGTGATTCCAAGGTGCCACTTTCCGATGGCGACGGTGCGGTATCCCGCTCCCTTGAGCTTCTCGGAAACCAGAGTCTGTCCCGGCTGCAGGCCGCCGTCCGGCTGCCGAGGACTGGAAGGCGCGAGGTACTCGAACCCGAAGCGCTGCTGATACTGTCCCGTGAGAAGACCCGCGCGAGAGGGACTGCAGACGCTTGCGGTCGAGTAGCCCCGCGTGAATTTAACGCCTCGCGCTGCGATCCGGTCGATGTTGGGGGTCGGGATGGCGGATGGATAGCCGTAGGAGCTGAGGTCTGTGGCGCCCAGGTCATCAGCCACGATCATGATCACATTGGGCCGCGTCGACTTCGACTCCTGACCCGACGCCACCCCGGGTGAAAGGCCAAGGACCGTGGCCGCCAAGGCTGCCATTTTTCCGAACTTCATGAAGCGTACCTCCGCCCGGGGTCGTATAATCTGTCTGCAATAAACAAACATAGTGTCATCTGTTTTGACAAGAGAGGCTTTAGGCGTTTCCTTGTCGTCCCGCTTGCGGCTTGCCGGAACTCGGAAGTCGGGTTCAGACAGGGTTCAGGCAGTCGAATCCGCCAGCCGCACCTTCGACGCGGATAAGGCGTGGGTCAGGAGCATCGAGGCTTGAAGTCAGAGAGCGCGAATGAGGGGCGATTCACTCCCCCAGACATCGCCCGCGCCGTTCGCGGCATGATCGTCAGTGGGGAACTGCGGCCGGGCGATCACCTGAGCACAATCGACCTGGCGGCGCGGTTCTGCGTAAGCCGCGGCCCCGTGAGAGAGGCGCTCCGCCTGCTGGAGTCTCGCGCCCTGGTTCGCATCCTCCCGCGCAAGGGCGCATTCGTGAACTCTCTTCAGGATGACGAAGTCGGCGTCACGATGGAGGCGCGCGAGTTCATCTTCGCAGCCATGGCGGAACTGGCGGCGCAACGGATCAGCCGGAGCCAGCTCGCGGACCTGCGTCGCGAACTGCAACAACTGGCGCGTCTGGCGGCCGCCCCCGCAACGACGCCGAATGAGTTCAAGCTCGCCACTTACGCCTTTGTTTCTGTATTGTACGGCGCAGCACGCAATCCTCGGCTCCATCAGATCATCCGCGACCTGTCTGAAGGCGTAGGCCACGCATTCGGCCACCTGAGCATGGCGACCCAGGAAATGCGGCAGGCAGAGTACGAAGCCTATCGGCTGCTCACCGACGCGGTTGCGGATCGCGACCCAAGAAGAGCCGGCGACCTCGCGAGGCGAATGCACGCCGCGGGCGTTGCCCGGGCGACGCAGCTCCAGGCGGCCATTCCCCAGGCGGTGATCGAGTTCAAGGGAAAGCGCCGTCGATCAGGGCGCTCAGAACTAAGGACACAGCCAGTTCTCTGAACTGTCCGGAACGGGGGCGTTCCACGAGCGTAGTCGCCCAATCGAGACGCGCCGCCGGCGCGCCTGCGCTGACAGGTGCGAATGGCGAGTGGACACACGAGAACTGGAAAGTGTTGACAGTTCTGGACAAGCCCTCACTCTAGTTGCGTCGACAGAGTCACCGAGGGGAAGCCCATGTCCAAGTCCATCCAACGTCATTTTCTGCTAGGCGGAGCCGGCGCGGCGGCGCTACTCGCCTGTGCCCCCTCCCCGGCCACTGCGCAGGTCAGAAGTGAGGGCGAGACGGCATCGGTGGGCGAGGTCGTCGTAACGGCCAGGAGACGTGAGGAAAGGCTGCGCGATGTACCCGTGTCGGCCTCCGTCATCGACGTGAACCAGCTCATAGAGCGCGGGGACATCGTGGATCCCCAGGCGATCCTGAACAGCGTCCCAGGCGTGAAGTTTCTTGATACGTCCTCGCCCTCGAACTCGGAGATCACTCTCAGAGGCTCAGGACAGGGCCGGGGAACCTCAACCGAGGCCGCCGTCGGACTTTATCGGAATAGCATCTACATCGGCGGAGGTACGATTGGCGGGCGTAGCCTGAGCCGCCTTGATCTCCTCGATCTTGAACAGCTTCAGGTCCTGCGCGGCCCGCAGGGCGCGCTCTACGGCCGCAACGCCATAGGCGGCGCCATCACCGTCTCGTCGGCCCGACCGCGGTGGGACAACCGGGGCTTTGTGAACGTGAACTATCAGTTCGAGACCGAACTGAAACAGGTTCAGGCCGCCGTGAACCACGCCGTATCCGACCAGGTCGCCATCCGCCTCACAGGCGAATGGTTCGATCAACCCAAAGGCTTCTTTTTCAATGCGTCACAGCGCAATTTCATCGACCGTCAGGAAGGTTACGCCCTTCGCGGGCAGATCCGATTCCGGCAGGACGATCTGGATATGAACCTTCTGGTGGAGGACGGACTCTACTATCTGCCCGGCCTCCGCTCGGCGTTCACGGTTGCCGCCGGTTCCCCCGGCTTCCCCCTCGGATACTTCACGCCGAAGTTCACCTCTTACGCGAACGACGGGGAGCCCGCCAAGCAACGGATTCAATCCGTGATCGGCCAGTTAACCTGGGAATCAGACCTGGGCACGCTGTCAGGCTCTACAGGTTTCCGGCGTCGGATCACGAACACGGAGAACGATACCGACCAGTTCGATCCGGCGACCTTGGCCCGCGAGAGGGCCCGCGGTAACGCTACAACCATCACCGACCCCAACACTGCGACCAATAACAACGATGACTTCGAGGCGCTCTATGCGGACTTTCACTTTGCGGGGGCCCAGTCCGGTCGGTTCAGTTGGCTGATCGGCTTCGAGGCCTTTTACAGCGACGACCAGTTCACGACCGTGACGGGACGGACCCCGACCCCCGCCAATGCATCCCTAGGGAACTTCCTGCCAGGGCGCGGGCGCTACAAGTCTTGGGCGCCATACGGATCCATCGGGTTCAAGCTGACCGACTCCTTCAGCGCCGAGGGAGAACTACGCTACTCCAATGACAGGAAGGAGCGTCAGAACTTCGGGTTCACCCGACCAACAAATGCGCCGATCCCGGCTCAGACCAGCGAGGACTCAGACGAATTCTCGAACCTCGATTATGCGCTGTCGCTGACATACGATCTGCCGTTCGACTGGATCGTGTTCGGCCGGTTGGCCACCGGTTATCGGGCAGGCGGATTCAATGCGAGCGTCGGCGATCCGCGGGCTCCCAGACCGGTTGTGCCGACCTATCAGCCCGAGAACGGGACATCGTACGAGATTGGCGCGAAGGGCGACCTGGGGCGCAACATCTTCGTCACCTTGGCCGCCTATCAGACCGAGGTCGAGGACTTCCAGGGCCAGGTGGATAACGGCTGCGCGGTGACCAACCCGGTATGCCCGGTGGTTTCGACGTCCTTCATCTCAAACGTCGGCAAAGCGGAAGTCTGGGGCCTCGAACTGACCGCAAGTGGCCGTTGGGAACTGCTTGGCGGCCGCCTGAGGGCGGACGCCAGCCTTTCGCGCCAAGGTGGCAAACTGAAGTCGACGGGACGCCGCATTCAACAGAACCCGGACTGGACCCGGGCCCTGGAGGTAAACTTCCGCCGCCCTGTGGTCGGAGACGCGGAGGGTTTCCTGAACCTCTCCTACTCTGGCCAGACAGGCGGCTTCCAGGAAATCGACTCAGCTCTGGAGCTCGATGACCGGGATCTTCTGGATGCTCGCGTCGGGGTCACCTTCGAAAGGGTCGAACTCTCCGCTTACGCAAACAACGTCACTGACGAGAGCTACGTCGTGTTCCGGAGCGCGACCCAGGTTCGTTACAGCGATCCCCGCCGGTACGGTGTCCAGGTCCGGTACCGCTGGTAGCCTCAGGGCGCGCTACGCACGTCCCGCAATACTCTTTGGATTGCCTTTGGAGCCTTGTCTGATGAAGAACCGCAGTCGCCTTAGCGGGATCCTTCCGTGTCTTCTGCCGGCGCTTCTGCTCCTGTCATCCACAAACGCTGTGGCCCAATCCCTGGACAGGGCCTCTCTTCCACCGCCGTCGCTCGCCGCGGATATCGCCAATCCTCGGCTTATGGAGGGGTTGACGCAACGCGAGCTCAGGGCCGGTGGGAGTGAGAGGATCTACTTCATCCATGCGCCCCCGACTGAGGCCCGCAACCTGCCCGTAGTGATCGCCCTTCACGGTGGAAACGGGACAGCGCCTCGCAGGGCTCGGCAGATGGGGTTCAATGATATCGGTGATCGCGAGGGGTTCATCGCCGTCTATCCGCAGGGCGTGAACTACGGCTGGAATGATGGTCGCGACTCGCCGGATATGCTCAGGCGACTGGAAAACACGGACGATGTCGCTTTCTTCCGCGCTCTGATCGGCGAGTTGCGCGCCCTGCCACAGGTCGATCCGCGACGTATCTACCTCGTCGGCGGATCAAATGGCGGCATGATGATTCACCGCCTAGCCTGCGAGATGACCGACCTGATCGCGGGCGCTGTCGTGATGGTGGCCAGCCTCCCGGAACCTCTTCAGGGCTCGTGCAAGCCCAATCAGGCGGTGCCAATCCTGATGATGAATGGAACTGCGGACCCGCTGGTGCCCTATGCGGGGGGTCCCGTAGGCGGTCGGGGGCAAATCGACCAGGGCCGTGTGCTTCCGGCGGAAGAGACCCTTCGCTTCTGGGTCCGGGCGAATGGCTGCCTTGGTGATCCCGAGCTGCGAACCCTCCCAGACCGCGATCCTGAAGACGGCATGACCACCGAGGGGCGAACATGGAAGTCGTGTCGGGATGGCGTCGAAGTGGCGTTCCTCCGGATGAACGGTGCAGGTCACGGGCTTCCAGGAAGGTCCAGAAACAAGGCGGCGCTCGCCGAGGAGCTGGGCGGCCGATCGACGAACGACTTCGACAGCAGCGAGGAAGCATGGGCCTTCCTCAAACGCTTCAGCCGCTGAAAACACCCGTGAGGGCTCCGGGCTCATCCCGGGGACATCGACAGGAGTCTGACCATCGTGCGAATTCCTGGGAGTCTCAAGAGCATTGCGGTGACGGTCGCCCTGTGCTGCAGCGCGCCTCCCGCCCTGGCCGAAACGCAACCGTCCAACATCGTCCTGATCATTGCCGATGATCTGGGTGTCGGTGATGTCCGGTACCTGCGCTCCGGTCCGTTTGCGACCCCGAACCTCGATCGCCTCTCAAGGGAGAGTACTCTATTCACGAACGCCTACGTGACGGCGGCGGTATGCAGTCCGTCGCGGGCGGGTCTTCATACCGGTCGCTACCAGGCCCGCTTCGGCCATGACTTCAACCCTGGAAGCACCAGCGACCAGGCGGAGATGTCGCTCCCACCGGGCGTCCCGACGATCGCAGGACGCCTGCAACGGGCCGGCTACTTCACCGGTCTGATCGGAAAGTGGCACCTGGAGGGACGTCGCGCCGGTGCGTCGCCGCTGGAACGCGGCTTTGACCATTACTTCGGGTTCGCCAGCGGCGGGTCCTACATCCTCAATCCGAGGGAGGGGGACCTCCTGCTTCGCACCGAAGGCGAACCGATTGAGCGGACGCGGTCGCAGGGCTTCAGCCGCATGGGCGCTCCGGTCGAAATCGACGCCTACAAGACCGATGTCCTGAACCAGGAAGCGCTGGACTTCCTCGCCCGGGCGGATTCGGAGGATCGTCCCTTCTTCCTTGTCCTCGCCCACCATGCGCCGCATGTCCCGCTGGAGGCGACCAAGACTTATGTCGACCGCGTAGCCCACATCGCCGACCCCCGGCTTCGGGCTTACGCCGCCATGGTGACCGCTCTCGACGATAGCGTAGGGGCGGTGCTCGAGGACTTGGGGCGACGCGGCCTGAAGGAGGAAACGCTCATCATCTTCCTCAGCGACAATGGCTGCCCGCCCTATATCGCCGGGGTCTGCTCCAACGCCCCGTTCTCCGGTCATAAGCGGGACCTGGGCGAAGGGGGAATCCGATCGCCATTCCTGATCCGTTGGCCGAAGGGGACCGAAGGACCCAAGGTCTACTCGAAGCCGGTGATCTCACTTGATCTTGCCGGCACCATTCTCGGCGCCGCCGGGCTTCAGGACCAGATCCGCGACATCGACGGCGTCGACCTTTCCAGTCATGTGAAGGCCAGCGGGATGGCGCCCCATGAGGCCCTCTACTGGCGAGCAGGTACGGACCTCGCCATCCGGAAGGGGGACTGGAAGTTGATACAGGTCGATCTGCCCCAGGGCGGACGCCAGAGCTTCCTCTTCGATCTGAAACGCGATCCTGGTGAAACCCGCAATCTCGCGCCAGTTCACTCCAGGAAGGTAAGTGAACTTGAGGCGACCTGGCGACGCTGGAATGAGGGCAATACGCCCTCCAGGATGCAAGGGCGTGTGACGACGACGCGAATTGCGGGCGTCGAGGTTCTGGCGCGCTACTGATGTGGTCAAAAGGCCCCTGTTTCCGGAGGACGAAGATGAAGGCTCTGATCGGGATTGTTCTGGCGACGATCGTCTCCGCGTCGGTCGCGAATGCAGGTCCGGAAAGGACTGTCACCGAATTCACGATCCCTTCAAGCGACCAGACGCCGCTCAAGGCAGTTCTCAGCTTGCCCTCTGGCCCAGGCCCCTTCCCCACGGTGATCACGGTCCATGGCGGCAAGGGCGGGCGGGATTTCGACTTTATTCGGACCCTCGCCACGCCCTCTGAAAGGGAACCCAAGAGTCCCACGGTGGACATGCTGAATGAGACAGGCTGGGCGATATTGTCGATCGGATTCCGGGATGGGGCCATCCTCGGCGCCGAAGAGGACGATGTGATCGCAGCCCTCAGATTCGCTCGAAACAACCCCGCGCTTGATCCGAGGCGCGTCGCGCTTCTCGGTGGCAGTCACGGCGGCAACCTGGTCCTCCGGACGGCGATCCGCACTGGCGACGAGGCCTCTTGCTTCGCCGCCGGAGCGCCATGGATGACCAACCCGAAAGTTTATCTGCAGGGCGACTTCTCCAAACCACCCTTGTCGGAAGTCGGAGCAGAGACTGTACGGTTCATGACAATGACACGGCAAGCGGTGCTTTCAGGTCTGGCGCGCCGAGGACTGGTCGGGGCGGAACTCGATCAGGTAATCGCGGCGAGGAGCATCGAGCAGAACGCCGGTAAGATCATGGCGCCCACGCTCTTTCTCATTAGTGAGGCGGATGTTCAGGTCCCCGCAAGACTTGTCGAGCCCACCATTGAGGCGATGCGGGCTGCCGGCCGCAAGGTGGAGGTTCTAAAGGTCAAGGAGAGTGCGCACGGTTTCTACTGGGGTCGGCCGGGAGACGGGCTCCGGGTCACGCCGGCCGTAAAGACGCCCGCTCAGCTGGCCGAGGAGGAGATGGCCAGGACCGCGATCCGAAACTTCCTGACCCGATGTTTTTCGTCCTAACACTCCGAGGAGACTTAGGCCTCGCATGAGCTGCTGCGCGCCCGGACGTCCCGATCGAGCGGAGGTAGAGACCGGGTCTCCCCCGGCTTCTGGCGCATCGGTGGAGTTCGACTGGCGACACATACCCGGAGGGGGCTATTTGCTGGGCGGTTCCGACCACGACGCCAACCCGGAAGACGGCGAGGGTCCGCCGAGACGGGTCACGCTGTCCGGCTTTCGGGTCTCGGCCACCACGGTCACGAACGCCCAGTTCGCCGAGTTTGTGAAGGCGACCGGGTACCGGACGGAAGCGGAGCGGTTCGGGTCTTCCCTCGTCTTTCACACCCTGGTTTCGCGCCGGGTGGCCAAGAGCGTACGGCGGCGCATCGACGGCTCGCCCTGGTGGTGGGAGGTCCCGGACGCCTGCTGGCGCTGGCCTGCGGGCCGGGGAAGTCATGTCACTCTCAAGAGCGAGCACCCAGTCGTCCACGTGTCGTGGAACGACGCCCTCGCCTACTGCGGATGGGCGGGAGTCCACCTGCCCACCGAGGCCCAGTGGGAGGCGGCGGCGAGGGGCGGCCTTGTCGGCGCCCGGTATCCCTGGGGCGATGAGCTGACCCCCGGTGGCGCCCACATGTGTAACATCTGGCAGGGTGACTTTCCGCAGGCCGACACCGCAGAAGACGGTCACCATGGCACATGCCCCGTAAGGAGTTTCCCGCCGAACGGATTTGGCCTGTTCGAGGTCGCAGGCAATGTCTGGGAGTGGTGCAGAGATGTCTGGACGGCTCAACCGGATCCTCGGCGGGCCGGTCCCGACCCCGTCGGCCCCCCGGATGGATCACACCGGGTCATTCGCGGCGGATCATTCCTTTGTCACGCCAGCCACTGCAACCGCTACCGGGTGGCGGCCCGCTCGGCCAATACGCCCGACAGCGCCACGTCGAACACCGGTTTCCGGGTCGTCGGCTAGCTGCCTGTACCCCGCGTTCGACGCCTTGCTGGCGGCCCGGCAGCACCCGGGCTCCGAAGGAAATCGCGTTTCGGCCCATCCTCGTCTCACTTCCGTTCCAGACTGGGCCCGACCCGAAGACAACGCAGCGGATATCGCGGCGCCTCGTCAGGTTTCTGAGCTTCCGCGCCTGCACCTGATCCCAGACTTTCAGGCAGCCCGCGCAGACGCGCCCCCTTCCCGGCGCCAACCGCCCCTCGAACCCCGCCCCCAGGGGCCTCTCCACAGACGGTTCGGGCGCGAATAAGCCCGCAGGTTCCGCGACATGGCGGGACCGGTCTGCTCAGGCAGGGATGTCGGAGGGGTGGGTGGCGGTGGGGCCGAACTCGGCGCACGCTTCTCCTGGGCCGCAGTCAACCACCACGACACCGGTCACGCAAACACCCAGATCACCGCAACCCTCAGGGCGCGGACAAAGGAGCGCCGCCGCCTCGGCCTCGCTCATGAGGTTCGGCGGGGCGTGCTTCAGTTCGAGCCGGGCTGGCGGGACTGGCTCGAGGCGATGGAGCTGCATCTCGACATCCGCAAGCCGCCGATGCCTGAACGGCCATTAGCCTCAAACAGCCGCTCGGTCAGAGGGGTTGAAAGGCTAGTTCCCCGCCTCGGCCAAAGCGCCTTCAACGGCGGCGGTTGTTGCACATTGCACCAGTGCCTGGCGGGTCGGCGCGTCAACACTGCCGGCTTTCTCGATGGCGGCCGACAAGCCTTCTCCGCTCAGACTTTCGCCGACGACAGTCTTCAGGGCTTCCAGGTGCTCGCCGGTAATCTTGGACCCCAGGCTGTCTTGAACGCAGCCACAGAATGCTTCGTTCTGTCCGGCGAGCATGCAGGCCGTCTTGGTATCGACAGCGCCGCTCGCCGCCTCGAGCGCCTGCCCGCCGAGATCGAGCGCACCCTGCTTCACGGGTTGCAGGTCGGCTGCTTCGCCGCAGGCCGCGAGCACCAGCGCGAAACCGGCCACCAGAACAGTCCGCATCGTGTTTTCCCTTTGTCTGTGTTTGTCAGAAGCCCCGGTCAGCCGCAGGGCCGTGAACCGGCGTGATGGTCATTGGGTCTTCCATCTGCCGGCGGACGTGGATACCGCCGGACGCTTCTGCAAGCGTCTCGCCCTGGATATTGCGAAAGTGTCGCAGTCGCGAAGACTGGGCCTCCTGCTCCCGCAGGATCCCGAAGATCTGCTCTCCAGTGAACCTGGATCGCTTCATCCGTCCGTCCCTTCCCCGGGGCGGACCCCAATAGTCCCTGGCGGAGTTTCAGGGGGTCACGTGGGAACCCTCTGATCTTGCGAGGAAATTCCGTAGCCGCAGCAAGTCTGGGCTTTGGGTATAGAAAGAAATTCGCTGCTCATTCCCTGTTCACAGGGAAACCCAACCTTTCGGGAAGGCCCCGGAGACGCGCCCCCTTCCGGGCCCAAACCGGCCCTCGAACCCCGCGCCCAGGGGCGCCTCCACAGACGGTTCGGGCGCGAATAGGCCCGCAGGTTCCGCGACATGTCGGAACCGCTCTGCTCAGGCAGGGATGTCGGGAGGGTGGGTGGCGGTGCTGCTAGTCCAAGTCTAACTCGTCTCCAGCCAGCCGCATTTCCCCCAACCCGAACGGCCTTACGTGACGAGCGACTTCCACTCAGTCAGGGCGGCTGAGCGTCGTGGGCGGTAAAGGTCTCGGCTGATGAGGTGTCGCTCCTGGCTGAAGTGGTTGTGGACGCAGGCGTGGACTGAGGTGAACTGCTGAAGCGTCTTCATCCGCCGGAACCGCAACATCGCCCGTCTCGTCGTCGTAAGGGCAGGTGAGAGTTCTCAGACCGGTTGTTGGCCCAGCGACCGACCTCCTGCCGCTCGGCGATTTGGAGCTCGCTCATGGCGGCCTTGTACGGGCGGAGCCCGTCGGTGGTGATCGACCTGGCGCAGCCGTGCCGCTTCACCAGCTTCTTCATGAACTTCAGCGCCGCGGCCTTGTCGTAGGTGGTGTTCACGAAGGATTCCAGCCCCTCTCCCCCGTGATCGACGGCGCGCCACAGGTAGCGCATCTGGCCGTTGATTTTCACGTAGACCTCGTCGAGATGCCAACGCCAATGGTTTAGGCGCGTATGTGCTCAACGCGCTTCCTGCGGATCTCGCCGGCAAACATCGGACCGAACCGGTTCCACCAGAGCCGCACCGTCTCGTGACAGATGTCGATGCCGCGCGCGAACAGCAGGCCCTCGACGTTTCGCAGGGACAGCGGATCGCGCACGCGCATCATGACCACCAGGCGTATCACCTCAGGCGAGCTGTCGAACCCGCGGAACGGATCGTGGGTCTTTCTCTGACGGGCCATTTCGTCCACCCAATCCCTACCCCTGACCGGCCGGTGCATTTGGGCTGACAATGCCAAACCCAACCTTTCAGGCACGGCGCGGAGACGCGCCCCCTTTCGGGCCCGAGCCGGCCCCGCGAACCGGCTCTTCTTCATATCCGCTTCCTCGGGGACGCACTCTCACCCAGATCAAGGGATCAGGGTCGGAGCAGATCACCCGATCGGCGAGTTCCATCAGCACGCCACCACATTCACCGCGAGGCCGCCGAGACTCGTCTCCTTGTACTTGGAGGACATATCGACACCGGTCTGGCGCATCGTTTCAATGACCTGGTCAAGTGTGACCTTCGGCGCTTCATGACTGTGGAGGGCCAGTCTCGCCGCATTGACCGCCTTGACCGCCCCGATGGCGTTTCGTTCGATACAGGGTATCTGGACAAGCCCGCCCACCGGGTCGCAGGTGAGGCCGAGATTGTGCTCCATCCCGATCTCGGCGGCCGCCGCAATCTGCTCCGGCGTCGCACCCCAGACCGCCGCCAAACCGGCGGCCGCCATCGAGCAGGCGACGCCCACTTCGCCCTGACAGCCCATCTCGGCCCCAGAGATCGAGGCTCTCTGCTTGTAAAGAAGGCCTATTCCGCCGGCCGTCAGGACCATGCGTCGCGCCGCCTTGAGGTCTCCGTCGGGTCTCATGCAGTAGTGGCGGAGCACTGCGGGGACAATGCCAGCCGCACCATTTGTGGGAGCCGTGACCACCCGGCCGCCAGCGGCATTCTCTTCGTTCACCGCCATTGCGTAGACGTTAAGCCAATCAAGAAGCGTTTCGGCCTCGTTGACAGGCGCGCGGTCAGCGAGCCGTCGCCAGAGCTCAGGCGCACGGCGACGCACATTCAACCCGCCAGGCAGCTTTCCTTCTGCGTTCAGACCGCGATCGATGCAGGCGTTCATCGCCATCACCACCTTGTCGATGCCCGCGAGTGACTGATCGACAGGGCGCCAAGCAGATTCGTTGGCCAGAACGATCTCGTCGATGTTCATGCCAGTCGCTCTGCAGAGCCTCAGCAGTTCATCGGCTGACCCGTAGGCATAGGGCGCGCGACCGCGAACAAGGACAAGGTCGTTTGGCGCGGGGGAACGCAGCTGGCGTTCGCTGGCGTAGAATCCCCCGCCGGTCGAGAAGTAGGTCTCATCCGCGAGCAAGCCGGCATTCACGTCATACGCCCTTAATCGCATCCCGTTGGGGTGCAGGTCTGGCGTGACCGTGGTCGCGAGCTCCAGGTCTCGCGTGAGGTCGAACGCTACGAGGTGACGTCCAAGCAGCCTCAGAGCACCCGTACGCGCGGCCTCTAACTCTACGCTCATCTTACCCGGGTCCACGGTCTCGGGCTCGCCGCCAAGCAGACCCATCAGGCAGGCGTCGATCGACCCATGGCCGACGCCAGTGAGAGCGAGCGAGCCCTGAAGCTGGACGTGTAGCCGCGTAACACTCCGAAGGATTCCTCGTGCCTCGAGGTCCTCTGCGAATCTGAAGGTGATTCGCATCGGACCAACGGTGTGCGAACTGGAAGGGCCGATGCCGATTCTGAAGAGATCGAGGATGGAGATCATCCCCTTCTGACCTTTCGCAGTTCATCGCGAGTCTGAATCGGCGGGGTCCGAGAGTCTCGCCATCCGAGCAGGCAGATCATTTTCGATCCCATCCTTGCACACCCGAAGCGGATCTCCGCGAGATTCAGGCGCATCCTGCAGCCTCACAGGCACACGGAACGGAACTCCGTGTTGACTGCGAATGCAACAATACTGTCTAAGCTGGGGACGTGAGCAAGGAAAGACCGATGTCTCGGACCGATGCGGAACGACAGGGTGCGGAGAAGATACATTTGCACCAGGGCTTTTGCGCCGCGGCCGCCAGCCCTGACGCCACTGCGCAGAAGGCGTTGCGCGATCTCTACCTCCCAGACGCCGTCGCTCATATCTCGCACCCCTTGAATGACATTGGCGGCGCAACTGCGATTGAGCAGAAGCTTTGGACCCCCCTGCGGTCGAGCTTTACCCGGCTGGAGCGGACCCACACGATGATCGCGGCGGGTTCGTTCGCGGGCTTCGACATGGTTGCCATCCTGGGGCACTATCGTGGCGTCTTCATCTCGGACTGGTTGGGGATTCCGGCGACCAACAAGGCGACGTGGTTGCGTTTTGGCGAGGTCCATCGCCTCGACGGCGGCAGGATCGCCGAGTCCTGGATTCTCATCGATATACTCGACTTGATGCGCCAGGCCGGCTTCTGGCCGCTTGCGCCCAGCCTTGGTGCGGAGGGCCTGTGGCCGGCGCCCGCCGCCGGCGGTGACATGAGTCTATCCGGGGTCGATGCGGACCAGGGCCGCACCAGTCTTGACCTCGTCCTGGCTATGCATGCCGGGCTCCTATCGTTCGACGGCAAGAACCTAGATTCTATGGATATCGCCCGGTTCTGGACGCCAGGGTTTGCGTGGTACGGTCCGTCGGGCATCGGTACGACGTTTGGCCTTGAGGGATTCCGCCGGCACCATCAGATACCGTTTCTCGTTGCCTTCCCTGACCGCAAGGGCGGACAGCACATCTGCCGCATCGGGGACGGCCCCTTTGTGGTGACGGGCGGTTGGCCCAGCGTCACCGCGACGCATACGGGGGATGGCTTTCTCGGCATGCCTGCAACCGGCCGAAAGGTCGGAATGCGAGTTATGGATTTCTATCGTTGCGAAGGCGAACTCATCGCCGAGAATTGGATCCCGATCGATATCATCAACCTGCTTCTACAGATGGGCTACGATGTCTTCGGCAGACTCGCGCATCTGCGAGGCGCCCCCAAAGATAGCCTTTAGTTCCATGCGAAACGGCACCCCTATGGACAATCCGTCGCCTGGATCCAAGGACTTCGAAATCGAGTCTCGGATCGTACGTTACCAGGACCTGGCGCCATGCCGCGACGCGTTCATCGATACGCGCTCGCCCGGTTCGGATCAGAAGGAGAACTTCACCATCATCGGTCCCGGGGTGTCGGAGAACCGGAACCAGTTCGTGCATGTCTCAGAACCTCATGGCTTCAATATCGGAGGCGCCCGCCAACCGCCTCGGTGCCTGAACTCCCAGCACAGTCATGAGACGGTCGAAGTCTTTTACGTTCACTCAGGACGCTGGCGCTTCATGACGGGGGAGCATGGAGAGGATGGTGACGTCCGGCTCGAACCTGGGGATCTGATTTCAATCCCTACCCGGTTATTCCGTGGTTTCGAGAACGTCGGCTTGGATACTGGCTTTCTATGGGCGGTCCTCGGTGGCGACGATCCAGGTCGCGTGCTGTGGGCTCCTTATGTCTTTGAAATGGCGAAGAGCTTTGGGCTTATTCTGCTTGAGAACGGCGCACTGATCGACTCCACCAAAGGCGAGCAGGCGCCAGCCGGCGCGCAACCGATGCCGGCAACAACGCCTGAGCAGGTCGCAGCACTGAGGAGAGCGGACTCGTCCGCCCTTGAACAGTGTGTCTCGCGTGCGCGCGCGCCTCGCCCCCCGGGTATCTTCCCGGGCGCACCTGGCGTCTCGGAACGGCTCCTTGTCGGCGCGCCGCCGCTGGACTGGGCCCACGGCTTTACCATCGTCGAGTCGACCATCGAACACGGCGCCGCCATCAAAGACCATATCCTGGACGTCTCCGACGTGTGGTTCATTCAGTCGGGTCGCGTCGAGGTCTCGATTGATGGCGTCTCCGCTGTCTGCGGCCCAGGTGACACAGTGACGGTTCCCAAGGGGGTTCTGCGCCGCCTCCGAACCCTTGAGGGTGAGGCTGCCATAGTCGCTCAGGTCCGTGGCGGCGATACGCTTCCCCGCCCGAGTCTGCCGGAAATCTGAATGGCGGTCAGAGCCCCCGTTCGACGCGCTCTTGTCACAGGCGCCAGCAAGGGCCTCGGACGATCGATTTGCCGAGCGCTTGCGAATGATGGAATCCAAGTCGTAGGTGTGGCCCGGAGCTCCCCTGAACTCGACAGGTTGGCCTCGGAACTCGGCGACCTTTTTGAGGCGTGGCCGCTCGACGTGACCGGTGAGGAGGTTCTGGCGCGCATCGAAAGTGGCGGGGCGCTCGACATCCTGGTCAACAATGCTGGCGCGAACGTCCCGCAGCCCTTTACTGAAGTCACCGACCAGGCGCTGGACCATCTGCTGTCGTTGAATGTACGAGCCGCCTTCCGTATCGCCCGAAGTGTATCGCGCAGGATGGGGCCGGGCGGGTCAGTCATCCATATGACCAGCCAGATGGGGCATGTGGGATCCCCCAACCGCACGGTCTACTGTATGACCAAACATGCAATTGAAGGCCTCTCGAAGGCGATGGCCGTAGAACTCGCACCGCGTGGAATACGCGTGAACTGCGTTGCGCCCACGTTTGTACGCACGCCGATGACCGAGGCCATGCTCGTAGATCCCGCGTTCGCCGAGTTTGTCCGGCGGATGATTCCCGTCGGTCGGCTCGCGACCGCCGACGAGGTCGCCGCCGCAGTGCTCTATCTCGCCTCGCCCGCTGCGGCGATGGTCA
This sequence comes from Phenylobacterium sp., assembly GCA_020401865.1. Lineage (GTDB taxonomy): Bacteria > Pseudomonadota > Alphaproteobacteria > Caulobacterales > Caulobacteraceae > Phenylobacterium. The sequence continues at coordinate 10,321 of JADCAS010000013.1, read as the reverse complement.
CAGGGCATTCCCTCGTAATCGATGGCGGCTGGACCGCCCAATAGGAGCCGCCGATGCCAGCCCCCATCACCATGGTCGCGACGACTGATATCCAGACCATGATGAATCCCGGCCCCGAGCGGCGAATGTTCTTGCCTGGGTTCGACGCGGAGTTTGTCGATTTCCCGCATTACATCATCCGGATCACGGAACGAATCTGGCACGACCGGGAGGTCGAGCTTTGCCTGAAGTGGTATGCGCCCGACTGCCTGATCCATACTCTCGCGGGTCCAATTCGCGGCGCACAGACGGTCGTCGACAACACATGGGCGACGCTCTCGGCGTTCCCGGATCGAAGGCTGGACGGTGACAACGTCATATGGTCGGACGATGGCGACGGGACGTTTCTGTCATCGCATCTGATCACATCCAAGATGACCAATCGAGGTGATAGCGACTTTGGTCCCGCCACCGGGCGGCGGGTGCTCGTGCGAACGATCGCGGATTGCCTTTGCCGCGAAAACCAGGTCGTGGAGGAATGGCTGGTGCGCGACAATCTCGCTCTCGCGGTCCAGCTCGGCTACGATCCCGACGAAGTGGCGCTGCGGCATGCAAGGCGGGATCGCGACACCGGACATCCTCTCATCGATGTCCTGGCGCCGTACCGGATCCAGGTGTCGGAAACGCCCGGGGTCGAACCCGAGTCGAAAGCAAGCGCGGTCGCTGCTCGCCTGCTCCGCAGCTACTGGGGGGAGGAGGTGGACGCCGCAGCCGCCCGCAACGAGTCGGACTTTCGCCTGAACGCCTGGTATCCCGGCGGCGAGTTCCTCTACGGCCCCGATCAAATCGCGGCCTGGCAAGACGGCGTCAGGCGCGCGATCCCAGGCCACCAGCTGCGGATCGAACACATAGCAGAAACCCCCTACCTTGGCGAAGCGCGCGACGTTGCGATCCGGTGGTCGATGGCAGGCGAACACTCCGGCGGCGGCCGATACGGAGCGCCGACCGGAGCGCCTTTATACATTCTGGCTGTATCGCATTTCCGCGTGATCGGAGACCGCGTGCGCGAAGAAGTCACGATCTGGGACGATTTGGCGGTCCGACGACAGGTAGCAACAGCCAAAGCGGGTTGAGGTCTGCATGGCTCGCAGGACCAGCAAATCAGCTGTCGTTTGCTTCAAGCCCCCAGTCAGTTCGAGAAGTCGTTGAAGACACTGGGCTGGGGAAGGCATCCTGTCCTGAAACAGGGTAAGGGTGCTAACCGACCTTTAGGTGGGCTCAGCGACCCACCTTGTTCGCGGCCAAGGCCGGTATCAGGCGCTCTGCAAAGACAACACGCACAGGGCCGGACGCCTCAGGCGTCTCTCCATGCGTGACCCGCGCCAAGGCCGGCGCGGGCTTGGGAACCCGCGCCGGCCTGGATGACCAAGCGGTACGCGTCAGAGCCTGCCGCTCAGTCTCACGCCGACCATCCGGGGGGCATCGTAGCTCTGGTTCAAGCCACGCGATCCGAAGGTCGCGCGGTTGAGAGTGATCTCATCGGTGGCATTGTTTACGAACGCCTCGACCGTGTATCGGTCATCCTTCGACGTCCACCCCACTCGCAGGTCTAGTTTTGCGTAGGCCTTCTGGAAGTCGAGAACCGTGTTGGTGTCCGTATTGTAGTAACCACCCGACAACAGCAACGTGGCCTGAGGGGTGATTTTACCGCCGTCTGGTAGCTGGAAGTCGTAGGATACGAAGCCCGTAAACTTATATTTCGGGCTGTAAGGAACGCGATTTCCTGAGTAGTCCAGGAATCCTGCATAGTTGGCCGGAGCGGGCGTATTGGCGTATCTCTCGTACACCGCCTCCATGATGGTCGCCGATGCGCCGATGTTCAGGTTCTCCATCGGCACGGCCTGCAGCTCGATCTCCGCACCCTGACTGTGGGCCCTGGCGGCGTTCAGGATGACAGAGGTGGTGGTGGTTCCCCCGGCCGGGTTGGTCACGATGAACTGGTTCTGGACCTGCAGGTCCTTGAAGTCGTTCCGATAGATCGAGACGTTCAGCTGCAGGCGGTTGTCCAGGAAGCGGTTCTTGGATCCGAGTTCATATGCAGTGACGCTCTCTGGCCCGAAGCCCGCAGGGAGCAAGGGGTTCGTGAAGTTGCCGGCGTTGAAGCCGCCTGAGCGGAAACCTGTCGAGATTGTCGCATACAGCATCCTGGCGTCATCGACATGATACTCTCCCCCCAGGCGCCAGGTCGTCCTATCGAACTTCAGATTGATCCTCTGGCCCGCGTCGGTCACCGATGCGATCCTTTGCCGGGCATTGGTGGTTGCAGTGAACCGACGAACAACCTTGTCGTCATTGGTCTGCCGAATGCCAACGGTCAGCCGGAGCTTGTCCTCGATCGCCCAGTAGGACGCCTGTCCGAAGAAGGCGTTGGATTCGGTTGTTGGGAAGCCCGCCGCGAAGGCGCATCCGGGGGCGTCACGTACCGCCGTCGGACAGCTTGAGAACACAGAGTGCTCAATCTTCTCGCGGAAGTAATAGTAGCCCACGATCCACTCAAGAGGTCCGTCTCCGCTCGACGCGAGCTGGAGTTCCTGGCTCAAGGCGTTCAGCTTGTCGTCTTGCCCATCGACGTTGCCCGCCCGCAGCGAGAAGTCATTGTCGGCGTTACGGAAGACCCGGTAATCAACATAACCTGTGATGGATCGGACAACGACCGGACCCATGTCCCATGAAACATTGAGGCTCGCAGAGTCCTGCGTGAGGTCCTGCTCCAGCTTGGTGTCACCCGGATAGAAGAGCGGATCGGGGTTGATCGGAGTTCCGGTTATGCCCGGGAAACCGGTGCGGGGAAGATCGTAGAGTAGCCGCGTCGGCGTGCCCTTGATATCGAACTGACCCGCTGCGTTCACGAACACCCCGCCGACCCGGTAGCCGAAAGCGGCAAGGCCAGTACCCTTCTCCCGCCAGTGCGAGTATCGGGCCTGGGCCTCAAGCCCGTCAACCGGTTCAAGCTTCAGACCAATGCGCACATAGGTCGTGTCGCGGTCGCCTATGTCCAACGCGCTTGTCGTCCCCTTGATGAAGCCGTCCATGTTCTCACGGAGCGCCGCGATCCGAACACTCGCCCGCTCGCCCAGCGGCACGTTGACAAAACCATCGGCGCGCCGGCGGTCGTAACTGCCATAGAGAAGGCTGGCCGCCGCATCAAACTCCCCGCCGGGCTCGTTGGATACAACCGCGATGTTGCCGCCGAATGTGTTGCGTCCGTAGAGAGTGCCTTGCGGTCCACGCTGAACTTCGACCCGGGCGACATCGACAAAGGGCTCGTTCGCCATCGACGCGCGGCTGCGATAAACGTTGTCCATGAAGAAGCCGATTGTCGGATCGCCTGAGACGGCCACGTTCTCGGTCCGCACCCCACGGATCGCAGGCCTTGCGTCCGATCCCGACTTACCGAACGAGAATCCCGGCGTGAGCACCTCGATGCGCGACAGATCCCGGACATCGTTCCTGGAGAGCGACTCCGATGTAATGGCTGTCACCGACATGGGTACGTTCTGCACGTTCTCGGCGCGCCGCTGGGCCGTCACGACCACTTCTTCGAGACCGACTTCGGCGCTCTGCGCCAAAGCGGGCGCGGCGCCCAGAATTACGCCAATCACCGAACTCGCGCTTGCGAGCAGTTTCAAACGGGAAGCGCCGAACATGAGATTGCCCCTGCTGATGTCAGATTCGCGACAAACTTCCCGTAAATTGACTTGGAATGCAACCCTAGTTTCGTTAGGTCGTTGTCTTGCTCGCGCATCGGGGCTGATTTTGGAGCCATCGCAGCCTGTCGAGCCGGCTTACTTGTGTGATCCACGAGACGCACGATTGCATGCGAAGTCATTACGCGGTTAGCCTAGTCGATGGTTTTGAGCGGAGGAGACTGCCATGGCGCGGCGCCTGAAGAACGGCATCACCGAGGGTGCAGCGGCGGAGGCCGACGCGCAGGTCCGGTCGACTGTTGAGGCGATCCTCGCGGATGTAAGGGCGCGCGGCGACAAGGCCGTACGCGACTGGTCGGCCAAGTTCGACGGGTGGACGCCGGAGAGTTTCCGGCTGGATCAGGCCGCGATCACTTCGGCCTACGCAGCTCTGTCGGCGGAGACGATCAACGACATCAGGTTCGCTCAGGAACAGGTGCGGAAGTTCGCCCAGATCCAGCGGGACTCGCTGAGGGACGTCGAGGTCGAGACCCTCCCGGGCGTCGTTCTCGGGCATAAGAACCTGCCAGTGAACTCGGTGGGCTGCTATGTGCCAGGGGGCAAGTACCCGCTTGTCGCATCTGCGCACATGAGCGTCGTGACGGCGAAGGTCGCCGGCGTAAATCGGGTCGTCTCTGTCGCACCGCCCTTTGAGGGGCGCCCCAACCCGGCGATCGTCGTCGCGATGCACATGGCGGGCGCAAATGAAATTTACTGTGTCGGCGGCGTACAGGCCGTCGCGGCGATGGCGCTGGGCACGGAGACAATCGCGCCGGTCGATATGATCGTCGGCCCTGGAAACGCCTACGTTGCGGAAGCCAAGCGTCAACTGTTCGGCCAGGTTGGAATTGACCTCCTGGCAGGCCCAACTGAAACCCTTGTCATTGCCGACGACTCCGTGGACGGGGAACTCTGCGCAGCCGACCTGCTTGGCCAGGCCGAACATGGCCCTAACTCACCGGCCATCCTGCTTACCAACTCCGAGAAGCTCGCGCGCGACACCATGGCGGAGGTAGAACGGCAGCTGAAAAAGCTCCCGACGGCGCCTATTGCGTCCAGGGCCTGGGCCGACTACGGCCAGGTCATCGTGGCGGACTCCTATGAGGAGATGGTCGCGATTGCTGACGAGATCGCTTCCGAGCATGTGCAGGTGATGACGAAGGATCCCGAATACTTCCTCGCCAACATGTCGAATTACGGCGCCTTGTTTCTTGGACCGCGCACCAACGTTTCATATGGCGACAAAGTGATCGGGACAAACCATACGCTACCGACCCGTAAGAATGCGCGTTTCACCGGAGGCCTTTGGGTTGGAAAGTTCATCAAGACTTGTACCTATCAGCGTATTCTGACCGACGAAGCCAGCGTGATGATAGGAGAGTACTGCTCTCGCCTTTGCGCCATCGAAGGCTTCGCAGGCCACAAGGAGCAAGCGGACATTAGAGTCAGAAGGTATGCCAAAGAAGAAGCAACCTGAAACCGCGGGTCCCACCTCGTATGATGTGGCGAGCTTGGCGGGCGTTTCGCAATCCGCGGTCAGCCGCGCCTTCAGCAAGTTCGGCTCCGTGGCGCCGACGACGCGCGCCAAGATCATGCGCGCGGCCAAACAGCTCGGCTATCAGCCGAACGCGTTCGCGCGGGGTTTGATCACGAAGAAATCGAACCTTATCGCCGTCATCATCTCCAACCTGACCAATCTCAACTACCCCGAGGTGCTCGCCGAACTGACCCAACGCCTCTCGGCTGAGGGCAATCGCGTCCTGCTGTTTAGCCTCGCGGCGGAGTCTGATGTCGATGACGTCCTGGAACAGGTGTGGCCTTACCGCGTCGATGGCGCGATCGTCGCCGCACGACTCCACGATGATCAGATCCAGCAGTTCAACGACCGCGGAATACCTGTGATCCTCTACAACCGCGTGGGCGACGTCGCACCGTCCGCAAGCGTCTGTTGCGATTCCGCCGCTGGTGAACGCGAGTTGGTCCGATTGCTGATGGCCGGGGGCCACAGGACATTCGGGATCATAGCTGGCCCAGAAGACAGCTATGTCGGCGAGGAACGGCTGGAGGCCGCGCGACGGGCTTTGAATCAGTCAGGGATTGAGCCCTTCTTCTTCCGGGGTCGCTTTGACTACGCGTCTGGCGCGGAGGGATTTCATGCACTTATGGACCAAGCGGGTGGTCGCCTCGACGCTGTGATCTGTACGAACGACGCGATGGCGATCGGCGCTATCGACTGCGCAAAATCCACCTACGGCTTTCGCTTGCCGGACGACATATCGATTGTCGGCTTCGACGGCGTGGGGCCGGCGACATGGGCCAGCTATCAGCTGACGACGATCAGGCAACCGGTCAGGCGCATGACAGCGGCGGTCGTCGCGATGTTGCTTGAAAGGATCGCAAACCCCGGCATGGCGCCTGAGCAACGTCTCTTCGGAGGCGAACTGCTCCTCGGTCGCTCGGCAAGACTGGGATGACCAATCTCCACGCAATCCTGCTCCCGGAAAACCTGGGCGAGAAGCGACTATGGCGCCTAGGCGGCGAGTTGATCCAAAGCAGATTGTGCAGGCAATCAGGCCGTGCCCCACTCGACGTTGTCCCCTTCAGGGGCGCCCCGATCTCCGCCAGGGGCGCAGCGCGGTTGGCGCAGTCGGTGGTCGGAGCGCCGCTCCGCTCAAGCCCTGAAGCTACGGCGCCTTTCCAAATGGAACAGGAAGACCGTGGGCACCTTCCAGAGTGGCATGCCGGCTTGTCCGCGTTAGTGGCGCACTTCAGCGTCTTCATGCTTGCGGCCCCCGGCCGCAAGCTGCTGCCTGAACGGCCGGGCGCCTTTGCCCGCGCCCTCGGGGATTGGGTTTCAGATCATGGAGAGAGGGGCCCGGCATGAGTGACCGAATTCTGACGACACACGTCGGCTCGCTTCCCCGCTCAAAGGAGGTGACGGATCTCATCTTCGCTGCTGAGCGTGAGGAACCGATTGACCCGGCGGTGTTCGACGTCGTGGTGGGCGCGGCGGTCTCCGACGCCGTCGCCAGGCAACGTGCGGCCGGCATTGACATTGTCTCCGACGGCGAGATGTCCAAGATTTCCTATGCGACCTACATCAAGGACCGGATCACTGGGTTCGAGGGCGACTCGCCGCGTAGCCCTCCCGCAGATCTGGAGATGTTTCCCACATTTCTTGAACGCCAGGCCAAGGGTGGAGGTACGCCGACCTACAGGCGACCGAAGTGCGTTTCGGAGGTGAAACCAAAGACCCTGGAGCCCCTCGAGGACGACCTCCGACGGATGATGGCGGCGATGGCGGCGCATTCAGCTACGGCTGGCTTCATGAACGCCGCGTCGCCGGGAGTGATCGCACTGTTTCAACCCAACGAGTTCTACTCGACGCAGGATGCCTATCTCGAAGCGCTCGCCGAGGCGATGCGCCCGGAGTACGAAGCGATTGTCGCTGCCGGACTGATCCTGCAGCTTGACAGCCCCGATCTCGGCCTGGGTCGGCATATGATGTACAAGGATCGCTCCGACGAGGACTATCTGAAGCTGATCGGCGGCCACGTCGAAGCGCTCAATCATGCCCTTCGAAACGTCCCCGCTGAGAGGGTGAGAATGCATGTCTGCTGGGGAAACTATGAGGGACCGCATTGCTGCGACGTCGAGATGGGCGTGATCCTTCCGACCTTGCTTCGCGCCAAGCCGGCGGGACTTCTGTTTGAGACCTCCAATCCCCGGCACCAGGCTGACTGGACCTACTTCGTCGAGATGGCGGACAGGATTCCCGACGAAAAAATCCTCATCCCGGGTGTGATCGACTCTACGACCAATTTCATCGAGCACCCGCGCGTCGTCGCCGAGCGAATCGAGCGTTTCGCGAATATCGTCGGGCGTGAGCGTGTCGTGGCCGGGACGGACTGCGGCTTCTCGACCTTCGCCGGGTTCGGTGTCGTGGATCCTGAGATCGTCTGGGCGAAGTTCAGGTCTATGGCGGAGGGGGCCGATCTTGCGAGCACGCGTCTTTGGGGACGCACGCCGTGAGCCTCAAGGCTCGGATCGCCGGGGGGCAGCCGGTCCTCGGCACATTCGTGAAGACGCCTCACCCGCACATCGTCGAGGTGCTGGCGACCAGCGGACTGGATTGTGTCTGCCTTGACGCCGAGCACGCGCCCTTCGATCGAGGCGATATCGATCGGTGCATATTGGCCGCCCGCGCGACCACCATTCCAGTGTTGGTGCGGACGGCGTCCAGCGAGCCGCAGGAAATCCTGAACGCCCTGGACTGCGGCGCCGACGGGGTCGTCGTCCCGCATGTGCGCAGCGCCGCAGATGCTCGTGCGGTCGCCGCCTGCGCGCACTACGGCGTGGGCGGCTCGCTGCCGAGACGTGGCTACGCCGGCAGTAGCCGGGCGGCCGGTTACGGCGGGTCGTCAATCCCCCAACACCTCAGCAGCAGCGCCGGGAAGACTGTCGTGGTCGCCCAGATTGAGGATCTGGAGGCTCTGGATTGCATTGAAGAGATCGCCGCGGTCGATGGCATCGACGTTCTTTTCATCGGCAGGATCGACCTCACGGTCGCGCTGGGCTGCGCCTCCCCAGATGATCCGCGGGTTGTAGCGGCCGTCGACCAGATCCTATCGGCGGCTATCCGCGCCGGGCGGCCCGCAGGCATGTTCACACCCCGGGCCGAGGACGTGCCCGACTGGCGGAAAAAGGGCGCCGCGTTCTTCCTGCTTGGATCCGATCACGGCTACATCAGGTCTGGCGCAATGACGCTCAGGACGCAGGCAGGGCTCTGAGCGAGCCAGAGGAGCCATCATGACCAACGCCGCCGACCTAAGTCCGGCCCGCCGAATCGGTGCGCTTGTCTTTCTGCTGACGGGCTACTTCTTCTATGCGTGGTCGTGGAACACCGTCGATATTCTGCGACCATACATCCAGGCCGACCTCGGGCTTTCGTTAACCCAATCGGGTTCGCTCTACACCGTCCAGGCGATCGGAGCGATCCTGGGTGCGGTGGTGATGGGGCAGGTCGCCGACAAGATCGGCAGGCGCAATGCACTGATCATCAGCATGGTGGGTTTCGGGAGCATGTTGCTCTCGGCGCTCCTCGTCCACGACTACGCGGCGCTCATCGGCCAGAGGGTGCTGATGGGCTTCTTCCTGGGCTCTATGTACCCGATTGCCGTCGGCATCTATTCCGGCCTCTTTGCGCGTTCGATGCGAGGCCTCATCGCCGGATTTGTGCTCGGAACCTACAATCTTGCGGTCTCCGCCCTCGGCTTCCTGTCGGCTGCAGCGTTCAGAGAGGGACTGGACTGGCGCCTGCTCCTCTGGGCCGGGATGGTGCCCGTGATCCTCGCAGGCTTCGCCCTTGTCGTTGTACCAGACGACCGGAAAATCAGGCCATTCGACGCAGATCCCGGCGGACCTACGACCGCCCAGGCGACGGTGCCGATCGCGGAACTGTTTCAGGCGGGGGTCGCCCGGCAAACCCTTTTGCTGGCGTTGATGTCAGGCCTCAATTTCTTCGCCTATCAGGCGTTTACCGGCTGGGCGAGCACCTATCTTCGCACCGAGCGGGGCATTCCCGACACGGTGGTGGGCGACGTCCTGGGCTGGCAGTTCATCGGCGCCGCTGTCGGTGGTCTGGCGTGGGGTTGGGTGAGCGATCGACTGGGACGGAGAAGCGGCGCAACCGGCTTCGTCCTCGCAGCCGCTATTGTCCCGATCTACCTCTTTGCGCCGCTTCCTGTCGCCGTTCTGGAGGCGACCGGGTTCGTCTACGGCGTCATGCTGTCCGCAAGCGCGATCTGGGGTCCATGGCTCTCTGAGCTTTACCCCCCTCACCTTCGCTCGACTGCGGCGTCGATCTACAACTGGGGCCGGGTGATCAGCATGATGGCGCCCCTGATTACCGCGCCCATGGCGGAGGTGCTTGGCCTGGCCCCGGTCATGTGCCTCGCCTCAGTCAGCTTCCTGCTCGCTGCGGTGATCTGGTTCAGACTGCCTGAGACCGTAAAACACTCGCGGGCCTGATGTCGGTTTCAAGCAGCCGTCATTCGTCAGGCTGTATGGCTCTATCTCCGCTTCACACTCGGTATCCGGGACGTTGAGGCGCTCCTCGCCAAGCGCGGGGTCGAGGTCAGCCGTGAGACGGTCCGATACCGGGTGATCAAGTTCGGCCCGCTCATCGCGGCGAACCTGTGCCGGCGGGGATCATCGCCGACGGAGCGGTGGCGTCTGGACGAGATGTATGTCCGGATCGGTGGTTGGAAGATGTGGCTGTGGCGCACCATCAATGATGAGGGCGAGATTGTCGATGTCCTGGGCCAGGCCGGCTGGTCGGTGAACGCCAAGCGGGTCCAAAGGATCTGGCGACGGGAGGGGCTGAAGGTCCCGCAGAAACAACCAAAACGCGGCCGGCTATGGCTGAATGATGGATCATGCGTGCGGCTGCGCGCCGAGCGGTCCAACCACGTCTGGTCCTACGACTTCGTCGAGGACCGCACCCATGATGGGAGAAAGTTCCGCATGCTCTGCGTCATCGACGAGTTCACGCGCGAGGCCCTGGCGATCAGGGTCAAGCGACGCCTCAACTCCAC
>JADCAS010000012.1 GCA_020401865.1 Phenylobacterium sp. | reverse complement strand
GCGTCCTCAGGCTCTCTTGACTATTTTGTATTGCTCGACGGATTGCCGCTGTCGTGCTGGCGCTCCCGTGAAGAACTTGGCCCATAATGCATCCTTCCATTCCTGCATGGATAATGCACCATCAAACTCCGGGACCAAACATCTAGATGAGCGCGTCGCGGCCCTTCTGGCGCCGATCCCTGGCGCCTCGCCGGGGCGTCTGCGTGATCCCAACAAGGGCCCTAAGCTCACCCAGCCCGTCTTCAGACGTTGGATTTCCGCTGACCGCCGCTTTCCGACGTTCCGGCCGCACCGCCAGTTTCGTGATTGGGGCATTTTCCTCCTTAGCTGCAAACGGCTGCGAGTTGAGGCAGCTGCGCGATCAATAGCATCAAATAGGCACTTGCCTTTTTATCGGCATATGCCTATTTGGTTTGATGTCATATGTCGCTCCCCACCAGGACCCCTTTCGCGCCGTAGCCGATCCTGGTCGGCGCCAGATGCTCGACGCGATGCTCGAACGCGAATGGAGCGTGAAAGAACTCACGGCGCTCTTAGGGTTGAGCCAGCCGTCTGTTTCCCAACACCTGCAAGTCTTGAAACTTGCAGGCCTAGTGGATGAACGAAGCCAAGGCCGCAACAGCTATTATCGAACACGGCCCTCAGAGTTGCGCGTGGTAACCGATTGGCTCGCGAAGTACGAGGTGTTTTGGGGTGAAAAGCTCGACGCACTCGAAGCACATCTCGCCAATAGGAAGAACTAACCAAAACTACATCTTGGAGATCTGAATCGTATGCGTGACATCGTGATAACCCGAGACCTTCCGTACCCGGTCGAACTGGTCTGGAGCGCTTTCACCGAGTCCGATCAGATCGCGGCATGGCTGATGAAGAACGATTTCAGCCCAGTTGTTGGCCACAAATTCACGTTTGTCACGGACCCCGCTCCTGGTTTTGACGGCGTCGTGCATTGCACAGTGCTCGAAGTCGACACTATGCGCCGGCTAAAAATGTCGTGGCGCGGAGGCCCGGTCGATACGATCTTGACCTATGATCTACAGCCTATCGCCGAAGGCGTTCGGCTTACGCTCCGACACACCGGGTTCAAGGGCCTCAGCAACCTCATGCCGCGTCTGATGCTCGGCGGGGGCTGGAAGAGTTTGGTGGCAACCAAACTCGTCGCGGTTCTCGAAACGTTGAAGCAAAGAACCAGGGTCCGGACCCAATAACAGGATTCCGCTGTTGGCCGGCGCATGATTCACTGCCTCCGAGGTTGGAGGCGTTGGATGTCTGATTTCTTTTGGTTTTCGGATGCGCAGTGGGCTCGGATCGAGCCGTTGTTGCCGACCGACGTGCGCGGCAAGAAGCGGGTGGATGATCGTCGAGTGCTGAGCGGGATCGTCCACGCCCTGCGTTGTGGCGGCCGGTGGACCGATTGCGCGGGCGTCTATGGTCCGAAGAAGACGCTCTACAACCGCTTCGTGCGCTGGGCCGAGCGCGGGATATGGGAAGATATCTTCAGCGCCCTGGCCGGCGCCGAGGACGCGCCGGACCGGGTGTTCATCGACAGCACCTGCATCAAGGTCCATCGCTGCGCCGGCGGCGGAAAAGGGGGGCCTTGGCTCATGGTGTCGGCCTCACCAAAGGCGGGCGCAACACCAAGCTCCACGCCGTCTGCGACGCGAAGGGCCGCCCTCTCGTCCTCCTGCTGACCCCCGGAAACGTCCACGACTGCAAGGTCGCACAGCTCTGCCTCGAAGCCATGCCACCCTCAGCCGAACTCGTTGCCGACAAGGGCTACGACAGCTTGGCCTTGCGCGAATGGCTGGCTGGACGCGGGACCCAGGCTGTCATCCCGCCCCGCAAGAGCCGCAAGATCCAGTACGACTACGACGCCGCAATCTACCGCCAGCGCAACGTCATCAAGCGCATGTTCCGCCGCTTGAAGGACTGGCGACGCATCGCCACCCGCTTCGATCGCAACATCAAGTCCTTCATCGGCGCAATCGCCCTGGCCGCCACCGTCATCTGGTGGTTATGAGTCCGGACCCTAGGCCTGCCGAAGCTTTGAACTATTTCATTCAAAGGCGCGTATACCGCTCATATACCGTGACGATCCGCCTTGATTGAGGCGGCGAACGTCCCAGATCGAGCGTGTTTGCTAAATAAGACCGTACCTACGCCGAAGACTTGGCCGATCCCGGCCTGATCCGGGTGTTCGAGGTCTGGCGCGACTCAGCGGCGCTCGATGCCCATTTCCAGACCCTGCACATGGCCGAATGGTGCGCCCACTGGCCCAATTTCGGGGTTTCCGACCGGCGCCTGTTCGCCTACGAGATCGCCTCTCAGCGCCCGCTTTGACGGGTCCGGCCCGCGAGGGGGCGGACGGGATATGGCGCTGTTCCGATCTGCAGAGGCTTGCCCATGACCGACCTCCTCCTCCTGCCGGGCGACGGCATCGGCCCCGAAGTCACCGCCCAGGCCCGCCGGGTCGCGCAGGCCGTCGCGCCGGACCTGTCCATCGCCGAGGCCCTGTTCGGCGGCTGCAGCTTCGATGCGCACGGGACGCCCCTGACCGACGCGGTCCTGGGCGCCGCCAAGTCCGCCCGGGCCGTCCTGATGGGCGCCGTCGGCGGTCCCCAGTGGGCGGACGCCCCCCGGGACCGGCGCCCCGAGGCAGGTCTCTTGAACCTGCGCGCCGGCATGGAGGTCTACGCCAACCTTCGCCCCGCCCTCTGCTTCCCGGCCCTGGCCGACGCCTCCAGCCTCAAGCGCCACCTGGTGGAGGGGCTGGACCTGATGATCGTCCGTGAGCTGACGGGTGGCATTTATTTCGGCTCGCCGCGCTTCATCGAGGACCTGCCGGGCGGTGGGAAGCGGGCCGTCGACACCCAGGTCTACACCACCGGCGAGATCGAGCGGGTGGCCCGGGTGGCCTTCCAGCTGGCCCGGGGCCGGCGCAACCTCGTCCATTCCGCCGAGAAGTCCAACGTCATGGATTCCGGCCTGCTCTGGCGCCAGGTGGTCACCGACCTCCACGCCCGGGAGTTCCCGGACGTCCGCCTCGAGCACATCCTGGCCGACAACGCCGCCATGCAGATCGTCCGCGACCCGCGCCAGTTCGACGTCCTGGTCACCGACAACCTGTTCGGGGACATCCTGTCCGACGCCGCCGCCCAGCTGACGGGCTCCCTCGGCATGCTGCCCTCGGCGGCCCTGGGCGACGCCGGCCGGCCCGGCCTCTACGAGCCCATCCACGGCTCGGCCCCGGACATCGCCGGCCAGGGAATCGCCAATCCCCTGGCCTCCATCCTGTCGCTGGAAATGGCCTTCCGCTGGTCCCTCGGGCGCCCCGAGGCCGCCGACCGCATCCTGGCGGCCGTGGTCCGCGCCCTCGACGCTGGGGCCCGCACCCGGGACCTGGGCGGAAGCCTGACCACCGTGCAGATGGGCGACGCGGTGCTCGCCGCCCTCTGAGGCCTCAGATCCGGCGGTACTCGATCCGGGAGCCGTCCACCAGGCGGCCGTTCAGGCCCGTCCAGACCCCGTTCCGGTCGTACCAGTTGTCGATCTCCGCCTCGCCGCGAAGCGACCAGACCTGGACCTCCAGGGACCGGCCGTCGGCCAGGGTCACGGGGCGCAGGCCCTTCGGAGAGGCCGTGATGCGGGCCAGGTTGCCCTCCTGCGGGTTGAACAGGCGACCCGTGAGAACCTTCGAATTCCAGTGGGTGAGGGGGGCCGTCCCCGCCGGGGCCAGGACCTCCCGGCGGCCGGTGCGGATCAGCACCCCGTCGGCGGTGCGCCGGGCCGAAACCTTACGGTCGCCGGCGGTGGCGTCCGTCACGGTCTCCAGGCTCTCGAACCGCCCGTTCTCCCAGATCTCGCGGGCGGTGTGACGGTAGTTGTAGACGGTGACCGAGCCGATCTTTATGGCGATCTCCACCTCGGTCGAGATGGTGGGAGAGGCCGCGTCGCCGGAAAAGGTCATGCGGTGCTCGCCGATCCGCACCCCGTTCCTCGCGGCGGAGAAGACCAGCCGCCGGTTGGCCGGCGGCGCGGCGAGGAGGGGAGTGGGGACCGCCAGCAGGGCGCCTGCCGTCAGGAGGGCGCGTCGGGTCGGGTCAGTCAAGGTCATGCTCAGGCCTCTCGAGAGCCAAGGTTCGGAACGCCCACGGGTTGTCTAGCTTGCGGGAGATAGGGTTCCAGTGAATTTTCCGCAATGCAGCAAGGGGCCTCGCCTTGCGCTGGGGGCGCACGGGGCGTAGGGGGACCGTCCGTTCTGTAAAGGAGAGACACAGGTGGGCTATCGCGTCGCCGTCGTCGGGGCCACGGGCAATGTGGGCCGCGAAATGCTGAACATCCTCGAGGAAGTCGAATTCCCGGTGGACCAGATTCACGCGATCGCCAGCCGCAAGTCCATCGGCGTCGAGGTCTCCTTCGGCGACCGGATCTTGAAATGCCAGGACGTCGAGCAGTTCGACTTCTCCACCGTCGACCTGGTGCTGATGAGCGTGTCCGGCGCCTTCTCCAAGGTCTGGTCGCCGAAGATCGGCGCCGCCGGCCCCATCGTCATCGATAACTCCTCGGCCTGGCGGATGGACCCGGACGTGCCCCTCGTGGTGCCCGAGGTGAACCCCGATGACGTCGAGTGGGCGGACCGCAAGAACATCATCGCCAACCCCAACTGCTCCACCGCCCAACTGGTGGTGGCGCTGAAGCCCCTGCACGACCGGGCCCGGATCAAGCGGGTGGTGGTCTCGACCTACCAGTCGGTCTCCGGCGCAGGCAAGGAAGGCATGGACGAGCTCTGGGACCAGACCAAGGGCATCTTCGTCCTCGGCCCCTCGGAGCCGAAAAAGTTCCCCAAGCAGATCGCGTTCAACGTCATTCCCTTCATCGGCGCCTTCAATGACGACGGCTCCACCGACGAGGAGGCCAAGATGTGGAACGAGACCCACAAGATGATCGATCCCGAGATCGCCCTCACCGTCACCTGCGTGCGGGTGCCGGTCATGGTCGGCCATTCGGAGTCGGTGAACATCGAGTTCCACGAGCCCCTCGACGAGGACGAGGCCCGCGACCTGTTGCGCAACAGCCCGGGTCTGATCGTCATCGATCAGCGGAACGACAAGGGCTACATCACGCCCAAGGAGGCCCAGGGCGAGTTCCCGGTCTTCGTCAGCCGCATCCGCCGGGACCCCACCGTCGAGAACGGCCTCAACATGTGGGTCGTGGCCGACAACCTTCGGAAGGGCGCCGCCCTCAACGCCGTGCAGATCGCCCAGCTCCTCGACGAGCGGGGCCTGATCGGCGCCCGCTGACGGGTGGTCGGGGAGGGCTCGCCTTCGACTGAAAGCGCCTCCCGGGCCGCCTTGGGCGCGGGGGTTCTGTGTTATCTCTTCTGGGGCTTTTCACCCCTTTTCTTCCAGGCCATGGGCCGGCTGGGCGCAGACTCCTGGGAGATCCTCGCCCACCGGGCGGTCTGGGGAACCCTGGCCGCCTGGGTCTTCGTCGTCCTCGCCCGCCAGGGCGCCCAGGTGGCTGCGGTCCTGCGCTCTCCCCGGCTTCTGGGGATGCTCGCCCTGTCGGCCCTCCTGATCGGCGGCAACTGGGCCCTCTATGTCTGGGGCGTCAACGCCGGTCGGGTCCTGGAGAGCAGCCTCGGCTACTATCTCACCCCCCTCCTGAACATGGCCGCCGGGGCGCTGATCTTCCGCGAGCGCTTCGACGCCCTGGGGCTCGGCGCCATCGTCCTGGCCGGGATCGGTGTGGCCCTTCAGGGTGTGGCCCTGGGGCACTTCCCCTGGATGGCGGTGGTCCTGGCCCTGAGCTTCGGCGCCTACGGCATCGTGCGCAAGCAGGTCCAGGCCGACGCCCAGACCGGCCTCTTCGTCGAGTGTCTCTTTCTGGCGGTCCCCGGCGCGCTCTGGATGGCGTACCTGGCCCTGACCGGGCAGGGTCATGTGGATGATTCCCCGGCGGCGGCGGCCTGGCTGCTGGCGGCGGGGCCGATCACCGCCATTCCCCTGGTCCTCTTCGCCTGGGCGGCCCGGCGGATGCCCCTGTCGGCCATGGGCTTCCTGCAGTTCATCGGCCCGACCATCGGCTTCGGCATCGGCCTGGCCCAGGGCGAACCTTTCACCGCCCTCAGGGGCGTATCCTTCGCCTTCATCTGGGCCGGGGCGGCGACCTACATCTTTGGCCTCAGGCGGCGGACCCGGACCCTCGGCGCCTGACGGGCGCTTGCGTATTCCGCCCCCGCGTCTATCGATGTCTCGCAACGACCGGCCGCCCTCGGGACGTCGGCGACGTCTGTGCATTTCCGGAGGAATTCCATGGCCCGCACCCAGTTCGGCGCCTTCCTGGCGCCCCACCATCCCATCGGCGAGCATCCCCGGCTCCAGTTCCGGAACGACATCAAGTTCGCCGTGCGGCTCGAGGAGCTGGGCTTCGACGAGTTCTGGGTCGGTGAACACCATTCCACCGGCTGGGAGATGATCGCCTCCCCCGAGCTCTTCCTCGCCGCCGTCGGCGAGCATACCGGCCGGATCCGGCTGGGGACGGGGGTGATCTCCCTGCCCTACCACCACCCCTTCAACGTCGCCCAGCGCATGGTGCAGCTGGACTACATGACCGGCGGGCGGGTGATCCTCGGCACCGGCCCCGGCGCCCTGCCCTCCGACGCCCACACCCTGGGCATCGATCCCATGACCCAGCGCGACCGGCAGGACGAGGCCATCGGCGTGATCAAGCGCCTGCTGGCCGGCGAGCGGGTCACCCACGAGAGCGAGTGGTTCACCCTGCGCGATGCGCGCCTCCAGCTCCTGCCCCTGCAGGAGGAGATGGAGATGGTGGCGGCCTCCTCCGTCAGCCCCTCGGGCATGACCCTGGCCGGCAAGCATGGCATGGGCGTCCTGTCCATCGGCTCCAACTCCGAGGCAGGGCTGGCGGCCCTGCCCACCCAGTGGGGCTTCGCCGAGGAGGCCGCCGCCAAGTCGGGTAAGGTCATCGACCGGAAGAACTGGCGGGTGCTGATGTCCTGGCACATCGCCGAGACCCGCGAGGAGGCCCGGGCCCAGGCGGCCAAGGGCCTGATGCACTGGCACAACGAGTACCAGGTCGGCACCCTGATGCGGCCCGGCGCGGCGCCGTTCATCTCGCCGGAACAAGCGCTTGAGCAGACCGTCGATGTCGAGGGCGCGGCCGCCGTCATCGGCACGCCCGACGACCTGGTGGCCGCCATTCGCAAGCTCCAGGCCTCGTCCGGCGGCTTCGGCGTGGTGCTTGGGTTCGTCCACGACTGGGCCAACCGCGAGAACACCCTGCGCAGCTGGGACCTGGTCGGCCGCTACGTGATCCCCGAGATCAACGGCTTCCTGGACGGCTACCGCGACTCCCGCGCCTTCGTCATCGAGAACCGCGAATGGTTCGACCGGGCGGGTCAGGCGGTGATGAGCAAGATCCTGTCGCACGAGGGCGCGGCGGCGGCCCTGAAGGCGGGGATGGAGGCGGGGGTGGCCATGCGCTCGCCCAATGCTCCCGACCTGAACCAGGCGGCGAAGGGCCTGAAGTAGGGGTCTCAGGGTCGCTTCAGGGTTCCCTCCGGGCGACTGGGGCCAGGAAACGCCCCGGCGCCGTCAGTAGCGGTAGTGCTCGGGCTTGAAGGGCCCGGCCACCGGCACGCTGATATAGGCCGCCTGGTCGTCGGTCAGCCGGGTCAGCTTTGCGCCCAGCTTCTCCAGGTGCAGCATGGCGACCTTTTCATCCAGGTGCTTGGGCAGGGTGTAGACCTTCTTCTCGTAGGCCTTCCCGTTGGTCCACAACTCGATCTGGGCCAGGGTCTGGTTGGTGAAGGAGGCGCTCATCACAAAGCTGGGGTGGCCCGTGGCGTTGCCCAGGTTCACCAACCGGCCCTCGGACAGGACGATGATCTTCTTGCCGTCCGGGAACTCCACGTGGTGGACCTGGTCCTTGATCTTGTCCCAGCGGTAGTTGCGCAGGCCCGCGATCTGGATCTCGGAATCGAAGTGGCCGATGTTGGCGACGATGGCGTTGTTCTTCATCCGCCGCATGTGATCGACGGTCAGGACATCCTTGTTGCCCGTGGCGGTGACGAAGATGTCGGCCTTGTCCGCCACGTCTTCCATGGTCTGGACCTCATAGCCCTCCATGGCCGCCTGCAGGGCGCAGATCGGGTCGATCTCGGTGACGATGACCCGGGCGCCGCCATTGCGCAGGCTGGCCGCCGAGCCCTTGCCCACATCGCCATAGCCCAGGACCACGGCGACCTTGCCCGAGAGCATGACGTCCGTGCCCCGGCGGATGGCGTCCACCAGGCTCTCGCGGCAGCCGTAAAGGTTGTCGAACTTGGACTTGGTGACGCTGTCGTTGACGTTGATGGCGGGGAAGGGCAGCTCGCCCCGCTCGGCCATCTGGTAGAGGCGGTGGACCCCCGTGGTGGTCTCCTCGGAGACGCCGCCGATGGCGTTGCGGATGGCGGTGTAGAAGCCGGGCTTCTCCTTCAGGTACCGCTTCATCACGGCGTAGAGGGCCTCTTCCTCCTCGTTCTGCGGGTTGGCGAGGACCGAGGGGTCCTTCTCGGCCTTGGGGCCCAGCACGCAGAGCAGGGTGGCGTCGCCGCCGTCATCGAGGATCAGGTTGGGATAGCCGCCGTCGGCCCACTCGAAGATGCGGTGGGCGTAGTCCCAGTACTCCAGCAGGGTCTCGCCCTTGGTGGCGAAGACCGGCGTGCCGGCGTCGGCGATGGCCGCCGCGGCGTGGTCCTGGGTGGAGAAGATGTTGCACGAGGCCCAGCGCACCTCGGCCCCCAGGGCCTCAAGGGTCTGGATCAGGACCGCCGTCTGGATCGTCATGTGCAGGGAGCCGGCGATGCGCGCGCCCTTCAGCGGCTGGGAGGGGCCGAACTCGGCGCGGACGGCCATCAGGCCGGGCATCTCGGTCTCGGCGATCGCGATCTCCTTGCGGCCGAACTCGGCCAGGGAAATGTCCTTCACCACATAGTCGGTCATGTCGGGATTCCTGTCGCGCGGGCCTTCGCCGCCTCGCCTGTCCTATACGCTCCGGGGGGTCGCCCTGCAACCAGGACATAAAGAATGCTTTATGTGAATAGGGCGGGCGGCGACTTCACCAGCCGCCGGACCGCCTTTCCGGCCCGGGCGCGATCCTCCCGTCGCTTCAATCCCGCCACCAGCCGGGCGGCCTCCCGCCGGGGGTCGCCGGACAGGTCCAGCCGCTTCAGGAGACCCTCGGCCGAGTCGGCGTCATTGAGGGCGCCGAGAGCGTCCTGGGCGGACCTCAGTCGCGGCGACAGGGATCGGGCGAGGGGGCGCCACTCGGGCAGGTCGAGGGTTTCCAGCGCATAGCGCAGAGCCTTGATCCGAAGGCGCAGGTCATGGCGCCCGTCGGGTCCGAGGTCGGAGAAGGCCTCTCCCAGCCGGCGAACCCGGCGCCATCGGCGGCGGAGATCCTCACCAAGGCCGGAAGCCGCGGCGGCCTCGCCGCCGGGCGCGTTCCGCCAGTCGCCCGCCTCTGCGAAGATCAGCCCCTCCAGGAGGGTGGTCCGGGCCGGCGCCTTCGACAGTGTCTCCACCAGCGCTGCGGCCGCCCGCCGCCGGGCGGCGAGCAGGGCGGGGACGAGGGCCCCGGAGGGATCGGCCTTTTCGAGCAGAACGTCCAGCTCCCGGGTCTCCCCGCAGGCCCGGGACAGGTCCCGCAGGCCTGTCCTGAGTGCGGACGGATCCCCCGAATCCCACCGGCGACGGAAGACCGAAAGCAGGCTGCGCAGGCGACGGAGCGCCACCCGCAGCCGATGGACCGCCTCCACCGAAGGGTCCCCGGCCGTCTGGAGGACCTGGGCTGCAACCTCTCCGAGGGCGGCCACCAGGGCCAGGCGCAGGGCCTCGCCGCAGGACAGGTCCGGCGGAAGGCCGGCGGCGGGAGCCGGCGCGCCACCTGCCGCCAGCCGGTTTCCCCGGTCGGACTTGGACCGCAGGGACAGGATGAGGGGAAGCTCTGCGGCCAGTTCCACGGCCAGGGTGAAGAGGTCCCGGGGAGCCCCCGAGAGGAGCTCCAGCTCGGCCTCGCAGATGGCCAGTCGGTCCCCGCCGGCGAGGATCTCGCCCTGGTCCAGGGCCAGCTCGATCCGGGACTCTCCGGCCTCGATCTCGCAGGTCCGGCGCCGGACCTGGACGGTGAAGCGGGGCGTCAGCCGCGCAAGGTCGTCGGGGGAGAGGGCGGCCTGGAGCTCGGCTCCGGTCAGGTCCAGTCGCCCTGGCGCCGTTTCACTCTCG
The DNA here is from genome assembly GCA_020401865.1 of Phenylobacterium sp. GTDB lineage: Bacteria > Pseudomonadota > Alphaproteobacteria > Caulobacterales > Caulobacteraceae > Phenylobacterium. Next base: position 23,307 of record JADCAS010000012.1, on the reverse strand, counting down.
GCTTCGCGCCGACCCAGCCCCTCGCCGGTCTTGAAGGTCTGGACCGTCCGTCCGGTCTCGTCCGTGCGCAGGCGCAGGGAGACGTGGCGGCCGGCGAGGAGTCCATCGGGGGTGTCGTAGTAGACCGAGACCAGACGCCGGTCCCGGGCGGGGGTGTTGAAGGCCCGGGCCGCCAGGGCGTCCAGCGTGGCGGGCTCACAGGCGAACTTGATCTCCACCTCGGGCGTCATGGCCCCTCCGCCGGGCTATTCGTCCTCACCGAAACGGGCCGCCACCAGGGCGACGAGGGCCGCCAGGGCCACCTCGGCCTGGGGCCCCTCGGCCGTGATGTCGATGCAGCAGCCGGGGCCCGCCGCCAGCATCATCAGCCCCATGATGGAACGGGCGTCGACCTCGGCGCCGTCCTTGGCCACCCGGATTTCCGCGTCGAACCCGTTGGCGGTCTTGACGAACTTGGCGGAAGCGCGGGCGTGCAGGCCGCGCTTGTTGATGATGTCGACCCGGGCCCGGGCGGTCACTTGTCCCCCGCCAGGACGTAGGAGGCGACGGAGATGTATTTCCGCCCTGCCTCCTGAGCCTGGGCCACGCAGTCCGCCAGACCCAGGCGCGACCGGACGCTGGCCAGCTTGATCAGCATGGGCAGGTTGAGGCCGGCGATCACCTCCGCCCGGGTCTCTTCCATGACGGAGATGGCGAGGTTGGAGGGCGTGCCGCCGAACATGTCGGTCAGCAGGATCACGCCGCTTCCGACGTCCACCCGGCCGCAGGCGGCAAGGATGTCGCGCCGGCGCCTCTCCATGTCGTCCTCGGGGCCGATGCAGATGGTTGCAATCCCCGACTGGGGTCCGACCACGTGCTCCATGGCCAGGAGAAATTCCTCGGCGAGACGGCCGTGGGTCACGATGACGAGGCCGATCATCAGAAGGCTTTCAAGGGGCTGACTCACCCATTGTGGGCGCCGTCGGCGCCGGGAGGCGGCCTTGATACGACTCTTCCGGCCCGGCTCCAAGACGGCAAAGCGCTTCCCGGATCCGGTGTGGCGCCGAGGCGTCTGTCAGGCGAAGGAGAAGGCGGGGGACCGCCGTTCCGGCCAGGACCGTGACCTCGGGCTCCGGCAGGCGCTCGGGGGTTCCGGAGGTGACCACCAGGTCGATCCGGCAGAAGTCCAGGGCGGGAACCCGGAGCACGCCGACACCGCGGACTTCAAGCCGGCCCGCAAGGGTCTCCGGGGCCCTTCCGTAGGCCGCCCCGCCGCTGGACCAGACGAGGGTGCGGTCGTCGGACACCAGACGGAAGCCGACGTCGAGGGCCCGGAGGGCGAGGTCGCTCTTTCCCGACCCCGAGGGCCCCTGCACCAGGACGCCCCTCCAGCGACCCCCGGACCGGAGGGCCAGGAGGCCCGCATGTCGCGCCGGGCTCACGCCCCCGGCCTGAGGGGAAGGCGCACCACGAACCGGGCGCCGATCCGCTCCCCGGCGGGATCCGTCCGGTTCTCCGCCGTCAGGGTTCCCCCCTGGGCCGCGACGATCTGCCGGGCGATGGACAGGCCGAGGCCGGAATTGCCGCCAAAGGCCGTTCCCGCGGGCCGGGAGGTGTAAAACCGCTCGAAGACGGTCTCGAGGTTCTCAGGGGGGATGCCCGGCCCGTCGTCGTCAACGAAGACCACCGCCCAGCCGCCCTCGCGGGAGAGGTACAGGCGCACGGTCCCGCCCGGCGGGCTGAAGGAGCGGGCGTTGTCCACGAGATTCCGGAAGACCTGGCCGGCGGGTCCCTCCCGGCCGAGGACCGGGGTCTCGCCCTCCGTCCCGGACAAGAGGACCCCAGACTCCCCCTCCCGTCGCGCCGCAGCGTAGGCCTGGACGATCTCCTCCAGGAGGCGCCCCAGATCGAAGGGGCGGGGCGGTTCCCGGGAGAGTTCGGCGTCCAGCCGCGAGGCGTTGGAGATGTCGGTCACCAGCCGGTCCATGCGCTGGATGTCCTGGCGGATCACGCGGTTCAGCCGCGCCCTGGCCTCCGGGTCGGAGACGATGTCCAGGGTCTCCACCGCCGACCTCAGGGAGGTGAGGGGGTTGCGGATCTCATGCGCCACGTCGGCGGCGAACCGCTCGATGGCGCCCATCCGCTCGGACTGGGCGTCGGTCATGGCCTCCAGGGCCCGGGTCAGGTCGCCCAGCTCATCCCGCCGCCGGGACAGGTCGGGCAGGGAGATGGAGCGGACCCGGGACAGGCGCACCCGGTCCGCCGCCCGGGCCAGACGCCGGACCGGCAGGGCGACCAGGGTGGTCAGGAGGGCCGAGGACAGGAGGGTCACGCCGATGGACAGGAGGATGAAGGGCGCCAGGGCCGCCCTCTGCCGGGAGATGATGCTGTCCACGTCCCCGGCCTCGACCGTGAGAACTCCGAGGACCGCCTGGACATGACGGATGGGGAAGGAGACCGAGACCACCCGCCCGTCGGGATCGGCCCGTCGCACGCCGGACACCCGCTGGCCCTCCAGGGCCCGGCGGACCTCCGCCTCGAGGGCCTCCCGCCCGGGGGAGGGCCGGGGCCGGGCCGCCTCCGGAGCGGCGGCCGGCGATCCGCGGGGCCGGGCCGGCGGCAGGGGCTTCTGTTCCACCCGGTCGGCGATCCAGTCGCTGTCGGCGACGAGCTGGCCCTGGGCGTCGAACAGGCGCGCCCTCTGGACTCCGGGGTTGGCGAGCAGCCGGAGGATCTCGCTGGCCCGGGCGGCGTCGAGGGCGGGGACGGGCTCCCCGACGGTGGCCGCCTGGTCGATGAGGGTGGCGATCAGCTCCCCCTGGGTGGTGAGGCTGTCGATCCGCGCCTCCACCAGCCCCCGGCGAAGCTCGTTGAGCACCAGGGAGCCGACGATGAGGACCGCCAGGCCCAGGAGGTTGAGGGCGAGGATGAGCCGGCCCAGGCGCGACGAGGGCGGCCCGCGCCACCGCCGCCGCGCCGGCTCAGGACTCGCGGTACCGGTATCCGACGCCATAGAGGGTTTCAATCGCGTCGAACTCGGGGTCGACCTCCCGGAACTTGCGACGCATCCGCTTGATGTGGCTGTCGATGGTGCGGTCGTCCACATAGACCTGATCGTCGTAGGCGGCGTCCATCAGGTTGTCCCGGCTCTTCACGAAGCCGGGCCGCTGGGCGAGGGCCTGGATCAGCAGGAACTCGGTGACGGTCAGCTTGACCGGCCGGTCGTTCCACAGGCAGTCGTGCCGGGCCGGGTCCAGGGTCAGACGGCCGCGCCTGAGCGCCCGGGTGGCGGATTCCTCGGGCTCATCCCCGCTCTCGTCCGCCCCGCCGCTGGCGCGCCGCAGGACCGCCTTCACCCGCTCGATGAGCAGGCGCTGGCTGAAGGGCTTGTGCATGTAGTCGTCGGCGCCGAGGTTGAACCCCAGGAGCTCGTCGATCTCATCGTCCTTTGAGGTGAGAATGATCACCGGCAGATCCGAGGTGCGGCGCAGTCGCCGAAGCACCTCCATCCCGTCCATCCGCGGCATCTTGACGTCCAGTATGGCCAGGTCGGGCGGGTCGTTCTCGAGAGCCGCCAGACCCGAGGCGCCATCGTAGTAGGCCTTGACCGAATGCCCCTGGCTCTCGAGCGCAAGGCTCACTGAGGTCACGATGTTCTCGTCGTCGTCCACGAGGGTGATCCGGGCCATGGGTGCGTCTGTTCCTGTCGCCAACGATTCGACCCTAGTCCTGCAGGCCTGTGGCCTCAATGGGGCGGAGGCCGGGACGGATGACCGATCGCGGTGCGGTGCGGGGGCCCCGCACCATGTCCTCATCCGTCTGCGACGCGTGGGCTTGGACAGAATCACCCCCCGGGGTGCACCCTGAGACCTGTTACCGACCCATTGGAGGCAGGGGCCTTGGCCGCATCCGCCGGACCCGAGATCGAAAGGCTGATCAGCCTCCTGTCCCGCCTGCCCGGACTGGGACCCCGCTCTGCGCGCCGCGCCGCCCTCACGCTTTTGAAGCGGCGCGAGCAGCTCATGACCCCCCTCGCCGAGGCCCTGGCGGACGCGGCGGCCAAGGTCCGGGCCTGCAGCGCCTGCGGCGCCCTCGACACCCGGGACCCGTGCACGGTCTGCGCGGACGGAACGCGCGATCCGGGCCTGATCTGCGTGGTGGAGGAGGCCGGCGCCCTCTGGGCGCTGGAGCGCGCCGGAGCGTTCCGGGGACGATACCACGTCCTGGGCGGTCTGCTCTCGGCCCTGGACGGCGTCGGCCCCGAGGACCTGCGGGTGGCCGACCTCGTCGCCCGGGTCTCGGCCGGCGGCGTTCGGGAAGTCATCCTCGCCCTTCCCGCCACGGTGGATGGCCAGACCACCGCCCACTATCTCGCCGAGCGCCTCGCCGCTTCCGGAGCCGAGGTCACCCTGCTGGCCCGGGGCGTGCCCGTAGGCGGCGAGCTGGACTGGCTGGACGACGGCACCCTGACCCAGGCCCTGCGCGCCCGCCGCCCGGCCTGAGTCGTGACACGGTGGCGAATCCCGCCTAGGAACACTTCATGAACTCCGAACTTCTCATCGCCCTCCTGGGTTTCGCTCTGACCCTGGTCGCCGTGGTCTGGGCCGTGCTCGAGCGGGGCCGGGCCGATCGCGCCGAGGCGCGGATCTTCGACCTCCAGTCCGCCGCCGCCCGGGTCCAGGTCATCGAGGACATGGCCGCCCGTAACGCCGAGCTGCTGCAGGCCGAGGCCGCCGGGGCCATCGCCGAGCAGCTCCTCGCCCGGGCCAATGAGAGCTTCGAGCTGCGGGAAAAGCTGGCCGAGGAGAAGCTGGCCGGCCAGCTCAAGCCCGTGACCGAGACCCTCGAGAAGTTCCAGAAGCAGGTCACCGACATGGAGACCGCCCGTGCGCAGGAGACCGGCGGCCTGCGCGAGCAGATCGGCGCCCTCCTCCAGGCCTCCACCGCCGCCCGGGACGAGACCCAGAAGCTCACCGCCGCCCTGCGCCGGGGGGTCGGCGTTCAGGGACGCTGGGGCGAGCAGACCCTGCGCAACGTCCTGGAGATGGCCGGCCTGCAGAACCGGTTCGACTTTCTCGAGCAGGTCACGGTCACTTCCGGCGAGCGCCGGCAGCGGCCCGACGTGGTGGTGCGCATGCCCGGCGGAGGCGAGCTGGTCATCGACGCCAAGGTCTCCATCGGCGCCTTCCTCGACGCCCAGGACGCCCCGGACGAGGCCCAGCGCGAGGCCGCCCTCGCCCGTCACGCCGACAGCGTCCGCACCCACGTGCGCACCCTGGCCTCCCGGGGCTACCAGGACGAGCTGGGCGGCAGCGCCGACTTCGTGGCCATGTTCATCCCCGGCGACAGCTTCCTGGTGGCCGCCCTCGACCGCCAGCCGGACCTCCTGAACGAGGCCATGGCCCAGAAGGTGGTGGTGGTCACGCCCACCACCCTCTTCGCCCTGTGCAAGGCCGTCTCCTACGGCTGGCGGGTGGAGGACCAGGCCCGGGGCGCCGCCGAGATCGCCCGGGTCGCCCGCGAGCTCTACAAGCGCCTGTCCGACATGGGCGGCCATGTGGCCGGGGTGGGCAAGGCCCTGACCCAGGCGGTGGAGCGCTACAACCAGGTGGTCGGGTCCCTGGAGAGCCGCGTCCTGCCCCAGGCCCGGCGCTTCGAGGCCCTGGGCGTGGACCACGAGGGCAAGCCCATGCCGGAGCTGCCTCACATCGAGACCGGCGTGCGTCCCCTCGCCCGGCTGGACCCGAAGGACGAGGACGGTGCGGCTTGACGCTGCCGGGGCCCGTCCCTAACTGGCGAGACCATGGCCCTGCGCGAAATCCTCACCGTCCCCAACCCTGTGCTGAAGCAGGTCTCCACCCCCGTCGCGGCGGTGGACGACGACCTGCGCCTGCTGATGGACGACATGCTGGAGACCATGTACGCGGCCCCCGGCATCGGCCTGGCCGCCATCCAGGTGGGCGTGCCCAAGCAGGTGATCGTCATGGACCTGGCCCGGCAGGACGAGCCGCCCCAGCCCCGCTACTTCGTCAATCCCGAGATTCTCTGGGCCTCGGAGGAAACCGCCCCCTACGAGGAGGGCTGCCTGTCCGTACCCGAGGTCTACGACGAGGTGGACCGCCCCGCCCGGGTGAAGCTGAGGTATCTCGATTACAACGGCCAGGAGGTGGTCGAGGACGCCGAGGGCCTGTTCGCCGTCTGCATCCAGCATGAGATGGACCACCTGAAGGGCGTACTCTTCATCGACCACCTGTCCCGGCTCAAGCGCGAGCGGGCGGTGGCCCGGGTGCGCAAGCTGGCCCGTACAGGCTGATCCGGCCCTTCCGGTTCCCCCCCCTTTCAGTTTCCTCGCCGCCGCGGGAGGGGTAAACCCGCCCCATGCGCCTCGCCTTCCTCGGAACCCCCGACATCGCCGCCGCCTGCCTCAACGCCGTGGCGCAGGCCGGCCATGAGGTCGCCGCGGTGTACGCCCAGCCGCCGGCGCCGCGCGGCCGCGGCCAGGCGCTCCGTCCCTCGCCGGTGCAGGCCCTGGCGGAGTCCCTTGGCCTGTCCATCCGCACCCCGGCCTCGCTGCGTGATCCCGCCGAAATCGAGGCCTTCCGCGCCCTTGACCTCGACGCTGCGGTGGTGGTGGCCTACGGTCAGCTCCTGCCCCGCGAGGTGCTGGAGGCGCCGCGCCTGGGCGCCTTCAACCTGCACGCCTCCCTCCTGCCGCGCTGGCGCGGCGCCGCGCCCATCCAGCGCGCCATCATGGCCGGCGACGAGGTGACCGGCGTCCAGGTGATGCGCATGACCGAGGGCCTGGACGAGGGGCCGATCCTCGCCACCGCCCGCCTCGACATCCGGCCGGATGAGACCGCCGGGACCCTGCACGATCGCATGGCGCAGGCGGGCGCCGGCCTGCTGGTCGCAACCCTGGCCGACATCGCCGCCGGCCGGGCGGTGGAGACGCCGCAGGCCGCCGAGGGGGCGACCTACGCCAAGAAGATCAGCCCCCGCACCGCCCGGTTGCACTGGAGCCGGCCCGCCGCCGAGCTGGATGGCAAGATCCGCGGCCTGTCGCCCTTCCCTGGCGCCTGGTTCGAAGCCCCCGGCCCCCGGGGTCCGGTGCGGGTCAAGGCCCTGCTGAGCCGGGCCGAGGCCGGGTCGGGGGCGCCGGGAACCGTCCTGGACGACGCCCTCCTGGTGGCGACGGGGGAGGGCGCGGTGCGCCTCTTGCGTCTGCAGCGCGAGGGCCGCGGGCCGCAGGACGCCGCTGACTTCCTGCGCGGCCTGCCCCTGCCCGCCGGGATGCAGCTTGCCTGATGCCTCGCTACCGCCTGACCCTCGAGTATGACGGCGGCCCCTACAAGGGCTTCCAGGCCCAGGGCGACCTGCCCACGGTCCAGGGCGCGGTGGAGCGGGCGGTCCTGGCCTTCACGGGCGAGAGCGTGCGCCTGCAGGCTGCGGGGCGCACCGACACCGGCGTCCACGCCACAGGCCAGGTGGTGCACGTGGACCTGTCGAAGGCCTGGCCAGCGGACACCGTGCGCAACGCCCTCAACGCCCATCTTATCGACGACGCGGTGGTGGTGCTGGACGCCGAAGTCGCGCCGGAGGGCTGGCACGCCCGCTTCTCGGCCACCGAGCGGCGCTACCTCTACCGAATCCTGAACCGTCCGGCGCCCCCGGCCCTGGACCGGGGCCGGGTCTGGCACGTCAAGGCGCCCCTGGACGCCGACGCCATGCACGCCGCCGCCCAGGTCCTGGTGGGCCATCACGACTTCACCACCTTCCGCGACCTCGCCTGCCAGGCGAAGTCGCCGGTCAAGACCCTGGACGTCGCCGAGGTCAGCCGGCGGGGCGAGGAGGTCTGGCTCAGCTTCGCCTCGCGCTCCTTCCTGCACCGGCAGGTCAGGTCGATGACGGGGACCCTGGCCGAGGTCGGGATCGGGCGCTGGACGGCCCAGGACGTGAAGGCGGCCCTGGAGGCCCGGGACCGCCGGTCCTGCGGTCCTGTCGCGCCCGCGACGGGTCTCGTCCTGACAGGCGTGTCCTACGCCGAGGGCGGCGCGGCGAAGTAGCGGCGGATCAGGGTCTCGTAGACGGTCTGCAGTCGGCGGATCTCCTCCACCGGCGCCCGCTCGTCGACGGCGTGCATGGTGCGGCCCACCAGGCCCAGCTCCACCACCGGGCAGAGGGCGCGGAGGAAGCGGGCGTCGGAGGTTCCCCCCGTGGTCGACAGGTCCGGTCGCTGGCCCGAGACCGCCTCGACGGCTCCGGCCACCAGTTCGGTGAAGGGCCCCTGCTCGGTCAGGAAGGCCTCGCCGCTGATCGCCGGGGTCAGGGTGATCGTCCCGGGGAAGCCTTCCGCCGCCTGGTCGGCCTCGGCCTGGATCCAGGCGGCCAGGTCTGCGCCCCGGTGGGCGGGATTGAAGCGGATATTCAGCCGCGCCGTAGCGACGGCGGGGATCAGGTTGGGGGTGGGGTTGCCCACGTCGATGGTGGTGACCTCAAGGTTGGAGGGCTGGAAGTCGACATAGCCCTCGTCCAGCACCCGGGCCTGCAGGGCCGCCAGCAGGCGTATCAGGACCGGCACGGGATTGGCCGCCCGGTGCGGATAGGCCACGTGGCCCTGGATCCCCTCGACCCGGATCCCGACATTGATGGAGCCCCGGCGGCCGATCTTGACCATGTCCCCGAAGCTTTCGGCGCTGGTCGGCTCGCCGACGATGCAGTGGTCGATGACCTCGCCCTCGGCCCTCAGGGTTTCGACCACCCGCTTGGTGCCGTCGAGCGCTGCGCCCTCCTCGTCTCCGGTGATGAGGAAGGACAGGGAGCCCGTCACCGCCCCCTCGGCCAGGGTCGAAGCGGCGGCGGCGGCGAAGGCGGCGATGGCGCTCTTCATGTCCACCGCCCCCCGGCCGATGAGCACCCCGTCGACGATGTCGGCGGCGAAGGCCTCGCGGCTCCAGGCAGCGGCGTCGCCCACCGGCACCACGTCGGTGTGGCCGGCGAAGCAGAGGTGGGGCCGGGCCGTCCCGATCCGGGCGTAGAGGTTCTCGATCTCACCGAACCGCATCCGGCGGCAGGTGAAGCCCAGGCCCTCAAGGACCTGCTCGACCACATCCATGGCCCCGGCGTCGGCCGGCGTCACGGAGGGGCGGCGGATCAGCTCGCGGGTCAGCTCGACGGCGTCGATCCCGGCCATGGGCCTAGTCCCTCAGGAGTTCGTTGATGGAGGTCTTGGCCCGGGTGCGGGCGTCCACCGTCTTCATGATCACCGCGCAGTAGGTCCCGGGCAGGCCCTCGTGCGGACTCGGGCGGCTCCCGGACATGACCACCGAATAGGGCGGCACTTCGCCGGTGAAGACCTCGCCGGTGCGGCGGTCGATGATGGGCGTGGTGGAGGTCAGGTAAACGCCCATGGACAGCACGCTGCCCTCGCGCACGATCACCCCCTCGGCCACCTCTGAACGGGCGCCGATGAAGCAGTTGTCCTCGATGATGGTCGGGTTGGCCTGCAGGGGCTCCAGCACCCCGCCGATCCCGGCGCCGCCGGACAGGTGCACATTCTTGCCGATCTGGGCGCAGGACCCGACCGTGGCCCAGGTGTCGACCATGGTCCCCTCGTCCACGAACGCGCCGATGTTCACGAAGGAGGGCATCAGCACCACATTGCGGGCGATGAAGGCGCCCTTGCGCACCACGCAGCCGGGCACGGCGCGGAAGCCGGCGGCCTCGAAGCGGGATTCGCTCCAGTCCTCGAACTTGGTGTCCACCTTGTCCCAGTAGGGTCCTGGCCCCGGAGCATGATGCATACGGTTCGGGTTCAGGCGGAAGGACAGGAGGATGGCCTGCTTGACCCACTGGTGGGTGCTCCAGACGCCGTCCTCGCCCCGTGTGGCGACGCGCAGGTCGCCGCTGTCGAGCTGGCGCAGGGTCTCGTCGACGGCGGTGCGCACCGGGCCGGTGGTGGCGGTCGAAACCTGGTCGCGCGCCTCCCAGGCGGCTTCGATCTCGGCGCGGAGGTCGGCGTAGGTCAGGCTCATCAGGCGGTCTCCCGGAGGCGGGCGTGATTGAGGAAGGGCGCGAGCTTGCCCGTCCGATGGTGGACGAAGGGCGCCTCGGAGGCCAGCGCCCGGGGGCCCACCAGGACGGTGGTCATGCCCAGGTCGTGGGCCGGCTTCAGGTTGCGCTCGGAGTCCTCGAAGAAGGCGGTGGCGGCGGGGTCCAGGCCGTGGCCCTCGATCATCCGCATGAAGCCCAGGGGGTCGGGCTTGGGCGCAAAGCCGAAGGAGTGGATGTGAAAGACCTGGTCGAACAGGTGCGTCAGGCCCAGGTGGTTCAGCACCCGCTCGGCGTGGAAATCGTCGGCGTTGGTGAAGATCAGCCGACGGCCGGGCAGGCGGGCCAGGGCGACCAGCAGCTCGGGATCATGCGCCAGGGCGTCCAGGCTGAGGTCGTGGAACAGGGCGTGGAAGTCCTGCGGGTCCACCCCGTGGTGGCGCATGAGCCCGCCCAGGGTCAGGCCATGCTCGGCCAGGTACGTCTTCTGCAGAGCGAAGGCGGCGTCCCGCTCCAGTCCCGTCACCTTCATGACGAAGGCGGTCATGCGGCTCTCGACCTGGCGCATGAAGCCGGACTCCTCCGGGTAGAGGGTGTTGTCCAGGTCGAACAGCCAGGTGTCGATGTGGCTGAGGTCCGGGGTCATCGGGTGATGAGGGTTCCCGACCCGTGCTCTGTGAACAGCTCGACCAGCATGGCGTGGGCCCGTCGCCCGTCCAGGATGACCACCGCCTCGACCCCGGCTTCGACCGCGGCGATGGCGGTCTCCAGCTTGGGGATCATGCCGCCCGACGCCACGCCCGAGGCGATGGCCGCCCGGGCCTCGTCCACGGACATCTGCCGGATGAGCTCCCCGTCGGCGCCCAGAACGCCCGCCACATCGGTCAGCAGCAGCATGCGCTTGGCCTTCAGGGCGCCGGCCAGGGCGCCCGCCACCGTGTCGGCGTTGATGTTGTAGGTCTGGCCGTCCTCGGCCACGCCTATGGGGGCGATGACCGGGATGTAGTCATGCTCGGCCGAGATCAGGCCCTGGATCAGCTGGGGATCGATCCGGGTCGGCTCGCCCACGAAGCCCAGGTCCACGACCTGCTCGATCTGGCTGTCCGGGTCCTTGCGGGTCCGGGTGGCCTTTTCCACGGTGATGAGGCGGGCGTCCTTGCCCGACAGGCCCACCCCGCGGACGTCGGCCTCGGCGCCGGCCAGGGTGATCCAGTTGGCGATTTCCTTGTTGATGGCCCCGGACAGGACCATCTCGGCCACCTCCATGGTGGCCTGGTCGGTGACCCTGAGGCCGTCGACGAAGGTCGACTTGACGCCGGCCTTGTCCAGCATGCGCGAAATCTGAGGGCCGCCGCCGTGCACCACGACCGGATGCAGGCCCAGCAGCTTCAGGAGGACGGCGTCCGCGGCGAACAGGCGCGCCGTCTCCTCCTGGCCCATGGCGTGGCCGCCATATTTGATGACTACGGTCTCACGGTCGTACTGCTGGATGAAGGGCAGGGCCTCGGCCAGGGTCCGGGCGGTGGCCCAGCCCTGCTCCTCGGCCGCAGAGTTCGTCGATGACGTCTCGCTCAAGTCCGGGACCTCCTGCACGCGTCGGGGGTCCGATACCGGACACGGGCCCCTCTGTCACCCGCCCGCCGCGTCACGGGGTTGGAGCAGGGCCGGGCCGTGCTAGGAAGGCGCACCGCCCCCTCCGCCGGAGCCGCCCATGCGCCTGACCGCCCGCCTCGCCACCGCCGCCGCCCTCATGGGCCTCGCCGCGCTTCCTGCCCAGGCGACCACCGTCGCGGTCACCGCCGAGCGGATGATCGACGTGGCGACCGGCACCCGCGTGGAAAAGCCCCAGGTCCTGATCACTGACGGCCGGATTACCCGGGTGGGCCGCCAGGGCGACGCGGTCCCGGAGGGCGCCGAGCGGGTCGACCTGCCGGGCGTCACCCTTGTGCCCGGGCTGATCGACATGCACGTGCACATCACCTCCTCCCCCCTCTACGGCGGCTACAACAGCCTGCTGTTCACGGACTCCTTCTGGACGGCCATCGGCGTCGCCCATGCGAAATCCACCCTGGAGGCGGGTTTCACCACCATCCGGAACGTCGGGTCGGAGGGATACGGCGACGTCGGCCTGAAGCAGGCCATCGAGGAAGGCTTTGTTCCGGGCCCGCGCATCGTGCCGGCGGCCTACGCCATCGGCGCCACGGGGGGGCACTGCGACTCCACCTTCTTCCCGCCGTCCATGAACGAGCAGAGCCCCGCCGTCGTCGACAGCCCGGACGAGGCCCGGAAGATGGTGCGGAAGATGCGCAAGTATGGCGCCGAGGTGATCAAGATCTGCGCCACGGGCGGGGTCTTCTCGCGGGGCTCGTCCCCCGGCGCCCAGCAGATGACCCTGGCGGAAATGCAGGCAGTGGTGGACGAGGCCCACGCCGCGGGCATGAAGGTCGCCGCCCACGCCCATGGCGCCTCGGGCATCCGCCAGGCCCTCGAGGCCGGGGTCGACACCATCGAGCACGTCAGCCTGGTGGACGACGAGGGCATCCGCCTGGCGGTCCGCAAGGGCGCCTGGTTCGCCATGGACATCTACAACACCGACTACACCCAGGCCGAGGGCGCGAAGAACGGGGTGCTCGAGGAGAACCTCCAGAAGGACCGGGACATCGGCCTGATCCAGCGGCAGAACTTCCAGAAGGCCCTGAAGGCTGGCGTGAAGATGGTCTACGCCACCGACGCCGGGGTCTATCCGCACGGCGACAACGCCAGGCAGTTCGCGGTCATGGTCCAGTGGGGGGCCACGCCCCTCCAGGCCCTGCAGTCCGCCACGATCAACGCCGCCGAGGCCCTGGGTCAGGCCGGCCAGGTCGGCCAGATCAAGCCGGGCGCCTGGGGCGATCTGGTGGGCGTGAAGGGCGATCCCCTCGCCGACATCCGGGTCCTGGAGGGGCCCGTCTTCGTCATGAAGGGCGGACAGACGGTCCGCCGCCCCTAGGTCCCGGCGCCCCCTCAGTCGGCTTCGCCGACAGCTCCCCCGCAGGGGAGCAATTAAGATGCTGAAATTCCTCCACCTTTCAGGGGGAGGTGGCGCGCGCAGCGCGACGGAGGGGGCCTGCCGAGGCGCCGTCGCGGGCCCCGCAGCCAGGTCAGATGGATCGGGCGACGACCTCCTTCATGATCTCCGAGGTGCCGCCGTAGATGCGCTGCACCCGGGCGTCGCGCCACAGGCGGGCGATGGGGTACTCGTTCATGTAGCCGGCGCCGCCGTGCAGCTGAAGGGCGGCGTCGCAGACCTCCCACTGCAGCTCGGTGTGGAAGAGCTTGGCCGCCGAGGCCTCGGCCGCCGTCAGCTCGCCCTGCAGATGCCGGGCCGTGCACCAGTCCAGGTGCGCCCATCCCGCCTGCAGCTTGGCCTTCAGGTTGGCCAGGGTGAAGCGGGTGTTCTGGAAGTCGAAGACGGTCTGGCGGAAGGCCTTGCGGTCCTTGGTGAACTTCACGGCCTCGTCGAAGGCGCGCTGGGCGCCGGCCTGGCCAGAGATGGCGATCTGCAGCCGCTCCTGCGGCAGCTGGGTCATCAGGTAGACAAAGCCCTGGTTCTCCTGGCCCAGCAGGTTGCCGGCGGGGACCCGGACATCCTCGAAGAAGAGCTCGGAGGTATCGGCGGAGTTCTGGCCGATCTTGTCCAGGTTCCGGCCGCGCCGGAATCCCTCCCGGGTCGCCTCGACCAGGATCAGGGAGATGCCCTTGGCGCCCTTGTCCGGGTCGGTCTTGGCCACGACGACGATGATATCGGCGCTCTGCCCGTTGGTGATGTAGGTCTTGGACCCGGAGATGACGTAGTCGTCGCCGACCCGGCGGGCGGTGGTGCGCACCCCCTGCAGATCGGACCCGGCGCCGGGCTCGGTCATGGCGATGGCGGCGATGGCCTCGCCGGACACCATCTTCGGCAGCCAGACCTGCTTGAGGTCCTCGCTGGCGTAATGAATGAGGTAGGGCGCGACGATGTCCGACTGCAGGGTGATGCCCGCCGTCGAGCCGGCATAGGTCAGCTCCTCGCCGATGACGGCGTTGTAGCGGTAGTCCAGGTCCAGGCCGCCATAGGCCTGCGGGACCTGCGGGCAGAGCAGGCCGGCCTCGCCGCAGGCCCGCCAGAAGGCCCGGTCCACCACGCCCTCCTCCTCCCAGCGGTCGAGGTTGGGGACGAGGTGCTGGGCGTAGACCTTGCGCACCTGCTCGCGGAAGATCGACAGGTCCTCGTCGAAGAGGGTGCGTCCTGAAGTGTCGAGCATGGGGCCTCCCGTCGTCCTTTGCCTAGGACGGGACTCTATGCCGCCTCACGCCGCGTCAGGCGAGTCCCCGATCCCGCAGGCGCGGGCGATGGCGGCGCGCAGTTCCGGCAGGCCGGTCCCCTTCTCCGAGGAGGTGGCGATCACCCCCGGGAAGGCGGCGGGCCGCTTGGCGATTTGCGCCTCTGTGCGGGCGCGGACGGCCTCGACCTCGGCGGGCTTGAGCTTGTCGGCCTTGGTCAGGATCACCTGGTAGGAGACGGCCGCCTTGTCGAAGGCGGCCATGGGCTCCTCGTCCACGTCCTTCAGGCCGTGGCGGGCGTCGATCAGGAGGTAGGCCCGGCGCAGGTTGGGCCGGCCGCGCAGATAGTCCCGGCCCAGGGCCTGGAACTTCTTCACCTCGCCCTTGGCGGCCCGGGCCCAGCCATAGCCGGGCAGGTCCACCAGGCGCAGACGGTCGTCGACCACGAAGAAGTTGACCTCGCGGGTCCGCCCCGGCTCGTTCGAGGCGCGCGCCAGGTGCTTCTGGCCGACCAGGGCGTTGATCAGGGAGGACTTGCCCACGTTGGAGCGGCCGGCGAAGGCCACTTCCGGCAGGTCCGGCTCCGGCAGGCCGGTCACCGAGACCGCACCCATCATGAAGACCGCCGGCCGGGCGAACAGCACGCGCGCCGCTTCGATCTCCTCGTGGGAGTCGTCGCCTGGGTCGGGTTCCCGGGCGTCCCCGGGGCTCACCCGGGGGCCCTTCGCGCCTTCAGGCGATTCAGGAAGTCATCGATCGGGTTCTCCACCTGGTACTTTCGCATGATGACGTACTGCTGGAGGATCGTGAGAACGTTGCTCCACGTGTAGTAGATCATGAGGCCGACGGCGAACGGGGCCATGACGAAGGTGAAGATCACCGGCATGAGCTCCATGATCCGCTGCTGGATGCGATCCGGCGCCGGGGGGCTCATCTTCATGGAAAGCCACTGCGTAACGCCGTAGGCCAGGGGCCAGACACCGATGTGCAAGTAGGTATTCAGGAAGCCACCGATGAAGGGAGTCGTCGCAACATCCCAAGGGATCAGACCGAACAGGTTCAGGAGGGTTGTCGGATCGCGGGACGAGAGGTCCTGAATCCAGCCGTAGAAGGGCGCATGGCGCATCTCGATGGCCACGGACAGCACCTTGAAGAGCGCCAGGAAGACCGGGATGGTCGCCAGCATGGGCAGGCAGCCCATCAGCGGGTTGATCTTCTCCGACTGATAGAGCCGCATCAGCTCCTGCTGCTGCTTCTGCGGATCGTCCTTCAACCGGGCGCGGAGCTCCTCCACCTGCGGCTGGACCTTCTTCATCTTGGTCAGGGACTCGTAGGACAGGTTGGCCGGATAGAACATCAGCAGGCGGACCACGACGGTCAGGGCCAGGATGGCGAGGCCGAAGCTGCCGAGCAGGCCGTTGAAAACCTCGAGAAGCCAGAAGGCGGGCTTGGTGATGAAGAACAGCCTGCCCCAGTCGACGGCGTCCTCGAACCGCGGGATCCCCAGGGTGTCCTCGTAGGTCCGGAGGACCGGAACCGTCTTGGCGCCGGCGAAGAGACGGCTCACGTGGGTGTAGGTCCCCCCGGGCTGAACGACCCGTGGCTGGGCGACAAAGTTAGCCTCGAAGATGTCGACGCCGGAGACCTGGGTGGTCCTGTAGGCTGCGTTCACCTTCTCTGTCTGCTCGGGAACCACCGCCGCCAGCCAGTACTTGTCGGTGATGCCGAGCCAGCCGCCGGTGGCTGAGAAGCCCTTCTCCTCCTCCTTCTTCAGCTGGTTATAGTTCAGCATCTCCAGAACGCCGTCCATGACCCCGACGGCGCCTTCATGAGCGTTCATCGCGGGGACTGCGGGGGCGCCGCGGCGCTGGACTGCAGCATAGGGTGCGATCGTCACGGGATTGGACAGGCTGTTCGCGACCGTATCGGTGATGGTGAACATGAACTTGTCGTCCACCTCGATCCGACGGGTGAAGGCCAGCCCCTGGCCTGCATCGTAACGGAGCACCACGGGCCGGCCGGGGGAGAGCCGGTCACCCTGCACGAGGGTCCACTGGGAACCAGACGACGGCAGGCCCGGCAGGTTGGCGCCGGTCCATCCGAACTCGGCGAACCAAGCGTCACGCATCCCCTCGGGCCGGAGCAGCTCCACGGGAGGCGACCCCGGATCAACGGTGACCCGATAGTCCCTCAGGAAGAGATCGTCGATCCGGCCCCCGCGCAGAGACAGGGAGCCCTGGAGGGCGGGTGTGTCCACCGCAACCCTGGGGGAGCCGCCAAGCGCGGCGGCCCTTGAGACATAGACCGGACCCTCCGGCCGGACGGTCGCCGCAGGCGAGCCCGATGGCTGGACGGCCTGGGCGCCTTCACGCGCTCTCAGCTCGGCCTCCCTCTGCTTGTTCTGCGGGCCCAGCACCAGGGCCTGGTAGCCGAACAGCAGGGCCATCGAGAGGACGACGAAGAGGATCGTGTTGCGGTTCGTATTGTCGGGCATTCGATCGCGCGCTCAGTCTGTTGAAGAGGGGGCGCGGTCAGGCGCGCGGGCAGGGCGGTCGCCCTCGGCCGCGAGGCTTATCAGCGCGGTTTTCACGTCGTCAAGCAAACGCGGCCAGGGACGGGTCGGCGTTCCGCCCCGGGCGATGAGGACATAGTCGCATCCGGGGCGTCCCAGGACCGGCACGAGCAGGCGGGCGGCCTCGCGCAGGCGGCGCTTGGCCCGGTTGCGGACCACCGCCCCGCCGATCCGGCGGGTGGCGGTGAAGCCTACCCGGACGAGGTCGTCGCCGTCGGCGCGATCCCGGACCTGCAACAGGACAGCGCCCCGGGCGCACGCGCGACCCTTGGCGACGGCGAGGAAGCCCGGACGGGTCCGGAGCCGTTCGAGACGGAGACTTGGGAGAGGGGCGGGTTCCTCCATCCGGAGGGCCCTGAGGTTCGCCTGCGTCGCCCGGTCAGGCGGTCAGGCGCTTGCGGCCCTTGGCCCGGCGGCGGGCGACGACCTTGCGGCCGTTCTTGGTGGCCATGCGGGCGCGCCAGCCGTGACGGCGCGCGCGCACGAGACGGGAGGGCTGAAAGGTGCGCTTCACGGGACCAGCTCCGGGACAAAACGAGGCGCGGGGAATAGGGGATGCCCGCCCCCCTGTCAATGGCGTCGGGGCCCGCCGGGCCAGGAGGAGCCCTCAGAGGTCGGGGCGGATAATGGTCTTTCCCACTACGGTCCGCTCGGCCAGGGTGTCGAAGGCCTTGCGCCAGCCGTCCAGGGGGAACTCCCGGTCGACCCGCGGATGCATGGCGCCCTCGGCGGCCAGCTTCCAGATGGCCTCGTTGTTCTCGCGACCCTTCTCGGGGAACTTCCGGCCGTACTCGCCCGCCCGGACCCCCATGACCGAGAAGCCCTTGATGAGGGCGTAGTTGACGGGGAGCACGGGCAGCCGGCCGGAGGTGAAGCCGATGGACAGGATGCGCCCGTCGAAGGCGATGCAGCGTACGCTCTCGTCGAAGACGTCGCCGCCGACGGGATCGTAGATGACGTCCGCGCCTCGGCCGCCCGTGATCTCCTTGACCCGGTCCTTGAAGCCCTGGGTGACGTTCACCACCGCATCGGGGGCGTATTCCTTCTCGATCACCGCCAGCTTGGCGTCGGAGGCCGAGGCGGCGATGACCCGGCAGCCGAGGTGCTTCGCCAGGTCGACGGCGGCGAGGCCTGTGCCCCCGGCGGCGCCATGCACCAGGACCCACTCGCCCGGCTGCACCTGGGCGCGGCGGACCAGGGCGACCCAGGCGGTCAGATAGCAGACCTGGTAGCCGGCGGCCTGACCGTAGGTCATGGACTCCGGCTTGCGGTGCAGGGCGGCGGCGGAACTGACGGCGTACTCGGCGAAGGCGCCGGTGCGCGAGCCCCCCGCCACGGCGTCACCTGGCTTCCATGCCGTCACCCCCTCGCCTACCGCGACGACGTCTCCGGCCATCTCCATGCCTGGGGTGAAGGGGACGGGCGGCTTGTGCTGGTGCTCGCCCCGGGTCTGCATGAGGTCGGGGAAGTTCACCGCCCCCGCCCGGACCTTGACCAGCACCTCCCCCGGCCCCGGAACTGGGTCGGGCAGGTCCTTGACCCGGCAGCCGGCGTACTCCGCGGCCAGTTCCTCGACGACGAGCGCACGCATGGGTCAGTCCTTCCGAAGGGGTTGGGAGAGCCGGGCGGCGACCAGGCCGGCGATCTCCCCGCAGGCCCGGTGGGCCTCCGGGACCACGCCGCCAAAGGCCGTGAAGCCGTGGACCAGGCTG
This sequence comes from Phenylobacterium sp., assembly GCA_020401865.1. Lineage (GTDB taxonomy): Bacteria > Pseudomonadota > Alphaproteobacteria > Caulobacterales > Caulobacteraceae > Phenylobacterium. The sequence goes on along the minus strand of JADCAS010000012.1, from coordinate 4,695 downwards.
TCATAGCGTCGGTAGTCCACCGGCACGCCGGCGGCGGCGAGACGGCGGGCGTAGGCCTCGCCCTGGTCGACCAGGGGATCGAAGCCGGCGGTGACGATCACGGCCGGCGCGAGGCCGGACAGGTCACCGGTGCGACCCGGCGCATTGCGTGGATCGGCGGGATCTGCGCCGGGCGGGAGATAGTGGCCGACGAACCAGTCCATCGTGGCCCGGTCCAGGGGAAAGGCGTCGGCGAAGGCGGTCATGGAGGGCGTCTCGCTGGCCAGGTCCACGCAAGGATAGACCAGCAGCTGCAGCTCAGGGCCGGGCTCCCCGGCCCTCTTCAGCTCCTGCGCCAGGGCGGCGGCGAACAGCCCGCCCATGGAGTCTCCGCCGATGGCCGCCCGCCCCGCAGGCGCGCCCAGGGCCCCGGCGTTGTCGCGGGCCCAGCGGAAGGCCGCCAGGACATCCTCGTATCCCGCCGGGAACCGGTGCTCGGGGGCCAGACGGTACTCCACGGACAGCACGGGTCCGCGCAGGGTCTCGGCCAGGCGACCGCAGAAGCCCTCAGTGGTGTCGAGGTCGCCGATCACACCGCCGCCCATGTGGGCGAAGACCAGGACGGGAACCTCCGGCGAGGGCCTTGAAGGCCGGTAGAGGCGGGCGGGGCGGTCGCCCTCGCCGCCGGGAACCGTCAGGGCCTCGATGCGTACGCCGGAGGGCGGGGCCTCGGCGGTGGCGCGGAAGGCGGCGGCGCTGGCGCGACGGGCCTCCTCAGGGGTCATGGCGCTCATCGGGCGACCCCGGCGCGCGCCGGCGGCCAGGAACTGAAGGCGGGGGTCGAGGGTCCGCCCCTCCCGGTAGGTGGCGACGCCGCCCGACAACAGGCGCAGCACCGGCGCCGGCAGGGACAGGATCCAGGACAGGATCGCCCGCTGTTGACCGGATCGGCTCACCGCGCCGCCTCGGCCAGGCCCGCCGTGCCGCGCAGGATCAGGGCCACCGCGAAGTCGGTCGCCGTCGCCGGGTCGATGGGGCGCCGGGCCAGCATCTTGCGGCCGACCTCCCGGGCCAGGCCGATGCAGGCGGCGGCCAGATAGTCGGCGTCCACGCCCCGCGCCCCGCCCCGCTCGGCCTCGTCGATGATGGACCGGCGGACCTCCTCGAACACGGCGGACATTTCAGGCGTCTCGCCCATGACGGTCAGACCGGCCTCCCCCACCGGACGCCGGGCCATCCAGTTGTCATGCTCGCTGGCCAGGAAGCCGTAATAGGCGCTGAGCGCCCCGCGGACGAACTCCTCCCAGGTCCGGGCCCGCTCCCGCTGGGCCTTCAGCACCGGCGAAAAGCGGCGGGCGCCGTCCCGGGACAGGGCGGCGGCGACCTCCTCCTTCGAGCGGAAGTAGTTGTAGAAGGTCCCCGAGGCCAGGCCCGTGCGGCGGATGATGTCGCGCACGGTCACCGTCTCGAACCCCACCTCGCCGAACACCTCGCGCGCCGCATCGAGGATCGCCTGACGGTTCTGCGCCTTGGTGATCTCGCGCTTTCCGGCGGGGGCGAAGGCGGTGTCGGGCATGGACTCGCTCAAAAGATGACGCGCGTCACCATAGGGCATGGCGAGCGCCCGTCGACCCCTATCGCCTCTGGGACGCGGTTGCGGCGCGGACGGCGCGGAATTCCGAGCCCGCCTTCCAGTCGGGCCAGCGGCGCGAATTGGCGAGCTCACGGCCGAGGTCGTAGAGCAGGCCGCCGTCCTGGGCCGCCCCGGTCAGGTTCCAGTCGGGCGACCATTCGTCAGCGGGCTGATGGTAGCGAAAGGTCGTATAGTCCCTGGCCAGGGCCTCGCCCCGGGCCCGACCGCCCTCGACCAGGTCCTGGCCGGAGCCGAAGGAGATGGCCGGCACGCCGCGCTTGGCGAAGGGGAAATGGTCCGAACGGAAGAAGTAGCCGGCGCCCGGATTGGGGTCCGGCGTGTAGGCCCGGTCCCGCTTGGCGGCGAGCGCCACCAGGTCGTCCTGCAGGGTCAGGGGCGCGTCGCCCGAGGTCGTGAAATCCCTGGCCGGGCCAGCCGTGGAAGCCCCGTCCATGTTGATCACCCCCGCCGTCGTCGCCAGCGGATAGAGCGGATTGGCGGCATAGTACTCCGAGCCCAGCAGGCCCCGCTCCTCGGCGGTTACGGCGAGGAAGACCACCGAGCGATCCGGCGCCGGCGCGCGGGCGTACTGACGGCCGACCTCCAGCAGGGAGGCGATCCCCAGGGCGTTGTCCTGGGCGCCATTGTAGATCCGGTCGCCCCGGGCGTCCGGCGCGCCCACGCCCAGATGGTCCCAGTGGGCCGTGTAGATGACGGTCTCGTCGGCATGGCGGCGCCCCGGCTTCCGCGCGACGACGTTCTTCGAGATGATCTTCTGCGCCCGGACGGCATAGTCGGTGGAGAAGGTCACGCCGGTCAGCTCGACAGGGCGGAAGTCCCGGGTCTGGGCCTTGGCCTTCAGCGCCTCAAAATCGAGGCCCGCCGCCTTGAACAGGTCCACGGTCGCGTCGCGCTGGATCCAGCCCTCGAGGGGGGCGTGAGACTGGGCGGGATTGGCGCGGATGATGTCGAAGAGGGTGCTGGTGTTGGAGTTCTTCACCGTCGCCCAGCCGTAGGACGCCGGGGCGGTCTCGTGGATCACCAGGAAGCCGACCGCCCCACGCCGGGCGGCCTCCTCGAACTTGTAGGTCCAGCGGCCGTAATAGGTCATGGCCTTGCCGCCGAAGTCGCCCTGTCCGGTCTCGAAGTCGGGGTCGTTGATCAGCACCAGGCCGATCTTGCCCTTCATGTCGAGGCCCTTGAAGTCGTCCCAGTTCCGCTCCGGCGCGGTCACGCCATAGCCGATGAAGACGATGGGAATGTCCTTCAGGGTCAGTCGGTCGATCCCGGTCTGGGCGGCGCGGATGGCGACCTGTTCGCCCTGTGTCCAGGTCCGGGCCTGGCCGGCGACATTGACGCTGACGGCCACCGGCCCTTCGGTGTCGAACCGGGCCAGGGGCACATCCTGGGTCCAGGCCCGGGTCCCGTCCGTCTGCAGGTCGCCGCCGGGCTTGAGGCCGAAGCTTTTGAACTGCTCGACGAGGTAGGCCACGGTCTTGCGTTCGCCCTCGGTGTCCGGGGCCCGGCCCTCGAAGGCGTCGTCCGACAGCACCTTCACATGCTGGGTCAGGCGGACCGGATCGAGGTCTGCGGCCAGGGCGGGAGCGGAAATCAAAAGGGCCGACAGGCCGGCCAGGAAGGTGCGCTTGAGGGTCATTCAGGTCCCCTTGGAGAGAAGGCTGGAGGGGTGATTACCCCCTGGCGCCGGCTTCCGCCAGAAGCGCTGCGTCAGAATTCTCCGCGCAGCACCCGGGTGAAGAGGTCCGGATCCACATTGCCCCCGGACAGCACAAGGCCCACGCAGGCGCCGGGCGCCGCCTCCGGGAGCTTGCCCGCCATGAGGGCGGCGAGCCCCACGGCGCCGCCGGGTTCCACCACCAGCTTGAGGGTGGAGAAGGCCAGCCTCAGGGCCTCCGCGACCTCCGAGTCGTTCACCGTCACGATGGCCGAGAGGCGCTCCCGCAGGATCGGGAAGGTCAGCTCCCCCGTCGACGGGGTCTCCAGGGAATCGCAGAGGGTCCGCACGGTCGGCGCCGCCGTCTCGCGCCGACCGCTGACCAGGGACCGGCGGGCGTCGTCATAGAGTTCGGGCTCGACCCCCACGATCCGGGTCTTCGGCGACAGGGTCTGGACCGCGATGGCCACCCCCGCCATCAGTCCGCCGCCGCCCACCGGGCCGACAACCAGGTCCAGCTCCGCCCCCAAGGCCTGCACCTGCCGGGCCAGCTCCAGCCCCGCCGTGCCCTGCCCCGCAATGATGTCGGGGTCATCGTAGGCCGGCACGATCACCGCGCCCCTCTCTTCCGCCAATCGGGCCGCAATCGCCTCCCGGCTCTCGGTCATGCGGTCATAGAAGACCACCTCGGCGCCGTAGCCGCGGGTGGCCGAGACCTTCACTGCGGGGGCGTCGGCCGGCATGACGATCACCGCCGGCATGTCCAGAAGCCGGGCGGCGAGGGCCACGCCCTGCGCATGGTTGCCCGAGGAGAAGGCCACCACCCCGCGTGGGCGATCGGCCGGGGCGATCTGCGACAGGCGGTTGAAGGCGCCGCGGAACTTGAAGGCCCCCACCCTCTGCAGGGACTCGGGCTTGATCAGCACCCGCAGGCCCAGCCTCTCGTTCAGGGCCGGGCTCTCGATCAGCGGCGTGACGACGGCCTGGCCCGCCAGCCGCTCCGCCGCCGCCTCGATGTCGGCGAAGGCGACGCCGCTCACCGGGCGAACACCTTGGCGTCGTCGGCGAAGGCCTTGAACTCCAGGGCGTTGCCGGAGGGGTCGAGGAAGAAGAGGGTCGCCTGCTCGCCGGGCTGGCCCTGGAAACGGACCTGAGGCGGGATGATGAAGTTCACGCCCGCCGCCTCCAGCCGGTCGGCCAGGGCCCGCCAGGACGCCAGGTCCAGGATCACCCCGAAATGACGCACCGGCACGTCCTCGCCATCCACGGCAGGGGAATCGCATATGGCGGGGCCTCGGAAAAGGAACCGGAACGGGTGAGCGTCTGTTATCCCGGAAGCGGCTACAGTTTTTGTTTTGTTCCCAGCTTTTCGATCGAGCAAATCTTGCACACGCAAGTCGTTCGATAG
>JADCAS010000011.1 GCA_020401865.1 Phenylobacterium sp. | reverse complement strand
CGATGATGGCGCAGAGCTCCCGGTCGCGGGCCGTCAGCTCCACGGCGTCGGCCCGGCCGCCCACGGCCAGGTTGGAGCGGATCTGCCCCGGCGCCGGCACCCGGTTGATGGCGCCGACCGGTTCGCCGTCCACCAGCAGGATGCGCTTGTCGCCCTTGGTCACCGCCGGGATGAACTTCTGGGCGATCACAGGCTCGCGGCCGATCATCCGGTGCAGGTCCAGAAGGGCGTCGAGGTTGGGGTCGTCCGCGAGCAGACGGGCCACGCCCGAGCCGCCGCCGCCGTAGAGCGGCTTGAGCACGATGTCCCCGTGCCGGGCGCGGAAGTCGTAGAGGGCTTCCAGGTCCGAGGTGATCAGGGTCGGCGGCTGCACGCCCGGAAAGGTCGTGACGTAGAGCTTCTCCGGCGCGTTGCGCACCTCGGTCGGGTTGTTCACCACCAGGGTCTTCGGGTGGATGGCGTCCAGGAAGTGGGTGGTGGTGATGTAGGCCATGTCGAAGGGCGGGTCCTGGCGCAGCAGCACCACGTCGGCCTCCGACAGGTCGCGCTGTTCCCAGGGGCCGAAGGCGGCGTGCTCGTCCTGGACGTCCTTGACCCGGACGGAACGGCCGCGGGCCATCAGGGTTCCGCCCTCCAGGGCCAGCCGGTCCGGCGTGTAGACGAAGAGGTCGTGGCCCCGGGCCTGCGCCTCCAGCATCATGGCGAAGGTGGAATCCCCCTGGATGCGGATGTGCTCCAGCGGGTCCATCTGGACGGCGACGTTCAGCTTCATGGCGGGCTCCCTCTTGATGGGCCTTCTAGCACGGGGCACCGGCGCGCCGTCAAAGCCCCGCCTATCAAAGCCCTGCCCATCAAAGCCCCGGCCAGGCGTCGGGCAGATGCCGGGGCCTGCGGCCCGGTGCGAGGGCAACGAGGTCGAGCCGCACCGAACGCCCGGCAAGGTCCGGCCGTCGAGCCGCCAGGGTCTGGCCCGCACGCCTCAGCCTCTCCCTCTGGTCGGCACCCACCGCCTCGAGCGCCGCCTCCAGGCTGGCTCGGGACTTGACCTCCACCACCGCCAGGACGCGCCCGCGCAGGGCCAGGATGTCGATCTCGGCCTGGGGGGTCTTCAGGCGAAAGCCCAGGATGCGCCAGCCCTTCAGCATCAGCCAGATCAGGGCGATCCATTCGGCGCGGCGGCCGCCGGTCCGCGCCCGGGCGCCCAGCCGGCGCCGCCAGGGCCGCGCCGCCGCCCTCATCCGGCACCCTTCAGGTCCAGGGCCCGGCGATAGAGCTCGCGCCGGGGCAGGCCCAGGGCCCGGGCGACCTCCGAGGCCGCCTCGCCGGGGGAGAGCCGGGTCAACGCCTCGGCCAGGGCCGCGTCGGCGTCGTCCGCTGTGGCGGCCTCCTCCCGGCCGGGAGCGATCACGATCACCACTTCGCCGAGCGGGTGGTCCAGGGCCGGGTCGGCGGCCAGGACGTCCAGGGGACCCCGCACCAGGGTCTCGTGAAGCTTGGTCATCTCCCGGGCCACGGCCGCAGGTCGGGGACCCAGCACCTGCGCCATGTCCGAAAGGCTGGCCTTCAGCCGGCTGCCCCCCTCGAACAGGATGAGGGTGGCGCGGACCCCCGCCAGTTCGGCCAGTTCCCGCCTGCGGGCGGCCGACTTCGGCGACAGGAAGCCGGCGAAGAGGAAACGTTCGGCGGGCAGGCCCGAGACGGTCAGGGCCGCCAGGGCCGCCGAGGGGCCGGGCGCGGCGAAGACGGGCAGTCCCCGGGCGATGGCCTCCCGCACCAGGGGAAAGCCCGGGTCGGAGACGAGGGGCGTGCCGGCGTCCGAGGCCAGGGCCACCCGGCCGCCCTGCTCCAGCAGGGCCAGGGCCCGGGGCGCGGTGCGCCCGCCGGCGTGCTCGTCATAGCGGGCCAGGGTCTTGGACAGGCCGTAGGCGGCCAGCAGCTTGCCCGTCACCCGGGTGTCCTCGGCCAGCACCAGGTCCGCCGCCGACAGGATGTCCAGGGCCCTCAGAGTGATGTCGCGCAGGTTCCCGATGGGGGTCGCCACCAGGTAGAGGCCCGGCGCCAGGGGGGCGTCGGACAGGGGCGGCGGGGGCGGTCTGCGGCTCATGGGCAAGCCTTCGCGGCTTTGTGCGGCGTTTGCAAGGCAGGGCGGGGTCAGCCCGCCAGCAGGCGCTCCAGCACGGAGTCCAGCAGGCGGCGGCCGTCGTCGGTGACCCTGAGCCGCGCCGGGTCGGCGGCCAGCAGGCCCTGCGATGCGAGGTCGCGCACCCCGGCCGCGTCCGGCGACAGGTCCAGGTCGACGAGCTCACCGAAGCCGACCCCTTCCGCCAGCCTCAGCCCCGACAGCACCCGTTCGACGGCGGCGTCCCGGGGCGACAGGACCTCGACCTCGCCGGCCCCCTCGCCGCGGGCGACGGCGGCGATGTAGTCGGCGGGACGGGCGGGGCAGACCTGCCCGCGCCGTAGTCCCTCGACGGTCAGGCGACCATGCGCTCCGGGCCCGACCCCGAGCCAGTCTCCCCCCCGCCAGTAGGTGAGGTTGTGCCGCGACCGGTCCGCCGGCGTCCGGGCGTGGTTGGACACCTCGTAGGCCTCGAAGCCGGCTTGGGTCAGTCGGTCCTGGGTCACATCCCAGAGGTCCGCCGCCTGGGGATCGGCGGGAGGCGCCAGGCGGCCGCGCCGCACCGCCCGTTCGAAGGCGGTCCCCGGCTCGATGGTCAGCTGGTAGGGCGAGATGTGACCGGCTCCCAGGGCGATGGCGGCGTCCAGTTCCGACGCCCAGGCCGAGGGCGACTGGCCGGGCCGGGCGTAGATCAGGTCGATGGAGACCCGGGGGAAAACCCGGGCCGCCGCCGCCGCCGCCCGCCGCCCCGCCGCCGCGTCGTGGTTGCGCCCCAGGAGGGCGAGGGCCTCGTCCTCCAGCGACTGCAGGCCCAGGGACAGGCGGTTCACACCCGCTTCGGCCAGGGCGGCGAACCGGCCAGCCTCGGCGTCGGTGGGATTGGCCTCCAGGCTGACCTCCAGGTCCGGGCCGACCTCCCAGAGGCGCCGGCACGCCGCCACCACCGCCGCCACGGCCTCCGGGTCCATGAGCGAGGGCGTGCCCCCGCCGAAGAAGACCGAGGTCAGGCCTCGGGGTCCCGTCGCCTCCCGCCGCTGCACCAGGTCTTCGAGGATCGCCTTCGCCAGCTGCGCCGCCTCGCCGGGCCGCCGGTCGCGATGGACGTTGAAGTCGCAATAGGGGCAGATCCGGGCGCAGTAGGGCCAGTGGACATAGACGCCAAATCCCGGTGCGTCGGGTCCGGGATTCAAGCCAGGGCCGCCTTCAGGCGCGAGAAGGCCCGGGCCCGGTGGCTCATGGCGTCCTTGGCCGCCGGATCCATCTCGCCGAAGGTCAGGTCATGGCCGTCCGGCCGGAAGATGGGGTCGTAACCGAAGCCCCGGTCCCCGCGCGGCGGGAAGACCAGGTCGCCGTCGATCCGCCCTTCCGCCACCACCGCCAGGTCATCGGGCCAGGCCAGGGCCAGGGCGCAGGTAAAGAAGGCCCGGCGGTCGGCCTCGCCCCGCTCGGTCAGCTCCCGCTCGATCCGCGCCATGGCCGGAGCGAAGTCCTTGCCCGGTCCGGCCCACCGGGCCGACAGGACGCCTGGCGCCCCGTCCAGTCCCCGGACGGACAGGCCAGAGTCGTCGGCCAGGGCCGGCAGTCCGCTGGCCAGGGCCGCCGCCCGCGCCTTGAGGAGGGCGTTGCCTGTGAAGGTGGCCTCCGTCTCCTCGGGTTCGGCGAGGCCCAGCTCGCCGGCGGTGACGATCCGGTAGCGGCCCTCCAGGATCTCGGCCAGCTCCCGGGCCTTGCCGGGATTGTGGGTCGCCACCACCAGCCGGGACCCGGCCTCCAGTCTGATCGCCATGAAACGCTCCGGGGTCGGCGGGCCATTACCGTATTTTAACGCGAAAACTGCGGAGGACGCGACATAAGGGCGGATGAGGCGGAACGGAACCGGGGGCGCCGACATGCCGATCATGAGAACCCTGGGGCCGGGTTCGCTTTCCAGTTTCATGAAGGCGGTCCTGGACGTCGTCTGGGGCCTGTTGCTCGTCGTGCTGGCGATCCTGGGCGCAAGTCTCCTTTACGGGGTCCTCGCCGCCTTCAATCCGGCCATGCCCTTCGCCCGGCTGGTTCTGTTTGAGGGCCTGGACCCGCTGCAGGCCTGGGCGGTGGTCCTGGCCAGGTTGGGAACCGCCGTCCTCTTTGTCGGCGGCGTCCTGACGATCGTCAGCAGCCTCCGGAAGCTCTTCGCCACCCTCAAGGCGGGCGACCCGTTCCATCCGGACAATGTCACCCGGCTCCGGGTTGTCGCCGTCGGGCTCGCCTGGCTGGAGCTGGTTCGCTACGCGGTCTGGACCCTCGGCGCCCTCCTTCCGCCCCAGGCCGCGCCGGACCGTCCCAACCTGTCGCTGACAGCCTGGTTCTCCATCCTGGTGGTCGTGGTCCTCGCCGAGGTCTTCCGGGAGGGCGCCCGGCTTCGCCGGGAGTCGGAGCTCACCATCTGATGCCCGTCCGGCTTCACCTCGACCGGCTGCTTGTCCAGCGTCGGATGTCCCTGGCCGAGCTGGCCGACCGCACGGGGGTCTCCGCCGCCAACCTGGCCATTCTCAAGGCCGGGGACGCCAGGGCCCTGCGGTTCTCGACCCTCGACGCCCTGTGCCGCGAGCTCGCCTGCCAGCCGGCGGATCTCCTGACCTGGGAGCCCTGAGTCTACGGGTGTCGCCGCAATGCAACAATCAGCGCCCTCCGGCGCCCTCCGGACCTTGCGCGGCCGTACGTATGGGCCTATGTGCGCCGCAACAATTGTTGCATTGCACAAGGAGCTTCCCATGGCTCACGTCCTGGACATCCGCGACATCCACGTCGTCGAAGGCCTCCTGCGCCGGCTCGAGGCCATCATCGATGGTCTCATGCTGCCCTTCGCCGAGGAAATCGGGCGCCTCTCGCCCACCGCCTTCCGCCACCTTCTGAACACCCGCTTCTGATCGCGGACCGCGCCAGCCGTTGCTGTCTCTCCCGACGGCGGACCGGCGCCGGGAACGGGCGGCCCCGCCGGGGTCGCCCGTTTCCTTATCCGGGTCAGGCCGCTGCAGCGGCCGCCTTCTGCAGGGCGAACAGCTCTGACATTCCCTTTTCCGCCAGACCGAACAGGGCCTCGAACTCGGCCCGGGTGAAGCCGCGCTTCTCCCCCGTGGCCTGGATCTCGACAATATCGCCCGCCCCCGTCAGCACGAAGTTCGCGTCGGCCTCGGCGTTGGAGTCCTCCTCGTACTCGAGGTCCAGGACCGGAACCCCCTGACAGACCCCGCAGGACACCGCGGCCACCTGGTCCAGGATGGGCGAGCGGGGGATCACGCCCTCACGGACCAGGAGGTCGGTCGCCTGGCGGAGAGCCACCCAGGCCCCGGTGATGGCCGCCGTCCGCGTGCCGCCGTCGGCCTGGATCACGTCGCAGTCGAGGGCGATCTGCCGCTCGCCCAGGGCCGCCATGTCCACCACCGCCCGGAGGGACCGGCCGATCAGCCGCTGGATCTCCTGGGTCCGGCCCGATTGCTTGCCCTCGGCGGCCTCCCGGCGGCCCCGGGTATGGGTGGCGCGGGGCAGCATGCCGTACTCGGCGGTCACCCAGCCCTGGCCTCGACCCCGCAGGAAGGGCGGGACGCGCTCCTCGACGCTGGCGGTCACCAGGACCCGGGTGTGTCCGAAGGCGACCAGGCAGGAGCCCTCGGCATACCGGTTGACGCCGGTCTCCAGGGTCACGGTGCGGAGGCTGTCGGCGGCGCGGTCAAAGGGTCGCTTGGCGGTCATGCAGAAGGCTCGCTGTCGGGGAGAGGGTTCGGCGCCTTGCGCCGGCGGGGTGGGTGCTTATCCTGTAACTCGGGGCCTGCGTCCATGCCCGACCGGAAACAGGGATCGCCAGACCGTGACCGGCCAGTTTCTCCCGCGGGGCCCGACCCTCGCAGAACTCGACAGCCGCGCCCGCGACATCTTCCGCCGGGTCGTCGAGACCTATCTCCAGACCGGCGAGCCGGTGGGCTCGCGCACCCTGTCCCGGGGCGGGGTGCAGCTGTCCCCCGCCTCCATCCGCAACACCATGCAGGACCTCACCGAGCTGGGCCTCCTGGGCGCCCCGCACGTCAGCGCCGGCCGTCTGCCCACCCACGCAGGTCTGCGCCTCTTCGTGGACGGCCTGATGGAGGTCGGCGACGTGGGCGACAGTGACCGCCGGGAGATCGAACAACGCCTGGCCGGCCGCGGCCGCTCCTTCGAGGACATGCTGAACGAGGCCTCCGCCCTGCTGTCAGGCCTTGCCGGCGGCGCCGGCATCGTGGTCGCCCCGGTCCGGGAGGCCGGCGTCAAGCATGTGGAGTTCGTCGCCCTTGGCGGCGGACAGGCCCTGGCGGTCATGGTCTTCGAGGACGGCGTCGTGGAGAACCGCCTCATGCAGCTGGCGGCGGGGGTCACCCCCTCGGCCCTCCAGGAGGCGGCGGACTTCCTCAACGCCCGGATGCGCGGCAAGACCCTGGTCGAGGCGGGCCAGGATATCCGACTGGAGCTGGAGCAGGCGCGCCGACAGCTCGACGCAGCGGCGGCCCGGCTGGTGGAGGAGGGTCTGGCCGTCTGGGGTGGGGGCGAGGGGCGCGACCGGGCCCTCATCGTCCGGGGCCGGGCCAACCTCCTGGGCGACCGGGAAACCCTCGAGGATCTCGAGCGCGTCCGCATGCTCTTCGACGACCTGGAGCAAAAGGAACAGCTGATCGGCCTCCTCGACGGGGTGCGCGAGGCCCAGGGCGTGCGGATCTTCATCGGCGCCGAAACCCGTCTTTTCTCGCTTTCCGGTTCCGCGGTCATTGCGGCGCCCTATATGTCGGGCCAGAAGAAGCTGCTGGGCGCCATCGGCGTCATCGGCCCGACGCGCCTGAACTACGCCCGGGTCATCCCCCTGGTGGACTACACCGCCAAGGTGCTGTCGCAGATGGCCGGCGTCTGAAGCCGGTCCCTGTCCCGGCGAGCGACACCCGGGTCCCGGCATCCGGGTCAAAGAGGTGAAGTGAAACATGTCCGATCATCCCCAGTCCCCCGACGAGACCCCTTCGGCGACCGACCCTGGCGTCGACGCCGCCGATTCCCTGGCGGCCCTGGCGGCCGAGAATGCGGCGCTGAAGGAACAGGTCCTGCGCTACGCCGCAGACGCCGAGAATGTCCGTCGGCGCGCCGAGCGCGAGACCAATGACGCCCGCGCCTACGCCATCCAGAAGTTCGCCCGGGACCTTCTGGGCGTGGCCGACACCCTGGGTCGGGCCCTCTCCGCCCCGCCGGCCTCCGAGGACGCCGGGGTCCGCAACTTCGTGGTCGGGGTCGAGATGACCCAGAAGGCGCTTCTGAGCGCCTTCGAGTCCAACGGGCTTAAGACCGTCACCCCCGCGATGGGCGACCGGTTCGACCCCCACCTCCACCAGGCGATGATGGAGCAGGACAGCCCCGATCTCGCCCCCGGCGGCGTGATCCAGTGCCTGCAGCCCGGCTACGAGCTGCTCGGCCGCCTGGTGAGGCCGGCCATGGTGGTCGTCGCCTCCCGCACCTCCGGCGGCGCGGCCCCGGAAGGCGAGGCTCCGGGCGCCCATCTGGACACCCGGGCCTGACGCCGGACCCCTTTCCCAAGCCCGACAAATGATTAAAGTCGGTAACCCACCTCCCGGGGCGGATTCGGCCTGGCCGGTCCCGTCCCCGGCCCACACCGGACCCGACAGATGAAGCTGACGATCGAGCGCGCCGCCCTCTTGAAAGCCCTGGGCCATGTCCAGAGCGCGGTGGAGCGCCGGAACACCATCCCGATCCTGTCCAATGTCCTGCTCTCCGCCGAGCGCGGACGCCTCAGCTTCTCGGCCACCGACCTGGATATGGAGATCATCGACGAGGCCGAGGCCCGGGTGGAGCAGGCCGGTCAGGTCACGGCGCCGGCCCACACTCTCTATGAAATCGCCCGCAAGCTGCCCGAGGGCGCCGAGGTCACCCTGGCCTGGACCGGGGAGGATCCCCGCCTCGCCGTCTCCGCCGGCCGCTCCCGGTTCAGCCTTCCCGTCCTGCCGGCCGGCGACTTCCCGGTCATGTCCTCCGAAGGCCTGTCCGGGCGGGTGAGCGTGGACGTGAACGACCTGATCCGCCTGATCGATCGCACGCGCTTCGCCATCTCCACCGAGGAGACGCGCTACTATCTGAACGGCCTCTACCTGCACACGGTCACCGAGGGCGGCCTGCCCCGCCTGCGCGCCGTGGCCACGGACGGCCACCGCCTGGCCCTGGCCGAAATGCCCGCCCCCGAGGGCGCGGCCGGCGCGCCCGGCGTCATCGTCCCGCGCAAGACCATCGGCGAGGCCCGCCGCCTCCTCGACGACGCCGGCGAGAGCGTCCACCTGGCGGTGAGTCCGCAGAAGGTCCGCTTTGACTTCGGCGGCGCAGCCCTGACCTCCAAGGTCATCGATGGCAGCTTCCCGGACTATGCGCGGGTCATCCCCCGGGACAACAACCGGGTCATGATGGTCGACAACAAGCTTTTCGCCCGGGCTGTGGACCGGGTGGCCACCATTTCGGCCGAGAAGAGCCGCTCGGTCCGGATGTCGATCGAGGCGGGCCGGCTCACCCTGACGGTCCGCAACATGGAGGCGGGCCAGGCCGTCGAGGAGCTGGAGATCGACTACGACGGCGAGGCCTTCGAAATGTCCTTCAACGCCCGCTACCTGCTGGATGTCACCGACCAGATCAGCGCCGAGCAGGCCGAGTTCCGCTTCGGCGGCCCGAACGATCCCGCCCTGTTGCTGGATCCCACCGACCCTGACGTCCGTTACGTCCTGATGCCTCTGCGGGTCTGACGGGGCGATCGACCCTCACCCCGGCGTTCCGAAGCGGCTATAGACTGGGCCCGTGCGCTCGGTCCTCACACGCCTGTCTCTGACGGACTTCCGCTCCTACGAGCGGGCGGATATTCCGCTGGATGGCCGCATGGTGGTGCTGACCGGCCCGAACGGGGCGGGCAAGACCAATATCCTGGAGGCTGTCTCGCTCCTGTCCCCCGGCCGGGGCCTGCGCAGCGCCGCCCTGCCGGAGATCGGACGCCGGGCGCCGGACGAGGCCGCGGGTCGGGCCTGGGCCGTCTCGGCCCGCCTGGAGGTGGGCGGCGAGACGGTCCGCGTCGGCGTTGGCGTCGAGACGGCCGGCGCCTCCCGCCGCGCCGTGCGCCTGGAGGGCGAGACCGTCCCGCCGGCCCGGCTGACCGACCTTGTCCGGCCCGCCTGGCTGACCCCGGCCCAGGATCGACTCTTCCTGGAGGCTGCCGGCGAACGCCGCCGGTTCCTCGACCGCCTGGTCTTCGCCGCCGAGCCCGGCCACGCCGCCGCCGCCCTGGCCTACGAGAAGGCCCTGCGTGAGCGCCTGCGCCTGCTGACCGACGGTCCTGCGGATCCGGTCTGGCTCGACGCCCTGGAGGGACGCCTGGCCCTCAGCGGCGCCCGCCTGGCCGAGGCCCGGGCCCGCACCCTGGCCGCTCTCCAGGCCGAGATCGACGGTCGCGGAGAGCGGCCCTTTCCCCAGGCCCGGATCGCCCCCCTGGGCGAGTGGGAGCAGCGTGCGGCGGCAGGCGAGACCGGACCCGCCCTCGAACAGGCCCTCGCCGCCGCTCTCGCCACTGCCCGGGGCCGGGACGCCGCGGCGGGGCGTTCCCTGACCGGGCCGCACCGGGGCGACCTGTCGGTGATCCACGCCGAGCGCGGACGGCCCGCCGCCGAATGCTCCACAGGCGAGCAGAAGGCCCTGGTCCTGAACCTCATCCTTGCCCAGGCGGCGCGTCTTTCCCGTGCCGAATCAGCGCCGGCGCCTGTATTGTTGCTGGATGAAGTCGCAGCGCATCTGGACCGCCGCCGGCGGGCCGCGCTGTTTGACGAAATCGAGGCGCTCGGGCTTCAGGCCTTCCTGACCGGCACGGACGACCCTCTCTTCGAGGAACTTGAGGGCCGCGCCCTCAGGATCCGGGTCGAGGGCTCCCGGCTGGCTGTTGCGGACACCCCATGACCGACGAATCCCAGATTCCCGAAGAGACCCCGACCGAAACCCCCGAAGAGGCCGCCGCCGCCTATGGCGCGGAGTCCATCAAGGTCCTGAAGGGGCTCGACGCCGTCCGCAAGCGACCCGGCATGTACATCGGCGATACCGATGACGGCTCCGGCCTGCACCACATGGTCTACGAGGTGGTGGACAACGCCATCGACGAGGCCCTGGCCGGCCACGCCTCCAGGGTCGAGGTCATCCTCAACGCCGATGGGTCCTGCACCGTCACCGACGACGGCCGCGGCATTCCCACCGACATCCACGAAGGCGAGGGCGTCTCGGCGGCCGAGGTCATCATGACCCAGCTGCACGCCGGCGGAAAGTTCGACCAGAACGCCTACAAGGTCTCCGGCGGCCTGCACGGCGTGGGCGTCTCCGTCGTCAACGCCCTGTCCGACTGGCTGAAGCTCAAGGTCCACCGAGGCGGCCGCGCCTACGAGATGACCTTCCGCCGCGGCGACGCCGTCTCTCCGCTGGTGCAGACCGGTCCCTCTCCCCTGCGGGAGTCCGGCGAGCCTCTGACTGGCACGGAGGTGACCTTCCTGCCTTCGCTGGAGACCTTCGCCTTCATCGAGTTCGACCGGCGCACCCTCGAGCACCGCCTGCGCGAACTGGCCTTCCTCAACTCCGGGGTCCACATCCGGCTGCGCGACAATCGCGAGGCCGAGCCCTGGGAAGAGATCATGCACTACGAGGGTGGTGTGGAGGCCTTCGTGCGCCACCTCGACAAGGCCAAGACCCCTCTGATCAAGGCGCCCGTCGTGGTGCGCGGCCGCCGCGACAATGTCGAGGTCGACCTCGCCATGTGGTGGAATGACGGCTACCACGAGAACGTCCTCTGCTTCACGAACAACATCCCGCAGCGCGATGGCGGCACCCACCTGGCGGCCTTCCGCTCGGCCCTGACCCGGATCATTTCGAGCTATGCCGAGACCAGCGGCGCCATGAAGCGCGAGAAGGTCAGTCTGTCCGGCGAGGACGCCCGCGAGGGCCTGACCTGCGTGCTCTCGGTCAAGGTGCCGGACCCGAAGTTCTCGTCCCAGACCAAGGACAAACTGGTCTCCTCCGAGGTGCGGCCCGCCGTCGAAGGGCTGGTGGGCGAGGGCCTCGCCACCTGGTTCGAGGAGCACCCCGTCGAGGCGCGGATGATCGTCCAGAAGATCGCCGAGGCCGCCGCCGCCCGCGAGGCCGCCCGCAAGGCCCGCGAGCTGACCCGGCGCAAGTCGGCCCTCGACATCACCTCCCTGCCCGGCAAGCTCGCCGACTGCCAGGAGAAGGACCCGGCCAAGTCCGAGATCTTCCTGGTCGAGGGGGACTCCGCCGGCGGTTCGGCCAAGCAGGCCCGCAACCGCGAGAACCAGGCCGTCCTGCCCCTGCGCGGCAAGATCCTCAACGTCGAGCGGGCCCGGTTTGACCGGATGCTGGGCTCCGACCAGATCGGCACCCTGATCACCGCCCTCGGCGCCGGCATCGGCCGGGACGATTTCAACATCGAGAAGATCCGCTACCACAAGATCGTCATCATGACGGACGCCGACGTCGACGGCGCCCACATCCGGACCCTGCTGCTGACCTTCTTCTACCGGCAGATGCCCGAGGTGATCGAGCGGGGCTACCTCTACATCGCCCAGCCGCCCCTCTACAAAGCGGCCAAGGGGCGGTCCTCGCGTTACCTCAAGGACGACGCCGAGCTGGAGGTCTACCTCACCGAAGAGGGCGTGGACGGGGCGACCCTGGACCTCGCCTCGGGCGAGCGCCTGGCCGGCCAGGACCTCCTGAACCTCGTCCAGGCCTCCCGGGCGGCCCGGGCCAACATCGAGCGCCTCACCGCCCGGGCGCCGGCCTTCGCCATCGAGCAGGCGGCCCTCGCCGGCCTGTTCGGCGAGGACGGCGATCCCGCCGCCGCCGCCCGCCGCCTCGACCTCTACGCCGAGGAGGGCGATGGCCCCTGGTCCGGAGAGGCCGCGCCCGCCGGCGGCTTCGCCTTCTCGCGCCGCCGGCGGGGCGTGACCGAGCGCGTGGTCCTCGATGACCTGCTGATCGCCGCGGCCGACGCCCGCCGCCTGGCCGAGCGCGCCCAGGCCCTGGCCGAGCCCTTCTCCGGGACGGCCACCTTCACCCGCCGGGACCGCACGACCCGGGTCCGGGGCCCCCTCGACCTGACCGCCGCCATCATGGACGCCGGTCGCCGGGGCCTGACCATCCAGCGCTACAAGGGCCTGGGGGAGATGAACCCCGAGCAGCTGTGGGAGACCACCCTCGACGCGGAGGCCCGCACCCTCCTCCAGGTCCGCGTCGCCCACGCCGATGACGCCGACGACATGTTTACCCGCCTGATGGGCGACCTGGTCGAGCCGCGCCGGGAGTTCATCCAGGAAAACGCCCTGGACGCCGAGGTCGACGTCTGATCAGCCGCTTTCCGCCCAGCGGGGGGCCTTGCCAAAGTCGCCCTTGCGGAACGGCGTCTCGTTGAAGATGTAGGGGTAGTAGAACCGCCGGAGCCGCTCGTGGAAGGCCCGGATTCGGTCCTGATAGGCGAGCTGGGCCGCCAGGTCCGTTCCGGCCATCCGGTGCAGGGCGGTCTGGACCCCCACCGCCGGCAGGAAGAGACCGACCCGGGCCGTCCAGGCGTCCCTGGACTCAAGCCCCCGCCGGTAGGCGCGGACCTGGTCGGCGACGCTCAGGTCTCCGAGGTGCTGGAAGGCGTAGTACCATTTCCAGTGGAAGCCGGAGGTCACCGGCGGGGTGTTCCGCCATTCCGGATGGACCTTGAAAAAGGCTGAGAGCGTGGCGTCCTTCGGCTTGTCCCAGCCGGCGTGGACGGCTTCGCGCTGGGCGAGGGTCAGCTCGACGCCCTGCCGGACGGGGTTGGCCCTGTTGATGACCATGTGCGCCAGGGCCGGCAGGACCAGGGTCAGGACCACCCAGGTCGCTGCCAGGACGGCGCCGTTGGCCACCGAGCTGCGGCCCAGGGCGCCGACGCCCACACAGACCAGGGTCCAGAAGGCGAGATAGAAGCCTGCGGCGGTCAGAACCGCCAGGACCTCGGCGGCCTTCGCCCCCGACATCCCTGCGCCCAAGGCCAGGGGCGCGGCCACGGCGACGAAGACCAGGCCAAGCCGCAGGCCTGCCCGGCGCACCCAGAGCCCCGTCCTCCCCCCCGCCGCCTGGAGGGCCTGAAGTCTCCCCGCCTCGCGCTCTGACGAGATCAGGTCGTGCAGGAGGACGATGAGGATAAGAGGGGCGAGGAAGGTCAGGACAAACGCCCAGTCGAAGCGCCCGGGCAGGGCCAGCTCCGCATTGTAGCTCTCGCCCTCGTGGATCTGGCTCTCGAGCGCCAGGGCGCGGACCCGCAGTACATAGGGCGCCACGTCGCGCTGCCCGAGGGCGGCGAAGGCGAGGGCGGAGGGCCGGTCCCAGGTCGCATGGAAGGTGTAGTAGGCGGCGTTTCCCGCATCGCCCTCCCGGGAGACCCATGCCGCCACAGCGGCCTCCTCGGCCGCCTGCAGGGGCTGAATCCGGGCGATGGCCTCGGTCTGGCGGCGGATCTCCAGCATCCCGGCGCCGATGCTGATGGCGGACAGGACGGCGAGCAGGGCCAGGGTGGGGCCCGCCAGCCTCTGGCGCAGGAAGAGCCGCAGCTCCTGTCCCAGGCCGATCATGAGCCCGCCCTTTCCAGGCGGCGGCTGGCCGCCCAGGCCAGGCCGCCCGCCAGGGCCAGCCAGGCGCCCAGGAGCAGCAGACCGGGGGTCGAGGCCGCAAGGGACTCGGCGGTGGAGGCGGGCCGGTAGACGAAGTCGGGCGTCTGGCGCCAGGCGCCTGGATCGATCCGGACGCGACGGCCCGCCTCCGGGTCGCTGTTGCGGTTGCTGTCGTCCGAGTAGGTCAGACGCTCGGCCTGGAGGCGATTCAGCCTCTGGACGATGGCGTAGCGGTAGGCCTCGGCCTGTCGCAGGAACCGCCTGTGACCCTCCAGGTCCGTCCCGGACGCGGCCATGGACAGGCTCCGCACCGCCAGGGTCGGACTGACACCTCCCAGGGCCAGAGCGAGGCCGGACTGGCGCTTCTGGTCTGCGAACTGACGCTCGGCGTACGTCTCGAAGAGGGCTGAGGTCAGCCTCTCTCCCTCCATGGCGATCAGGCCCCGGTAATTCACCGGCAGGTCCTCGACGCGCGCTACCCCGTAGGTCTTCAGGACGGAGGCCCGGAAGGCGGTGAAGTAGGGATCGTCGGGATTGTGGCTGTCGCCGATCTTTTTCAGGTCCCGCTGGATGGCGATGTCTGTTTCAAGCCGGGTCGGCTGGGGCGCCGCCAGAAGGGCGATGTCCGTGGCCAGCCGGGGGGCGAGGATCGCCGACAGGGCCCAGGCGGCGACAAGGCTGGCGAGGGCGGTGCGGCTGCTGGGCGCCAGGGCGGAGATCGAGGCCGTGGCCAGCACCCAGACCAGCAGGTAGGCCGCATAGCCCGCCGCCAGCATCAGGGCGGCGGCGGGGACCGCGCCGGCGAAGACGGTGAGCCAGGCCAGGGCGATGAGCGCCGGCGCCAGGATCAGCCCGGCGACCACCGAAAGCGCTGCGGCCTTTCCCAGCACCACCTGGCCCGCCCTCACCCCCTGGGCGAAGTGCAGTCGCAGCAGGCCGGAGTCCCGTTCCCGTGCAATGGCCCCGAAGCCCAGGAAGATCAGCACCAGGGGACCCAGCGCCTGGATCACGAAGGCTGGGGTCAGCTGGCCGAACCGGACCAGCAGGGAGGACTGCCGGACGTCTCCGAAGTTGGCGCTGTTCTGCCTGTGGCCCTCCAGGAACAGGGTCGACCCGGTGAAGGCGTCAACGCCGGGGTCGAAGCCCGCCAAGGCGGGCAGGGGACGGAAGACGAAGTGTCCATAGTGCACCATCCGGTGCGGGTGGCGGGCCGGTTGCCCGTCGAATTCGCGATCCGCCTGGGCCTGGAACCGGCTCCGGATCTCCTGGCTTTCCTGGCCCTGGGTAATGGCGGTCAGGGCGGCGACGGCGGACAGGGCGACCACCAGGGCGATGGCCAGCTGGGCGACCCGAGCCCGGGCCAGGACGCGCAGCTCGTTTGTGGCGATGCGCAGGACCGGACTCATCCGGCGGCGGCCTCGCCAAAGCGGCGGTGAAGGGCCAGAAGGTCCAGGCCGTCGCGGGCGGGCGCTTCCTCGACAATCCCGCCTCTGGCCAGCACGCCGATCCGGTCGGCGCAATCCGCGGCGCCCAGAAGGTCGTGGGTCACCATCAGGATCGCGGCGCCCCGGGCGCGCAATCCGCCGACCAGCCGGTTGAAGTCCGCTGTTGCGACCGGGTCGAGGCCGGTCGTGGGTTCGTCGAGGAGCAGGACGGGAACCTCCCGCAGGAGGGCCATGGCGATCGCCACCTTCTGTCTCATGCCCTTTGAAAAGCCGGCGGTTCGCCGGGTCCGCGCCTCGGTCTGGAGGCCTGCGGCATCGAGGGCGGCGTCCATGTCCGCCCGGGTCGGGCGCACGCCCGAGAGCCCCAGGAAGTAGGCGATGTTCTCGTAGGCGGAGAGGGTCTCGTAAAGGGCGACCGTCTCGGGCAGATAGCCGATCCGCCGCCGGACCGCCTCGGGCTCGCTCGCCGTGTTGAGGCCAGTCACCCGCGCGGAGCCCGAGACAGGCCGCACGAAGCCCATCAGCACGGCCAGGGTCGTCGACTTGCCGGCTCCGTTTCCGCCCAGCAGGGCGTAGACCTCTCCCGGGTTCACCGTCAGCTGCAGGTTCTTCAGGACGGCGGCTCCGCCCCTGTTCACGCAAAGGTCGCGGATCTCAATGGCGGGTGAGGCGGAGGAGGGGTCCGGCATGTCCGTCTGTTCCCCTGCGGTCAGCGCCCTGTCAACGATGATATAACATTGCATTGACAGGGCGGGCGTCACGATTATGAGGCTTGCCGCTACACTATAACATTTGTGGGGCCCTCAAGTGAACTCAGCTTCCAGGTCGATCCTTTTCCTCTCCGCGAGCCTCGCCTGCATGGCCGGCCCGGCCCTTGCAGAGGTCGCCAGCAGCGTCACCGAGGTTGTGGTGACCGGGCA
The DNA here is from genome assembly GCA_020401865.1 of Phenylobacterium sp. Lineage (GTDB taxonomy): Bacteria > Pseudomonadota > Alphaproteobacteria > Caulobacterales > Caulobacteraceae > Phenylobacterium. The sequence goes on along the minus strand of JADCAS010000011.1, from coordinate 304,249 downwards.
GAGACAGGCCTATCGGGGCCTCTTCACGCCCGAGGAGACGCCTCAGAGCCTGGTGGTGATCTCGCAGCGCACCCTGCAGGACAACAACATTGCCGGCCTGACCGAAGCCCTGGACCTCAACGCCGGGGTCGCCCGGCAGAACAATTTCGGCGGCCTCTGGGACGCCTATGCGGTGCGCGGCTTCGCCGGGGACGAGAACCTGCCCAGCGGCTATCTCGTGAACGGCTTCAACGGCGGGCGCGGTTTCGGCGGCCCCAGGGACATCGCCGGCGTAGAGCGCATCGAGATCCTGAAAGGCCCCAACGCCGCCCTCTTCGGCCGCGGCGAGCCTGGGGGTACGGTGAACATCGTCACCCGCAAGGCCCGGTTCGGCGAGACCGGGGGCGAGGTGAGCGCCAGCCTTGGGGGCTACAGCGCCCGGCGGGCGGACGCCGACGTCAATCTCGCCGCCGGGCAGGTCTTCGGGGCCCGTCTGATCGGCTTCTACGACGAGGCTGAGAGCTTCCGCCGGACGGTCAGCACCGAGCGCTATGGCTTCCTGCCCTCCTTCGGGTTCCGCCTGGGTGAGGACACGACCGTCACCTACGACCTCGAGATCACCCGCCAGAAAGCGCCCTTCGACCGCGGCGTCCCGGCCATCGGCGGCGTCCTCGGCAAGGTGGACCGCCGGACCTTCCTGGGCGAGCCCGGCGACGGCCCCATCAAGGCCGACGCCACCGGCCAGCAGGTCGAGATCCAGCACGACTTCAGTCCGGCCTGGAGCCTCCTGCTGGGGGCCGGCTTCCGGACCACGAGCCTGACGGGCTTCTCCACCGAGGCCGAGCTCGCCGCCTCCCGGCAGAAGCTGAACGTCGATGGCAAGTCCCTCTCCCGCCAGAGGCGTTTCCGGGACTACGAGGCCGACCACGCGGTCCTGAGGGGCGAGGTGTCCGGCGACTTCCAGGCCCTTGGCGTCAGGCACCGCCTCCTCGTGGGCGCCGATTTCGACCGGTTCGAGAACAGCCAGCTCTTCCTGCGGTTCCGCCCGGCGGCGGTGAGCGGCAATCCCTCGGACCAGGCCGCCAACGTCATTGATGTCTTCGCCCCGGTCTATGGCCGGTTCCCGTTGCCGACCCCGGGTCCTCAGACGAACCGGCTGGACGTCCAGGAGGCTGTCGGCCTCTACATCCAGGACCAGATCAGCCTTTCGGACGCCCTGCAGATCCGGCTCGGCGTCCGCTATGACGACTTCTCGCTGGAGAGCCTCAACCGGGCGACGGGCGTGTCCCAGACCCGTTCGGAGAGCCGCCTCAGCCCGCAGGTCGGCCTGGTCTGGACCGCGGCGCCGTCCCTGTCCCTGTTCGCCGCCTATGGCGAAGGCTTTCGGTCGAACATCGGCGCGACGGCGAAGGGCGAGATCTTCGAGCCCGAGACCAGCCGGTCCTTCGAGGCGGGCCTGCGCTTCACCCTCCTGGAGGGCGACCTGTCCGGAACTCTCGCCTACTTCTCGATGCGCAAGAGTCAGGTGCTCGCCGCCGATCCGGCCAATCCGGGCTTCTCCCTGCCCATCGGCAAGGCCGGCAGCCAGGGGCTGGAGTTCGACCTGAACGGCCGCCTCCCGGGCGGGATCGAGGCCCTTCTGTCCTACGCCTATGTGGAGGCCGAGGCCCGGTCGGATGTCCTGGATCCCAACTTCTCCCTGCAGATCCGCAAGGGGGATCGGCTGATCAATATCCCCGCGCACACCGCCAACGCCCAACTCGCCCGGGACTTCGCCGTCGGCGCAACCGAGGTGCGTCTCGGCGCCGGCGTCCAGCATGTGGGCGAGCGGCTGGGCGAGACCGCGACGAAGTTCGAGCTGCCCGCCTACACCCTGGTCCGGCTGTTCGGCGCCTGGCGCGCCACCGACCGGGTCGAGGTCTTCGGGGAGATCCAGAACCTGTTCGACGAAACCTACTACACCAACAGCTTCTCCACCCTCTGGGTCCAGCCGGGGTCGCCGCGGACCGGATCGGTCGGCGTGCGGCTCCGGTTCTAGGGTTCAGTCGCCGGGCGGGACCTCGCCCGCCACCATGGCCAGGACGGCGGGGCCGTAGCGGGCGAGCTTGGTCTCGCCGACGCCGCTGACCCGCGACAGGGCGGCGGTGTCGGCGGGCTTCACAGTCGCGATCTCCGCCAGGGTGCGGTCGCTGAAGATGACATAGGGGGGCGCCTTCTGGCGCACCGCCTCGGCCCGGCGCCAGGCGCGCAGGGCGGAGAAGAGCTGCAGATCGCCCTCGAAATCCGTCCCGGGACCGTCGCGCCGGCGTCGCCCGGGCGTCCCGCCGGCGTCCCGGGACCCGTCGGGGTGACGCTGCGCCAGGCGTCCCTCCACCCGTCGCTCCCCGCGGTAGACCGCGCGCACGGCGTCGGCCTCGCCCAGTCCGATGAGCGGCCGGCCCTCGTTCGGGTCCTCGCGCAGCAGGCCGTCGAAGATCAGCTGGTCGATCAGGCCCCGCCAGGCGCCCGCCGGCAGCTCGGCGCCCACCCCGAAGGTGCTCAAGCCCGCCTCGAAGGCCGAGGGCTCCCGGGTCTTGCCGAGGAGGTGCTCCACCAACCGGCCGCGGCCATACCGACCGTTCAGGCGGTGGGCGGCGGACAAGACCTTCTGGGCCTGGAGGGTCAGGTCCTCGGCCTTCGGCGGACTCAGACAGTTATCGCAGCGCCCGCAGTCCGCCACGCCCTCCTCGCCGAAATAGCGGCGCACCGCCGCCGTGCGGCAGGCGCCCCCGTCCAGCAGGGCGTAGAGCTGTCGCACCTTGCGCGCCTGCACCGCCCGCACCTCGTCGGAGAGGGACTGTCCCTCCAGCCGGCGTAAGGCCCAGGCCATGTCCGCGGCGCCGTAGAGGGTGATCCCCTCGGCCGGCTCGCCGTCGCGTCCGGCGCGGCCGACTTCCTGCCAGTAGGCCTCGATGGAGGCGGGCGGGTCGGCGTGGATGACGTAGCGGACGTCCGGTTTGTCGACCCCCATGCCGAAGGCGATGGTGGCCACCATGACGGCGGCGTCGGAGGCCAGGAACCCGGCCAGGCGGCGCTCGCGCAGGTCGCGGTCGAGGCCGGCGTGGTAGGCCATGGCGGGAAGGCCGGCGGCGCAGAGCTCGACGGCCAGGGCCTCGGTTCCGTCCCGGGACCCGGCGTAGATCACCCCCGGCCGGTCGCGCCGGGCCGAGGCCAGCTCCAGCACCCGCTTGCGTCCCGTCCCCGCCTTGCGCTCGGCGCAAAGGGCCAGCTCCGGCCGGTCGAAGGAGGCGACGAACTCCCGGGCGCCGCCCAGGTGCAGGCCCTCGCGGATGTCCTGCCGGGTCCGGGCGTCGGCGGTGGCGGTCACCGCCAGCCGCGGGACCCCGGGGAAGACCTCGGCCAGGCGCCCCAGCAACCGGTATTCGGGGCGGAAGTCGTGGCCCCACTGGCTGACGCAGTGGGCCTCGTCGATGGCGATGACCGACAGGGGAACCTGCGACAGCCGCTCCAGCATCCAGGGCTGCAGGAGGCCTTCGGGCGAGACGTAGAGGAGGTCCAGGGTCCCGGCCTCGATCCGCGCCCAGGTGGCGGCGCGGTCCTCGGGGGCGGTGAGGGAGTCCAGCCGGGCGGCGGCGACCCCGGCCTGGACCAGGCCCGCCACCTGGTCGGCCATCAGGGCGATGAGGGGGCTGACCACCAGGCCGAGGCCGGGGCGCAGCAGGGCGGGGATCTGGTAGCAGACGCTCTTGCCCCCGCCGGTGGGCAGGACGGCCAGGGCCGCACGCCCGGCCATCACCTCTGCGATCACCGGCGCCTGCAGGCCCCGGAAGCCGGCGTGCCCGAAGACACGGCGCAGGACCTCCTGCGCCTCCTGTAGCGAATCGTCGGACATGCCCCTCTATCGCCCGCCCCGATGCGGCTGCGAAGGGGCCGAAGGCGCCGCGCCGGGCCTATTCGGCGGCGAGGGCCGCCGGGGCGTCCTGGGCGCCTCGGACCAGACGCCCGGGCAGGGCGCCGGTGGGCTCGCCGTCGCGGTAGGTGACCTGTCCGGCCACCAGGGTGGCGACATAGCCCCGGGCCCTCTGCAGGAGCCGCCGCCCGCCCGCCGGCAGGTCATAGCCCACGGTGGGCGGCTCCACCGCCAGCCGGTCGAAGTCGATGACATTGAGGTCGGCGCGCAGGCCGGGCGCCACCAGGCCCCGGTCCAGCAGGCCCACCGTCTCCGCCGTCGCCCGGGTCTGCAGGCGGACCATGTGCTCCAGGGGCAGGCGCGGACCCCGGGTCCGGTCCCGGGCCCAGAGGGTCAGGTTGGTGGTCGGGAAGCTGCCGTCACAGATCATGCCCACATGCGCGCCGCCGTCGGACAGGCCGGCCACGCAGTCGGGATGGCGCAGCATGTCATAGGCCGGGTCCAGCCCGCCGTCGGCGTAGTTCAGGAAGGGCAGGTAGAGCATGCCGCGCCCGCCGCGGGTCATCATGTGGTCCAGGGCCACGGCTTCGGGGGCGACGCCCCGGGCCCGGGCGAGGGCGGCGATGGAGTCCTCGCGTCTCGGCTCGTAGTCCGGCGTCTCGGCCATCAGGAACATGTTGTCCCAGTCCCGGGTCAGGCGCGAGGCGATGGCCGCGCTGCCGGGCGGGACCGCGTCGTCCAGAAGGGCGGCCCGGAAGGACGCCTCCGCCAGCCGCGCCATTCTCTGCTCGAAGGCCAGGGCGGCGACGGACTTCCAGGCCTCGGTGTGGCTGAAGGGGTTGAGGGTCAGCTCGAAGCCCAGCAGCACGCCCACCCCCCGGCCGCAGACCTGGGCGCGCATGGGCAGGCCTTCGGCGGTGGCGGCGGACAGGGCGGCCAAAAGGTCGCGCCAGGCCTCGGGCGCCTTGGGCCCCTGCAGCAGGCTGAAGGACAGGGGCCGACCCGAGGCCTCCACCAGCCGGCGCATCAGGCCGAACTCGGCCTTCGGGTCGGCGAAGTCGGAGACGAACTGCAGGACGCCGCGCCCGGCGGCCTTCAGCCCCAGGGCGATGCCCATCAGCTCGTCCTCGGCGGCGGTCAGGGTCGGCGTCGGCTGGCCGTCCGAGGTGCGGTGGTTGAGGGTGCGCGAGGTGGAAAAGCCCAGGGCGCCGGCCTCCATGGCCCGCTTGGCCAGGGCCGACATGGCGGCGATGTCGGCGGGGCTGGCCGGCTCGCGGTTGGCGCCGCGCTCGCCCATGACGAAGACCCGCAGGGCCGCGTGCGGCAGCTGGGCGCCGACGTCGAGGTCGTAGGACCTGCCGGACAGGGACTGCAGGTAGTCGGGATAGCTCTCCCAGTTCCAGGGCAGGCCCTCGGCCAGGACCGGGTGGGGAATGTCCTCCACCCCCTCCATCAGCCGGATCAGCCGGTCGTGGTCCTCGGGCCGGCAGGGGGCGAAGCCGACCCCGCAATTGCCCATGACGGCGGTGGTGACCCCGTGCCAGGCGGAGGGGGTGAGGCGGCTGTCCCAGGTGACCTGGCCGTCATAATGGGTGTGGATGTCGACGAAGCCGGGAGTGACGATCCTGCCGCGGGCGTCGATCTCCTCGGCGCCCGACCCGGCGATCCGGCCCACGGCGGCGATCCGCCCGTCCTTCACCGCCACATCGGCCTCGCGGCCCGGGGCGCCCGAGCCGTCGAACACCGTCCCGCCGCGGATCACCAGATCGTAGGCGCGTTCCCGTCCGGCCATGACATCTCCTCCGTCGCGGTCCCCGCCGCGTGTGGGAGATTCAGCGCCTATCGCGGCGGCGGGGTCAAGATGGCGAGCTCTTTAGGAGGGTGGCGTTCACGCCCTGCAGGGATGACGCGGCGCCCTGCCCGTCAGGGTCCAGGGCGTCCCTTGGCCCGGACTCTGGATGCAGCATGCACTCGCCGCGTGCAGCGAATTCGGATGGCTGAGCCTGAACCGCCCAATCACGTCTGCTCACCTGGGGCGTTTTCCCGATCGGGAATATCTCTAACCTGAGAGTGAGTTTGAAGCGCAAGATTTCCCGAACGGGAAAATCTCGTAGGAAATCGTTCGAAATCCATGATACTTTCCCGTACGGTAAAGTTCATGGCCAGACGCAACCTCACCACCGCCGAGATCGGCGACATTGTGCGAACCACCCGCAAGGCCGCCGGCCTGCGGCAGGACGAGCTTGCCGGCGCCGCCGGCGTCGGGCTGCGCTTCATCGTCGATCTCGAAGCGGGCAAGCCGACCGCGCAGATCGGCAAGACGCTTCAGGTCCTGGCAGCGCTGGGCTGCTCGCTCGACATCACACCACCGCCCGACTCCAAAGGCGCGCGGCCAAAAGATCCTCAGAAGCCATGACGCGCACCCTCGACATCTGGTGGGAGGGGCGCCGGGTGGGTCAGCTGACCCAGGACAAGCACGGTGAACTCGGCTTCGCCTATGCGCGGGCTTGGCTTGACGACGAGGCGGCGCTGCCCTTGTCCGCCTCGCTGCCAAAGCGGGCGGAGCCGTTTACTCGCCGCGAGTGCCGCCCGTTTTTCGGCGGTCTCCTGCCGGAGGAAGGCCAGCGCGATGCCGCAGCTCAGGTGCTCGGCGTCTCGCGCGCCAATGATTTCGCCCTTCTTGATCGCCTCGGCGGCGATGTCGCAGGCGCGCTCCAGCTTCTGCCGCCGGGCGAGCCACCTCCCGCTCTGGCCCTCGACCGGCAGCCAACCCCGCTTGACGATGCCGGCCTGATCCGGGTGCTGGACGCGCTGCCCCTCCGCCCGCTGCTCGCGGGCGAGGAGGGGCTGCGCCTCTCGCTCGCCGGCGCGCAAACGAAGGCGCCTGTGGTTCTGGTGGACGGGGCGGTAGCCTTGCCGGCGCCGGGCCAGCCGACCACACATATTCTCAAGCCGCCGATATCGCGTTTGGCGGCGACGACCGAGAACGAGGCCTTTGTCATGCGCCTTGCCGCCGCCATCGGCCTCGACGTCGCCCCGGTCGAGGCGCGTATCGTTCGCGATCGCAGGTTCCTGCTGGTCCAGCGTTATGACCGCGCCCTCGGCCACGATGGCTTCGTGCGCCGAATCCATCAGGAGGACTTCTGCCAGGCGCTCGGCGTGCCGCCGGAAACCAAGTACGCCAGCGAGGGTGGCCCGACTTTCAAGGATTGCTTCGCGGTGCTCCGCCGCGTCGCTGCAAGGCCCGCTGTGGATGTCCTGAAGCTTCTCGACGCCGTGATCTTCAACGTGATCGTTGGGAACGCGGACGCACACGGCAAGAACTTCTCGATCCTTTATGACACCGAAGGTCCACGCCTCGCCCCACTCTATGATTTGCTCGCGACCGTCGCCTATCCCGATCTTTCGCCGAAGTTCGCCATGAAGATCGGAAGGCGCGCAACGCTCGCGGAGCTGGATGCCAAGGGCTGGGCAGCGTTCGCAGCGGAGGCGGGTCTCGGCCTGCCACTGATTCGAAGACGGGTCGCGGAGATCAGCAAAGGCGTCCTAGAGAAAGCAACAGCCCTCGCAGAGGAGCTTTCGCGTCCCGGGTTGGACAGAACGGCTGTTGAGCAGTTTGCCGAGATGATCCGCGCCCGCGCCGAGCACTGCGCTTTGACCGTGGCGGGAGGAACTCGGTGAGTTAGTCGACCCAGAGCCGATCATCGCTGTTGAGCATAACCTCGCCGATCACAGGGGATCTTCCAGGAATCGGGCAACCGCAGGCCGCGGCTCGGTGCGCAACATGCGCGCCCTGTGCGAGGCTGCTTCCTATGCCGACGATTCACCGACGTCGCCGCCTTCACTTGCCGACCCGCGCTACGCGCGGACCTGGTTTGGGAATGAGCAAGAAGGGGAGGATTTGTGGTGTTGTGACGGCCTTCACAGGTCATCGTACTGTTGCGAAGAACAACAGGGGATCGACGGGGATGCGCACATATCGAGATAAGCAGCCGCGCGAACTACCCAGTTCTTACAGTTGGGCAGTCTTCGAAAAAACTACACTTGATGTGGGAGGGGGCCATGTCCGACAAGCGACGGCTTCCAAGTGACTGTATTGTGCTCTGTCTCCGCTAGGTTGGTGACCGGAACGCCGACGGTGACCTCCTGAAAGGGCTCTGCAGAAGCTACACCGGTCATTGCAAGAAGAACCGCAGCAGATTCGAACATGCCTCCCATGATCACGCCCCGCCCGTCAGGTCTTCAGCAAGCATGAGTGCGTTGCCATCGGGATCATAGAAGGTCGCGGTCTGGACCATGCCTTCGACCACATCGTTCGGGCCGTCAAACGATACCCCGGCTTTCTCGAGCCTGTGCCGCGCTGCAACAAGATCGGCAATGCCGAAGACGGGAACGCAGTTGCCCGGCGCAGGCTTGGTGTGTTCGCCAAGGCCAATCGTGACACCTTTGGTATTTGTCTGCAGCTCTGACCAGCCGGCCTCATCGGCGTGATAAAGAGACTCGAATCCAAGCATGTCCTTGTACCACTTCGCGCTTGCATGGCGGTCCTTGACCGACATCGCAATTGTGATGGTGTCCTTCAATTCGATGAGCGACATGGCTTTCCTTTCTTTCATTTATATAGTAACTATAAATAATGGACATTAGAACGCTTGTCAACATCACCTCGCGGGCTTGGGCGCTACCAATCCTGGCGGGCCTGAACGATGGGGTTCCAGGCCGTCAGGCACCCTTGTTGATGGCAACGGGCGCCAGCAGAACCGCCTTTGCGCAAAGCATTGATCACCTAATCAGCACCGGGCTCCTGGAGCGAAATCCCGGCCACGGCCACCCGCTAAGGCCGGAGTTCCGTTTGACGCCGCAGGGAAAAGTTGCGGCTGAACTGGCGAGCAGAATCCAGCGTCTGTCGGGAGACGAGAATCAGGACCTGCTTCGAAGATCCTGGACCGTACCGGTTCTTGCCACATTACACAGGCCAAGCCGGTTCACCGAGATTAAGCTACGTCTACTGACTATTTCGGATCGCGCCCTGTCGCAGTCCCTGCGATCGATGGAGGAGCGATTGTGGATTCGCCGTAGCGTCGATGAGGCGGCGCGCCCACCCAAGCCGATCTATTCTACCATCAACACCGGAGCGATGATCAGCAAAGTCTCGAGCCCAGTAATTGAAATGGGGCGCACAAAGTTATCGGGGTGACAATTCAGTCGAACGTCCGCACCGTCCCGCAATGCGGCCATTGCTGTGACGTCTGCTGAATGGTCGCCCGCCAGCCATGACTCCACACAACTCTCCGTTTACATCATCCCTCCGTCGTTCCGCAGAGCGGCGTAGAGGGCGGACTTGTCGACTTTCACGCGAGCAGCGGCCTCGCGCACTGTGAGACCGGATGCGACCAGTTGACGGGCGCGGGCGATCTTCTCCAGGGTGGCGGCAACGTCATCGTCGCGACCTCGATGCATCCCAGCCCGAAATCAGCCAGAGCTGATCGAGCATCGGTAGGAGCTCGGCCTGGCCAGAACCTTTCCGAATTATCCAACTCCGCTGGAGTCCCAACTTCAACAAAAATGTCGGCTTTGGGCGTTTGGAGAATCGTCAGCAATGACCGAGATGAGGGCGCCGAGCGGAACAGCATAGGCCATTCCGAATGGCATCTTAGCTATCTGGTGCGTCCCCGCCGCGGATGTCGTCCGGAATCTCCCTCAGGAAGCTCTGCCCCTTCTGCAGCCGCCTTCCGAGCGTCTCGATGAAACCCTCGTAACGCTCACGCCCCTTGGCTTGCGCCGACGCCTGGGCCTCGTTCGGCAAAGGCGGCGTGATCGTCAGCCAGAACCGGACGAAGAGGGCCAGTGTCTCTGCGGTGACGCCAAGGTCGCGCTCCAAGCGCTGGACCTGGCGCGACAGGCGATCAAGGCGGCGCGCGAACGCGGCCTCGCACTTGTCGGCGCCATGAGGGGAGGGACACGACGCCACCGCCGTCGGCCGCGGCGGGGGCAGTCACCGCACGCCCGCCGACCCGCCCTCACCCCGCCAGGTCGCGGACGCAAAGCACGTGGTTGTGGCCGCGGATGTCGTCGCCCTGGGGGCCGAAGCCTTCGGGAAAGGCGCCGGGGCGGGCTGTCTTCGGGTCGCTGCGCAGGGCGCCGGCGCCGTGTACGTCCATCCACTGGCGTCGACCGGAGCCGGGGGGCGCTTCCATATAGCCCCGCGCCGGGCCGATCGCCGCATAGACCGCCAGCTCGCCGGTCCGGGAGAAGGCGCGGCCGGGTTCCGTCGCGGGCGGCGGGCCCTCCAGATGGGTGGTGGAGGACCAGAGGTAGGCCTCCCGGTCGCTCAGGGCGAACACCGGGTCGAGGGCCGGGATGCGGGAATAGTCGACGATGGAGTGAAGTTCCTTGGCGTCGGGGAGGCGCCAGTCCCGGTGACCGGCCAGGGAGAGGCCGTCGCAGTAGGCCAGGGCCCTGGCCCAGCTGAGGGCGCCTGCGGCCTCGCGCCGCTGCCAGACGAGACCGCTGGCCCGGTCGGTCACCGTCTCGGCGTCGGGATGGAAGTCGTTGCGCCCGTAGGCGGGCCCGCGGACCAGGCGCAGGGCCAGCCGGTGGGACGTCTGCATGCGGTTGGCCGGGTCCATGACCGGATAGCCCTTGATCCGGCCATCGGCGAAGTTGACGCCAAAGACCGTCTGGTCGCGGCCCATGGTACGGCCGACATAGGGGGTCGCGCTCCACTCCTGGACGTCGATGGGCCTTCGGCCGTGGGCGGCGTCGCCCAGGCCCGAGCCCGCGGCGTAGGCGAAGTCGAAGACGGCTGCGTCGATGTAGGGGCGCGAGGTCCGCGGATCGCCGGTGTAGCCGCCGCGATAATCGATGAGGGAGAAGAGCTCGCGGATGGTGGGGACGCGCCAGTCGTCATGACCCCCCAGCCGGCTTGCCCGGGCGAAGCCGTCGAGCTCGGCGTAGGCCATCGGCGCGCCTGGCGCCTTGGCCCAGACCAGGCCGGTCACCCGGTCGGTGACCGTGCCGTCGCCATTGTCGCGATAGAGGGGCCGGCGGCCGGGATGCTGGGCGTCCTGGCCCGACAGGAAGGCCCCTTCCGCAGGGCAGGCGATGACCTCGCCGGTCTCGCCGTAGCAGCGGTCCTGCGCCGTCCCGACGACCGGATAGGAGGCCGGGGCCGGCGGCGGGGGGGCCGCTCCCCCGGGCCAGGCCGACGCCAGAAGGATGAAACCGCCCGCGAGGGCGCCCAGAAGGGGACTGAACCGCTGGCCGGTGATCGGGCGCCTTCGGCGGTGGGCGCGGCCCTGTCCGACCATGAGGTCTCCTCCGTCGCCGCCCCCGGCCCGGAAAGTGATTGAGCCCCTGGAGGCGGGGTCCGGTCAAGGTCTCGCGGGCGCCGGCTGGTCTCGTCGCCGTCAAGATTCGGAGCCTCTGCGTCCAGCCACAGGTCGCCACCGGCGCCCTGAGCGGCTTCATCTTCCCTTTCGTCCCGCCGGGACTATCTGAGTCTGCATCCTGAACCCCGGAGACCCCGATGCTGACCTCGACCACCCCCTATATCGCCGGCCGCGAGATTGCCGAGACCCTCGGCGTGGTGACGGGCGAGGCCATCATCGGGGCCAACATCTTCCGCGACCTCCTGGCCGGGCTCACCGACATCGTCGGCGGCCGCTCCCGCGCTTACGAGTCGGCCATGCGGGACGCCCGGGAGATCGCGCTGAAGGAGATGGGCGAGGAGGCCCGCCGCCGGGGCGGCGACGCCGTGGTGGGCGTGGACCTGGACTATGAGACCCTGGGGTCCGGCAGCATGCTGATGGTCTCGGCCACCGGCACGGCGGTGCGGCTGAGGTAGGCGCTCAGGCCCCGTCGTCGCCGCCCGTCCCGGGGGGCGTGACCTCGACATCCGCAGACTCTCCCTGAGGACAGGAGGCGCCGGGCGCGGTCCCGGTGCGTGGTGCGCAGGGTCCGCGCAGGCGGTTCCCTAGGATGCGGCCAGCTCGCGCACGACGTCGATGAAGGCGCGCAGCTTGCGGGCTTCTGCGGCGCGACGGGGGAAATAGAGGAAGAGGCCGGGCTCCTGGATTGCAGCGTCGGGGAGCAGCTCGACAAGGCGGCCGGCGGACAGGTCGTCTGTCACCAGCGGCTCGTAGATGTACGCCACGCCTATCCCGGCGAGCGCAAGGTCGCGGGCATAGCTCGCGTCCGAGACCCGCACCGTGCCGCTGACCGGCGCCGCCACCTCCCGGGCTCCGTCCCTGAACTCCCAGTCATAGATCGCGCCGGAGGTCAGCAGGCGGAAGCCGATGCAGTTGTGATCCCCCAGGTCGGCCAAAGATTCGGGCCCCGGGCGTTCCGCCAGATAGCCCGGTGAGGCGACAAGGATTGCACGGAAGGGTGGGGTCATCCGCACCGCCACCATGTCCCGCGCGATCATCTCTCCGAGCCTTACGCCGGCGTCGAATCCCTGCGCGACGACATCGACCAGGGCGTCGTCGCTGATCACCTCGACCACAAGGCGAGGATGACGCCGCGCCATCTCGGCGAGGATCGCAGTCAGGCCCATGCCGAAGGCGATCCGCGGGACATTGAGGCGCAGAACGCCGGTCACGTCCCGCTGCCAGGCCGCCACTCGCTCGGCTGCGGTGTCGATCTCGTCAAGGGCGCGCTGTGCGGCCTCGATGAATACCTCCCCCGCTTCGGTCAGCGCGACACTGCGTGTGGTGCGCGCAAACAGTGGGGCGCCGAGACGCGTCTCGGCAGTGCGCACCGCATGGCTGACGGCCGAGGCGCCCAGATCGAGTTCGGCAGCTGCGCGGACGAAGCTGCGCGTTCGCGCGACGGCGACCACGACGGGCAGGTGTTGCAGCAGGGTACGACCCATTACTGAAATGTATCGCATATCTTATCCAATTTCAGGCCCATTGTTTGATGACCTGTCATGACCGATCTCCGGTGTGTCCCCCCCGGCCCAGGAGCCCGCCATGCCCGACAGCGACAACCCGACCCGCACCTGGTTCATCACCGGCGCGACATCCGGCTTCGGCCTCGAGCTCGCCAGGGCCGTGCTGGAGCGCGGCGAGCGGGCGGTGCTGGCCGGCCGACGGGCTGACCGGCTCTCCGCGCTCGCGGACAGACACAGTGGTCGCGTCCTGCCCATCACGGTTGACCTGACCGACGCTGCGGCGCGGGCGACCGCCGTCGCGAAGGGGCTCTCCCGGTTTGGCCGGATCGATGTGCTCGCCAACATCGCCGGCCGCGGCTCCCTGGGCGCCGTCGAGGAGTTCGCGCCCGAGCAGCTGCGCGAGCAGATGGAGCTGAACTTCTTCGCCGCCGCCGAGCTGGCCCGGGCCGTGCTCCCGGCCATGCGCCGGCAGGGCTGCGGCCATATCCTCAACCTCACCAGTATCGGCGGCCTCGTCTCGATGGGTGGCTTCGGCCCCTACTGCGCGTCCAAGTTCGCCCTGGAGGGCTGGAGCGAAGCGCTTCATGAGGAAGTGGCGCCCCTGGGCATACGCGTGACCATCGTCGAGCCGGGCGCCTTCCGCACCGAGTTCGCCGGCGAAGCCAACATGCGACCCGCACACCCGATGGCCATCTACCGCCCGGTCGTCGCACCCCTGGAGGACTATCTCTACGGCGGTGACAGCAAGCAGATGGGCGATCCCGCCAAGGCCGCCGCCCTGATGTTCGCGGTGGTCGACAGCGAGGCTCCGCCGCTCCGCCTGATGATGGGCGCGGACGCCCTCGGAATGTGGGACCAGGGTATCGCCGCCCGTCAGGCCGATATCTCCAGTTGGCGCGAGCGCGGCCTCGAGACGGCGTTCGACGAGGTCGGGGGATAGGCCTGGCGCGGGCCTGCGCCCCCGGCCTGCAGATGGTCTCGGCCACCGGCAGGTTGGTGCGGGTCAGGCCGGGGCTCGGGCCTCCCGTTCCGGGAGGCTCCTGGCGAAGTCCATGAAGGCGGCGTCGAAGGCCTCCGGCGTCTCGAGGAAGGCCGCGTGCCCGGCGTCGAACAGGGCGATCCGAGCGCCCGGGGTCCGGCGGGCCAGCCCCCTGACCAGGAACCAGGGCAGGATCCGGTCCCTCAGGCCCCAGGCGAAGAGAATGGGGATCCGCAGACCCCGCAGCACGGGCCGGATGTCCGCATCGGGCTCGGCGAAGCTGCGCCAGGCCTCGGCCAGGACCGGGGCGGCCTTCTCGCAGCCGGCGACGATCTCTTCCCGGCGCCAGGCCGCCTCGGGGCGCGGCAGAACCTGCTGGTAGTATCGCCTGAACCACACCGGGAAGCCGGCGTCCCCTGAAGCCGCCTTTTCGAACCGTCGGGCCATGTGACGGCAGAACATCCTGATGAAGAGGTTGGGCGGGATCAGTCCGCCCGAATTGCACAGGACGAGACCGCGGACCCGGTCGGCGTGGTTCGCAGCGCAGAGGATGGCGGCGGCGCCGCCGATGGAGTTGCCGAGGAGGATCACGTCCCTCAGATCCAGGGCCTCCAGGAGGCCGCCCACCAGCGCGGCGTAGCGCCCTGCGCTCGCGGGCTCGGCTTCGCGGGGGCTGTCGCCCTGGCCCGGCCAGTCGAGGGCGATGAAGGTGAAGGCTCCGCCCCGTCTCTGGGCCAGGCGATCGAAGTCCCGGGCGCCGTGTCCTGTCGCGTGGAGGCAGACGACCACCGGCCCCGTCCCGCTGCGCCGGACGACCAGGGGAAGGCCGCAGACCTCGAGGGTCTGCACGAGCGCTGGATGGGAGATCGCGGCGTCCATGAAGTGATCTAGATATCACTTAGAGTTTGACTCGGTCAACCGCCCGGGCGAGGAAGGCGCATGGTCCCGCTTCCGACCCGCCGCCGACGCCCCGAGGCGACCCGCGCCGCTCTCCTGGAAGCGGCCCGGCTGGAGTTCGAGGAACCGGGCTACGACGCCACCCACACCAACCGGATCGCCGCGCGGGCCGGTTTTGCGCCGCAGACCTTCTACCGCCACTTCCGGGACAAGCCGGCCATCTTCCTGGCGGTCTACCGGCGCTGGGCCGAATCGGAACTCGACCTTCTGGAGGGGGTGCAGGACGCCGCAGGGGCAGCGGCGGTGCTGATCGCCAGCCACCGCGCGTCGCTGAACTTCCGCCGCGCCCTGAGGGTCCTGTCCCTGACGGACCCGGCCCTGCGCGCCGCCCGGGCGGAGAGCCGGCGTCTCCAGATCGCCCGGCTCACCGAGCGGCTTCCGCACCTCTCCAGCCGCAGCTTCGATCGCCTCGCCGCCGAGCTTCTGGCCCTGGAGCGGCTCGCCGACGCGTGCGCCGAGGGCGAGTTCCAGGACCTGGGGATTGCCGAAGAGGTCGCCGCGGCCCGCCTGGCTGACGCGATCCGCCGGACCTTCGGACCCTGATCGACCCGTCGCCACCGTCCCGCCGGGCGCCTATGCTGGGCCGATGAGTCGGCACTTCCTGGAATTCTTTGCGGGCGGCGGCATGGCGCGGCTGGGGCTGGGGCCGGGATGGTCCTGCCTGTTCGCCAATGACTTCGACCCGGTGAAGGGGGCCGCCTACCGCGCCAACTTCCCAGACGCCAGGGAGCATTTCTCCGACGCCGATGTGTGGAGCCTGACGGCCGCGGACCTGCCGGGGCCGGCGGCCCTGGCCTGGGCCTCCTCTCCCTGCCAGGACTTCAGCCTGGCCGGCGGCCGGGCAGGGCTGTCGGGGGGGCGATCCTCAGCCTTCTTCGGCTTCTGGCGGCTGATGGAGGCCCTGGACGACGCCGGCCGGGCGCCGCGCCTGATCGTGGTGGAGAACGTGGTGGGTCTTCTCACCTCCCGGGACGGGGCGGACTTCGCGGCCCTGTGCGCCGCCCTGGCCGGACGCGGTTACCGGGTGGGGGCCATAGAGGCCGACGCCGCCGACTTCACGCCCCAGTCGCGGCCCCGCCTCTTCGTCATCGCCTTCCGGGGCGAGGCGCCGGCGGAGCTGTCGGGCGGGGGAGCCTTCGTCACCCCGGCGGTGGCCCGGGCCCGGGACCGGCTGGAGGGCGCGGCGCGGGCGGCGTGGACCGACTGGTCGCCCCAGGCGCCGGCCGGGCGCAACACCCGCCTCGCCGACCTGCTGGAGCCGGACGAGGCGGTCGCCTGGAACCCGCCCGACCTGACCCGAAGCCTGGTCGGGATGATGTCGCCTGGGCAGGCGGCGCGGCTGGAGGCCCTGAGGGCGGCGGGCGGCCGTCACGTGGGCGCCCTGTTCCGCCGCACCCGGCGCGAGGAGGGCCGGAGCGTCCAGAGGGCCGAAGCCCGGTTCGACGGCCTGGCCGGATGCCTGCGCACCCCGAGGGGGGGCTCGTCCCGCCAGTCGGTGATCGTCGTCGAGGACGGCGCCGTGCGCACCCGCCTCCTGGCGCCCCGGGAGGCGGCCCGGCTGATGGGCCTGCCGGAGAGCTATGTCCTGCCGCCAAGGGTTTCGGCGGCCCTGCACGTGGCCGGCGACGGGGTCTGCGTTCCCGCCGTCCGCTGGCTGGCCGAGGCCCTGCTGGAGCCCTTGCTGTCGGGCCCGTCCGCCCCCCCGGGTTTAGAAAACCTGCACCCCGCCTGCGAAAACCCGCCTTCCCAAAGTCGCGCGGGCGCCTAAGGTCGATCCTCCACCTTCCGGAGACTTCGCCATGGCTGGATCCCCCTACGACGCCGCCCGCTACCGCCGCGCCGGCCGCGGCAAGGTCTATGAGTCGATCCTCGACACCATCGGCGACACCCCCCTGGTGGCCCTGCCCAATCTGACCCGGGCGCTGAAGCCCAAGGGGCGGGTTCTGGCCAAGCTGGAGTTCTTCAACCCCATCGCCTCGGTGAAGGACCGGATCGGGGTCTCGATGATCGAGAACCTGGAGGCCCAGGGCCTCCTGAGGCCCGGCGCCACCCTGATCGAGCCGACCAGCGGCAATACCGGCATCGCCCTGGCCTTCGTCGCCGCCTCCAAGGGCTACAAGCTGATCCTCTGCATGCCCGAGAGCATGTCCATCGAGCGCCGCAAGATGCTGCTGCTGCTCGGCGCCCAGCTGGAGCTGACCCCCGCCGAGCGCGGCATGGCCGGCGCCGTGGCCCGGGCCAGGGAGCTGGTGGAGGCCACCCCCGGCGCGGTGATGCCGCAGCAGTTCGACACCCCCGCCAACCCCCTGATTCACCGGGTCTCCACCGCCGAGGAGATCTGGAACGACACGGACGGGGCGGTGGACGCCGTCGTCTCCGGCGTCGGCACCGGCGGCACCATCACCGGCGTGGGTCAGGTTCTGAAGGCCCGCAAGCCCGGTCTGAAAATGGTGGCGGTGGAGCCGGCGGCCTCGCCGGTCCTGTCCGGCGGAACCCCGGCGCCGCACAAGATCCAGGGCATCGGCGCGGGCTTCGTCCCCTCCATCCTGGACCGCAGCGTGATCGACGAGATCATCCAGGTCTCCAACGAGGACAGCTTCGCCATGGCCCGGCGCGTCGCCAAGGAAGAGGGCATCCCGGTGGGCATCTCCTCAGGCGCGGCCCTGACGGCGGCCTTCAACCTGGCCGATCGCGACGACTATGCCGGCAAGACGATCGTCGCCATCATCCCCTCCTTCGCCGAGCGCTACCTCTCCACGGCCCTGTTCGACGGCCTCTGAAGGCGTGCCCGACGTCTTCGACCCGCAGGCCCGCTCGGCGGTCATGCGGCGGGTCAAGGGGCGGGATACCGGGCCTGAGCTGAAGGTCCGCCGGTTGCTGACCCGGCTGGGCGCCCGCTACCGCCTGCACCGGGCCGACCTGCCGGGGCGGCCGGACATCATCCTGCCCGGGCGAGGGCTGGTCATCTTCATCCACGGCTGCTTCTGGCACGGCCATGACTGCGCCCGGGGCAGCCGGGTCCCGCAGGCGCGGCGGGACTACTGGACGGCCAAGGTCGCCGGCAACCGGGCGCGGGACGCGCGCAACCTTTCCGCCCTCGCCGAGGCCGGCTGGCGGGTGGAGACGGTCTGGGAGTGCGAGCTGAAGGCGCGGGACCACCCGGCCCTGGAGGCGAGGCTCAGCCGGCTGCTGGCGGAGACGGCGCCTCGACCCTGACCTCGCACCGCACCGAGTTGGCGATGAAGCAGGCGGCGTGGCTGGCCTCGTGCAGGGCGTCCAGGACGGCGTCGTCCGGAACCGGGCCGACCCAGGAGATGTCCGGCCGCAGGACCACCTCGACCAGGCCCTTTCGGCCCGGCGCGACCTCGCCCATCCGGCCGCGGGCGGCGTCGGCATAGCGGTCAATGACGAAGCCGGCCCGCCGCGCCACGTCCAGGAAGGTCAGCATGTGACAGCTGGAGAGGGCGGCCACCAGCATCTCCTCGGGGTCGATCCCGGCCGGGTCGGCCCAGCGGCCCACCACCGAGGGGGCGGCGGAGGCGAGGATTTCCGCGCCGCCGTCGAAGGCGATCCGGTGGGCGCGGCTGTAGCGGCCCTTCGGGAAGTCGGCGTCCGGCTGGAGGGTCCAGGTGACGAAGGCGTCGTGGTCGGACACGGGCGCAGGCTCCGCCTCAGAAGGCCTCGGCGGGAAGGGCCATGACGGTCTCGGCGCCGGACTTCAGCCGGGCCAGATGGACCCCGGCCTCGGGCAGGACCCGGGCCAGGAAGAAGCGGCCGACCGCCAGCTTGGTCGTCCAGAAGGGATCGGCATCGCCGGCGGCGATCCGGCCCTGCGCGACCAGGGCCATGCGCGCCCACATCCAGGCCAGGGCGGTGAGGCCGACGAGGTGCAGGAAGTCGTGGGAGCCGGCGGCGGCGTTGTCGGGGTGGGCGAGGCCGTTCTGCATGAGCCAGCCGACGCCGTCCTGGAGCTGGGCGCGGGCGCCGTCGAGGCCGTCGAGGAAGGGATCGGTAGCCGCATCCCCACGGGCGCCGGCGGAGAAGGCCTCCAGCTCGGCCAGCCAGGTCAGCATGGCCCGGCCGCCGTTGGCGGGCAGCTTGCGGCCCACCAGGTCGAGGGCCTGGACCCCGTTCGTCCCCTCGTAGATCAGGGCGATGCGCACATCGCGCATGTACTGGCTGGCGGGAAAGTGCTCGGTGAAGCCCGAGCCGCCATGCACCTGCAGGGCGTCGGAACAGACCTTCAGGCCCCGGTCGGTGAGGTAGGCCTTGACCACCGGCGTCATCAGGGTGGCGTAGTCCGAGGCCTTCTGGCGCACCGCCTCGTCCGGATGGCTGTGGGCGAGGTCTCCCTGCAGGGCGGACCAGAAGAGGAAGGCCCGGCCGCCTTCGACAAGAGCCTTGCCCGCCATCAG
Source organism: Phenylobacterium sp. (assembly GCA_020401865.1). Classification (GTDB taxonomy): domain Bacteria; phylum Pseudomonadota; class Alphaproteobacteria; order Caulobacterales; family Caulobacteraceae; genus Phenylobacterium. The sequence continues at coordinate 285,113 of JADCAS010000011.1, read as the reverse complement.
CTGGCGGCGGACGTCGGGGTGGACGATGATCGGGTCGGCGGGACCGTCGGGGTTCTTCGGGCCGGTCAGGGCCCGGCCCTGAAGCCGGTCGCGGGCGAAGTCCGAGGCCGCCTGGAGGGCCGCCTCGGCCTGGGCGATCCCCTGCAGGCCGACGCCGATCCGCGCCTCGTTCATCATCACGAACATCAGGGCCAGGCCCCGGTTCTCCTCGCCCACCAGCCAGCCGACGGCCTCTTCGTGGCGCATGACGCAGGTGGACGAGCCGTGGATGCCCATCTTCTCCTCGAGCCCGTCGCACCAGACGTTGTTGCGCAGGCCGGGCCTGCCGTCGGCGTCAGGGATGAACTTGGGCACGATGAAGAGGGAGATGCCGCGCACGCCCTCCGGCGCGCCCTCGACCCGGGCGAGGACCAGGTGGACGATGTTCTCCGCCATGTCGTGCTCGCCGCCGGAGATCCAGATCTTGGTCCCGGAGATGCGGTAGGACCCGTCGGCCTGGGGGACGGCGCGGGTGCGCAGGAGGCCCAGGTCCGTACCGCAGTGCGGCTCGGTCAGATTCATGGTCCCGCACCATTCGCCCGAGGCCATCTTCGGCAGGTAGAGGGCCTTCTGGGCGTCGGATCCGCCGTTCAGGATGGCCGAGTAGGCCCCGTGGGTCAGGCCCGGGTACATGGCGAAGGCCATGTTCGCTGAGGAGCTCATCTCGGAATAGGACAGGTTGATCACGTGCGGCAGGCCCTGGCCGCCGAAGGCGGTGTCGGCGCCGATGGCCGGCCAGCCGCCCTCCACCAGCTGGCGATAGGCGTCCGCAAAACCCGTCGGCGTGCGGACCGAATGGTCCGGCGACCAGGTGCAACCCTCCTTGTCGCCCACCGCGTTGAGGGGCGCCAGGACCTCTGAGGTGAACCGGCCGGCCTCCTCCAGGATCTGCGCCACCACCTCCGGCCCGGCCTCGTCAAAGCCTGGCAGGTCGGCGTAATCGCCGATGCGCAGCACATCGTTCAGCAGGAAGGCGTGCTCGCGGACGGGCGGGCGGTAGGGCATCGGGAGGCTCCGGGACTTCGACGGGGGCTCGGGGAGGGGCGGCGATCAGCCGGCGCGGCGCATGTCGCCGGGCCGGGCGCGCCGGGGGCGGATGGCCTCCACCGGCTGTTCCAGCAGCTCGGGCCGGGTGCGGCGGAGATGGTCCTCGAGGCGGGAGCAGGCTTCCTGCAGCACGTCGACGGCCATGTCGATGTCCCGGCGCTGAGACTCCAGGGCCCGGATGCGCTCGCGGAACTTGGCCAGCGAGATGGCGTTCTGGGTCGCCCCGCCGTCGCCGACTTCATAGAGGTCGAGGATCTCGCCGATCTCGGAGAGGGCCAGGCCCACCCGCTTGCCGCGCAGGATCAGCTGGAGGCGGGCGCGATCCTTGTAGGAATAGACCCGGTTCATACCGTCGCGTTCGGGCGAGAGCAGGCCCTTGTCCTCATAGAAGCGCAGGGCGCGGGGGGTGCAGCCGAATTCCTGGCAGAGCTGGCGGATGGTGAAGGTGCGGGCGGGACGGCGCAGTTCAGCAGGCATGGGGAGGTCCTCCGGGTCGGTTGAACAGGTGACGCGCACGTAAGAACAGTTGACGCGAACGTCAAGTCCCAGGCTTGTCCGGAGTCAGGCTTCGGGGCGGCTGCGGCGCGGTCCCCGCGCAGCGGCGGGCAGGTGGATCTCGAATACTGAGCCGGCGGGTCCGGTGGCGGCCATGAACAGATCGCCCCCATGGCCCTGGACAAGCTCCCGGGCGATGGCCAGGCCCAGTCCCGCCCCGTCCGGCCTCCCGGAGCCCGCAAAGGGCTGAAAGAGCCGCTCCCGGGCGCGCTCGGACAGGCCCGGCCCATTGTCGGCCAGGGTGATGACATCGATCTCGCCCTCGCGTCGCCAGCCGGCCCGGACCACCCCCGAACGGCGTGGGACGACCGCCTCGATGGCCTCCCGGGCGTTGCGCATGAGGTTCACCAGAATTCGGTGCAACTGGTCCGGGTCTGCCTGGACCCGGACGCCGGGCGCGACCTCGCAGACGAAGAGGACGCCCTCCGGCCGGTCGGTCAGCCGGCCCTCCTCCGCAGCGTCGGCCAGGGCCTCGGCGAGGTTGACGGGAACAGGAGCCGGCGGCGCCTCCTGGGTCTTGCCATAGGCCAGCACGTCGCTGGCCAGGCGCACGGCCCGGTCCAGGGCCCGCTCCAGGCGGGGCAGGGCCTGGGCGACCCGGGGGTCGGGCACGGAGGCCAGGCGCTCGGAGGCCATCTGGGCGCTGGTCAGCATGTTGCGCAGGTCGTGGTTGATCTTCGCCACCGCCTCGCCCAGGGCGGCGAGACGGGCGCGGGAGGCCAGGGCGATGCGCAGGTCGGCCTGCATGCGGTCCAGCTCGATCTCGGCGCGTCCGATCTCGTCGCGCCGGCCGGAGGGGTCGAGGTGGGCGGTCGGGTCGTCCGGGTCGGCGCGGAACCGCTCCATGGCCCGGGTGATTCTCTGCATGGGCCGGACCAGGAAGAAGTTCAGCGACAGGAAGACCAGAGCCCCGGCGAGGCCGGCGACGAACAGGGTGGTGAAGACCAGCTGCCAGAGATAGGCCTTGAGCTCTCCTTTGAGGGGGGCGTGGGGGGCCACCACCTCGATGAACTCGGCCTCCTCGCGGAACCGCGGCTCGGCGATCACGCGGACGGCCCGGTCATCTCCGGCGGAGAGGGTCTGGAAGGGCGCCAGGAGCCAGGAACTGACCGCCTGCTCGCGCAGGTCGACCAGGTAGGGCGCTTCGTCCCGGCGGGGCCCCTGCAGGACCAGCCGTCGCAGGCCGCGGGACTGGATGGCGACGGTCTCGACCCCGGCGCCGGCCAGGAGCTGGGCGGACAGCTTCTCCGACACCACCCGGTCGGGCGCCACCTCGGTGGCCAAGGAGGCCAGCTCGGCGGCCCGCACCCGGTCCAGCAGCCAGTTGCGCTCGAAGGCCGCCAGGGCGGGCGGCAGGATGAAGGCGCCCGCCAGAGCCACGAAGAGGGCGGTCAGGACAAGGAGGCGCGCGGACAGGCCGCCCGGCCAGAAGAGCCTCCTGCCGGTTCGACCCCATCCGGCCTTACCGGCGGCGGGTTCTGGCGCCTGGACTTCGGCCATGGCTCTTCCAGTAGGCGAAAGCCGGCTCCCGGGCAACGCGCGGGGCCGCCTCAGCGGGCGCCCACGGCCTCTGAGAGGGTGCGGAAGCCGTCGGCGCGAAGGCGGGCGGCGAGGTCACGGCTCAGGCGCACCACCAGGCCTGGCCCGGCGAAGACCAGGGCCGAATAGAGCTGGACCGCAGAAGCGCCCGCGCGGATCCGGGCGTAGGCGTCGGCGCCCGTAGCGATGCCGCCGGCGCCGATCAGCGGAATCCGGCCGGCGGCGACGGCGCTGAACCGGCCGAGGACCGACTGGGCCAGGTTGCGCAACGGCGCGCCGGACAGGCCCCCCGTCTCGCCGGCCAAAGGCGAGCGCAGGGGCGGGCGGCTGATCGTGGTGTTGGCGACGATGATCCCGGACAGGCGGAAGGCCAGGACCGTCTCCACGATGGCTTCGATCTCGGCGTCCTCCAGGTCGGGCGCGACCTTCAGGAAGAGGGGAACGGCGCCGGCGGCGGGCAGGGCGTCGCGGGTCTCGGCGGCCCGGCCGAGAAGCTCCTCCAGGGCGGCGCGGGTCTGCAGGGCGCGCAGGCCGGGCGTGTTGGGCGAGGAGATGTTGAGGGTGAACCAGTCGGCCAGGCCCCAGAGCCGCCTCAGCCCCGTGACGTAGTCGCCGATGCGGTCGGCGGAGTCTTTGTTCGCGCCGATATTGGCGCCGACGGGCTGTGGCCGGCCGGGCTTCGACAGCCGCGCGGCGAAGGCCTCCAGCCCTTCGTTGTTGAACCCCATCCGGTTGATGACAGCCTCGTCTGCAGTGAGACGGAAGAGGCGCGGCCGGGGATTTCCCGCCTGGAGAAGGGGGGTGACGGTGCCGCATTCCACGAACCCGAAGCCCGCCGCCAGCATGGGGCCGAAGACCTCGGCGTTCTTGTCGAAGCCGGCGGCCAGGCCCACGGCGCTGGGCAGGGACAGGCCGGCCAGGTTGGTGGCGAGGATCGGGTCCGGCGCCGGCGCGCGGGGGCCGAGCCCGAGGGACAGGGCGCGGATGGTGAGGCGGTGGGCGTCCTCGGGGTCAAGGGTGCGCAGGGCTGCAGCGGCGAGGTCATGGAGGCCGATCATGGCGACAGGTCCAGCTGCGGGACGCCGTCTGCGCCAAGGGGGGCGGCCAGGACCCTGCGCACCGCCTTCGCCTCCAGGTCGGCATAGAGATGGGGGAAGAGGTCCCCGCCCCGGGAGGGCTCCCAGCGCAGGGCCTCGCCCAGGTCGTCGGCCTCGACCTCCAGGACCACCAGGCCGTCCTGGCCGGCGAAGTGGCGGGCGGCTGTCTCCGGCGCCTGGGCCGCCGTGGAGAAGTGGATGTAGCCGTCGGCCAGGTCGATGGCCGAGCCGGTGAATCGCCCGGCCTGCAGGGCGGCCTCCCACTCGGCCCGGGCCAGGATCTTGTAGATCCGGGTCATCCGAGGGGGTCGGGCTGGAAGAAACCGTCGAAGACCGGACGGCCATTGACGTCGAAGGCGAAGGCCACGGCCGCCGAGGTGGGGAAGCCGGCGCGGATCCGCGACAGGGTCCCGGCGGGGCCGGAGGCCTCCATCATCAGGGCCTCGGCCAGCTCCTGGAGGCCCGGATTGTGCCCGACTACGAGCACCACGCCGGCGCCGCCCGCCTCGCGGACAAGCAGCTGCATCTCCGAGGCCTCGGCCAGGTAGAGGGCGTCCTCGAAGCGGACCTCGCAGCCGGGCAGGAGGCCGCTCATGGCGGCCCAGGTCTCGCGGGTGCGGACGGCGGCGGAGACCAGGGCCAGGTCCGGGATCAGGCCGACGTCGGCAAGGGCCGAGGCGACGGCGGCGCTGGCCTCGCGGCCCCTGGCGGTGAGCCTGCGCCCGAAGTCGCCCCCCGTCTCCGAGCCCGCCTCGGCCTCCCCGTGCCGGAGGAGAATCAGCCTGTCCATGCCCGCTCCAAATCCCTTGCGCGACGTTCATAGCCGCACCGGCCCCGCGTGCGAAGCGGTTGACAGCGAAACGGACAGACGGTCCAAGCGGGCCGATGAAGGCTCACTCGCCCGAACAGAATGGAATGGAGTCCGGCGGCGGCGTCTGGCGGTTCTCCGCCGACCGCCCGCTGAGGCTCGACTCCGGCGCGACCCTGGCCCCGCTCGAGGTCGCCTACCGGACCTATGGCCAGCTGAACGCCGACCGCTCCAACGCCGTCCTGGTGATGCACGCCCTGACCGGTGACCAGTACCTGGCCTCGACCCACCCGGTGACCGGCAAGCCGGGATGGTGGACCCGGATGGTCGGGCGCGGCCTGCCCCTCGACCCCGACCGCTTCTTCATCATCTGCGCCAACGTCCTGGGCGGCTGCATGGGCACGACGGGCCCGGGCTCCAGCGATCCCGCGACCGGCGCGCCCTGGGGGCTGTCCTTCCCGGTGATCACCATCGCCGACATGGTCCGGGCCCAGGCCATGCTGGTGGAGGCCCTGGGAATCGAGACCCTGTTCGCTGTGGTCGGCGCCTCCATGGGCGGCATGCAGGCCCTGCAGTGGGCGGCGGACTATCCCGAGCGGATCTTCTCGGCCATCTGCATCGCCGGGGCGGCCCGGCATTCGGCCCAGAACATCGCCTTCCACGAGGTCGGCCGGGCGGCGATCATGGCCGATCCCGACTGGCGCGGCGGCGCCTACGAGGCGGCGGGGGTGCGACCGGAGAAGGGCCTGGCCGTGGCGCGCATGGCCGCCCATATCACCTACCTTTCCGAGGCGGCCCTGCAGCGGAAGTTCGGCCGCGAGCTGCAGCGCGACGGCCTGTCCTGGGGCTTCGAGACCGACTTCCAGGTGGAGAGCTACCTGCGCCACCAGGGGACCAGCTTCGTCGATCGGTTCGACGCCAACTCCTATCTCTACATTACCCGGGCCCTGGACTATTTCGACCTCGCCGCGGCCTATGACGGCCAGCTGGCGGGGGCCTTCGCCCGGGCGCGGGACGTGCGTTTCTGCGTCCTGTCCTTCTCATCGGACTGGCTCTACTCCACCGCAGAGAGCCGGGACGTGGTGCGGGCCCTCAACGCCGCCGGCTGCCGGGCCAGCTTCGTGGAGATCGAGACCGACAAGGGCCACGACGCCATCTTCCTGGACGAGCCGGCCCTGGACTCCGCCCTGCGCGGCTTCCTGGCCTCGGCGGCGGAACGGCGGGGGCTGGCGTGACGGCGGCCCTGCGCGAGGACTTCCGCGAGATCCTGCGTCTGACGCCGGCCGGCGCCCGGGTGCTGGACGTGGGCTGCGGCGAGGGGGACCTCCTGGACCTCCTGGCCCGCGAGCGCGGCGTCGACGGCCAGGGGCTGGAGATCTCCGCCCAGGGGGTCGCCGCCTGCCTGGCCCGGGGCCTGGCCGTCGTGCAGGGCGACGCTGACCGCGACCTCGACAGCTTTCCCACCCGGGCCTTCGACATGGCCATCCTGTCCAAGACCCTGCAGCAGATGCGCGACCCCCGGCACGTGGTGTCGGAGCTCCTGCGCATCGCCGACCGGGCGGTGGTGAGCTTCCCGAACTTCGGCCACTGGCGGGTGCGCTGGGCCCTGCTCGCCCGGGGCCGGATGCCCGAGACCCGCACCCTGCCTAACCCCTGGTGGTCCACGCCGAACATCCACCTGTGCACCCTGCACGACTTCCTGGCCCTCACCGACGACCTGGGGCTTGTGATCGAGTCCTGCGCGGCCCTCTCGGAAGGCCGACCGGCCCGGCCCATCGACCCCCGCTCCGTGCTGGAGAACTGGCGGGCCGAGGCGGCCGTCTTCGTGCTGCGGCGGGGCTAGGTTCCGGCGATCCCGCTGACGGGTTCTGACACCCCTCCTGGATGAGGCGTCACCGGACCCATTGCTCCCCCAAGGGGGAGCTGTCAGCGAAGCTGACTGAGGGGGTCTTCGGCGCCTCAGCTGACCCCCTCCGCCGCGCTGCGCGCGCCACCTCCCCCTGGGGGGAGGAATTGGAGTCTGCAGCGCTTCTGAAGTCCTAGCCCGCGATGGCCGCGGCGTCGGCTTCGCCGGTGCGGATGCGCAGAGCCTTCTCGAGGTCCATGACGAAGATCTTGCCGTCGCCGATCTTGCCGGTGTTGGCGCTGCGGGTGATGGCCTCGACCACCGCGTCGGCGATGTCGGTGGGCACGGCGATCTCCAGCTTGACCTTGGGCAGGAGCTTCACCTCGTACTCCGCGCCCCGGTAGACCTCGGTCTTGCCCCTCTGGCGCCCATAGCCGCGGACCTCCGTGACGGTCAGGCCCGACGCTCCGGCCTCGGTGACCGCCTCGAGGACGGCGTCCAGGCGGCTCGGCTTGATCACGGCGACGATCATCTTCATGGGCGGCCCTCCAGGTGCATGGACCGGACAGTAACGCCGAACCTGGCCGGCGGCCAAGACTCGCTGAGACTCAGCGCTCCGCCAGGGCCAGGAGGTACTGGCCGTAGGCGGTCTTCGACAGGGCCTCGCCGGACCGGCGGACCTGATCGGCGTCGATGAAGCCGTTGAGGAAGGCGATCTCCTCCAGGCAGGCGATCTGCAGACCCTGGCGCTTCTGGAGGGTGCGGACCAGCTCGCCGGCCTCCAGCAGGCTGTCGTGGGTGCCGGTGTCCAGCCAGGTGAAGCCGCGGTCCATCTTCTGCACGAAGAGGTCGCCCCGCTCCATATAGAGCCGGTTGAGGTCGGTGATCTCCAGCTCGCCCCGGGCCGAGGGCCGCACGCGTCGGGCCAGCTCGACCACGTCGCGGTCATAGAAATAGAGGCCGGTCACCGCCTGGCGCGAGCGCGGGCGGGCGGGCTTTTCCTCCAGGCTGAGGGCCCGGCCGGCGCCGTCCAGCTCGACGACGCCGTAGGCCTCGGGCCGCTCGACCTCATAGGCGAAGATGGTCGCGCCGTGTGTCCGGGCGGCGGCGGCGTCCAGCAGGCCGGTCATGCCGGCGCCGAGGAAGATGTTGTCGCCCAGGATCAGGGCGGCCGGCTCGCCGGCCAGGAAGTCCTCGCCGATCAGGAAGGCCTGGGCCAGGCCGTCGGGGCTGGGCTGGACGGCGTAGGCCATCCGAACGCCGAACTGCGAGCCGTCCCCGAACAGACGCTGGTAGTTCCCCAGGTACTCCGGCGAGGAGATGATCAGTATGTCCTGGATCCGCGCCTGCATGAGCACGGACAGGGGGTAGTAGATCATCGGCTTGTCGTAGATCGGCAGGAGCTGCTTGTTCACCGCCAGGGTCGCGGGGTGCAGCCGGGTTCCCGCGCCGCCCGCCAGGATGATGCCCTTCATGCCCCAGCCCCTTCCGTTCCCCCCGCCCGGACCAGCCGGTCGACCACCTCGTCAGCGGCCTCCGTCCAGGGACGCGGCGCAAGGCCGAATGTGCCCGTGAGGCGCGCCGTGTCCAGCCGGGAATTCGCCGGCCTCCGGACCGGGGTGGGCCATTCCGACGAGGCGATGGGGGTGAGTACGGGAACCCTGCGGCCCGCCGTCGCGGCGCGGTCGAAGACCCGGGAGGCCAGGCCGAACCAGGTGGTCTCGCCGCCGTTCACGAAATGGAAGACGCCGGACGGAGCCGGACCGGGTGCGGCCAGCCGGCGGCAGACCGCCCCGACGGCCGCGGCGATGTCGAGGGCGGAGGTGGGGCAGCCCTGCTGGTCGTCCACCACGGACAGGGTCTCCCGGGTTTCGCCCAGCCGCAGCATGGTGCGCACGAAATTGGTCCCCCAGGGGCTGAACACCCAGGCGGTCCGCAGGATGACGTGCCGGGGGTTGAGGGCGGCCACGGCGAGCTCGCCGGCGGCCTTCGAGGCGCCGTAGACGCTGACCGGTCCGACCGGGTCATCCTCGCGGTAGGGCCGGTCCGACCCGCCGTCGAAGACATAGTCGGTGGACAGGTGGACGAGGGGGATGTCCCCTGCGGCGCTGGCCTTCGCCAGGGCTGCAGGCCCCCGGGCATTGGCGGCCCAGGCTTCCGGGGCGCTGGACTCCGCAGCGTCCACGGCGGTCCAGGCGCCGGCGTTGACAATGGCGGCCCAGGGGCGCGCCGCCACCCAGCGCTCCAGGGCGTCGGGATCGGCCAGGTCAAGTTCGGTTCGGGGCGGGGCCACGAGCTCGAAGCCCTGCGGCGGCGACTCGCGCAGGGCCCGGCCGACCTGGCCCGTACCCCCGGTCAGCAGGATGGCGGGAAGGCCGGAGCCGGTCATGCCAGGGTCACGGTGTCGGGGGGTCGGGGGAAGGTCCCGGGCGACCCGGCGCGGCGGCCGGGCCGGGGTCCCGGTCAGCCCTCGGCGCCGTCGTCAGAGCCGCCGGCGCGCTCGGCGGCGGCCAGGGCCCGCTCGCCGGCGGTCATCTGGCGCTCGGCGATCCGCGCCGACTTCCCGCGGCGGTCGCGCAGGTAGTAGAGCTTGGCCCGGCGCACGACGCCGCGGCGCTTGACCTCGATGCTCTCGATGTTGGGCGAGTGGATCGGGAAGATCCGCTCGACGCCTTCGCCGAAGGAGATCTTGCGGACCGTGAAGCTCTCGTTGATGCCCTGACCCTGGCGGGCGATGCAGACGCCCTCGTAGGCCTGGACGCGCTCACGCTCGCCTTCCTTGATGCGGACGTTGACGCGGAGGGTGTCGCCGGGGCGGAAGGCCGGGATGGCGCGCTTGGCGGCCAGACGGTCGGCTTCTTCCTTTTCCAGTTCCTGGATCAGGTTCATGGGTCAGTCCTTTCGTACCGGGCTTTAATCGCCCTTTGCCTGTTGATTGGCGAGCCAGGCGGCCCAGAGGTCCGGACGCCGTTCCCGCGTAGCGCGCTCCCGCTCCGCCCGGCGCCAGTCCGCCACCTGTGCATGGTGGCCGCTGAGCAGGACCTGCGGAATTTCAAGCCCTTCGAACGTCCGCGGTCGCGTGTACTGCGGATGCTCCAGGAGCCCGTCCTCGAAACTCTCTTCACTGAGGCTCTCCGCCTGGCCGAGGACGCCGGGCACGAGCCTTACGCAGGCCTCGATGGTCACCAGGGCCGCCGCCTCGCCGCCGGCAAGGACCGCGTCTCCGACCGAGACCTCCTCGAACCCCCGGGCGTCGAGCACCCGCTGGTCCACCCCCTCGAACCGACCTGCCAGGACAATGAGTCCCGGCCCTTCGGCCCAGTCCTTGACGCGCGCCTGGGTCAGGGGCCGGCCCCGGGCGCTCATGTAGAGAAGCGGGCGACCGCGCCGCTCGACGCTGTCGAGCGCCGAGGCGATGACGTCCGCCCGCATCACCTGCCCCGGTCCGCCCCCAGCGGGGGTGTCGTCGAGGAAGCCGCGCTTATCCTTGGAAAAGCCCCGGATGTCCAGCGTTTCCAGGGACCAGAGTCCCGCCTCGCGCCAGGCCGTCCCGATCAGCGAAACCCCCAGCGGACCCGGGAAGGCCTCGGGGAACATGGTCAGGACGGTGACCTCGAAGGGCGCGGCGCGGGACATGCGGGGCTTGTGGACGAAGACGGCGATTTTTTCGAGTCCTGGCCTCGCCCCCCGCTCGCCTTGCCCCGCCGGGCGACAGGCTCTATGCCCTGCGCTTTCGCATCTGCAGCATTGATCCCAGAGCCATGTCCGAACCCGAAAATCTCGTCAACACCCTGGCGCTTGAGCGCCTCGAGGTGAACCTCTTCCGCGGTCTGTCGCCGAGCGAGGGGCCTGGACGCATCTTCGGCGGACAGGTGATCGCCCAGTCCCTTCTGGCCGCCTACGGCACGGTGGAGGACCGGGTCTGCCACTCCCTGCACTGCTACTTCATCCGGCCGGGCGACCCGACGACTCCGATCCTCTTCGACGTCGACCGTTCCCGGGATGGCGGCAGCTTCACCACCCGCCGGGTGATCGCCGTGCAGAACGGAAAGCAGATCTTCAACCTGGCCGCCTCCTTCCAGGCGCCGGAGGAAGGCTTTGAGCACCAGGCCCCGATGCCTGCGGTAGCGGGACCGGACGACCTGCCCAGCGAGGCCGAGGCCCTGAAGGCGGCCCTCGACAAGATGCCGGAGGAGGCCCGGAAATGGGCGACCCGGCCCCGGCCGATCGAGATGCGGCCCGTAGACGGGTCCAGCCTGTTTGACCGGGACCGGCCCGAGGCGCGGGAGCCGAAGAGCGAGGTCTGGTTCCGGGCCCGGGCGCCGATCGGCGTGGATCCCGTCCTGCACCAGGTGATCCTGTCCTACGCCTCGGACATGAACCTGTTGTCCACCGCCATGCGGCCGCACCGGGTGCACTGGCAGACCCGCAACTTTCAGTCGGCCAGTCTCGACCACGCCATGTGGTTCCATAAGCCGGTGAACTTCAACAACTGGCACCTCTACGCCCAGGACAGCCCGAGCGCCGCAGGGGGACGGGGCTTCATCCGCGGCTCGATCTATTCGGCGGACGGGGTGCTGGTGGCGAGCGTGGCCCAGGAGGGTCTCCTGCGCCTGCGCAAGGACTGAGGCGGTCTATTCCGTCTCGGCGGGCGGAACAGCGACGATCCGGCCGCCCGGGACATCCACCTCGGGAACAGCCTCCCGGGTGAAGGGCAGCCAGAAGGAAGGCGCGCCCTGAGGCTTGATTTCCAGAAGGTCGCCGGCGCCGAAGTCCTGCACCCCGCGAACCGCGCCGAGACTCCTGCCGTCCGGAGTCTCGACCCTCAGGCCGACCAGGTCGGCGAGGTAGAACTCGTCCTCTTCGGGAGCCGGCAGGGCCTGTCGCAGGACGTGCAGCTTCAGGCCCCGCAGGGCCTCGGCCTGCTCACGAGTCTCGACGCCCGAGGCCCGGGCCACGAGGCCGCCCTTGACCGGCCGGGCCCCTGTGAGGGCCGGCGCCGGCGAGCCGTCGGCGCGGCGCAGATCTCGATAGCCCGCCAGGTCCATGGGATCGGAGGTGAAGCTGGTCACGCGCACCTCGCCCCGGACGCCGAAGGCGCCGGCGATGCGTCCCACCAGGATGAGCCGGTCCGACATGGGTCTGCCCGAAAAGGCGATGGCCCGGCGCCCGGCGCCGGGCCGGGGGATCAGCCTTCCTTAGCCTCTTCGGCCGGGGCCTCTTCAGCCGCCGCCTCGGCGGCCGGAGCCTCTTCGGCGGGAGCCTCCTCGGTCGCAGGGGCCTCGGCGGCGGGGGCGTCCTCGGCGGGCGCAGGCTCGGGCTCGGGCTGGGGCTCGGGTTCGGGCGCTGGCGCAGGCGGGGCGGCGGCGGCGGCTTCTGCGGCGGCGGCCAGATCAGCAGCCTTCTGGGCCTTCTCCTCGGCGCGCTCCTTGGCCTTGCGCCCCGGCTCGCCCTTCTGGGGGTTGTTGCCGGCCTGCCAGGCGACCAGGCCTTCGGTGGCCAGGAAGCGGGCGACGCGGTCCGAGGGTTGGGCGCCCTTGGCGATCCACTCGCGGATCCGCTCGACCTTGAGGGTCACGCGGTTGGGATCGTCCTTCTTCAGGAGGGGGTTGTAGGCGCCCACCTTCTCGATGAAGCGGCCGTCGCGGGGCGAGTGGCTGTCGGCGACGACGATGGAATAGAAGGGGCGCTTCTTGGCGCCGCCGCGGGCGAGACGAATCCTGAGCATGGGTGTTCCTTGGGGTTCGAGTGTCTGACTAGGATTTCTTAAAGGGGTTGAAGCCCGGCGGCAGGCCGCCGCCGAGGCCAGGAAGTTTCATGCCGCCCGGAAGGCTCCCGGGAAGGCCGCCGCCCGGCAGCTTGTCCGCCAGCTTGGCCAGCTCGTCGAGCTGGGCCGCATCCGCGGTGGGGACCTTGCCGCCGCCGAGCGCCTTGAGCCGGTCCAGACCGCCGCTACCGCCCAGCATGCCGGCCATGCGGGCGAAGCCCTTGCCGCCGTCGCGGCTCATCATCTTGAAGGCGTCGGCCATCTGCCGGTGCTGTTTGAGGAGGCGGTTGACCTCGGCCACCTCCACCCCGGCGCCGGCGGCGATCCGCCGCTTGCGAGAGGCCTGGAGGATGTCGGGCTTTCGCCGCTCGGCCTTGGTCATGGACGAGATGATCGCCGACTGCCGGTCGAGGGCCTTGTCGGAGATATTGGCCTCGGCGATCTGCTTCTTGACCTTCTGAACGCCGGGCAGGAGGCCCATCAGGCCTTCCATGCCGCCCATCCGCTTCATCTGGGCCAGCTGGTCGGCCATCATGTCGAGGTCGAACTGACCCTTGGCCAGGCGCCGGGCCATGGCCTCGGCCTTGGCCGCGTCGAGGTCCTGGGCGGCCTTTTCCACGAGGGCGACGATGTCGCCCTGGCCGAGGATGCGCCCGGCCACCCGGGCGGCGTCGAAGACGTCGAGGCCGTCGATCTTCTCTGAGACGCCGAGAAACTTGATCGGCAGGCTGGTGACCGCCCGCATGGACAGGGCCGCCCCGCCGCGACCGTCGCCGTCGGCCCGGGTCAGGACCAGGCCGGTCAAGGGCAGGCGTTCATGGAAGGCCCGGGCGGTGCGGACCGCGTCCTGGCCGGTGAGGCTGTCGGCCACCAGCAGGGTCTCGTGCGGCTGGGCGATGGCGGCGATTTCGGCCGCCTCGGCCATCATGGCCTCGTCCAGGGTGGTGCGGCCGGCGGTGTCGAGGATCAGGACGTCGAAGCCCTGGAGCCTGGACGCCGACAAGGCCCTGCGAGCAATGTCGGGCGCGGACTGGCCGGCGACGATCGGCAGGCTGTCGACGCCGGCCTGGGTCGCGAGGGTCGCCAGCTGCTCCATGGCGGCCGGGCGGCGGGTGTCCAGGGAGGCCAGCAGGACCTTCTTGCGCTCGCGCGACAGGCGCAGGGCCAGCTTGGCGGCGGTGGTCGTCTTGCCCGAGCCCTGAAGGCCCGCCATCAGGATGACGGTCGGCGGGTTGAGGCTGAGGTTCAGGCCCTCGGCGCCCTCTCCGCCCAGCATCTCCACCAGGCCGTCATAGGTGATCTTGACCACCTGGTCGGCCGGGCGGACCGAGCGGATGACCGCCTCGCCCATGGCCTGTTCCCGCGCCTTGGCGATAAAGTCGCGGACCACGGGCAGGGCGACGTCGGCGTCGAGGAGGGCGGTGCGCACCTCCTTCAGCGCCTCGTCGATGTCCTTCTCGGACAGGACGCCGCGACCGGAGAGCCGGTCGAAGACGGAAGAGAGGCGGTCTGTCAGGGCGTCGAACATGTCGATCTCCGCGAGAGCGCTCCAGGGGTCAAAACGGCCCGGCCCAAACGCGATTGACCCCCGTGGACGATCACGTCGACGGGGGGCCTCGCCGCCCTCGTCCCGCGTGAGGGCGGGGGTCGTGGCGGTGGAGGGCGCAATCGCACTGCGCCGGAGGAGGCGGCGGAATGCGCCCCGGAGCCCGGAAAGTCAAGGCCGCAGGGGCGCAGGAAGCCGTCTTGGGTCAGGTCGTCGGGAAGCCCTTGTCCCGGAGGTAGGCCTTCACGTCCGGCTCCCGGCCGCGGAAGTTGCGGTACTGCTGGGCCGGGTCGAGGGTGTTGCCGACGCTCATGACCGTGTCCTGGAGCCGCCTGGCCAACGCCTTGTCGTAGGGCCCGCCCGCCTCGGTGAAGGCCTCGAAGGCGTCCAGGGCGATGACCTCGCTCCACAGATAGCTGTAGTAGCCCGCCGAGTAGCCATCTCCGGAGAAGATGTGCTGGAACTGGGGCGTCCGGTGTCGCATGGGCAGCTCCCGGGGCATGCCCAGTTTCGCCAGTTCGTCCTTCTCGAAGGCGCGGGGATCGATGTCGGCGTCCCCGGCCAGGTGCAGCTTCATGTCGATGAGGGCCGAGGACAGGTACTCGGTGACCTCGAATCCCTGGCGGAATGTGGAGGCCTTCTCGATCCGGGCGGCCAGCTCGGCGGGCATGGGCTTGCCGGTCCTGTGGTGCAGGGCGAAGCGGTTGAGCACCTCCGGGGTCGGCAGCCAGTGCTCGAGCACCTGGGAGGGGAACTCCACGTAGTCCCGCGGCACGTTGGTTCCCGACAGGGAGGGATAGGTCACGGCGGAGCAGAGGCCGTGAAGGGCGTGGCCGAACTCGTGGAAAAGGGTGTTGGCGTCATCCCAGGAGATCAGGACGGGTTCGCCCGGGGCGCCCTTCACGAAGTTGGAGTTGTTCGAGACGATGGTGGTGACCCGGCCCCCGAAGGTGCGCTGGTCGCGGTAGGAATTCATCCAGGCGCCGGAGCGCTTGCCCGGGCGGGCGTAGGGATCGAAGTACCAGAGCCCCACGTGCTCGCCGCCGCGGCCCTTGACCTCCCAGATGCGGATGTCCGGGTGCGCCACCGGCAGGCCCTTCACCTCCTCGAAGGCGAAGCCGAACAGCTGGCCGGCGGCCCAGAACATGCCCTCGCGGAGATTGTCGAGCTGCATGTAGCCCTTCACCTCGTTCATATCGAGGTCGTACTTCGCCGCCCGCACCTTTTCGGCGTAGTAGCGGTAGTCCCAGGGCTCGATCTTCACGCCCAGCTTCTCGGTATCGGCCAGGACCTGCATCTCGGCCACTTCCTCGCGGACGCGGGCGATGGCCGCCGGCCAGACGCGCGTCATCAGCTCCATGGCCTTCTCGGGCGAGCCGGCCATGGAATCGGCAAGGCGCCAGTGCGCGTGGGTGGCGTAGCCCAAAAGCTTGGCCCGCTCGGCCCGCAGTTTCAGGATCTGCCGGATCAGGCCGTTATTGTCCTTCGCATCGCCGTTGTCCCCCCGGCTGTAAAAGGTGCGCCAGACCTTCTCGCGCAGGTCCCGCCGCGCCGAATAGGTCAGGAAGGGGTCCATGGACGAGCGGGTGTTGAGGATGGCCCACTCACCCTTGCGGCCCCGGGCTTCGGCGGCGCCGGCGGCGGCGGCCCGTACATCGTCCGGCAGACCGGTCAGCTCGGCCTCGGTTTTCAGGTAGAGGACGTAATCGGTTTCGTCGGCCAGCAGGTTCTGGCTGAATCGGGTGAAGAGTCCCGCCAGCTCCTGGTTGATCGCCGCCACCCGGGTCTTCTGCGGCCCGGTCAGCCGGGCGCCGGCGCGCACGAAGCGGGTGTGATGGAGCCACATCAGCCGGCGCTGCTCAGGGGTCAGGCCGGCGTGGTCGCCCCGGGTGTAAACCTCGTCGATTCGCCGGAACAGGGCGGCGTTCTGCAGGATGGCGTCCTGGTGGGCGGCCAGAAGGGGCTCTACGGCCTCCTCGACCTTCTGGACGTCGGGGCTGGCCAGGGTGTTGGTCCATATGAAGTAGTAGGTCAGGACACGGGACGTCATCTGGCCGGTGAGCTCAAGCGCCTCGATGGTGTTGGCGAAGGTCGGCGGCGCCTTGTTTCCGGCGATGGCGTCGATCTCGGCCCGCTCGGCCGCCAGGGCCAGCTCGATGGCGCCTTGGAAGTCCGCCACCTTGACCTTGTCGAAGGCCGGGACCCCCCCGAAGGGCCCCGTCCAGGGCTGGGTCAGGGGGTTGGCCGACACCGCAGCGAGGGCCGGCGGTGACAGGGCCTGGGTTGCAGCGAGGGCGCCGGAGGTGGCGAGGAAGGTACGACGCTTCATGGGGACTCCGTCTGGCGAGGCGACGGGCCTGAAATAGCCCTGTCCGGGCGCGCCGTCACCTGACAGGTGCGTCATGTGCGAAAAGGGCCTCTGGTGCGGCGGCGGGACGCGCGCTAGTCCGGGGCATGGCGATCGGCGTCTTTGATTCCGGGATTGGCGGCCTCAGCGTGCACCGCAGGCTGGTGGAGCGCTTTCCGCAGGCCGACTTCGTCTACCTGGCGGACCAGGCCAACACCCCCTACGGCGGACGTTCCGGCGAGGAGATCGTCGACCTGACCCGGGCGGGCTGCGAGCGCCTGTTCGCGGAAGGCTGCGACCTGGTCATCCTGGCCTGCAACACCGCCTCGGCCATCGCCCTGCGCCGCCTGCAGCAGACCTGGCTGCCGGGGGTGCGCGACGGCCGGGGGCGGCCGACCAACGTGCTGGGCATCATCGTGCCGACCATCGAGGCGGCCACCGGCCTGCCTTGGGAACATGAGGCCGAGCGGCGCGGCGACAAGGTCGAGAAGCTGGATGTCCTGGCCGTCTTCGCCACCCCCGCCACGGCGGCGTCCCGCGTCTACGAGATCGAGATCGATAAGCGCCGGCAGGACGTGGCGGTCTTTGTGGAGCCCTGCCCGGAACTGGCCGGTCAGATCGAGGCCGGGGCGCCCCGCGCCGTTCTGGAGGCCGCCGTCGCCGGCCATGTCGCCAACGTCACCCGCCGGATCGGTCGCGCGCCCGACCGGGCCATACTGGGCTGCACCCACTACGAGATCATCTCGGACGTCTTCCGCGCATCCCTCAGGCCCGGAACGCCCCTGGTCCACCAGCCGGACGCCACCGCCGAGGCCCTCGCCGCCTACCTGGAGCGGCGCCCGGAATACCAGCCTGGCGACTTGGGACGGCGGATCTTCCTGACCACCGGCGCGCCGGGTCTGCAGCATGACCTGGCCGAGGCCTTCTGGGGCGCGCCCCTGCGGTTCGATCCGGCCTGATCCGGCGCAATTGGCGCTACCCTAAGGCCGGAGGGCGCGGCAAGATGCGGCCCATGAAGCTGCTCCTGTCCCCCGCCTCGCCCTATGCCCGCAAGGTCTGGCTGGCCGCCGCCGAGCTCGGCCTGCAAGACCGCATCGAGGTGGCGAACGCCTCCGCCTCGCCGGTCGCCGGCAATCCCGAGCTGTCGGCCCTCAACCCGCTGGGCAAGATCCCGGTCCTGATCCGCGAGGACGGCCCGGCCCTCTACGACAGCCGGGTCATTGTCGACTACCTGGACGGCCTGACCCCGCGCCGGCTCTGCCCGGCGGAGGGGGAGGCGCGCTGGCGGGTCCAGACCCTGCACGCCGCCGCCGACGGCCTGCTCGACGCCGCCCTGCTGGCCCGCTACGAGGAGGCCCTGCGGCCTGAGCCTCTGCGCTGGGCCGACTGGCGCCGGGGTCAGGGCGAAAAGATCCGACGGGTCCTCGACCTCTTTGAGGCCACCGACCTGAAGGCCGGAGACGACGCCCGGATCTGCGACATCGCGGCGGCCTGCGCCCTGGGGTATCTCGACTTCCGCTTCGCCGCCGAACCCTGGCGGGACGGCCGTCCGCGGCTGGCCGCCTTCTTCGAGGCCTTCACCCGCCGCCCGGCCTGGGCGCAAAGCGACCCGGCGCGGACCTCGTGAGCGACCCGACCCTTCCCTCTGACGGGCGTGAAACCTTCGCGGCCCGCTTCCTCAGCGCCGAGGGGCGGCTGGGGCGGCGGGGCTTCCTGGTCTCGGCCCTGGTCCTGCTGGCGGTCGCGGTCGTCTACGACGCGGTCTCCGCCGGACCCCTCCAGTGGATCACGGGATGGCTGGTCTGGCCCCTGCTGGTCTGGATCGGCGCCTGCCTGCTGGCCCGCCGGCTGCACGACCGGGGCCGGAACGGCTGGATTGCAGCAGTCATCCTGGCGGCCCTGGTGGCGGTCTGGCCCCATCCCTCGGGCTTCCTCGACTTCCCCTTCGTGGTCGTCCTGATCTGGGCGGCGGTGGAGCTGGGTGTCCTGAACGGCGAGCCGGGGGTGAACCGCTATGGCCCGCCGACCGCCGGGGGCTGAGCGGGCTCGATCTCTCCGAACACCTCCCGGAAGGCGGCGCGAAGGGCCTCGTCGGCATCCTCCATGGAGCAGGTCAGGCCGAGGTCGGCCAGGCTGGTCACTCCGTGCTCGGTCTGGCCGCAGGGGACGATCCCCGAGAAGTGCGACAGGTCCGGCTCCACGTTCAGCGAGATTCCGTGGAAGGAGACCCACCGGCGCACCTTGACGCCGATGGCGGCGATCTTGTCCTCCCGGGGCGGGGCGCCGGGGCTGCGGCGCTCGACCCAGACGCCGACCCGGCCTTCGCGCACCGCGCCGTCCACGGCCAGGCGGGACAGGGCGGCGAGGATCCAGGCCTCCAGGGCGGCGACGAAGGCGCGGATGTCCTGCCGCCGGGCCGACAGGTCCAGCATCACATAGGCCACCCTCTGGCCGGGCCCGTGATAGGTGAACTGGCCGCCGCGGCTGGTGCGGAAGACCGGGAACCGGTCGGGGTCGAGGAGGTCGGCGTCCCGCGCCGAGACGCCAGCGGTATAGAGGGGTGGATGCTCCAGCAGCCAGACCAGCTCCCCGGCCTCGCCCCGGGCGATCGCCCCGGCCCGGGCCTCCATGGCCGCCACCGCCTCGGCGTAGTCGACCTGGCCCGCCGAGACCGCCCAGCCGCAGGCCGCGCCATCCACGCGCCCGAAGACTGGCGCTGCGTCGGCAGGATTTAACGTCCGGTCAATCATGTTGGCGTCAGTCTGGTGGCGGTTGAGTCGCCGCGCAACCGCGACCGGCTCCTTTAGCGTCTCAAGCGTCTGTAGCGAGGGGTCCCGCCTTGGGCCAGATCAACGCCGTCAATGTCGACATCGCCGTGGTTCTGGGCCGGTCCAACCTGCCCATGGCTCAACTGCTCCGCATGGGCCGCGGTGCGGTGATTCCGCTGGACGCCGGCGTCAATGACGAGGTCTGGATCCTGGCCAACAACCACCCGGTCGCCCGGGGGGAAATCCAGATCAGCGACGACCGGATCGCCATCACCGTGACCCGGGCGGCGAACGTCTATGACTTCATGGCCGGCGGCAATTCCTGATCGGGCGGCTTCACAAAGCCCTCCGGCTTTGATACGGCCCCCGCTCACCACGAGCGGTCGTGGCGGAATTGGTAGACGCGCAGCGTTGAGGTCGCTGTGGGGCAACCCGTGGAAGTTCGAGTCTTCTCGACCGCACCAGTGAGCCAGAGAGTCCGGGGACAGGGTCCGATCAGTCACGCATAGCGCCGGGAGGGCAGGTCCGCATGAGCCGCGACGCTGAACATCCCCTGCGTGACGACCTTGTGGCGACCGAGGCCGCCGAGGACCTTGAGGACCTCGCCCTCGGCGACGACTACGCCCTCAATCCTGACTTCGTCGCCCTGGTGGTGGACGCCGCCGACCGCGGCGACGCCGAGCGCCTGCGCGAGCTTCTGGCCGCCCTCCACCCCGCCGACGTCGCCGACCTGATGGGCTTCCTCTCGGCCTCGGACCGCGAGGAGGTGATGGCCCACCTCGACCCCGAGGCCCTGGCCGAGATCCTGGCGGAGATCGAGCCGGAGATCCGCGAGGACCTCCTGGAGCGCATGCCCTCGGCCACCCTGGTGCGGGCCCTCGGCGAGATGGACTCTGACGACGCCGTCGACCTGATGGAGGACCTGGAGGCGGACAAGCGCGCGCAGGTGCTTGCGGCCCTGCCGGACATCGACCGCGCCGCCATCGAGACCTCGCTGGCCTACGAGGATGAGACCGCGGGCCGCCTGATGCAGCGCGAGGTCGCCTCCGCGCCCCAGTTCTGGACCGTCGGCCAGGCCCTCGACCACTTCCTGAAGGCCGGCGACGACATGCCGGAGCTGTTCTTCGACGTCTATGTGGTGGACCCCTCGCACCGGCCGCTGGGCGGGGTGCCGGTCAGCCGCCTCCTCCGCCACGATCGCGACACCCCCCTGGCGCGGATCATGGAGCCCCTGACCGAGATCCCGGTAGGCATGGACCAGGAAGAAGCGGCTTACATCTTCAACAAGTACCACCTGATCTCGGCCCCGGTGGTGGAGCCCGGCGGGCGGCTCGTGGGCCAGCTGACGGTGGACGACATCGTCGGCGTCATCCGGGAAGAGGGCGAGGAGGACATCCTGGCCCTGGCCGGCGTGTCCGACGTGGGGCGCGACGCCAGCCTGGCGGGCGCCGTGCGCTCGCGCCTGCCCTGGCTGGTGCTCAACCTCGGGACGGCGGCCGTGGCCTCCAGCGTGATCGGCGCCTTCCAGGGGGCCATCGCCCAGGTGATCGCCCTGGCCATCCTCATGCCCATCGTCTCGTCCCTCGGGGGCAATGCCGGCACCCAGACCCTGGCGGTGGCGGTGCGCGCCCTGTCCAGCCGCGAGCTGAACGCCGCCAATTCCGCCCGGATCATCCTGCGGGAGGTGATGGCGGGTCTCCTGAACGGATCGGTGCTGGCGGTCCTGATGGTGGCGGCCGTCCTGGCCCTCTTCCAGGACCCGGGGCTCGCGGTGACGGTGGGTCTGGCGATCATCGCCAACTTCTTCGTCGCCGCCCTGGCGGGGATCCTCGCGCCGATCATCCTGGACCGGCTGGGTCGGGACCCGGCGGTCTCGTCCTCCGTGCTGGTGACCTTCGCCACCGATTTCATGGGTTTCCTGGCCCTGCTGGGCATAGCCAGCCTGATCCTGCTCTGACGGTCCGCCTCGCCCCCTGCGGGCCTGCGTGGTAACTCACTGACCATGAGCCAGCCGACCTTCGACTTCGCCCTGGGCGAGACCGCGGACGCCCTGCGCGCCTCGGTCGCCCGCTTCGCCGCCGAGCGCATCGCCCCGCGCGCCGCTTCCATCGACCGCGACAACGCCTTCCCCCGGGACCTCTGGCCGGAGATGGGCGCGCTCGGCCTCCTGGGGATCACGGTGGAGGAAGAGGATGGCGGGGCGGGCCTGGGCTATCTCGAGCACGTGGTGGCCATGGAGGAGATCTCCCGGGCCTCGGCCTCGGTGGGCCTGTCCTACGGCGCTCACTCCAACCTCTGCGTGAACCAGATCCGCCGCTGGGGGACGCCGGCCCAGAAGGCCCGCCATCTGCCCCGCCTGATCTCGGGCGAGCATGTGGGCGCCCTGGCCATGAGCGAGGCGGGGTCGGGCTCGGACGTCGTCTCCATGCGCCTGCGGGCCGAGCGGCGGGGCGATCGCTATGTGCTCAACGGGACCAAGTTCTGGATCACCAACGGCCCCCACGCCGATGTCCTGGTGGTCTATGCCCGCACCGAGCCGGACGCCGGCCCCCGGGGCATCACCGCCTTCCTGGTGGAGCGCGGCATGGCCGGCTTCTCCACCAGCCCCAAGCTGGACAAGATGGGCATGCGCGGCTCCGACACGGCTGAACTGGTCTTCCAGGACTGCGAGGTGCCGGAAGAGAATGTCATGGGCCCCGTCAATGGCGGCGTCGGCGTGCTGATGAGCGGCCTGGACTATGAGCGGGCCGTCCTGGCCGCCGGGCCCCTGGGAATCATGCAGGCGGCCCTGGACCTCGTGCTGCCCTATGTGCGGGAGCGGAAACAGTTCGGCCAGGCCATCGGCGCCTTCCAGCTCATGCAGGCCAAGGTGGCGGACATGTACGTGGCCCTGAACTCGGCCCGGGCCTATGTCTACGCCGTGGCGCAGGCCTGCGATGCGGGCCTGGCCACCCGCCACGACGCCGCCGGCGCCATCCTCCTGGCCTCGGAGAACGCCGTGAAGGTGGCGCTGGAGGCCATCCAGGCCCTGGGCGGCGCCGGCTACACCCGCGACTTCCCCGCCGAGCGCCTCTTGCGCGACGCCAAGCTCTACGACATCGGCGCCGGCACCAACGAGATCCGCCGCTACCTGATCGGCCGCGAGCTGATCGGCGCCTGAGGCGACCGAGGCTTGGTCCTCGGCCTGCATCCCCTGTCCTCCGTTTTACCCGCCGGTCACAGCCGCACACGGGCACCGGAACGAGACGGGCGGCCCGGTTTCCCGAGTCGCCCGACACCGATCGTGGAAGTCACAGCTTCGCACAAAGACGATGGGAGAGTGCTACCGCGCGAGCTCGGAAGTCATAAATCCAGCAGCGACTTACGAGGATAACGGTGAGAACCGGATCACTGGCGGAGCCATTTCGTGGGTTTTGGGGTCCATTCCTTCGACCTTCCAAAACGATACATTGTCAAGCGGCTAGCTGCCCCACCCCCAAGTTGCTGAGTCAGTGGGCATTTGAGCGTATCGGTCCCAAGTACTCCCCCGGGCATCCCCAGAGTCTCGACCTCTGTTGCCTACCGTTCTGTAATGCCTCACGGTGCGTTATCGGCTAGCCTTCGAGGAAATGAGTCGGCGTGAAAAGGCTCACGCTAGGCGAGTTGGTCGCTACGGCGACATTGGTTCTTGGCAAGATAGTCGCAGAAATACAATGGCAAAGAAAAAAGGCGGTCCCAGCGACGACGCGAAAAAGCTCGCCGAGGAAGTCCTGTCTTCCGTGTCTCGACAGGTCAAGTTCTCGATAGCGGAGTACCCAGTTTCCCTCTACGTGGCGCGTTTCGCCGACGACACTGAGGGCCGCTACTTTGTTCCCGAATACCAGCGCAATTTGGCCTGGAATGATGAGCAAAAGTCGCAGTTCATCGAATCTCTGTTGGTCGGCCTCCCTATCCCCTTCATGTTTTTCTACCAGACGGACGCCGGACGCATGGAGATCGTCGATGGCTCTCAGCGCATGAGGGCAATGCGCGCCTTCCTCAAGGAAGGCTTGCGCCTGCGCGACCTGGTCCTGGTCCCCGAGTTGAACGGATTTCAGTTCAATGACCTAGCCGAGGATCGTCGCAACAAGTTGGAAGACGTCACCATAAGGACTATCCTGCTGAACACGGACACGGATCCGGCTACGCGCGCGGAGATGTTCGCCCGCATAAATAGGGCGGGTACCGCCGCCAACGAGGCGGAAATTAGGCGAGGCTCATTGCCCGGCCTGGTAACCAATCTGATCAAGGAACTGGCGGAAGCACCGTCCTTCGTTGCCGCCACGCCGCTGTCAAAGAAGGCTGTAGACCAGCGCGAAAGAGAAGAGCTGGTTACCCGCTTCTTTGCCTACGTGAACACTAATTCTACGCCGGAAGGACGCTTCCCTGGATATCGCGACCGGCCGAAAAAATTCCTCTACGACTATTTGAAGGCCGCGAACGCTGCCGCCGCAGCCGATCCATACATGATCGACGGAATGCGCCGCGAATTCGAGTTGATGCTGGATTTTGTCCGGCAGACGTTTCCTTATGGTTTCCAAAAGAGCAGAGCGAACCATGCTGTGCCTCGCGTGAGGTTCGAGGCCATATCTGTCGGCTCGACCTTGGCCCTCCAGGAGAACCCTCGCTTAGAGGTGCGGCCAGACGAGACTGAGCGCAGGATGCGGGACGCAGAGTTCGACCGTGTGGTCGTCTCTGATGGGGCAAACGTGAGGGCCAAGCTCGAAGGACGGATCGATTTGGTCAAGAATATTTTGGTCGGCCCATGACTGAACTCCTGATGATGCTCCGGGAGCGTGCAGAAGAATTTGACATCCACCATGCGCTTGCGGTGTCGCTGGAGGATCAGATTTTTGGGGAAGAAGACGTCTCTATCGGGAGCACTCGGCTTTCCGTTGAAAACCTACTGACGATGAAATCTAGCCTGATCGTGCATCTCTACAACGTCCTCGAATCCGTGATGTCGCAGGCCACAAAGATAGTAGGAAACGCATTCGGCACGGTACCGCCCAAGACCTGGTCCGAGAAGGCACGTCGCGAGTGGCTGCGCGAGCACGGCGTCGCCCGTATCGAAGGCGACGCGGCGGCGCGGCTCAAGAAAATCCAAACTTTCTCGACCAAAATCCTCGCAGATAGCCCGTTGGGGCCCCAGGAAATTAGGAAACCCACCGGGACTTGGACCGACGAAAGCATACGCACCTTCGCCGAGCGACTGGGCGTCCAACTGCAAATCGAACCCGACTTGTACAGAAGGCTAGCGAAGAAAGACGACCTTGGAGAGAAGGGGCCGCTGCAATTCCTCGCGTATCGGAGAAACGCTCTAGCACATGGCCAAACCACCTTCTTAGATGGTGGAAGGGACCTAACCCTCGCACAAATCCGCGAGATCGCTGATGTCACCCTCGAGTTCATGGAATTGGTCGCCACGAGCTTCCAGACCTACGTCGATCAGAAGCACTTCGTCGCAGCGGCATGAACGACCTTTCAAACACCCTCAAAGCCGTGGACCTTTTCTGCGGCGTCGGCGGCCTGACCCACGGCTTTAGGCGTGGCGGCATCAGTGTCGCCGCAGGCGTAGATCTCGACGGCTCGTGCCGCTTCGCCTACGAGCGCAACAATTCGCCGTCGGCGTTCATTGAGCGTGATGTCAATGAGCTAACAGCCCAAGAGGTCCTCGAACTCTTCGGCGGTGCCCGCATCAAGCTGCTCGCCGGCTGCGCACCGTGCCAGCCCTTCTCAACCTACAGTCGAAGCGACCGTAGGAGGAAAGGTGGAGAGGCCGAGGATGGCGATTGGTCGCTTGTGGCCAGCTTCGGGCGCTTGATCAGGGAGGTGCAGCCGGAGCTGGTCACGATGGAGAACGTGCCTCAACTCCTGTTGCACAGCGTGTTTGGCGAATTCCTAAAGGCGCTAACCGGATATCACGTGACTTGGTCGTTGGTGGATTGCGAGCGCCTTGGGGTGCCGCAGAAGCGAAAGCGCATGGTGCTCATGGCATCAAGACTCTGCCAGGAGAGCCTTTCGCTGCCGGAAGGTGGCATGCCAATCGAGACAGTGCGTTCGAAGATCGCCGGCCTTCCACATTTAGGGGCCGGCCAGGCTGACGGCGACGACCCGCTGCACATAGCTTGCAAGCTCAGTCCACTTAACCTCCAACGGATCCAAGCTTCCAAGCCGGGCGGCACCTGGCGGGATTGGCCGGAGAGCCTTCGCGCAGCTTGTCATCAGAAGTCTACTGGGGCGACCTATCCCAGTGTCTACGGCCGCATGGAGTGGGACAAGCCAGCGCCGACCATAACCACGCAGTGCTTTGGCTACGGCAACGGTCGGTTCGGCCATCCAGAGCAAGATCGAGCGATCACGCTACGTGAGGCTGCCATCTTGCAAACCTTTCCGCCAGACTACGCTTTCCTAGATGAAGGAGAGCAGGTCTCGTTCGCTCGGCTCGGTCGCTTGATAGGCAACGCGGTGCCTGTGCGTCTGGGTGAGATCATCGCGGATACCTTCAGGGGTCATTTGGCGCACCACGCTTCCCATTAGCACCGAATACGGTCGCCCGCAGGTTCTCGCGTCATTGCCTGCTTTTCGTCCAGGGCGATCGTGCGTAGTTCGCGCTGTGCACACCCCTTGCTCGCGGCATTTCTCCCTACAGCTTCCCGAAATACAAAAGGCCGCCCTGTCGCCAGGACGGCCTTTCCATAGTCGGACCGCAGAGCGGTGCGCGACCTAAAGCCAGATCAGAGGTTTAGGCGCAGACCCCACTAACGGAGGTCCAGGTCGCGGCTACCGCGCAAAGGCCATTGCTATGAGACACTGGATCACCTCCTTTCAAGAGTTGGACAAGGACTCAAGACTGCGCCTGCTTCGCCCGTCCTGACAAGACGGGCCGCGTCACGTCAGGGTGATGCGGCGGGGGGCTGCAAAGGGCGGCGGCGCAGGTCCTCCAGGGGTCCGGGGATCCGGTCCAGGGAGGCGAGGGCGGCCGTATAGCCGGCGGCCACGGCGGGGTCGTAGGCGCTCCAGTCCCGGATCTCGACCCCGGCCAGTTCAGGCAGGATGAGGACGTCGGCGCCTTCCCGGGCGGCGGCCAGGTCCCGTCCGGAAGAGACGGTGGCGGCGCGGATCAGCAGGGAGACGATGGGCGGGCCCTTGCGCCACTGGCCAGACAGGACCCAGCGCAGCAGGGACCGCGGCCGGACGATGTCGGCGGCGGTGATGGACAGGCCGCGGCTGACGTCGACCCCGATGATGGGCCCTGACAGGCCGCCGCGCATGACGTCCACGGGCAGGTTCTTGAGCACCGCGCCGTCCACCAGGACGTTCTGGCCCTGGGTGGCCGGGGGCAGGAGGCCGGGCAGGGAGATGGAGGCGCGCAGGGCGGCCCGCACCAGACCCCGCCTGTGCACCTGGTGCGCGCCGGTCGTCAGGTTGGAGGAGACGCAGAAGCAGGGCCGCCAGAGGTCGGCGAACTGGACGTCGCCGAAGTGCTCCTCGAGCCGGCGGGCGACCTTCTCGCCCCGGGTCATGGCCAGCATGGGAAAGGCGATGTCATCGAGGGGACTGGAGGCGACGAAGGCCCGGCGGATGCGCTGTTCGAGCTCGTCCAGCTCCCAGCCGAGGGCCAGGCCCGCGGCGATCACCGCCCCCATGGAGGCGCCGCCCACATGGTCGATGGGCACGCCGCGTTCGGACAGGGCGCGGATCACGCCGATGTGGGCGTAGGCCCGGGCCCCGCCGCCGGAGAGGACGAGGCCCACCGCCCGGCCGGTGAGACGCCGCACCAGGCGCGCGAGGTCCCCGGGGTCGCCCCGCCGCAGGTGGGTCAGGCCCACCGCGCCGGTCGCGCTCATCCAGGCCTCGGCGCCGCGCGGCCGGCGGATGCCCGCCGGCTGGACCAGGACGAGCTCGGCGCCCACGCCCAGGGCGGCGGGGGTTTGGGCCGCCGCGCCCGGCGGAGGCGGATAGTCGCCCCGCCCCACACGGAAGAGGCGATCCACCTGGCGGGCGATCTTGGCGGCCCAGCCGGCCTCGCCGTGGCCGGCGACATAGAGGGCGTAGTCGACCGAATGCTCCAGATTGGAGAACCAGGAGGTCTCCTGGTCCTCGGCCTCGGAACCGGCGACGGCGGCGCTGAAGCCGGCGGCCCGGATGCCATCCGCCAGGCGCTCGATGAAGCCCCTCAAGTCCTCGATGGGGCCCTGGGCGACAAAGCCGAAGACCGTCGGCTCTACGAGGGCCGTGGCGCGCCCGGCGTCCCGGGCGCGTCCGACCATCAGGCGGGCCAGGTCGGTCATGATGTCGGGGTCGGTCTCGCAGGCGGCGAAGAAGGCCTCCCTGTCCAGGGACACGACCTCGGAGTCCCGCAGGGCGGTCAGGCGGCCGGAATGGACAGCGCCCGTGATCAGGCTCATCTCCCCCGCCGGTTCGCCGGGGCGGACCACGCCGAGGAAGCGGGGCTCGTCTCCCCCCTCGATCCGGAAGGCCCCCAGCCGCCCGGCCCGAAGCAGGTGCAGCTCGGCCGCCGGCTCGCCGGGCCGGAACAGGTCCAGACCCCCGGGCAGGCACCACCAGCGCGCCGTCCCGGCCAGTCTGGCGGTCTCGAAGAGCTTGGCGAGGGCGGTCAGGGGCGGGGTCTGCACGGGGCCATGATACCCCCGGTTTGGTGACAAGGGGAAATCCCGTCCATGGACTGGGGTCCGCACGGACTAGCCGCCGGCCCAGGCCCCGGCTATGCCTTGTCCATGCCCGTCCTGAAGTCCGCCCTCGACCCGGCCTCGACGGCCTTCCGCGCCAATGCGGAGGTCAACCGCGCGCTTGCGGCCCAGCTGCGCGAGCGCGCCGCCACTGCAGCACTGGGCGGGCCCGAAGACAGCCGGCGACGGCACGAGGCCCGCGGCAAGCTCCTGCCCCGGGACCGGGTGGAGGGCCTGCTCGATCCCGGCGCCCCCTTCCTGGAGATCGGCGCCCTGGCGGCCTTCGGACTCTACGAAGACGAGGCGCCGGCGGCCGGCCTGATCGCCGGGATCGGCCGGGTCAGCGGGCGGGAGGTCATGATCCTGGCCAACGACGCCACGGTGAAGGGCGGAGCCTATTTCCCCATCACGGTGAAGAAGCATCTGCGGGCCCAGGAGATCGCCGAGCAGAACCACCTGCCCTGCGTCTACCTGGTGGACTCCGGCGGCGCTAACCTGCCCCACCAGGCCGAGGTCTTTCCCGACCGCGACCATTTCGGCCGCATCTTCTTCAACCAGGCGCGGATGAGCGCCAGGGGCACCGCCCAGATCGCCTGCGTCATGGGCTCGTGCACGGCGGGGGGCGCCTATGTCCCGGCCATGTCCGACGAGACGGTGATCGTCCGGGGTGCGGGGCCCGAGAGCCAGGGCACCATCTTCCTGGGCGGCCCGCCCCTGGTGAAGGCGGCCACGGGCGAGGTCATCTCGGCCTCGGACCTCGGCGGCGCCGACGTACACGGACGACGATCGGGCGTGGTGGACCATGTGGCCGAGGACGACCTGCACGCCCTGGCCATCGTCCGCCGCATCGTGGCGGGCCTCAACATCCGCCGCCCCGAGGGACCCGTCCTGGCCGATCCCCGGCCGCCCCTCTTCGACCCCGAGGAGCTCTACGGGGTGATCCCGCAGGACGTGCGCGCGCCCTATGACGTGCGCGAGGTGATCGCCCGGATCGTCGACGGCTCGGCCTTCGATGAGTTCAAGGCCCTCTACGGCCAGACCCTGGTCTGCGGCTTCGCCCGGATCTGGGGCTATCCGGTGGCCATTCTGGCCAACAACGGCATCCTGTTCTCGGAGAGCGCGCTGAAGGGCGCCCACTTCATCGAGCTGGCCTGCCAGAGGGGCATCCCCCTTCTGTTCCTGCAGAACATCTCCGGCTTCATGGTCGGCGGCCGCTACGAGGCCGGCGGCATCGCCCGGGACGGCGCCAAGCTGGTCACCGCCGTGGCCTGCGCCGAGGTCCCGAAGCTTACTGTGCTGATCGGCGGCTCCTTCGGGGCCGGTAATTACGGCATGTGCGGCCGGGCCTATTCGCCGCGCTTCCTGTGGAGCTGGCCCAACAGCCGCATCTCGGTCATGGGCGGCGAGCAGGCGGCCAGCGTCCTGGCGACGATCCGCCGGGACGGGATCGAGGCCCGGGGCGGCGAGTGGCCCGCCGACGAGGAAGAGGCCTTCAAGGCGCCGGTCCGGGAGCGCTATGAGGCCGAGGGCGATCCCTACTTCGCCACCGCCCGGCTCTGGGACGACGGGATCATCGACCCCGCCCAGACCCGCGACGTCCTCGGGCTGTCCCTGTCCGCCGCCCTGAACGCCCCCGTCGCGCCGACGCGCTTCGGCGTCTTCCGAATGTGACCGATCCCCGAACCCGGAGCTTCTCCATGTCCAACCCGATCGCCGATCCCCTGGTCGAAGGCCTCGACAGCGACGCCACCTCCGACCTCGTCCGCCTGGACACCACCCAGGAGGGGGTGGCGGTGGTCACCCTGAACCGGCCGGATGCCCGCAACAGCTTCAACGCCGAACTGATCGGCGCCCTGCACGAGACCTTCGAGACCCTGCAGGCCGCCGAGGGCGTGCGAGTGGTCTTCCTGCGCGGGGCCGGCAAGGTCTTCTCCGCGGGCGCGGACCTGAACTGGATGCGCGACGCCGCCCACTGGACGGAGGCCGAGAACCGCGACGACGCCATGGGCCTGGCGCGCATGCTCAAGTCCCTCTGGGACATCCCGGCCCTGACCGTGGCCCTGGTGCAGGGCGGCGCCTGGGGCGGGGGCTGCGGTCTCGCCGCCGCCTGCGACATCGCCGTGGCCGAGCGGTCTGCGAAGTTCGGCTTTTCCGAGGCCCGGCTGGGCCTGATCGCCGCCACCATCAGCCCCTATGTCGTGGCCGCCATCGGCCCCCGGGCGGCCCGCGGCCTGTTCGCCTCCGCCCGGACCTTCGACGCCGACGAGGCCCTGCGCCTGGGCCTGGTCAGCGAGCTGGTGGAAGACGCCGCCGCCCTGGCCACGGCCGCCGACCGCATCGCGGGCGAGGCCATGGCCTGCGCCCCCGGCGCCATCGCCGCCTCCAAGGCCCTGGTGGACGCGGTCGCCTGGCGTGACATCGACCAGGCCCTCATGGAGGACACGGCGCGCCGCATCGCCCAGGCCCGGGTCAGCGACGAGGGCCGCGAGGGCGTCGCCGCCTTTCTTGACAGGCGCCGGCCGGGCTGGGCGGGATAGGCCAGACACGGCCGGGGGAGGCGATGACGGGTCCGGAACTGGAGATCGCTGCGGCCGACGCGGCTGCAGCCGAGGTCGGGGCGGGTTCCAGGGTCCCTGTGGCCTCTGGGGAGGCGTGCGCCAACTGCGGGGCCATCCTGCAGGGCCGCTTCTGTCATGCCTGCGGTCAGAGCGCCGACCTGCGCAAGCGCAGCATCCTGCATCTGGCCTGGGAAGCGGGCGAGAGCCTCCTTCACCTTGACGGGCGGCTGGCCCGCACCCTGCCCCTGCTCTTCTTCCGTCCCGGGAAGTTGGCGCGGGACCTGATCGAGGGACGGATCGCGCGCTACACCCCGCCCTTTCGGACCTTTCTCGTCGCCCTGCTGCTCTACATCTTCGCCGCCGAGTCGCTGATCCACCGCCTGCGTGTGGAGAGCGACCTGAAGGTCAATCCCCCGGCCGCGCAAGCGCCCGCCGGGGTGAGCCCGAATCCCGCCGCCGTCCCAACCCCGAAGGAGGGATCGGCTGCGGACGCCGCCCGGGAGATCTCCAGCGCCCTGAAGAGCAATGATGTCGATGTGAACCTGTCCGGCCTCGGGCTTGGCGAGACCTGGGAGCAAAGGGTCAGAAGTGGTCTCAAGATCGCTGCGGAGAACCCGGGTTACTTCCTGGTGGTCCTGTTCGGATGGGCGCACAGGCTGGCCTTCGTTCTCCTGCCCATCACCGCCGCCCTCCTGACGGTGCTTTACCTCGGCCGGCGGGGGATCTTCGTCTACGACCACATCCTCGTCGCCTCGAACCTTCTGTCCTTCAACCTCCTGACCAACGCCCTCGGACTGGTCCTGCCCGAGTCCGTCTCGCCATATTGGTTCCTTCTCCTGGCCGTCTGGACCCCGGTGAACATGTTCCAGACCCTGAGGGGCGCCTACGGGTCCGGGTGGCTGGGGGCGGCCTTCAAGACCCTCATCCTCTGGCCGGGCAGCGTCCTGACCTTCGGCCTTCTGCTGGTCGGCCTCCTCGCCCTGACCATCATCCAGCTGTAGAGGTTCTGAGTGTTCCGCTCCGTCCTTGTCGCCAACCGGGGCGAGATCGCCCGCCGGATCTTCCGCACCGCCCGCCGGCTGGGGATCGAGACGGTGGCCGTCTGCTCCGACGCCGACCTGGAGGCGGCTCACGTGCGCGACGCGGACCGGGCCGTGCGCATCGGTCCGGCGCCGGCGGCGGAGAGCTATCTGTCCATTCCCGACCTGGTCGCCGCCGCCCTGGAGAGCGGCGCGGAGGCGGTGCACCCGGGCTATGGATTCCTGTCCGAGACTGCCGCCTTCGCAGAGGCTGTGCAGGCGGCGGGCCTGATCTGGATCGGCCCCTCCCCGGCGGCCATCCGGGCCATGGGCCTGAAGGACTCGGCCCGCGAGCGGATGATCGCCGCCGGCGTGCCGGTGACGCCCGGATGGCAGGGGGACGATGGCTCGGAGGCCACCCTGCTGACCGCCGCCCGGGACCTGGGCTGGCCGGTCCTGATCAAGGCGGCGGCGGGCGGCGGCGGGCGCGGCATCCGCCGGGTGGACAATGGGGCGGACTTCGCCGCCGCCCTGGCGGCCTGCCGGCGCGAGGCCCAGGCCGCCTTCGGGGACGACCGGGTGCTGCTGGAGCGCTGCATCGAGGCCCCGAGGCACATCGAGGTCCAGGTCTTCGGCGACGCCCACGGCGGCCTCGTCCATCTGTTCGAGCGCGACTGCACCCTGCAGCGCCGCCGCCAGAAGGTGATCGAGGAAGCGCCGGCCCCCGGCATGACGGCGGAGGTCCGCGAGGCGGTCTGCGCCGCCGCCCTGACCGCCGCCCGGGCCGTCGACTATGTCGGCGCCGGGACGGTGGAGTTCATCGCCGACGCCCGCGAGGGCCTCCGCGCCGATCGCATCTGGTTCATGGAGATGAACACCCGGCTTCAGGTGGAGCATCCCGTCACCGAGGCGGTCACCGGCGTGGACCTGGTGGAATGGCAGTTCCGCGTCGCCGCCGGCGAGCCCCTGCCCCTGTCCCAGGACCGGATCGCCCTGAACGGCTGGGCCGTGGAGGCCCGGCTTTGCGCCGAGATTCCCGAGCGGGGCTTCATCCCCTCCACCGGCCGGCTGGAGCACCTCGCCCTGCCGGAGGGGGTGCGGATCGACTCCGGCGTCGAGGCCGGGGATGAGGTGGGGCCGTACTACGACTCCCTCATCGCCAAGCTCATCGCCTGGGCGCCGACCCGGGAGGGGGCGACCGAGAACCTTGCGGAGGCCTGCGCCGGGGTCGAGACCTGGCCTCTGAAGACCAACGCCGGTTTCCTCGCCCGGTGCCTCGATGACTCCGACTTCCTGGCGGGTCGGATCGACACCGGCTTCATCGAGGCCCGGCTGGACCGCCTGGCCGCCGCGCCGGCGCCTTCGCAGGCCCTCGTCAGCGCCGCCGCCGCCGCCCTTGCGGCGCTCTCGGCGGAGGACGCGAGCGCCCCCTCCCGCGACCTGGCCGGCTTTCGCCTCAACGCGCCGCCCCGCGGGCGGGTCCGGGTCTGGTGCGACGGAGAGCCGCTTTGGGCCGACCTCGACTCCGCGCCTGACGAGGCCGACCTCCTCGACGCCGGCGGGTCCCTGGTCCTCTTCGAAGGCGGCTCGGCCTTCGCCTTCGCCGCAAGCCCACCGGACCGGGAGGGCGGCGCGGCGGCGGCGGGCGACGGCTCGGTCAGTGCGCCCCTGCCCGGCAAGGTCGTCGCCGTGCCCGTCGCCGAGGGCGCCCGGGTGGCCAGGGGCGACGTGCTGGTGGTGATCGAGGCGATGAAGATGGAACACGGCCTGATCGCCCCCTTCGACGGGGTGGTCGAGGGCCTCTCGACCGCCGTCGGCGACCAGGTGCGGGAGGGCGAGGCCCTCGTGCGGGTGAGGAGCGAAACGCAGTGACCCTGCACATGATCCGGCTCTGCGTCGGGTGCGACACCATCGAGGACCTGGTGGCCTGGCACCAGGACAGCCCCGATCCCTGGCCTCTGTTCACCCGCATGGCGCCGAAGCGCGCGGAGGAACTGCTGGATGGCGGGTCGCTCTACCGGATCTTCCGGGGCCTGATCCTCTGCCGCCAGCGCATCCTGTCCGTCGGTCGGGTGGAGGCGGGCGGGGAGAGCCACTGCCGGATCGACCTGGAGCCGCGCATCATCCGCGTGGCGCCGACGCCCCGGCGGGCCTTCCAGGGCTGGCGCTATCTCGACCCGGCGGACGCTCCGCCCGACCTGGACGAAACCGGTGGCGGGGACCTGCCCGACGAGCTGGCCCGGCGGCTGCGGGAGGCGGGGGCCTGGTAGGTCCCCTCAGACCGCCATGTTGTCGATGAGCCGCGCCCGGCCCAGGCGGGCGGCGGCGAGGATCCGGCCCGCACGGCCGGGGGGCAGGGGCCCCGGGCCCATCCGCGACAGGTCGCCGGCATCCCGCACCTCCAGATAGTCGACGGGGCCGAAGCCGGCGGCCTGGACGCGGCCGAGCGCCTGCGCCTCGGCCTCCGCCACCGGGACCCCCGCCCGAAGGGCCAGGACCGCCTCGGCCAGGGCGGCGGCCAGCTCGGGCGCCCGGCGGCGCTCGTCCTCGGTCAGGTAGGCGTTGCGGGACGACAGGGCCAGGCCATCCGCCGCCCGGGCGGTGGGCCCGCCGAGGATCTCGACGCCCAGGTCCAGGTCGATGGCGAGCCGCCGGATGACCTGCAGCTGCTGGTAGTCCTTCTCGCCGAAGATGGCGACGTCGGGCCGCACCTGGTTGAGGAGCTTGGCCACCACGGTGGCGACCCCGGCGAAGTGCCCCGGCCGGGCCTGACCGTCCAGGGGCTCGGAGACTCCGGAGACCGTCACCACCGTCGCGGCGCCCGGCGGGTACATCTCCGCCGCCGAAGGCGCGAACAGGAGGTGGCAGCCAGCGACCGACAGCTTTCCGGCGTCCCCCGCCTCATCCCGGGGATAGGCGGCCAGATCCTCGTTCGGCCCGAACTGGGTGGGATTGACGAAGATGGAGGCGACGACCCGGTCGCAGCGCGACAGGCCCAGGCGCACGAGGGACAGGTGGCCCTCGTGCAGGGCGCCCATGGTGGGGACGAAGGCGATGGAGAGGCCCTCGCCCCGCCAGCCGGCGAGGGTCGCGCGCAGGTCGGCCACGCTGCGGACGACGGGGGGCGAGGGCATCGGGGACTCCATCGGGATTGCGCCGGGGCTTATGCCCCGGGGCGGGGCTCTGCGTCCATCCATCCACAGGCGATCCGTTCCGTTGCGTTGACGCCGGTGGGGACGGGGGACCACGCTGCGCCGCGCGGGAATCGGCCCGCGCCCTTCCGGGCGGCCCCGGGGACGGAGTTTTCGGATGACCGACGTCATCGTCGTGGGGAACGAGAAGGGCGGCGCAGGGAAGTCCACCCTCGCCATCCACCTGATGACCGCCCTGCTGCACGAGGGCGGCCGGGTCGGCGCCCTGGATCTGGACGTGCGCCAGCAGTCGCTTGGTCATTTCGTCGACAACCGCGCCGCCTGGCTGGCCGCCCACGGCGCGGAGGCGCCCATGCCCCAGATGGTGAGATTCGACGCCGCCATCGCCCAAGCGCCTGAGGACGAGGCCCGCGAACGACTGGACGCCGCCTTCGAAACCCTTTCGGGCTGCGACCTCATCGTCGTGGATACACCCGGCGCCGACACCGTCCTCAGCCGCGCCGCCCATGCCCGGGCGGACCTGATCGTCACCCCCATGAATGACAGCTTCGTGGATTTCGACACCCTGGGGGTCGTGGATCCCGTGACCCTCGAGCTGAAGCGGCCGAGCCTGTACTCCGAGACGGTCTGGAACAGCCGCAAGGACCGGGCCCTTTCCTCGGCGCGCTCCATCGACTGGGTGGTGCTTCGCAACCGCCTCGCCCCCGCCGACGCCCGCAACCGCCGACGGGTGGACGAGCGGGTCCAGGCCCTGTCCCGCAGGGCCGGCTTCCGGGTGGGTCCTGGCCTCCGCGATCGCGTCATCTACCGAGAGCTCTTCCCTTTCGGCCTGACCATCGCCGACCTGTCCGCATCCATCCGACCCGTGTCCATGAGCCTGCAGCACGTCGCCGCCCGTCAGGAACTGCGCGACCTGATGGGCTTCCTGGGCCTGACGTCGGACGGCGCCCAGCTGGCCGCCCAATAGTGACCTGGCTGCTGATCGCCGCCGCTGCCGTCGCCTTGCTCGTCTGGGCGGGTCGGGGCGGCCTGAAGGCGCCGCGACGGGAGTGGCGACTGATCGCCGGCGGCCTGGCCCTCACCGCGCTGGTGGCGGGGATACTGAGCGTCATTCGGGGCGGATGGATTCTGGGTCTCATGCTTCTGTCGGCGGGCCTGGCCCTGGCCGGCCTCGCCCGGTCGCCGGCGCCGCGGCCCGGTCCTGCACCCTCCCCACCGACGCCGGAGGCCATGAGCCTGAACGAGGCGCGCTCGGTCCTGGGCGTCGGGCCGGACGCCAGCCGGGAGGACATCCTGGAGGCCCACGCCCGGCTGATCCGACGGACCCACCCCGACGCTGGCGGCACGGACGGCCTCGCCGCCCACCTCAACGCCGCCCGGGACCGGCTGCTGGAAGGATGAACCCCGAATGCGAAGGATGCTCCCTGGGGACATTCACGCGACAGGCCCGATCCTTCCGGTGTAGGGTCAGGCCTGTCGGGCCTGACCCCGGCCACCAGCAACCCGTGCGAGCCTAACGTGAAGCCTCCGTCAGACCCCGAACAGGAGCCCGTCTCCGCCCGCATCCGCGCCCGCATCAAGAAGGCCCGGAAGCGGTTTTTCGCCAACGACAATATCTCGGCCTACATCCGCGAAGGGGAGATCGACGACCTGCTGTCCGAGGTGGAGGGAAAGTTCCGCGAGGTGCTGAAGAGCCTGGTGATCGATACCGAGGCCGATCACAACACCCAGGACACCGCCAAGCGCGTCGCCAAGATGTACGTCACCGAGGTCTTCCGCGGCCGCTACACCGAGGCTCCGTCGGTGACGGAGTTCCCCAACGCCTCATCCCTGAACGAGCTGATGATCGTCGGCCCGATCACGGTCCGCAGCGCCTGCAGCCATCACTTCTGCCCGATCATGGGCCGGCTTTGGATCGGCCTGATGCCGAATGAGCACTCCAACCTGATCGGCCTGTCCAAGTACTCGCGCCTGGCCGAGTGGGTCATGTCGCGGCCGCAGATCCAGGAGGAGGCGATCACCCAGCTGGCGGACCTCCTGATGGAAAAGGTCCGACCTGACGGCCTCGCCGTCGTCATGGAGGCCGATCACTTCTGCATGCACTGGCGGGGGGTGAAGGACAGCGAGACGATGATGATCAACTCGGTCATGCGCGGCTCCTTCCTCAAGGACCACACCCTGCGGGCCGAATTCCTCTCCCTCATCAAGAACAGGACCTGATTCCCATGCTCGTGCGCTGTCTCTACGCCAGCCGCCCCGTCCAGCCCATGAACGGCGCGCTGCTCGACGGCATCCTCGAACAGTGCCGGCGGAACAATCCGCGGCAGGGGATCACTGGCCTATTGTGCGTCGCCGACGACCTCTTCATCCAGCTCCTGGAAGGTGGGCGTGACGAGGTCTGCGAGATCTTCAACGCCATCGTCAGGGACGACCGGCACAAGCAGGTCCGCCTCCTTTCCTACGAGGAGATCACCGAGCGGCGATTCGGCAACTGGAGCATGGGGCATGTCTCCATTCCCCGGGTGAACCCCTCCCTGCTGCTGAAATACTTCAAGCGGGTGGAGCTGGACCCCTTCGACGGACCCGGCCAGGCGACGCTGGCCCTGCTCGGGGAGCTTGTCGCCACCGCGGCTATCGCGACCCGAGGCGAGTAGCGGCTTCGCCTTCGGCCCTCAGGCGGCGGGCGGGAGGACCATGCAGGGTTGGCCACGGCTCTTGAGAGCCTTGCACGCCGCTCGCGCCGAGGTCTCGGTGTAGCCTGCAAACCGCGTGCGCCAGGAGGTTCCGGCCCGCTCTGCACGTCCTTGGGCGCTGAAGTGGGCGGGGGCGAGCTTTTGGACGATGGCGGCCTGCTTGCGGGCGAGTTCCTGGGACTTGAAGGCGCCCACCTGGACCGACCAGCGGCCGGACTCCGGCCGCCCCGCCTGCCGGAGGCCGCTGGAGGCCGGATCGACGATCTCGAACCCGGAAAGGTTCCGCGGCGCCGGGGCGCTGGTCAGGACGACGCGATCCGGCGCCAGGGCTTCGGTGTCCGACCGGACCTGGGCCATCAGGGTGACCGGCGCCGGCTCGCTCTCGAAGCTGGCCTGGGCGAACTGGACCCGCTCGCCCCGGTCGCGCCGGGCGGCGAGGTCGAAGCCGGTGAGCAGCAGGCTTTCCATCTTGGCGTTGCGGCGGGCATTGGAAGGCCCCCCGAGGACGACCGCGATCAGGCGACGGTTCCCCTGGACGCCCGAGGCCGCGAGGTTGTAGCCGGAGGCGCTGGTGAAGCCGGTCTTCAGCCCGTCCGTCCCCGGCATCCGCCACAGGAGGCCGTTGTGGTTGTTCATCTTGCGGCCCTGGAAGGTGAAGGAGGGCTGGCTGAACAGGCTGTAGTGCTGGGGGAAGTCCCTCAGCACGGCCCGTGAGAGGATGGCGAGGTCCCGGGCGCTGCTAACCTGGCGGCTGTCGGGGAGGCCGGAGGCGTTCACGAAATGGGTGTTGACCATGCCGAGCTCGCGGGCCCTGAGGGTCATCATGGCGGCGAAGCGGCGCTCACTGCCCTCTCCTAGCTTCTCGGCCAGGGCGACGGCGATGTCATTGGCTGACTTGACCGCGAGGGCCTGCATGGCCTCTGACACGCTCAGGCTGGCGCCGACCGGCAGGCCCAGCTTGGTCGGGCTCTGGGCGGCGGCCCGGGCGGAAATCACCACCCGGTCCTCCAGCGAGATGCGTCCCGTCGAAAGGGCCTCGAAGGTCAGATAGAGGGTCATGACCTTGGTGATGGAGGCCGGGTAACGAAGACTGTCCCCCCGCCGGGAGAAGAGGACCTCGCCCGTCTCGGCGTCCACGACCACGGCGGCGTAGCGCATCTCGGGGAAGGGCGGGGTTGGCGCCGCTGAAGCCGGACCGCCTGCAGCCAGGACGCAAAGGCTGGCGGAGAGGGCGGCCGCAAGGACGGCGATCCGGCTCAGGAGGGAAGGACGTCGAGCGGCTGTCGGCAAGTCAGGCGTCCCTGGCGTCTCCGGCGCGGCCGGCGGGTTTCAGGTTGAGCGGCCATACTAGACCGCACCGCCTTGCAGGAAAGTAAATTTCGCCCGACCGGGCTTCACAGCCTGTTTATGCTGCAGCGCACAATCCGCTTGACTGCTGCAGTGCAGCATGAGATACCGCATCGCAGCTTAACCACCCTTGTGCGGCTTTCGCCCGCAGGGCCCCATCGACAGGAACGCCGCCATGGCCGCCGCCAAGACCGCCGCCGACAAAATCGCCAACGCTGGCAATGAAGCCCTCCGTGACGCCATGGAGAAGAGCATGTCCGGCCTGAACGACCTGACCGCCCATTCCCGCAAGAACATGGAGGCCGTCATCGCCTCGGTGACCGCCACCGCCAAGGGCGCCGAGGCCCTCGGCGCGGAAACCGTCGCCTTCTCCAAGGCCGCCGTCGAGCGCCAGACCGCCGCCGTCCAGTCCCTCGCCGGCGTGCGCAGCGTCCAGGACTTCATCGAGGTTCAGACCGACCTGGCCAAGACCCACATGGAGGCCTGCGTGACTCAGATGGGCAAGACCACCGAGCTCATGACGGCCCTGTTCCGCGACGCCTACCAGCCCTTCAGCGCCCGCATGACCGCGGCGGTGGAGAGCCTGCAGTCGGGTCGTTGACCCGGAGGCCCTGAGGGCCCTTCCGATATATCGGCGGCGCGGTTCCCGGTCGGGGGCCGCGCCGCTTTCGTTTGACTTGCGGCAGGGGCCTGTGGAAGTCGGGGGACCATGCTCCCCACCCTGAGGCAACTGCAGTACCTGAAGCTCCTGGTCGAGCACGGCGGCTTCGGCAAGGCCGCCGAGGCCGCGCACGTCACTCAGCCGACCCTGTCGGCCGGCATCCAGGAGCTGGAGAAAATCCTGGGCGCGCCGGTGGTCGACCGGGCCCGCTCGGGCCTGATCCTGACCGACGTCGGCGCCGCGGCCCTCGCCAAGGCGCGGGTCATCCTGAATGAGGCCGATGAACTGGTCCAGGCCGCCCGCAGCGCCGGGCAGCCGCTGACGGGCCGGTTCCGCCTCGGCGTGATCCCGACCATCGCTCCCTTCCTGTTACCGCGGGCCCTGCCTCTCCTGCGGAGCCGGTTCCCCGACCTCAGGCTCTACCTCCGAGAGGACCTGACCCAGAGGCTGATCTCGGCCCTGAAGTCGGGTCACCTCGACGCCGCCCTCATTGCCCTGCCCTTCGACATGAACGGCCTGGACAGCGCTCACGTGGCCCAGGACGAGATCCTGGCCGCCCTGCCCCCTGGCCATCCCCAGGCGGACCGGGACCGGATGCGCCCGTCCGAGCTCCAGGATGAGGACCTGATCCTCCTCGAGGATGGACACTGCCTGCGCGACCACGCCCTGGCCGCCTGCGGCCTGCGTCCGCCCCGCCAGACCGACGCCGAGGCGACCTTCGCCGCCACATCCCTCCCGACCCTCGTGCAGATGGTGGGATCCGGACTGGGGGTGACCTTCCTGCCCTCCATGGCGGTCTCCGCCGGGCTCACGGACGGGACCTCCATCGAAATCCGCCCCCTCCAGGCCGCCAACCCGAGCCGGGAGATCGTCGTGGCCTGGCGGTCCGGCTCGATCCGGGGCGCCGAGGGCCGGCTCCTGGCCGAGACCCTGCGCCAGGCCTGATCAGTCCATCAGCCGCTGGGCGAGATAGACGTAGTGCCGCGCCCAGCGACGGGCGTTCAGCTCCGGATCTGAGTCGTTCGAGTGTCCGCCCAGGGTCTGCTCGTAATACAGGTAGGGAACCCCAAGCGCTTCCAGGCGCGCCGCGAACTTGCGGGCGTGACCGGGGTGAACCCGGTCGTCACGGGTGTTGGTGGTGATGTAGGCCTCGGGATAGGCGACCCCCGGCTTGAGGTTCTGGTAGGCCGAGTAGCGGGCGATGAAGGCGGCGTCGGTCGGGTTGTCCGGGTCGCCATACTCGCCCACCCAGGACGCCCCAGCCGAGAGCTTGTGATAGCGCAGCATGTCCACCAGCGGGCTCTCGACCACCACGGCGTTCCAGAGTTCCGGGTGCTGGGTCATGGAGACCGTGGTCAGGACCCCGCCGTTTGACCGCCCGTAGATGCCCAGGCGGCGTGGCGAAGTCAGGCCGCGGGCCGTCAGATCCCGGGCGACGGCGGCGAAGTCGTCGAAGGCCAGCTGCCGCTTCTCGCGCAGGACCGACTGGTGCCAGGGGGGGCCAAACTCGCCACCACCGCGGATGTTGGCGATCACATAGGCGCCGCCCCGCTCAAGCCAGAGCCTGCCCATCTCCGGAAGGTAGATCGGCGGCTTGGCGATCTCGAAGCCGCCGTACCCGTACATCAGGGTGGGGGTGGAGCCGTCCCTGCGCGCGCCCTTTGGCGACACCACGAAGTAGGGAATCCGGGTCCCGTCGCTGGACGTCGCCCAATACTGGGCGATGGACGCCCCGTCCGCCGAGAAGCGTGGCGGCAGGGCGGCGATCCGCGTCGTCTCGCCGGTGGCGGCGTCGACGCGCCAGAGCGAGGGCGGCTCGAGGAAGCCCTCGGCGGAGACCATCAGCACGTCGTCCGTCTCGCTCGCAGCGACGATCTCGAAGGTGGCGTCCTTTGGCAGGGCGAGGCGCTCTGACGTCCATCGACCGCGCGCCATGTCGAACACCTCGACGGCGCCCTTGACCTCGTCGAGCAGGTTGATCGTCACCAGGCCCGCCGTGACGCGCACATCCTGCACCGCCTGCCGGGGGCCGGGGGCGAAGACGAGCTCGGGCGCCCGGCCCGGATCGTCCCGGTGCAGGGCGATCACTGAACCTGCACGGAAGCCCTTCCAGTCTTCCTTGATGGTGAAGATCATCCGGCCCTGCGCGGAGCCCTGGTAGGTCGCCTGGAGCGGCAGGGGCAGGCGGATCAGTTTGCCGTCCCGCCAGAGGCTGAATTCGGACCTGAAGAACTCTACGGCCCGGTCGATCACCAGGCCCAGGCTGCGCCCGTCCTCGCTGCGCAGGACGCTGGCGGACGCGCCGACATCCGAGGCTCGCCCCCGGAATACCTCCCGGGTCTCTCCGCGCCGGTTTACCGTACGGATGACATAGGGGTAGCCCGAGGCTGTCACGTCACCCGCCGACCAGTCCCTGGCGACGACCAGGGTATCGGCGTCGAGCCAGTCGACGGTGAGCTTGAAGGCCGGGAAGCCGAAGCCGTCCTTCAGGAAGGCGCGGCTGGCGACATCGAACTCCCGGATCTCCACGGCATCGCCGCCGCCATCGGACAGCCGCACCAGGCACCGGGTCGCGGCGGGCGGAAGGCAGATCGCGCCCTTGAAGATCCAGTTGCGGCCCTCCGCCTTTGACAGGGCGTCGAGGTCCAGAAGGGTCGTCCACTCCGGCCGGCCCGCCCTGTAGGCGGCCTCGTTCGTTGTGCGCCAGACGCCCTGCACCCGCCCGGCGTCCTGCCAGAGGTTGTCTACGGCCCCGCCCCGAAGTCCTGGCCAGGCGATCCTGTCCGGGGCGGTGAAGATGGCCCGGGCCTCACCGAGGAAGGCGGCGTACCGGGGATCGGCCTCCAGAACGCCGGCGGTCCGGACGTTCTGCCGTGCGACCCAGTCCAGAGACCGGGGAGACTCGATCTCCTCCAGCCACTGGAAAGGGTCTTCCGCCCGGGCGAGGCCGGGGGCGCCTGTGAGGGCGAGGACGGAAACGAGGAGGCGCGAGGCCTCGACCAAGGATCGGAAGCGGGTCTTCATGGACCCGTTCTTGCGCAAAGATCGGCGATTGTCTCCTGAAAGTCGCCTGCGGCGCCCTGCGAGACTATATTGCGCCCCATGGACCGCCCCTTCAGCAAGATGAACGGCCTGGGCAACGACTTCATCGTCGTGGACGCCCGCAGCCGCGCCTTCGAGGCCGACCCGGAAACGATCCGGCGTCTGGCGTCGCGGTCGGAGGGGATCGGATGCGACCAGTTCGTGCTCATCGGCGCTTCGGAGTCGGCGGACGCCTCGATCCGGTTCTGGAATCCTGATGGCGGCGAGGCTGGCGCCTGCGGCAACGCCACCCGCTGCGTGGCCTGGAGGCTGATGGAGGAGTCCGGCGCCGGACAGGTAAGCCTCGAGACCGCCGGTGGGCGCCTGGAGGCCTGGCGG
This sequence comes from Phenylobacterium sp., assembly GCA_020401865.1. Lineage (GTDB taxonomy): Bacteria > Pseudomonadota > Alphaproteobacteria > Caulobacterales > Caulobacteraceae > Phenylobacterium. The sequence goes on along the minus strand of JADCAS010000011.1, from coordinate 242,193 downwards.
CGGGGGCCTATGCGGGTGGCTGTGGACATGGGGCGCCCGCGGCTGAACTGGCACGCCGTGCCCCTCGCGGGACCCGCCGACACCCTCGCCGTGGATGTCCCCGAGGCGGGGCGCCTGGGTCCGGCGATCTGCCTGTCCATGGGCAATCCCCACGCCGTCTTCTTCGTCCCCTCGGCCGAAGCGGCCGAGGTCGGGCGGATCGGTCCCGCAGTCGAGGCCAGTCCCCTCTTCCCGGAGAGGGTGAATGTCGGCTTCGCCGAGGTCCGAAGCCGGTCCGAAGTCCGCCTGAGGGTCTGGGAGCGGGCGGCGGGCCTGACCCGGGCGTGCGGCTCCGGCGCCTGCGCCGCCCTGGTCGCCGGCGTTCGGAGGGGTCTCGTCGACCCCGCGGCGCGGCTGGAGCTGGATGGCGGCGACCTGGAGATCGCCTGGCGCGCCGACGGCCATGTCCTCATGACCGGCGACGTAGAGGTCGAGTTCGAGGGCTGGCTGCCATGAGCGGTTCCGACGTCCGCGTGGTCACCTTCGGCTGCCGTCTCAACGCTTATGAGAGCGAGGTGATCCGCGCCCGGGCCGCTGAGGATGGCGTCACCGACGCCGTGGTCTTCAACACCTGCGCCGTAACCGGGGAGGCGGTGCGCCAGGCCCGCCAGGCCATCCGCAAGGCCCGCCGGGAGAACCCCGGCGCACGCCTGATCGTCACCGGATGCGCCGCCCAGATCGAGCCCGGAACCTTCGCCGCCATGCCCGAGGTCGACCTGGTCCTGGGCAATGCCGACAAGGCCCGCCCGGGCGCCCTCTCACCCCAGGCCGAGGGGCCGCGGGTGCGGGTCAACGACATCATGAGCGTGCGCGAGACTGCGGGCCACCTCATCGCCGGGGTGCGCGACCGCGCCCGGGCCTATGTCGAGGTCCAGAACGGCTGTGACCACCGCTGCACCTTCTGCGTCATTCCCTTCGGCCGGGGGAACTCGCGGTCCGTTCCCGCCGGGGAGGTGGTGGAACAGGTCCGCCGCCTGTCCGCCGAGGGCTGCCGCGAGGTGGTGCTGACCGGCGTCGACGTCACCAGCTGGGGGACGGACCTGCCCGGCGCCCCCACCCTGGGTCAGCTGGCCGGCCGGATCCTGCGCCTGGTCCCCGACCTGCCGCGCCTGCGCCTGTCCTCCATCGACGCCGCCGAGATCGACCCCGACCTGATGGCCCTGCTGGCCGGCGAGCCCCGTCTCATGCCCCACCTGCACCTGTCCCTGCAGGCCGGCGACGACCTGATCCTCAAGCGGATGAAGCGGCGGCATAGCCGGGCCGACGCCCTGAAGCTCATCGCCGACGTGCGCGCCGTCCGTCCGGACGTCGCCTTCGGCGCCGACCTGATCGCCGGCTTTCCCACCGAGACCGAGGCCATGTTCCGCAACACCCTCGACCTTGTGGAAGAGTCCGGCCTCGCCTTTCTGCACGTCTTTCCCTACAGCCCGCGCCCGGGGACCCCGGCGGCGCGGATGCCGCCCGTCCCGAAGGCCGAGGTGCGTGATCGTGCGGCCCGGCTTCGCGCGGTGGGCGAGGCCGCCCTGGCCCGCCATCTGGCCTCCCAGGCCGGGCGGGAGCTGCAGGGCCTCGTCGAGCGCCCAGGACTGGCCCGGGCCGAGGACTTCTCCGAGATCGCCTTCTCCGGCGATGTCCCCGCAGGCGAGATCGCCGCTTTCCGGGTCACGGGCCAGGATGGCCGGCGGCTCCTCGCCGAGCCCACCCCTAGGATACCGGGCGCTCCGCCGCTAGAAGCCCTGCATGACTGAACCGAAGACAGGCTGGTTCCAGCGGCTTACCGGGGGCCTCGCCCGGACCTCCCGCGCCCTGACTGAGCAGGTGGCGTCGACCTTCACGCGCCAGCCCCTCGACCAGGCCCGGCTGGACGCCCTGGAGGAGATGCTGATCGAGGCCGACCTGGGCCCGAAATCCGCGGCGCGGATCACCGAAGCCTTCGCCGCGACCCGGTTCGGCAAGGCGGTGGACGAGGCGGAGGTCCTGGAGGCCCTGTCCGAGGCCATCGCCGCGGAGCTGGCGGGCCACGAGGGCCGATTCGACCCCCTGTCCGGGCCGCGCCCCTACGTGGTCCTGTTCATCGGGGTCAACGGCTCGGGCAAGACCACCACCCTGGGCAAGATCGCCGCCGACCTGACGGGCCGCGGGGCCAGGGTGCTGGTCGCCGCCGGCGACACCTTCCGGGCCGCAGCGGTGGAGCAGCTCAAGGTCTGGGCGGAGCGGGCGGGCGCGGACTTCATGAGCCGGCCCACGGGCGCCGATGCGGCGGGCCTGGCCTTTGACGCCGTGGAGACGGCCCGGACCGAGGGCTACGATGTCCTTCTGATCGATACGGCCGGCCGGCTGCAGAACAAGCAGGGGCTGATGGATGAGCTCCTGAAGATCATCCGCGTGATCAAGAAGGTCGATCCCGACGCCCCGCACGAGACCCTGCTGGTCCTGGACGCCACGGTGGGCCGAAACGCTTTGGCCCAGGAGAATATCTTCGGCAACCAGATCGGGGTCAGCGGCATCGTCATGACCAAGCTGGATGGCACGGCCCGGGGCGGCGTCCTGGTTCCCGTCGCCCAGGCTTCGGACTCGCCGATCAAGCTGATCGGGGTGGGCGAGGGGATCGACGACCTGCAACCCTTCGACGCCCGGGCTTTCGCTCGCTCGGTGGTCGGACTCGCGGAGGGCTGAGACATGTCGGAAGGCGCAGGCGGCGCGCGCCGCTGGATCTCGAGTCTGGTGGACTACGGTTGGCCCCTCGGCCTGATCATCGGCTATATCATCACCCGCGACATGGTGCTGGCCAGCTGGGGCCTGGTGGCCGGGGCCGCCATCGCCCTGGCGACGGGTTACATCCTGGAGCGGCGGATCGCCCCCATGCCCCTGGCCGCCGGGGTCCTGGCCCTGGTCTTCGGCCTCCTCACACTGGTCTTCAAGGACCCGCGATTCGTCTACGTGAAGCCGACGGTGACCTCCCTCGCCTTCGGCCTGCTTCTCCTCGGAGGGATGGCCATCCGCCGCAACCCCCTGAAGATGCTGCTGGGCGCAAGCCTGCCCATGCCGGACGAAGGCTGGCGGAAGCTGACCCTCCGCTACGGGGTCTTCTTCCTGGTCATGGCGGGGGTGAACGAGGTGATCTGGCGCACCCAGCCCGAGGCGGTCTGGCTCGGCTTCCGGTTTCCCGGGTCCAGTCTGATCCATATCGCCTTCGGCATCGCCCAGGCGCCTCTGATCCTGCGCTATGCCCGGATGGAGGAGACGCCGCCCCCACCGGTGGAGTAGTCTGCCTGGCCGTCACGGCCCCTCGGGAGCTCGCCCATGTCAAGGAAACCGTCGCCCTCCGAGGCCTCCGTCAGCCACCTGCTGCACAGGGCCGTCCAGATCGCGGCCGACCTGCATGCCGAACAGGCGGGCCCCGAGGGGCTCACCCCCCGCCAGTTCGCTATCCTCGCCGCCGTCGCCGAGACCGAGGGGGCCACCCAGAGCCAGCTTGTCCGCAGCACCGGCGTGGACCGGTCCACCCTGGCGGAGCTTCTGACCCGGCTGATGGTCCGCGGCCTGGTCTTGCGCCTGAAGTCCGAGGGCGACGCCCGGGCCAACCAGGTATCCCTCACCGATTCCGGCAGGGCGGTCCTTGCGGCGGCCCAGCCCCTTGCCGCGTCCGCGGACCTCGCCCTCCTGGCCCGGTTGCCGGAGGACCGCCGCGCACGTTTCCTGAAGGACCTGCGGCGGCTCGTCGTCGGCGCCGCCCCGGGAGAGAAGGCCAAGGGCAAGAAGAAGAGGAAAGGCGCCCGGAAGGATGGCGAGTCTCCGGCTCCGGAGACGACGCCCGGGTCCGGGAGCTAGACCCGGATATCCACCAGGGAGCCCGGGCGCGGCGTCCGGACCGGGCGGCTCGGGTCGCTCTCGGGCTCGGGTCTTGAGTCGGATATGACTGTTGAAGCCGGCTCTGGGCTCGATCCCTCCGACTTCGGAGGGGCGCTGCTTCTGCTCGCAGACATCAGGCTGCGGGCGAACTCCGGCAGGCGCGCCGCCTCGGCCGCCCGGCTGGGCTGGGTGGGCGGGATCGGGGGCGGACCGGAGCGCAGGGCGGTGACCATCAGGGCCTCGAAACAGGGTTAACGAGGTCCGAACCTGTCTGCGCCGGGTTCAGGAAGGGTTAACGGCGGACCTCGGCCGCGAGCCGCCGGGCGTCGTCCTCGGTAAGGGGGGCGGAAATCTTGTCGATGATGCGCCCCGCGCCGTCCACCAGGTAGGTCTCCGGGACGCCGGACACGCCCAGGTCGATCCCGGCCCGGCCCTGCCGGTCCACCAGGACGCGGGTATAGGGATCGCCGGTGCGGGCCAGGAAGGCCCGGGTCTTGACGGGTTCATCCTTGTAGGCGACGCCGATGATGGGCACCCCCTGGTCCTTCAGGGCGACGAGGATCGGCGCCTCGATTTCGCAGGGTGCGCACCAGGAGGCGAAGACGTTGATCAGGTACGGTCCCTTTCCAGGGGCCGCGAGGGTATCGGGCAGGCCATCCGCCAGGGTCGGCAGGGTCACTTCCGGGACCGGCTTGCCGACCATGGCCCGCGGCAGGTAGCGGGGGTCATCGCGCAGGCCGAAGAAGGCGAAGAGCAGGCCGAGGCCCAGGAGCGCCCCCACTGGCGCCAGGGCGAGGACGCGCCTCAAGGCTGCATCTCCGGACCCGGCTCGGCCTCCCGGGCGCGAGCCTCCAGGGCCTCAGCGCGTCGCCGCCATCGGCGGGTGAAGACCAGGCTGAAGACCGCCAGTCCGCCCAGACCGGCGGCGCTGAGCCCGTAGGACATCCAGATGTAGAAGCCGTAGGGGCCGGGATCGAGGTCAAGCATGGATCACCTCGCCAGCCGCGCCTCGGCGGCGGCGGCCCGGCGTCGCCAGACCTCGCCGCGGATCCGCACCAGCCACAGCGCTCCGAAGGCGGCCATGTAGGACAGGCTCATCAGAAGAAGGGGTATCAGGAAGACCGTCGCCGCGCGGGACCCGCCTGCGGCGAACACCGTCCGTCCCTGGTGCAGGGTGTTCCACCACTCCACCGACCAGTGGACGACCGGCACGTTGACAAGGCCCACCAGGGCCAGGATGGCGGCGGCCCGGGCGCCCTTGGCCTCGTCATCGAGGGCGGCCCGCAGGGCCATGTAGGCGACGTAGAAAAGAAACAGGACCAGGACGCTGGTCAGGCGCGCGTCCCAGACCCACCAGGCGCCCCACATCGGCTTGCCCCAGAGCGATCCCGTGGCCAGGGCGAGGGCGGTGAAGACGGCGCCGATGGGCGCCGCGGCCCGGGCGGCGGCGTCGGCGAGGGCCTGCCGGAAGACCAGGGACAGGAAGCTCGCCCCGCCCAGGCAGACATAGACGAACAGGCCCAGCCAGGCGGCGGGCACATGGATGAACATGATCCGGACGGTGTCGCCCTGCTGGTAGTCCTCGGGGGCGGTGAAGCCCAGCCAGAGGCCCGCGGCGGCGAGGGCGAGGGCCAGGGCGCCGAGGAGGGGCGCGGCCCAGGCCGAGAAGGCCATGAACCGGTGCGGGTTGTAGAGGAAGGCGAGGGCCTGCGTCATGCCCCGCCCATTAGCCCCGGTCCGCGCCGGCGGCAACGGAAAGCCGCCGGCGCGGGGGTCCGGCGGGCTATTCCGGACGAGCGTGATCCATCGGCGGGCCGCCGGGACCGGGGCCCATCATCCGGCGTTCCATCCGGATCTCCCGGTGCTTGCCGCGGCCCATGGGCAGGGCGTCGAAGGCCTTCTTCTGTGACGGCGTCAGCTGAGCGTAGAAGGTCCGGGTGGCGGTGGCGCGGCGGTCGAAGGCCGCCAGGCGCTCGACCATACGGGCCCTCTGCTGGTCCAGCCGCTCCGGCGTCGTGGCGGGCCTGGCGCCCGAGTCCGGACGGTCCATGCGCTCCGGCGGCTTCTGGGCCTCCAGAAAGGCCTTCAGCGCCGGCTCCTGGGCGGGGGTCAGCTGCAACACGTTCCGCAGGCGTTGTGCGCGGGCTTCCGGGTCGGGCCGCTTCATCTCCATCATGCGCATGCCGCCGTGCGGCAGGCCGCCCTGGGGCGGGGTCTGGGCGAGGCCGACGCCTGCGGCGGACAGGGAAATCAACGCGGCGAGGCCGGCGACCCGGAAGGTGGATCTGGTCATGTCTGTGCTCCTTGGACGCGCCCCTTGATCGCTCAAACGCACCTGAGGCGGGGTTCCGTCGCCAGTCCCCCGGTGCGGGTCAGGACAGCGCGTTGCGGCAGGCCGCCGCCATGGCCAGAGGGCCCAGGGCGACCGCAGCGGCGGCATAGGCGCCGAGCAGGGCGAACCCGGCGCGCCAGGGAAGCCCCGCCGTGAAGGCGTCCAGGGCCCCGCCCCCGAAGATCACCGGGGGTACGAACAGGGGCAGGACAATCACCGCGGTCAAGAGACCGCCCCGCCGGGCGCCGAGGCTCAGGGCCGCACCGATCCCTCCCGTAAAGGCGAAGGCCAGCCCCCCGGCCAGGGCGCAGGCGAACAGCAGGGGCGCGAGGGCCGGCGACGCGCCCAGGGCGATCGCCGCCAGGGGCGCCAGGAGGGCGAGGGGCGCCCCGGTCGCCAACCAGTGCCCCAGGCACTTCAGGGCGCAGGTGAACTCGAGGGGCAGGGCGGCGTGGGCCATCAGGTCCAGGGCCCCGTCTTCGTAGTCACGCTCGAACAGCCGTTCGAGGCCGAGGAGGGCGGACAGGGCAAGGACCGTCCAGGCCGCGCCCGGCGCGATCTGCGCCAGCCGCTCGGGCTCGGGGCCTGAGGCGAGCGGCAGGAGGAGCGTCGCCCCGGCGAAGAAACCCCCGGTCACCATGAGGCCGCCGCCCCGACCCCAGGCGATCGCCATCTCCCGGCGAAGCAGCTGCAGGGCGGCGCTCACGGGAGGATCTCCAGGGCGAGGGTCGCCAGAGGCAGGGGATCGTGCACCGCCGCGAGGATGAGTCCGCCGCCAGTCAGGTGCCCGGCCATGATCGCCAGGGCCTTCGCGCGCCATTGGGCGTCGAGGGGGCTGAGGGGTTCGTCGAGCAACCAGAGCGGGCGGGGCGACGACAGGAGCCGGGCGAGGGCCAGCCTGCGCCTCTGGCCTGCGGACAGCCGCCGGACTTCGAGGTCCAGGAGCCGCTGGAGGTCAAGCCGGCGGACGGCGGCCTCCATGGCGGACGCCGTTCCGCCCTGCCACCCCGTCCAGAAGACCAGTTCCTCGCCGGCGGTTCGAGAGACCTTCAGGCCATCGAGGTGACCCAGCAGGTGCAGGCCCGTGGACCGGGCGGCGGCCGGTTCGGCGGCTCCGAAGGCGATGTGGCCGGAATCGATGGCGCACAGGCCCGCCACAGCCCTCAACAGGCTGGTCTTGCCCGAGCCGTTGGCTCCTGTGAGGGCGCAGGCCTGGCCCGGCTCCAGGCGGAGCTCAAGCCCCGAAAAGAGCCGCCGCCCGCCCCGGGACAGGGACAGGTTCTCGATGTGCAGGGACAGGGTCACGATTTCCTCCCGGCGCGCACATGGACGCGGACCCGCCGAAGGTCTATGACGCCCCCGGCCGCACTCGTCCCTGAGGGCTTTCGCGGCGCCGGGGCGAACGCTGTGTGTCCGCCCGTGCAGGCGCGCGATCTCCGGTTCGATAGCTGTGCGGTCCGGAACAGAGGAAGGATCCCTGACATGGCGTCAATCGACAGCCTCAAGACCCGCCGCGAACTCACGGTGGGAGACAAGACCTACGTCTACTACAGCCTTCCGGCCGCCGAGGAAGCCGGTCTTGCCGGCGTCTCGCGACTCCCGGCCTCGATGAAGGTGCTGCTGGAGAACCTGCTGCGCAACGAGGACGGTGACACGGTGAGCGCCGATGACCTCAAGGCCCTGGCCGCCTGGCTCGACAACAAGGGGTCGGTGGAGCACGAGATCAGCTTCCGCCCCGCCAGGGTGCTGATGCAGGATTTCACCGGCGTGCCGGCGGTGGTGGACCTGGCCGCCATGCGCGACGCCATGACCAAGCTCGGCGCCGATCCCGAGAAGATCAACCCGCTGAATCCTGTCGACCTGGTCATCGACCACTCCGTGATGGTGGACCACTTCGGCACCTCCAAGGCCTTTGGCGAGAACGTCGAGCGCGAGTACGAGCGCAATATCGAGCGCTACCGCTTCCTGCGCTGGGGATCATCGGCCTTCAACAACTTCCGCGTGGTGCCCCCCGGCACCGGTATCTGCCACCAGGTGAACCTGGAATACCTGGCCCAGACCGTCTGGACCGGCGACGAGGACGGCGCGGCCCTGGCCTATCCCGACACCGTCGTCGGCACCGACTCCCACACCACCATGATCAACGGCCTTGCCGTTCTGGGCTGGGGCGTCGGCGGCATCGAGGCCGAGGCGGCCATGCTGGGCCAGCCCATCCCCATGCTGATCCCCGAGGTCATCGGTTTCAGGCTGACAGGATCCCTGCCTGAGGGGGCGACCGCCACCGACCTGGTCCTGACCGTCACCCAGATGCTCCGCAAAAAGGGCGTGGTCGGCAAGTTCGTGGAGTTCTTCGGCCCGGGCCTCGCCGGCCTGACCCTGGAGGATGAGGCGACCATCGCCAACATGGCCCCGGAGTATGGCGCCACCTGCGGCTTCTTCCCGGTTACCCAGGCCACCGTCGACTATCTGCGCGCCACGGGCCGAGACCCTGCCCGGGTCGATCTGGTGGAGGCTTACGCCAAGGCCCAGGGGCTATGGTCCGAGCCCGGCGACGCCGAGCCGGTCTTCACCGACACCCTCGAGCTTGACCTGGGCTCGGTGCTTCCCTCTCTGGCCGGCCCCAAGCGGCCCCAGGACCGGGTCCTGCTGAGCGACGCCGCTTCCGAGTTCCGCGCCGCACTCGGCAAAGAGTTCGGCCGCGAGCCCGGCGCGCCGCGCGCGGCTGTGAAGGGCGAGTCCTACGATCTGGGTGACGGCGACGTCGTGATCGCCGCCATCACCTCCTGCACCAATACCTCGAACCCCAGCGTCCTGATCGCGGCCGGCCTCGTGGCCAAGAAGGCGGTGGAGAAGGGCCTGAAGGTGAAGCCGTGGGTGAAGACCTCCCTCGCCCCTGGAAGCCAGGTAGTCACCGACTACCTGAAGGCCGCCGGCCTGACCAAGAGCCTGGACGCCCTCGGCTTCAACCTGGTTGGCTATGGCTGCACCACCTGCATTGGCAACTCCGGACCCCTGCCCGAGGCCATCTCCGAGACCATCCAGGCCTCCGACCTGGTCGCCTGCTCGGTCCTTTCGGGGAACCGTAACTTTGAGGGCCGGGTCAATCCGGACACCCGGGCCAACTATCTGGCCTCGCCGCCTCTGGTGGTGGCCTACGCCCTGGCCGGCAACATGCTCATCGACCTGGCCAAGGACCCGATCGGCGAGGGTAAGGACGGCAAGCCCGTCTACCTGAAGGACATCTGGCCGACCTCGGCCGAGGTCGCCGAACTGCAGCGCAAGCACGTCACCCAGAAAATGTTCGCCTCCCGCTATTCCGACGTCTTCAAGGGCGACAAGAACTGGCAGGGCATCAAGGTGGCCGGCGGCCAGACCTACGCCTGGGATGTGGGCTCGACCTACGTCCAGAACCCTCCCTACTTCCAGGACATGAAGATGGAGCCCGAGCCGGTCACCGACGTGATCGAGGCGCGGATCCTTGGCGTGTTCGGCGACTCCATCACCACCGATCACATCTCGCCGGCCGGTTCGATCAAGGCCAGCTCCCCCGCCGGCGTCTACCTGCGCGAGCGTCAGGTTCCGACCACCGAGTTCAACTCCTATGGCGCCCGCCGGGGCAACCATGAGGTGATGATGCGGGGCACCTTCGCCAACATCCGCATCCGCAATAAGATCACCCCCGAGATCGAGGGCGGGGTGACCCGCCACTTCCCCTCCGGCGACACCATGGCGATCTACGACGCGGCCATGCGCTACCAGGCGGAAGGCCGGCCGATGGTGATCTTCGCCGGCAAGGAGTACGGCACGGGCTCGTCCCGCGACTGGGCGGCCAAGGGCACTAAGCTCCTGGGCGTGCGGGCGGTGATCGCCGAGAGCTTCGAGCGCATCCATCGCTCCAACCTGGTGGGCATGGGAGTCCTGCCCCTGCAGTTCATCCAGGACGGCTGGCAGAAGCTGAACCTGACCGGGGAGGAGATCGTGTCGATCCGCGGCCTTTCCGAGCTGTCGCCCCGCCGCCAGCTGACGGTGGAGCTCTACCGGGCCGGCGACGGCCGCATCGCCCGATTCCCGGTGCGCTGCCGGATCGATACGCCGACCGAGCTTGAGTACTTCCGCAATGGCGGGGTGCTGAACTACGTTCTTCGGAACCTGGCGCGCGACGCTCAGGGCTGAAGCCGGCCGTCGCATCCTCCTTGCGGGGGGTGCGGCGGGTCCGCTTCACGCCTTCTTGATCCACCGCGCCGGATAACTGGGATTATGTGCGCGCCGATGCGTGGAGCCCTGTTCGCCTGTTTACTGATGCTGGCGCCCTCTGCGGCGCCTGCGGCGCCGCGGTCTCCTGTGATCGTCGAACTCTACACGGCGCAGGGCTGCGCCTCCTGCACAGGCGCAGGAGAGGTGATGCAGACCCTGGTCGCCCGTCGCGACGTCCTGCCGCTGACCTTCAGCGTCGACTACTGGGATTATCTCGGGTGGACCGACACCCTGGCCCGTCCCGAATTCGTCATCCGCCAGAAGACCTACGTGACACGCTTCGACCTGGGTGAGCCATATACACCCCAGGTCGTCGTGGGCGGACGGGGCCAGACCGGCGCTCTGGAGGCCGAGCGCCTCGAGTCGCTGATCAGCCGAGCCGCCCAGGCGCCCGCAGGGCCAAGGATCAGTCTCTCAACCAGTCGGACGAGCGTGGCCAACGGAAAGGCGCCCAAGGGCGGGGCGGAGGTCTGGATGGTTCGTTATGATCCCAAGCCAAGGAGCGTCCAGGTCCGGCGGGGTGACAACCGGGGTCAGACCGTGGTGGCGGTGAACGCCGTTCGGGAGTTGAGACGCCTGGGCTCCTGGCGGGGACGAGGCCTGACCTGGCGTCTTCCCGAGGCCACCGAGCCCGGGCTGGTCACCGTGGTCATTGTCCAGGCGCCCCGGGGCGGCCGCATCCTCGCTCTTGCGAGCAGCCCCGCCTCGTCCTGAAGACAGGGGCGGTCCGACCGCTCGAAGACTGGAGAGGAAGCGTCGGCTGGCCTGGCGGCCTGCCCCCGGGCGGGGGGCTGGGGGGGCTGTTCAGGAACCCGGGATGCAGGTCCGGCCAGCCGACGAGTTGAGGATCGCCAGCCTATCGGGCGGGCGCGCGGCCGAATTAAGGTCATTTCACGGCGATTGCCCCGGGCGGCGACCTGGAGCTAACCTGCCGCCATGGCGGCGGATCCCTTCCCGACGAGCGGCCCGCCAGGTCGCGTCTTCTTCGAGCGTGCGGAGTTCGTTCGCATCCTGAACCTCTATGGTCGGATGGTCGCCGCGGGGGAGTGGAAGGACTACGCCATCGACCCGCTGCCTGACGCCTGCGTCTTCTCGGTCTTCCGCCGGGCTTCCGAGGCGCCCGCCTACCGGATCGAAAAGCGGCCCGCCCTGGCGCGCCGGCAGGGCGCCTGGGCGGTGATCGGGGAGGGCGGAATGATCCTCAAACGCGGACATGACCTGGCCCAGGTGCTGACGGTTTTCGATTCCCGCCGATTCCGGGTGGTGGACTGACGCGCAGGAAAAAGCCCCAGCGGTCACCCGCCGGGGCTCGCGTTTCGGGGTGGTCCTTCCCGCCTAACGACGTTCGCCGAGCAGGCTGAGCAGGAACTGGAACAGGTTGATGAAGTTCAGGTAGAGGCTCAGAGCCCCGTAGTTGGTGGCCACGCTTGTGGAGGCCTCATCCCCGCCGAGGTCGTAGTACATCAGCTTCAGGCGCTGGGTGTCGAAGGCGATCAGGCCGGCGAAGATGAGGACGCCGAGGATGCTGATGACGAAGCTCATCATCGGCAGCTTCAGGAACATGTTGACCAGGGAGGCCAGGACCAGGCCGATGAGGCCGACGATCAGGAAGCTTCCCATCGCTGTCAGGTCCCGCTTGGTGGCGTAGCCGAACAGAGACAGGGCGGCGAAGGCCGCCGCAGTGATCAGGAAGGTCTGGGCCAGCGCCTGGCCGGTGTAGACCAGGGTCAGGACGCCCAGGGAGGCGCCCATCAGAACTACGATGCTCCAGTAGGCCACTGCGGCCCCGCGCGGGGTCTGTCCGCCGCGGGCGAAGCTGGAGAACAGGATGATGGCGAGGGGCGCGAAGCTGACGATCCAGCCGAGGGGGGTCATGCCGGCCATACGCCCGTCGGCCGAGACCATGAACATCAGGTCGCGCACAGGGGCGAACATGCCGGTCAGCCAGGCCATGGCGCCGGAGACCACGAGGCCCAGGGCCACCTTGTTGTACACACCCAGCATGAACTGGCGCAGGCCGGCGTCCACGGCCATGTCGGCGTGGTCCACGATCACCGGACGGGCCGATCCGCGATTGAAGTCGCTCATCGAACGAAGGTCCTCTCCCAAACGCCCGGAGTGGGCGCAGACGAAATATCGGTGCGCTGCACGACTTGTGCAAGCGCTGCTCGACGTTAGGCTCTCCGGATGATCCGCCTGTTCGCCGCCCTGGACCTGCCCGACGCGGCCGCTGAGGCCCTCGCGCCCTTCCAGTGCGGCCTTGCCGAGGCCGCCTGGCGACCCCGGGAGGCCCTGCATATCACTTTGAAATTCGCCGGCGACCTCCGCGAGGACCTGGCCGACGACCTGGACGCCGAGCTCAGCCGCATCGGCGGCGCGCCCCTTGAGCTGAGTCTCGCCGGGGCCGGGGCCTTTGGAGAAGGGCGCGACATTCACGCGGTCTGGGCCCGGGTGAACCCGACGCCGGCCCTGTCAAAGCTGGCCCGGGCCTGCGAGATCGCGGCCCGCCGGGCCGGACTGAAGGCGGACGCTCGCGCCTATACACCGCACGTCACCCTGGCCTACCTGACCCGGCCTGAACCTGAAACGGTGGCCCGCTGGCTCGCCTTCGCCGAGAACCTCCGCGTCCCCGGGTTCCGCGTGGATTGCTTCGGCCTCTATTCAAGCTGGCGCGGTCCGGACGGATCACGCTATCGCCTCGAGCGTAGCTATCCGCTCGACCGCCGGGCGGATCCCGCCTGAGGAGCCGCCTATGCCCGACTGGATCTCCGCCATCATCCTGGGCGTGGTCGAGGGGCTGACCGAGTTCATCCCGGTCTCGTCCACCGGGCACCTGCTCCTGACCAAGACCCTCCTGGGCCTGCCTCCGGGCTTCTGGGACACCTTCATCGTCCTGATCCAGCTGGGGGCCATACTGGGCGTTGTCGCCCTCTACTTCCGCAAGCTCTGGAATGTCGCGGTCAGTCTGCCGGTCTCGGAGAGATCCCGCCACTTCGTCCTGTCGGTGTTCGTGGCCTTCCTGCCGGGCGCGCTCGCAGGAGCCCTCCTGCACGACGTCATCAAGGAGGTTCTCTTCGAGAGTCCCCGACTGATCTGCTGGTCGCTGATCATCGGCGGCGTGGTCCTGCTGGTCATCGACCGCCGGGCCCCGGCGCCCCGGGAGACCGACGCCATGGCGCTCAGCCTCCGGACATCCCTGTTGGTCGGGCTCTTCCAGACCCTGGCCCTGATCCCCGGTGTCTCGCGCTCTGGCGGCACCATCGTCGGGGCCATGCTGATGGGGGTGGAGAAGCGCGCGGCGGCGGAGTTTTCGTTCTTCCTGGCCATGCCGACCATGGCCGGCGCCTTCGTCCTCGATTTCTGGTCCAGCCGGGGCGACCTTCAGGGCGACCGGATCGGCCTGCTGGCCCTGGGTTTCGCCGTGAGCTTCGTGGTCGGCTACGCGGTGGTGAAGGTCATGCTGGAGGTGGTCAGCCGGCGCGGGTTCGCCCCGTTCGGCTGGTGGCGCATCCTGGTCGGGGGCGCAGGCCTGGCCCTCCTGGGGGCTGGCTGAGTCCGGGGCTCAGGCGACGGCGTTCCCGGCGGCGCCCGCGAACTGGCCGCCCTTGCGGAAGCGATAGAGGTAGGTCGGCAGGATAGCCTCGACCGTCTCGGGCGCGATTCCCAGGTCCGCCAGGCCGGGCGCCTCGCCGGAGAGGACGTTGTCGGTCTTCAGGAGCTCCACCTGGTCGGCTGTCAGGGGCGGCGCCACCGGGGTCAGGGCCAGGGGCGCGCAAAGGGTCCCGATCAGGCCCGCCGCGCCGAAGGGAAGGGGCGCATAGAGTCGTCGGCGCCCGGTCTCCTTCTGGATCAGGTCCAGGATCTCCCGGAAGGTGAAGATCCCCGGTCCGCCCAGCTCGAACGTCCGGCCTGCATGCTGCGGGTCCAGGGCGACCGTCGCGGCGGCCCTGGCCACATCTCCGACATACACCGGCTGGAAGCGCGTCCGTCCCCCGCCGATCAAGGGCAGAAAGGGGCTGACAACAGCCATCTCGCCGAACTTGTTGAAAAAGTCGTCGCCGGGCCCGAAGACGATGGACGGCCGCAGGATCACCGCCGAAGGCAGGATCTTGCGAACAACGGCCTCGCCTTCGGCTTTTGACCGGGCGTATCGGGAGGCGGAGGCGGGGTCCGCGCCGAGAGCCGACATCTGCACCAGGCGAGCGCCGGCGTCGGCGGCGGCCTGGGCAATGGTCCGTGCGGCGTCCACGTGGACGGCCTGGAAGGTCTGTCGGCCCGTCTCGTAGAGCAGGCCCACAAGGTTGATCACCGCATCGGCGCCCTGCACGGCCCGGATCACGGAACCAGCGTCGCGGATATTGGCCTGCACCACCTCGACCTGCCCGACATCGCCCATGAGGCGCATGGCGTGAGCCAGGTGCGGCTGGCGCACGGCCACCCGGATCCGGGCGCCGCGCCGGGCGAGGGCTCGGACGATCTGGGTCCCGATGAAACCGGAACCACCGAAGACGGTGACGAGATCGGGCATGACGACGAAGCTCCGGGGGTCTGGACAGGAGTGCCGGGATAAACGATGCCCGGCCGCCCCGCAATCGGCGCCGGCGCCCTGCCATGCATGCCCGTTGACCCGACCCGGACTTGGCCCTAAGGAAGCGCGCTCGCACGGTCCGATGGATCGGGCCCAGGTGGCGGAATTGGTAGACGCGCTGGCTTCAGGTGCCAGTGGCTTAACGGCCGTGAAGGTTCGAGTCCTTTCCTGGGCACCACCGTCCCCTTCGGGGGCGGGGCGTCAACAACCGGCGGAGACGGCGGATCGTGGCGAACTACCTGCATGAAGGTGACCTTCCCGACGGCCTCTTCGGAGGCGTCGCCTCCGTCGCCGTCGACTCTGAGACCATGGGCCTGCGCCTGGGGCGCGATCCGCTCTGCGTCGTCCAGCTTTCCGCCGGCGACGGGGACGCCCACCTGGTCCGGCTCTCCCGGCCGGACTACGCGGCGCCGAACCTCAAGGCCCTGCTTGCGGACCCGGCGGTGACCAAGATCCTGCATTTCGGGCGCTTCGACATCGCCATGTTCCGCCTGCACCTGGGCGTGGTGACCACCCCTGTCTACTGCACCAAGATCGCCTCCAAGCTGGCGCGGACCTACACAGACAAGCACGGACTTAAGGACCTGTCCCGGGAACTCCTCGGGGTCGACATGTCCAAGGTGCAGCAGAGCTCGGACTGGGGCGCGCCGAGCCTCTCTGCCGAACAGGTCGCCTATGCGGCCTCAGATGTTCTGCACCTGCACCGGCTGCGCGAGAGGCTGGACGACATGCTGCGCCGAGAGGGCCGGGCCGAACTGGCCGAGGCCTGCTTCCATTTCCTGCCCCACCGAGCCCTTCTTGATCTGGCCGGCTGGGAGGACACCGACATCTTCGCCCATGCCTGACGCCCGCCTGGAACTGCGGTTGTGACGGACGGCTTAGTCCTGCCCACCTTGCGACGCGCCCGGGAGGCGGACTCCTGGCGCCGCCGCTCGCGCCGGGTGCGCCAGCTGCGCCGAATCCTACCCGCCCTGGTGGGTCTCATCCTGCTGGTGCTAGCGGGCTTCGTCGCCCTCGCCATGTTCGCCGCGCCCCGGACCCGTCTGGTCGAGGCGGAAACGCCGATCCAACTGGTGAGCCCGAAGTTCGTCGGCCAGGACCGGAAGGGACGGGCCTTCACCCTCACAGCCAGGACCGCGACCCGGGATCCGGCCGACTATGACCGGGTGATCCTGGACCAGCCGGTGCTTCTGCTGCGCCGTGACCCGGGTGAGCCCATTCGCGTCTCCGCCCGGACCGGCGACTTCAACGAATCCGAGCACATCCTGAAGCTTAAGGGGGATGTCCGCCTGAACAGCGGGGATATCAGTTTCGCCACCGGGACCTCGAGTTTCGACACCGCCCTGGGCGAGCTGGTCGGGGATGGCGCCATACAGGGTGTGGGGTCCCTTGGAGAAATCAACGCGAAGTCCTATGGCGTATATGACAGGGGCGACCGCCTCGTGTTCGGCGGCGGGGTCAGCACCCGCCTCGAGCCGAGGTCCGGGCCCTGAAAACAGGGACGATCGACCATGAGAGATCCGAAAGCCGTCGGGATGGCGGCTGCGGCCCTGGCCCTGGTGGCGGCGGTCCCCTGGGGCGCCGAGGCCCAGCTGGCGCGCAACTCCAGAGCGCCGGTGGATATCACCGCCGACCAGCTGGAGCTGGTGAACAGCCAATGCTCCGCCATCTACCGCGGCGGCGCGGAGGCCCTGCAGGAGACCAGCCGGTTGCGGAGTGACCAGCTGAAGATCGTTTATGCCCCGGCCCCGGCTGGCGCGGGCAAGAACGGCTGCAGCACCGACCTGCTGCGCATGGAGGCGACCGGCTCGGTCTTCTATGTCACGCCGGAGCAGAGGGTGCGCGGCGACCAGGCGGTCTACGACGCCAAGGCCCAGACCCTGACCGTCACCGGCTCCGTCGTCGCCTCTCGCGGGCAGGACGCCATGAAGGGCGAGCGGCT
This sequence comes from Phenylobacterium sp., assembly GCA_020401865.1. GTDB lineage: Bacteria > Pseudomonadota > Alphaproteobacteria > Caulobacterales > Caulobacteraceae > Phenylobacterium. Next base: position 225,186 of record JADCAS010000011.1, on the reverse strand, counting down.
GGTGGTGAACACCGTTTCTGGCGACGCGCGGATGGAGGGCGGCGGCGACCGAAGCAGCCGACGCGTGCGAACGGTCATCTATCCGGGCGCACGGCCCGACACGCCGAAGTAGGCCCCGCATGACGCCGCCCGAACACGACGGTCTGGTTGTCGACCGGATCGGCAAGACCTACCGCGGCCGCGCGGTGGTCAAGGGCGTGTCCCTGCGTCTTGGCCGGGGCGAGGTGAAGGGGCTCCTTGGCCCCAATGGCGCCGGCAAGACGACCTGCTTCTACATGATCACCGGCCTGGTCGCCGCCGACGAGGGCGCTATCTGGCTGGACGGCGAGGAGATCACCGCCCAGCCCATGTACCAACGCGCGCGGATGGGCCTGGGCTACCTGCCGCAGGAACCCTCCATCTTCCGGGGCATGACGGTAGAGGAGAACGTCATGTCCGTGGTCGAACTGCGCGAGCCGGATGCGCGGCGGGCCCGCGAGACGGTGGCGGGACTCCTTTCCGAACTGCGGATCGACCACCTGCGCAAGTCACCGGCCGTCTCCCTGTCCGGAGGCGAACGCCGCCGGGTGGAGATCGCCCGGGCGCTGGCCTCCGAGCCCGCCTACATGCTCCTGGACGAACCCTTCGCGGGCATCGATCCCCTGGCGATCGCCGATATCCGCGAGGTCATCGGCTACCTGAGGGCGCGCGGCATCGGGATCATGATCACCGATCACAATGTCCGCGAGACTCTGGACATCATCGACCGGGCGGCCATCATCCATGCGGGTGAGCTGCTCCTGGAGGGTACGCCCGCCGAGATTGTCGACAATCCCGAGGTTCGCCGCGTCTACCTGGGGGAACAGTTCGCCTGATGGCCGGGGGCCCGCCGCCCCGGACGCGGGCGGCGAGGGGGAGAGCCATGGTCGCCACGCCGAGGAACGCCGTCGTCATCCTGCTCGACAGCCTGAACCGGCACATGCTGGGGGCCTATGGCGGGTCCGAGTTCGCCACGCCGAACCTGGACGCCTTCGCCCGCACTGCAGTGCGGTTCGACAACCACCATACCGGCTCCCTGCCCTGCATGCCGGCCCGCCACGATATCCTGTGCGGCGCCCTGGACTTCCTCTGGCGCCCCTGGGGGTCGGTGGAGATCTGGGAGGATGCGATCACCTACGAGCTGCACAAGGCCGGCGTGGTCTCCCAGCTCGTCTCGGATCACCCTCACCTCTTCGAGACCGGCGGCGAGAACTATCACGTCGACTTCACGGCCTGGGCCTACGAGCGGGGGCATGAGGGCGACCCCTGGAAGACCCGGCCCGATCCCAGCTGGGCCGGCGCCCCGATCTTCGGCCGTGACCACATGCCCTACCATGACAGCCGCGGCTGGTTCCGGGACGAGTCGGACTTCCCCGGTCCGCGGACCATGATGGCCGCAGCCCGATGGATCGAGGAGAACGCCGGCTGGCACGACCGGTTCTTCCTCTTCATCGACGAGTTCGATCCCCACGAACCCTTCGATACGCCGGAGCCCTGGGCCTCGATGTATGACCCGGACTACGAGGGACCGCCGATGATCTGGCCGCCCTACATGCAGGGCGCGGTAGAGAAGGGAGTTCTGAGTCCGGCGGCGGCGCGCCGGTTGCGGGCCAGCTACGGCGCCAAGCTGTCGATGATCGACCACTGGCTGGGCCAGGTCCTGCAGGCGCTTGAGGACAAGGATCTGGCGGATGACACCCTGGTCATGGTCTGCACCGACCACGGGCACTACCTCGGCGAGAAGGACATCTGGGGAAAGCCCGGCGTGCCCATCTACAACACCCTGGGTCACATCCCCCTCATGATCCGGCATCCGGGGATCGCGCCGGGCGCCTGCGACGCCCTGACCACCAGCGTCGACCTGTTCGCCACACTCGCCGACCTGTTCGGGGTGCAGGTGCGCCAGCGCACCCATGGCCGCTCCCTCCTTCCCCTGATGCGCGGCGAGGTCGACTGTGTGCGCGACCACCTCCTCACCGGCGTCTGGGGACGTGAAGTGCACCTCGTTACGCCGGAGTGGAAGTACGCCCGGGCGGCCGCCGGGGCCAATGCGCCCCTTTCCATGATGTCCAACCGCTGGTCGACCATGCCGACCCACCTGATCGACCGCCACGTCGCCCTGCCGCCCCCCGATCACCGCGCCTTCCTGGATCGCATGCCCGGGTCCGACATCCCGGTCATCCACCAGACCTACGGCGCCGGAGATCCCCTGCCGTTCTGGGCTCGCACCCGCTCGTCGGGACACTATCTGTTCGACAGGGCCGCCGATCCGGACGAGGTTCGCAACCTCGCCGGGGGGGCGCAGGAAGCCGAGGCGGCGCGCCGCCTGGCCCAGGCCCTCAAGGCGATCGACGCCCCGGAGTCGCAGTTCGTGCGCCTGGGTTTGGACTGATTAGGAGATGCCAATGGCCCTGAAACCCCTCGCCATCCTGGCGGTCGCCCTCATGGCGGCGACCCTCGCCGGATGCGCCCGCGACATCCCCTATGAGACCTTGAAGGCCAAGTACGCCAACCCGACCTCGAAGTTCGTCACCCTTCCGGACGGGGTCACCGTCCACTACCGGGACCAGGGCCGCGCCGATGGTCCGCCCCTGGTCCTGGTTCACGGCTTCGCCGCCAACCTCGACACCTGGGAGCCCTGGGTCGCGCGCCTGGGAGACACCTACCGGGTGGTGACCCTGGATCTTCCCGCGCACGGTCTGACCGTCACGCCTCCCGGCTACCAGATGTCCACGGCCGGCCAGGTCGAGGTCATCGACCAGCTCACCCGCCAACTGGGGCTCGAGCCCTTCGTCCTTGCGGGTAACTCCATGGGCGGAGGCGCCTCCTGGAACTTCGCCCTGAGCCATCCCGACCGGCTTCGGGGGCTCATCCTGGTGGCTTCTGTCGGACCCCGTCCCCCGGAGCCAGAAGGCTCCCCGCCTCGCGAGGGACCGCCCGCCATCTTCCAGGTCATGGCCAATCCCGTGGGTCGGGCCGCCCTGCGCTCACTCAACCCTCGCCCCCTTGCCGAGCCCGGGCTGAAGAAGGCCTACGTCGACGAGGGGCTTGTCACGCGGGCCCTCGTGGACCGGTATGTCGATCTGGCCCTTGCGCCGGGACGCCGCGAAATGATCCTGGCTGGCCGTCGGGGACCTCCCAACGCCTCCCCAGACGCGGTGAAGGGCGTAACCACCCCGACCCTGGTCATGCATGGGGAGAAGGACGTGGTCGTGCCTCCGGCTGTGGGGCGCCGGCTTGCTGAGCTGATCCCTGGCGCCCGGCTCGTCATCTATCCCGAGGCCGGGCACGTGCCGATGGAGCAGATCCCGGATCGCTCCGCCGCCGACGTCCGGTCCTTCATCGAGTCCCTTCCGCCAACGCGAACCCCGGAAAAGTGATCGACCGTTAACCAAACAGTTGCCATCCTGCCCTAATCTGCAAGCAAGAAGCAGGCCAAGGAGGCGGGAGTGGCGCTCGGCGCGCGTCTTGAGGTTCGTCAGGGACAGGGGCTGGTCATCACGCCCCAGCTGCAGCAGGCGATCAAGCTTCTGCAGCTGACCCATGTCGAGCTCGAGGCCTATGTCGAGACGGAGCTCGAACGCAATCCCCTCCTCGTTCGTGAGGACGTGGACCCGGAGGTCGACGCCGCGGACCCCGATCCCCGCAATGAGGAGGTCTTCGCTGCGGACCGTATCCCGGAATCCGGCGCCGGTCCCGACCTCGACATCAGCCTTGAGGCGGAGGCCTCTCCCGGAGAGCGGGCCACCGGCGACCTTTCGCTAGGAGAGGAGGCTGGCGGCGCCGTCGACTGGAGTCGGGTCGGCTCGGGTGGGTCCGGCTTCGAGGGCGATGAGGACCTCTCACAGCGCCTCCCTGAGGCCAGGACCCTTCGGGAGCACCTGGCGGAACAGCTCGCGATGGCGGGTCTTGAGGGCGCCCGCCAGGCTGCGGCCCTCGTCCTGATCGATTCGGTGGATGAGTCCGGCTACCTGCGCTGCGACATGGAAGAGACCGCCGAGCGCCTGGCCTGCGATCCACCCTTCCTGGACTCTGTCCTCGGCGTCCTGCAGGGGTTTGAGCCCACCGGCGTCTTCGCCCGGGACCTCAGGGAGTGCCTCTACCTCCAGCTCAAGGAGCGCAACCGTTGCGACCCGGCGATGATCGCTCTCCTTGATCACCTGGATCTCCTTGCCCGCCGGGATCTGGCCGCCCTCCGGCGAGTCTGTGGCGTCGATGACGAGGACCTGAGGGATATGATCTCCGAGATCCGGGCCTTGACGCCCAGGCCAGGGATCGCCTTCGGCGGGGAGCCGTTATCACCTGTGACCCCGGATGTTATCGTCCGGGAAGGCTCCGGAGGCCTCTGGAACATAGAGCTGAACAGCGACACCCTGCCCCGGCTGCTTGTCGATCGTCGCTACTTCGCCCGTGTCTCCGCCGGTGCGCGCACTGAAGCCGAGAAGATTTTTGTCGCCGACTGCTACTCGCAGGCCAACTGGCTCGTACGGTGCCTGGACCAGAGAGCCCGGACCATACTGAAGGTCGCTTCGGAGGTCGTCCGCCAGCAGGACGGTTTCCTCGCCTTCGGAGTCAGCCACCTGCGGCCGCTTAACCTTCGCACCATCGCCGACGCCATCGGCATGCATGAGTCCACTGTCAGCCGAGTCACCTCCAACAAGTACATCTCCACGCCCCGGGGGGTCTTCGAGCTGAAGTTCTTCTTCACCGCAGCCATCGCCGCGACGCACGGCGGGGAAGCGCACTCTGCGGAGAGCGTCCGGCACAGAATTCGTCAGCTGATCGAGGCCGAACGCCCGGGGCACGACGTCCACTCAGACGACCGGATTGTCGAAATCCTCAAGGACTCCGGCGTGGACATCGCCCGCCGCACTGTCGCCAAGTACCGCGAGGCCATGCGCATTCCCTCCTCCACGGAGCGTCGGCGGCTCATGGCGGTAGCGGGTTGACCCGGAGTTGACTTCCCAGGTCTGCGCGCGTGTTCTGAGAACATGAAAGTCCAGGTCACCGGCAAGCATGTCGACGTCGGATCGGCCCTGCGGGAGCGGGTCGTCGACGAAATCAATCAGTCCATCGGCAGAGTCTTCGACCGTGGGGGTTCCGCCGATGTCGTCGTCAGTCGGGAGGGCCACGCCTTCCGAGTGGATTGTTCCGTTCTGCTGGCGTCCGGCCAGCCTCTGGAGAGCCACGCTCTGGCGCCGGACGCCCACGCCGCCTTCAGCGCCGCCCTCCATAAGATCGAGAGCCGGGTCCGCCGCTACAAGCAGAGGCTCAAGAGCCACGCGCAGGCATCAGCGGCGAGACAGGCCGAAACCGCGGCCTACTTCGTGCTGCGCTCGCCTGACGACGCCGCCGAGGAGGCGTGGGACGAAGAACTGGACCCCGCCGACGACCCAAATCCCCCTGCCGCTCTGGTCATCGCGGAAACCGAGACGCCCGTCCGCTCGATGACTGTTTCTCAGGCGGTTCTGGAACTGGACTTGACGGACTCACAGACAATCGTGTTCAGGAACGCCGCACACGACGGATTGTCCGTCGTGTACCGGCGGCCGGACGGTAACATCGGCTGGATTGATCCCGAGCGTACGTCCACTCCCCGTAAGGGGGGCTTCGGCGGCGGCCCGGGCTGAACGTTCCCCTTCGTCGCTGTGACGGGGAGGAGACCTTTCCGTCAGTGAGTCAGCGTTGCAGGACCGCCTTTCCATTGCCGATCTGATCGGGCCTAGCGCCGTGGCTGTCGGGTTCGGCGCCCGTACGGCCCGCCAGGTCATGAACCTCATCGCCGACAAAGCCGCCCAGAACTTCGGTCTCGACCCCGCCTTGGTCCTTGCAGGACTCCTGGAGCGGGAACAGGCGGGCTCCACTGGCCTGGGCCGTGGCGTCGCCGCCCCTCATGCGCGCGTCCGTGGACTGGAAAACAGCCGGGTGGTCGTCGTGCGCCTCGAGCAGCCGATTGCGTTCGACGCCATTGACGGCCTTCCGGTGGACCTATTCTTCGCCCTGCTGTCGCCTGCGGATTCCGGCGTTGAACATCTGCGGGCCCTGGCCAGGATTTCGCGCCTGCTCCGGCGCGAAGACCTCCGGGACCAGCTCAGGCAGGCCGCCGACGCGGATGCGGTGCGGTTCCTGCTTGCCCAGGGGGAGGCCGCGGCGGCCTGAGGTCCGGGGTCAGTGGACCGAGACGGGCGCCAGTTCGTGCGCCACAGCGGCGGCCATGGCGGAGTCCCGGTCGCCCAGAACGGCCAGGCGCTCGCCATCGGCCCGGTGTACGGCATAGAGCACCTGGTCGGGCTCCAGTTCGATGCCTTCGATGCGGCCTGTCGGCGTACTGGCGAGGATCTCCGCAGCCCGGACGGGCCGGACATAGACCACGTTGGGGGCGCCCAGGGCGGCGAAGGCCTCCGGGGTGAGGGCCTGGATCAGGGGAATCTTGGGTTCGGGTGTCATGAAGGTGTCTCCTCTGGCCGCTTTCAGCCGGCCGATTGGATGGGTATGCGCCGGACCTGACGCTCGGGTTCGGGACGGCTGAGGTCTACGTGCAGGAGCCCGTGTTCCAGCAGCGCCCTGTCCACCTCGACGCCGTCGGCCAGGACGAAGCTGCGGATGAAGCTCCGGGAGGCGATGCCCCTGTGCAGGAAGGCGTCGCCCTTACCCCCCTCATCCCGGCGGCCGGCGATGGTCAGCTGTCGATCTTCAAGGGTGATCTGCAGGGTCTCTGGCGTGAAGCCCGCAACCGCGAGAGTGATCCTGAGGGCGCCGCCCCCGAGATCCTCGACATTGTAAGGCGGATAGCCCTCCGCCGCCGCCTTGGCGGCGCGCTCGATCTGGCTGCGCGTATGCTCGAAGCCGAGGAGAAAGGGGCTGTCGAAAAGCAGGTTCCGGTTCATGGGAGTCCTTGGGGTGAAGCGACTCTGAGGCGATCCGTCCGGTTCCGGCCCGCACCACCTCCGCCCTCATGTGGCGCGTCCGCGCCGGGCTTTCAATATGCGCGGCCGGAAGGTTGCGTCGGGCTTGCGCCCCGCCCCGCGACGTCGCACCAAGGCGACATGACAGCACCCATGCCCTTCGCCATCCACTATGTGGGAGACGGCTATTCGACAGACGCCAAGCTGATGGGCCGGCAGGCCGTCGGCAAGTCCCTGTTTCGCGCGATCGCCCGAGAATGGTCCGATGTCGATGTCTATGGCTTTGGCCGGGGCGTATCGGGCGCGATGATGGAGCAGCTGAAGCGAGAGGGCTTCGCCGGCCGGCTGGTCTGGCGCGAGCAGGGATCGACGGCGCCACCCCCGGCTTTCCCCGGGGCCCTCTACCATCCGGGGCCCATCCCTGTGGCCCTGGCGCATGACCGGAACCGGGAGGGACCGGGAGCCTACAGCCTGTTCGGCGTCACCCATACCCTGTCCTCCCTGGGGGCCATGGACAGTCTGGGCGACCTCGCCGGCGCGCCCTTCCAGCCCTGGGACGCCCTGATCTGCACCTCCACGGCGGCGGTCACCCTTGTCCGGACTCTGATGTCCGAACGCCGGGCCTGGCTGGCCGAGCACTACGGCGCCACCCGGTTCCTGGAAATCGAGCTTCCGGTCATCCCCCTCGGGGTCGACGTCGCCGCCCAGGCCCGCCCTGCGGCCGAGATCGCGACGGCGCGACAGGACCTTGGCCTGGCGCCCGACGAGGTGGCCTTCCTGTTTGCAGGCCGACTGTCCTTCCATGCCAAGGCGAACCCCGCCCCGGTCTACCTGGCCCTTCAGCGCGCCGCCGACGGTCGGCGCCTTGTCTGCATCGAGGCGGGGCAGTTCCACAACGAGGCCATCGCCGAGTCCTATCGCGACGCCCAACGGACGCTGGCGCCCTCCGTGCGATTCCTCCATGCCGAGGGAGGTGACGCCGTCGCCTATCGCCGGGCCTGGTGCGCGGCCGACGTCTTCGTTTCCATCTCGGACAACATCCAGGAGACCTTCGGGATTACGCCGGTCGAGGCCATGGCCTCGGGCCTGCCAGTTCTTGTCTCGGACTGGAACGGCTATCGTGACACGGTGCGGGACGGTCAGGACGGTTTCAGGATCCCGGTCACCACCCCGCCGGAGGGCGCCGCCATCGATCTGGCCCTGCGCCATGCCCTGCAGATCGATACCTACGATCGCTTCATCGGCCAGTACAGCATGGCCACGGCTGCAGATCTGCCAGTCCTGGCCCAGCGGATCGGCGAGCTTGCGGACAGCCCGGACCTGCGCGTCCGCATGGGGGCCTCGGGTCGCGCCCGCGCCCTCGCAGAGTACGACTGGCCCGTCATCTTGATGCGCTATGGGGCCCTTGCGGCTGAACTGAACCGGCTGAGATCAGGGGCTTCAGCCTCTTCGTCCGCCTGGCCGCTGAGACCCGATCCCGCACGTCTCTTTGGTCATTTCCCGACGCGCCGCCTGGCGGGAGACTGGTCGGTGAGCGCGCCGGCGGGAGGGGAGGCGGCGCTCGAGGATCTCCTGCGACTGCGGATGACCTCCTACGTTCTGGATCCGGTCCGGATGCCGCCCGACCTGGTCCGCGAGGTTCATCGGCTCGCCCAGGCCGGCCCCCGCACGGTCGGCGATCTGCTCGTAGCGGCGGGCGGCGGCGGCCGCACCAGACTGCGCGCCCTTCTCTGGCTGGCCAAGCTGGGCCTCGTGGAGCTGAGCCCGCCGGCCTGATGTCGGATTTCCATCGCTTGCGGAAGGGCGGGAGCGCCCCGCTTCACCTTGTCGGGTCGTGGGGCGAGGGATAGCCTTTCATCCCCGACACCCCGCCGAATCAGGATCGCCGGGGTCTGGCCTTTTCCAATCGGGAAAGGTCCGGCTCAGGCGGGTACAGCCCATGAATTCAATGCTGCAGATGTTCCAGGAGTTCCGGGACAGGTTTGGTCCGTTCCGAAGGGCTATCCGCCGCCTGGAGACTCAGGAGAACAAGACCTTCGACCTGATCTTCCTGCACGACATTGCCGGACGATTCGGCCATCTCTGGCAGGATCCGGTGTTCGTCTCCTGGCTGTACAGGGTGCCACCGGAACGGATCCTGGTGGTCCTATGCAGCCCGCCCTGTTCGGAGTTTGCCGTGCAGACCCTGTCAAGGGCCGGATTCACCCTCTGCAGGGCATCCGACCTGGACGGCGGAGAGATGTTCGCCGTCTACATCGACGCCTTCCAGATCCCCGAGATCGATTTTTTCGGCAAGACCGTGATCAAGGGCCATGGTCTCCTCTACGGTATCTTCTACCAGCATGCGGTTGGGCATGCGGGCGCGCTTCCGAACCTCATCAAGACCTCCTACTTCGAAGATCGCAGGTCGGATCTCTTCGCCAAGTACGGAATCCCCGCCGACAAGCCGATTGCTGTCGTGCACGTTCGCGAATCCGGCTGGTTGCGCGCCGCCTACCATGACTTCAGGAACGCCTCGATCTCCAACTATGTCGAGGCCATCAACTTCCTGATCGCCAAGGGTTTCTTCGTCGTCCGCATCGGCGACGCTTCGATGACGCCGGTGGACCTCACGTCTGCGGACTTCCTGGACCTGGCGCGCTCGGGGACTTTTCAGGACGGGGAGGACGCCTGCCTCATCGCCTACTGCAGCCTCTACATCGGGCAGACCTCGGGTCCCTATTCGCTGGCCGCGATCATGGGCAAGGATGCGATTATCACCAACGAGCCGGGCGCTTTCATCGGCAGGTGGGTTCATGATGAAGAGACCGACCCGCTGATGCTGGTCCTTTTCAAGACCAATGTCTCAAGGGCGGACGGGCGCAGGTTCAGTCTTCTGGACATCCTCTTTCGGCAGGTCAGGCATACCGCCGAAGAGTACGAGCGGGACGGGATCGACCTTGTCGAAAACACCTCCGAGGAGATCCTCCTGACGGTCCAGGAGTATTTGGCGCGCCGGTCGGGGGCCTGGGACCTGACACCGGATCGGGCGCGGGACGAGGTGCTGAACCTGGTCTGGTCCATGCGCCAGGCGGCCAAGGTGGGTTTTACGGGCGTGGGCCATCCAAAGGCCGGATGCTTCGTCTCCCACGTGCACTGGCGCGAGCTGGAGGCGGATCCCGCCCTGATAGGCCTGCTGGGAGATCCCGGTCCCATCGCTGGAACATAGGTCTTCACCGCCCAGCACCCTTCCAGAACAGGAAAACCCCCCGCCGTTTTGCGGCGGGGGGCTTATGGTGGAGCTAAGCGGAGTCGAACCGCTGACCTCTTGAATGCCATTCAAGCGCTCTACCAACTGAGCTATAGCCCCGAGGTCTCGGGTCCCCGTCCCAGCCAAAAGGCCTGTGCGGGAAGGCGCGGAACCTAGTCCGGCGGATCGCGGCGATCAAGCCCGCCAGGGGGAAAAATCGCCGCCGCCCGAACCGGCCTGCACCCTAGTCGTCCGGTCCGCCCTCGCCGGGCAGCCCGTCGAGGTCGGCGTCATCGAAGTCATCCTCCTCGTCCTCGAGGAAGGGGACGCCGGCGTCCTCGTCGTCCAGGTCGTCCTCCTCCTGGAAGGCGGCCAGGTCGTCCTCGGGCGGGGCGATGACCTCGCCGTCCTCGTCGTCGACCACCAGGACCGGATCGTCCACGGCGGCGTCGAGTTCCGGAGTGACAGCCTCGTCCTCTTCCTCCTCCTCGGCCTCAACGCCGGTGTCGAGGACCTGATCTTCGGCCTCGTCCTCGATATCGCGGCCCGCAGGGGCGGCGCGGGCGCGAACGCGCCGGGTGCGGACGGCCTCGTCAGGGTCAAAGTCGTGGCCGCACTTGGGGCAGTGCGCCGGCCGACGGTTCAGGTCGTAGAATTTCGCCTGGCAGTTGGGGCAGATCTGCTTTGCGCCAAGTTCAGGAAGGGCCAATGGGCGGGCCTCTGGTCAGTTTGGGATTGAAGGCCGGCTCCCTTGCCATGCGGCGGCGCCACTGTCAAAAGCAAAGCCCTTCAGGCGCGCCTGTCCCGTTTCACTCCGCTCCGGAGCTCAACCCTCCCATGTCCTCCTCCGGTCAGACGGCCGCCCTCAGCGCCCGGCGGCGCGGCCCCCTCCGCGGGCGGGTTCGGCCGCCCGGCGACAAGTCGGTTTCTCACCGCGCGCTGATCTTCGGAGCCCTCGCCTACGGGGACACCGAGGTGGAGGGTTTGCTGGAGGGCGAGGACGTCCTGCGCACCGCCGCGGCCATGCGCGCTTTCGGCGCGCGCGTCGAGGCTCTGGGCGGCGGTCGTTGGCGGGTGAGGGGGCGCGGCGGCTTGTCCGAACCCGCCGACGTCATCGACTGCGGCAACGCGGGCACCGGGGTCCGGCTCATTCTGGGTGCGGCGTCCGGTTTTGACCTCGCCGCCACCTTCACCGGTGATGAGTCCCTGCGCAGCCGGCCCATGAACCGGGTGATGAAGCCCCTGGCCGAAATGGGCGCCCGCTTCCTGCACCGCTCCGGCGGCCGGTTGCCGCTGACGATGCGCGGAGGCGACCTCCAGGCGCTCGAATATCGGCTTCCCGAGCCCTCCGCCCAGGTCAAGTCCGCCGTCCTGCTGGCCGGCCTCAACGCCCGGGGCGACACGGTGGTGATCGAGCCCGAGCCGACCCGGGACCACACGGAGCGCATGCTCCTGGGTTTCGGCGCCCGGGTGGAGGTCGAAGACCTGCCGGACGGCCGGCGGATCACCCTGGCCGGCGGCCAGTCCCTTACCGGAACGCGGATCCGGGTGCCCGGCGATCCATCCTCCGCCGCCTTTCCCCTGGTGGCGGCCCTGATCACGCCCGGGTCCGAGGTCACGGTCGAGGGCGTCCTGCTCAATCCCCTGCGTACAGGTCTCCTGACGACCCTGCAGGAGATGGGCGCAGATCTCACGATCTCCGGGGTGCGGGACGAGGGCGGCGAGCCCGTGGGCGACGTCACCGCGCGCCATTCCGCCCTCAGGGGCGTCGACGTACCGGCCGGCCGGGCGCCGTCGATGATCGACGAGTATCCCATCCTGGCGGTGGCTGCGGCCTTCGCCGAGGGGGTGACCCGCATGCGCGGAATCGGCGAGATGCGGGTTAAGGAGAGCGACCGGATCGCCCTGATGGCGGCGGGCCTGTCGGCCTGCGGCCTCGCCGTCGAGGAAGAGCCCGAAGGTCTGATCATCACCGGCGCCGGCGCCAACCGCCCGCCCGTCGGCGGCGCCGACGTTGTCACCCGGGGGGACCACCGGATCGCCATGTCCCACCTCGTGCTAGGGATGGCGGCGGACTCGCAGGTGCGCGTCGATGAGCCAGGAATGATCGCCACCAGTTTTCCGGGGTTCGTCGACCTCATGCGCGGCCTGGGCGCAGACATTTCCACCGCATGAGCGCCGACCTGGTGATCGCCGTCGACGGTCCGGCCGCCTCGGGCAAGGGCGCGGTCGCAACCCGCCTGGGTCAGGCCTACGGTCTGCCCGTCCTCGACACCGGTCTCCTCTACCGGGCGGTCGGCGTGGCCGCCTCCCGGGCCGGTGTCGATCCCGACGACCCTGAGGTCGCCGCCAGCGTGGCGGGAGCGGTCGACCTCATGGCCCTGGACGACCCGGCCTTACGGACCCGTGAGGCTGGCGAGCTGGCCAGCCGCGTGGCCGTGCACCCCGGCGTCCGAGCGGCCCTCCACGCCGCCCAGGTCGGCTTTTCCCTGCGACTTGGGGGCGCCGTCCTGGATGGGCGGGACATCGGAACCGTTATCGCCCCCTGGGCGACGGCCAAGCTCTTTGTCACAGCCCGTCCGGAGGTCCGCGCCGAAAGACGCTGGCGCCAGCTGGTGGGCCAGGGAGAGACCGTGACCTTGGCCGAGGTGCTCGAGGATATCCGTCGCCGCGACGCCCGCGACGGGGGCCGCCTTGATGCTCCCATGGCCCGGGCCCCGGACGCGGTCTTGCTGGACACCTCCGAAATGACTATAGACCTCGCCGCCGATGCGGCCCGCCGCATTGTCGAGGCGGCGCGCGCCAACCGGGTCTGATCCGGATGGCAAATCCCATCGCGTCTTTCCCTCCCAGGCCGCGGGCGTTCACCGGCGCGGGATTCCGCGCCTTCGGTTTCACCTCCAACCCGACTCCGGGCCAGAGCCCGCCTGACCGGCGGGAGGCGTCCGGGCCATACCGACTGATGAAAGAACACCATGGCAGATGATGCTGGCCTGAACCCTTCCCGCGACGATTTCGCGACCCTTCTGAACGAGTCCCTCGGCGGACGCGACTTTATGGAGGGCCAGGTGGTCAAGGGGACGATCGTGGGTCTCGAAAAGGACTTTGCGATCATTGACGTGGGCCTCAAGACCGAGGGCCGCGTCTCCATCAAGGAATTTGGCGCCGGAGACGAAGGCAAGCCTCAGCTGGCCGTCGGCGACACCGTCGAGGTCTTCCTCGAGCGCGTGGAGAACGCCCTGGGTGAGGCGGTCATCAGCCGCGAGAAGGCCCGCCGCGAGGAAGCCTGGACCCGTCTGGAAGGCGTCCACGCCCGCAACGAGCCCGTCATGGGCGCCATCGTCGGCCGCGTGAAGGGCGGCTTCACCGTCGATCTGGGCGGCGCCTCGGCCTTCTTGCCGGGCTCCCAGGTGGACATCCGGCCGGTTCGCGACGTCGGCCCGCTGATGGGCAAGGAGCAGCCCTTCGCCATCCTCAAGATGGACCGTCCGCGGGGCAACATCGTCGTCTCCCGCCGCGCCATCCTTGAAGAGGCCCGCGCCGAACAGCGCACCGAACTCGTCGGCCAGCTGCAGGAGGGCGAGATCCGGGAAGGCGTGGTCAAGAACATCACCGACTACGGCGCCTTCGTGGACCTGGGCGGCATCGACGGCCTGCTGCACGTTACCGACATGAGCTGGAAGCGCGTCAACCACCCCAGCCAGGTGCTGGCCGTGGGCGACACGGTCCGGGTCCAGATCGTCAAGATCAACCCTGACACCCAGCGCATCTCTCTGGGCATGAAGCAGCTTCAGTCCGACCCCTGGGATGGCGTCGAGGCCAAGTATCCTATGGGCGCCCGCCTGACCGGCCGGATCACCAACATCACCGACTACGGCGCCTTCGTGGAGCTGGAAGCCGGCGTCGAGGGCCTGGTCCACGTCTCGGAAATGTCCTGGACCAAGAAGAACGTCCACCCTGGCAAGATCGTCTCGACCTCCCAGGAAGTCGACGTGGTCGTGCTCGACGTCGACCCGTCCAAGCGCCGGGTGTCCCTCGGCCTCAAGCAGGCCATGGACAACCCCTGGGAGGCCTTCCTCGCTGCGCATCCCGTCGGCTCCACGGTCGAGGGCGAGGTCAAGAACGCGACCGAGTTCGGTCTGTTCCTGGGCCTGGACAACGACATCGACGGCATGGTGCACCTGTCGGATATCGACTGGAACGTACCCGGCGAGGAAGCCATCACCCGCTACCACAAGGGCGAGATGGTCAAGGCGCGGGTGCTGGATGTCGATGTCGAGAAGGAGCGCATCTCCCTAGGCATCAAGCAGCTCGCGGGCGACCCGATGTCCGGCGATGCCTTCCGCAAGGGCCAGACCGTGACCGTCACCGTCACCGAGGTCACCTCGGGCGGCATCGAGGTCCGCTTCGGTGAGGACGACGCGCCCATGTCGGCCTTTATCCGCAAGTCCGACCTGTCCCGCGACCGCGCCGACCAGCGCCCCGAGCGCTTCGCCGTGGGCGACCGCGTCGACGCCCAGATCACCCTGGTCGACAAGGCGGCCCGCCGGGTCTCCCTGTCCATCAAGGCCCTGGAGATGGTCGAGGAGAAGGAAGCCATCGAGAAGTTCGGATCTTCGGACTCCGGCGCCTCGTTGGGCGACATCCTGGGCGCCGCCCTGCGTGAGAAGGCCCAGAAGGACTAAGCCTTCCGGCCCGACGATCCTGCGGCGTCCCTTCGGGGGCGCCGCGACATTCCACGGCGGACCGGGTGACCGGTCCGCCGTTCTTGTTTGCGCTCAGTTCTTGTCCAAGGGCTTGACGCCAAAGGGAATTGCGCTGAAGTGGACGGGCGCCGGCGCGGGATCCGGCGGCCAGACGCCAGGGTGGCCAGGGACATGATCAAGTCCGAACTCATCGCCAGGCTGGCGGAAGAAAACCCTCACCTCACCCAGAAGGACATCGAGCGCGTCGTGTCGGTGATCCTCGACCGGATGATCCAGGCCCTGGAAGACGGCGGCCGGGTGGAGCTCCGGGGATTCGGAGCCTTCTCCGTCCGTTCCCGAGGCGCCCGGTCGGGCCGTAACCCGCGGACCGGCGAGGCGGTCTCTGTGCGGGCCAAACACGTGCCCTTCTTCAAAAGCGGCAAGGAGCTGAGGGTCCGACTCAACGCCGACGACTGACCTGCGGCGAGGCGCCGCGTCCGGACATCCTGGGGGGAAACCATGTCCATATTGAGCGAGTTCCGCGAGTTCATAGCCCGTGGCAATGTCGTCGACCTCGCGGTCGGCGTCATCATTGGCGGCGCCTTCGGCAAGATCGTTACGGCGCTTGTCGAGGACGTGGTCATGCCGCCGGTCGGCCTCTTGATGAGCGGGGTCGACTTCTCCCAGATGAACTGGGTTCTGAAGGCGGACAATCCCGCCACCAAGGTCGACGAGATGGTCGCCATCCAGTACGGCGCCTTCCTGAACACCGTGATCCAGTTCCTGATCGTCGCCTGGGTGGTCTTCCTTCTGGTGAAGGGTGTCAACGCCTTGCGCCGGGCCCAGGCTGCGGAGCCGCCGCCGCCACCTGCCCCGTCGGCTGAGGAGACCCTCCTCGGTGAAATCCGCGACCTCCTGAAGTCTGGCCGCTGATCCTCGCCCCTTGAAGTCGGCGGCCTCCGGCCCCTAATGGCGGCCATGCGCCTTCCCGCCAAGATTTGCGGACTTTCGACACCCGAGGGGGTGGAGGCCGCTGTGGCCCGAGGCGCCGGCTTCCTGGGCTTCAACTTCTATTCTCCAAGCCCCCGGTTCGTGGAACCGGAGGCCGCCGCCAGGCTGGCGGCGCCCGCCCGGGCGGCGGGGGTCCGGATCTGCGCCATCACGGTCGACGCCGATAATGGTCTGGTCGACCGGATCGCCCGCATCCTCGATCCTGATTTCATCCAGCTCCACGGTGCAGAACCGCCGTCCCGCGGAGCGGAGGTTGCGGCCCGGACCGGCGCCGGCGTGATCCGCGCCCTTCCGGTGGGCGAGCCGGCGGACCTCGCCGTCGCGCTGGACTGGTCGGAGGTCGCCGAGCACCTGCTCCTCGACGCCCGCCCGCCCAAGGGCGCGACCCTGACCGGCGGCCTCGGTGTTCCCTTCGACTGGACCCTGACGCAGGACTTCCGTCCGCCCCGCCCCTGGTTTCTCGCTGGCGGCCTGGATCCCTGGAACGTCGCTGAGGCCCTCGATCGTTCCAGGGCCCCGATGGTCGACGTTTCCTCTGGCGTGGAGCGCGGTCCCGGACTAAAGGACCCCTCTCTGATCTCGGCCTTCCTCGACGCTGTCCGCCGAGCCCGACCCTAGGCCTGACGTGAACCAGATCGCACCGCTCAACGATTATTCCGCCTATCCGGACCCCTCCGGCCGTTTTGGGGATTACGGTGGCCGCTACGTGCCCGAGACTCTCATGCCCCTCGTGCATGAACTCGAGGCGGCCTTCCGCGCCGCCATCGCCGACCCGGCCTTCCAGCGCCAGCTGGATGGCTACCTCAAGCACTATGTCGGCCGCCCCAGCCCGCTCTATTTCGCCGAGCGCCTGACCCGGAAGTTCGGCGGCGCCCGGGTCTACCTGAAGCGCGAAGAGCTGAACCATACCGGGGCGCACAAGATCAACAACTGCATGGGCCAGATCCTCCTGGCCATGCGGATGGGCAAGACCCGCATCATCGCCGAGACCGGCGCCGGGCAGCATGGCGTGGCGACCGCCACCGTCTGCGCCCGTTTCGGCCTGCCCTGCGTGGTCTACATGGGCGCTGTGGACGTGGAGCGTCAGAAGCCCAACGTCTTCCGGATGAACCTCCTGGGCGCCCAGGTCGAGCCTGTGACTTCGGGCTCCTCGACCCTTAAGGACGCCATGAACGAGGCCCTGCGCGACTGGGTCACCAACGTCCACGACACCTACTACCTGATCGGATCTGCAGCCGGGCCGCATCCCTATCCGGAGATGGTCCGCGAGTTCCAGGCGGTGATCGGCCGCGAGACCCGTGAGCAGATTCTCGAGATCGAGGGTCGCCTGCCGGACGCCGTGGTCGCCTGCGTCGGCGGGGGCTCCAACGCCATCGGCATGTTCCACCCCTTCCTCAATGATGAGGGCGTGCGGCTGATTGGCGTCGAGGCCTCCGGCGACGGCATGGACACCGAGCGCCACGCTGCGGCCATCAATGGCGGTCGGCCCGGCGTCCTGCACGGCAACCGGACCTACCTGATCCAGGACACGGTGGGCCAGATCACCGAGGCCCACTCCATCTCCGCCGGCCTGGACTATCCCGGAATCGGCCCGGAGCACGCCTTCCTTCACGACGTCGGGCGGGCCGAGTACCTGACCTGCACCGACCGCGAGGCCCTGGACGCCTTCCAGCTCTGCGCGGAGCTCGAGGGGATCATCCCCGCCCTGGAGACCAGCCACGCCCTGGCCCGCCTGCCCGAAATCTGCGCCGAGCTTGGCCCGGAGGGGATCATCGTCGTCAACCTGTCGGGCCGCGGCGACAAGGACGTCAATACGGTCGCCCAGGCCCTGGGGCGCTCGATTTGAGCCGCGCCCGGATCGACGCCCGCTTTGCGCGCCTGCGCGCTGAGGGCCGGGCCGGCTTCGTCACCTATGTCATGGCCGGAGATCCGGACCCCGAGACGGCGCTGGAGATCTTGAAGGGTCTGCCCGACGCCGGCGCCGACCTGATCGAGGTGGGCTTTCCCTTCTCCGACCCCATGGCGGAGGGGCCTCCCATCCAGCGTGCCGCCCAGCGTGCCCTGGCCCGCGGCATGACCCTTCAGAAGACCCTCGACCTGGTCGCTGCCTTCCGCCGGACGGATACCGAGACTCCGGTTATCCTGATGGGCTACGCCAACCCCCTGGAGACCCCGGGTTACGCGGCCTTCGCCCGTGATGCCGCAGCCGCGGGTGTGGATGGCCTGATTGTCGTGGACATTCCGCCCGAGGAAGCCGACCCCCTGGCCGACGCCCTCGACGCCGAGGACCTGTCCCTCATCCGCCTCGCCACCCCCACGACCGATGACCGCCGCCTGCCGGTGGTGGTCCGCCGGACCTCGGGTTTTGTCTACTACGTCTCCGTCGCCGGGGTCACCGGCGTGAAGGAGGCCGACGCCGGCGCCGTGGCGCCTAATGTCGAGCGGGTCCGCGCCGCCTCAGGCTTGCCGGTGGCGGTCGGCTTTGGCGTCCGGACCGAGGAGAGGGCGGCCGAGGTCGCCCGGATCTCCGACGCCGTCGTCGTCGGCTCGGCCCTGGTCGACGAGGTGGCCGACGCCCTGGCCGCAAACGAAGACGTGACCGCCCGGGTGCTTACAAAAGTCGCGGCGCTGGCTAAGTCTGTCCGCACGGCGAGGACGCCGGGTCGCGGGGCATAGGCGCAGTATGGCGATGGCGGACCAGAGGGACGAAAAATCCGGGAAGCCTGCCCAGCCCCCCCGTGAACGTGGCGGCTGGCTGGCCAAGATCGCGCCCGGCGTCCGCAACCTGGTCGCCAAGCGAGAGACCCCCGACAACCTCTGGGTCAAGTGCCCCGATACCGGGGAGATGCTCTACCGCCCGGACCTCGAGGCCGCTCTCTGGGTCACTCCCTCCGGCAGCCACATGCGGATCGGCGCAGCCCAGCGCCTGCGCTACACCTTCGACGAGGGCCGGTTCGAGCGGATCCCGTCTCCCGTCGTGATCGACGACCCCCTGAAATTCCCCGACGAGAAGCCCTACGCCGACCGCCTCAAGGCCGCCCGCAAGGCGACCGGCGAGCAGGACTCCATGGCGATCGCTTTCGGAACCATCCGTGGACAGGCGGCGGTGGTCATCGTCCAGG
This sequence comes from Phenylobacterium sp., assembly GCA_020401865.1. Taxonomy (GTDB): domain Bacteria; phylum Pseudomonadota; class Alphaproteobacteria; order Caulobacterales; family Caulobacteraceae; genus Phenylobacterium. The sequence goes on along the minus strand of JADCAS010000011.1, from coordinate 206,216 downwards.
ACTTCAATTTCATGGGCGGTTCCCTCGGCATGGGCGCCGGCGAGGCCTTCATCAAGGCCGCAGAGGAAGCTGTCCGGCGCAAGGTCCCCCTCGTCATCTTCACCGCCTCCGGCGGCGCCCGCATGCAGGAGGGGACCCTGTCCCTGATGCAGATGGCCCGCACCACCCTGGCTCTCAATGAGGTCAAGGCGGCGGGCCTGCCCTACGTGGTGGTGCTCACCGACCCCACCACCGGGGGGGTCTCGGCCTCCTACGCCATGCTGGGCGACATCCACATCGCCGAGCCCAACGCCATGATCGCCTTCTCAGGGCGCCGGGTGATCGAACAGACCATCCGCGAGGTCCTGCCGCCAGGTTTCCAGCGCGCCGAGTTCCTCGTCGAGCGCGGCATGGTCGATCTCGTCGCCGCCCGCTCCGAACTGCCGGACGTCCTGGCTTCGGTGCTCAAAACCCTGATGCTGGGGCGCGCCAAGGCCCGCGCGGCCTAGTCACCCTCCGGGACCATGTACGATCCGATCCGGGCCTCCGACGCCGTTATCCAGCGCCTGAGGGCGAACCATCCCTCGCTCATCGACCTGACCACGGGCCGGGTCGAGCGTCTGCTGGCCACCCTGGGCCGCCCGGATATGCGCCTTCCGCCCGTGATCCACGTGGCCGGGACGAACGGCAAGGGATCTACCACCGCCCTTCTGCGGGCCATGGCCGAGGCGGCGGGCCTGTCGGTCCACGTTCTGACCTCGCCGCACCTGGTGCGTTTCGCCGAACGGATCCGGATCGCCGGGCGGCTGATCACCGATGAGGCCCTCGACGCTCTCACCGACCGGCTCGAGGCCGTCAATGCCGGCGAGCCCATCAGCTTCTTCGAGATCACTACAGTCCTGGCCCTGGTCGCCTTCGCCGAAACCCCAGCAGACCTCTGCATCATTGAGGTGGGGCTGGGGGGGCGGTTCGACGCCACCAACATTTTCGATACCCCCGCCGTGTCGGTGATCACCCCGGTGGACTACGACCACCTGGAGATGCTGGGCCCGGAGCTTTCCAAGATCGCCTGGGAGAAGGCGGGGATCATCAAGGCGGACCGACCCGTGGTCTGCGCCCGCCAGCGTGACGAGGCCCTGGCGGTGATTGAGGCGGAGGCGCAGGCCGTTGGCGCGCCGCTCACCCTGGTGGGGCGTGACGCCGATATCTGGCGCGACAGAGGCCGTCTGATGGTCCAGGCGTCCGATCGCCTGCTCGACCTGCCGCCGCCGGCCCTGCCGGGCCCACACCAATTCGACAATGCAGGCCTCGCCGCCCTCGCCCTCCTGGCCCTGGACGATCCCCGCATCACGGAGGCGGCCCTGGGCCGCGGCGCCGAGACAGCGACCTGGCCGGGACGTTTCCAGCGCCTGAAGGACGGCCCCCTGGGCCGGCTCGCCGCCGCCCGGGGCTCGGACCTCTGGCTGGACGGCGCTCACAATCCGCACGGCGCCGAAGCCCTCGCCCGGACCTGCGCCGAGATGGGCGCCCGGGACAGAAGGCCTCTGGTCCTGGTGGTGGGACAGTTCGCCCGGAAGGACCCTCGGGGTTTCTTCGCGGCCTTCCGGGACCTGCCCCTGAAGGTCATCGCCACCACCTTCGACTCGCCCACCGCGCTTTCGCCGGAGGCCTTGGCCGAGGCCGCCGCCGCGGAGGGCCTGCCGGTCGCCACGGCGCCGGACGTGAGCGCCGCGGTGGCGCTGGCGCTCACTGGAGGGGGGCCGCCGCCCCGGGTGGTCATCTGCGGCGGCCTGCACTTCGTCGGCGAGGTCCTGGCGCTCAGTCCCGAGACCTGGCCGAGTTAGAGCGCGTATCGCGAGAACGGCGCCGCTTCGAGCCGCGTCAGAAGGCGTTTTTCACCGTGAACCAGAAGTAGGGTCCCTCTTCCCAACGGCGGAACTCACGACCTGTGACCGCCGCCGCCCGCGTCGGTTCGAAGAAGGTTCTTTCGTTGGTGAACCTGCGGCCGAGAGGGTTGTAGACGCTGAACCTCAGCTTCAGGTTTCCGAAATAGCTACTTTCCACCGACATGCGCACCTCCGGACCGAACTCGAAGACGTTCACTTCCGGGACGAAATAGTCGGTCTCCGCATCCTGGCCGTCGACCTGTAGGCTCCATGAGAGCTTGTGCTGGGGAAGGTCCTGCCGGAGCTCCACGGAGTAGGTCCAGGGGATGAGGGCCGTCAGCGGGCGAGATTGGCCTGTCAGCGGATCCTCGAAGACGGAGTCCCGCCACTCCCCACGCGCATCCAGGCGCAATCCGGGAGCCAGCCAGGACAGGGATGCGGAGGCTCCGAATGTCGCCCCCCAAACGCGGGCTCGGTCTGCGTTCCCGAGGCCGAAGTCCCCGCCTGGCAGGATGACGGGCTCCAGGACATCTTCGCGCCATTCATGGAAGACCCCGGCGTTGACGGCCAGCCCGTCACGCCCCCGGACATCGAGATCGAGGCTCGCGCGGGTCTCAGTTTGCGGCCTCAACTGCGCATTGCCTCCCTGTGTGCGGTCAATCCCGACCTCGGTGGAGGCTGCGAAGGCGTCGAAATCCAGTTGCCCGACCGTTCGACGCAGGCCGATGTCCAGGCTGGCGTTGGGATTGGGGCGCCAGGCCAAGGATAGCGCCGGCTTGAAGAACGTTAACCGCTGCCGATTTCGGGCGTCGCCGGTTACCGAGATTTCGGACCACTCCGCCGCCGCCTTCGCGTCCAATGTCCATCGTGGGTTCAGGTCGTAGGCGAGATTGACGAAACCTTCGGCGCGTTGCTCGTCAACCACGATATTGGCGGCCGGGAGCACGATAGGGGTCAGCGTTCCGGCGCCGTCACGGGTTGCATAGGCGAGGGTGGAGTCCAACCGATTGAAGGCGGCCTCACCGCCGGCTTCCGGACGAAAACGACCGCCGGCGTTTGTCGAAACCGTCGCGCGGGCCACCCACTCGATGAGGGTGCGCCGGGAGTTCGCGAGTGTCTCGGACACCGGTGTCCCGGGGGGAGTCTCGATCCGGCTGCCGCTGGCGGAGTCCTCCTGTCGCCAGCTGCCGAGGCTGAGGACCTTCAAGGACCATGCGTTCTGCAACCTTCGGGTCCACTCTCCGCCGAACTCGGCTTCGAGGATATCTTCGGCGAACCCGACGCCGCGGAACTGATCCGCCGGCCCTGACGGCTGGCGACCCATAAAGCCGGGCCCGTCGAATCGAGTGTCGGAGTCGCTTCCCTCCAGACGGCCATTGAGGACAATCTCGCCGCCAAGGGTCTCGCGCCGGGCATCTCCGGCCAGCGTGATCTCCACCTCGTCCGCGACGCGTCTCTCCTGTTCGAACAACCTCAGTTCACCCGCCGGTCCGCTCCGTCTGCGGATACCATTGGCCGGCTCGCGCCAGGCGTCGAACTGAACCCTCCCGGACGCGCGCCATCCGGCGATCGGTCCCGACAGGCTGGCTTCCATGTAGGGTCGGATGTCCCCTTCCCGGTTGCGCGAGACCGAGACGCCCCAGGAGCCCGAAAGGCTTGTCTCCCGCAGGATCAGATTCACGATCACGGCCTGCCCCGAGGCTTCGCTTGTGGTGGGGTTGGTGACCAGATCGATCCTCACGACGGCAGAAGCGGGAATCCTTGACAGCGCTTCACGCGCGCCTCCCGCCTTGGATCCGGGCCTGGCCCCGTTGATCAGAACGTTTCCACCGGCATCGCCAAAGCCGCGCCGGGATTCACCCTGGTCCAGTGTGAATCCAGGAACCCGCGCCACCATGTCGAACGCTGTACTGGGGGCGAAACCCTCAAAAAACTCCCTCGGGTAGCTCGTCACCTGCATGGGTTCTGTGGTCCGCCCGACGCCGGGGACGGCTGCGGCGAGGGCGATCGCGGCGACAGCAGACGGACAGAGCCGGCGAAGGGTCAAGGCCGACTCCTGGACGATTTCAGCGCCGCCACGGCGAGTTCCACGGGGGAAGAATCCCAGGGCTTTCATCATCATGCGCTGAGATCCCCAAGGCCGCGTCTCATTTGGCCCTGTCGAGGCCGCAGGAAGGGTTGCAGTCCCGCAGGGCGGGTCAGCCGACGCCGGACTCGTTCAGCCAGTCGACGATCTTCTGCTTGGGCATGGCGCCGACCTTCATGGCCGTCATCTGACCGTCCTTGAAGAGCATCATGGTCGGGATACCGCGCACGCCGTAACGACTGGGCGTGTTCGGCGAGTCCTCGATGTTCAGCTTGGCCACGGTGACTTGCTCGCCCAGTTCGGCGGCGATCTGCTCGAGGGCCGGGGCGATCTGCTTGCAGGGGCCGCACCATTCCGCCCAGAAGTCCACCAGCACGGGCTTGCCGGACTTCAGGACGTCGGCTTCGAAGGATTCGTCAGTGACGGCGACAGTACCCATGCGGGGCTCCTCGATTCATAGGTCCGGGACGGGCCGGACGTGATTACGTGATATGGCGCACTGCGCGCCGGGATCAACTCCCCCGTTGCGCCGGACCCGCGATCAGGTCTCCCTGTAGAGCTGGTCAAGGGTCGCGCGGAGCAGGGCCTCCGGCGCCGGGGTCAGCAGGGGGCCGTCCGTCCAGACAAGGGCGGCGCGGACCGGGCGACCGGGATAGAGCTCTGACAGCACTGCCCAATACATGGCCAGCTGACGCAGGTAGGCGGGGTCCGCCGCCTCTATCGAGGCCGGCGCCGGCCGGTTGGTCTTGAAGTCGGCGAACAGGACCTCATCAGGCCGCACCACCAGCCGGTCGATCCGACCTGAGATCCGCAGGCCCGGCGGCAAGAGCCCGGCGCCGCCGACGATGGCCGCCTCCGCCCGTGAGCCCGGACCGAAGAGGAAGGCAAAGTCCGGATGATCAAGAACACCCAAGGCGGCGGCGGCGATCTCCTCCGCCTGGGCTTGTGACAGGCCAGTCTCCTTGTCCAGGAGCCGGCGGGCCGAATCGGGACGAGCGTCTCCCGCCAGGTCCGGCAGGATCTGCAGGAGCCGGTGAATCAGCTCGCCGCGCCGGAACCGACCCAGGCCCTGGTCGTCGACCAGGGGGGAGACCGCCGCGACGGCCGCCGCGTCCCCCAGATCCGAAGGAGAGGCCAGGCGGGCCAGGGGTTCTGGCAAGGCCGGCCGGGACAGCCAGGCGGGGGCAACCGGGGTGGCGTCATGGACAACGGGGCTGTCGGTGTCACGCCCAAGGCTTGCGGGATCCTCGCCCAGACGGAAGAAACCGAAGCCCTCGCGCTCGATCCGCCGGACCCGGTCCTTCACCGGGCCCTGGAAGACGTTGCGCACGGCCCCCCACCAGCCCTTCAGAGTCTCCGGACTGCCCTTCCCGGGAAGGACGCCGCACAGCACCAGCCGGTCGCGGGCCCGGGTCAGACCCACATACAGCAGGCGCTGGAGCTCACGTGCTTCCTCCGCCGACCGTGACTCCCGCGCCTCCGCCTGAACCGGTGTGTCGTCGTCCTTGGCTCCCAGCCAGACGAAGGTCCCGTTTGCGGTCCGGACAAGGCCCGATCCGCTGCTGTTCCTGAAGGTCATGTCCGGCAGGAAGATGATCGGGGCCTCCAGCCCCTTGGCGCCGTGGGCAGTCATCACCCGCACCTCCCGGGCGCCCTCGGACTCCATCTCGCGCTTCACGTCCACGTCCAGCCGGTCGAGATCTCCCGCAAAGGCCTCGAGGTTTCGCGCCCCGGCTAACTCCAGCTCCAGGGTCTTCTCGAGGAAGACGCCCAGGGCCTCCTCGGCCTCCCGGCCAAGTCGGGTCAGCAGTCTTTGGCGTTGGGTCCGGCCGCATGGACCGGCGGACTCCAACTGGCCGACGATGAAGTCGTAGGGCGCCTGTCCGACGGCGGCGATCGCCGAGGCGAGGAAGGCGTGGGCCTGGGCCCAGTCGGGCCTGTCCTGCCCGGGCGCGGCCCCGCCCACCCTCCGGATCAGAGTTTCCCACAGACTGGCGTCCCCGCGCCCATGGGCAAGGTCGAAAAGACCCTGGTCGCTGACATCGCAAAGGGGGCTGCGCAGCAGGGCCGCCAGGGTCAGGTCGTCGCTGGGGAAGAGGACGAAGCGGACCAGGGCCCTCAGGTCCTCAAACAGGATGTGATCGGCCAGCTTCAGCCGGTCGGCCCCGCCAACCGGGACGCCCTGGCGCTTCAGCTCCAGCAGGATCTCGTCGAACAGGGCCCCGCGACGCCGCACGAGGACGATGAAGTCGCCCCAGTGGGCGGGCAGGACCGCCTCTTCGCCCTTCTTCCCAACAGCCTCCCCCGCATCGACAATCCGGCGGATCTCCGCGGCGATCCGCGCAGCGAGGACCCGGGTCGGGGAATTGACGGCCAGGGAGTCTGGCGGATCGGTCCAGGCTTCCCGCTCCTCCTTCTCCGGCCGGGGGACCAGGTCCCAGAGGTCGATGCAGCCCCGATGCTCGCGCCTTGCCTCGTGGCGGATGTCTCCGTCCCGTCCCCCCAGGAGGGCCTGGCGGCTCTCGGGGGCGTCGAAGACGTCGTCCACGAAGCCCAGGACGTCCCCTGTCGATCGCCAGGACACCTTCAGCTCAATGCGCTCGAAGACGGCCCCCACCGCCTCGGCACGGCGGCGATAGGCCTGGAATTCGGCTTCCATCCGGTCAGGCGAGGCGCCCTGGAAGGAATAGATCGACTGCTTCTCGTCACCCACGACGAACAGGCTGCGCGACAGGGCGCCGGCGGCTGCCGGGCGGCCGGCCCCGGCGAAGAACTCCCCGGTCAGCTGGTTCAGGATCGACCACTGGGCGGGCGAGGTGTCCTGGGCCTCGTCCACGAGCACGTGCGCCAGCTTCTGGTCCAGCTTGTAAAGCACCCAGGCAGCCATGTCGGCGGTGGCTGTCAGTTTGAGGGTGCGGTCGATCAGGTCCCCGAAGTCGAGCTTGCCCGACAGCTGCTTCTCGATCGTGTAGGCCGTCAGCCAGGCCCGGGCGAGCAGGAGGATGTCGAGGGTCTTTTGTCCGGCGAGGGCGGCGCGCCGTGTCATCTCCAACCCCTGGAGTCGCGCCGCTTCCTCCAGAAGACGGCTGGCCACGCCCTGGAAGGATTTCAGGTTGGTTGACGCCGCCATCCAATCCTTGATCTTCCAGTCCTTGGTGAACAGCAGGTCGCGCACGGCTTCGAAGGCAGGGCGCCCCTTGCAGTCCCGAAGCATGTCGGCCGCCGCGCGCTCGCCCTTTGACGTTTTCGACTTCGCGAGGGCTTCGGCGATCTCAAGCCATGCGGCCTCGGAAGGACCGCCCTTCATCGACTCGAGGTTCTCCCCGGCCGCCTCGGCGTCCAGCGGCGTCGCCGACCCTGTCAGCGCTGTCCAGACGGCGGCCTCGACCCCGCCGCCAAGCTCCGCCTTCTCGAGCCAGTCTGAGAGTTCGCCGGCCATGGCGGCGAAGGAGTCGAACAGGTCCTCGAAACTTCCGTGATCAAGGTCCACCGACAGGCGGGCGTAGGCCTCGGCGATGCGACCGCCGTCGGGACCCAGGACGCGGCGGGCCAGGACGGACCGCGCATTGCGCTGCAACAAGCTGGCGCCCAGGTCGTCCAGCACCTCGAAGCCCGGCGAGACCCCCGCCTCCAGGGGAAAGCGCTTCAGAAGCTTCTCACAGAAGGCGTGCAGGGTCTGGATCTTCAGCCCGCCCGGAGTTTCCAGGGCGCGGGCGAAGAGGGCGCGGGCGGCGGACAGGGCGTCTGGGAGGTAGTCGCTCACCTTGCGGCCTTCGAGCCTCGACAGTTCCAGGCGCAGCCTCTCGTCGTCCAGCACCGACCAGTCGCCCAGCAGTTCGAACAGCCGGGTCTGCATCTCCGCGGCGGCGGCCTTGGTGTAGGTCACGCAGAGAATCTCGTCCGGCGCGGCGCCCGCCAGAAGCAGACGGGCGACCCGGTCGATGAGGGTCTTGGTCTTGCCCGACCCGGCGTTGGCCGTGACGAAGGCCGAGATCCGGGGGTCGGCGGCCCGCGCCTGGGCGTCGTCGGGCGCCCGGATCATGTCTCGCCTCCACTTCCGACGGCTGACCACTCCCGCACCCTCGCCAGATGGTCATAGTCGCTGGCGTAGAGCTTCACCTTGGCTGGCGCGGTCCGGGAGGTGTAGGTCTGCCGCGGATCGTCAAAGCGGGCGATCACCGCCTTCAGGCCCTCGAGGGCCTCTGAAGCGGCGCTCGCGGGGTCCAGGTCCTTCAGGGCGCTTGTGATGACCCCCGCCGGCCGCCGGCCGGTGATCCGGACATAGGCGAGTTCTTCCGGCCTCATCGGCCCCAGGCCGGGGAATCCGCCGCTGGCGAGGATGGCCCCTGACAGGGTCAGCTGAGGCGAGAATCCGATCCGGACCATGTCCGGGGATGGAGGGGCGCCGGTCTTGTAATCGAGGATCCGGCCGATTGGACCCGGTCCGACCTCGATTCGGTCGGCCTTGGCGGTGACGGTGAAGAGGCCGGCCGGGGTGGCGAAGGTCAGCGCGCCATGAAGCTCCACATGGACCTTGCGGCCATCGGCTCGCCGCGCCCGCTCCTCGCCCACCATCCAGGCGGCGATCTCCCGAGACAGGGCTGTCTCCCGGGCCAGGCCCGGCGCATCCATGCCCGCTCTGCGGAGGGCGTCCATGTACAGCTGGTCCAGAACCGCCTCGGCTCCGTCCGGAACGACGTCCGGGTAGGTCTCCACGAAGGCTTCCAGGGCCGCGTGGATGGCCGTGCCGCGCATCCGTACGTCGATCGGGGCGTCGGGCCGGTCCAGGGGATAGAGGCGCAGGATATCCCGCGCCCAGACTGCATAGGGGTCGCGCACCAGGGTTTCGATCCGGGTCACCGCCAGCTTCCTTGGCCGCGCTTCCAGCGGCGGGCGGGGCGCCGGACGGGGCGCCGGGGCGAAATCGCCGGGGGCGTCCGCAGCCCCGGCGATCGCCTCCAGGTCCGGGCGGCCGGGCAGGGTGGCGCCAGCCCCCCGTGTCAGGGTCCGGAGCCGCCAAAGCCAGCGCGACTCCAGGGCCGGTGCGCCCCGGCGTCTGCGGGCGTGCAGCAGGAAGACCTCAGACGCGCAGGCTGACTGGGCGAAATCGTGGGCGGACAGGGCGATCCGCCGTTCGGCCGGCGGCAGGCCCAGGCGGGCGCGCATGCCCCGGGACAGGAAGGGATCGACGCCGGCGGCCTGGGGCCAGACGCCCTCCTCGAGCCCAGCCAGGATCAGCCGGTCGGCCCGGGCCATCCGCGCCTCCATGGCGCCGAGGATCCGCAGGCGCGGATGGGTGGCGCGGGCGGCGCGGACGCTCTCGCCGGCGATGATCGCGCCCAGGAGTTCGGCGAAGGCCGCGGCGGAAAGGGGCGGGCTGGCGTCGCCCTCCTCGATCAGCAGGGACAGGAGTCGCGCCATCGCCTCGCCGTACTGGCCCGACCAGAGGCCGCCGGTCCCGCCTTCGGGCCGGGCGCAGAGCGTCTCCATGGTTTCAGTCAGCTTGCGGGCCCAGGCCGAGGCGTCCTGCACTCCGGCATACCCGGCCCCGGGGGGCGGAAAGATCCGGGCCAGGTCCCCTGCCAGATGCACGGCGGCGGGATCCGGGTCCTTCGCCGTCTCGGCGAAGGCCCTCAGCTGGGCCAGGCTCTCGGGCCGGGTGCGGCGCAGGGCCTTGAGCTCAAGGGCGTTCCGAGCCGCGATAAGTTCGGTCTCGGTGCGTCCCAGCCGCACATGGGCGTGTTTGAGCAGGCCAAGGAGGGTGGCCGGCCGCGCCGGATCGGACAGGGCCAGGGCGACGGTCTCGGCCAGGACGGCGCAGGGAAACCGGGCCAGGGGCTCGCCCGCCGAGGCGTCGGCGACGATGCCCCAGCGGGCCAGTCGCGCCGCCACCCGCCGGGCCAGGTCCTGGTCGGGTGTCACCAGGGCGGCGGTGCGATCGGGAGTCTCCAGGGTCTCGCGCAGCAGAAGGGCGGCGGACAGGGCGCAGGCCTCGACGTCCCGGGCGCCGACGACGGTCAGGCCGGAGAGCCCCTCCCGGATTTTCTCGCTTCCTTCGCCATCGATCGCCTTCCGCCAGTCTGCGGTCTGATCTGCGGGCCGAAGCGCCAGGCTGACGAGGTCGCGCCGGGCCTTGCCCGCCGAAGCCGCTGGTGAGCGGCCCGCCCAGGGCGCGACGGAATTCACGCCAACGTCTGCGAAGGCCAGAAGCGCCCGCAGGGCGGCCTGGGGATGCTGGTCGTCGACCGGCTGTGGTTCCGGCGTTGCGTACGCCTCCACCTGATCCAGACCCGGCAGGACGACCGCGCCAAGAGGGGCGTGGGCGATCACCGTCAGGAGGCGGGCCGTCGCCTTGACCGACCCCGTGGACCCTGCGGCGACCAAAAGGCCTTCCGGCGGCGCGGCCGTCCACTTCGCCGCCAGGGCGTCGAGCAGCCGGACCCGCCGCGCGCTCACGTCCATCAGGCCCAGGTCCTGCAGCCTCTGCGGCCAGCGCGACAGCGCGCCCTCCAGGAAGCCCAGCGAGACCTGCCAGTGCGCGGCCATGTCCAGGTCGGCGAGGCCGGCCAGGTTATCGCCGGAGACCTCCTCGATCTGCAGGCTGTCGAAGAAGGCGCCCAGGGCATCCGCCAGGCCCAGGGCCTCCGTCGGCCCCGGGCTTCGGCCCAGGGCCGGCTCCAGCTCGGTGACTAGCCGCAGCAGCTCGAATCGCCGGCGTACAGGCGTGATGGCCGGGGGCAGGTCCAGCACGATATCGCCGGGTTCGAAGGGCGCCTCACCGGCCTCCAGGTCGCCCAGGGGCCGTATCCTTGGCGGCAGCAGGGCGGGAACCTCGCCGGCAATCCGCAGGAAGGACTCGGTCAGGGACCGGGCGGCCCGCCGGGTGGGAGTGAGGACCACGGCGTCCGCCAGGGCCTCGGGTCCTGCCTCCCGCGTCAGGTCCAGCAGGCCGGCGGCCAGGTCGTCCAGGAAGGGCCGGTCGGCGGGGATGTTGAACCAGCGCGGCCCTGCGCTCTTGAGGAACCAGTCGCTCATCGGGACAAGAGGGCCTCGGCCTCGTCCCGCGCGGCCGGATCGCCCACATGCAGCCAGAAGGCGTCCATGACCACGCCGGCCAGCCGACCCGTCTCCTGGAGCCGCCACCAGACCGGCAGGATGGAGAAGGCGCCCTCGGGCTCGCTGTCCAGGATCTCAGGCTTCAGAATCTGGAAGCCGATATTGGCGAAGGGGGCCGGGCGGGCCTCGTCGGCGCTGTGCGTCAGGCGGCCGCCCGCATCCATGAAGAAGCCCCGAGGTCCCTCGAAGCCGATGCCCTGGCCCCGGGGGGTCAGGAGCAGCAGCAGGTCCATCCGTTCGGGGTCCCAGGCGGCCTTCATCCGTTCCAGGGGCGGAGTGGTCCCTCCGGTCCAGAGGGAATCGATGTTGGCCACGAAAATCGGCTCCCGGCCCAGAAGGGGCAGGGCGTTGCGGACGCCGCCGCCGGAATCCAGCAGGGCCGCGCGCTCGTCGGCGAAGAGGATCTCCAGGTCCGTACGTCGGGACAGGTGACCCTCGATCTGGTCGGCGAAGTGGTGGACGTTCACCACGGCCTTACGCACCCCGGCCTCCACCAGACGGTCCAGGACCCGGTCGATCAGGGTTCGCCCCGCCACCTCCACCAGGGCCTTGGGTTGGGCATCGGTCAGGGGTCGCATGCGGGCGCCCAGCCCCGCCGCCAGAACCATGGCGCTCTCGGGTCCTGTCACCGGCGCGCCTCCGCCGGGACGCAGGCGTCGAGCCAGACACGCAGATCTGCGAGGCCGGGGTCGGCGAGGCAGCGGTCCAGATAGCCCCACATCCGAGGCAGGAAGGCCTCGTACTTCGGCCGTCCATCCCGGCGGACCAGCCGGGCGAAGACACCGATGATCCGGCAGATATTGAGGGCGCCCAGGGCGTGGAAGTCGGCGACGAACGGCAGATCCCCTGTATAACGGGAGCGGTCGAGGTAGAGCTGCAGCATCCGTTCCGACAGGGCCGGGGAGACGTCCCGCCGGGCGTCGTGCAGAAGCATGGAGACGTCCCAGGCCGGGTGGGCCAGGACGGCGTCCTGGAAGTCCACCATCCCGACCCGGGCCGGCCCCTCGCGGTCCGGCAGCCAGATCAGGTTCTCAGCGTGATAGTCCCGGTGGCAGAAGACCGAAGCTCCCGCCTCGCCCCGCGCCAGGATGGGCCGCCAGAGGGCCTCCCAGTCCGACAGGGCTGCGGCGTCGATCCGGACCTGCGGCCGCAAGGCGGGCAGCCATTCGGGCAGGATGTCGGCGCCGGTCTGAAGGGCCAGGGCGTCATAGGTCAAAAGCGGCCAGTCCAGCCCCGCCTCCGCGCCCAGCCGCTCCGGGACCGGTGTGGACTGCATCCGGACCAGGGCGTCGATCGCAGCCTCATAGAGCTGCGCCTCGTCGGCGCCGGCGGCGAGCCGGGGACCGAAGAGATTGTCGCCCAGGTCCTCCATGACCGCGAGGCCCTGGTCGACATCGAAGGCTTCGATCCGCGGCGCGGAGAGCCCTGCCCGGTTCAGCCAGCCGGCCACGGCGACAAAGGCGTCCACCCGCCCGGCCGCCAGCCGGGCCAGGGCGTTGTAGCCGAGGGCCCGCCGGGTCTGTGCATCCGCCTCAGCCGGACAGGCGGCGGATTCCACCGGGGGCTGGTCCATGAAGATCCGGCGGCGTCCATCCGGCAGGAACAGCCGCTCGTAGGATCGCGTGGAGGCGTCACCGGCCAGAGGTGCGCGCCGCGCCTCGCCCAGGCCCGCACCGCGCAGGAAGGCGTCCTTCAGGGCGTCCCGCTCCGCTGTCACTCTACACGCTCCTTCCAGGCCCCGTGTCCGGTCAGCCGCGCCGTGCGGCCCGCGCCTGAGACGCGGAGTTCTAGATCGAGTCGGTCGGCGGGAAGACGCCCTTCCAGACGCTCCGGCCATTCGATCAGGGCTGCACCCTGCTCCAGGGCCTCCTCCAGGCCGATCTCCCAGGCCTCCTCAGGGTCTTCCAGCCGGTAGAGGTCGAAATGCGCGATCTCGAACTCCGGCCCAGCATAGGTCTGGACCAGGGTGAAGGTGGGGCTCGGCGCCTCCTCGTCCGGGGTGGTCAGGGCCCGGATCAGGGCCCGGGCCAGGCAGGACTTCCCGACGCCCAGGCCGCCGCTCAGGCAGAGGGCCTCACTCGCCTGCAGGAGGGGGGCGAGGCGCCGGCCCAGGGCCTCGGTGTCGGCCTCGGCGGGCAGGGCGATGCGGGCGGGCAGGCGGTTCAAAACGGACGGTCCGGATCGTCGGGCAGGATTTGCTCCACATAGGTCTTCAGGGCCAGGGTGGCCGCCTCGGCGTCGCCTCCGAGGCGGTCGGGGCACACGAGCGGCCCCACGGTCAGGGTGAAGCGCCCGCCGCGCTTGTTGAGCAGTTCGTGGAACAGGGTGATGTCGCGCAGCTCCTTCGAGATCCGGTCGAAGGCATGGAACAGGGTGGACCAGGGTCCGGTCATATGGACCGGCGCCACCGGCGCCTCGTGCCGACGGGCGATGGAGACGGCCGAGCTCATCCAGGGCGGGTCGCAAAGTCGACCGTCCGGGGTCCTGCGGGCCAGCCGACCGGCGGGGAAGATGGCCAGGGCGCGCCCGGCCTCCATGGCCTGGCGGGTCATGTGCAGGGTGGTGCGAGTGTGCTCACGGGTGCGCTTGGCCGCCACCCACTCCACCGGGATAAGGACATCGGAGAAGCCCGGGACCACCCGGTGGGCGTCGGCGTTGGCGTAGAAGCAAAGGTCCGGCCGACGGTCGCGCAGGGTGTCCCAGGCGGCGATCCCATCGGCGATTCCGGTAGGGTGGTTGGAGACGATGACCAGCCGCCCGGAGGACGGAATTCGCTCGAGACCGCTCACCTTCACCTTCACCTCCAGGAGGCGGGAGACATGCTCAAGGGCCTCAATTCCGGGGAGGGGCGCGATGGCGTCCGCCATCCGGCGGGCCCTGCGGTAGTTCAGGAGCCGGTAGAGCAGGGGGCGGGCCAGCGGCCATGCCGGGCTCGCAGCCAGCCGCGGCGCCCGCTCGGCGATCAGCACGTCGACAATGTGCTCGCCGGAGCCGGCGGAGGCGTTAGAGCTCATGAATGCAGCATGCCCGCGCACGGGGGGCGCAAGCAAGGTCTAGGCTCACCTGGCGCCAGCCCCTATGGGTATCCGGCAGGCAAGCGAGGACGATCCCATGCGCCAGATTCATCACTTCATCGACGGGGCGGCGGCCGCCAGCGCCTCGGGCCGCTTCGGCGACGTCTTCAACCCCAACATCGGTGAGGTCCAGGCCCGGGTCGGCCTGGGGACCCCTAATGAACTGGATCTGGCGGTCCAGTCGGCCCTGCGCGCCCAGCCGGCCTGGGCGGCGGTGAACCCGCAGCGCCGGGCGCGGGTCATGTTCGAGTTCAAGCGCCTTCTCGAGGCCAATATGCAGTCCCTTGCGGAGCTTCTGTCCAGCGAGCACGGCAAGGTCATCGCCGACTCCAAGGGCGACATCCAGCGCGGCCTGGAGGTGATCGAATTCGCCTGCGGCGTCCCGCACCTCCTGAAGGGCGAGTACACCGAGGGCGCGGGGCCGGGCATCGACGTCTATTCCATGCGCCAGCCGCTCGGGATTGCGGCGGGGATCACCCCGTTCAACTTCCCGGCCATGATCCCGATGTGGATGTCGGGGGTGGCCATCGCGGTGGGCAACGCCTTCATCCTGAAGCCTTCCGAGCGCGATCCCAGCGTGCCGGTGCGCCTGGCCGAGATGTTCATGCAGGCCGGCGCCGAGCTGGGTCTGGACCTCAAGGGCGTTCTCAACGTCGTTCAGGGCGACAAGGTGATGGTCGACGCCATCCTCGACCATCCGGAGATCGCAGCGGTCAGCTTTGTCGGCTCCTCCGACATCGCCCAGTACGTCTATTCCCGCGGCGCGGCGGCGGGAAAGCGCGTCCAGGCCATGGGCGGCGCCAAGAACCACGGCATCGTCCTTCCCGACGCCGACCTCGACCAGGTGGTGCGCGACATCTCCGGCGCCGCCTTCGGCTCGGCCGGCGAGCGCTGCATGGCCTTGCCCGTGGTGGTGCCAGTGGGCGAGCGTACAGCCGAGGCCCTGCGCGAGAAGCTGGTGGCCGAGATCGCTTCCTTGAAGGTCGGCGTCTCCACCGATGAGGGCGCGCACTACGGCCCTGTGGTCAACGCCGCCCACAGGAAGAAGGTCTCCGACTACATTCAGATGGGCGTGGACGAGGGCGCCGAGCTGGTCGTGGACGGCCGCGACTTCCGCCTGCAGGGCTTCGAGAACGGCTTCTTCATCGGACCGTCCTTCTTCGACCGGGTGACCCCGGACATGAAGAGCTACCAGGAAGAGATCTTCGGGCCGGTCCTGCAGATGGTGCGGGCCGAGAGCTTCGAGTCCGCCCTGGCCCTGCCGTCCCGCCACGCCTACGGCAATGGCACGGCGATCTTCACCCGCAACGGCCGGGCCGCCCGGGAGTTCGCCTCCCGCGTCAATGTCGGCATGGTCGGGATCAACGTGCCCATCCCCGTGCCCCTGGCCTATCACACCTTCGGCGGCTGGAAGCGGTCGGCCTTCGGCGACGCCAACCAGCACGGCATGGACGGCGTGCGCTTCTACACCAAGGTCAAGACGGTGACCGCCCGCTGGCCGGAAGGCGAGGTCGCAGACTCCGCCTTTATCATCCCGACCATGCGGTAGGGCGGTTCAGGAACCCCTTCGATCCCAGTCCAGGCCCGCGATCCGGGGGTCTGCGGCGAAGGCGTCGCGGGGGAACTCAAGTCTCCGGTCGGGGAATTCACACAGCGCCTGGACCCCGAAGGCGCTCAAGCGAATCCGCCAGGTCTGACGGTCGACGGGCGTCGGGCTCGCAAAAGCGCTTCTCTTGAGGAGTGCGAGGTTCGCGCCCTGTCCGGGATCGCGGACGGACCGGTAGCGGATCACCTCGGTTTCCACGGCCCGGGCGGCGTCGGCCAGGGCCTGGCAGGCGCTGTAATCCGTCAGATCCTCCCAGAGGGCGCCGTCCTGCAGGAACGGTTCATACGTCAGGTCGAGGAGCCGGCCTGTCGACACCGCCGCCGAGAACGCCGTGAACTCTGCGGCGTTCTCCGGCCAGGGGGTGGAGGGCGACTCGGCGAAGAACAGGAGCCGATAGAAAGCGATCTCTGCAACGGAGGTCATCGGGTCTTCCGCGGCGTAGAAGACCCCCGGCGTGCGCCCGGCGCGCCGGAACCGGGATCCCGACGGATAGACTGCGCCGTACCGGAACGGGGTCGCCAACAGGTAGTGCAGATCACGAGCGTCTTCCTGGAGCCCCGGCTTGGTCGCCTCGATCAGGTCCTCCAGGAGGGACTGCTCGGCCAGGGTGTCGGTCAGTTTCAGGGTCGAGACCCGATGCTGGGCTTCCACCAGCCGCCAGCACGCGCCTTCAAGGCGCCGGAACTCAGACGAGAGCGCGACGCGCGTCCAGATAGGCGATGACATCCATGAGTCCACTGACGGTCTGAAGCTTTTCGACAGGTCGACCGTCGAGGGCGCTATTGGGATTGGCCAGCCAGCTGGCCGCGACCCTGTCGTCCCCGCCCGTAATGGCGTCCAGCGACCGGGACAGGCGCACGAAGAGCACCGCCAGCTCGAACGCCTTGTCGCCGGGCGCAAGGGCATATCCATTCCGGCGCATGCGCGAGACAGTCGCCTCGCTGAGTCCTATGGCGGCTGCGAGGACCCTTGCGGTCACTCCCAGTCGGTCGGCGGCGCGAAGAACCGCCTTGGTCACAACTGCGCCGGCTTCGGGATGGGCAGCGGCGGGTTGGAGCAACTTCATGGACGTAACCTTTTCCATGAAAGATTCACATGCATTTCTTTCTGATGCAAGTCATCTCTTTGGCGACCCTGCAAGCGCCCCTCCCGACCCTGCGGTAGGGTCAGGCCAGGTACTGGTCGGCCACCCAGGCGGTGACCTGGTCGCCCCCTTCGAGGGCCCCCTTCACCTGCGCCCAGGGACCTGGCGAATCGTAGAGGACTTCCACCCGGGTTCCCGCGAGGAAGACGCCGAGGGTATCGAACTGCACGCCCGGGCCGACCCGGGCGTTCAGGCGCGAGGCGACGACGGTCCGGGTCAGGGCCGGGGCGTCTCCACGCCCGCCCACGAGGGACACGAAGCGGCCCATGGGGAAGGCGGGTCCGGGGTCCGACTTCCGGCCCGGGGAGATATCGTCGTGACCGACGATCTCGGTGATCGTGGGATAGGCTGCGAGGATCGCCCGGGTGACCGCCACCAGGGCGGACATCTGGGTTTCGCCGTACACTTCCCAGAGGCAGGGGCGGGTCTCGTTCTTGTGGGTCATCTCGACCGCGAGGGCGGGATCCAGGATGCGGGAGGTCGAGCTTCGGACCTGCCCGTCCGCCGTCCGCATCAGCCGGCCCCAGTTGTCGATCTCGATCCCGATCGCATAGTCATTGCAGTTGGGCCGGCCTCGCCAGACCGACCGGCCCGCGTGCCAGGCCTTGACGTTGAAGGGGACGACCTGTCGAACGTCTCCGTCCCGGCCGACCACGACGTGCGCCGAGGCGTTGGCGGTCGGTGAGACGAAGTAATCGGCAACGCCCTTCGCCCCCGCCCCGCTCACCGTGAAGTGCATGACCAACAGGCTCGGCGCCTCCAGCGCGCCGCCATGATGGGGCGAGGCCTTGTACCAGCCGGGCTTCAGCCTGTGATCGACGATCTGCATGCGCCTTCTCCCGCGCTTCGTGGATCGCCACTGCATCACGTGCGGCCAGGGCGCGCAATTCTTCGGGGCCTGCCGGTCCTTAGCACCCGGGGGGTCCAAGGCGGGTCAGCCACATCGTCCTCGGTGAAAAAGCGCCCGAACCCCGCGGTTGCGTCCCCATTTTTCCGGTCACGAGGGTTCCATCTGAAGGGCGGAGGCTCTAGGCGGAGGATATGCGTTCGGCCCTTCAGACCGCCTACGAGGATCGCGTTCGCGACGGTCGGCTCCGGCCGGATCCCGCCCAGGCCGCCGGCCTGGCGGCTCTGGTCCGCCTGGAGACCGACCTCTCCGCGGCGCGTCCGGGTCCCCTGGCGGGGCTCCTGCGCCGCCGGGCGGAAGCTGCAAGGGGCGTCTACCTCTGGGGCCCGGTGGGTCGGGGCAAGTCCATGCTGATGGACCTGTTCTTCGAGACCGTCCCCGTCGCGCGGAAGCGCCGCACCCATTTCCATGTCTTCATGCGCGAGGTCCACGAGCTCATCGGGGCCTGGCGCTCGGGCGACGCGGCGATCCGAAGGGCGCGGTTCGGCCAGATGCGCGGCGACGACCCGGTCCCGCCCGTCGCGGACCTCGTTGCGCGGAGCGCCAGCCTGATCTGCTTCGACGAGTTCCAGGTCACGGACATCGCCGACGCCATGATCCTGGGCCGGCTGTTCGAGGCCCTGTTCGCCCGGGGCGTGACCCTGGCCGCCACCTCCAACCGGCGGCCGGATGACCTCTATCGGGACGGGATCAACCGGCAGCTTTTCCTGCCCTTCATCGAACTCCTGAAGTCGCGGGTCGAGGTGGTCTCGGTGGCCGGCCCCCACGACTACCGCCTGGACCGTCTCAGGGCGGCGGGGACCTGGTTCTCGCCCATCGACCCGGACAACCGCCGCACCTTCGGCGCCCTGTGGCGGGACATGCTGGGGACGGAAGCCGCCGAGGGGGAATCGATCGAGGTCATGGGCCGCCGGCTCGACTTCCCGGACGCCGCCGGCGGGCTGGTGCGGGCCGGTTTCGCCCGGCTCTGCGACGCGGCCCTGGGGCCGAACGACTACCTGGCCCTGGCCGAGCGGTTCCACACGGTCTTCCTGGAGGACCTGCCCCGGCTGACCCCGGACCGCCGGGAGGCGGCGCGCCGGTTTGTCACCCTGATCGACGCCCTCTATGAGGCGCGGACCCGGCTGATCGTCCTGGCGGAGGCCGAGCCGGTCCGGCTCTATCCTGCCGGCGACGGGGCCTTCGAGTTCGAGCGCACGGCCTCCCGCCTGCAGGAGATGCGGTCCGCCGACTGGCTCGCCGACCGGCCTTAAGCTGCCGCGACGGCGCCCTATCAGATTGAAAAGCCTTCGTTGACACTCGGTCCCGTAAGCTTAAATGCAGACAGCCGGCCCGGGACGCGGGGGCGTCCGCCGGGGTTCGCCAGGACACGCCGATGACCGCACCCGTTCGAGAACGACCCATGTCGCCGCACCTGCAGGTGTGGCGCTGGCACCTGACCATGTTCACCTCCATCCTGCACCGGGCCACGGGCGTGGCGCTGTATGGTGGCGCCGTCATTGTGACCGCCTGGGCCCTGGCCCTCGGCGCCGGCCCCGACGCCTACCAGGGGTTCACGGACCTGATGGCCTCGCCCCCCGGCCGCCTGGTCCTGGTGGGCCTGACCCTCTCGGTCTTCTACCACCTCGCCAACGGCCTGCGGCATCTGTTCTGGGATGCGGGGCTGGGCCTGTCGGTGACGACTTCCTACCAGTCCGGGGTCATGGCCATGGCCTTCTCCGTGGTGGCCACAGTGATCGTCTGGGCCATCGGGCTCGGTCAGTGAGGCCCAGCATGACTGATTTCAGGACCCCTCTTTCCCGGGCCCGCGGCAACGGCGCCGCCGGCCATGGCGCGGCGCACTGGGTCGCCGAACGTGTCAGCGCCATCGCTCTGATCCCGCTGACCTTCTGGATGATCTACGCCGCCCTGGTGATCTCCCGGACCGGCTATGACGGCGCTGTGGCCTTTGTCACCTATCCGGTCAACGCCGTGATGATCGTCCTGGTCCTCGTGGTTTCCGGCTGGCACATGCACGCCGGCGCCCGGGTGATCATCGAAGACTACATGCACAAGATGCTCGGTCGGTCGGCCCTTCTGATCCTCAACCTCTTCCTCGCCGTTCTCCTGACCGCCCTGGCGGTCTTCTCCGTCCTCAAGGTCGCGCTCGGAGGCGCTCTCTGACGTCATGGCCACTTACGAATTCATCGATCACAAGTTCGACGTCGTCGTGGTGGGCGCTGGGGGCTCCGGCCTGCGGGCGGCCCTGGGCTGCGCCCAGGCAGGCCTGAAGACGGCCTGCATCACCAAGGTCTTCCCGACCCGGTCTCATACCGTGGCGGCCCAGGGCGGCATCTCGGCCAGCCTTGGCAATATGGGCGAAGATGACTGGCGCTGGCACATGTACGACACCGTCAAGGGGTCGGACTGGCTGGGCGACCAGGACGCCATCGAATACCTGTGCCGGAACGCCCCGGCGGCCGTGTACGAGCTGGAGCACTGGGGCGTGCCCTTCTCGCGCACCCCGGATGGCAAGATCTACCAGCGCGCCTTCGGCGGCATGACCCGCAACTTCGGCGAGGCCCCCATCCAGCGCACCTGCGCGGCGGCGGACCGGACCGGCCACGCCATGCTGCACACCATGTACGGCCAGTCCCTGGCCCACGACACCCAGTTCTTCATCGAGTACTTCGCCCTCGACCTGATCATGGACGAGGGCGTCTGCCGCGGCGTGACCGCCTGGAAGCTGGACGACGGCACTCTGCACCGCTTCCAGGGTCAGATGGTCATCCTGGCCACCGGCGGCTACGGCCGGGCCTACTTCTCGGCCACCAGCGCCCACACCTGCACCGGCGATGGCGGCGGCATGACCCTGCGCGCCGGCCTGCCCCTGCAGGACATGGAATTCGTCCAGTTCCACCCCACCGGCATCTACGGCGCCGGCTGCCTGATCACCGAAGGCGCCCGGGGCGAGGGCGGCTATCTGACCAATTCGGAGGGCGAACGCTTCATGGAGCGCTATGCGCCCACCGTGAAGGACCTGGCCCCCCGGGACATGGTCAGCCGCGCCATGACCATCGAGATCCGTGAGGGCCGCGGCGTGGGCCCGAACAAGGACCACATTCACCTGCACCTCGATCACCTCGACCCCAAGGTCCTGGCCGAGCGCCTGCCCGGCATTTCCGAGAGCGCCCGCATCTTCGCCGGCGTCGATGTGACCAAGCAGCCCATCCCGGTCCTGCCGACCGTGCACTACAACATGGGCGGCATCCCGACGAACTTCTACTCGGAGGTGGTTACCCGGGTGGGGGATGATCCCGACCGCGTGGTCCCTGGCCTGATGTCCGTGGGCGAGGCCGCCTGCGTCTCGGTGCACGGCGCCAATCGGCTGGGCTCCAACAGCCTGATCGACCTGGTGGTGTTCGGACGTTCTGCGGCCCTCAGGGCGGCGGATATCCTGAAGCCCGGCGCTTCCCAGCCCGAGCTCAAGCCCTCCATGACCGACGGCCACCTGGCCCGCTTTGATCGTCTCCGTCATGCGGACGGCTCGACCACGACGGCCGCCCTGCGGCTGGAGATGCAGCAGGCCATGCAGGAGGACGCCGCCGTCTTCCGCACGGCCGACAGCCTCGCCTCGGGCGTCAAGCGCCTTCAGGCGGTCCAGGACAAGCGCAAGGACATCAAGGTGTCCGACCGCGGGCTGATCTGGAACACCGACCTGGTTGAGACCCTCGAGTTCGAGAACCTGGTGGTCCAGGCCGTCGTCACCGTCGCCGGCGCCGCCAACCGCACCGAGAGCCGCGGGGCGCACGCCCATGAGGATCACCCCGACCGGGACGACGCCAACTGGATGAAGCACACCCTCACCTGGATGGACGACGTCACCGGCAAGGTGGCCATCAATTACCGTCCGGTGCACGACTACACCATGACCAACGACATCGCGCCGATCCCGCCCAAGACGCGGGTCTACTGAGGCCGCGGACGCAGACGGAATTCTAGGAAAGCACGCCAAATGGTCGAACTCGCCCTGCCGAAGAACTCCCGGGTCCAGAAGGGTCGCCACCATCCGGCCCCCGCCGGCGCGAAGAAGGTCAAGACCTTCCGGATCTACCGCTACGACCCCGAGGGGACCGGCAACCCCCGCTGGGACACCTACGAGGTGGACGTGGCGGCCTGCGGCCCCATGGTTCTGGACGTGCTGATCCACATCAAGAACACCATGGACCCCACCCTGACCTTCCGGCGGTCCTGCCGTGAGGGGGTGTGCGGTTCCTGCGCCATGAACGTCGGCGGGCGCAATACCCTGGCCTGCACCCACGGCCATGAGGAGGTCCCGGGGTCGACCTGCCAGATCAGCCCCCTGCCGCAAATGCCGGTGGTCAAGGACCTGGTGCCCGACCTCACCCACTTCTACGCCCAGTACGCCTCCATAGAGCCCTGGCTGCACACCACCACGCCGGAGCCCCAGACCGAGTGGGTTCAGAGCCCGCAGGACCGGGAGAAGCTGGATGGTCTCTACGAGTGCATCCTCTGCGCGTGCTGCACCACCTCCTGCCCGAGCTACTGGTGGAACGGCGACCGCTATCTGGGCCCCGCCACCCTCCTGCACGCCTACCGCTGGCTGGTTGACAGCCGGGACGAGGCCACAGGGGAGCGGCTCGACGCCCTTGAGGACCCCTTCAAGCTCTACCGCTGCCACACCATCATGAACTGCGCCCAGGTCTGCCCCAAGGGGCTGAACCCCGCCAAGGCGATCGCCGAGGTCAAGAAGATGTTGGCGGAGCGGGTGGTCTGATCCGGCGGCCGTCGTCACATCCGGCGAATCCCGTAAGTTGACGGTCGCGTCACTTTTCTCCATCTGGACTGCATGACTTCGCCTGACGCCCATGTCGTGATCGTCGGCGCCGGCCACGCCGGCGGGACCCTGGCGGCCCTGCTACGCCAGTATGGGTATGCCGGGCCTGTGACCCTGGTGGGCGAGGAGCCGATTCCGCCCTACCAGAGGCCCCCGCTCTCCAAGGCCTGGCTGAAGGGCGAGGCGGACGCGGAGTCCCTGGCCCTCAAGCCCCTCGAATTCTACGCCGAGAACCGCATCGACTTCCGGCCCTCAGTCCGCGCCGAACGGATCGACCGGGACCGCAAGGCTCTGGTCCTCTCGGACGGGACAACACTCGCCTACGACATCCTGGTCCTGGCTACTGGGGCCCGGGCCATCCGCCTTCCCATCCCGGGAGCCGATCTCGAGGGCATCCTGGAACTGCGCACGGCGGCCGACGCCGAGGCGCTGAAGGCGGCGCTTGGGCCTGGCCGGACCATGGCCGTTGTCGGCGGCGGCTATATTGGCCTCGAGGCCGCCGCCTCGGCGCGGGCCCTGGGCGCCGAGGCGATCGTCCTGGAGCGCGAACCCCGCATCCTGGCCCGCGTGGCCGGCGAGGTGCTCTCCAACTTCTTCCGCACCCTGCACGAAGGCCATGGCGTCCGCTTCCTGACCGGGGCCTCTGTCACCGGCTTCCGCGGCGAGGGCGGGAAGGTGACGGGCGTCGAACTGGCCGACGGTCGGGTGATCGACTGCGACCTGGCCCTGGTCGGCGTCGGCGCCGTCCCCAATCAGGAACTCGCCCAGGCGGCCGGCCTGGCGGTGAATCGCGGCGTGGTGGTCGACCTGGAGGCCCGCACTTCAGACCCCTCCATCTTCGCCATTGGCGACGTGACCCTGCGTCCCATGCCGATCTATGGCCGGGACTTCCGGATGGAAAGCGTCCCTAACGCCCTGGAGCAGGCCAAGCAGGCCGCGTGCGCCATCACGGGCCGGCCCGCGCCCGCTGGCGAGACCCCCTGGCAGTGGTCCGACCAGTACGACATCAAGCTTCAGATCGCGGGCTACAACTTCGATTCCGACCAGACTCTCGTGCGCGGCGACCCGGCTTCCGGCAGGTTCGCGATCTTCCACCTCAAGGGCGATCAGGTCCAGGCGGTGGAGGCGATCAACTCGCCGCCAGAGTTCATGATGGGGCGGCAGCTCATCGGTTCCCGCAGGCCGGTGGACAAGCAGAGACTTGCGGACCCTTCGGTTTCCATGAAAGAGGTCGCCGCGGCATAGATCCGGCGAGGCAAGGAAAGACCAGATGGCCAAGATCACCTTCATTCAGCACGACGGGACCGAGCACGTCCACGAGGGCAAGACCGGCCTGTCGGTCATGGAAGTCGCGGTGAAGAACAACGTGCCAGGGATCGACGCCGACTGCGGCGGCGCCTGCGCGTGCGCGACCTGCCACGTCTATGTGGACGCCGCCTGGCTCGGCAAGACCGGCGAAAAGACGGCCATGGAGGAGTCCATGCTCGACTTCGCCGAGGGTGTGGAGCCCAACAGCCGGCTGTCCTGCCAGATCAAGGTGAGCGACGCCCTCGACGGCCTGGTGGTCCGGCTTCCCGAGAGCCAGCACTAGGCTCTGCACCGGGGACGCGGCCACGGTGCGGCCTCCCTGCCCAGCCGCTGGCCTCAGAACTCCAGTTCCGGATGCCCCGCCGCGCCTTCCGCTCTTTCCGGAAGGTGGCAGGTGAAGGTCGCCCCGGCGCCGGGCTCGCTTTCCAGGGCGACCCAGCCGCCGTGCAGTTCGACCAGGGCCTTGACGAGGGCCAGGCCAAGGCCCGGTCCGCCGCGTTCACGCCCGACAAACCGGTCGAAGATGTTGGCCTGAACATGGAAGGGGATGCCCCGTCCGGTGTCGGTGACCTGGATCTGGACCTCTCCCAGGGTGCGCCGGGCGCTGAGGGAGATCCGCCCGCCCCTGGGCGTCTGTCCCAGGGCGTTGAGGATCAGGTGGTCCAGCACCTGGGACAATCGCCGGGTGTCTCCCCGAATCAGGCCGAGGTCATCCGGGCAGAGGGAGGACAGCCGAACCCCGCCCGTCTCGGCGTCCTCGCTCCAGCGAACGGCGGCGGCCTCCAGTAATCGGGCGACGTTCACGTCCTCCAGGTCCAGCGCCATCTCGTCCGCATCGATCTGGGCCATGTCGAGGACGTCGTCGATGGACCGGCCCAACTGCTCCGCCGCCTGCCGGATCGCGCCGGCGTGGCTGAGGGCCCGTCCGGGTAACTGGTCGCCCAGGCCCTCCATCAGCTCTGAGTAGCCGATGATGGTCGTCAGGGGGGTGCGCAGCTCGTAGGAGACGTTGCCGACGAAGTCGCGTTTCAGCCGTTCCGCTTCCGCCAGGGCGGCGCTGCGGTCGGCCAGGGCCCGTTCCAGCCGCCGGGCGTCCGTGACGTCCGTGAAGGCGATCAGGGTCGCGCCGTCGGGAAGAGGGCGGGACTGGTGGGCGACGATCCGTCCATCCGAGGTGCGCACCTCCCCTGAGGCCGGCGCCCGGGCGGCGGGATCGGTGTCGGCCACCCGGCCCTTCATCTCGCGCCAGAACCCCTGATCGTGAAGCCTGGGCAGACACAACTCCACCACGCCCTCGAAATCCTGCATCTCGGTCAGGGCCTGGCGGGGAATGTTCCAGAAGCGTTCGAAGGCCTCATTGTGCAGCCTCAGACGCCCATCGGCCCCGAACACGGCGACGGCGTCATTCAGCTTGTCCAGGGTGGCCTGCTGCACCTGGATCAGGCTGTTGTACTGGGCCTTGAGGCGAAGCTCGCCCGTGATGTCCGAGAACAGGAGGACGATGCCCCCCAGGGGGTGGGACTGGCGTACGACCCGGAGGGTGCGGCCATCCGGCAGACTCCAGAGCTCGTCCGGGGCGGAGTCCAGCTGCACGTAGCGCTCCAGCTCGGCGGCCTTCCAGCGGGCGTAGTCCGCCGTCTCCGGCAGGCGGCGACGTTGGCGCAACCGGTCCAGGACCTCTCCGTGGGTGGGTCGCTCGGCCAGCCAGGCGGGTTCCAGGCCAAAGAGCTCGGCGAAGGCGGTGTTGTGGAAGTCGAGCCGCCGGGACGGAGTGAAGATCGCCACCGCGTCGGCGATGTGGTTGAGGGTCTCATCGTGGGCCTCCACGTTCCGCCGGAGGGCTTCCCGCAACTCCTCCGCCTCGGTGGCGTCCTCGGTCCAGACGCCGACGCCGCCCCCTTCGAGGGGCCGGGCGGTCACCTTCAGGGCGCGCCGCCGGCCGCCCAGGCTGATCCACCGAATACCTTCGCGGGGTTGGGACAAGGCGGCGGCCTCGATCGCCAGGGCGTCAGCGGCGGGATCCAGGCTCAGGCGTCGCGCGACGGCGGCGGCGATGTCCTCGGCGCCGACAGCCTCCAGCCAGGCGGCGTTGGCCCAGATCGGACGGCCGTCGGCGCCGGCGATCCAGGCCGGGCCGCTGCGGGCGTTCAGGAAGGCGGCGAAGCGTGGGGAGGGGGGAAGGCCCTGGGACCCCGCGGCGGCCGACAGCCTCAGCCAGGCCAGGGCCCCGGCGGCGCGTCCCTCGACGGTCACCACTCCGGAGGCGCCCCGGACCTCGAAGCCGCAGCTCTCGCCCCGCTCGAACAGGGCCCTCAGGCGCAGGGCGTGGTCCGGGTCGGCTCGCATCAGGGCGGCGACCACGGATTGCGGCTCGCCGGCGACCCCCAGGGCCAGGGCGCAGGCCGCCAGGCTCTCGTCGCCCGAGGCGAGGAAGGCCCGGCCGTCCTCAACCGCGAGCAGCGCTGACTCGAAGGCCTCTGCAGACGCCTGGGCCGCCTCGGCGACGGCGCCAAGGGTCTCGACCTCCGCTTCCAGGGCCGCAATGCGCCGGTCGGCGCGTCGGCGGACGTGCAGGGTCCAGACACCCGAGCCCAGCGCCACAAGAGCGGCGCCAGCGGTGGCGGAAAGGATCAGGGCTTCACCGGTCATGGACGGGACCGCAGGTTTTCGCCCCCATCAGGCGAATCATTCAGGCAACATAGGCCGAAGCCTGATTCTCGGCGATGATGCGCCCATGTCCGCCCTGATCTATC
Organism: Phenylobacterium sp.; assembly: GCA_020401865.1. Lineage (GTDB taxonomy): Bacteria > Pseudomonadota > Alphaproteobacteria > Caulobacterales > Caulobacteraceae > Phenylobacterium. The sequence continues at coordinate 179,520 of JADCAS010000011.1, read as the reverse complement.
CGGTTGCCCATGATGGGGACTCCGCCCTCAGCTCGCCTCTCGGCCATGCCCTTCGCGCCCGGGAGGCCGAAGGCATCGCCGGTGAGGCGGTGATCTTCTGCTCCGAACGGGTTGGCCCGCCCTGCCCGACACGTGAGGCTGCGCAGGATCTCCTGGCCCGACTGAGCGCCGGTGCGGCCCCCCCGCCTGATCCCGCCATCATCCGGCTGGTGGAGGTCTTTGACGGCGCCCGCCCGCCGCCACCCGCCCGGTCCCTTAACGAAGGAGACCGTCGCTGGCCCGCCCCGCCGGCCCCGCCCCGCACGGTCTGGCGGATCCAGGTCGACTTCTGGCGTCCCGCCTCCCGCGCCCCCGCCATTCTCACCGCCCAGGCTCGGCATGTCCGCAAGCGCGCCCAGGCCGAACTCTCGGGCGATCACCTGAGCGCCTTCGCCCGGCAACCCCTCCGGCCTGTCCGACCCCAGCAGCCCCTGGACATAGGGCTGTTCGAAATCCGGGCGCCAGAGAATCCCGACCGCGTCCTGCCCGATGAGTGACCCCTGGCCCGGGCGCGCGTCCGCCCCCTCCCTCGAAGATATTGCGCGCCTCGCCGAGGCCGCCTTTGAGTCTCTGCCCGATCTGTTCCGACGGGCGGCGGGAGAGATCGTCTTCCGGGTGGATGACTTCCCGGATGAGGAAATTCTCGACGCCCTTGGCCTGCAGGACCCCTTCGAGCTCACCGGCCTCTACCAGGGGGTGGACCTCTCCCGCCGGTCCATCCTGGACGCCGCCGAACCGGCGCGGGTCTTCCTGTTCCGCCGGCCCCTGCTCGACGAATGGGCGGAGCGGGGGGACGTCACCCTTGCGGACCTGGTGTCCCACGTCCTGATCCACGAAATCGGCCACCATCTGGGCCTGTCCGACGAGCAGATCCACCGCATCGAGACCGGCTGAACGCGAATGGCTATTCGGCGCGGCGGTTTCCCGTTACACGGCCAGCATGATCCGTCCCTGTCCGCTGACACGCCTTTGCGCAGGATTGATGGCCGCCTTGCTCGCGGCTCCGGCGGTGTCTCTGGCCGCCGACATCAGGCCGCCCGCGCAGAAGGTGGATGTCGGTCGCATCGCCGGGCGCTGGTATGAGGTCGCGCGTCTGCCCAACAAGATCCAGAGGGACTGTCAGGGCGGCACCTCCGACTGGGCCCGTACAGAGGCCGGCTACGCCGTCATCCAGACCTGTCATCGGGGATCCCTCGCTTCCCCGCCCACCCATTGGAAGGCCAACGCCAGGATCGTCGACCCCCTGACCGACGGACGCATCCGGCTCAGCTATTTCGGCGGCATACTGAACGTCGAGTACTGGGTCCTGGAGAGCCGGTCCGATCAGGGATGGCTGCTTCTCGGCACGCCCAATGGCCGGTATCTCTGGCTTATGGCCCAGAGGCCCATCCTCAGCGTTGCAGCCAGGGCCCAGGCGGTCAGCCGCATCCGCCAGCTGGGCTACGACGTTGCCGCCCTTGAATTCCCCCTCCCCGCCCGGCATTGACCCGACCGCCTCCCGGCCCGAGGTGACCGCGGCCGTGACCCGTGGCGCCGTCCGTGTCTTCCGGGGGCTCGGTTATGTGGCCCTTGCGGAGGTGACCCTCCCCAACGCCCGGCGAGCGGACCTGATGGCCATCTCTCCCCGGGGCGAACTGTTCATCGCCGAGGTAAAGTCCTCGCTGGAGGACTTCCGGGTCGATCGGAAGTGGCGAGACTACCTGGACTACTGTGACCGCTTCGCCTTCGCCGTCTCGCCGGAGTTTCCTCAGCATGAGCTGCCACAGGAGCCCGGCCTGCTGGTCTGCGACGGGTTCGGAGGGGCTCTGGTGCGGGAGGCTCCCCTTTCGCCCCTGGCCGGAAGCCGCCGAAAGGCCCTGACCATCGCCTTTGCGCGCCTGGCGGCCCTGCGCGCCTCAGGGGTGCTGGCCGTAGATCTCGAGGTTTGAGCGTATCGCCTCAGCGCGGCGCTCGCTTGGCCAGAATCCTCTGCAGGGTCCGGCGGTGAAGGCCCAGGCGTCGCGCGGCCTCGGAAATGTTGTATCCGCTGAACTCAAGGACCCGGTGAATGTGTTCCCAGCGCGCCCGGTCTGCAGTCATGGGCTTCAGAGCCATCCCGTTTGCGGGCGCGTGGCCTAGCAGGGCGGCGGTCAGGTCTTCCCCGTTCGCCGGCTTGGTCAGGTAATCCGCCGCCCCCAGCCTGACGGCGGCAATAGCGTTGGCGATGGATCCGAAGGCCGTCAGCACGACAGCGCGGCTGTCCGGGCGCCGGCAGAGCAGGGCCTCGATCACCGCAAGGCCGAGGCCATCCCTCAGACGCATCTCCAGAACAGCGAAGGCCGGGGGCTCTAACAGTATGACCCTCCTGGCCTCCGCCAGGTTGCGCGCCCGCACGATCTGGAACCCCCGGGCCTCCAGGGCGCGCCCAGTGCGGATGCAGTGGAGTTCGTCGTCATCAACCAGCAGGAGAGGACGACCCTCCTGCGACTCGGCGGGTTCGACGTGCTCGGCAGTTTCGGTTGCACTCATGAGCGTTGCTCGCATGCCCGACCGGAATTGGAGCTTGGCGCGTAGGGCAGGACTAGGCAAGCCGGACCCGCGCCGTGACTGGAAGCCGGAGATATTCCGCGCTAAAGCCTCCCCGACCAAAACCCCGGGGACGGCCTCGCATGACACCCAAGCTGATCCTGCGCCTTCTGGCCGCCGCTATCCTCGTCGCCGGCCTGACTTTCCTGGCCGTTCAGATCGGAGGACGCCGGCCCTCGCCGGAGGCGACGTCAAGCCCCCAGGCGGGCCCCGGCGGGCCTTTCACACTGGTCGACACGACGGGCCGGCCCTTTACCGAGGCTGGTCTCAAGGGGCGTTGGAGCATCGTGTTCTTTGGCTTCACCTTTTGCCCGGATGTCTGTCCGACCACCCTCGACACCCTGGGACGGACCCTCGACCTCCTCGGCCCGGACGGGAAGAAGGTGCAGATCATCTTCGTCTCTGTGGATCCGGAACGCGACACACCGGCCCAGATGGCCGCTTACCTGGACAATCCGGCCTTTCCGCCTGGTGTGGTCGGACTGACAGGCACGCCCGAGCAGGTGGCCACCGTCGCGCGCGCCTACAAGGTCTATTACGAGAAGCAGGGTGAAGGGGACGCCTACCTGATCAACCATTCCTCGATCAGCTACCTGATGGATCCGTCCGGTCAATTCGCCCGAGTCCTTCCCTACGGCATGGCTCCGGAAGACCTCGCCGGCCAGGTCCGGGACGCCATGAAACGGGGCTGAAGCCTTACGGGCTGGACATCTCACGCGCTTCGGCGCGATATGTTGCGCTGCAACATCTTCAGGCGACCATGCTCTACACCCTCTACGAAGCCGGATATTACATCGCCGCCCCCCTCAGGGCGGCCGCCCGGGTGACGCGCCAGTACTGGAGCTCGCCGCTGAATCCCGCCCGTGAGACCCCGGTCGGACGACGACTCTTCGCGTCCGCAGACCTGTTCGCCAATCTGACGCGCCGCTACGGGCGGCCCGATTGGGGGATCGACAGCGTCAGGATTTCGGGGGTGGACGTCCGGGTTCGGCGGGTGGAGGCCTGGTCCAGCCCCTGGGTCAAGCTGACCCACTTCGTCCGTGACCCCCTGGACCTGCGCAGGGCCGGGCGCACCGCGGCGGCGCCCGCGGTCCTGATTGTCGCGCCCTTGTCCGGCCACTATGCGACCCTCCTGCGGGACACGGTCCGGACCTTTCTGCAGGACCATGAGGTCTTCATCACAGATTGGTCCAACGCCCGGGACGTGCCGGTTCTTGAGGGTCGCTTCGACTTCCATGACTACCTGGACCATGTCCGGGAAATGCTTCGCCGGCTGGGCCCGCGCTGCCATGTGGTCGCCGTCTGTCAGCCAGGCCCGGCCGTGCTTTCGGCCGCCGCCCTGATGGCCGAGGATGGGGACGAGGGCCGGCCCGCCTCCATGACCTTCATGGGCTCTCCCCTCGACGCCCGCTTTTCACCGACGGTGACCAACAAGCTGGCGGAGGAGCGGCCGTTCGCCTGGTTCAAATCGAATATGATCAGCACCGTGCCCCTGCCATTCGCAGGCGCGGGTCGCCGGGTCTATCCGGGCTTTGTCCAGCTCTATTCGTTCATGTCCATGAACATGGAGCGGCACCAGGACGCCCACTGGCAGTACCTGCAGGACCTGATGAACGGAGACGGCGACTCCGCCGAGAAGCACCTGGAATTCTACGACGAGTACCTCTCAGTGTTGGACCTCACGGAGGAGTTTTATCTCCAGACCGTCGACATCGTCTTCCAGCAGTACCTCCTGCCCAAGGGCGAGTTGACCCATGAGGGGCGCATGGTGCGGCCCTCGGCCATGACCGACATCGGCCTGCTCACCGTTGAAGGCGAACTCGACGATATCTCCGGGATCGGCCAGACTCAGGCCGCCCATGCCCTGTGCACCGGCCTCCCGGATGACCTGCGGGAGGACTACATCCAGCCCCATGTGGGCCATTACGGGGTCTTCAATGGCCGACGATTCAGGGAGGAGATCTATCCCCGGGTGGCCGCCTTCATCGCCCGCCAGGAAGCGCGCGTCGCCGCGCCCGCCGGCTGAGCCGCCCTTGGGTCTCTTGGGTTTCGGGCGGTCGCACGCCGACGGCGACCTGATCGAGGTCGAGGGCCTGCCCGTGCGGTTGCGGGTCAACCGCCGCTCCCGCCGGATCGCTCTGCGCCTCGACCGCGCCCGCCGCGAGGTCGTGGCCTCCGCCCCCGACCTGCGGGGCCTGACGGAAGCCGCCCGCTTCGCGCGGAGCCGCGCGGACTGGATCCGCAGCCGTCTTGCAGCCGTTCCGGCGTCCTCGCCCCTGGCGCCAGGCCTGGAACTCACCGTCTTCGACCGCGCCTGCCGGCTGGAGGCCGGGACAGGGCGCACCCGTCTGTTCGACGACCCGGACGGGGCGCTCGTCATCCGGGCCGCAGGGGAGCCCGAGACCTTCGCGCGCTCGGTGGTGAGGGTCCTGAAGCGCGAGGCCCTGACCGGCTTCCGCGAGCTGTCCCGGCGCCACTGCGAGACCCTCGGGGCGCCTTTGCCGACTGTTACGGTGACCGACACCCGCACTCGCTGGGGCTCCTGCACCCCCGGGCGGGCGGGCGCGCCGCCCTCGGTGCGGTATGTCTGGCGCCTGGCCCTCGCTCCCATACCGGTCGCCGACTATGTCGCCGCCCACGAATGCGCGCACATCCTAGAGCCCCATCACGGCCCGGCCTTCTGGGCGCTGGTCAGAGACCTCGTCGGCGACCCCTCTCCCCATCGTGAATGGTTGAGGCGAGAAGGCCCCCGGCTTCACGCCCTCGGGCCGGCGGAAGGCTGAGGCGGGCTCGCCGCAGGGGATGGGGCCGGCGCCGAGGGCCGGACCGCCGGATCCGCCTGGGCCGGAGTCTCGGCAGGCGCCTGTAGAATGTCTCCGATGGGATCTTCGTCGGCCGTAGGTGGCGGGAGACCGCCGGGGATGGGTTCGGCCCGCAGCCGGGGGAGGGCGCGGCTCATGAAGGCCTGCCAGACCGCCGCCGGGGCCCCGCCGCCGGTCATCCGCCGCATGGGGGTGTTGTCGTCCCGGCCCACCCAGACCGCCGCCACGAAGCCGCCGGTGTAGCCGACGAACCAGGCGTCCCTGTAGTCGCTGGTGGTGCCGGTCTTGCCGGCGAGGTCGTAGCCCGGGACCCGAGCCCGGGTTCCGGTGCCGGAGACCAGGACCTGGCGCAGCATCTGGTTCATCTGGGGCAGCGCCGGGGACGAAATCACCGCAGTCCGGACCGGCCTGGCGACCGAACGGTCGTAGAGCACCTTGCCGCCCGCCGTCCGCACCCGCTCGATCGCCCAGGCCGGCGACAGATAGCCGCCATTCGAGAAGGGGGCATACGCCTGGGCCATCTCCAGGGGGCTGACCTCGACGGCGCCGAGGGCCATGGAGGGGTCCAGCTGGATGGGTGAGCGAATTCCCAGGCGCCGGGCCGTGGCGGCCACATTGCCGGTGCCGACCTCGTTCGCCAGCCGGGCCGCGACAGTGTTCACCGACTGGGCGAGGGCCGTCTGAAGGGTGATGGGACCGAGGAACTCGCCGGTATAGTTGCGAGGCTCCCAGGTCCCGATGCGGATCGCCTCGTCGACCTCCGGGGTTTCCGGCGTGCGACCTCGCTCCAGTGCGGTCAGGTAGACGAAAGGCTTGAAGGCCGAACCCGCCTGCCGCCTGGCCATTGCGGCGCGGTCGAACTGGCTGTCCTCGTAGTCGACCCCGCCCACATAGGCGCGAACACGTCCCTCCCCGTCGAGCGCCACGAGGGCGCCCTGCTGGACGCCCTGTCCCCGAGCCCCGGCGACCCCGGCCCGCAGGGCCTGCTCGGCCGAGACCTGGATCGGCAGGTCGAGGGTGGTCTCGACGATGAGGTCCTCGATGGGTTCTCCCACCAGGCCCCGGACCTGCTCATCCACCCAGTCCGTGAAGTACTGCGCGCGCTGGCTGGCCAGGGTGGGGTTGACCCGCACAGGGGTGCCGATCGCCTCCGCCCGCTGGGCGGGCGTGATGGCGCCGGCGCGGACCATTTCGTTGAGCACCACGGTCGCGCGCCGGGCGGCCCGGTCTGCGGAGGAGACGGGACTGTAGCGCGACGGGCCCTTCATCATGCCGGCCAGCAGGGCGCTTTCGCCTATGGAGAGCTGGTCGGCGGGCTTTCCGAAATACCTCTGGGCGGCGGCCTCGATGCCGTAGGCGCCAGCCCCGAAATAGACCCGGTTCAAATAGAGGGCGAGAATCTCCTTCTTGGTGAACTTCGTCTCCAGCCAGATGGCGAGGACCAGTTCCTGCGCCTTGCGCCGATAGGTCTGGTCCATGGTCAGGAACAGATTGCGCGCCAGCTGCTGGGTGATGGTCGAGCCGCCCCGCAGGGGTCCATCGCCCCTGTGGGTCAGGTTGTAGACCTGGCTTCGGACGATGCCCCAGGGGTTGAAGCCGAAGTGCCAGTAAAACCATCTGTCCTCGATGGCCACGAAGGCGGCGGGCACGTAGGGGGGAAGCTTGTCGAGGTCGACGGGCGGCGCGTACTGGCTGCCCCGCACGGAAACGAGGGCGCCGGAACGGTCCAGGTAGGAAATCGAGGGCTGCCGGCGGACAGCGTTCAGGTTGGACGTGTCCGGCAGGTCGGCGGCGAAGACGGCCAGGAAGGCGAGGGCGAAGATCAGGCCCCAGACAAACAGAACGGCGCCCCAGTAGACGAGTCCCTGCAGGAAGGAACGCCGCCGCCGGGGCGGTGCGTCTCGGGTGTCGGATCTGGCCATGGCCCTGGGTCTCCGAACGGGTCTTCGCTCCGCGCCGAACGGGTCGAGGCATACACCGGCCCGCTGACTCGCGCGACAGGATTGCGCCCTCTCCGGAAAGGCTCTTCCCAACCCGGCCCCACCGCGGCATGAGGCCCGCCATGACTGACCTGCGCCGAGCCCCTTCGCCCATCCCCGCCGATCCCGCCGGCGTCGCCGCCCTGATCCAGGCGCGGTTGTCGGAGGTCGCTGGCGACGGCGTCCGGCCGGTCTCCCTTTCCCTTGATTTCGGCCCGGCCTGCGGCCTGGCGCCGTCCGGCGTCCTGGAGTCCTGGGTTGACCGCCGCACCCGCAGCCTGGCCTTCGTGCGGGCCCGGCTGGAGGCGCCGGATGGCCGGATGATCGCCGCCGGCTCCGCCGTCTTCAGCCGTCTGGCGGCGGAGGGCTGAGGCCGGGCGAGGAGGCGCGTTCGGGTCACCGGCGATTCCGCCGCGAGCCGTTGGTTGCGGCGCCGAAGGCTGCGTGATATCAGACGCGCGGCTTCGGGTCGGGGGTTCTGAAAAGGGCTGTCGGCGTCTGTGCTTTTCCAAGCGCTTTCAAGCCTTTAGCCGTCGGAAAGCGCTTCCGGCGTCTGTGACACACGCATCGGGCGGGCGGAGCAAGTGGCGGACGATTCCAGGACTTCAGATGTGGGCGATCGTTACGCCCGGGCCCTTTTCGATCTCGCGAACGAAACCGGGACGATCAGGGCGGTCGCCGAGGATGTTGCGGCCCTGAGGCGGATGCGTGCGGACTCGTCCGACCTGAGGACCCTCCTGGCCTCTCCCGCCTTTACCTCGACCGACAAGGCCAGAGCCCTGGGTGCACTGGCCGCGAAGGCGAAGTTCTCCGAGACCACCCGTAAGTTCCTGGGCCTGCTGGCCGCGAACGGCCGGGCCTCGGTCCTCCCGGAGGCGCTGGCCGCCTTCGAGGCCCTCGACGCCGCCGCCCGGGGCGCGGTGTCCGCCGTGGTCACAACCGCCGCACCGATGAGCGCCGCCCAGTCCAAGGCTGTCGCCGAGGCCCTCCGCACTGCTCTTGGCAAGGCCCCCGAAATCGAAACCCGCGTGGATCCCGCCCTGCTGGGCGGCATTCGCGTCCGGGTCGGATCCAAACTCTTCGACGCTTCGCTTCGTTCGAAGCTCGATTCCCTCAAGTTCGCCCTGAAGAGAGCGTAAGCCATGGATATCCGCGCCGCCGAAATCTCGGCCATCCTGAAGTCCCAGATCGCCAACTTCGGCCAGGACGCCGACGTTTCCGACGTCGGACAGGTCCTGTCCGTCGGCGACGGCATCGCCCGGGTATTCGGCCTGGACAATGTCCAGTCCGGTGAAATGGTCGAATTCCCCAAGGCCGGCGTGAAGGGCATGGCCCTGAACCTGGAGCGCGACAACGTCGGGGTCGTGATCTTCGGCGAGGACCGCGCCATCGCGGAGGGCGACGAGGTCCGCCGCCTCTCCGAGATCGTGGACGTGCCGGTCGGCAAGGGCCTGCTGGGCCGGGTGGTGAACCCGCTGGGCGAGCCCATCGACGGCAAGGGACCGATCAAGAACGTGGCCGAGCGCCGCCGGGTGGATGTGAAGGCCCCCGGCATCATCCCGAGAAAGTCGGTGCACGAGCCCGTGCAGACCGGCCTCAAGGCCATCGACACCCTGATCCCGATCGGCCGCGGCCAGCGCGAGCTGATCATTGGCGACCGCCAGACTGGCAAGACCGCCGTGGCCGTCGACACCATTCTGAACCAGAAGGCGATCAACGCCGGCGATAATGAGGGCGCAAAGCTCTACTGCATCTACGTCGCCATCGGCCAGAAGCGCTCGACGGTCGCCCAGATCGTGAAGACCCTCGAGGAGCGCGGCGCCCTCGACTACACCATCGTGGTTTCGGCTACGGCGTCCGAGCCGGCCCCCCTGCAGTTCCTGGCGCCCTTCGCGGGCTGCGCCATGGGCGAGTGGTTCCGCGACAACGGCATGCATGCCGTCATCATCTACGACGACCTCTCGAAGCAGGCCGTCGCCTATCGCCAGATGTCCCTGCTGCTGCGCCGCCCTCCGGGCCGCGAGGCCTATCCTGGCGACGTCTTCTATCTGCACTCCCGCCTGCTCGAGCGCGCCGCCAAGCTCAATGAAGAGAACGGCAACGGCTCGCTGACCGCCCTGCCAGTCATCGAGACCCAGGCCAACGACGTGTCGGCCTACATCCCGACCAACGTGATCTCGATCACCGACGGCCAGATCTTCCTCGAGACCGACCTCTTCTTCCAGGGGATCCGTCCGGCGGTGAACGTCGGTATCAGCGTCAGCCGCGTGGGCTCCTCGGCCCAGATCAAAGCGATGAAAACCGCCGCCGGCCCGATCAAGGGCGACCTCGCCCAGTACCGGGAAATGGCCGCCTTCGCGAAGTTCGGATCCGATCTCGACGCGACGACCCAGCGTCAGCTGGCCCGTGGCGAGCGCCTGACCGAGCTGTTGAAGCAGCCGCAGTACGCGCCCCTGTCCGTCGAAGAGCAGGTCGCCGTCGTTTACGCCGGCACCCGCGGCTACCTCGATGGCGTGGCCACCGCCGAGGTGGGCCGCTACGAGCAGGAGCTGCTGAAGCACCTGCATGGCAAGCATCAGGAGCTGCTCGACACTATCCGTGACGGAAAGGCCCTGACCGACACGGTCGAGGCTGACCTGCGCGGCGTGCTCGACGCCTTCACCGCCACCTTCGCCTGAGGCCGGACCGGAACCGCCCGACATGGCCAGCCTGAAGGAAATGCGCAATCGGATCGGAAGCGTGAAGGCCACGCAGAAGATCACGAAGGCGATGCAGATGGTCGCAGCCGCCAAGCTGCGGCGGGCGCAGGATAACGCCCAGAACGCCCGTCCCTATGCCAATCGTATGGCGTCAGTGATCGCCAACCTGGCCGCCGGCGTGTCCGGTGACGGCGCCCCGAAGCTCCTGGTGGGCACGGGGAGCGACGTGCGCCAGCTGGTGATCGTCGCCACCTCCGACCGGGGCCTGGCCGGGGGTTTCAACTCCTCCATCGTCCGGATGGCCCGTGACCGGATCAACCGCCTTCTGGCGGAAGGTCGCGACGTCCGGCTGATCACCATCGGCAAGAAGGCCCGCGAGCAACTCCGCCGTCAGTATGGCGACCGCATCGTCGAGAGTTACGAGGCTGGCGGCAATCCGTCCCTGGCGACCGCCCAGGACGTGGCGGCCCGCGTGGCCGCCCTGTTCGACGCCGGCGAGATCGATGTCGTGTCCCTGCTGTTCAGTCAGTTCAAGTCGGTGGTCGTCCAGACCCCGACCTTCGTCCAGCTGATCCCGGCCCAGGTGTCCGGCGCGGATCCGGTCGACCTGAAGGGCGCCGGCTACGAGTACGAGCCCGACGCCGAAGGCATCCTCGAGACCCTTCTGCCGCGTAATCTGACCGTCCAGGTCTTCTCGGCCATGCTCGAGAACCAGGCCGGGTTCTACGCCGCCCAGATGGCGGCCATGGACAACGCCACCCGCAACGCCGGCGACATGATCGCCAGCCTGACCCTCCAGTACAACCGTTCACGCCAGGCGCAGATCACCAAGGAGCTGATCGAGATCATCTCCGGCGCCGAGGCGCTCTAACCGAGAGAGTCCGAAACCATGGCTACGACCCCCAAGGCCCCCGCGAAGAAGGCCGCCGCGCCCAAGGCCGCGAAGGCTCCGGCCGCCAAGGCCGCCGCACCGAAGGCGGCGAAGGCTCCGGCTGCGCCCAAGGCCGCCGCACCGAAGGCCGGTGTCGCGAGCGGTCGGATCGTCCAGATCATCGGCGCCGTCGTCGACGTCGAGTTCGACGGTCACCTGCCGGCGATCATGAACGCTCTGGAGACCAGCAACACCGACCAGCGGACAGGCCAGCCTTTCCGCCTGGTGCTCGAGGTGGCCCAGCATCTGGGCGAGAACACGGTCCGCACCATCGCCATGGACACCACCGAGGGCCTGACCCGCGGCCAGCCGGTGGTCGACACCGGCGCCGGGATCACCGTCCCTGTCGGTCCGGCCACGCTGGGCCGTATCATGAACGTGATCGGTGAGCCCATCGACGAAGCCGGCCCGATCGTCAGCGCGCATTCGAGCCCGATTCACCGCGAGGCCCCGTCCTTCGCCGACCAGTCGACCTCCGCCGAGGTCCTCGTGACCGGCATCAAGGTCATCGACCTTCTCTGCCCCTACACCAAGGGTGGCAAGATCGGTCTGTTCGGCGGCGCCGGCGTGGGCAAGACCGTGACCATGCAGGAGCTCATCAACAACATCGCCAAGGCCTACGGCGGCTATTCCGTGCTGGCCGGCGTGGGTGAGCGGACCCGCGAGGGCAACGACCTCTACCATGAAATGATCGAGTCCAATGTGAACGTCGATCCGCGCAAGACCGGATCGACCGAGGGCTCGAAATGCACCCTGGTCTACGGCCAGATGAACGAGCCTCCCGGCGCCCGCGCCCGGGTCGCCCTGACGGGCCTCGCCCAGGCCGAGTACTTCCGCGACCAGGAGGGCAAGGACGTCCTCCTGTTCATCGACAACATCTTCCGCTTCACCCAGGCGGGCTCCGAAGTGTCCGCCCTCCTGGGCCGTATCCCTTCGGCCGTAGGTTACCAGCCCACCCTGGCCACAGAGATGGGCAACCTGCAGGAACGGATCACCTCGACGAACAAGGGTTCGATCACCTCGGTGCAGGCCATCTACGTGCCCGCCGACGACCTGACCGACCCGGCGCCGGCCACCTCCTTCGCCCACCTGGACGCCACCACGGTGCTCAACCGGGACATCGCCGCCCAGGCCATCTTCCCGGCTGTCGACCCGCTGGACTCCACCTCGCGTATCATGGACCCGCTGGTGATCGGCGAGGAGCACTACACCGTCGCCCGCCGGGTCCAGGAGACCCTCCAGCAGTACAAGGCCCTGAAGGACATCATCGCCATTCTGGGCATGGACGAGCTGTCTGAAGAGGACAAGCTGACGGTCTCCCGCGCCCGGAAGATCCAGAAGTTCCTGTCCCAGCCCTTCCACGTGGCCGAGCAGTTCACCAACATGCCGGGTATCTTCGTGAGCCTCGAAGACACCATCCGCTCCTTCAAGGCGGTGGTGGACGGCGAATATGACCACCTCCCCGAGGCGGCCTTCTACAATGTGGGTTCGATCGAGGACGCTGTGGCCAAGGCCGAGCAACTGGCCGCGGAAGCTTGATCGGGATGGCGGGCAAGCTGCAATTCTCGCTGGTCTCTCCGGAGCGCGAGCTGTTCTCCGGAGAGGTCGACCAGGTGGACGCGCCGGGCTCCGAGGGCGACTTCGGTGTCCTCCCGGGCCATGCCCCCTTCATGACCGCCCTGCGGGAAGGCCAGCTCAGGCTCTACCGGAACGGCCAGGTCACGACCTTCGAGGTGCGTGGCGGATTCGCCGACGTGACGCCCGCGGGTCTCACGGTGCTGGCGGAGTCCGCCGTCGAGGTCTAGCCAGACGCCATGATCAAGGCACAATGATCCGTCAATCTGACATGAAGGCTTGGGGGATGAACAACAGGAAACGAGGAAACAGAATGCGCAGCGCCGTCATCACCCTCGTCGCCGCTTCGGCGATCGCCCTCCCGGCCATGGCCCAGGACGTTCCGGCCCCGCCCCCACCGCCTGCGCCTCCGGCGGCGGCTGAGGCCGCGGCTCCGGCCCCGCCAGCTCCCCCCCCGGTGGTGGAGACCCTGCCCACCGACGGTGAGATCGGCCAGATCCTCAATGTGATCCGGTCTGTCTGCGTACCCCTCGTGCGTGGCGGCGAGCTTCCCAAGCTCGCCACCTCGGCGGCCGGTTTCAAGCGCAACCGGAAGGAAGGCGGCTTCACACAGACCCTGGTGGCCAAGCCCTACACCCTGACGGTCTATGATCCCGGCTCGAACAAGCAGGTCTGTCGCCTCGGCCTGACCTACACCAGCGGTGGTGAGAGGCCGCTCCTGCTGGGCCTCGACAAGTTCGCCTACCTGAACCAGCCCCGTCTGCTGCTCCAGCGCGAGAACAACTACATCCCGCCGACCGACTTCATGCGGGTGACGAGCTCCTGGGAGTACTACACAGACAAGGAGTCCATTGGTCTGGTCTTCGTCCAGCTCAAGAAGCCCGACGGGACTGAGGTCAACCCCAAGTGGGGCACTGGCGAGATCCTCTACTCCGAGCGCCAGTTCTAGGCGGTGGCCTGGCTACGTCGCGCGGCCAGCCAGTCCAGGATCGCTCCGGCGACGGCCTCCCATCCCGGTTCCCCGGGCAGCCAGTGGCTCATGCCTGGCATTTCGCGATAATCCCCGCCGAGACGTTTGGCCACCTGCCGCACGGTGGCCGGCGGATGTACGCGGTCCCGGGACCCTGACAGCACCAGCGAGTCCAACCCCAGGCGGCCAGGGGGAGCCAGGGTCGTCATGAGCGGATCAAGCCACCAGGTCAGAGTCTCAAGGATGGCGCGGGCGCTCTCAGGCCGGGTTCGCCGGGCGGCCGCCTCCCGCGCCGCCGGCGCCAGTCGATCCAGGCTGAAGGCCTTCAGGAGCTGCAGGTCGGGGTCTACGGGTGAGAAAGGGGTGGGCGCCACCACGGGCAGGGCGGCGGCGGTCACCGCCTCCTCCAGGCTTGACCCGAAGACGCCCCAGGGCGCCGAGGGCGCCAGAAGCACCAGTGCGGAGACGGGTGCGCGCCGGGCCGCCATCTGGGCCACAAGGCCGCCCATGGAGTGCCCCAGCAGGATGGGGGCCGATCCTTCCGCCTCTGCGACTCTGCGGCAAAGGCCGACCGTGTCGGAGGCATAGTCGGCCATGGACAGGCCGCCCACCTCGCCGGGCCGGTCACCGGCGCCGTGGCCGCGGAGGTCTGGCGCCAGGACCGGGTGGCCCGCCGCCTCGAAGGGTTGGCGGAAGGCGTCGAACACCCAGCCGCCGCAGAAGGCCCCGTGGACCATGATGATCGAGGGGGAACGGCTCACGGCCGCCCCTCGGCCAGGTGGTCGGCGAGGGGTGCGAAGGCCTGGGCGACCGTCGCATAGACAGGTTTCTTGAACGGTACGATGAGCTCAGGCGCGTCCGCCAGGGGGGCCCAACGCCAGGCGTCGAACTCCACCGGATGATGCTGGTCGAGACGGACTTCGGTTTCGTCCCCTTCGAATCTCAAGGCGAACCAGACCTGCTTCTGTCCCTTCCAGCCCCGCCGGCCGCTCTTCGCCTCGATCGGGTAGTCGTAGGCGATCCAGCCCGGGGTTCGGCCAAGGACCGAGACCGATGTGATCCCGGTCTCCTCTTCCAGCTCGCGGAGGGCGGCGGCCTCAAGGTCCTCACCGTCATCGACCCCACCCTGGGGGAACTGCCAGTTGTAGGGTGGCGGAGTCTCGACCCTTCGGCCCATCCAGACCCGCCCTTCAGGGCTGAACAGAACGAGGCCGACATTGGGCCGATAGTCATCCAGGTTCATCAGCGGATTCGGGCGAGGGCGGAGGCTGGCGCCAGCTGGTAGCCGCGGCTCTCGATCTGGCTCGCCCACGAGGCCACCTGCCGAAGGGTCAGGGGATAGGCCTGGGTGATCCCAAGTCCCTGGCCCTTCTGCAGGGCCGCGGCCTCGACCCTCAGCAGAGCCTCGTCAATGGCGGCAGGAGAGAGGATCCGGTCCAGGACCTGGTCGCCAGAGACCCTGAAGTCGCCGCCACCGGAACCTGCGGCGATCCCGGTGTCGACAAAGGCGAGGCCGCGGCTGCGCAGGGCTCCGGTCAGGGCGCTCATGCCCTCCGGGCTCTTCACGAAGCGCTCGCCCATCCGGTTGGTGATCCCGAAGTAGCCAGCGGTCCGACCCAGGATCCACTCGAGCTTGCGGACTGTTTCCGCAGGCTGGGCCCGAGCCCTCAGCGTGTAGGGACCCGGGTCGTTCTCAGGATAGTCCTCAGGCTCCATGGGAACCTCAAGGAGGATCTCATGGCCCCGCTCTCGGGCGCGGTTGATCCAGTCCTGCAGGTTGGGGGTGTAGGGCGAGAAGGCCAGAGTGACCTGGGGCGGCAGGGACTCGATCGCCTGCCGGGTCAGCTCCGGATCGAGGCCCAGGCCGCCCATGACAATGGCCACCCGGGGACGACCGCTGGCCTTGAAGGGGCGCGCATAGGCCCTGGCAGGGGTAAGGCCCCCTGGACCGATTACCGGCAGTACGCCTTCAGCGGTCTTCCGGCTCACACCCGCGATCGGGGCCGGGGGCAGGGCGCCGCCGGTAAAGGCGCCCGATGCGGCCAGGGCGTCGGTGGCGGTGGAGAGGGGCGGCGGTTCAGGGGAACGGGTCAGCCGGTAGTCCGGGCGGGCGAGCTCGGGCCCCGCGGCGCGGCCGGCGTTGACCGCCGCCCGCCAGCCCTGCGGCGCAGGGCCCGACATCGCCGCCCGGACCTCTGGATACCCCGCGGTGGGGTCCCCGAGCAGGGCGATCAGGCCGACGGCGCTGCCCAGGAACAGGATGAGGGCGGCCCCCGCGCCCACCAGGGGCTGAGCCAGCATTCCCAAAAGGCCGCTGGCATCCGGGCGGATCCTGGAGGCGGCGGGCGGGGCGCGGCGTTTTGCAGGGCGTCTCATGGGGAGGTCTCCGCAAGGGAGCCTTTCGCGAAAGCGTTTCGCAGAGGTTAGTGTCAGTTGGCGCCCAGGGGAACCCGCAGTCTCCGCCGCTGGATCTCAGGGTTTTGGAGTTGGCGTCTCGGCGGCTGCACCCGTCTTGGCGGCGGCCGGGGTCGAGGCCCGCGCGCCCACCACCTCAGCCATGCGGGCCGTGGGTTTCGGCAGCTTAGGGGTCGCTGCGACGGACCCGTTCTTCAGAACGTCCTTCGCCCTGCTGAGCTGGAAATCGCCGGTGCGGGGGTTGAAGTCAGCCGGCGGCGCCTCTGCCGGTTCGTGGGGGGCCGCCCGCGACTTGCCCTCGTCTGCATTGAGGGCGTTGCGGAACGAGGCTTCCGAGAACTGGAAGGCGCGGTTGGCGATGGCCTGGGCCTCTTCCCGGGATTGGGCGACCTCAAGGTCGGGTTCAATCCCGGTCTTCTGGATCGATCGTCCGGACGGCGTGTAGTAGCGGGCCGTGGTCAGCTTGATGGCGCCGTCGGCGCCCCCTCTGAGGGGGATGAGGGTCTGTACTGATCCCTTCCCGAAGCTGGTCAGGCCGACCAGTTCCGCCCGCTTGCGGTCCTGCAGGGCGCCAGCGACGATCTCTGCGGCGGACGCCGATCCCGTATTGATCACCACCACCATGGGCAGGCCGCCGGTGATGTCGCCCGCCCGTGCGTTGTACCGCTCGATGTCCCGGGGATTGCGGCCGCGCTGGGAGACGATCTCGCCATTCTCCAGGAAGAGGTCGGAAATGCCCACAGCCTGGTCGAGAAGTCCGCCAGGGTTGTTCCGAAGGTCGAGGATCAAACCCTTCATGCGGGGGTTCTTGGCCTTCAGCTCGTCGAAGGCCATCCGGGCCTCCTCGGTCGTCTTTTCGTTGAAGGCGGATATGCGCAGATAACCGTAGTCTCCCTCCATCCTGGCCACGGCGGAGCGGGTCTTGATCACCTCGCGGACAATGCGGACATCAAAGGGATCCGTCTTCTCCCTCGCAATGGACAGGGTCACGGCTTCACCCGGGGGGCCGCGCATGAGCTTGACAGCTTCGGAGACCGTCATACCGATCGCCGTCTGGCCATTGACGGCCGTGATGTAGTCGCCCGGCTTGATCCCCGCCTTGAAGGCGGGCGTGCCATCCATGGGCGAGATGACCTTCACCACGCCTTCCTCAGAGCTGATCTCCAGGCCCAGGCCGCCATACTCGCCGCGGGTCTGGTCCCGCATGTCATTGAGCGCCTCGGGGGTCAGATAGTTGGAGTGCGGGTCGAGGGAGGTCAGCATGCCGTCAAGGGCGGACTCGATCAGCTTGCGGGGCTCCACCTCTGCGACATAGTTCTCCTCCACCGCCTGCACCACGTCGCCGAAGAGTTCGAGCACGCGGTAGCTCTCCGCCCCCGAGGCGCCGGCGGCCAGCGCGTTCTGGTTCAGGTAGGCCATGGTCGCGGCGCCCAGGACGAAGGCCGAGACGCCGATAAGGAGATGCTTCTTCATGAACGGGCCCGATTCGGAGCGCCGAACATCCGGCGCGGAAGTGTCTTGAGCCCGGCGCGCCGCCAAACCCAGGGGTAGAAGCCTTATCCTGTTTCCCCGCTGAATCCAGAGCCTTGCGATGCGGCTTTTTCGGGGCGCAGCCAGGGTTCGGGATCAATAGGCCGGCCAAGGTCGCGGAGCTCGAGGTAGAGGTTGACCTCGGCGCCCCGGTCGGCCGCCCGGCCGAGGGCCTGCCCCTCCCTCAGCGCTTCCCCTTCCCGCACACGGGACGAAAAGTCTCCCGCCAGGACGACCTGGGCCCGCGGGGTCGCCTGGACGATGATCGCCTCGCCCCACCCCTCCAGCGGGCCCGCATACAGGACGTCGCCCCCGGAAGGCGACCGGATCTCGGCGCCGGATGGCGCCTTGAAGGTCAGGCCCTGGGCGCGGAGCCCGCCAGGCTGGCGGTTTCCGAAACCCTCGAGGATGGGCCCGGCTGCAGGGGGGGTGAGCATCACCCCCGCCGCCCGGCCCCGGGCGAGACTTTCGGAGAGGGCGAGCCCTGCCGCCAGTTCGGCCCGGGCGGCGTCCAGTCCGGCCTCCGGTGGGAAGCGGATCGGGTCCGGCGGCGCAAGGCGCAGGGCGACGAGGGCGAGGGCCGGGTCAAAAGAGGACTTGGACGGGCTGGCCGCCGGGCGGACCTGCGCCGTCGCCGCGGCGAGGGCGATGACCGTCGCCACCGCCAGGATCAGGCCGCCAGCCTTCCATCGGGACTCAATCACGGTGATAGGGCCCTCCGGCCAGAAGGGTGACGGCCCGGTAGACCTGCTCGGTCAGCATGACCCGAGCCAGGGCGTGCGGCCAGGTCTGCGGCCCGAAGGCCAGGGTGTCATGGGCGCGGGCCTTCAGGGCCGTGTCCAGCCCGTCGGCGCCGCCGATCAGGAAGGCCAGCCGTCGCACCCCATCGTCCCTCAGCCGGCCGATCTCCGAGGCGAAGTCACGGGAGGTCCGCGCCCGGCCGGTCTCGTCGCAGGCGATGATCCGGCTGTCGGCGAGATGGGCGCCAAGCGCCTCGGCCTCGGCCGCCTTGCCGGGCTTGCGGCTCTCGACCTCGATCACCTCCACCGGCCCCAGGCCAAGCGCCCGGCCGGCGGCGCTGGCCCGGTCCGCATAGAGGCGCACAAGCCCCGCCTCCGGCGAGCGGGACAGCCGACCGATGGCGACAATGGCGATCTTCACCCGCCGGGCCTCGCCGGAGGCGGGACAAATCCGCCGAACTCCCGCTCCAGCAGCCCGGCGAAATGGAGGGGGGTCAGGTCCTGCATCCATCCGCCGATGACCTGGGCGCCCCTGGGTAGGCCCGACCTCGAAACCCCCACCGGAAGGGCGGTGGCCGGTTCTCCGGCGGTCTGGTCCAGGAGGTCCGAGGTGGATGGTCCGGTCATGGGGGTATCCTCCCGGGGCCGATCGTGCCTCCCGGGCGGCGGAGGAGTCCAGACACAAGCGCAGATCCGGCCGGCGTCAGGTGGGGGTGCGGTGTCCGGGGGAGTCCACCGACCAGATCTTCTCGATGTTATAGAAGGCCCGGACCTCGGGGCGGAAGATATGGACGATGACGTCCCCGGCGTCGATCAGCACCCAGTCGCAATGGGGCAGGCCCTCGACCCGGGCGCGGCCGTAGCCATGGTCCTTGAGGCTCCTCAGCAGGTGGTCGGCGATAGCGCCGACATGCCGGTGCGAACGACCGGAGGCGACCACCAGCCCGTCGGCCATGGCGGTCTTGCCCTTGAGATCGATGAAGACGACGTCCTGGGCCTGATCATCATCCAGGCGGGTCAGGATAAGCTCCTCCAGCGCGGAAACGCCTTGCGGGAGGGCGGCCCCGGCAGCCGGGGCCGGGGCGGGTTGCGCAGTCTGCGCAGGGTCGGGGCTCAGCGGAACAACTCCTGTTCGGTCACGCCAAAAAAGCTCAATACCACAGGGCGCGGCCTCGGTCAGCCTTGTCGTGTGCGCCCAGCCTGCAACCGCTCGCGCAGGGCGGTCGAGGACTGGAAGTTCAGGGGACCGTAGAGGAAGATCCAGGCCGGCGGCGCCAGGCCAGGCAGGCGGCGTGCGCCCTGCACAGGCTGGCGGGAGCCGGCGAAGCGGCGGGCGGCCGGCGAGGCGCGGCTCTTCAGCGATATCCAGGGACGCGAGACCACAGCCACCGGCAGGGCGCGGAGGATCTGGGTCCAGCCGCGCCAGCGGTGGAATCCGGCCAGGCTGTCGGCCCCCATGATCCAGACGAAGTGTACGCCCGGAAACCGCGCCTTGAGGGCCAGGATGGTGTCGAGGGTGTAGCGGGTGCCGAGCCTCGCCTCGATATCGGAAACAATCATGCCGCGGTCACGGGCGAAGCGGCGAACCCCCTCGAGCCTCTGGGTGAGGGGCAGGGTCTGATCGCCGGATTTCAGGGGGTTCTGGGGCGAGACCAGCCAGATGACCCGGTCCAGGCCCAGGCGCTTGCGGGCGGTCTCGGCGACGTGGGCGTGGCCCTCGTGGGCGGGATTGAAGCTGCCGCCATAGAGTCCGACCTTCATTCCCCTGAAGAGGGTGAAGCCCGGCCTCAGGGCGCCCGGGCGCCCGCCTGCCGACCGTCGCCTGACCTGTCCCGCCGCCCACATGTCAGGTGTCGGGCTGACCTAGGGGAAACCCGGGGGGGGAGCCGATCCCCGAGCGGTCGAGTCCGGCGTCCGCCTGCCGCATGCGGGTCCTGACCGTGAAGACGCCGTCTCCCGCCAGAACCCCGCCCCGGGCGAAGAGCCGGCCGCCTTCCCAGTTGGACAGGCCGAGCTCGGGACGCTGCAGGGCGTACTGGCCGTCGACCCAGCGGGTGAAGCCGTCCCCGGTGAAGGGCGCCTCGACCCCGGCCTCGAAGCGCGCCAGGGCGTCGGGGTCCCCGGTGATGAGGCTGGCGACCAGTCGCGGCGCCTGGCGGTTGAACAGGGCGATGGCGCCTTCGAGGTTCTCGACCACGGCCAGGCTGACTTCCGGGGTCTCCTCCCACTCCCACTCCCGGGCCAGGTCGGCCTCGGTGATCAGGTCAGCCCGGGGTTCGGCCACCACGCCCTCCGGCCGCACGACCTCCACGGTCTCGGCCATCCAGGCCGGTCCGGGCAGGAAGACCTCTGCGCCCTGCAGAACATGCAGTCGGTACCCGCGCCGCCGTCGTCCCGCCGCCTCCAGCGCGTCCAGGAAGACCGGGATCAGCTCTGTGGCCCGTGACCGGACGATCACGCAGACGTTGAGGGTGTTGCAGACCTTCCGGTCGAGGGAGTGGTAGACCACCGCGCCGAAGCGGGCGGCGTCCGCCGAGGCGTCGGCGATCATCCAGGCCCCGCCCGTGCCGTGAAGGCTGACCGGGACGCCGGTCTGCCGGGCGATGGCCCCCAGCTGGGCGACGGCCGGACCTGAGCCCCGGGCCACCGCCAGGGCCAGCCGCCGATCCGCGAAGAGGGCCCAGCCCGCCGATCGCTCGGCGGAATCCACCAGGCTCATGGCGCCGGGCGGCAGTCCCGCCGCCGCCAGGGCCGGATTGACGGCCTCAGCCATGAGAACCCGGGCGCAGCCGAGGGCGTCGGAGCCGATCCGGAAGACCACCGCATTGCCTGTCCGCAGGACGCCGGCGGCATCGGCGAAGACATTCGGCCGGCCCTCGAAGACGAAGCCCACAACGCCCAGGGGCGCGCTCACCAGCTCGACGCTCCAGCCCGGATGGGAGATCTGTTCCAGAGGTCGGCCCCGGCCGGCCGGGCTGTCGCGCCAGACCCTCAGGCCGGCGATCATGTCCCGGCGCATGGCCTCCGAAACCGCCAGCCGGGTGGTCGAGCGGCCCCGTGCGCGCGCCGCCTCCACATCTTCCGCATTGGCGGCGGCGAACCGCGACCAGACGGAGTCGTCCTCGAGCCGACAGGCGAAGTGTTCGAAAAAGGCCGTGATCGCGGCATCCGGAACCCCGGACAGGGCTGTGAAGGCTCCGCTGGCGGCGCCCGTCGCCTGCTCGACAGCCTCGCCGACAGCGGCGGGAACGTGCAGGAGGTCGCCCGTGTCCTGGACCACCACCAGCCGGTCGCCCGGCCGGAAGGCGTCGGCCAGGGCGGGGCTGACAAAGGTCATGCGGTCGCCACCGAAGAGGACAGGCATGCCCGCCGGAAGCGCCTCGAGCGGCGCAATCCTGTCTCCGTGCTCCGACATCGCCTCCCCGCTGGCTCCGGACCCTTAGGCTCAGACTGAGCCTTACTAGACCAAACCGGGGGCGGCGCCACGGCGGAAAATCCGCCGCGGGCGGGCCCGGCGGATCAGGCGCGGATCATCGGCAGACGCAAGGTGGCCTTGCCCGTGGCGGCGAGCACGGCGTTGGCCACGGCCGGACCGATCACCGGGGTCCCAGGCTCGCCCACGCCTGAGGGCGCGTTGGTCGAGGGCAGGATGTGGGTCTCGACCGTCGGCGCCTCGGAGTTGCGCAGCACGGGGTAGGTGTCGAAGTTCCGGCGCTCCACCGCTCCGGCCTTGAGGATCATCTCGTCATGCAGGGTGGCGGACAGTCCGTAGCAGGTCCCACCCTCCACCTGGGCGGCGATCTGGTCAGGTGAAATCGCGGTTCCGCAATCGATGGCGCTGACCACCCGGCCGACCTTGGGGACGCCGTCCACGATCCGGACCTCGGCGATCTGGGCCACCACCGAGCCGAAGCTCTCATGGACCGCGACGCCCCGGGTGACGCCGGCGGGCGCAGGGGTGTCCCAGCCTGCCTTCTCGGCGGCGAGCTTCAGGACGGCGATATGGCGGTTGGCGCCGGCCTTCTCGAAAAGGGCGAGGCGGTAGGCCACCGGATCCTTGCCGGCCTTGCGGGCCAGCTGGTCGATGGTGTGCTCCATGACGAAGGCGGTGTGGGTCGCGCCCACCGACCTCCACCAGAGCACGGGCACGCCCAGCTCCGGCATGAGCACCTGGCCGTCCACCGCAGGGGTCGCCTTCAGGTAGGGGGAGCCCATCGCGCCCTCCACCGTGCTGGTGTCGATCCCCTTGGGCGCCATGGGCGAGCCCTTCATCAGGGACTGGGTGACCACGCGGTGCGTCCAGGCCGCGGGGAAGCCGTCCTTGTCCATCCGCACCTTGACGCGATGATGGGTCAGGGGCCGGAAGTAGCCCGCCGCCATATCGTCCTCGCGGGTCCAGACCAACTTCACCGGCGTGCCCTTGCCCACCTTCTTGGCGATGTGGACGCACTCGGCGACGAAGTCCGACTGGAAGTTGGCGCGCCGGCCGAAGGAGCCGCCGGCGAACAGGTTCTCAATCTGGACCGAGCCGGGAAGGGTCATGGCGATCCGGGCGGTGTTCAGCTGGTCCAGGGTCGGCGACTGCGAGGCCACGGTCAGCTTGACCCCGCCCTTGCCACCCACCTGGGCGACGCAGTTCATGGGCTCCATGGTCGCATGGGCCAGGAAGGGAAAGTCGTAGGTCGCCTCGAAGATCTCGCCGTCGCCGGCCGCCGCAGCGTCGCCGCGGGTCTCGAAGGTCTCCCACTTCAGCTTCTCCGGCAGGGCGCCCTTCCCCGCGGCCCACTCCGCATACTTCGCCTCGATCTCCGCCGAGCCGAGGGGTTCAGCCTTGGCCTCGTCCCAGGTCACCTTCAGGGCGTTGCGGCCCTGCAGGGCGGCCCAGGTGGACCGGGCCACCACGGCCACGCCGGTGGGGATCTGGATGACATCTACGACCCCGGCGACCTTGCGCGCCTCGGCGTCGTCGAAACCGCTGACCTTGGCCCCGAACCGCGGGGCGTGGGCGACGACGGCCGTGAGCAGGCCCTCCATCTTCACGTCCTGGGTGTAGCGCGCCTCTCCGGTGCTCTTGGCCCGGGAATCCTTGCGGCGGACCCGGTCGGTGCCGATCAGGGTGAAATCCGCATGCGACTTCAGTTTCGGCTCTGAGGGGGGCGTGATGGCCGAGGCCGCCTGGAGCAGTTCGCCGAAACCGGCGGACTTGCCCGACGCCGCGTGGCTGACAACCCCGTCCTTCACGGTAAGCTCAGTCTCCGGGACCTTCCAGGCCGCTGCGGCGGCGGCGGTGAACATGGCCCTGGCGGCGGCGCCGGCCTTGCGCAATTGCATCCAGCTGTTGGGGATGGCGGTGGACCCGCCCGTGCCCTGCACGCCCATCAAGGTATTGGCGTAGAGCTTGGCGTTGGCCGGGGCCTGCTCGACGCTGACCCGGCTCCAGTCGGCGTCCAGCTCCTCGGCGACGATGGCCGCCAGGCCCGCATGGGTGCCCTGGCCAAACTCGATGTGCTTGTTGAAGACCGTCACCGCCCCGTCGGCGGCGATCCGGATGAAGGGGCCGAAGGCGCCGACCTCGGTCTTGGCGCCCACTGCAAGTAGATCGGCGGGCGAGCAGCCGACCAGCAGGGCTCCGGAGACGAGGGCGGTTCCGACCACCAGTTCCCGGCGGGTGGCGCCGGCCTGGGCGGCGTCCGTGTCGACATGGGCGTTCATGGAGGAGCTCCTAGGGATCAGGACGTCAGGCGCGGGATTGGGCGGCGGCTTCGCGGATGGCGGCGCGGATGCGCTGGTAGGCGCCGCAACGGCAGATGTTGCCATCCATGGCGGCGTCGATGTCCGCGTCGGAAGGATTGGCGTTGCCGGCGAGCAGGGCGACCGCGCTCATGATCTGGCCGGACTGGCAGTACCCGCACTGGGGCACATCCAGCTTCACCCAGGCGTCCTGGACGGGATGGGTCCCGCCGAGGCCCTCGATGGTGGTGATCTTCACGCCGGCCAGGGCGCTGACCGGCAGGGAGCAGGAGCGCACCGGAGCGCCGTCGGCGAGAACGGTGCAGGCGCCGCATTGGCCGACTCCGCAGCCATACTTGGAGCCGGTCAGTCCGGCCTCGTCCCGCAGGACCCAGAGAAGGGGGGTGTCGGGCGCCGCCTCGACCTGGACCGTACGACCGTTGATCTCGAGGCTGGTGGCCATGAGGGACCCTCCGAAGGACTGCGCAGAACCCTGATCTTAACAGCGCTCAGGCAGACCTGTATAGTTCAGCGCCAGAACCCGGAGTCCTGAATGCGAATGTCCCGCGCCGCTTCCGCCTTTCTCTTCTTCGCCGCCGCGCTGGCGCTCGCCCTCGCGCCCGCCGGGCCCGCAGCTGCGGCCGACGGGGCCAAAATATTCAACATGCAGTGCCGGGCCTGCCATGCGGCGAAGAGTTCCGTCGCCGGGCCGTCCGTCCATGGCGTCGCCGGCCGCAAGATCGCCGGGCTGACGGACTTCGCGTATTCGGCGGCCCTCAAGGCCAGGTCCGGGGTCTGGACGGACGCCGCCCTGGACGCCTACCTCGCCGCTCCCGGCAAGTTTGCCCCAGGCGGACGTATGATCACCGCCCTGGCCTCTCCGGCCGACCGTGCGGCGGTGATCGCATACATGAAGACATTGAAGTAGGGCGGGTCGGGCAGGGACTTGGACGTCTTTCCCGCCTTCTACCCGCTCGCTGGACGCAGGGTCGGCCTTGCTGGCGAGGGCGAGGGGCTGCAGGCCCGTCGCCGTCTCCTCAGCGGCAGCCCGGCTGAGCTGGTCATCCTCGACGCCGACGCAGCGGTTTTGCCCGAGGCCTGGGCAGGCATGGCCCTGGGCTTCATCGCCCATCCTGACGAGGCGTTCAGCATCCAGGCCGCGGACGCCGCGCGCCGGGCCGGCGCCCCTGTAAATGTCATGGATCGCCCCGCCCTGTGCGACTTCACCGTCCCCGCCCTGATCGACCGGGGCGCCCTGGTGGCGGCGTTCGGGACCGGAGGCGCCTCCCCCCTGATCGCCGCACGACTTCGCGCGGAGATGGAGTCACGTGTCCCTGAGGGTCTGGGCCGCCTGGCGCGCTTCCTGGAGGACAACAAGGCCGTCCTCAGGCGACGCTATCCGGACCCCGGTGAGCGCCGCGTCTTCCTCTCCGGTCTGCTGGACGGGCCGGTGGCCGCGGCCGTGCTTGAGGGGCGTTCCGAAGCCGACCTCCAGGCCCTGCTGGCCGAGGCGCTGTCCGGTGCGGCGCAGCCCAGGGGACGGCTCTTCACAACGCCCGGGGATACGCCGCCGGACCTCCTGTCCCTGAGGGCCTTGAGGATCCTGTCGGCGACGGATGTCCTGGTGATCCATCCCGGCGAGGCGGAAGACCTCGCGGTCATGGCGCGCCGGGAGGCCCGGCGGCTGTCGCCGGAGGCGGCCGGTCCGGGGGAGGTCGCCGCCCTCCTCGCAGAAGGGCGCACCGTCGTCCTCCTGACCGACCCCGCCCCCTGGCGCGACGCGGGCCTGGAGCCGGAGGACCTTCCGGTCGCCCCGGGTTCCCCGAAGGTCAGTGATTGAGCGACCGGCCGCGGGTTTCCGGCAGGAAGAGGATGCAGGTCACGACGGACAGGAGGGTGAAGGCGAACGGATACCAGAGGCCCGAATAGATGTTCCCGACGCCGATGACGATGGCGTAGGCGAAGAAGGGCACGAAGCCGCCGATCCAGCCGGTGCCGATATGGTAGGGCAGGGACATGGCGGTGTACCGGACCCGGGTCGGGAAGAGCTCAACAAGGCAGGCGGCGATCGGCCCGAAGAGGGCCGTGGCCGCGATCACGAACACCAGCATCACCCCCATCAGGCCGACCATGTTGATCCGGTCGGGATCGGCCTTGGCGGGGTAACCTGCGGCGGAGAGCGCGGCCTTGATCTCGGCCTCGACTCCCGCCCGGACGGCCTTGACCTCAGCCGCTGACAACCCGGCGGCGGAGGTTGACTTCACCTCGACCTGTCCAACCCGGATAACGGCGCCGGCGCCCGCGGCGGACGGCTGGTTGTCATAGGAGACCCCGGCGTTGGCCAGGATGCTCCGGGCGATGTCGCAGGAGGAGACAAAGACCTTCTTTCCGACAGGGTCGAACTGCAGGGAACAGTCCGCCGGATCGGCCAGGACCACTACCGGCGTGCGCGCCTGGGCTTCGGCCAATGCCGGGTTGGCGAACTGGGTCATCAGATGGAAGCCCGGGAAATAGGCGACGAGCATCAGGGTCATGCCGAAGAGCATGACGGGTTTCCGCCCCAGTCGGTCCGAGAGGGCGCCGAAGACCACGTAGAAGACCGCGCTGACCGCCGTGGCGATCATCAGGACCATGTTGATGGTCTCGGGTGCGACCTTGAGGAACTTGTCCAGGAAGGTCTGGGAGTAGAAGAAGGCCGTGTACCAGACGGCGCCCTGGGCCGACATCACGGCGCACAGGGCCAGAATGACGAGCTTGAGGTTCTTCCACTGGCCGAAGGCCTCGGCATAGGGCGCCTTGGACGCGCCGCCCTCTTCCTTGAGCTTGGCGAAGGTCGGGCTCTCGGTGAGCTTCATGCGCATGAAGATCGACACGAGCAGGAGCCCTGCAGAAAAGAGGAAGGGAATGCGCCAGCCCCAGGCGTCGAAGGCCTCCGGTCCGAAATAGTGGCCGACCACAAGGCGCGTGAGCAGGATCACGAACAGGGCGGCGAAAAGCCCGAAGGCGGCGGAGGTCTGCACCCAGCTGGTCGAGCGCCCGCGCGCATTGTCCGGGGCGTGCTCGGCCACGTAGATCGCGGCCCCGCCATACTCCCCGCCCAGGGCGAAGCCCTGCAGTATCCGCATGAGCACCAGGAGGGCGGGTGAGATCAGACCGACCTGGCTGTAGGTGGGCAAGAGTCCGATGGCGACGGTGGCGACGCCCATCAGGACCACCGTGAAGAGGAAGGCGCCCTTGCGGCCGACCTTGTCCCCGATCCGGCCGAACACCAGGGCCCCGATGGGACGGAAGAAGAACCCGGCGCCGAACAGGGCGAGGGCGGCGATGTAGCCTGCGGTCTCGGGCAGCCCGGTGAAGAAGACCTTGGAGATCACCGTGGTCAGGCTTCCGAAGACGAAGAAGTCATACCACTCGAAGGTGGTGCCCGCCGCCGAGGCCCCGACCACCGTTCGCAGGGACGGCTGTTCCTGGGCGCCAGCCGGCTTTGCGGTCTTCGCTTCCGCCATCTCATTCCCCCCCTGTCGAGCGTTCAGACGCCCGTTAACGCGTTTGCTGAAGTCCCGGAAACCCGGGAGATCAGAAGGCGTTCTCTCCCGTGATCGCCCGCCCCAGGATCAGAGCGTGGACATCATGCGCCCCTTCGTAGGTGTTGACTGTCTCGAGGTTCGAGGCGTGGCGCATGACGTGGTACTCGCCGCTGATGCCGTTGCCGCCATGGATGTCCCGCGCCTCCCGGGCGATGGCCAGGGCCTTGCCGCAGTTGTTGCGCTTCATCAGGCTGATGGCCTCGGGCACCCAGGCGCCCTGGTCGATGAGCCGGCCCAGGGCGAGGGCCCCTTCGAATCCCAGGGCGATCTCGGTCTGCATGTCCGCCAGCTTCTTCTGGACCAGCTGGCGCGCGGCCAGGGGCTTGCCGAACACCTTGCGAGTGGCGACGTAGTCGCGGCTGGCGTGCAGGCAGAAATCGGCGGCGCCCATGGCTCCCCAGGCGATGCCATATCGCGCCTTGTTAAGGCAGGAGAAGGGCCCGCGGAGTCCGGCGACTCCCGGCAGCATCTGGTCCTCGGGCACAAAGACGTCGGAAAGGGCGATCTCGCCGGTGATGGAGGCGCGGAGCGAAAGCTTGTTCTTGATCTGAGGGGTCGAGAAGCCCTCCGAGCCGCGGTCGACGAGGAAGCCCCGGATGGCGCCGTCCAGCTTGGCCCAGACCAGGGCCACATCGGCGATCGGCGCATTTGTGATCCACATCTTCGCACCGTTGAGGATGAAGCCGCCGTTGGTGCGCACCGCCGTGGTCCGCATCGAGGCCGGGTCCGAGCCGCCGTCGGATTCCGTCAGGCCGAAGCAGCCGATGATCTCCCCCCGGGCCATGCCGGGCAGGTAGCGCTGGCGCTGGGCTTCCGAGCCGAAGGCGTGGATCGGGAACATGACCAGGGAGGACTGGACGCTCATGGCCGAGCGGTAGCCGGAGTCGATGGCCTCGATCTCCCGGGCGATCAGGCCGTAGGCGACATGGTTGACCCCGGCGCAGCCATAGGCTTCCGGCAGGGTGGGCCCGAGGAAACCGAGGGCGCCCATCTCGGTCATGATCTCGCGGTCGAACCGCTCCTCGGCATAGGCCGAAACCACCCGGGGCAGGAGCTTCTCGCGGGCGTAGGCGCGGGCCGATTCCCACACCATGCGCTCGTCCTCGGAGAGGCGAGAGGCGAGGTCGAGGGGGTCTTCCCAGCTGAAGGTCTTGGCGTCGGCGCCGGCGTCGAGGGCCATGTCGGTCTCCTGAAGTCGTGTGCTCGCCTTATGCGATGGATCGCGTCCCGGGTGTAGGCGCCTTTTGGCTTTCAGCCGCCGCGGGCGACGAAGGCGCCGTTCAGGAACCCCGCCTTGGCCTTGCCGTAGAGAAACGGGCCGCCGTCCTCGGCCTCGACCCTCCCGCCGGCGGCGGCGAGGATGGCGTGGCCGGCGGCGATGTCCCACTCCATGGTCGGCCCGAGGCGCGGATAGATGTCGGCCGCGCCCTCGGCGATCCGGCAGAACTTGATGGAGGAGTCCATGGCGTCGGTCCCGTGGAAGCCGTAGCGGTCGGTGAGGGCCTTCAGGGTCGCCGGTTTCATGGTGTGGCTGATCAGGGCCACCGCCGCGCCCTCGGGCCAGACCCGGACCCTCACCGGGGCGGCGGCGGCGCCGTTGATGCGCTTGAGGACGCCCTGGCCCGTGGTGAACCAGGTCTCGCCTGTAGCGGGCGCCGAGATCGCCCCTGCGACGGGGACGCCGTCGACGATCAGCCCGATATTCACGGTGAAGTTGGGGTCGCCCCGGACAAAGGCCTTGGTCCCGTCAATGGGATCCACCAGGAAAAAGACCCGGCCGATCCGACCCGGCGCCCCGAACTCGCTGGCGTGCTCCTCCGAGACCACGGGCGCCCCGGGCGCCACCCGGGCCAGACCCTCCAGGATCAGCGTCTCGGCGCGGCGATCGGCTTCGGTGACCGGACTGTCGTCCGACTTCCGATCCACGGCCAGGCCGGAGTTCCAGAGGGGGCGCACCAGATCGGCCGCCTCCTCGCAGAGGTCGGCGAGCACGGCTCCGAAGCGGGCGTCGAGGGTCGTCATGCGGAAACCCATCCTGTCTGGCGCGCTTTGTCCTAGATGCGCCGGGCGGTTTCCCAAAGCGGCAAATCAGGCCAGTTTCGCGTTTACCATGACTGGTCCCTCCGCCTCACTTCCGGAAGATTCGCGTCGCGACTTTCCTTCTCCCCGGCCTGCGGAAGTGGCGGCCTTTCTCGCTGCGCGGATGTGCCACGACTTCATCAGCCCGGTGAGCGCCATGGTCAGCGGCCTGGATCTGCTGGACGACCCGTCGGCCCAGGACATGCGAGAGGAGGCCATGGGTCTGATTGGCGCCTCGGCCCGAAAGCTCGCGGACCTGCTCGGTTTCTGCCGGGTCGCGTTCGGTGCTTCTGCATCGGCGGAAGTGTTCGACTCCCGGGAGCTGGGTCGCCTGACCGAGGGCCTTTTCCGTCACATCCGGGCCGATCTGGACTGGCAGGTGGCGGCGCCAGCCCTGGCCAAGCCGGCGGCCAGGGCGCTGCTGAACCTGTCCCAGCTTGCGGGCGCGGCCCTGCCCACCGGTGGCTCAGCGCGAATTGAGGCCGAGGAGCGCGAGGGCTTCATCCTGATCCGGGCACGCGCGGACGGCCCCCGCGCCCGACTTCGCGCTGAAGTCTCTGACGGCCTCCTGGGCCTGCCCATGGGAGACGGCCTGCACGGTCATTGGGTCCAGGCCTACTACGTCTATCTGTTCGTGACCGATGCGGGCGGAACCGTCCGCGCCGACTCTGCGGGCTCGGCGATCGACTTCCTGGCCGCCCTGCCCGCTTGAGCGAGCCTGCGGGAGCGCCCCTTCCTTGGCCGGAACCTGGAACTCCCTGCCCGAGGGGCGCCGCTGAGGTTGCAAGTCAGAGCGGCCGGCGCAGCCCGAGGACGACGCTCACCAGTCCGGAGACGATCCGGGGATTGCGAAGGGCGCTGAGGCCGATGGCGGTGGCCGCCGCCGCGCCGAACAGCGCCAGGACGGGTCGCCGGCGCGCCAGCTCGAGGAGTTCCGCGCCGAAGTCTCCCCCCTCGGAGGCCGCCGCCCGGCGCGGACGCCGGGTGGCGATCAAAAGAAGGACCAGTCCCGCCGACGCCAGGATCAGGAGACAGGCGACCGCCACCGCCGCTGCGGCCCCGGCGGGGCCCAGGGTCGGCTCAAGGGCGGCGTACAGCGCCAGGGACAGGGCGACGACGAAGACGCCCGAGGCGGCGGCCAGAGCCGCCGTCCCGCAGACCGCCAGGATCAGGCGGCCCAGTCTCAACGGTGGCGTCCGGAGGACAGGATCAGGCCGATGAGCACGCCGACGCCGAGGGCCAGGCCGGTGGCGGCCAGCGGCCGCTCGCGCACCTGACCAACCACGTAGCGCTGGGCGTCTTCGATCTGGTCGACCGCCTCGGCGGCGTAGGCCTTTCCGTGGGCGCGAATCTGATCGACGCCCTCAGCGATGGCCTTCTCGATCCGGTGAGCGGCGTCGGCCAGCTTGCGCTCGGCCTGTTCGACGGCGTCCTCGGCGATGTCGACGGTGGACTTGGCGGCCGAGCGGGCGGCACGGACGGCCTTGTCGGCAGGGGTGGCGGTCATGGGAGCTCTCCTTGGGCCTGTGGGCCCTTGCGTGTGACGGGGCTCAGATCCCCTCCAACTGGCCGCTCAAATGGCTCCTTCCCTCACGACATGCAAGGCTGGGAGAATCCCGAGGGGGGAACGTCCGGAGGCGTCCCTGCGCCTCAGGACGCAGGGCCGGACGAATCTTCCAGCAGGAAGTCGATCATGGCGGGGACGGCGGTCCGGTCCTGGAGCATGAACATGTGCCCGCCCTCGAAGAACCTTAGCACAGAGCCTCGGAGGGCGAGGGCGAGGTTCAGTTGGCTCTGGGCCGGTGCGATGGCGTCGAAGCGGCCCGCGGCGATCATCGCCGGGATACGGACCGCCGGCAGGGCCTCCCAGACGTCGTGGCCCGCGCGCGCCTCGATCTGGCGTCTGGCGCCCATCTCCCGCCCCGGTTCACCCGCGAAGGGATCGGCGGCCGACTGGGCGATGGCCTCGGCATAGCGTTCGGGATGGGCCGCCGCCCAGGCCTCGTCGAGCCGAGTGTCATTGATCGGCAGGAGATGACGGGCCCGGGCCTCGCCCTTCAGGTGGCCGATCTCGTGGAAGGGATAGGAGGCGCCTCCGTCGCCCCCGGGCGAAGTGCAGGCCAGGACCAGGCGGCGGACGCGCTGCGGATGCCTGACGACAAGATTCTGGGCGACCATGCCGCCGAAGGACACGCCGATCACGAGGGCGTCCTCCCAGCCTAGGGCGTCCATGAGTCCCGCGGCGTCATCCGCATAGTCGGCCATGGCGTAGGGACGGTCGGGTTTTTCCGTCTGTCCCAGGCCGCGCTGGTCGTAGGCCACGAGGTCGAAGCTCCGCGCAAACGGACCGTCCAGCATGTTCGGGCGAACGCGGAGGTCGCCGCCCGTACCGGAGATGAACAGGAGGCGCGGCCCCTGTCCCGTCCGTTCATAATGGATGTCGAGGCCGTTCGCCGTGACGCGGGGCATGTGTCAGTCCCTGTGAATCGGGTCGATCCAGCGGACCTCCCGAGGGGGTTCGACCGGTTCGATGTCCAGGTTGACCACCACGGCCTCGCCGTCGCTGCGGACCAGGACGCACTCGAGGGTATCTTCGCTGGAGGCGTTGATCTCCTGGTGCGGCACGAAGGGCGGGACGTAGATGAAGTCCCCCGGCCCCGCCTCGGCCGTGAATTCCAGCCGCTCGCCCCAGCGCATCCGGGCCCGGCCCCGGACCACGTAGATCACGCTTTCCAGGGGGCCATGGTGGTGGGCGCCCGTTCCTGCGCCGGCATGGATGTGGACCGTTCCCGCCCAGAGCCTGCGGGCGCCGACCCGGGCGAAGTCAATGGCCGCGGCGCGGTTCATGCCAGGGGTCTGGGGGGTGTTAACGTCCAGCGCGTCGCCCCGCACCACCCGGACGCCCGTGGCCTCCCATCCATCCGCCGGAATCCCTTCTTCCGACATCTTCGTCTCCCGCCGAATTCGTGTAGTCTGGCATGCAGCGCCAGAAGCGCCCCGACCGCAAGCCCGTTCCGGCTCCGGCCCCGCCGTCGCCGGTGAAGGAAGCCCGCCGTGTGGCCACAGTTCCAGCAGCCGGACGTCTCCGGCCCCGAAGGTGACAGAGTCTCGCGCCCCTGGAGCGCGGAGGTTCCGGATTCAGGCCATTCGGCCATGTGCAGCTGCGGCGCCTGCGCCCTGCGCGTCGGCGAGGGCGAGGCTGGACCCGCCTACACCTACCTGAACCTCGGTGACCGGGGCGGGACCGCCTCCAATGGCAAGACAAGCTTTACTCTCGACCAGGCGGTCAACCGACTGACGGGCGGGGAGGGCGGATGGGGAAGCCTTGGCCAGCCCTTCGTCGCCACCTACGCCTTCCGGTCCTCCGCCCCCATCAATATGCCCAATGAGACCAGTGGCTTCACGCGCTTCAACGCCGCCCAGATTCGCCAGACGGAGCTGGCCCTGCAGGCCTGGTCCGACGTCGCCCGGATCAGTTTTGTGCGGGAGGGTTCCGGCGAGACGGGCGAGGCGGCCTATTCCGATCAGGCGATGATGTTGTTCGCCGGCTATACCGACGGTCCTGAAGGCGCTGCGGCCTTCGCATACTATCCAGGCTCCACCAGCTTCGCCGCCAATTCAGGGGACGTCTGGGTCGACATCACGGCGAGCTACAACCTCCAGCCCCTGGCCTCGAACTACGGCGGGATGATCCTCGTCCACGAGATCGGCCACGCCATCGGGTTGGGCCATCCCTCGACCTATCCCGATACCGGGTCCGCCACCTACGGCGCGGACGCCAGCTATTTCGAGGACAGCCGCCAGTACACGGTGATGAGCTATTTCGGGGGGTTCAACACCGGCGCCAGCTTGCCCGGCTTCTCCGCCGTGCCCCTGCTGGACGACATTGCGGCCGTACAGTTCATGTACGGGCCGAACATGACCACCCGGACCGGGGACACGGTCTACGGCTTCAACTCTAACGCCGGCCGGCCCTGGTTCGAGGCGGTGAGCAGCGCCTCGGTCATGCAGTGGGCGGTGTGGGACGCCGGGGGACGCGACCGGTTCGACTTCTCGGGCTATTCCAGCAACCAGGTCATCGACCTCCGTCCCGGCTATTTCTCCGACATCGGTGGCTACCGTGGAAATGTCGCCATCGCCCGGGGAACGGACATCGAGGAGGCTGTCGGCGGCGCCGGCGCCGACCTCATCACGGGCAACACCCTCGCCAACCAGCTGACGCCGGGGGCAGGCGCGGACACCGTATACGGCGGTGATGGCGCGGACACGATCCTCGAAGCCTCGGGCGCGAACTACCTGCGCGGCGACGCCGGCGACGACTCGGTCTCGGGCGGCTCCGGCTTCGACGACATCAACGGCAACATGGGCAATGACACCCTCCGCGGGAACGACGGCGAGGACTGGGTGGTCGGGGGTAAGGACAACGACCTGCTCTTCGGTAACGCCGGCTTCGACATCGTCTATGGCAACATGGGCAATGACACGGTCGACGGCGGGGCCGGGAACGACTGGGTGCGCGGCGGTCAGGGCGACGACACGGTCATGGGCGGCGCCGGCGACGACTGGATCTGGGGCGACCGGGGCAACGACACCCTCTCCGGCGGCGCGGGCGCGGACCTGTTCTACTCGTTCTCCGGCGCCGGGATCGACCGGATCACGGACTTCAACTATGCCGAGGGCGACCGGCTGAGACTGGAGGGCGGACCCTCGCGGACCCTCGCCCAGGCGGGCTCGGACGTCATCGTCGACATGGGCAATGGCGACCAGATCATCCTGGTCGGCGTGACCCTCTCCAGCCTGGGATCAGGCTTGATCACCTAGGGATTGCAGGAGGGGCAGGCGCCGGGATCCGCCCAGGGCTCGCCCGCGACGCGCCGGGTTTCCTCCAGGCCGCAGCCCTCGCAGCCCATGACCCAGGCCGTCGTGACGTCTGTCGGCGTCCCGCAGTCGGCGCAGGGAAGACCCGGAATTCTCCGGATCCGGTCGAAGCCCGGGCGTGTGCAGGCGGGACAGGGCGAATGCAGACGGCGGACAAGATCCTGAGCCGCCCTGCGGATCGATTCCTGACGCGTAGGGTTCCGGTGCGCCCGCATGTCCGTCTCGATGAACGCCGCGCCGGTGAGGGCGATCGCGCGGGCGGCCGCCGCGGCGAGGGCGGCCTCATCCTCAAGAGCCTTCTCGCAGAACACGTCCGGCGCCGGCGCTTCTCCGCGGACACCCAGCACGATCACGCCGTGCTCCGGGAATCCGCACCGCCGCGCGAAGTCCAGCGCGGTCTCTACGTCCCTGGCCCGCCAATGGGCGAAGTTCGTCTCCGGTCCCGCATGTCGCCCGGCGAGTTCGAACCCGGTCTCTCGGTCGACCAGAAGAACCAGCTCGTCACCGAAGGGCAGGAGGGGGATGGCGGGATGGGGCCCGAATGCGCCCTCGCTCGCCACCATGATCCGGGTCGCCGGCGAGGCGGCGAATCCCGCCCGGATCTTGGCTCGCGCGGCGTCCAGAGCCGTCCCGGGGCGCTCGACCTCTCGGCTGAAGGTTCCGAAGGCGTCGGTGTCCACATCCGGCACCCGGAACAGGGAGATCCCAGCGCCTTCAGCCAGGACGGGGCCGATGACCGCTTCCTTGCCGTGCATGGTGACCAGTCCGGCGACGTCGTCACTGAGCCAGCGACGTCCGGCGTCAGCCATCAGAAGTAGCCCTCGCGCTTCTTCTGCTCCAGGGAACCCCCATCCTCCCCGTCGCTGATCCGGCCCTGGCGTTCCGACACCGCCGAGAGCAGGGTCTCGCTGACGATGGCGCGAAGGTCGTCCGCCTCGGATTCGATCGCCCCTGTCACAGGCCAGCAGCCCAGGGTCCGGAATCGCACCCGGCGCTGGGTGATCCGGTCCTGCGGGCCCAGGCGTATGCGCGATGGGTCGTCGACCACGATGTAGGTCCCCGCGCGCTGCACCACCGGCCTGTCCGCCGCGTAGTAGAGGGGGACGAGCGCGATCCCGCGCCAAAGGGCGTAGAGCCAGATGTCCGTCTCGGTCCAGTTGGACAGCGGAAACACCCGGGCCGATCCGTCCTTGCCCGACCGGGCGTTGTAGAGCCGCCAGAGCTCGGGGTTCTGGCTCCTCGGCTCCCAGCCCTGGGATGGCGTCCGGATCGACACCACCCGCTCCTTGGCCCTCGACTTTTCCTCGTCCCGCCGGGCGCCGCCGAACACGATGTCGTAGCCCCCCTCCCGGAGGGCCGTCTTCAGAGGCTCGGTTCGCATCTGGGTCGTGTATCGGTCGCCATGGTCGAAGGGGTTGAGGCCCGCGGCGCGCCCCTCCTCGTTCGCAGCGACGATCAGACGAAAGCCGTTGTCACGGGCGAAGGCGTCACGGAACTCCAGGAGCGAACGGAACTCCCAGGTGGAGTCGATGTGCAGAAGGGGGAAGGGCGGCGGCGAGGGGTGAAACGCCCGCATGGCGAGGTGCGCCATGACCGTCGAATCCTTGCCGGCGGAGAACAGCATGACCGGGTTGCGGGCCTCGGCCGTCGCCTCCCGGATGATGTGGACGGACTCGGCTTCGAGGGCCTCGAGGTGCGACAGGCCAGTCGGCATGGGGTTGTCCTCGCTCCGGTTCCGGGTAGCGCCGGCTATCCTCGCCATGTGGGGCGCCCGGGATCGACGGAAAGGACTGGGGCGCCCGGATGATGATTGATAATGATCATCACGAATATCTCTATAATCAATTTCAATAATGCATCTGGAGGGGCCAGAAGCCGCTCATCTGCAACCCCAGGAGGTCCCGGCCATGAACGACATCAACACCCTCGTCTCCCCGCCCCGCGCCGAAGGTCAGTCCGGCCGCTCCGGGACAGTACCGATCACAGTGGCTTACGGCGATGGCATTGGTCCCGAGATCATGGAGGCCAGCCTCAGGGTTCTGATGGCGGGCGGCGCGGATATCGCACCGGAGACCATCACCATCGGCGAACAGCTCTACCTGTCCGGGAACACCGCCGGTATTGATCCCGGCGCCTGGGAGAGCCTTCGCAGGACCCGCGTCTTCTACAAGGCCCCGATCACCACGCCCCAGGGCGGCGGCTACAAGAGCCTCAACGTCACGGTCCGGAAGTCCCTGGGCCTCTACGCCAACATCCGGCCCTGCCGGTCCTACGCGCCCTTTGTCTCGACCCGTCATCCGGGGATGGACCTGGTCATCGTCCGGGAGAACGAAGAGGACCTCTACGCCGGCATCGAGCACCGCCAGACCGACGACGTCTATCAGTGCCTGAAACTGATCTCCCGGCCCGGGTGCGAGAAGATCAACCGCTACGCCTTCGCCTATGCACAGGCCTACGGCCGGAAGAAGGTCACCTGCTTCACGAAGGACAACATCATGAAGCTGACGGACGGCCTGTTCCACAAGGTCTTCCGGGAAGTCGCGGAGGCGTATCCCGATATCGAGAACGAGCACTGGATCATCGACATCGGCGCGGCCAAGCTGGCGGATACGCCGGAGGCTTTCGATGTCCTGGTCATGCCGAACCTCTACGGCGACGTGCTCAGCGATGTGGCGGCCCAGATCGCCGGCTCGGTCGGTCTTGCGCCCTCTGCAAACATTGGCGAGCACTGCGCCATGTTCGAGGCCATCCACGGCTCGGCGCCCCGCCGGGCCGGGAAGAACTCGGCCAATCCCTCTGGCCTGCTGCTGGCGGGCGTCATGATGCTGGTGCACATCGGCCAGCCCGAGGCCGCCGCGCGGGTGCACAACGCCTGGCTCCGGACCATCGAAGACGGGATTCACACCGACGACATCTTCAAGCCGGGCGTCTCGAAGGAACGGGTCAGCACCTCGGCCTTCGCTGACGCCGTCATCGCGCGCATGGGTCTGACGCCCGTGCACTTGGACTCGGTCGCTTACACCGCGTCTGGCGAGGCCTTCCCGGTCCCGACGGCGTCTCCCAGGAAGCCTGCGGTCAAGGAACTTGTGGGGATCGATGTCTTCGTCCACTCGACCCAGCCGGTGGAGGAGATCGCCCGCCGGATGCAGGCCACGATCACCGGCGGCTACGAACTGGCGATGATCACCAACCGCGGCGTCAAGGTCTGGCCCCAGGGCCTTCCGGAGACCTTCTGCACCGACCACTGGCGCTGCCGGTTCCTCGCCCAGCCCGGCCAGTCGTTCAATCCCGCCATGGTGGTGGAACTGCTCCGCCGGCTGACCCTGTCAGGCGTCGATTTCGTGAAGACCGAACACCTCTTCACCTTCGACGGCGAACCCGGCTTCTCCCTCGGCCAGGGACAGTAAGGGCTGACCGCGCGCGCCTAGCCCCGGGGGGCGTCGCCCAGATCCTCTGGACGGTCGACGTCGAACAGCACCCCGGGGTGGGCGCAGGCGACCCTCGCGACGCGATCCCCGAGGCGGGCGAGCGCCTCCCGGGCCCCGGCGTCCCCCGAGGCCCGGGCGAGGTCGGGCAGCAGGGCGGCTGAGAACAGGACCGGATGGCCCCGGCGTCCCCCGAAGTCCGGGGCGGCGGCCGGGGCGCCGGCCTCCACGGCGGCCACCAGGGGCGCGAAGACCTCCGTGGGGATGTCCGGCATGTCGCCGAGGAAGACGTAGACCCCCCGAAGGCCCGAGGGCAGGGCGGCGACCCCGGTCCGCAGCGAGGCGCCCATACCCTCGGCATGGTCCGCGGCGTGGACCAGGCGAAGCCGGCCTTCCCCTCCTAGGCGTCTCGCCGCCTCCCTGCAGGCCTCGCCGACGGTGCTGGCGTCGGTCCCGGTGACAACCACGACGGGGTCCGAGGGCGTCGCCAGGGCGGCCCTGAGCGCGCCCTGCAAAAGGGGGGCGCCGCGCCAGGGCGCGAGCAGCTTGCCGCCGCCAAAGCGACGTCCCGCCCCTGCGGCCAGGACGATGGCCGCGTAACCTTTCGACGCCTCGACTTCCGCCCCTGTCATGTTCCGCCGTCCCCGCTTATGTTGCCCGGGCATGACGCCGCTCGACACCGCGCCTTCCGTCCAGTCCCGCCCCCGCCTTGTGGACGGGTTTGGTCGCGCCGTGACCTATCTCAGGGTCTCGGTGACCGATCGGTGCGATCTCCGGTGCGTCTATTGCATGGCCGAGCATATGACCTTTCTGCCCAAGGCGCAGGTGTTGACGCTGGAGGAGCTCGAGCGCCTCGCCTCGGCCTTCATCGACCTGGGCGTCCGCAAGATCCGGATCACCGGCGGCGAACCCCTGGTCCGCAAGGGCGTCATGGGCCTGTTCTCCGCCCTGTCGCACCGCCTCGCCACCGGCGACCTGGATGAACTCACCCTCACCACCAACGGCACCCGGCTGGAAACCTTCGCCGGCGAACTGGCCGCCGCCGGCGTGCAGAGGGTCAATGTCTCCCTGGACACCCTCGATCCGGAGGTCTTCCGCAGGCTCACCCGGGGGGGGGACCTGGCCCAGGTTCTCAGAGGCCTGGAGGCCGCCAAAGGAGCGGGTCTGGCTGTCAAGATCAACGCCGTCGCCCTGCGGGACGACAACGCCGCCGAGTTGCCGGACCTGATCGCCTGGGCGCATGGCCAGGGCTTCGACGCCACCCTCATCGAGGCCATGCCCATGGGGGACATCGACGTCGACCGGAGCGACCAGTTCCTGTCCCTGCGCCAGGTCCGGGACCACCTGGAAAGTTACTGGACGCTGACCGACCTCGACCTGACCACCGGCGGGCCCGCCCGTTATGTCCGTGTCGCCGAGACCGGCGGTCGGCTGGGCTTCATTACACCCCTGAGCCACAACTTCTGCGAGCTCTGCAACCGGGTTCGCCTGACCTGTACCGGGACGCTCCACACCTGCCTGGGCCGGGAGGACGCCAGCGACCTGCGCGCCGTCCTGCGCGCCGGCGCCTCGGACACCGAACTTCGGGAGGCCATCCGGGCGGCGGTGGACGCCAAGCCGGAGGGGCATGATTTCCGGATCGACCGGAACGCCCCGCCGGCGGTTCAGCGGCACATGTCCACAACAGGGGGCTGAGGGTGGCCAGGGTGCTCCTCTTCGGGCGGCTCGCCGACGTCGCCGGCTGGCGCGAACGGGATATCCCCGCCCGAAGCCTCGCGGACCTCAGGGGCCGCCTGGCCGCCGACGATCCCGCCCTCTTCGAGGCCCTTCAGGGTCCCGCCGTACGGACGGCCGTGGACCAGCAACTGGTGAGCCTAGACGTCGACCTCCGTCCGGATTCCGAGGTGGCCTTCCTGCCGCCCATGAGCGGGGGCTGAGCCGTGATCCGGCTGACCCAGGCGCCCTTCGACCCGGGCCAGGCCCTGGGGGAGTTCTGCCGGGGCCGGACGGAGACCGGCGCCGTCGCCAGTTTTACGGGAATCGCCCGCGCCGAGCAGGGCCGGACCGACATCCTCGAGCTGGAAGCCTATCCCGGCTTCACGGAGCGGGAGATCGCCCGCCACGCTGAGGCGGCGACGGAGCGCTTCGGCCTGCAGGACGTGCTGATCGTCCACCGCACCGGCCTCATCCCGCCCGGCGAGGCCATTGTCTTCGTGGCGACGGCGGCGGCTCACCGTCGCGCCGCCTTCGAAGGCTGCGACTTCCTGATGGACTACTTGAAGTCCAGGGCCCCCTTCTGGAAGAAGGAGACCGGCCCGGACGGCGCCCGCTGGATCGAACCGACGGACCGCGACCGCGACGACCTCGCGCGATGGGAGACCTCATGACCTCTGCGACCCCGATCACCCTCACCCCCGGCGGCCGCAT
Source organism: Phenylobacterium sp. (assembly GCA_020401865.1). Taxonomy (GTDB): domain Bacteria; phylum Pseudomonadota; class Alphaproteobacteria; order Caulobacterales; family Caulobacteraceae; genus Phenylobacterium. The sequence goes on along the minus strand of JADCAS010000011.1, from coordinate 139,129 downwards.
CGACGCCGCGCGGCCCTTTGTCCCGGTGCGAATCGCCGTCCTGACCGTGTCCGATACGCGGGACGAGGAAAGCGACACTTCGGGACAGGTGCTGGCCGACCGTGTCACCGGCGCCGGACATCTTCTCGCTGACCGGGCGATCGTCCGGGACGACGTGGACGAGATCCGCGCCCGGCTGCTGGCCTGGGTCGACTCCGGCCAGGTCGATGCGGTGATCAGCACCGGGGGCACCGGAATCACCGGCCGGGACGTAACCCCCGAAGCGGTAGAGCCTCTTTTCGACAAGCGGATCGACGGCTTTTCCGTCGTCTTCCACCTGGTCAGCTACCAGTCGGTGGGCCTGTCCACCCTGCAGTCCCGGGCGACGGCCGGGATCATCAACGGGGTCTTCGTCTTCTGCCTGCCCGGGTCGAACGGGGCGGTGAAAGATGGTTGGGACAAGGTCATCCAGGCCCAGCTCGACAGCCGCCATGGGCCCTGCAACATGGTCGAGCTCATGCCCCGGCTGCTGGAGACGTGAGCGGCCTGACGCATATCGACGCCGAGGGCCGCGCCCGGATGGTGGACGTCTCGGACAAGGCCGAGACCGACCGCGAGGCCGTCGCCGAGGGCTTTGTCCGACTGGCGCCCGAAACCCTGGCCCTGGCTCTGTCCGGGCAGGCCCGGAAGGGCGACGTCCGCGCCGTGGCGGAGATCGCCGGCGTCATGGCGGCCAAGCGCACCTCCGACCTGATCCCCCTCTGTCATCCCCTGGACATCGCGAAGGCCGAGGTGGCCGTCGAGGCCGTCGATGGGCGCCTGAGAGTGACGGCGCGGGTGCGGACCACCGGCCGGACCGGCGTGGAGATGGAAGCTCTGACCGCCGTCAGCGTGGCCTGCCTGACCCTCTACGACATGCTCAAGGCCGCAGATCGGGGGATGGTCATCGAGGATGTCCGGCTTCTCGCCAAGTCTGGCGGCCGCTCCGGCGACTGGGTCCGCGAATGAAGCTGATGAGCGTCGAGGCCGCCCGGGCCGCCATGCTCAGCGATGTCCGCCGCCTCGGCCCGGTGGAACTCCCCCTGTCCCAGGCCCTGGGCAGGACCCTGGCGGAGGATATCCTTGCGGTCCGCGACCAGCCGCCCTTCACCAATTCCTCCATGGACGGCTGGGCGGTCCGCAGCAACGACGGCCCCGGACGCCGGCGCATCCTCGGGGAGAGCGCCGCCGGTCATGGGTTTGAAGGCCGGGTCGGACCGGGAGAGGCGGTGCGAATCTTCACTGGGGCCGCCCTTCCTCAGGGCGCCGACGCCGTGGTGATTCAGGAGGACGCACGGCGGGACGGCGACTCGGTCGACGTCCCCGCCGTCACGGCCGGGGAGAATGTCCGGCAGGCCGGCCGGGACTTTTCGAAGGGCGCTTGCCTTCTGGCCGAGGGCCTGAGGCTGGACCCCTGGCGTCTCTCTCTCTGCGCCTCCGCCGGCCGGGACCGCGTCCGGGTGGTGCGGCCCGCCATGGTCAGCATCGTCTCCACAGGCGAGGAGGTGGTGGAGGCCCCCGCCGTTCCAGGCCCCTGGCAGATCTTCGACTCCGGCTCGCCCGGCCTGGAGGCCATGCTCCGCACCTGGGGCGCCCAGGTCCGCCGGGTCACGGGCGTGCGCGATCGTCGCGAGGCTGTCAGAGACGCCATCGCAGGCGCCGGTGGCGACCTGGTCGTCACCCTCGGCGGCGCCTCCGTGGGAGACCATGATCTGGTCCGCGCCGCGGCGGGCGACCTGGGCCTGGACCTGAGGGTCGAAAGCGTCGCCGTCCGGCCTGGCAAGCCCACCTTCTTCGGCTGGCTCGGGGACGGCCGTCCCCTGCTGGGCCTGCCGGGCAATCCCGCCTCAGCCTTTGTCTGCGCCGAGCTCTTCCTGAGGCCCCTGGTGGCCGCCCTCGAGGGTCGTCCCGCCGTTCCCGTCCTTCGCCAGGCCCGGCTGATCGGCCCCCTGCCCGCCAATGGTCCACGCGAACACTGGATGCGGGCGCGCCTGGCCTCCGGGCCCGAAGGCGAGACCGCCGAAGCCTTCCTGGATCAGGACTCCTCCCTGGTGCGTGTGTTCTCCGAGGCCGACGCCCTGCTCCGCCGGCTGCCCGGCGTCCCTCCGCTGGCGGCGGGCGAGATGGTCGAAGCTCTCCCCCTGGTCCGGGGCTGAGACGCCTGCCAGCTCCTGGCGACTCGCCCGCTTAGGCCTTCGCCCCTGCACCGAAGCGCTCGGCCATGATCTCGCCGATCACGGAGACAGCGACGGCCCAGGGCGCCTTGCCGCCGATGTTGAGGCCGATGGGCGCATGGACGCGGGAGAGGACCGCCTCGGGGACTCCTGCGGCGCGCAGGGGCGCCAGGCGCTCATCCAGGCGCCGGCGGGCCCCGAGCAGGCCCACATACCCCGCGTCGGAGGGCAGGGCGGCCGCCAGGGCCTCACGATCCAGCTCAAGGTTGTGGCTGGCGATGGCGATGGCCGTCCAGGCGTCAGTCCCGATGGCCGCCAGGGCCTCAGCAGGCGCCTCCCGGCTATAGGCCAGGCCCGGGACGGGGGGCGGCGCCTCCGGGCCCTTGCCGCGGACCAGGGTGGTCTCGAAGCCGGACTGGGCGCCCAGGGCGGCGATGGCCAGGGCGGTCGGGTCGGATCCGAAGACCACCAGGCGCTGGGCCGGTTCGCAGCGTCGGACAAAGGCGCCGGGCCAGGGCTCCACCGTCCCGGATGCACCGCAGGCCCGGCGCCGGCCATCCGTGACCCAGTCCGCCGGCTGGCGGGCGCTCCAGGCCGCGATCAGGACGCCGAGGGCTGGATCCGAGGGCTCCACCCGCTCCAACAGGATCTCGATCCGTGCGCCGCAGAGCAGGCGGATGTCCGGCCAGGGGCTGCCTTCTCCGTAGACCAGCCGGCGGGGCTCCCCGTCGGCCAGGCAGGCGTAGGCGTGGTCGGCGACATCGGACTCCACGCAGCCGCCCGAGAAGTAGCCGACCACCACGTCCGGGGTAGCGTCCCCCGAGGCGGAGAAGACCATCTGGGTGCCGACGGGACGGGGCCCGCCGCCCTCCACGGCGACCAGTGTGGCCAGGACCGAGGTTCGACCCTGCCGCCTGGCGGCGTCGAGGGCGGGGCGGACATCATCGACGAAACCGAAGACCGGCCAGTCGGGAAGCGAGGTTCTCATGAGCGTCGAATTTAACGTCCTGTAAGCATTTCAGAAACCGCTTCTTTAGGCATTGCCGGTAGGGTGACCCCTTCAGCCACCCAGGGCGCGCCTGAAGAACTCATGTCTTCGCCAGTTTCAAAGCTTGGCCTCGGTTCGGGGCAGTTCGCCTTCGACCGGACGCCGGTCCGGGGCCGCGCGCCCCAGGCCGAGGTGCTGGACATCCTCGAGGTCGCCGCCCGGTCCGGGATGCGTCTCTTCGATGTCACCGGACGGTCCGTGCAGGCCGAGCGCGAGATCGGCGCCCTTCTGCCCCGCCTGGACCCTTTTTATGTCTGTATCTCGACCATCCGTCCTGATCGCGGGCCGGACATCGTCGAGGCCGAGGTCCGGGCCAGTCTGAACCGCCTCGGAGTATCTCAGGCCGAGTGCCTTCTCGTCCCTTCGGTGGCTGAGCTCCTCGGGCCCCATGGCGCGGCCCTCTGGGACCGGCTCAAGGCGCTGAGGGACGAGGGCCTGACCCGCAAGATCGGCGTCTCTGTCTTCGCCTCCGACGATCCCCTCGGCGTCGCCCGGCGCTTTCGCCCCGATATCGTCCAGGCGCCGGCGAGCCTCCTGGACCAGCGCCTGATCAATGACGGAACCCTGGCGTCCATCGCGGGACTGGGGATGGAGGTCCACCTGAGGTCCATCTTCCTCAATGGGCTCCTCCTCCTGCCCCCGGACCGGGCCCCCAGTCACCTGAGGGAAGCGGCTGCGCGCATCTCCCGCGCCCGGCGCATGATCGCCGAAGGCCGCTCCGACCCGCTCCAGGCCGCCCTCGGCTTCGCCTTGTCCCGGCCTGAGGCCTCGGCGGTTCTGGTGTCGGTCGCTTCGGCGGCCGAACTCAACGCCATTGTCGCCGCCGCCGCCAGTCCGCCGCCGGATCTGGACTGGGACGATATGGCTATCGACGATCCCGACGCCCTGGACTCCGGCTCCTGGGCGGCGGCCTGAGGCTTCAGTTCCAGGCGGCGTAGGGGTCGGAAGACGTCCGGCCCAGGGCCGCAGCCACGGCCGGGTGTGTGATCTCTCCGTTCAGCACGTTCAGGCCCCGCGCCAGGTGTCGGTCGGCCCGGAGGGCCTCGAGACCCTGGTCCGCCAGCGTCAGCACGTAGGGCAGGGTGGCGTTGCCGAGGGCCTCCGATGCAGTCCGCGGTACGGCGCCCGGCATGTTGGCGACGCAGTAGTGGACCACCCCGTCGACGATGAAGGTCGGCTCATGGTGGGTGGTCGGCCGGCTGGTCTCGAAGCATCCGCCCTGGTCGATGGCGACGTCAACGATGACCGCACCGGGGGTCATCCGCGACAGGTGCTCCCGCCGTAGCAGGCGCGGGGCGGCCGCGCCGGCGGCCAGCACCGCGCCGATCACCACGTCCGCCGCCAGGATCTCGGTCTCGACGGCGTCGAGGTTGGCGTAGCGGGTGCGCGCCCGGCCTTCGAACAGGTCGTCGAGGACGCGAAGCCGGGGAATCGACCGGTCCAGCAGGGTCACCTGCGCGCCGAGGCCCAGGGCCATACGGGCGGCGTTGGCGCCGACCATGCCGCCCCCCAGGATCGTCACCCGGGCCGGGGGAGAGCCCGCCACGCCGGGAAGAAGCAGCCCCATCCCGCCGTTGTGCTTCTGGAGATGCTGGGCGGCGGCCAGGATGGACAGGCGCCCGGCGATCTCGGACATAGGCGCCAGCAGGGGCAGGCCCCCCGACGGATCGGTGACGGTCTCATAGGCGATGGCGGCGCAGCCGGACCGGGCCAGTCCCTCTGCCTGGGCGGGGTCGGGCGCCAGGTGCAGGTATGTGAAAAGGATGTGGCGCGGGGTCAGGCGCTCCCACTCCGGCCTCTGCGGCTCCTTGACCTTGACGATCAAGTCGGCGCCGGCGAAAACCGCCGCGGCATCCGGCGCCAGGACGGCGCCCGCCTCCAGGTAGGCCGCGTCGGAAAAGCCAGAGCCGGCGCCTGCGCCCGCCTCCATCAGCACCTGATGGCCGTGGGCGGTGAGTTCGCGCACGGCGGCAGGGATCAGCCCCACCCTGTGCTCGTCGGACTTGATCTCCTTCGGAACGCCGATACGCATCTTGCATCTCCTCTTGGAAGTCCCGGCGTCAACGCGCACGGGCGGCGAGAACGCAGTCAGCCAAACCGTCCCGGCGGATGGTCCCCGCCGCCGCGCCGATTCGCCCGGACCGACGCTTAACATATGGACCCGGCCGGGCGGCGCGCCACTTCAGGGGGCTTGGAAGAATGGCCGCCAGCCGCGCCGCCTGGGCCGGGGTCAGGCGATCCGCGCCGACGCCGAAGTTACGCCTGGCCGCCGCTTCCGCGCCATAGATTCCGGGTCCCCACTCAATGGTGTTGAGATAGACCTCCAGGATGCGGTGCTTTCCCCAGCCGACCTCAATCAGCACGGTGAAGCCCGCCTCCAGGCCCTTCCTCAGATAGGACCTCTGGGGCCACAGGAAGACGTTCTTGGCGGTCTGCTGGCTGATGGTCGACCCGCCGCGGACACGGTCCGACCTTTCGTTGTGAGCCCAGGCCTCCTGCATGGCCTCGAAGTCGAAACCCCGGTGGCTGCAGAAGCCCGCGTCCTCGGCGGCGATCACCGAGCGGATCAGGGCCGGAGACATCTGGTCGAGGGGCCGCCAGGTTCTGGAAATGCCCTTCCCCTCAAGGGACCTCTGGATCATCAGGATCGTCACCGGCGGCGGGACGAAGCGGTAGACGGTCACCAGGGCGAGAGGCAGGCCGACGAACAGGCACAGGACCGCGACGAGAATCCGTCGAAGCCATCGCTCCCGGGGTCGGCCAGTCCTTCCGCTTCGCGCCATACGACCGAGGATAGGCCAAGCGGGCAGCGAGGCAAACGCGCTGACAATCCCGTCGCCCGGGTGCTAGTCATTCGGCCGCGAACGCCGGAGGGGCCGGCGCCAGGGAGGTCGACATGAAGGTCAGCGAAGCGGTGCAACGCCGGGTCTCGATTCGGGCCTTCCGCCCGGAGCGCCCCTCCGCCGAGATGGTGCGGGGACTCCTCAAGGCGGCGGCCCGCGCACCTTCGGGCGGCAACCTCCAGCCCTGGAAGGTCTACGCCCTGACGGGTGCGCCCCTTGAGGACCTGAAGGCCCGCGCCGCCGCCAATCCCCTGGGCGAAACTCCGGAGTACGATGTCTATCCGCCCAATCTCTGGGATCCCTTCCGGACCCGGCGGTTCCAGAACGGCGAGGACCTCTACGCCACGATCGGGATCCCGCGCGAGGACAAGGCGGCGCGGCTGCGCCAGCTGGCCCGGAACACCGAGCTCTTCGGCGCGCCCGTAGGCCTCTTCTTCTGCCTCGACCGAAAGCTCGGCCCGCCCCAGTGGTCGGACCTGGGCATGTACATGCAGACCGTCATGCTGCTGGCGGTGGAGCAGGGCCTGGACACCTGCGCGCAGGAATACTGGGCGCGGTACCCCAAGACGGTGGCCGAGGTCCTCGGGCTTCCCGACGACCACATGCTCTTCTCGGGCATGGCCCTCGGCTGGAGGGATGAGGCCGCGCCGATCAACACCCTGCGCTCCGCACGGGATCCCTTCGAGGTCTGGGGCGAACTGCGCGGCTTCTGAGCCTAGAGGTCGAAGACGCCCCCGCCGCCGGCCTCGTCGCCCCAGGCCAGGCGCCGGGCGTCGCGACTGAAGGCGAGGGTCGAGATCGATTCGCCCTTCTCGGCCTTGAGCATGTCGATCTGCTGGCCGGTCAGGTCGCAGATCCAGACCCGTCCGTCCTCCAGTCCGGCCGCCACCCGCCGGGAGCCGGGGTCGCCGGCCACCCGCGCCACCAGGGCGCTCTCGTCATAGCCGACCTCGGCCGCCTGCTTGCCCAGGGGCCCCGCCGGCCCGGTGAAGGGCCAGACCACCACGCCATTGGCGCCTGACGTGGCCAGCATCTGGCCCTTGGAGAGGAAGGCGAGGCTCTTCACCTTGGCCGGATAGCCGCCCATCTTGAGGTTCTTGTCGTCGGCGACGCGCCAGCCGTGCAGCTGGTTCTCCTGCATGGCGCTCATCAGGAACTTCCCGTCCGGGCTCCAGGCCAGGGCGATGTGGCTGCCGGCCCATTTCAGGATTTCAGGCTTCTGCTCGGCGATGCGGGCGTACCAGAGCCAGGCCCCGCCATAGGTGGCCACGGCCAGGCGCCGGCCCCGGGGGTCGAAGGCCAGATCCGCCGCCGACCTTTCGTGCTCGAAGGTCCTCCTGAAGTCCGGATCGGCGGCGTCGCGCACCTCGACCCGCTTTCCGCTGGCCCATGCGATCAGTCCCGAGGCGGGACTCGCCGTGACCGCGTCGATCCAGCGGCCGGGGGTGGTCTCCAGGACCTCGACGCCGGACCCGCGGCTCCAGGCCAGAACGCCGTCGTCCCCGCCGGTCAGGACGCCCGCCCCTGTGGGGTGAACAGCGGCGCAGAGGACTGCGCCCTGGTGAGCTTGGAGCGTCAGACCATCCTCGCGCCTCACCGTTCCATCCCCGAGTGCGAACCAGGCCTGGCCGGCGGCGTCGAACAGGGCGGAGGTCACAAAGGCGTCAAATGCGTAGGTCATCCCTCCTCCATAACCCCGCCGGTCCGATGAGGGGAGGGGGCGTGTCGGGTTGGGGCTTTACAATCCCGATCCGATTGGCGAAGGGTTTTTCAACACAGCCGGACGCCGGGCGGCGTCCTGAAGGGAAGGAATATTTCATGGGTGCGAAGCTTGGCGGCGGTGGCGGCGGACGCTTCGATCTCGGTCAGAACAGCGAGATCAACGTTACGCCCTTCGTCGATGTGATGCTGGTGCTCCTCATCATCTTCATGGTGGCGATCCCGGCCGCCACGGTGTCCATCAAGCTTGACCTGCCGCCGGCGGTGCCGCCGCCGCCCGGGGCCAAGACCGAAGAGCCGACGGTCATCAACATCCAGGATGGCGGCATCTTCATCGGGGAGGCGGCGACGACCATTGACACCCTTCCCGCTGATCTCGCCCGGAAGCTGGACAAGCCGGACCCGACGCAGGAGCGCGTCTATATCCGCGCCAACCGCGACGTCCGGTACGGGGACTTCATGCAGGTGATGAATACCCTGCAGGGCAACGGCTACTTCCAGGTCGCCTTGATCAACGAAGAGCTCTGATCTTCACCCCCCCGGGGGAGAAGGGCCCGCCCGGCCTGCCGGGCGGGCCTTTTTGATGTCTGATGCTTCTGCGGTCCGGGTTCAGGCGGCGCAGGCCTCAAACCCGGACCGAAGGGCCTGCGGGTCCAGGTTCCGACCGATGAAGACCAGACGTGAGGTGCGGGCCTCGTCCTCCCGCCAGGGCCTCTGCAGGTCGCCCTCCAGGATCATGTGAACCGCCTGGAAGACCAGGCGCCGGTCCTCCCCCGCCACGCTGAGGATACCCTTGGCGCGCAGGATGTCCGGCCCCTGGGTCTGCAGCACTTCGTTCAGCCAGGCGCTGACACGCGCCCCGTTCATCGGACGGTCGAAGGTCAGCGAGACGCTCGAGATGCCGGCGTCGGCGGCATGGTCGCGGGCGGAAGGATCGTGGGCGTGAGGGTCATGTCCGTGAGGGTCGTGCCGATGATGATCATGGTCGTGGTGGTCGCAGGACTCGTCGTGGACATGCCCGGGCTCGCCGTGCGCCGGATTCAGGAACTCGGGCTGAAGATCGGTGATCCGCTCCAGGTCGAACCCGCCCCGGCCGAGGATCATGTCGAGGGGCACATTCGACCTTTGGGCCCGGTGGATGGGCGCCAGGGGGTTGAGGCGCCGTATCCGCGCCTCGACGTCCCGGAGCTGAGCCTCGGTCACCAGGTCAGTCTTGTTCAGGATGATCTGGTCGGCGAAGGCGATCTGCTCGACGGCCTCTTTGGAGTCCCCCAGGCGCAGCGGCAGGTGCAGGGCGTCCACCACCGTGGTCACGCTGTCCAGTTCCGTCCGCGCCCGGACATCGTCATCGACGAAGAAGGTCTGGGCGACGGGGCCGGGATCGGCGAGGCCCGTCGTCTCGACGATGATGGCGTCGAACCCGCCCTTGCGCTTCATCAGGCCCGAGAGCACCCGAATGAGGTCGCCGCGCACCGTGCAGCAGACGCACCCGTTGTTCATCTCGAAGACCTCCTCGTCCGCGCCGACAATGAGGTCGTTGTCGATCCCCACCTCGCCGAACTCGTTGACGATGACCGCATAGCGCCTGCCATGGTCCTCGGAGAGGATCCGGTTGAGGAGGGTGGTCTTGCCGGCCCCGAGGTAGCCGGTGAGTACGGTGACGGGTGTCTTCTGGCTCATGACTTCCCCTCTAATCCTTCGGGCGGCCGGGGGAAACCTCGGAGGCGACTTGGCCCTGTCCCGCCATGCATGTAACAAAGTTACAGTTTTCGTCCGCCGCCGCTGTTCAGGGTGACCCCTCCGTGTCCTTAGACCGCCCGAGTCCAGACGAGCCCGGCGCCCTTGTCGACCTTCACCGGAACGAGCGGCGGACCTGGATGGCCGCCCTGCTGGTCGCCTTCGCCTCCCTGGTGCAGGTCGGGGCCGGCCTGGCGTTCGGTTCGGTGGCCCTTGTCGCCAATGGGGCCCATTCCGGCGCCCATGTCGCCGCCCTGGGTGTGGCGGGAGCCGCCTATTGGGTGGCGCGGCGGAACGAGGGCAATGCGCGACTCGCTCACGGAGCCGGCCGGATCGGAGACCTCGCGGCCTTCGCCAACGCCGTGCTCCTCGCCCTGGCCGCCCTGGGGCTCGCCGCCGAGAGCATGACCCGACTGGTCGTCCCGGAAGTTCCCGAATACCCGGCCGCCCTCTACGCCGCCGGGGGCGGACTGGTCCTCAACCTCGCCTGCATGGCCATTCTCCGGCCGGCCCTGGCTGACCGCCGCGACTCCGCCGGCGACATCAACCTGTCGGCGGCGCACCTGCATGTGACTGCGGACGCCGTCGCCGCCGCCCTGACCCTGGCGGGGCTTACGGCCGCCTGGCGCCTGGGCTGGACCTGGGCGGACCCTGTCCTGGCCCTCGTCGGGGCCGCCCTGATCGCTCACTTCGCCGGGACGATCCTGAGACGCGCCGGAGCCGCCCTCCTGGACGTCCGCCAAAGCCCCGCCCTTGAGGCGGAAATCACCCGTCGGCTGGAAGTCTCCGGCATCGCCGTCGCAGAGGTCCGAGCCTGGCGAACGGGTCCCGGAATGAGCGCCGTCTCCATCAGGATCGCCTTGCCGCTTCCAGCAGCTTCGGAGCGCATTCGTGAGGTCCTGGCGGACGTTCCAGGCGTCAGCCGCATCAGCCTGGACGTTCTCTGAACCCCTGCGGGTTGACGGCGCGCCCCGGATCAGGGCTGAAAAAAGAGCATGTCGGAACCTCGTCCTCATCCCGTCCTGCCTCCTGCGCCCCGACCCCCCGGTCTGGCCTGGCGCATGATGCAGCCCCTCTGGTGGGTCGCAGACGTCACCTGGATCGCTCCGGCTTCGGCTCTCCGGATCTTGAAGAGCCTTCCCTCCTCCCTGCGACGCCTCCCAGAGGGCGTGTTGGACCTCGGCGTCTCGGCTCTCCTCTTGGGATTCCGGCGACCTGTGGCGACCCTCTCCGTGGCCCTGTTGGCGACGGCCGGCCCCATCGCCGTCGCCTCTCCCATGTTCCGGAACCTTGAACCGGCCAAGCCGGCCGCGGACGAGGTCCCCGCCCCGCCGCCACCCCGGAAGGATCGCGACCTCGCCTCTCGCCCGTCACCTCCGCCGCCGCCCGAGCTCGTCGCCCGGCTCGCCAGCCTGGATCCCGGTTTCCGCCGCCCGGTAGGGATCGCCGTCATGGACGTCGAAAGCGGCTGGATCGCCGCCTCGCACGGGGACCAGGCCTTCCCGCAGCAAAGCGTCTCCAAGCTCTGGGTCGCCCTGACCGTGATGGATCAGGTCGACTCCGGCCGACTGTCCCTCGACCAGCCCGTGATCCTCACGGACGCCGACCGGAGCGTCTTCAACCAGCCCGTGACCCATCTGATCGAGAATGGGATCTTCGAGACCACGCTCCGCGACCTGATCCGCCGGGCCCTGATCCAGTCGGACAACGCGGCCAACGACAAGCTCATGGTCCTGGCGGGCGGGCCGGGGGCCGTACAGGCCTTCCTGACGTCCCGGGGCATGTCCGGCATTCGCCTGGCCGACGACGAGCGCCGCCTCCAGTCCCGGATCGCCGGTCTGACCTGGAGCCCTGACCTTTCCGCCTACGGCGCTTTCGAGGCTGCCCGGGCGCGACTGGATCCCGAGGTGCGCGCCGCCTCCCTGGCGGCCTATGTCGAGCGGCCCTTTGATGGGGCCACCCCGGCCGGTGTCGTACGTGCTCTCGCCGCCCTGCACCGAGGCGATCTCCTGTCCCCGGCGTCCTCGGACTTCATTCTCCAGACGCTTGGACGGGTGACCACCGGACCCATGCGCCTTCGCGGGGGCCTGTCGCCGGGCTGGCGCGCCGCCCACAAGACGGGAACGGGCCAGGATTTCCGGGGCGAGACCTTTGGGCTTAACGACGTCGGTCTCGTCACAGCCCCGGACGGCCGGGTCTACGCTGTCGCCGTCCTGGCGCCCCAGGTGCCGAAGGGGTCCCCCTCGCGGCTGCGGGTGTTCCAGAACGTGTCCTCGACCCTGGTCGGCCACTGGCGGACCGAGGTCGCTTCGACAAGCGCAGGACAGGACCAGAACCGTGCGGACTGAGCCCCGCGCGTTGACTCGGACGGGTCGGTCTGTATAAGAGCCCGCTTCCGTCCGCAGGGTTCCCTGCGGGCGCCGTCTTTGCTTTCTATTTCTTCGGGACGCCAATCATGTACGCGGTGATCAGAACCGGCGGCAAACAGTACCGGGTCGAACCCGGCGACGTGCTGGTGGTCGAAAAGCTGGGCGGAGAGCCCGGCGCCGACGTCGCCTTCTCGGACGTCCTGATGCTGGGCGACGGCGCCTCGGTCACCGTCGGCGCGCCGACCGTCGAGGGGGCCGCAGTCAACGCCACCCTGATCGAGACCCGTAAGGGCGAGAAGGTCCGGATCTTCAAGAAGATTCGTCGCCAGGGCTATCGTCGTACCCGCGGCCATCGCCAACCCGAGACGGTCCTGCGCGTCACCTCCATCTCCGGAGCCGGCAAGACGTCGGCCTGGGACGGCGTGGTCGACCTGACCCCGAAGGCCCTGCTGGACGCCAAGGCCCGCAACCTGAAGGCCGTTGTGGCGTCACTGGAGGCCGCAATCCCGACCGCCAAGCCGGTGAAGGCGCCCGCCAAGGCCAAGGCTCCCGCGAAGGCTGAGGCCGAGACCCCCAAGGCTGAGACCCCCAAGGCTGCGGCCCCCAAGGCCAAGGCTGCGAAGGCGGCGGCACCCAAGGCTTCCGCAGGCGAAGCTAAGCCGGCTCCCGCCAAGAAGGCTGCGCCGAAGAAGGCTGCAGCCAAGAAGACCGACGCCGAATAAGCGTCGGACCCAGAGTTCCAGGAGGCCCCCATGGCTCACAAGAAATCCGGCGGTTCCTCGCGCAACGGGCGCGACTCGGCGGGCCGCCGCCTCGGCGTGAAGAAGTTCGGCGGTGAAGCCGTCCTCGCCGGCAACATCATCGTGCGCCAGCGCGGCACCAAGTTCTTCCCGGGCGACAATGTCGGCATGGGCAAGGACCACACCCTCTTCGCGACCGCCCACGGCGCCGTGAAGTTCGTCACCAAGCGTGACGACCGCACCTACGTCTGCGTGGACAACGCGGCCGGCTGACGCGGACCTTCCCGAAGGTCCGCCTGCCTGGCGGACCGGAGGACCTCCCGAAGCGGGGAGCCCGGACGCCGGGCTCCCCGTTTTCGCATCAGGCCCCCGGCAGAGGGGCCGGGAGGTCCCCGTCATGCTTCATGTCAACGTCCAGACTGTCCTCGAGACGCCCCGCCTGCAGCTGCGGTCCCTGCGCCTGTCGGATGCCCCGCGGATCGCGGCCCTGTGCGCCGACTTCGAGGTGGCGCGCACCACGGCCCGCATTCCCCATCCCTACACTCTCGCGGACGCCGAGGCCTTTCTCGCCTCAGGCGAGACCCAGGATCCCGACCTGGAGGCCCGCTTTGCTCTGGACCATCCGGACGAGGGCCTGGTTGGCGTCCTGTCCTTCTTCGGCGAACCCGCCCCGGCGACGGAGATCGGTTATTGGCTGGGCCGGCCCTACTGGGGCGCCGGCCTGATGACCGAGGCGGTGACCGCCGCCCTGGCCTGGGCCGCCCGGGACTGGGGCCGGACCCTTGTGCGGGCCTGGCGGCTGGACGAGAACCCGGCCTCGGACGCCGTGCTGGTCAAGGCGGGTTTCCTCTACACCGGGGAGCGCCGGCAGACCTTCGTCACCTCCCGCGGCGAGGCCCTGCCCTCCCGCGGGATGATCTGGCTGGCCTGATTTTGCCGGCGGGACGTGCTAGGGCGAGGCCATGAAGTTCCTGGACCAGTGCAAGATCTACATCCGCTCGGGCAATGGCGGCGGCGGCGCCGTGTCCTTCCGGCGCGAGAAGTACATCGAGTACGGCGGCCCGGACGGCGGCGACGGCGGCCGGGGCGGGGACGTCTGGATCGAGGCGGTGGAGGGGCTGAACACCCTGATCGACTACCGCTACCACCAGCACTTCAAGGCCGGGACCGGCGTTCACGGCATGGGTCGGAACCGGCACGGGGCCGCAGGGGAGGATGTCGTCCTCAAGGTCCCCGTCGGCACCGAGGTGCTGGAGGAGGACCGCGAGACCCTGATCGTCGACCTCGACCACGCCGGCCAGCGCGTCCTCTTGGCCAAGGGGGGCAATGGCGGCTGGGGCAATGACCGTTTCAAGGGGCCGATCAACCAGGCGCCCTACCACGCCAATGCCGGCCAGGAAGGCGAGGAGAAGTGGATCTGGCTGCGGCTGAAGCTCATCGCCGACGTCGGCCTCGCCGGCCTGCCCAACGCCGGCAAGTCCACCTTCCTGGCCGCGGCCAGCGCCGCCCGGCCCAAGATCGCCGACTATCCCTTCACCACTCTCGCTCCCAACCTCGGCATCGTCGACCTCTCGCCTGAGGAGCGCTTCGTCATGGCCGACATCCCGGGCCTCATCGAGGGCGCCTCGGAGGGCGCCGGCCTGGGAACCCGCTTTCTCGGTCATGTGGAGCGCACCGCGGTCCTGATCCACCTGGTGGACTGCACCCAGACTGACGTGGCCGAGGCCTGGCGGACGGTCCGGCATGAGCTGGAGGCCTACGGCGCCGGCCTGGCCGACAAACCGGAGATCCTCGCCCTGTCCAAGGTCGACGCCCTCGATCCCGACACCCTCCAGATGCAGAAGGAGGCGCTGGAAGCCGCCTCGGGACGTCCCGTGGCCCTTGTTTCGGGTGTCTCGGGCCAGGGCGTGAAGGACCTCCTGCGCGAGGCCTGGCGTCAGGTCCTGGCGCGGCGCGCCGAGGCGAAGGCGGCCGGGGAGACCGCTGGGGACTGGCGGCCGTGAGCGGCCTCGCCTCCGCCCGCCGCGTGGTCGTCAAGATCGGCTCCGCCCTCGTCGTCGGCCCCGACGGCGCCCCGGACAGCGCCTGGCTTTCCGACTTCGCCGCAGACCTCGCGCGGCTGCGCGCCCGGGGCCAGCAGGTCCTGGTGGTGTCCTCGGGCGCCGTGGCCCTGGGCCGCCGCCGCCTCGGCCTGAACCGCAAGGCCCTCACCCTGCCCGAGAAGCAGGCCGCCGCCGCCGCCGGCCAGTCGGCCCTCATGCACGCCTGGGAGGCGGCGCTGGAGCCCCATGGCCTGCCGGTCGCCCAGGTCCTGCTCACACGCGACGACACCGAGATCCGGCGTCGCTGGCTCAACGCCCGGGCCACCCTGGAGACCCTTCTCGACCTCGGCGTCGTGCCGGTGGTCAACGAGAACGACACGGTGGTCACCGAGGAGATCCGCTACGGCGACAACGACCGGCTGGCGGCCCGCGCAGGCCAGCTGATCGGCGCCGACCTCCTCGTCCTCTTGTCGGACGTCGACGGCCTCTACACGGCGGACCCGAGGTCCGATCCCAGCGCCGCCCACGTGCCCCTCGTCACCGACCTCGACGCCGGGATCGAGGCCATGGCCGGCGGGGCCAATACGGCGGCCGGGGTCGGCACCGGCGGCATGGCGACCAAGATCATGGCCGCCCGGATCGCCCGCCAGGCGGGCTGCGCCACCCTCATCACCCTCGGCGGCCGGGCCTCGCCCCTCGCCGCCGTGGAGGCCGGGGCGCGCGCGACCCTGGTCACCGCCGCCCTCTCCCCGCACGCCGCCCGCAAGTCCTGGATCGGCGGCTCCCTCGCGCCCTCCGGCGTGATCCGCATCGACGCCGGGGCCGCCCGGGCCCTGCGCCGGGGCAAGAGCCTGCTGGCGGCAGGCGTCACGGCGGTCGAGGGCCGGTTCGGCAAGGGCGACGCCGTGGTGGTGCGCGACGATACGGGTCAGGAAGTGGCCCGGGGCCTCAGCCGCTACGATTCCGACGACGCCGCGAGGATCTGCGGCCTCAGCTCCGCCGCCGTCGAGGCCGAGCTGGGTTTTTCCGAAGGCCCGGTCATCCACGCCGACGACCTGGCGGTCTCGGCCTGATCAGGGAAGGGCGGTGACCTTCCGGGCCGCGAGGTCCGCAAGGCGCGCCGCATCGACGCCCAGACCTTCCAGGACCTCACGGGTGTGCTCGCCCAGGGCCGGGCCCGGCCAGCGCACGCTCCCCGGGGTCTCTGAGAGCTTCGGGAAGGCGTTCTGCATCTTCACCTTCCCGAAGACCGGGTGATCCACCTCGACGATGGACTGGCGGGCGGCGAACTGCGGGTCCTCCAGCATGTCGGGGGCGCGGAAGATGCGGCCGCAGGGCACGCCGTTGGCCTCCAGCAGGGCGAGGAGCTCGGGCAGGGGCCAGTTGCGGGTCCAGTTCGAGACGAGGGCGTCCAGCTCGGCCTGGTTCTCGCCCCGGGCCGCATGGGTGGCGAACCGGGGGTCGGCCGCCAGGTCCTCGCGCCCCATGGTGGCGGCGAGGCGGGCGAAGACGGCGTCGCCATTGCCGCCGATCAGCAGGCTCTCGCCATTGGCGCAGGGATAGACGTTCGAGGGGGCGATGCCCGGCAGGATGGAGCCCGAGCGCTCGCGGACATAGCCGGTCAGGTCGTACTCGGTGACGAGGTTCTCCATCACCGAGAGGACGCTCTCGTAGAGCGCCGCGTCGATCATCTGGCCTCGCCCGGTGTGCTCGCGGTGGTGCAGGGCCATCATCACGCCGATCACGGCGTGAAGGGCGGTGAGGCTGTCGCCGATCGAGATGCCGGCCCGGGCCGGCGGCCGGTCGGGCTCGCCGGTCACGTACCGCAGGCCGCCCATGGCCTCGCCGATCAGGCCGTAGCCCGCCCGCTGCGAATAGGGTCCGGTCTGGCCGAAGCCGGAGACCCGGGCCATGACCAGGCGGGGATTGCGGGCGGCGAGGACCTCGTAGCCCATGCCCCACTTCTCCAGGGCGCCGGGGCGGAAGTTCTCGATCAGCACGTCGGCCTGGTCGATGAGGGCGAGGGCCAGCTCACGGCCTTCGGGCTGGCGCAGGTCGAGGGCGACCGAGCGCTTGTTTCGCCCGATGACCGGCCACCAGGGCGACAGGCCCTTGGGCAGGGACCGGCCCCACTGGCGCATGGGATCGCCCTTGCCCGGGTCCTCGATCTTGACCACGTCGGCGCCGAAGTCGCCCAGCACCTGGCCGCAGAAGGGCCCCGCGATCAGGGTGCCCATCTCCACGACCCGCAGGTCGGAAAGAGGGCCTTTCGGCGCGTGATCGGGCATGTCGCTCTCCGGTTCCGGGCGGCCGACCTAGGCCGCAGGCCGCCGCCGCTGTCAATCGCCTGTGCTCTGGGGTTTTCCTTCCGCCCCGACGGGCGTATGCCCGCGTGTATGACCCGCTACGTCCATGCTCCGCCGCCGGCGGTTCTCCTGCCTGTCGTAGGCTCCGACGCCCTCTTCCCGGTCCGTCGCGTTCTCTGTGTGGGCCGGAACTACGCCGCCCACCGGCGCGAAATGGGCGGCGATGACCGGGACCCGCCCTTCTTCTTCGCCAAGCCGGCGGACGCCATCGTCCCCCCGGGGGGCGCGGTTCCCTTTCCACCGGCCACCACCAACCTCCACCATGAGATCGAACTCGTCGTCGCCCTGAAGTCGGGAGGTTCCGACATCCCGGTCGGGCGGGCTCTTGAGGCCGTCTTCGGCTACGCCGTCGGCGTCGACCTGACCCGCCGGGACCTTCAGGCCCTGGCCAAGGACAAGGGCCAGCCCTGGGAGGCCTCCAAGGGGTTCGACGCCTCCGGCCCCGTCTCGGCGATCCGGCCCTGGACGGCCGCCCCGCCCCAGGGGGCCATCCGCCTGTCCATCAATGGCGCGGTGCGCCAGGACGCCGTCGTGGCGGACATGATCTGGAACGTCGCCGAGATCATCTCCGAGGCCTCGCGGCTGTGGACCCTGGCGGCCGGCGACCTGATCTTCACGGGGACGCCGGAGGGCGTCGGCCCGCTGCAGCGCGGCGACCGAATCGAGAGCGAGGTCGAGGGCGTCGGCTCTCTGTCCTTTCAGCTGGAGTGACCGTCTTGACCCTCACCCTCTACAACTTCTGGGCCGCCACTGCGCCCTACCGAGTCCGGATCGGCCTCGCCCTGAAGGGGCTGGAGTTCGACACCGTCCCCGTCGACCTGCGGGCCGGCGACCAGCATGGCGAGGCCTATCGCGCCCGAAATCCGCAGGGCCTGGCGCCGGCCCTTGAGACGGGAGGCGGGGAGCTCCTGACCCAGAGCCTGGCCATCCTGGAATGGCTGGAGGAGACCTATCCCGAGCCCGCGCTCCTGCCGGCCGATCCCCTTGGACGGGCGCGTGTGCGCGCCATGGCGAACATCGTGGCCTGCGACATTCATCCGCTGAACAACGTCCGCGTCCAAAAGGCCCTGGAGGGCCTGGGCGTCTCACGCGATGACGTGACGGCCTGGTGCGCCCGCTGGGTGGGCGACGGGTTCGACGCCCTTGAAATTCTGGTCCACCGGCACGGCGAGGGGTTCGCCTTTGGCGCGACGCCGACCCTCGCCGACTGTCTTCTGATCCCGCAGGTCTACGCCGCTGCGCGCTACAATCTCGACATGGCCCGCTGGCCCGCCCTGAAGGCGGTCGCAGACCATGCCGCCGCCCATCCGGCCTTTGAGGCCGCCCACCCGCGGAACCAGCCCGGAGCGCCGGGAGCCTGAATGCTTGACGACCTCAAGGCCAACAACCGGCGCTGGGCGGCGGCCAAGCTGTCCGTCGACCCTGGTTTTTTCCAACGCCTCGCCGGCCAGCAGAGCCCGGAGTACCTCTGGATCGGATGCGCCGACAGTCGGGTGCCGGCCAACGAGATCGTTGGCCTCGATCCCGGCGAGCTCTTCGTGCACCGCAACGTCGCCAACCTCGCCCCGCCGCAGGACGCCAACTACCTGTCTGTGCTCCAGTTCGCCGTGGACGTGCTCAAGGTGCGTCACATCATGGTGGTGGGACACTATGGCTGCGGTGGCGTGGCCGCGGCGGTGGACGGGCGTCGGCGGGGCCTGGTCGACCACTGGCTTCACCCGATCCGGGAAATCTACGCCGAGAACCGGACAGAACTCGAGGCGCTCGGGGACGGCCCGCGCCTGGACCGGCTCTGCGAGCTGAATGTCATCCGCCAGGTGCGGAACGTCGCCTCGGACGTCTTCGTCCAGGACGCCTGGGCGCGCGGGCAGGCGATCAGCGTCCATGGCTGGATCTACGCCATCCACGACGGCCTGCTGACCGACCTCTCGGTGACGGTCTCGGACGCCGCCCGCCTGGAGGCCCTCCAGCCTGGCGTCAGGCCAGCTTGATCTCCCTCAGCCTCTGCTGGAGGAAGGCGTCGGCGGTGATCGGTTCGGGGAAGGCGTCGGGCCGCTCCGCCGTGACGCAGCCGGGCAGGGTGCGGACCTCGAAGTCCGGCCGGAAGTGCAGGAAGAAGGGCGTCGAGTAGCGCGAGACGCCCCGCCGCTCCGGCGCCGGATTGACCACCCGGTGGATGGTCGAGGGCAGGACCCGGTTGCTCAGCCGCTCCAGCATGTCGCCGATGTTGCAGACCAAAGATCCGGCCGGTGGATTGACCGGTATCCAGCGGCCGTCGTGGTCCAGCACCTCCAGCCCCGCCTCCTCCGCGCCGAGCAACAGGGTGATGACGTTGATGTCCCCATGCGCTCCGGCCCGGATGTTCGGCCCATCTGGAGGGACCGGCGGATAGTGTAGGAGGCGCAGGATGGAGTTGCCGTCCCGGACCGGATCCTCGAACCAGCTGCGCTCCAGTCCGAGGTAGGCGGCCAGGGCCTGAAGCACCCTCAGGCCGAAATCCTCCAGGGCGTGGAACAGCCAGGAGACCTCTTCGCGGAAGCCGGGAGTCTCCGCCGGCCAGACATTCGGCGGCATGACCGGGGCGTAGGCGTGACCCAACGGAAGCTCCCGGCCCATGTGCCAGAACTCCTTCAGGTCGAAGTGCTGGGCGTCCTTGGCGGTCTCGACCCCGAAGGGCGTATAGCCGCGCTGACCCCCGACGCCGGTCACGTAGCGGCGCTTCACCTCCTCCGGCAGGGCGAAGAAGGCGCGGGAGGCGGCGAGCGCCCGGTCGATCCGGGGCAGGTCCAGGTCGTGGTGGGCGATGACGCAGAAACCGTATCGGACGAAGCTGTCGCCCAGGCGGCGGGAAAAGCCCTCGAAGTCGGCGGACCAGTCGTTGAAATCCACCGGCGGCAGGCCGGAAGGGGCGGGGGGCTGGGTCATGTCCGCCTCCTACACCGCGGCGGGGCTCCGCGCCAATCCGGAGGACCCGCAGGGCGTCCGGGACGTTTTCAAATGCTGCAATGCAGCGTAGAGTGCCCCCATGGCGACCAAGATTCAATCCGATGCAGCCTCCGCCCTCGCCGGCCTGCTGTTTGACGGCATGACGGTCATGGCCGGGGGCTTCGGCCTCTGCGGCATTCCCGAAAACCTCATCCTGGCGATCCGGGAGTCCGGGGTGAAGGACCTGACCGTGGTCTCGAACAACTGCGGCGTCGACGGCTTCGGCCTCGGCCTGCTGCTCGAGAACGGCCAGATCCGCAAGATGATCAGCTCCTACGTGGGCGAGAACGAGCTCTTTGAGCGGCTCTACATCGAGGGGAGGCTGGAGGTGGAGTTCACGCCGCAGGGCACCCTGGCCGAGCGCATCCGCGCCGGCGGGGCGGGCGTCCCGGCCTTCTACACCCGGACGGGCGTGGGCACGGTGGTCGCCGAAGGTAAGGAGACCCGCGAGTTCGACGGCGAGACCTACCTGATGGAGCGGGCGCTGAAGGCCGACCTCTCCATCGTCAAGGCCTGGAAGGGCGACGCCGAGGGCAACCTGATCTACCGGAAGACGGCGCGGAACTTCAATCCGATGATGGCGACGGCCGGCCGGGTCTGCGTGGCCGAGGTCGAGTCCCTCGTTCCGACAGGGGCCCTCGACAAGGACATGATCCACACCCCCGGCGTCTACGTGCACCGCATCCTGAAGGGCCCGGCCTACGAGAAACGCATTGAGCGCCTGACCACCCGCTCCCGCACCGAGAAGGCGAGCGCCTGATGCCCTGGACCCGCGACGACATGACCGCCCGGGCGGCCCGCGAGCTGAAGGACGGCTTCTACGTCAACCTCGGCATCGGCATCCCGACCCTGGTCGCCAACCACATCCCGCCGGGCGTGCAGGTCACCCTGCAGTCCGAGAACGGCATGCTGGGCATGGGCCCCTATCCCTTCGAGGGGGAGGAGGATCCCGACCTCGTCAACGCCGGCAAGATGACCATCAGCGAGTTGGACTCCTCATCCTACTTCAACAGCGCAGAGTCCTTCGCCATGATCCGCGGCGGGCATATCGACCTTTCGGTCCTCGGCGCCATGCAGGTGGCCGCCAACGGCGACCTGGCGAACTGGATGGTGCCCGGCAAGATGGTCAAGGGCATGGGCGGCGCCATGGACCTGGTGGCGGGCGTCAAGCGGGTCATCGTGGTCATGGAGCACTGCGAGAAGTCGGGTCGGTCCAAGCTGGTCCGCGAGTGCTCCCTGCCCCTCACCGGCAAGGGCGTGGTCGACCTGCTGATCACCGACCTCGGCGTCTTCGAGATCAACCGGGGCCGCGGCGCCGTCAGGCTTGTGGAACTGGCCCCCGGCGTTACCCTTGAGGAGGTCCGGGCCCGGACCGAGGCGGCCTTCGTCACCGACCTCGTCTGATCGCGCCCGCCGCAATGGAGTTGCGCCCATGATGC
The DNA here is from genome assembly GCA_020401865.1 of Phenylobacterium sp. GTDB lineage: Bacteria > Pseudomonadota > Alphaproteobacteria > Caulobacterales > Caulobacteraceae > Phenylobacterium. The sequence continues at coordinate 117,649 of JADCAS010000011.1, read as the reverse complement.
GTGTCTTCCTGGCCCTGTGCCTGGCCCTGCTGGTGGGCGCCGCAGTCCCCGCCGCTTCCGCCCCGCCCAAGGGCTCGAACCTGAGGACTTCTGTCTTCGCGGGCGGCTGCTTCTGGTCCGCTGAGCACGACATGGAGGGCGTCCGCGGCGTGGTCGACGTGGTGGTCGGCTACTCGGGAGGGGCGAAACGCAATCCCATCTACGAGAACCACGAGGGGCACCTGGAGGCCATCCGGGTGACCTGGGACCCGGCCCGAACGACCTACCCGGACCTGGTCGCCGCCTTCTTCCGGAACATCGATCCCACGGATCCCAACGGCCAGATCTGTGACATCGGCCCCAGCTACCGCACGGCGGTCTTTGTCGAGACCGACGCCGAGAAGCGCGTCGCGGAGCAGGTCAAGGCCGACGTCGCCCGCCAGATCCGCCGGCCGGTCGCCACCCGGATCCTGCCCCGCTCCACCTTCTGGGTGGGCGAGGGCTACCATCAGGACTACGCGGTCAAGAATCCCGGTCACTACAAGCGCTACAGGGTCGGCTGCGGCCGCGACGCCCGCATCCGGGCGGTCTGGGCCGGGCGCGGCTGAGGGGCGCCCGTTGCGCGGGCACGCCGGGCTTGAAGCGTGGCGTTTTTGCAGCAGTCCGACCTGTGAATCCGACTGTTAAAAAACCGTCACCCAAATTGTGACATTCCGCGCTATACGCACGCCCGACCGGTCGGGGCAGGCTGCAGGCCGGATTGATCCGATGGAGGGGTATCCATGATGTCCACGAGAATGCTCGCCAACAGCGCGGCGGTCGCCGCCCTGATGTGCGCCATGGCCGTCCCGGCCTTCGCCCAGGAAACCACCAGCGCCATCCGCGGCCGCATTACCGACGCCTCAGGCGCGTCCGTAGCCGGCGCCACTGTCACCATCACCCACGCGCCGACCGGCACTACGGTGACCACCCTCTCCGGCCCTGACGGCTTCTATACCGCCCGTGGCCTGCGCGTTGGCGGTCCCTACAAGATCGAGGCCACCTCTTCCGGCCGGACCGAGTCCTCGCAGGTCCAGTCGGTCGGTGTCGGCGCCCCGGTGACTGTAAACCTCGCCTTCGCCGCCAACCAGGTGGAAGAGGTGGTCATCACCGCCGCCCTGGCCAAGCGTGAGGAGAACGGCGGTCCGACCAGCAACTACGGTCTTGGCGACATCCAGGATCTGCCCAGCCTGAAGCGCGACCTCAAGGACGTGGCCCGCCTCAACCCCTTTGTGGTGCTGGACCCCTCCAACCTCGACGCCGTCTTCGCCGGCGGCGTGTCCAACCGCTTCAACAGCCTGACTGTCGACGGCGTGAAGCAGAACGACGACTTCGGCCTGAACAACAACGGTTATCCCACGCAACGCAGCCCGATTTCGACGGACGCCGTCCAGGCCATGTCGGTGAATTTGGCGCCCTATTCGGTGCTCTACAACGACTTCCAGGGCGCCAACATCAATGTTGTCACTAAGTCCGGTACCAACGACTTCAAAGGCACCTTTGTCTATGAATATTCCGACCAGGATTACATAGGCGATAGGGCCAATGGCCAGAAGTTCACCAACATCTTCGAAGAGACGTCCTGGGCCGCCACCCTGGGCGGGCCAATCATCAAGGACAAGCTCTTCTTCTTCCTGTCCTACGAGCAGTTCGACGCCGAGCGCGGCACGATCGCCGGCCCGGTGGGCTCCGGAAAGCCTGTGATCGCCGGCAACCCGAACGCCGCCATTCCCTTCATTACGCCGGCGCAGGTGACCCAGGTCCAAGATATTCTCAAGAATGTCTACGGCTACGGCGTCGACTCCGAGAGCTCCATCCTCAACAACCTTGCCCTGCCGGAAGAGGACACCAAGAAGCTCGTCAAACTGGACTGGAACATCACCGACAACCACCGGCTGGCCTTCACCTGGCAGTCCACCGAGGGCACGCGCCTGATCGAGGGCAACCGCTCCTCCTCCACCCAACTGGCGCTCTACTCGCACTACTACACCAAAGGCGATGACCTGACCGTCTACACCGCCCAGCTGAACTCGGAGTGGACGGACAACTTCCGCACCGAGCTCACCGTCACCCAGAAGGAAGTGGTGACCCTGCAGGTCCCCGTGGGCGGGGTCGCTGGCAACGCGACGGGCAATGGCGACGAGGCGGCCGAGTACGGCCAGTTCTCCATCGGCGCCAACCCGGCCGTGCCTAACACCGCCACCCGCATCCTGGCCGGTCCGGACAACTCCCGCCACGCCAACGAGCTTGAGAACACCGTCAGGACCTATCGCGCCCGCGTCTTCTACGACCTCGGCGACCATGAGTTCGCCGCCGGCGTCGAGAAGGAGAACCTCGAGGTCTACAACCTCTTCGCCCAGCGCACGGAAGGCGAGTTCACCTTCAACAGCGTGGCCGACCTCCAGAACCGGGTCCTTAACCAGCTCGTCTATCAGAACGCCATTGTCGATGCGAACGGCGACGGTGTGCGTAACGAGAAGGACCTGGCGGCCCAGTTCGACTACGACACCTGGAACTTCTACGCGCAGGACACCCTGCGCGTCACCGAGGACCTGACGGTCACGGCGGGCTTCCGATATACCCGGCTGAACCAGAGCGACAAGCCGCTCGCCAACCCCTACTTCCTCAGCCGCTATGGCTTCTCGAACTCGGAGAACCTGGACGGCAAGTCGGTCTTGATGCCGCGCGTTAGCTTTGACTGGCGACCGGATTATGAAGCCAATTTCGGGGCGGTGGGCGTCAGTGGCCTGCGGGTCACCGGCGGCTTCGGCCTCTTTTCTGGCGGCGCCGCCACCGTCTGGGTGTCGAACAGCTTCTCGAACACCGGCGTCCTCGGCGCCAGCGTCTCGTGCCTGCGCAACGCCACCAGCTCGGCCTGCGGCCTGGCCGCGGGCACCAATGACAACGCCATCCTGTCCCAGGTCACCAGCTTCGCGGACCTTCCGACGGCGCTCGAGGCTCTGCTGGATCCGACCAGGCCCTCGATCGTCAACATCCAGCGCTCGGCCGGCGCCAACGGGATCGACCCGAGCTTCGAGCCGATCCAGACTTGGAAGAGCAGCCTGACCTTTACTGGCGACCTCAATCTCGGCTGGCTGGGTGACGACTACGAGTTCTCGGTGGACTACCTGCGCGGCGACGTCCGCAAGGGTATCCTCTGGAAGGATTACCGCGGCGGTCTCTCGCCGGTCGCCTTTGCCCCCGACGGCCGGCCGATCTACCGCCGGAACGCAGAGCGTGGTCTGTTCGTCACCGGCGTGGCCTCGTCCGACAGCGGCAGCGACCTGATCCTCACCAACACCGATCAGGGCTTCCAGCAGGCCTGGGCCTTCAGCCTCTCCAAGTCCTGGGACTCCGGCTTCGACGGCAGCTTCAGCTACACCCTGACGGACGCCAAGGACGTGAACCCGGGCACGAGCTCTGTGGCCTTCTCCAACTGGGCCAACCTGGCAACGGCCGACGTCAACAACCCCGGCCTTGCGACCTCGAACTACGAGATCAAGCACTCGTACAAGCTGCGTCTGTCCTGGACCAAGGAGTTCTGGGACGACAACAAGACCCACGTCTCCCTCTTCATGGAGCACCGGTCGGGCCTGCCCTACAGCTTTGTTTACAACATCTCCAGTTCGGCCTCGATGTCGACCTTCGGCGACGGCGCCTCGAACCGGCAGTTGTTCTACGTGCCTCAGGTGGACAGCTCGGGCAACGTGACCCTGACCAGCGACCCGATCGTCACTTATGCGACGGGCTTCAACATGGCGGCCTTCAACGAGTACCTGAAGGGCGTGGGCCTGACCGACCATGCGGGCAGAATCTCGCCCAGGAACGGCTTCCGTTCGGATGATGTGACCCGCTTCGACCTGCGCCTGAGCCAGGAACTGCCGGCCTTCGTGCCGAACGGCGCCAAGATCAAGCTCTTCGCGGACTTCATTAACATCGGAAACATGATCAACGACGAGTGGGGCATCCTTGAGCAGGTAGACTTCCCTTCCGTCGCACCCATCGTCGGCGTAGACCTTGCGGGCGGTAAGTACACCTATTCGAACTTCCGGCCGGCGGTGAAGGCCCTTTCCAACTCGGACGCGCCGAACCGTTCGCTCTGGCAGGTCAAGTTCGGCGTCAAGTACTCCTTCTGATCCCAGCCGGGTTCAGTGGAATTCGGGGGGCGGCCCGGCGACGGGCCGCCCCTTCGCTTTTCGGGGGCGCCGCGAGAGCTTGACGTCGGGGCCCGCCTCGCCCATCTGCCCGCGTCCCCCCAAGGGAGAACCGCGCCATGTCCCGTCCTGTCCCCGCCGAGTGGGCCCCGCACCGGGCCATGTGGCTGGGCTTTCCCAGCCACGAAGACCTCTGGGAGGACAACCTCGTCCCCGCCCAGGACGAGGTGGAGGCCCTGGCCCGGGCCCTGGCCGGTCCGGGCGGCGAGCAGGTACGGCTGATGACCGGGTCTGAGGCCGGCGAAGCCGAGGCCCGCCGGCGCCTGGGCGGCGTCGCCGGCGTCGACATCATCGCGGGCCGCTTCGGAGACGTCTGGCTTCGGGATACCGGCCCCATCTTCCTGGGCCCCGACGCGGCCGTCGGCTTCCGGTTCAACGGCTGGGGCGGAAAGTACGACCTGCCCCATGACGACGAGGTGGCCGACCAGATCGCCACGGCCGCAGGGGCGGCCCTCGCCCGCAGCAACGCCATCCTCGAGGGCGGCGCCCTCGACCATGACGGGGAGGGGACGATCCTCACCACCCGCCAGTGCCTCCTGAACCCCAACCGGAACCCGGGCTGGACCGAGGCGGAGGCCGAGGCGGCCCTCGCCCGGGACCTCGGGGCCCGCAAGGTCCTCTGGCTTGGCGACGGCCTGCAGAACGACCACACGGACGGCCACGTGGACAACCTTGCCCGCTTCGCCGCCCCCGGGGTGGTGCTCTGCCCCTTAGCCTTCGGGGCGGGGGACCCCAATGGCGGGGTCTACGATTCGGCGGCCCGGAACCTGTCCGGCATGACTGACGCGGCGGGCCGCCCCCTGCGCGTGATTCGGATCCCCTCGCCGGGCTGGATCGAGGTCGATGGCGTCGGCGGCGCCCCGGCCAGCCACATGAACTTCATCATCGCCAATCGCGCGGTGATCCTGCCCGTCTACGGCGAGGGCCTGCCGGCGACCCTGGCCGCCCAGGGCCTGGCCGAGGCCTTCCCGGGGCGCGAGATCATTTCCCTGCCCTCCAGCGCCCTCCTGTCTGGCGGCGGGTCCTTCCACTGCATCTCCCAGCAGGAGCCGGCCTGATGCCCCGCACCCTCACCGTCGCCGCCTTGCAGTCCGCCTATGGCGCGGACCGGGACGCCAACATCGCCCGCACCGCCGACCTGATCCGCGAGGCGGCCAGCCGGGGCGCCCAGGTCATCCTGCCGTCTGAGCTCTTCCAGGGCCCCTATTTCTGCGTCGCCCAGGAGGAGCGCTGGTTCGGGCAGGCCCACCCCTGGCGCGAGCATCCCTGCGTCACCGCCCTGGCGCCCCTGGCCGCAGAGCTTGGCGTGGTCCTGCCCATCTCGATCTTCGAGCGCGAGGGGCCGCACTACTTCAACAGCCTGGTCATGGTGGACGCCGACGGGTCCCTCCTTGGCCTCTACCGCAAGAGCCACATCCCGGACGGCCCCGGCTACATGGAGAAGTACTACTTCCGGCCCGGCGACACGGGCTTCCGGGTCTGGGACACCCGCTTCGGCCGCATCGGCGCCGGGATCTGCTGGGACCAGTGGTACCCGGAGTGCGCCCGGGCCATGGCCCTGATGGGCGCGGAGGTCCTCCTCTACCCCACCGCCATCGGCTCCGAGCCGCATGACCCCAGCCTGGACACCGCCGCGCCCTGGCGCCGGGCCATGCAGGGCCACGCCGTCTCCAACGTCATTCCCGTGGTGGGCGCCAATCGCACCGGCTTCGAGCCCTGGGAGGGCTATCCCGGCGGCGGACAGCGGTTCTACGGCTCCAGCTTCATAGCCGACCACCGGGGAGACCTTGTCGCCGACATGAGCCGGGACGAGGAGGGCGTCGCCGTGGCGACCTTCGACCTCGACTTCCTCTCCGGCCACCGGGCCGCCTGGGGCTTCTTCCGGGACCGCCGGACCGACCTCTACGGGGCGCTGACCGCGGCGAGGCCCGCGTGATCCAGACAGAACGGCTCATCCTGCGGCCCTGGCGGGACGAGGATCGTGCGGCCTTCGCCGCCATCAACGCTGATCCCCGCGTGCATGACTGGCTGGGCGGACCCATCCCACCCGCGGCGACCGACGCCATGGTGGACCGGATCAACGCCGCCATCGCGGCGAACGGCTTCGGTTTCTGGGCGGCGGAACACCGGGCGGACGGCCGGCTCGCGGGAATGATCGGCCTGTCGCGCGTGGGGGAGGGCGACCTGCCCGTGGGCCCCTGCGTAGAGATCGGCTGGCGCCTGCACCCGGACTTCTGGGGTCTTGGACTGGCCAGCGAAGGCGCGAAGGCGGCGCTCGACTGGGGCTTCGGCTCCGGCGGCCTCGCCGAGATCATCGCCTTCACCGCGCAGACCAACCTGGCCTCCCAGGCGGTCATGCGTCGGATCGGGATGACCCCCGACCCGTCGCGGGACTTCGACCATCCGCGCCTGGCGCAGGACCATCCCCTGCGCCGGCACGTGGTCTGGTTGGCTCGCCCCTAATTTCTCCCCCAAGGGGGAGGTGGACCGGGGCGCTGCCCCGGGCCGGAGGGGGTCTGCGGGGGTGCAGGTGCACCCCCACGGCCTAGCGCAGGACCGTCAGGCCGTTGCGGATGACGGTGACGTTGCGGGCCTTCACCCGGGCCTCGAACGAGATGTTCTTGCCGTCCTTCCAGATGTCGACCGTGATCAGGTCCCCGGGGAAGACCGGCGAGGAAAACCGGGCCTGGTGGGAATAGATCTGATCAGGATCAAACCCGGTCACCTCCTGGAGCACGGCGCGGCAGGTGATGCCGTAGGTGCAAAGCCCGTGCAGGATCGGCCGGTCGAAGCCCGCCTTTCTGGCGACGCCGGGGTCGGAGTGCAGGGGGTTGCGATCGCCATTCAGGCGATAGAGCAGGGCCTGGTCCTCTCGTGTGGCGAAGTCGACCGAGATGTCCGGCGCCCGGCTGGGGACCAGGTGAGGCTCAGGCGCGCCCTCTGACGGGCCGCCGAAGCCGCCATCGCCACGGGCGAAGGTGGAACCGGTCAGGGTGGCGACCTTCTCGCCCCTCTCATCGGTCCAGACCGTCTCGTTGATGATGACCGCGCCCTTGCCCTCGCCCTTGTCAAAGGCGCCGACGGTACGGCCCTCAGCGGTGAAGGTCCCGCTGGTCGGCAGGGGCTTGTGGAGCTCGACCTTCTGCTCGCCATGGACGACCATCAGGAAGTTGATCTGGCTGGGCCGGTGTCCGGGCGGCATTTCCGGCGCGGGGCCCGCCGCGCCCCGGAGGGCGGCGGCCAGGACGGTGGCGGCGGACGGGACGACCTTCAGGCCCTTCTCGTAGACGAAGGCGAGCTCGGTCTCGTCCATCGGGTCCTGCCCGAGGCCGATGCCGAGGGCGTACAGCATCACGTCCTTGTCGCCGTAGGAAAAGGTCCGCGGCGCGGTGCGCTGCTGCAGGATGTCCGGATAAAAGATCGCCATGAAATCGCTTCCTCTCCACGGGCGGCTCCGCCGCCGTTTCTTATGGGGCGATTGAAGCGGCTCGATCTGTGTCGCGCAAGCTGCGGCCACTGCGATTTGCCGCCAAACCTGCAATCGGTTAGAAGCGGCGACTTCTGCGGCGGCGGGTCCCCCGTCACCGTGATTGCGGCATTCGCCCTCCAGACCCAAGGCACTTCATGGCGACCCCCACCCAGATCAACCGCGGCGGCCAGATCAGCGGCACCGTCCTGTTCTACAACAAGCCGGAGCCCCTCTCGCCCGAGATTCACAAGGGCCTCGGCGTCAAGCGTCTGGATGGGCCCTTCGGCTTCGCCCGGCCTGGCCACGCCGTACCCCTGACGGTCACCGAGTTCAGCATCGCCTGCCTGACCTTCCCGATCATCTTCGTGGGAGAGGACAAGACCCCTCTGGCGGTCATGGGCCTGAATGCCGAGCAGAACATGTTCCTGCGGGATGACGGCCTGTTCGATCCGGGCATTTATGTCCCGGCCTATATCCGTCGCTATCCCTTCGTCTTCGCCAATGACGACGTGGCCAAGCAGTCCATCCTCTGCATCGATCGCTCCGCGGAGTTCATCGTCGAAGGCGGCGACCTGCCCTTTTTCAACGAGGACGGCTCGCCCAGCGAGTACACCCAGAACTGCATCGAGTTCTGCAACAACTACGAGGTGGAGCGCCAGAAGACCCTGGCCTTCGTCCAGCTGCTCAAGGACCTCGACCTGTTCGAGGTCAAGCGCGCAACCCACACGCCGGTCAATCCCGACGGGACGGTGGGCGAGCCCCAGCAGATCGCCGAGTACTTCGGCATCTCCGAGGAGAAGCTCAACGCCCTGTCCCAGGACAAGCTGGCGGAGCTGCGCGACAACGGCGCCCTGCAGCAGATTTACGCCCACCTGATCAGCCTCTTCGGCTGGGACCGCCTGGTGGCCCTCCAGATCTACAAGATGTCCGAGGCCGCGGCGGCGGGGCCGTCGGTTTAGCGCGCGAAGACCGAGCGGGTCAGGCAGGAGAAGACCAGCCGGCCCGCCTCGTCCAGCAGGTCATGCTGGGCGATGATGATGCCCTTGCCGTCGCCCACCGGGTCCTTGCCCATGATGGTCATGCGTCCCCGGAGGACCTCGCCGGCAGGAGGGTTTCGGACCCAGCGCAGGGCGTCCACGCCCAGGCGCTTGGTCTGCGGCCAGCCGATGGTGGCCAGGGCGTCCAGCCGGCTCCAGACCGCATAGACCATCGCGTCCGGCGCGCCCCGGTCGGCCGGCCAGCCGGGTGCGAACGCCTCGATGAAGGCCTCGAGGGCCCGGCCATCCACCCGGAAATCGCCGAGGGAGGCCACCTGGCCGATCTCGATCTCGTCAAACCTGCCCGGCACGCGGGTCTCCCTTTCGCGGTTTCTCAGACGCGGGGATCATGGGGCCGGGCGCGACTGAAATCGAGCCCCTCTGTCCTTCCGCAGATGATTGCCATGGCGGGGCGCCCAACCATATTAGGCGCGCACCCGGTCCGTGCGACCGTCGGGGGATGACATGCTCAACAGACTGCTCGCCGGCCTTTTGGCCCTGCTGGCCCTTTCGGCCGGCCTCGCGGCGTCCCCGTCCCTGGCCGGACCCGTGCGCACCGGTCACCTCACCGCCGAGTTGGCCGCCGCCTCCCAGGGCGTGACCCCGGGGGGAGAGGTCCGGGTTGTCCTCCGGCAGGTCATCGACAAGGGCTGGCACACCTACTGGCGCAACTCGGGCGATTCCGGCGCGCCGACCGAGCTGACCTGGACCCTGCCGCCCGGCTGGTCGGCCGGCGAGATCGTCTGGGCCCCACCCGCCCGCAAACCCATCGGCCCTCTGATGAACTATGGCTATTCGGGTGAGGTGCTCCTGCCGGTGACCGTCCGGGCATCAGCCTCCGCCCGGCCCGGCGACACGGTCACCCTGCGAGCCAAGGCCGCCTTCCTCGTCTGCGCGGATGTCTGCATCCCCGAGGACGCGGACCTGTCCCTGGACCTCAAGGTGGTGGCGGAAGACCCGGCCCCGGATCCTGTCTGGGCGCCCCGGGTCGAGGCGGCCCTGGCGGCGGCCCCGCGCCCAGGCCAGGTGGAGGCTATCCTGATCTCCGGACCTTCAGGCCTGAGCATCGCCGCCACAGGCGCGGTCCTCGCAGGCGGTAAGGCCCGGGACGCCTATTTCTTCCCCTACGAGGCGGGCGTCCTCGACCACGCCGCCGCCCAGACGCTCGATCGCGGACCCGAAGGCCTGACACTTGCCCTCAAGCCCGCTCCCGGCGCTGCGGTTCCATCGTCCCTGGCGGGCGTTCTTGCCGTGGACGGGAAGGTCTACGAGATTGAGGCCAGACCCGGAAAGGCGCTTCCGGGCGCCGCGGGCCTGGGTCCTCCGCCCTCGCCCGGTCCGGCGACCGCCGCCACCGCCGGGGGTCTCGCCGGTGCAATCCTGTTCGCCTTCCTCGGCGGTCTGATCCTCAACCTCATGCCCTGCGTGTTCCCGGTGCTCGCCATGAAGGCCGCGTCCCTGGCGAGCCATGGTCAGGACCGCGCCGCCGCCCGTCTCCAGGGCCTGGCCTTCCTGGCCGGTGTCATGGCCACCTTCCTGGCGCTTGCCGCCCTCCTGCTGGTTGTCCGGGCCGGAGGCGCCGCGGTGGGATGGGGGTTCCAGCTTCAGTCGCCGCCGGTGGTGGCGGCCCTCGCTCTGCTCATGTTGGCGGTGGGGCTCAACATGTCTGGTCTCTTCGAGATCGGCGGTTCCCTTCAGGGGATTGGCGCGGGCGCCGCCAACCGGAACGGCGCGCTGGGCGCTTTCCTGACCGGCGCCCTGGCCGTCGTGGTCGCCGCGCCCTGCACCGCCCCCTTCATGGCGCCCGCCCTGGGCTGGGCCATGACCCAGCCGGCGGCCCTATCCCTGGCGGTCTTTGCGGGCCTCGGCCTCGGCTTTGCCGCTCCCTTCACCCTTGCGGCCCTCGCACCCGGCGTCCTGTCGCGCCTGCCCCGGCCCGGCCCCTGGATGGAGACCTTCCGCAAGGTCCTAGCCTTCCCGATGTACGGCGCTGCGGCCTGGCTGGCCTGGGTCATTGCGGTGCAGGCGGGCCCGGACCTGCTGGCGCGTCTGCTGGCGGCGGGCGTCGCCCTGGCCTTCGCCTGCTGGCTTTGGGGCCTCGCCCAGAAGCGCGCCGCCGTCGGCCGGTCCGCCCGGGTGCTGGGCGCCTCCGCCCTCGTCGTCGCAGGCCTGGCGGTCGCGGGCGCCGTCTGGCCACAGCCCGCGTCGGCGGGATCCAAAGCCCCCGAAACAACGGGGGCCAGCACCAACGGCCTGGCTTATGAAGCCTACACTCCCGAGCGCCTGGCGACGCTGCGGGCCGAGGGCCGGCCGGTCTTCGTCAACTACACCGCCGCCTGGTGCGTCACCTGCCAGGTGAACGAGCGGGTCGCCTTCTCCTCAAGAACGGCGGCGGAGGCCTTCGAGTCCAGCGGTACGGTCTACCTCAAGGCCGACTGGACCCGTCGGGATGAGGTCATCGCCACGGACCTCGCCCGCTTCGGACGCGCCGGGGTCCCCCTCTACGTCGTCTATCCGGCGGGCGGTGGAGAGCCGAAAATCCTTCCCCAGCTCCTGACCCCGGACTTGGTCGTCCGTGCGGTCCGGGAGGCCGCTAAGGGGTGAGCGCGATGATCGAACCCTGGGAGGCGCTGTCGCAAGCCGCCGTGGCGGACCCGCCTCTTCGCCGGCTCTTCGAGCTGGAGCCCGGCCGGGTCCGGACGCTGACCTTCGAGGCCTGCGGCCTTCACCTGGACCTGTCCAAGCAGCCCTGGTCAGAGGCCAGCTTCGCCCGCGCCCTGGACCTGATCGCCGCCGCCGACCTTCCCGCAGCCCGCCGGGCCCTATTCGCTGGGGAACCCGTAAACGCCTCGGAAGGCCGGGCCGTCCTCCACATGGCCCTCCGCGCGTCCGACGCGGGACCCTGGACCGTCCTGGGTCAGGATGTCTCCGGGGAGGTCCGAGCGGCCCGCGACCGGATGCTGGCCTTCGCGGCAGAGGTCCGCCGGACCGGAGGGATCGACACCGTCCTGCACATCGGCATCGGAGGCTCGGACCTGGGCCCGCGCCTCGTCTGGGAGGCGCTGGCGCCTGTCGCCCCGCAGATCGACCTGCGCTTCGCCGCCAATGTCGATCCGTCCGAGATCACCGCCGCCCTCGCAGGTCTTGATCCTGCCCGCACCCTGGTGGTGGTCGTCTCCAAGACCTTCACCACCCAGGAGACCCTGTTCAACGCCCGGGCCGCCCGCGCCTGGCTGGAGGCGGCGCCGGGCGCCAGTTCCCGCCTGGTCGCCGTCACGGCCGCCCCTGCCGCCGCCGCGGGCTTCGGAGTCGCCCCGGAGCGCATCTTCCCCTTCGCCGACTGGGTCGGGGGGCGGTTCTCCCTCTGGTCGGCCGTGGGCCTGTCCTGCGCCATCGGCCTGGGGCCTGAGGCCTTCGCGGGCCTGCTGGAGGGCGCTGCGGCCATGGACGCCCACTTCCGCGAGGCTCCGGCCAGCGGGAACCTGCCCGTGGTCCTGGCCCTGGCCCACGTGTTCAACCGCGACATCCTCGAGCGTCCCGCCCGCGCCGTGGTTCCATACGCCCGCCGCCTCAGGCTCCTGCCGGCCTTCCTCCAGCAGCTGGAGATGGAGTCCAATGGCAAGCGGGTGGGCCGCGATGGGCGACCCGTCGCCCGACCCACCGCCGGCGTCGTCTTCGGCGAGCCCGGCACCAACGGCCAGCACGCCTTCTTCCAGGCCCTTCATCAGGGCGTGGACGTCATCCCCCTCGACATTCTCGCCGTCCGCCGGCCGGTGGAGGGGGACCCCGCCGCCCACCGCGCCCTGCTGGCCAACGCCGTGGCCCAGGCCGAAGCCCTGATGGCTGGGCGGTCGGACGCCGAGGCGCTCGAGGCCGCCGGCGGTGACCTGGTCCTGGCCGCCCAGAAGGCCTTCCCCGGCGACCGGCCTTCGGGCTTTCTGCTGATGGATCGGCTGGCGCCGCAAACTCTCGGCGCTCTCCTGGCCCTGTTCGAGCATAAGGTCTTTGTCGAGGGGGTCCTGTGGGGGATCAACAGCTTCGACCAGTGGGGTGTTGAACTGGGCAAGGTCCTGGCGGCGCGCATCCTGCCCGAGCTGGAGGGCGGTCCCGCCGGCGTCCACGATCCCTCCACCGCGGCCCTTATCGCTCGCCTGCGCGGAGCCTGATCCCCGCGACGGGTTTACGCCTCAGGTCCCTCCGCTAGAGTGGGATGAAGGGAGCCGCGAGCGCTCTCGAAGGAGGAGACCCGGGCAAGATGTACCTCGCCGACCACGCGCGCGCGGCCCCCGAGAAGCCGGCCCTGATCTCGGCCGACACCGGCAAGGTCGTGACTTTCGCCCAGCTGGACGAACGCTCCCTGCGGATGGCCAACCTGTTCCGCGAGCGGGGCCTGAAGCGTGGCGACCATGTGGCCCTGCTGATGGAGAACAACCTCGCCTTCCTCGATGCGGTCTGGGCCTGCTTCCGCTCGGGCCTCTACATCACCACGATCAACCGCTACCTGCCGCCGGACGAGGCTGCCTACATCGTCAACGATTGCGGGGCCAAGGTCCTGATCAGCTCCTTCGCCAAGCGCGAGACCGCCGAGGCCCTGGCCGACCTGATCCCAGCCTGCCCGATCCGTCTCATGGTCGACGGGCTCATCCCGGGCTGGGAGTCCTACGAGGCCGCCCGCGACGCCGCCTCTCCCGCCCCGCTCGAGCGCGAATGGATGGGCGATTCCATGCTCTATAGCTCGGGGACGACCGGCCGGCCCAAGGGCATACTGCGCGCCCTGCCGGAGGTGAGCCCCGCCGAGGCCTTCGCCCTTCGTCAGCAGGCCAACCGCTACGAGTTCGGTCCGGACACGGTCTACCTGTCGCCGGCGCCCCTCTACCACGCCGCTCCCCTGGCCTACGTGGTCACGGTGCAGTCCTTCGGCGGGACGGTGGTGATGATGGAGCGCTTCGACGCCGAGCGGTCCCTGGAGCTGATCCAGGATTACCGGGTCACGCACTCCCAGTGGGTGCCCACCATGTTCGTACGCATGCTCAAGCTTCCCGAGGAGGTCCGGCGGGCCTTCGACGTCTCCAGCCTCCGCGTCGCCATCCACGCCGCCGCCCCCTGCCCGGTGGAGGTCAAGCGCCAGATGATCGACTGGTGGGGGCCCGTCCTCTACGAGTACTACGCCGGCACCGAGGGGTCGGGGTCGACCTTCATCGACAGCCATGACTGGCTGAAGCACCCGGGATCCGTCGGCCGCGCGGCGGTCGGCGTTCTGCACGTCTGCGACGAGGAGGGGAACGAACTGCCCCCTGGCGAGACGGGCCTGATCTACTTCGAGCGGGAGATCCCGACCTTCGAGTACCACAACGACCCGGAGAAGACCCGGTCGTCCCGGCACCCGAAGCACCCCAACTGGAACGCCCTTGGCGACGTCGGCTACCTGGACGAGGAGGGCTATCTCTACCTCACCGACCGCAAGGCCTTCATGATCATCTCCGGTGGGGTCAACATCTATCCCCAGGCCATTGAGGACGCCCTGATCACCCACCCAAAGGTGGCCGACGTGGCGGTCTTCGGCGTGCCGGACCCGGAAATGGGCGAGGCGGTCAAGGCGGTGATCGAGCCCGCCCCGGGCGTTGAGCCCACCGAGGACCTCGCCGCCGAACTCATGCACTACGCCCGCGAGCACCTGGCCCACTACATGGCCCCGCGCTCCATCGACTTCATTTCCGAAATGCCGCGCCTGCCCACGGGCAAGCTCTACAAGCGCATCCTCCGCGACGCCTACTGGCAGGGCGACCGCAAGATCTGACTTCATAAGGGAAGAGCCCCATGCAGGACCTCGCGGGAAAGACCGCCTTCATCACCGGCGGGGCCTCGGGCCTCGGCCTGGCCATGGCCCACGCCTTTGGCGCCGCGGGCATGAACGTCATGCTCGCCGACATCGAGACCGAGCCCCTGGCCCGGGCCGTGGCCGAGCTCGAGGCCCGGCAGGTGAAGGTCGCCGCCGTCCAGTGCGACGTCACCGACCGCGCCGCCCTGGTGGCCGCCGCCCGGGAGACGGTGTCCGCCTTCGGCAAGGTCCATGTCCTGTGCAACAACGCCGGCGTCGGGGCTGGCGGCGCCGTGGACGAGATGAAGCCCGCCGACTGGGACTGGACCTTCCAGGTCAACCTGATGGGCGTGATCTACGGCTTCGAGGCCTTCCTGCCTCACATCCGCGCCCACGGCGAGGGCGGGGCCATCATCAACACCGCCTCCATGGCGGGCCACATGTCGCCGCCGGGCATGGAGGCCTATAGCGCCTCCAAGTTCGCCGTGGTGGCCCTCACCGAGGGCTGGGCGGCCCAGCTGGCGCCCGAGAACATCCAGGTCCAGGTACTCTGCCCCGGCTTCGTGCGCACCCGCATCAACCAGTCGGGCCGCAACCGCCCGGCCAGGTTCGGCGGCCCGCAGGTGCGCGAGATCGTCCCCGACGACCGGGTGGCCAACGGCATCGACCCCGCCCGGGTCGGCGCCCGGGTGCTGGAGGCCCTGCAGGCCGGAGACCTCTACATCTTCACCCATCCGGACATGCGGCCCTTCGTCCAGATGCGCTTCGCCCGGATCATGGAGGGCTTTGACTCCGCCGACCGCAGCCAGGCCCTCGCCGGCATGGACTATCGCACCCCGGACCTCGACCAGCTGCCCTGAGGCCCTGGGGCCCTGGGGCTGGACGGGCGGGCCCCTATGGGATAGGGACCCGGCCCATGTTCCGTCAGGTCCATCATCACGGCCTCCACCATCCGACCTGCGAAAGCGGGAGCGGGCGGGAGCGTTCGGCCTGATC
Source organism: Phenylobacterium sp. (assembly GCA_020401865.1). Taxonomy (GTDB): domain Bacteria; phylum Pseudomonadota; class Alphaproteobacteria; order Caulobacterales; family Caulobacteraceae; genus Phenylobacterium. The sequence goes on along the minus strand of JADCAS010000011.1, from coordinate 102,097 downwards.
GAACCTCCGGCGCCGGCCCCCGCGCAATGCGGACGGGGCCGGTCGGCGGCTCCGTCCCTGGCCAACCAAGGGATAGGACCATGAGCACCCCCGACACCACGCCAGACGCCGCGGCGGAGGCGAACCGCCCCGAGGCCCGCGCTCCCCGCGGCTTCGTGGACCGGCGCGCCCGCGACCTGGCTGCCGAACGGCGGATCCTCGCCCGTGTTTCCGAAGTCTACGAGCGCTACGGCTTCGAGGCCCTCGACACCGGCGCCCTGGAGTACGCCGACGCCCTGGGCAAGTTCCTGCCGGACGCCGACCGTCCCAACGAGGGCGTCTTCGCCCTGCAGGACGACGACGACCAGTGGATGGCCCTGCGCTATGACCTCACCGCGCCCCTGGCCCGGTTCGTCGCCCAGAACCGTGAAAGCCTGACCAAGCCCTTCCGGCGCTACGCCTACGGCCCGGTCTGGCGCAACGAGAAGCCCGGCCCGGGGCGGTTCCGCGAATTCACCCAGTGCGACGCCGACACCGTCGGCTCCGCGCGGCCCGAAGCGGACGCCGAGATCATCGCCATGGCGGCCGAGGGCCTGGCCGCCACCGGCCTGCCCGAGGGTGGCTACGTCCTGCGCATCAACAACCGTCGCCTGCTGAACGGCCTGCTGGACCGGGCCGGCGTGGCGGACGAGGGCCAGAAGCTGGCCGTCCTGCGGGCCGTCGACAAGCTGGACCGGCTGGGCCCCGAGGGCGTCCGCCTTCTCCTCGGCGAAGGCCGGAAGGATGAGTCCGGCGCCTTCACCCGCGGGGCGGGGCTGGCGACCGCCGCCATCGACTCGGTCCTGGCCTTCACCGCCGCCGGCGCCGGCGATCGGGCCGAGACCCTGCGGAGGATCGCCGGGGTGATCGGCGGCTCGGCCGAGGGCGACGCCGGCCTTGAGGAGCTGGCCGGCATCGACCGGGCCCTGGCCGGCATGGGCGTAGGCGCAGACCGGGCGGTCTTCGACCCGTCCGTGGTCCGGGGGCTGGAGTACTACACCGGCGCGGTCTTCGAGGCTGAGCTGCGGCTGGAAACCCTGGACGAGAAGGGCCAGCCCGCCCGATTCGGCTCGGTCGGTGGCGGCGGGCGCTATGATGACCTGATCGCCCGCTTCACCGGCGAGCGCACCCCGGCCACCGGCTTTTCCTTCGGCGTCTCGCGCCTCGCCGCCGCCCTGCGCGCCGCAGACCGGGAAAACAGTCGGGAGGGGAGGGGACCCGTCGTGGTCATCGCCTTCTCGCCGGACGACATGGCCGCCTACTTCGCCGTGGCCGCCGAGCTCCGCGCCGCCGGGATCGCCGCCGAGGTCTATCTCGGCGCTTCCGGCATGAAGGCCCAGATGAAGTACGCCGACCGGCGTCTCTCCCCCGCCGCCGTCATCCTCGGGGGCGACGAGATCGCCGCCGGGACCGTGACGGTCAAGGACCTCGACCTTGGCCGGGCCCTGGCTTCCGACGTCACGGGCAACGCCGCCTGGCGGGCCGAGCGACCGGGCCAGCAGACGGTTCCGAGAGACCGGCTGGTGGCCGTCGTCCGCCGCATCCTCGGAGAGGCGCCATGATCCAGGAGCCCCGCCTGCCCGCCGACCGGCTCGAGGCCATCCGCGCGGCCTTCCGCGAGACCGGCGCGACCTGGGTGCAGCCCCCCGTTCTCCAGCCCCTCTCCCTGGTCCTGGACCTGGCCGGGGAAGCCCTCCGCTCGCGCCTCTTCGTGCTGCAGGCCGCCGGCGGGGAAGAGGTCTGCCTGAGGCCCGATTTCACCGCCCCGGTCGCCCGCCTGCACCTGGCGTCCGGCGCCGCCTCTGGGGACTACGCCTACGAAGGGCTTGTCTTCCGCGCCTCCGAGGACGAGGCCGAGGAGGTCCTCCAGATCGGGATCGAGCGGTTCGCGCAGGACGGCGACCGTGTCGCAGCCGACGCCGACCTGGTGGACCTGGTCTGGCGCGCCTCCCTTGCCGGGGGACGGGGCGACCTGTCCCTGCGCCTCGGGGACGCGGGTCTCTTTCCGGCCTTCGTGGAGTCCCTCGGCCTGAACGGGGCCCTGGCGGCCCGTCTGACCCGAATGGCCGCCCGGCCCAGTCGGCTGGCGGCGGAACTCGACCGCGCCGGCGGTCCTGAGTCTGATGATCCCTCCGAAGGCGTGATCGCCCGGCGGCTGGGCGCCCTGCCGCCGGAGGAGGCCGCGGCCCTCCTGGAGGAGATCTGGATGCTGTCGGGCATCACGCCCGTCGGCGGTCGCAGCGCCGGCGAGATCGCCGCCCGCCTGGTGCGTCGGTCCGAGACCGCCCGGGCGCCCTCCCTGTCGCCGGATCAGGCCGACGCCATCCGGGCCTTCCTGACCGTCCGCGCCGCACCCCGCGCCGCCCTCGAACAGCTGGGTCGTCTCGCCCCGAAGGCCGCCGGCCTCCAGGCCCGGCTCGCTGACTGGGCCCGGCGCCTGGACCGGATCGAGGCGGCCTCCGCCGGTTCCGCGGCGGCGACCTTTGACGCCGCGCCCCGCGGCGACTTCGCCTACTACGACGGCCTTGTCGTTGAGATCCTGTCCGATGCCCTGGGTCCGGACCGGCCCCTCGCGGCCGGGGGACGATACGACGGCCTGCAGGCCCGCCTGTCGGGCGGCGCCGGCGGCGGGTCGGCCCTGGGCGGCATGGTCCGGCCCGGGCGGGCCATTGCGGAGACCGGACGATGAGCGACGCCCTGACCCTGGCCATCCCCTCCAAGGGGCGCCTCAAGGAACAGGTCGAGACCTGGCTGCAGGACTGCGGGCTCGGCCTCTCTATGAGCGGCGGCGACCGGGGCTATCGCGCCCGCCTGCAGGGCGTGGACGGCGTCCAGGTGCGCCTGCTGTCCGCCGGTGACATCGCTGCGGCCCTCGTCTCCGGCGAGGTCCACCTGGGCGTCACCGGCGAGGACCTGCTGCGGGAGCAGGGGGTCGAGGCCGCCGCTTCGGCCCTGCTCCTGCGCCCTCTCGGCTTCGGCCGCGCCGACCTGGTGGTCGCCGCCCCGCGCAGCTGGCTGGACGCCTCGACCATGGCCGACCTGGAGGAGGTGGCCCACGAGCGTCTGGTTAGGACCGGCCGACGCCTTCGGGTGGCGACCAAGTACCTCGTCCAGACCCGGGAGTTCTTCGCCCGGCATGGGGTGGCCGACTACCGGATCGTCGAATCCGGCGGCGCCACGGAAGGCGCGCCTGCGGCGGGCGCCGCCGACGTCGTGGTGGACATCACCACGACCGGGGCGACTCTTCGGGCGAATGATCTGAAGATTCTGGAGGACGGCGTCATCCTGAGGAGCGAGGCCCAACTGACCGCCGGGCTGCGGGCCGACTGGACGCCAGAGGGGATGGCGGCGGCGGAATCCCTGCTGCGGATCCTTGAAGCCCGGGCGGCGGCCCACGCCTCGGCCACCCTCATCTGGCCTGGCGGGGACAAGGACCCCATCCTTCCCGAGCTCGAGACTCTGGGCGCTGTCCGCCGTCCGAACGGTCTCCTGGCGCCCGTCGGCCTCGTCGCCCGGGTCGCGGCCCGGCTGACGGCCGCGGGCCGGGGTCCGGTGACCGCTTCACGGCCAGACTTCGTCTTCGAGACGGCCTGTCCGCCGATCGCGCGCCTGCGCACCGCCCTGGGCCAGAGTTGACAGTAATGTCAAGAAACGCGCTGCCTTGCGGATGTCTGGACGCTCTCCTGCGGGGCCGGTTGACACCGCCATGAAATTGCCTTCAAGTCGGAAACAGCGAGAGACATGACGGCCTTCGAACCGTCAATCTCCGGCGTTTCGGGGAGGAAACGCCTTCTGAATCCAGGGCTCCAAAGCCCAAGCAACCCGCCGAAAGGCGGGTTGTTTTTTGGGCGATCCCAAAAAGATTGACGTTTCTGTCAAATCTGGGGGTCGGACGGGCTGTCGGAGGCCTGGGCCCCCGGAAGACCACCCCGGGTTCCTCCCGCGTCCGGCCGGGACCTGCCTGTCCTTCGTAATCCGGAGTCACCCATTCCATGCCAGGTCCGAAGGTGGTGATTGTCGGCGCCGGTCCTGCGGGCCTCATAGCGGCCGAGGTCCTGGCCCGGGGCGGAGCGCGGGTGGTCGTGCACGAACGCATGCCCAGTCCCGCCCGCCGCCTGCTCATGGCCGGCCGCGGCGGACTGAACCTGACCCACTCGGAGGCCCTGGCCGACATGCTCAGGCGCTACGGCGGCCGGGAAGAGACCCTTGCACCCCTGCTGGAGGCCTTCCCCCCCCAGGCCCTCCGCGACTGGGCGGCCGGCCTGGGCCAGGACACCTTCGTCGGCACCAGCGGACGGGTCTTTCCCCGGGTCCTCAAGGCCTCGCCCCTGGTCCGGGCCTGGCTCGCCCGCCTGGCCGGGCTGGGCGTAGAGCTCCGTCTCCGCTCGACCTGGACCGGGTGGGACGCCGACGGTCATCCCCTCTTCCGGCAGGCGGAGGACGCCCCTGTCCCGGAGCCAGCCGACGCCCTCCTCCTGGCTCTCGGCGGCGCCAGCTGGCCCCGCCTCGGCGCCGACGGCGCCTGGACGGACCTGCTGGCCTCCGCCGGCGCAGCGCCGGCGCCCCTGCGGCCGGCCAACTGCGGCTTCGTCGGAACCCTCAGCCCGACCTTGACCGACCGGTTCGCGGGGACACCCCTGAAAGCGGTTGAACTCCGGTTCGGGGAGCGCCGGGCCCGGGGGGAGGTCCTGCTGACCTCCCGGGGGCTGGAGGGGGGCGCCGTCTACGCCCTCTCCGCCGACCTGCGCGACGCCATCGCTGCGACGGGAGAGGCGACCGTCGAGATCGACCTGAGGCCGGACCATACGGTCATCGACCTTGCAGCCCGGATCGGCCGTCAGGACCGGAAGGCCAGTCTCTCCAACCGGCTGAGGAAGGCCGCATCCCTGCCGCCCGCCGCCATCGCCCTGATGCGGGAAGCGGGTCCCCTTCCCGGAGACTCCCGGGTCCTGGCTGCGCGAATCAAGGCGATCCGTATTCGGTTGATGGCGACCACGGGCATGGAGCGCGCCATCTCGACCGCCGGAGGGGTCCGGTTCGAGGACCTCGACGGGGGGCTCCAGCTCCGCGCCCGTCCCGGCGTCTGGGTCGCCGGCGAGATGCTCGACTGGGAGGCGCCTACGGGGGGCTATCTCCTGCAGGCGGTCTTCGCCACCGGCGTCCACGCCGCCCGGGACATTCTGGTCCGGACGGCCTGACCGGTCACCAGATCCGGGCGCGCTGGTCGACGGGCAGGTACATGGGGTCGCCCGGCTTGACGCCGAAGGCTTCATGGAAGGCGTCGATGTTCCGGACCGGCAGGTTCACGCGCGCCTGGGGCGGCGAGTGGGGCCCCGTGGTCAGCAATTGGCGCGCCCGGTCCTCCCGGAGTTTGGTCCGCCAGACCTGGGCCCACCCGTAGAAGACCCGCTGGTCGCCTGTCAGACCGTCGATCACCGGGGCTGGAGCCCCCTTCAGGGAGGCGCGGTAACCGTCGAGCGCGAGCAGGATGCCGCCCAGGTCGGCGATGTTCTCACCCATGGTCAGGTCACCTTTGATAAAGACTCCGGGAAGGGCCTCAAAAGCGGCGTACTGGGCGCCCAGCTTGGCGGCCTCCGCCTTGAAGCGATCCGCATCCTGCGGGGTCCACCAGTCGCTCAGGCGGCCGTCCCCATCGGACTTGCGGCCCTGATCATCGAAGCCGTGGGTGATCTCGTGGCCGATCACCCCGCCGATGGCGCCGTAGTTGATGGCCATGTCGCCCGCGGGATCGAAGAAGGGCGGCTGGAGAATGGCGGCCGGAAAGACGATGACGTTCCGGGTCGAAGAGTAGTAGGCGTTCACTGTGGCTGGGGTCATGCCCCACTCTCTCCTGTCGACGGGCTGGCCGAGGCGGGCCACGAGTCGGTCCCAGCTCCACTTTCGCGCGCGGGAGACGTCGCCGAAGAGATCCCCAGGCTTCAGCTCAAGTCCCGAATAGTCGCGCCAGACCTCGGGATACCCGATCATGACGCTGAACTTCGACATCTTCTCCAGGGCCCTGGCCCGGGTCTCAGGTCCCATCCAGGAGACCCGTTCGATCCGCTTGCGCATGGCGGCCTTGATGTCGGCCACCAGTCCTTCCATGAGGGCCTTGGACTCCGGCGGGAAGTAGTTGGCCACGTAATCCCGACCCAGGGCTTCGCCAAGCTGTTCATCGACGAGGGCGACGGCTCGTTTCCAACGCGGCTGCTGCTCAGGTTGTCCGGTCAGGACCTTGCCGCGGAAGTCGAAGTTGGCCGTGTCGAAGTCTGGGGACCGGTAGGGCGCCGCCTCGTCGGCGAGGCTCAGGGCGAGATAGGCCCGGAGGGTCTCCAAGGGGGTTTCAGCGAAGATGCGGGCGATCTCGGGGAAGGCCCCCGACTCGCGAACGACGACCCGGTCCACACTGCCCAGCCCTGCGCCGGACAGGTAGTCGGCCCAGGGAAAGCCGGGCGCAATGCGGGCCAGTTCCGCCGATGTCGCGGGATTGTAGGTGCGATCCCGGTCCCGACGCTGGGCGTTGGTCCAGGAGGCCTTCGCGATCTTCATCTCGAACGCCAGGATGGCGTCCGCGGCCTTTCCGGGTTCGGGCCAGCCTGCCAAGGCCAGCAAGCGTTCGGCATAGGCTCGGTACTCCCCCCGCTGACGTTCGAAGCGGGCCTCCAGGTAATAGTCGCGGTCCGGCAGGTTCAGGCCGGACTGGCTCAGGTAGACGGCGTAGGCCTGCGGGTTCCGGGCGTCGTCCGAGATGAATACCGAGAAGACGGAGCCGCCAAAGCCGGTGGCGGAGCGGCCCATCAGCCGCGCTGCATCCCGGTGGTTCCGGATGGCGCGGATGTCCCTGAGCGCCGGGTCGATGGGCTTCGCACCCAGGGCGGCGACCGCCGCCTCGTCCATAAAATTCCTGTAGAGGGTCGCAAGACGCACCCTGTCCGCCGTCGGCGCAGGGTCGGCCGCCGCCGTCTCGAGGACGGCGCGCATCCGGTTCACAGACAGCTCGCGCAGGGCGTCGAAGGCCCCGAAGCTCGAACGGTCGGCGGGGATCTGCAGTCCCTCGAGATAGGCGCCGTTGGCGTGGGTGAAGAAGTCCCTGCCGGCGGGCGTCGCGGCGTCGCGCCCGGCCATATCAAAGCCCCAGGCGCCCATCCGGGGGGCGGCGAGGTCCGCGGCGGCGGCGGGCAGGGCGATGGTCGCAACCAAGGCGGCGATCAGCGGGCGGGCGAAGGTCATCGGGATCTCCGAACATGGGCAGGTCAGGCCGATCAACATGCCGCCGACTGGGGCGCCAGGCACGAGATTTCTGCGTACCCGTCGTCGCCCTTCCCGCCCCCGACTCGAGGCTGCGCCGGGCCTCGCCTCAGCCGGCGGCTTGCTCCATAGTCCCGGGCGACGAGGACGATCATGGCTCACCCCGCTCCCGGCGATTTCAAGGACGTCATCCTCTTCCTGGCGACGGCGGGCATCATCGTTCCGCTGTTCCGGCGCTGGAAGATCAGTCCCATCCTCGGCTTCCTCGGCGCCGGCGTTCTCCTCGGCCCTTCGGGCCTGGGCGCCCTCGGGTCCCTGGCGCCCTGGGCGGCGGAGCTGACCATCGATTCGCCGAAGGAGCTCGCCCAGCTTGGCGAGCTGGGCGTGGTCTTCCTGATGTTCATGATCGGGCTGGAGCTGTCATGGGCCCGGCTTTGGCTGATGCGGCGCTACGTCTTCGGCCTGGGCGCCCTGCAGGTCCTGGGGTGCGGCCTTATCGTCGGCCTGACCGCCTATCTCTTCGGGGCCTCGGTGACCGCCTCCGCGGCGGTCGGCGCCGCCATGGCCCTGTCATCCACCGCAGTGGTTATGCCGATCCTGACCGAGAGCCGCCGCCAGCATGTCCAGGCTGGCCGCGTGACCTTCGCCGTCCTGCTGTTCCAGGACCTGGCCGTAGCGCCGATCCTGATCACCCTGGCCATCCTGGGGCGGAACGACGGCGGGACCCTGTCGCCGGATATCCTCATGAGCTTCGCCCCCGCCGCCCTGGCGGTGGCCGCCCTGGTCGGGTTCGGACGCTTCCTGCTGCGCCCCATGATGCGCTCGGTGGCCAGGGCCCGCAGCGAGGAGCTGTTCATGGCCGCCTGCCTGCTGGTGGTGATCGGCTCTGGCCTGATGGCGGCCTTCGCCGGCCTGTCCATGGCCCTGGGCGCCTTTGTCGCCGGGCTGCTGCTGGCCGAGACCGAGTTCCGCCATGAGGTCGAACAGGTCATCGAGCCCTTCAAGGGCCTGCTCCTTGGCCTCTTCTTCCTGGCGGTCGGCATCGGCCTCGATGTCGGTCTGATCCTCGAACAGCCCTTCCAGGTCGTTGGGGTGACCGTCGGGCTGATGGCCCTGAACACCGCCCTGATCTTCGGACTGGCCCGCGCCTTCGGCATGGCCTGGAGGGTCGCGATCGAGACGGCCCTCCTGCTGGCCGCCAGCGGCGAGTTCGCCTTCGTCATCCTGGCTTCCGCCATGCAGCTGGGCCTCGTCCCCGACGCCCTGGGTCAGAGCCTCCTGGTCTCCGCCACCCTGTCGATGATGTGCATCCCGCTTCTGGCCGCCCTCGGGCTCCGGATCGCCGGGCGGACGACCGGGGGGCTGGCAGAGGCGCCGCACGCCCCCGGGGCTGCGCCCGAGGGCCGGATCCTCCTCGTCGGATTCGGACGGGTCGGGCGACTGGTGGGCGAGATGCTGGATCGGCATGGCCTGCCCTGGTCAGCCATCGATCAGGACGCCGCCGTAGTCGCCCGGGGGCGCCGGTCTGGCCGAAGCCTCTACTTCGGAGACGCCTCGCGCCCGGGTTTCCTGGAACGCTGCGGCCTGGGGTCCGCCCGCGCCCTCGTGATCACCTCGGACTCTGATGGCGGGGATTCAGGCTCCGTGGAGGCCCTTGTCGCCTCGGTCCGGGAGCGGCGCCCGGACCTCGCCATCTTCGCCCGGGCCCGGGACAGCCAGCAGGCCCTGCGTCTCTATGAGCTGGGGGTCACTGACGCGGTCCCCGAAACCGTCGAGGCCAGCCTGCAGCTGTCGGAGGCGGTCCTTCTCGGCCTGGGAGCCCCCGCCGGACCTGTCATCGCCTCGATCCACGAACGACGCGACGAGTTCCGGCGCGAACTCAACAGAGGCGACGGGTTTCTCGCAAAACCCCGTCGTCATCCTGCGGGGGTCGGATCCTGACGGCGCTTCGAGGCTTGCCAGTGGATATTCCAGCGAATAAAGCCTGCTGTTGCGTCAGCGACACTTCCACGTGATACTTCGTCTGATATAAGCCAGTGAAAGCGGTTTCGTCTCCGCTGAGGGCAAGAGAGGGCTCTGTAATGAAACTCAAACTTTTTGCTGGAGCGGCTCTGGCCGCCGTGACCATCGCTTCGGGGGCTTCTGCCCGGGAAGTCGGCTGGTATGGCGCGGTCGATCTTGGCTATCACTGGCCGATGGGCATCGATGGAACGTCGAGCAACAACGCCGCCAACGGCAAGCCCTACAACTGGAAGTTCAATCAGGCGGATGACTGGAGCGGTTTCGCCCGCCTTGGTTATCAGGTCTCCAGCAACTGGCGCGTCGAGCTGGAAGGCGGCTACCGCCCCGGCGACATCGAGTCGGTTCGCGGCGGCGCCAGCAACGCGATCCAGGGCCTCTGCACCGCGGGCGTGGTCCGCACCACGGCGGCCCCGAACTGCGGATCGCCCACCGGCAGCCTCACGACCTACACGCTGATGGGCAATGTCATTTACGACATCCTGCCGGATTCGGCGCTGAACCCCTTCATCGGGGTGGGCGTGGGCATCAACCAGACCACAGCGGATGCCATCGTCGGCCAGTTCTCCACCATCACCCCGGTGGGCCCTGCGGCGACCCCCGCCAATCCGGCCTATCAGAACCTGACCATCGACGATGACGATACGGCCTTCGCTTGGCAGGGTATCGCCGGCGTGGCCTGGGCCATCACCGACCGTCTGGATGCGGACCTGACCTACCGCTACCTCAGCGGCTCGGACCTGACCTTCGCGTCCAAGGGCACCCATGCCCTGCAGCCCGGCGCCTTCAACGGTGCGTATGAGGACCAGTCCCTCACCGTGGGTCTGCGTTACTCCTTCGCGCCGCCGCCGCCGCCGCCTCCGCCGCCCCCCCCGCCTCCGCCGCCTCCGCCTCCGCCGCCGCCGCCTCCGCCGCCGCCGGCCTACGAGGCCAAGCAGTTTGTGGTCTACTTCCCGTTCGATCAGTCCATCCTGACGCCGGAAGCCCAGACCATCGTCACGGAAGCAGCTGAGTACGCCAAGGCCGGGAACGCGACCCGAGTGATCGTGGTCGGACACACCGACTCGTCAGGCTCGCCGGCCTACAACGTCCGTCTCTCCGAGCGCCGGGCCAAGGCCGTCGCCGACGCTCTGGTGGGTCAGGGCGTGGGCCAGCAGTTGATGCAGGTCGACTGGAAGGGTGAAACCGAACTCGCGGTCGCCACCGGCGATGGCGTGAAGGAACCCTTGAACCGCCGTTCGACGATCGACATCAACTTCTGATCTCGATCGCAGGCGGAAACGCCTGGAAACACCGGGGCCCGGTCTCGCGACCGGGCCCCTTTTTCATGCCTGGCGCGCCGCCCTGGGGCATCGTGCGGCCCGGGAAGTCTGTCGCGCCCTGATGTTCACAGTCTCGTGAATCGGTGTTTCCGAGCCTCTCGAAACTCCAGCATGTTCAAGCGTCAAGCCCCCTGTTAACCTCTTGTTAGCAAAAAACTCCCGGGGACAACCCGCCCGCCCCGTTGACGAGTCATTAGGGTCATGGCCCCATGATGTTGCGTAGTCGGGCGGGGCGCCCACTAGATATAGACGTTTAATGAAGTGGTGGGCCCGGACCAGATCCGCGCCGCCAGTGAGGATTGCGGGTGCAGGGCATGAGCGGTGGTGAAGCAGTGAGGCGAGCGGTTGAGACGGAGGCAAAGGCCGCGCACGAGCGGGCGGAACGCCCCCAGCTCCAGTTGGTGCGGAAGGTCCAGGTGGACCGCTCGCGGGACGCTCTGCTGACCGACTTCGGCAAGACCACCCTCGAGGACCGCTATCTCCTCCCGGGCGAGTCCTACCAGGACATGTTTGCCCGCGTGGCGACCGCCTACGCCGACGACGCCGATCACGCCCAAAGGGTCTACGACTACATCTCCCGCCTGTGGTTCATGCCGGCCACTCCGGTCCTGTCCAACGGCGGCGCTGATCGAGGCCTGCCCATCTCCTGCTTCCTGAACGCCGTGAACGACTCCCTCGACGGGATCCAGGGTGTGTGGAACGAGAATGTCGCTCTGGCCTCCAACGGCGGCGGCATTGGCACCTATTGGGGGGGTGTCCGCTCCATCGGCGAGAAGGTGAAGGGCGCGGGCCAGACAAGCGGCATCATCCCCTTCATCCGGGTCATGGACAGCCTCACCCTGGCGATCAGTCAGGGCTCCCTGCGCCGGGGCTCAGCGGCCGTCTACCTCGACATCCACCATCCCGAGATCGAGGAGTTCCTCGAGATCCGCAAGCCGTCCGGCGACTTCAACCGCAAGTCCCTGAACCTGCACCATGGCATCTCCATCACCGACGAGTTTATGGAGGCCGTCCGCGACGGCGCGCCCTTCGGCCTGCGCTCTCCCAAGACCGGCGAGGTCCTGCGCGAGGTCGACGCCCGCAGCCTGTGGCAGAAGATCCTCGAGATCCGCCTGCAGACCGGTGAGCCCTATCTGATCTTCTCCGATACCGTGAACCGCTCCATGCCTCAGCACCAGCGGGACCTGGGCCTGTCGGTGCGCCAGTCGAACCTGTGCTCGGAGATCATGCTTCACACCGGACTGGATCATCTGGGCAAGGAGCGCACCGCCGTCTGCTGCCTGTCCTCGGTGAACGCCGAGACCTTCCTGGAATGGCGTGACCATCCGACCTTCATCGAGGACGTCATGCGTTTCCTCGATAATGTGCTCGAGGACTTCATCACCCGGGCGCCGTCCAGCATGGCCAACGCCATCTATGCCGCCCGGCGCGAGCGTTCGGTGGGCTTGGGGCTGATGGGCTTCCACTCCTTCCTGCAGATGCAGAACGTGCCCTTCGAGTCCGCCATGGCCAAGTCCTGGAACATGCGGCTCTTCAAGCACCTGCGCCGCCAGTGCGACGCCGCCTCGCGGGTCCTCGCGGCCGAGCGCGGCCCCTGCCCCGACGCCGCCGAGCGTGGCATGATGGAACGCTTCTCGCACAAGCTGGCCATCGCCCCGACCGCGTCGATCTCCATCATCTGCGGCGGGACCAGCGCGGGTATCGAGCCCATTCCCGCCAACATCTATACCCACAAGACCCTGTCCGGCACCTTCGCCGTCCGCAATCCCTACCTGGAGCGGCTGCTCGAGGCCCGGGGCCAGAACATTCCGTCCGTCTGGGACTCGATTCTCGAAAATGAGGGTTCAGTCCAGCACCTCGACGTCTTGACCCAGGATGAGAAGGACGTCTTCAAGACCGCCTTCGAACTGGACCAGCGCTGGGTGGTCGAGCTGGCCGCCGACCGTACGCCGGACATCTGCCAGTCCCAGTCTGTGAACATCTTCCTGCCGGGCGACGTGGACAAGTGGGACCTCCACATGCTGCACTGGTCCGCCTGGGAGCAGGGATGCAAGTCCCTCTACTACCTGCGCTCCAAGTCCGTTCAGCGGGCCGCCCACGCGGGCGCCGAGGCCGTCGCCAGCATCGAGCTGGCCGACTCGGAGCGTACCGACTACGAGGAATGCCTGGCCTGCCAGTAGGCCGGGCATCCCCAGGTCGTACACAAAATGTTGGGCTTGCCGAGGCGAGACCCCCTAGATATCGGATGAAACCCGTGTCTAGATCGCCGCCCGAGCCGCTGAGTTCAATCGTCTTCCCGAGGAGAGCCTGACCGTGCCCGCCAAGTCCGCCCTGCCTGGCCTGCTCACCCCGTCCTACGCCTACAAGCCCTTCCGCTATCCTTGGGCCTACGACTTCTGGAAGCGCCAGCAGCAGGTCCACTGGATGCCGGAGGAGGTTCCCCTCGGCGAGGACCTCAAGGACTGGGCGGCCAAGCTCAACGACCGTGAGCGGAACCTCCTCACCCAGATCTTCCGCTTCTTCACCCAGTCGGACGTTGAGGTGAACGACAACTACATGGAGCGCTACTCGCGCGTCTTCCGTCCGACCGAGATCAAGATGATGCTGGCCTCGTTCTCCAACATGGAGACGATCCACATCGCCGCCTACGCCCTGCTGCTCGAGACGATCGGCATGCCCGATTCGGAGTTCACAGCCTTCCTGGAGTTCCAGGAACTCAAGGCCAAGCACGACTACATGCAGCAGTTCGGCGTTGACACCGAGGCGGACATCGCCCGGACCCTTGCCATGTTCGGCGCCTTCACCGAGGGTCTGCAGCTGTTCGCCAGCTTCGCCATGCTGATGAACTTCCCCCGGCACAACAAGATGAAGGGCATGGGGCAGATCGTGTCCTGGTCGGTGCGGGACGAGAGCCTGCACTGTGAGGGCATCATCAAGCTCTACCATGCCTTCAACCAGGAGACGGGGGCAGTCACCCCCGCCGTGGCGGACGACATCGTCGACTGCTGCAAGACCGTGGTCAGCCTCGAGGACAAGTTCATCGACCTGGCCTTCTCGGCCGGCGAGGTCCAGGGCATGACCCCCGACGACATCAAGGCCTACATCCGCTTCATCGCGGACTGGCGCCTGCGCCAGCTGGCCCTGCCGGAGGTCTACGGCGTGAAGGAGAACCCCCTGCCCTGGTTGCAGTCGATGATCTCGGGCGTCGAGCACGCCAACTTCTTCGAGGCCCGGTCCACAGAGTACTCCAAGGCGGCGACCCGGGGGCAATGGCACGGCGAGGTCGGCGTCTGGACCGAGTTCGACCGCCTCATGGCCCGCCGCAGCGTCCCGGCGGAGCCCGCCGAGTAGGCGCTCCGGTCAGGCGGTCCGCCGGCCCATCAGCTCCATCAGCGCCGCCACCCGGTTGGCGGTGGACGGGTGGGTCGAGAACAGGTTGTCCATCCCCTCCCCGTGCAGGGGGTTGATAATGAACATGTGGCTGGTGGCCGGATTGGCCTCGGCGTCCGGGTTGCGGACCCCGTGGGCGTAGGCCTCGATCTTCCGCAGGGCGCTCGCCAGGGCCTCCGGGTCGCCGGAAATCTCCGCCCCGGCACGGTCGGCCTCATACTCGCGGCTCCGGCTGATGGCCATCTGCACCAGGGCGGCGGCGATCGGCGCCAGGATCATGACCACAATGCCCAGGAGGCCCGCCCCGCGGCGGTCGCTGTCGCCCGACAGTCCACTGAAGGCCGCCAGGTTGGCCAGGGTGGAGATCGCCCCCGCAATCGTCGCCGTCACCGTCATGGTGAGGGTGTCGCGGTGCTTCACGTGGGCCAGTTCATGAGCCATGACGCCGCGTATCTCGCGCCGGTCCAGCATCTCCAGGAGACCTCGGGTCGCGGCGACCGCGGCGTTCTCGGGGTTCCGGCCGGTGGCGAAGGCGTTGGGTTGGTCCTGATCGATGATGTAAATCTTCGGCAGAGGCATCTGCGCCCGGGCCGCCAGGTCGCGGACGTCCGAGGCGTAGGCCCTCACGCGCGGGTCCGGGTGGGAGTCGTCTACCGGCGCCGCCCGGTACATCTTCAGGACGATCTTGTCCGAGTTCCAGTAACTGAAGAGATTCATCGCCACGGCCAGGCCGAAGGCGATCAGCATGCCGTTCAGGCCGGCCATGCTGTAGCCGATCCCCACGAAGATGGCCGTCAGCGCGGCCAGCAGGGTGAAGGTCTTCAGGGTATTTCGCATCGGGTTCCGCCCCATGGAGTCTGACCGCCGGAATATGGGGAGACGGGCGCGCGGGTGGAAGACCGCCTTCACACCGGCTTGGACGCCTCCTCCTCCCCTGGCCCGATCTGATTCTCCCACTTGGCCACCACGGCGCTGGCCACCGAGTTGCCCACCACGTTGGTGGCTGACCGGCCCATGTCGAGCAGCTGGTCCACGGCCAGGATGATGCCGATCCCAGCCTCCGGCAGGCCGAAATAGGCCAGGGTCGCAGCGATCACGACGATGGAGGCCTTGGGCACGCCGGCCATACCCTTCGAGGTCACCATCAGCAGGCCCAGCATGGTGATCTGCTGCATCAGGGTCAGCTCGATCCCATAGATCTGGGCGATGAACAGGGTGGCGAAGGTGCAGTACATCATCGACCCGTCCAGGTTGAACGAGTAGCCGAGGGGCAGGACGAAGCTCGCCACCTTGCGGGAGACCCCGAACTTCTGCAGCGCCGCCAGGGTGCCGGGGTAGGCCGCCTCCGAAGAGGCGGTCGAGAAGGCCAGCAGCATAGGCTCGCGGATCCCGGCGATGAGCTTCAGTCCGCGAAGGCCCACAATGAGGATCAGGGCGGCCAGCAAAAGGGTCCAGAGGGCGCCGAGCGAGAGGTAGAAGCCGCCGACGAACTTGGCGTAGGCCCCCAGGATATCGAGACCCTTGGTGGCGATCACTGAGGCGAGAGAGGCGAAGATAGCCGCCGGCGACACCAGCATGACGTATCCGGTCACCTTCAGCATGATGGCCGAGACCTGCTCCACCAGATTCAGCACCGCCGGCGCCCGGTCGTCGATCGAGGCCACGGCTGTGCCGACGAAGACCGAAAACACCACGATCGGCAGGATTTCGTTGTTGGCCATGGCCTTGATGATGGAGTCCGGCACCAGGTGGGTGGTCAGGAACTCCTTCAGAGTCAGCTTGGCCGCCGGCGCAACCGCCCGGTCCGCCAGGGCTGAAGGGTCGAGGGCCATGCCCGCGCCCGGCTGGATCAGGTGGACCATCAACAGACCCACCGTCAGCGAGACGATGGAGGCCAGCAGGAACCAGGCGATGGACTTCACCCCCACCCGGCCGACCGCCGCGGCGTCCTCCATGTGGGCGATCCCCGCCACAAGGGTGGCGAAGACCAGGGGGGCGATGATCATCTTGATCATGCGCAGGAAGATGGTGGTGATGACCGACAGGCCCTCGGCGAAGGCCCCCGCCTGTTCCGCGGAAAGGAAGGTGTGAGCGGCCCAGCCGGCCAGGACGCCCAGCACCATGGCGGCGACGACAAAGATGTTGAACAGGCGCATGACGTCCCCCCCCGAGTTCGGTCCCCCCCGTCTTGTGGCCAAGAACACACCCGCCGTCTATCCCGGGCCGGGCGCCCCTCGGCATTCGGTGAGGAGCGCGCTATGAAGGGGCATGACGCCAAACGCCGACGCTGTGCGCATTTGTGATGCGCTGGAGGCCGAGTACGACGCCTCCGTCACCGCCCTGAGAACCGCCCTGAATGATTTCCTGTCCGGTGGCGTTCCGCCGGACCCGGCCCTGCGGGCCTCAGGGGCCTTCGCCTATCCCAGCCTCAGGCTGGTCTGGCCCGCAGGCCAGGGCTATCCGCGCCTCGCCCGGGCCTATGCCCGCCTGGGCGCCCCGGGCGCCTACGAGACTACAGTCACCCGCCCCCGGCATTTCCGGGATTTCCTGGTCGAGCAGCTCTCCCTGCTGATGGCGGACTTCGATGTCACGGTCAGCGTCGGCCGTTCCGCCCAGGAAATGCCCTTCGCCTACGTCCTTGACGCCTCGGTCGACCTCGCCCAGGCCGATGTCGGCGCCGTCGAGATCGCCCGGCACTTCCCCACGACCGAACTGGCCCACATCGGCGACGAGGTGGCGGACGGCCTCTGGGTCTCGCCGCCCGAGGCGGCCCGCCCTCTTGCCCTCTTCGACGGCCTGCGGACCGACTTCTCCCTCGCCCGGCTCACCCACTACACAGGGACCCCGGCTGAGCACGTCCAGTCCTATGTCCTCTTCACCAACTATCACCGCTATGTGGACGAGTTCGTCCGCTGGTCCTGTGAGCGCCTGCGCGCCGACGAGGGCTACACCGCCCTCTCCACCGCCGGAGGCGTCCTTGTCACCCGGGACACGCCCAATCCCGAGCAGGTCGTCGCGGATGCGACCTGGCGGCGCCACCAGATGCCGGCCTATCACCTCATGGCGCCCGGTCGTCGGGGCGTGACCCTGGTCAACATCGGCGTGGGCCCCTCGAACGCCAAGACCATCACCGATCACCTGGCGGTCCTCAGGCCCGAGGCCTGGCTGATGATCGGCCACTGCGGCGGGCTGAGGGGCTCCCAGACCATCGGCGACTACGTCCTGGCCCACGCCTACCTGCGCGACGACCACGTCCTCGACGACGTCCTGCCGCCCGAGATTCCGATCCCGCCCATCGCAGAGGTGCAGGTCGCTTTGGGTCGGGCGGCCGAAACCGTCACCGGCGAGAGCGGCGAGGCCCTCAAGCGGCGCCTGCGCACCGGCACGGTGGTCACCACCGACGACCGCAACTGGGAGCTTCGGTACTCATCCAGCGCCCTGCGGTTCAATCAGTCTCGGGCCGTGGCCATCGACATGGAGAGCGCCACCATCGCCGCCCAGGGCTACCGGTTCCGGGTGCCCTACGGCACCCTGCTCTGCGTGTCTGACAAGCCCCTGCACGGCGAGATCAAGCTGCCGGGCCAGGCCAACGCCTTCTACGACCGGGCCATCGGCCAACACCTCCAAATCGGCCTTGCGGCGGTGGACCTCCTGCGACGGGAGGGCGCCGGCCTGCATTCCCGCAAGCTCCGCAGCTTCGACGAACCGCCCTTCCGCTGATCGCAGGTGCTGACACGGGCCCGGGCTTCGCCTAATCCTCGCGCGCTGAACAGGGAGGGCGACATGCAGAGCTTCCAGCCGCCGAGGCGTATCCTCATGGGCCCTGGCCCCTCTGACGTCAGCCCGCGGGTGCTGTCGGCCCTGGCCCGGCCGACGGTCGGGCACCTGGACCCCGCCTTCCAGGACTTGATGGAAGAGATCAAGGCCGCCCTGGCGCGCCTGTTCAATGCTCCCGACCATGCCTGCGTCCCCCTGCCGGCGCCCGGGACGGCGGGCATGGAGGCGGCGCTCATGAACCTCCTTGAGCCCGGCGACCGGGCGGTCATCGCCGTCAACGGCGTTTTCGGCGGCCGCATGGCCGACATGGCCGGCCGCGCCGGCGCCGAGGCGGTGCGGGTCGACGCTCCCTGGGGCGAACCCGTCGACGTCGCCGCGGTCGAGGCCGCCCTGGCCTCTGGCCCGGCCAAGGTGCTGGCCTTCGTCCACGCCGAGACCTCCACCGGTGTCCGCTCCGACGCCGCCGCCCTCTGCGCCCTGGCCCGCCGTCACGGCGCCCTGTCCATCGTCGACTGCGTGACCTCCCTCGGGGGCGTGCCCGTCGACGCCGCGGCCTGGGACGCCGACGTCCTCTACTCCGGGACCCAGAAGTGCCTCTCGGCGCCTCCGGGCCTGTCCCCCGTGGCCTTCTCGCCCCGCGCCCTCGAGGCCATCGCCGCGCGCAAGACCCCGGTCCGCAACTGGCTCCTCGATGTCAGCCTGCTGATGGCCTATTGGGGGGGCGAGGGGGGGCGGACCTATCACCACACTGCGCCCATCAACGCCCTGTACGGCCTGCATGAATCCCTCGTGGCCCTCTTCGAGGAGGGCCAGCAGGCCGTCTTTGTCCGCCACGCCCGGATGCACGAGGCCCTGGTCGCCGGCCTGGAGGCTCTTGGGCTGCAGATGCTGGTCGCCCCCGAACATCGCCTGCCGCAGCTGAACACCGTCCGGGTTCCCGAGGGTGTCGACGAGGCGGCCGTGCGGGCCCACATGCTGGCGCGCTGGGACCTGGAGATCGGCGCGGGCCTCGGACCCCTGAAGGGCCAGGTCTGGCGGATCGGCCTCATGGGCGCCTCGGCGACCCCTTGGCATGTCCGGCTCTGCCTCACCGCCCTGGCGGACGCCCTGGCGGCCCAGGGCCGGCCGGTGGTTCTCGCCGCCGCCCTCGCCGCCGCCGGGGCGCACCTGGGCTGACAGGCGGCGCGGGCGGGCGCATAATCGTGCCTCCAGGTCTGGTCAGGAGCCCGCCATGAACGATGACGTCCAACGCCCCGGTTCGCCTCCGTCGGACACCGGCCTGTCCCGGCGCGATCTCGGCCTTATCGCCGCCGGCGCCGCCGTGGCCGCTTCGGCGCCGGCCGCCGCCGCGCCCCTGAAGGTCATGGAGATGGATGTCGAGGTGCAGACGCCGGACGGCGCCTGCGACGCCGTCTTCGTCCACCCCATGGGAAAGACACCTCCTGGCGGCTGGCCTGCGGTCCTGGTCTGGACCGACATCATGGGCCTGCGCCCGGTCTTCCGGCAGATGGCGGGGCGCATGGCCGCCGAGGGCTACGCCGTCCTGGTCCCCAATCCCTTCTACCGGAAGGGCCGCGCGCCCATCCCGGCGGGTCCCGTCAACTGGGCCGATCCCGCCGACCGGGCGAAGCTGATGGAACTCCGGTCGGCCCTGACCCCAGAGGCGACCGCCCGCGACGCCATCGCCTGCTTCGCCTGGCTGGACGGCCAGTCCCTGGTCGACCCCGGCAAGGGCGCGGGCGTGCAGGGCTACTGCATGGGCGGTCCCATGGCCTTCCAGGCCGCCGCGGCCCTGCCCGACCGGATCGCCGCCGTCGGATCCTTCCACGGAGGCGGCCTTGTCACCGCCGGTCCCGACAGTCCTCACCGGCTCATTGCGCGCACCCGGGCGGACTATCTGGTGGCCATCGCCGAGAATGATGACCAGAAGGAACCCCAGGCCAAGGACACCCTCAGGTCCGCCTTCAGGGCCGCCGGCCGTCTCGCCGAGGTCGAGGTCTATGCCGGCGCCCAGCATGGCTGGTGCGTGCCTGGATCGGCCGTCTACAACCCCGAGGCCGCCGAGCGGGCCTGGTCAGCCCTCCTCGCCCTCTATCGCCGCCGTCTGACCTGACCGGCGGCCGCGCCGGACGCGGAAAAATCCCTTCAGCAGGGCGGCGGACTCCGGCGCCAGGAGGCCGCCTGCGACGTCCGGCCGCCAGTGACAGGTGGGCTGTTCGAAGACCCGCGCCCCGTGCACGACGCCGCCGCCCTTGGGATCTTCCGCGCCGAACACCACCCGCCCGATCCGGGCGTGGCTGATCGCCCCGGCGCACATGGGGCAGGGCTCCAGGGTCACGTAGAGGGTCAGTCCGGTCAGCCGGTAGTTGCCCCGCTTCCGGGCCGCCGCCCGCAGGGCGCGAATCTCTGCATGGGCGGTGGGGTCGGACTCGCCGATAGGGGCGTTGCCCGCCGCAGCGATGACCTCGCCAGTCGCCGGATCCACCACGACGGCGCCCACGGGGGTCTCCCCCCGGTCCGCGGCGGCTTGCGCCTCGGCCAGCGCAATGCGCATGTACTCCGGGTCATGGTCCACGATCCGTTACGAACCCCCGGCGGCGACGAAGGTCAATCCCCGGAGGGCGGCGGCGAGCGAATCGCCAAGGCCCTGGCCCGGGCCGGAGTGGCCTCGCGCCGCGAGGTGGAGCGGCTGATCGCCGAGGGGCGGGTCGCCATCAATGGCCGCACCCTGACGACCCCGGCCGTCCGGATCGAGGCCGACGACATCCTCACCGTCGATGGCGAGGTGGTGGGCGAGGCTGAACCCGTGCGCCTGTTCCGCTATCATAAGCCCGCGGGCCTGGTGACCTCGCACAAGGACCCCCAGGGCCGGCCCACCGTCTTCCAGGGCCTCCCGCAAGGCCTGCCCCGGCTGATCTCCGTCGGCCGCCTGGACCTGGCCACCGAGGGCCTCCTCCTCCTGACCAATGACGGAGGCGTGGCCCGCGCCCTGGAACTGCCGTCCACGGGCCTGGTCCGCCGCTACCGGGCCCGCGCCTTCGGCCGGATCACCCAGGATCGGCTGGACGCCCTCAAGGCTGGAGTGACCGTGGACGGCGTGCGCTACGGCCCCATCGAGGCGGTGATCGACAAGGCCAGGGACGGCGCCTCGGGCGCCAACCTCTGGATCACCGTCACCCTGTCCGAGGGCAAGAACCGCGAGGTTCGCAAGGTGCTCGAATCGGTGGGCCTGAAGGTCAACCGGCTGATCCGCCTCGCCTACGGTCCCTTCGCCCTGTCGACCCTGCCCCCCGGCGAGATCGAGGAGGTGGGGCCCCGCGTGATCCGCGAGCTCTTCAGCGACCTGATCCCGCCTGAGGACCTGCCCCGGGGTGACAAACCGAAGTGGAGCCGCCGGGCGCCTGTATCCGAGAAGCGCCGGGAGGGCGCCGGCGAGGCCATCGTGTCCGCCGAGGCTTCCGAAACCCGCGGTCGCCCGGCCTACAAGGCCGGCTGGGCGCGGCCTAAGCCCAAGCCGCCGGGTGGGCGCTCGGCCCCGAAACCGGGATCCCGCAAGCCTGAGTCCCGGAAACCGGGGTCCCGCAAGCCCGACGCCGAACGAGCCGGCAAGACCGACATCAGCCGGTCCTCGACGGCGCCCAAGGCGCGTCCGGTCAAACCTTCTGAATCTCCACCGGACGGCGGGCGCCCTCCAGGGCCCCGCGGGCCGAGCCGGTCCGCATCACCTCCAGGAAGGCGCGGCGCTCCTCGGAAAGGCCCTCCGAAAGGGGGCGGTCGAGGGCCGCGCGGGTAAGCCGCTTGGCGGCGGCGATGCCTTCGGCCCCGCGGCCCTCCCATTCGCGCGCCATCTCCAGCGCCCGGGCCAGGGGATCGGCCGAAAGCTCGTGCACCAGGCCGATGGCGTGGGCCTCCGCGCCTGTGAAGGTCAGGCCGCGCAGGATGATCTCCAGGGCCCTGGCCTCGCCCACCACCCGGGGCAGGCGCTGGGTTCCGCCGCCGCCGGGAAAGATGCCGATCCGGGTCTCGGGCAGGCCGATGGAGGCCGCCTCCGGGGTGGCGATGCGAATGTCGCAGGCCAGGGCCAGCTCGAAGCCGCCGCCCTGGCACAGGCCGTTGATGGCCGCCACCACGGGCTTGTCCGCCGCGGCGATGATGTCGGTCAGTTCCAGGAAGCCGGGCGATGGCGGCGGGGTGTCGGCTCGGGGCGGGGCCGGCGGCGGCCCGTCCTGCAGGCGGGCGCTCATGTCGGCCAGCTCGTCCACGTCGTAGTGCCGGATGAAGATGCCGGGCACGCCCCCGGTCAGGACCAGGCAGCGGACGTCAGGGTCGTCCAGGGCGGCCCTGGCCTCGGCGTACATCTCCCGGGCCCCGGCCGCGGTCATCGTGCCCCAGGGCGGGTTGGCATAGGTCAGGACGACCGCCGCCCCCTTGCGTTCACGGGTCACCAGGCTCATCAGGACCTCCCTGTCTGTCTCCATCCCGCCACCACCCTAGACCTGACCGAGGCGATCTCGCCATGCGCATTGTTTCCGGCGCCCTGAAGGGCCGAAGCCTCGCCGCGCCGCCGGGTCAGGGCACCCGACCCACCTCCGACCGCGCCCGCCAGGCCGTGTTCAACATCCTGGAACACGCCGCCTGGGCCCCGCCCCTCGCCGGCGCCCGGGTCATCGACCTCTTCGCGGGTTCGGGCGCCCTGGGCTTCGAGGCCCTCTCCCGCGGGGCCGCCTTCTGCCTCTTCGTGGAGACCGAGGCCGCCGCCCGGGGCGCCATCCGCGACAACGCCGAGGCCTTCGCCCTGTTCGGGCGCACCCGGATCCACCGCCGCGACGCGACAGACCTGGGGGTGCGCCCCGGCGCCGACGGCCCGGCCTTCACCCTGGCATTCCTCGACCCGCCCTACGGCAAGGGCCTCGGCGAGACCGCCCTGGCCCGCCTGCGCGAAGGCGGCTGGCTGGCCCCCGGCGCCCTCGCAGTGCTGGAGACCGGCGCCGGCGAGCCGACCCCCGACGCCCCGGGCTACACTCTCCTCGACGCCCGCACCTGGGGCGCAGCGAAGGTCTGGTTCCTGCAGCTGGAGGGCGGGGAGGGGTAGGCGGGCCACCGGGCGGCGGTCGCCGGATTGGGCCTGTCACAAATCTGCTCTAGGGTATCTCCCGTCTGTTGCGGAGGTTCCATGTCCCACGCCCCGCCCCCGTCACGCCGGGGTCTTCTCCTCTCCCTCGCCGCGGGCGCAACGAGCCTCGTTCCCACCTGGCGGGCCAGGGCCAATCCCGTCTTTGCTGACTTCCCCTTTCAGCTCGGGGTCGCGGCGGGTGATCCCGTCGAGGATGGCTTCGTGATCTGGACCCGCCTCGCCCCGAAGCCGCTGGAACCCGGCGGCGGCATGCCCCCGGTGGCGGCTCCCGTCACCTGGGAGGTCGCGGCGGACCCAGGCTTCACCCAGGTGGTGCGGCGCGGCGAAGCCCTCGCCCGTCCGGAGCTCGGGCACTCTGTTCATGTGGAGGTGGCGGGCCTGGAGCCGGACCGGGACTACGCCTATCGCTTCCTGGCGGGAGGCGAGGCCTCGCCCCCGGGGCGCGCCCGGACGACGCCGACCCGGTCCGCCCAGCCCCGCCGGGCCCGCTTTGGCATCGTCGGCTGCCAGTCCTACGAGCAGGGCCTCTATACGGCGCACCGCAGGATCGCCGAGGAGGGCCTGGACTTCATCTACTGCTACGGCGACTACATCTACGAGGGCCGCGGTGCGGCCGCCCCGCCCCGGCCCTGGCTCCCCCGCGCCCATCTCGGCGGGGAGATCTATTCCCTCGACGATTACCGGCGACGCTACGCCCAGTACAAGATGGACCCGGACCTTCAGGCCAGCCACGCCTCCGCCGCCTGGTTCTGCACCTGGGACGACCACGAGATCGACAACAACTGGGTCGGGGAGAAGGACCAGGACGGGACGCCCCCCGAGGTTTTCAACCTCCGCCGGCAGATCGCCCTGCAGGCCTATTACGAGCACATGCCCCTGCGGGCCTCGTCCTTTCCCCGGGGCGTCCGAATGCAGGTCTACCGGAGCGCTGCCTGGGGCCGGCTGCTCGACCTCAACCTCCTCGACACCCGGTCCCACCGCACGGATCAGCCCTGCGGCGACAAGTGGGCGACCACCTGCGATGCGGTCCGTGACCCTGCTGCACAGGTTTTGGGTCGGGCGCAGGAGGCCTGGCTCTTCCGCAATCTCGCCCGCTCACAGGCGCGGTGGAAGGTCCTGGCCCAGCAGGTCATGGTCATGGACCTGGAGCGCCGGGAGGGGCCCGAGCCCGGCTACAACCTGGACACCTGGGCGGGGTACGCCGTGCCCCGGACCCGGCTCCTCGCTCATCTCCGGGACCGGCGGATCGGCAACACCGTCATCCTCACGGGGGACGAGCACCAGCACTATGCCGGAGAGGTGTTCCGCGACAGCCGCAACCCCGCCGGCGCGCCCCTGGCCGTGGAGTTCGTCGCCACCTCCATCAGTTCCGGTGGCGACGGGGTGGACCAGCGCGCGGACGGCCGCCGCTACCTGGCCGACAATCCCTTCCTGAAGTTCAACAACGCCCAGCGGGGCTACGTCGTCTGCGACGTGAGCCCGGAGGTCTGGCGGACGGAGTTCAAGGTCCTCGACCAGGTCACCCGACCGGGCGGCGTCCTCAGCACGCGGGCCGCCTTCGCAGTCGAGAATGGCGCCGGGCGGCTGGTTCCGGCCTGAGTCCCACCTCGTCTTTCTTCTCGCGGCAAAATAGTGTGGTCAGCACAGACCTCGCTTACTTGTTTGGTTATGCCGGGAGATTTAGTATGTAACAATTTAGCCAATTCCACTTATGGCTAAGTCAACCTGATGACCTACGCGATCTAATATCAAATCCACACTAAAATTCTCTGATGCTATAAATGCATAAAATTCAGAGTTTCCGATGTTAAAAATCAGTCTGGCGGAACTTTCAACATCAAGACTTGATTTCAGATTTCCGCACTCCACCATTCGGTTCAGGAGTCCCTCGATGTGCAAGATCATGAGGTTCTCGAGGTGATGATAGCTTCGGCCATGGAACTGCGGTGACCTGATAGCATCGGCCACAAACTGCCTGATCAAACCACGATCGTAATCGTTAAACCAACAGAAATAAATATTCATGATATTTAGAATGAGTAATTTTGGATTTATTTCTGAATCAACGACAATATTAGTGATTCTCTCTGACAATGATGATAAATCCTGTTCTAGTATAGAAAATAGAAGTTCAGATTTACTCTGAAAATAGTTGTATAAAGTCGCTGATGATATATCTGAATCTTCGGCTATCGCCTCCATCGAGGCGCCATCGAAACCGGACTTCTGGAAGGCTTTGCGCGCGACAGAGATAATGGCTGCGCGCCGTTCCGCTTTCTTGCGCTCACGACGACCTGGCGTCCGTCTGTCTTCGACTATGGTCATCTTAGGCCCCCGCAGCCCGGCCATCTGGCGAACGCCAACGCCACGCACCAACGCTGATCGCCGATTCACCCACGATGTTCAATTCTCCCTTCACTTCCGTCGATCAAAAAACTAGAGCGACTATAAAAATATTGACTCTATAAAAAAATCGGCCTCTACCTTCGAGCTGTGGTGTCTGGCTACAGGGAGGGTGACCATGAAGGGTAGGAGAGGCGCTGTGGCGCTAGTCGTCGCGACCGCGTTTGCGCCCTTGCCGGCGCTGGCGCAGCAGGTCGGCGCTGACGCCGGGGCGGAACAAAGAGATGTCGCAGAGCTCGACGCCATAGTGGTCACGGCCCAGAAGCGCAGTGAGCGACTTCAGGACGTTCCGATCGCCATTGAAACCTTAGGTGAAGCGGCTTTGGCCGCCGGACCCGTCACGGATATCACCGCTATCCAGCTGGTTTCGCCGGCCGTTTCCGGATCGGGAAACTCTAGCGCTCAACCGCTTATCGCCGTGCGCGGCATCGTCAGCAACGACTTCTCGATCGGGGCCGACCCCGCCCTGGGCATCTACGTGGACGACGTTTACACGGGTCGATCGGCCGGTGCAGTCCAGGAGTTGGTCGACATTGACCGGGTTGAGATCGTCAAAGGCCCTCAAGGCACCTTGTTCGGGCGAAACACGACAGCAGGCGCGATCAGCATCTATACCAACAGGCCCGATCCCGGGGGGTTTTCCGGGTCTGCCGCGATCAGCATAGGTGATTTCGAAGCCGTCCGCGCCTCGACAACCGTTAACATGCCACTCGACGATCAGGCCGCTGTTCGGGCGTCGATTGTCTATGACCGCCACGATGGCTTCTTTGAAAATGCGTTGGGTGGCCGACGGCTCGATAAGGCTGACCATCTCGCCGGAAGGGCGGCGCTGAGATTCCAATCGGGTACGCTCGACATCATTCTGACGGGTGAGTACGAGCGCGACCGCGATGACGGGCTGGTCGCCAAGAGCATAGTCTACCGGATTCCCGGCGACGAAGGCTTCGCGAAGGCGAAGCCACCGGTGTCAATCAATGCGCCGATCCGCAACCACCGTGATCTTTACGGCGGAAACCTGCGTATTGAAGCCCCCCTCGGCTCGCTGGACTTCACCTCCGTCTCCGCAGTGCGCGGCTACCGTGTGCGCTACCTGGAGGACACCGACGCGACCCCTCTCACCCTGGTCCACTTCGGCTCCCGGGAGTGGCAAGACGCACAAAGTCAGGAGTTCCGACTGGCCTCGCCCTATCAAGCGTTCCGCTGGACCGCAGGGGCCAGCATCTACCATGAGCGGATAGCCGCAGACAGTCGGACGATCTATGACGAGGACGGAGTCTGCACAGGCCTGGCCCGCAGTCCGACACCCACGGACTGCGACAGTCTGCTGCGCGCCCTGCCCTCGCCGGATCCTTCCGCCGCCAGTCTGTTTGACGCGCTGTTTTCAGCCGGTGTCGTGACCGATCCCTATACGGGCGAAACGGGACAGATTGAGACGAACCGGGCCCGTGGCGAGTATCTGAGTTTCGGTGTGTACGGCGACTTCACTCTGGAACTCACCCCGACGTTCAGCCTGACGGGAGGGCTTCGTTACAGTCGTGACCGCAAGTCGGTGAACGTCAGCTCCCCTCCGACGACCAATCTGGTGACCTTGGTCAATGGGGGAAATCTCTATCTTCGTTCAGGTCAACAGCGGGCCTCGAAGACCTGGGATCAGTGGCAGCCGCGTATGGTTCTCGCCTGGAAGCCGCTGGAAAGCCTGAGCGCCTACGCCAGCTATACCCGCGGATACAAATCGGGCGGCTTCAACGTACTCCAACCCGGCGACCCGCCCTTCGGTCCTGAGCGTGTCTCGCAGATTGAGGCCGGGTTGAAAGGCTCTCTGTTTGAACGCCGGATACGCTATGATTTCGCCGCCTTCGAGTGGCGTTACAACGACCTCCAGGTTCAGGTCTTCGAGGGGGGACTGCCGATTGTCCGCAACGCGGGCCGCGCGCGAGGCCGTGGCCTGGAGTCGTCGATCACCTTCGCTCCCGATAGCCGCCTCGACCTGACGCTCGCCGCGGCGTTTCTGGATGCGACCTACACCCGGTTCCGCTTGGGGCAATCGCTCGACTATACTGGCAACAGGCTGCCCCTGGCGCCGAAGGCGTCGGGTCGCGTCGGTGTCGCTGTCCATGATCTGCCTGGCCTGGACGGCCTCTCGTTCCAGGCCGATTACGTCCACCGCAGCCTACAGTACTTCTCGCCTGACAATGGTGTGCTCCGTCAGCCGGCGCACGGCCTTCTGTCAGCCCGGATCGCCTACCAGCTCCCCCGTTCCGGCCTGGAGATCGTTCTCTCCGGCGAGAATCTGACAAACTCGCGGTACGCGACGACTGGTCAAGTCATCGACGCGGTCAATGTGGCGGTCCTGAGGTTGGGTGAGCCGCAGCGGGTCTCAGTCGGCGCGCGCCTTCAGTGGTAAGAGGCAGCAAAGACAAGGCATCCAACGGCCGCCGCGTTCTTGTCGTGGGCGCCGGCGGGTCCATGACCCGGGCGTTCCTGCGCACGATGGCGCAGGCCGCACCGCAGGATCTGCGCTTTGACCTGCGCGACCTCAATGAAGAGGCGGCCCGCTCCGCGGTCGGATTTTTCGGTGACGAGCGCGCAACGGGTTCGAGACTTGACCTGTTCGACGGGTCCGAACTGCACGCCGCTGCGTCGGGAGCAGCCTTCGTAGTCAATGGGGCTGGCCCCTTCCACCGCACCGCAGAGCCTGTGCGCAGAGCCGCCATAGCGGTGGGAGCGGACTACTTCGACATCGACGACGACGTCGAGAGCGCACGCCAGGCGCTGGCAATGTCGGCCGAAGCTGAAACAGCCGGCTCGGCCCTGTTCGTCGGTTGCGGCGCGTCGCCTGGTTTGACCAATGTTCTTGCGCTCGACCTTGTCCGGCGACTCGACGCAGTTTCGTCGATCGATGTCGCCTGGTGCGTAGGCGACGAGGGGCCTGTCGAGCTTGGCCGGTCCGTGATCGCCCACACGCTCCACATGGGGGCAGGCGACTATGTCGGCTGGCGGGATGGGGCGCCAGCCAGTCGGCGCAGCTTCGCGACGATGCGTCGGCTACCCTTGCCGGGCTTGAAGCGGCAACCCTTCTATGAGTGTGCGCACCCCGAGCCGGTGATGCTGGGCAGCAGCTTTCAAAAGGTGCTGGATGTCACCTGTTGGGGGACTCTTCACCCCCCACCGCTGAACGGCATGATTCGAGGCGTCGCCGAAGCAGAGCGCGCCGGCCGGATTGACACTGAAGGGGCGATCGACTTCCTGCGTGCGGCGATAGCCGCGCAACCGACCGATCGGCGGGCTGAGAAGCTGGCGATCGAAGGTGTGAAGCGACAGATTCGCGCCGGAGAGATCAGCCGGGTGGACTACTGGCTCTTCGTTCTGAACGCCTTGCTCAAGCGGCAGTATCCTACGCAGGCCGCGACCGCCGCGCTTGTCCGTGGGGCAAAGGGAGGGCAGCCCATCGAGCTTCTTCGCTACATCGACAGCACGCCGCCTGAGTCGCCCCTGAAGCAGATGGAGGTCGCCACGGGATGTGCGGAGGCGGCCTTCTTCCTCGAAGCTCTCGAGGATAGGGCAAAGGGACGGAAAGGCTGCCTCTTTCCTGAGCGCTGGGTAGATCCTGCGGCGTTCTACCTCAGGCTTGACAGCTGTCTGCCGCCTGGCGCTGGGGATTGGCTGGGACCGATCCTCGCACGGACGCCTCCCGCCGATCCAGATCTCAGTTCTGTAGAAGCGACCTCAGGCTGGCGCTTGTTCTCCGACGCCGACCGCTACCGCTGAGACGTCCCTTGAGCCTGGATGAAGATCAATGACGCCCCAAGACCTACTAGCCACCTCCCACGTCTCCATCCTCTTCTGGTGGGGCTTGGCGAATGCGGGCTTGAGCGCCGGGCTCCTGCCGTTCACGAGGGGTTTCTGGCGCGGCGCCCTCGCCGTCAATCTGGTTTGGAACGTCTTCACCTTGGTCACCTGGCTTGTCATCCGCCTCGGATTCCCGGGGCCCGGCGGGTCTCTGACGGCGAGTGAGGCGATGCTTCTCTTCCTGTGCGCCAGCATTGGGCTCGACATCGCAATGTATGGCATCGGGGGCGCCTGGCTTCTGGCGACCGCGCGGAGCCGGCAATCCCCCGTCTTGTCGGGAGCGGCTTACTCCTTCTGGTTCCAGGGGATGATCCACCTGACGAATTCGTTCGTCTGGCTGGTCTCCTGGTTGGATCTGCGGTGGGCGGCGTCATGAAGCTTCTGATCGTCGGAGACGGTGTCTCTGGACTGACGCTGCGGGCCCCGCCGCGGCAACGGATATTGAATCCGGTGGTCGCCGAGCGCGAGAGGGTCTGCAGCGACTCCCTCCCTGAAATTGGGGTCTGGCCGCTTGGGCTCCGGAGATGCTGGCGCCGCTCGCTCAATGAGATGGAGAGCCCGATTTGAACCCTTCCGTATCTGACGTTGTCGACTCCGATTGGGACCGCAGCTACGAGTTACCGGGCGGCGCTCGCGCCGACTGGCGGCGCGACCCCAGGGCGCAGCTTGCCTATGGGTCCTTTCCGACGCGATCGGAGGTGGCGCTGGTCTGGTTGGCGGCGGTGGCCTTCTTTGCCTGGACGGCTTGGTCGGGCGCAGGCCTTGAATGGCGCTGGTGGCAGTGGGGGATCGCCGCCTTCCTGGCGCTCGACATCGGAGGCGGCGCAGTCGCCAACTGTCTGAACTCCGCCAAGCGCTTCTATCACACGCCGCCAGCGCCGACCGACACCCGCATGTCAAGGCTGGCGAGGCGGCCGCTTGTCTTCGCTGCGATCCATATTCATGCGCTGGTCGCGGCGTTCGCCTTTGCTCCCACCATGCTGGGCGCCAGTCTCGCCTGGTATGTCGCCCTGGTGGCCGCAGCGGCCTTGGTGAGGTTCACGCCCCTGGCCCTCGCGCGGCCGGTCGCCGCCTTGACGGTCACCGCAGCGATCGCCGTTTCTTCCCGTTTCGGCTTCATTGAGGGATTGGAGTGGCTTCCCGCGATGATGTTCCTGAAAATTGTGTTTGGCCACATGGTTCGCGAGGAGCCCTACGGGCGGTGAAGTCAGACGAGGTTTCGAGCTCGGCGCCTGCACCTGCCCATGCGGGCTCCCGGTCCAGCGCGTAAACCCGTCATCGACGCCGCACTCTCGCCCGCTCCGGGCGAGGGTGCGTAGCGAACGGCTCCACAGAGATCAGCCCTCGAATCTGGGGTCCTGCGGCTCACAATGGCCTGAACGCCACCCCCTGGGGTCAGCGCCTCAGGTCCCCGCCCGTCCCTTCAGCCGCGCCGCCGCCTCGCGCGCCTCGGTCTCGCGGCGGGGCATCATGGGCGCCATGCGGGTCCTGTAGGCCTCCAGGATCGCCGCCGGCGCCGTCTCCGGGCGGCCGGAGTTGAAGGGCGGGGCGGGGGCGTATTCCAGTCCCAGCTGCAGCGTCTTCGCCAGGTCCTCGCCGCCGACCTCCGCCAGGACGGTCAGGGCGAAATCGATCCCCGCCGTGACGCCGCCCCCGGTGATGACGTTACCGTCGCGCACCACCCGGCCAGGATCGGGCGTTGCTCCGAACAGGGGCAGGAGATGGCGCCAGGCCCAGTGGCAGGCGGCGCGCTTGCCGTCCAGCAGCCCGGCCGCGCCGAGGATCAGCGATCCCGTGCAGACCGAGGTGACATAGCGCGCCGACAGGCCCAGCCGCCGCACCTGGGCGACAAACTCCGGGTCCAGGGCCGCCGCCGTGGCCTCCGCCCCGCCGGGCACGCAGATCAGGTCGCAGGCGGGAATGTCCGCCAGCCGCTCGGTCCGGGCGAAGACCACCCCGCCCTCGGCCTCGATCTCGCCGCCGGCCCGGCTGGCGACGTGGACCTTCGCCCCGGGGATCCGGGTCAGGAACTGGTGCGGTCCGGTGAAGTCCAGCTGGGTCAGCCCCGGGAAGAGGGCGAAGACGATGTGGAAGGGGGGGCGGCTCATGGCGTGGCTCCTACCTGCGCCCGAACAGGCGCTCGATGTCAGACAGTTTTAGCTCCACCCAGGTGGGGCGTCCATGGTTGCACTGGCCGGAGTTGGGGGTGGCCTCCATTTCGCGCAGCAGGGCGTTCATCTCCGGGGCGGTGAGGCGCCGGCCAGCCCGGACCGAGCCGTGGCAGGCCAGGGTCGAGCAGACCTCCTGCAGGCGTTCGCGCAGGGAAAGGGCCTGGCCGGTCTCGGCGAGATCGTCGGCGATGTCGCGGACAAGGCCCGCCGCGTCCGTCTCGCCCAGCAGGGCCGGGATCTCGCGCACCAGGACGGCGCCCGGGCCGAAGGACTCCACGACCAGGCCCAGGGCCTCCAGCTCCCCCGCCCGGGCGACGACGCGTTCGGCCTCGGCGGGATCCAGCTCCACCACCTCGGGCAGGAGCAGGGCCTGGCGGGCGACGCCGCCGGCCTCCAGCTGCGCCTTCATCCGCTCATAGACCAGGCGCTCGTGGGCGGCGTGCTGGTCCACCACCACCAGGCCGTCGCGGGTCTGGGCGATGATGTAGGTGGCGTGGACCTGGGCCCGGGCCGCGCCCAGGGGCTGGTCGATCGCCTCGGCCTCGACGGGGACTTCGGCATAGTCGAACGGCGCCCCCGGATCGGCCAGGCCGGGCGGCGGTTCGGCCCGGGCGGACAGGCCCTCCAGTCCGGGAAGGACGGCGCTGCGACCTGATCCCGCCGTCGGGGTCCACCCCCCCATGCGCCAGGCCGAGAAGCCCGCCGCCGAGGGGCCGGGGGCGTACCCGCCCAGCCCTTGCGGGCGCAGGGCCGACAGGGCGGCCTCGGAGTGGGTGGTCGCGCTTCGGTGGGCGGCGCCGGCCAGGGCGTGCCTCAGCCCCCCCACCACCAGGCCGCGCACGAGGGCGGGGTCGCGGAACCGGACCTCGGCCTTGGCCGGGTGGACGTTGACGTCCACGGCGTGGGCGTCGACCTCCAGATAGAGGGCCGTCACCGGATGCCGGTCCCGGGCCAGGAAGTCGGCGTAGGCGCCGCGCAGGGCGCCCTGCAGCAGCCGGTCGCGCACCGGCCGGCCGTTGACGAAGAGGTGCTGGTGCGAGGCCGTCCCCCGGTTCAGGGTCGGCAGGCCGGCATAGCCCGTCAGCCGCACCCCCTCCCGCTCATGGTCGACGGCCAGGGCGTTGTCGGCGAAGTCCCGGCCGAGGATGGCCGACAGGCGGGCCAGCCGCCCCTCCGGCCCCGGCGTCTCTGCGGGCAGGCGAAGGACGGCGCGGCCATCGATCTCCAGGCTGAAGGCCACCGCCTCATGGGCCATGGCCTGGCGCTTGACTTCGTCGGCGATGGCCTGGGACTCGGTGCGCTCGGACTTCATGAACTTCAGCCGGGCGGGGGTGGCGTAGAACAGGTCCCGGATCTCGACCCGGGCGCCGTGCGGGCCGGGGAAGGCCGCCGGGGCGGGCCGCCCGACCGCGCCGCCCTCCACCCTCAGGCTCCAGGCCTCGGACGCCCCGCGGGCCCGGGAGGTCAGGGTCAGCCGGGCCACCGAGCCGATCGACGGCAGGGCCTCGCCCCGGAAGCCCAGGGTGGCGATATCCAGGAGGTCATAGTCGCCGGCGGCGTCCGGGGCGAGCTTGGAGGTGGCGTGGCGCTCCACCGCCAGAGAGAGCTCATCGGGCGCCAGGCCAGACCCGTCGTCCTCCACCAGGATGCGCGACAGGCCGCCGCCCTCCACCTGGACCGCGATGCGCCGGGCGCCGGCGTCGAGGGCGTTCTCCACCAGCTCCTTGACGGCGCTGGCCGGGCGTTCGACCACCTCGCCGGCGGCGATGCGGTTGACCGTTTCGGGGGGCAGGCGTCTGATGGTCATGAGGGGTCCTGCGGAAGACACCATGTTAGCGCGATTCCGGAACCGTCGTCCGACCGTCTGCAGAGCGTCGCGGGAGCGTCCCGGCGCCCTGCGCCCCCTCGTCGCCCTGGGTGTCGCCGCAACCGTCGCCCTGACCTTAGGGCGCCCCGTCCCCCTGGCGGCCCAGAACCTGCCTCCGGACCCCGACGCCGACCTCATCGAGGAGCTGGTGGTCACCGCCCGGTTCCCGGGTCCGGCCCTCTGGCGGGTGAGCCGGGGCGAGGCCCGGGTCTGGGTCCTGGGGGTTCCTTCCCTGGCCCCCAAGCGGCAGCAGTGGGACCGCCAGCTCTTCGAGCGCTACCTGTCCGGCGCGGGCCAGGTCATCCTGCCCTTCAACGGCCTCAGGGTCCGGCTGGCGGGGAGCCCCGGTGCGGCGGTCAGCTATCTGAGGCTGAGGTCCGTGCGGCCCTTCGAAGCGGGACTGGCGCCGGCCGAGCGCGACCGTTTCGCCGCCGCCCGCAACGCCATCGGCCAGCCGCCGGGCCGCTATCCCACCCAGAGCCCGCTGGCCGCAGCCCTGATCCTGGCCGGGGATTGGCGCGAGCGCCATGATCTGACCCCGACCGACCCCACCAAGCTCATCCGCCTTCTGGCCCGGCGGACGGGCAAGACGGTGGTCCAGCGGACCTACGACCTCGGCCCCCTGCTGGGCGCGGTGGCGCGGACGCCGGAGCCGGCGGGACGCGCCTGCCTGGAGGCGGTCCTCGCGGAGGTGGAGGCCGGTCCGGAGGCGATCCGCGCCGCCTCTCGCGCCTGGGCCCGGGGCGACGTGGCCGGCGCCCTGGCCGCCGAGCGGACCTGGGAGCGCTGCATCGCCGCCGCCCCCGGCGCCGCCGCCTTCGACGCCCGGGTCAAGGCGGACCTGGCGAGTGACATCCGAAGGGCCCTGTCGACGCCGGGCTCGGACATTGCGGTCGTTCCCCTGCGCCCCCTCCTGTCGGAAGGCGGGGTGCTGGACCGCCTGCGCCGGGAGGGGTTCACCGTGGAGACGCCCGAGGACGTCCGGGCGGCGGATGAAGCCGATGCAGCGGACGCTACGGACCCGGGATCCTGATCTGCATGACTGAGGTTGCGCAGGGACAGGCGACTTCCCTAGTCTCCGAAAACATCCTCGGGGACACCGACATGACCCTCATCGACCGGCGCGGCCTGTTGCTGGCCGCCGGCGCCGCCCTCGGCGCAGGCCCCGTCTTCGCCCAGCCTGCGGAAACCATCGCCGACAATCCCCTGGCCACCACGGCGGCGAACCAGGCGGCCACCTTCCGCAACCAGGACCGGACCCGGCCTGTGCGGGCGATCCGGGCCGGCCGCCAGGTGCGTCCCCTTCCGCCCCACGCGCGGACTCTGGCGGGGCTGA
The DNA here is from genome assembly GCA_020401865.1 of Phenylobacterium sp. Classification (GTDB taxonomy): domain Bacteria; phylum Pseudomonadota; class Alphaproteobacteria; order Caulobacterales; family Caulobacteraceae; genus Phenylobacterium. Next base: position 67,563 of record JADCAS010000011.1, on the reverse strand, counting down.
CCTTCAAGAGCGCCGGCAAGACCCGGACCGTCGACAGCTACATGGCGCGCCGTCGCACCGCCGGGCTCCTCGTCCTCAAGCGGGGCGAAGTGGCGCTGGAGCGTTACGGTCTGGGCAATGGCCCCGAGAGCCGCTGGACCAGCTTCTCCATCGCCAAGTCGATGACCTCGACCCTGGCGGGCGCGGCCCTGAACGACGGCGCGATCCGGAGCCTGGACGATACCGTCGCGCAGTACCTGCCCCGGCTGGCGGGAACCGCCTACCAGGACGTCAGCATACGGAATCTCCTGCGCATGGCCTCGGGCGTCGCCTGGACTGAGGACTATGATCCCACGGGCAAGTCGGACATTGCGACGCTGGGCCTCGCCCTGGCGGCGCAGAAGCCGGGCGCCGTCCTGGACCTTATGGCGTCGCGCCCCCGGGCCGCGCCCCAGGGCTCGGTCTTCAACTATTCGACGGGGGAGTCCTGCCTCCTGGGCGCCGTGGTCTCTGCGGCGACCGGCAGGCCCCTGGCCGACTATTTCGCCGAAAAGGTCTGGAGTCCGGCCGGCATGGAGGCCGACGGCTACTGGCAGCTGGAATCGCCGGGCGGGCTGGAGCTTGGCGGCATGGGCGTAGGCGCCCGCCTGCGTGACTTCGGAAGGTTCGGCCAGTTCTTCCTTGAAGAGGGCGAAGCGGGCGGACGACAGCCGCTGCCGCAGGGCTGGCGCGATCTCGCCGGTCAGCCCGACGCCGAAGCCACCGGTTTCGGCAAGCTGGAGAAGGGCTATCCCCTCGGCTATGGATATCAGTGGTGGGTGTTTCCACGAGAGGCCGGCAGCCCTCATGACGGCGCCTTCACCGCCCAGGGCATCTTCGGCCAGTTCATCTATGTGAACCCCCGCGAACAAGTCGTGGCCGTGGTCTGGAGCGCCTGGCGCTCGGCCTGGCAGACCGACAGCGAGTTCGAGACCTATGACCTGCTCGCCGCGGCGGTCGAGGCGCTGCGCGCCTAGGTTCTGGACCCGCTTCCTCCCGATCAGGGAAGGGTCTACGGCGACGGGGTTTGACCCCCTCACCAGGCTTCGCCCGGAGCTCCCCCTTGGGGGAGCAATTGGAGCGCTTTCAATTCCTCCACATCAGGGGGAGGTGGACCGCGAATGCGAGCCGGGGGGGGTCTGCGGCGACGGGGTTTGACCCCCCTCACCCGGCTTCGCCGGGAGCTCCCCCTTGGGGGCGCAATTGAGCACAGTCATTCCCCCCGATCACCGGAGGTGGACCGGGCCTGCGTAGCGGAGGTTATAGACCCGGGATCTTGATCCGCGAACTGCGTTCCCGCGCGATGACCACGGTCTTGTCGCCGATCAGCGACTTGATCCGGGCCTCCTCGGCGACGGGATCAATGGGGGCGGGCGCATTGTCCGCTTCGGCGGCGGCGGCGGCCGGGCTGCGTGGCTGCCCCGGCTTCCAGAACATCACGGTGTCGGCGAAGCTCTTCTCTTTGTGAGCGATATCGCCGTTCTCGTCGTCGACGACGAAGCGGATCAGCGGATCGGCCTTGTCGCCGCCGGCCTTGGCCACCAGCAACTTCTCTCCGTCCGAGCGGGTCTCCGCGAGGGAACGGCCGATCAGGGCGTTGCGGGCGGCGCTTTCAGGCTGCAGCTCCTGCGGGCGGGGCTGGCCGGGCGCCGGCGGACGCAGGGCGAAGTCGGGCGGCACCACCAGGGGCGCCTTGGAGACCACGCGGAACTCATCGGGGGTGACCTTGGTCATGCCCAGGGCCTGGCGCGTCGACTGGCAGCCAGCGAGGCCGGTCGCTCCGGCCAGGACGGCGATGACCGCGATGTGTTGGAACTTCATCAAGACACGGCTCCTCGGGCCGCCCCCGGCCACGTCCTCCAGATAGCGCAAAGCCCGCCGAGCGCCAACCGCCCTGAACGGATCCGCTTTCGGTTTGGCGTCATCCGGATCAGAGGTTGAGCAGGGCCGGATCGCCGCCCTGGGCCATGATGTTGACCGATATGACGCGCTCATTCGCAAACCGGTGCAGGGCGTGCGGTCCGCCCGCCTTGGGCCCGGTGCCCGAAAGACCGATCCCGCCGAAGGGCTGCACGCCGACGACGGCCCCGGTGATGGAGCGGTTGATATAGATGTTGCCTGCGGGCACGCGCGCCTGGACTTCACGTGCGAAGCCCTCGATCCGGCTGTGAACGCCGAGGGTCAGCCCATACCCCCGCGCCGCCAGTCGCCGTGTGAACTCGGCCAGCTGATCCGGACGGTAGCGGCAGATGTGAAGGATCGGGCCGAACACCTCGCGCTCGAGAAAGTCCGGCGTCGGGACCTCCGCCAGGGTCGGGGCGAAGAAGCATCCCTGCGGCGGCGCGCCCTCATGGCGCGCCAGGACGACGGCGTCCCGACGCAGTCGCTGAACATGCGCATCGAGGGCCGCCTGAGCCCGGGCGTCGATCACCGGTCCGACGTCGGTCGAAGGATCGGCAGGGTCGCCGACCCTCAGCGCGGCGAGGGCTCCCGTCAGGCCTGCGATGATATCGTCTGCGCTCTCGTGGGGTACGAAGAGCATGCGGAGCGCCGAACAGCGCTGTCCCGCCGACCCGAAGGCCGAGACGATGACGTCGTCGACGACCTGCTCCCGAAGCGCCGTGGTATCGATGAACATGGCGTTCAGGCCGCCGGTCTCGGCGATGAAGGGGATGATCGGACGGCGGTTCTCGGCGGCGGCGATGGCGAGGCTGCGGTGGATCGACCAGGCGGTCTCCGTCCCGCCGGTGAAGGCCACGCCGTCGATTCCCGGGTTGGAAACAAGAGATGCGCCGATCGTCGCGCCCGGGCCTGGCAGCAGGGCCAGAAGGCGAGGGTCGAGGCCCGCCGCGTGGAAGAGGCGCACGGCCGCCGAAGCGATCAGCGGCGTCTGCTCCGCTGGCTTCGCCACCACGGCGTTGCCAGCGGCAAGGGCGGCGGCGATCTGACCCGTGAAGATCGCCAGGGGGAAGTTCCAGGGGCTGATGCAGGCGAAGACGCCCCGGCCGAACAACTGCCACTGGTTGGTCTCGCCGACGGGTCCGGGGAGGTCCTGAGGCGGGCCGAACTCCTCCTCGGCCCGCATGGCGTAGTACCGGCAAAAGTCGACGGCCTCGCGAACCTCTGCGACTGCATCGTTGAAGGTCTTGCCCGCCTCGAGGGCCAGCAGGGGAAGGAGACGGTCCATCTCGTCCTCCAGCCTCTCGCCCATAGCCCGCAGCACCGCCGCCCGCGCGCCGCCGCCCGCGCGATCCCAGGCCGGCTGGGCGGCGCGCGCCTGGGCGATCGCCAGTTCCACGTCATCGGGTCCTGAAGAGGTGACGAGTCCGATAAGCTGATCAGGGCGCGCGGGCGCGAAGACCGCGACCGGCTGGTCCTCGCGAAGGACCCCCGCGATGATGGGGCCGGCTGTCGCGCGGCGGCCGAACTGGTCGGCGATGTGGCGCGAGTACCGGTCCCGCGCCTCGGCCTGGCTGAGGTCCCGACCGATCGGGTTGAGGCGGTTGGCCCCGTAGATGTTCCGCGGCAGCGGAAGCCGCGGATGGCGATCGGGGCAGGCCTCGACGAGCGTGACCGGATCCCGCGCCACATCCAGGGCGGGAACCGTCTCGTCCAGCAGGACGTGCACGAAGGAGCTGTTGGCGCCGTTCTCCAGCAGACGGCGCACCAGATAGGGGAGGAGGTCCTCGTGGCCCCCCACCGGCGCGTAGGCGCGAAGGGTCAGATCGCCGTAGGTCGCTTTCGCCGCCTCATAGAGCGCCTCGCCCATGCCGTGCAGACGCTGGTGCTCGATGTCGACACCCGATTCCTCCGCCATGTGGCGCACGGCGGCGAGGGTGTGGGCATTGTGCGTCGCAAACTGCGGATAGAGGTCGGGCGAGGCCTCGATCAGCGCCCTTGCACAGGCCAGGTAGGACAGGTCTGTGGCCGCTTTGGTCGTAAACACAGGGTAGTCGGGCATGCCCGAAACCTGGGCGCGTTTGATCTCGCTGTCCCAATAGGCCCCCTTCACGAGGCGAACCATTATCCGGCGGCCGGACCGCCGGGCCAGATCTGCAAGGGCCTCAATCACCGAAACGCCGCGCTTCTGATAGGCCTGGACGACCACGCCCAGACCGCGCCAGTCGCCCAGTTCGGGCTCGTGGGCGAGCCGCTCGACCAGCTTGAGAGACAGCACCAGCCGGTCGGCCTCCTCTGCGTCGATTGCGAAGTTGAGGTCGTGACGGGCGGCGATCCGGGCCAGGGTTTTCAGGCGCGGGTAGAGACCTTCCCACACACGGTCCTCCTGAGCGGCTTCGTATCTGGGAAAGAGTGCGGACAGCTTGACCGAAACCCCATGACCCCTCTCGGGGCCGGCGCCACCGGCGGCCCGGCCAACCGACTCGATCGCCTCGCCGTAAAGCCGGGCATAGCGTTCGGCGTCGGCTTCGGTGCGGGCGCCTTCGCCCAGCATGTCAAAGGAGCAGAGCATCCCTTCGCGCCGGGCCCGGCTCAACGCCTCGTCGATGGTCCGCCCCAGGACGAACTGCTCGCCCATGATCCGTACGGCGGCGGCCACCGCCTGACGGATGACCGGTTCTCCGGCCTTTGCGGTGAGGCGCTTGAAATAGCCGCCGAAATCGCGTCGGGCCTCCTCATCGACGTCGACAAGCCGGCCGGTCAGCATCAACCCCCAGGTCGAGGCGTTGACGAAGAGGCTGTCCGATTTGCCGAGGTGGCTGGCCCAGTCCGCCATCGAGATCTTTTCAGCGATCAACCGGTCACGCGTCTCGGCGTCGGGGGTTCGAAGCAGGGCTTCGGAAAGGCACATCAGGGCCAGACCCTCGCGGGTGCCCAGCGAAAACTCCTTGAGGAAACTTTCCACCATTCCCAGCCGGCGGGCGGAGGCGCGAGCGCCTTCCACCAGGCTTGCGGCCTTCTCGACGAGGGTCCGGCGAGCTTCTATCGAAAGCGGCGCCCGGGCCAGCAGGGCGCGGATCACCCCGGCCTCCTCGGCGAATTTTCCGGCGTCCAGGTCGTCCCAGTTCCGCACTGGCGTCATGGCCTGCATCCTCTGCACGGACCGCCTTCGTCGGACAGGCGCACCCTGTTTTCAACCAAGGTTCGGTGGAGTTCCGATGACTCTTCAGGTTCGGGTCGTCCCGACACGGACGGTGTCCGCTGGCCTGAGTGGGCCCGCCAAGCGCCACCCACCGTCATGTCCTCAGCCCGCCGGGCGGTCATCGCGGCGGAAGGAGTCCGCCAGCATCAGTATGACGCCGATGGTGATGGCGCTGTCGGCGACGTTGAACACCCAAGGGAAGAACCCGAGGGCGCTGACATCGATGAAGTCCGCCACCGCGCCGAAGCGGGCCCGGTCGATGGCGTTGCCCACGGCGCCGCCAATGATCAGCCCCAGGGAGACGCCGAGCAGCCGTCGGTCGGCCTTCCGCGCCCAGGCGGCCAGGGCCAGGGCCACGGCCAGGGCGAACAGGGTCAGCCCCCAGCGGACCAGGTCATGCCGGGCCTGGAGGAAGCCGAAGCTGACCCCCTCGTTCCACACCATGGTGAACCTCAGCGGCCCGAAGACCGGCAGGGAGAACCGCGACGGCAGGTCGAGGCCGTAGAGGATCCAGGCCTTCACCGCCTGGTCGACGGCCAGTACGGCGGCGGCGAGGCCGAAGGCCAGCCGCCCGGCCGGGGTCAGGGCCATGACCGGCTCAGCCATGACCCGCATCCCAGGCGGCCACGGCGTCGGCGTCCCGCAGGGACAGGTCCGGGTAGCGGGGGTCCTGGCCCACCTCGGGCAGGATGCGCCAGGAGCGGGCGCACTTGCGGCCCTCGGCCTTGCGCGGCTCGACGCTCACGCCGGGGACCTCGGCCAGGGCGAAGGCGCCCTGCGGCCCCGCACCTGACATCAGGGTCCCCTGGGAGGTGCGGAAGACCTCCGCCGGATCCAGGCCCTCGAAGGCGGCGAGGAGGTCGGCGTCGGTCACATGCACCACAGGCGCCGCCTCCAGGGGCCCGCCCAGGCGCTTCTCCCGCCGTTCGGCCTCCAGGGCGCCCATGACCACGCTGGTGACTGCCTGGACCTTCGCCCAGCGCGCCGCCTCGGCCGGATGGCGCCAGCTGGCGGGGGTGTCGGGGAAGATGCGCAGGCAGTTGGAGCCGGCCTCGGGGAAGCGGGTGGTCCAGGCCTCCTCCATGGTGAAGGGGATCAGGGGCGCCAGCCAGATGGTCAGGCGCTCGAAGACCAGGTCCATGACCGTACGGGCCGCCCGGCGCTTCAGGCTGTCGGGCCGGTCGCAGTAGAGGGCGTCCCGGCGGATGTCGAAGAAGAGGGCCGACAGGTCGGTCTGGCAGAACTCGGTCAGGGGCCGCGCCACGTCCTGGAAGGAATAGCGACCGTAGGCCTCGCGCACCTGGCCGTCCAGCTCATGCAGGCGGTGCAGGATGTAGCGCTCGAGCGGCGGCATGTCGGCGGGCTCGACCCGTTCGGCCTCCGAGAAGCCGGCCAGGGCGCCCAGCAGGTAGCGCAGGGTGTTGCGCAGCTTGCGATAGGCGTCGGTGGTGGTGGCCAGGATGGTCTTGCCGATCCTCTGGTCCTCGGCGTAGTCGACCATGGCCGCCCAGAGCCGAAGGATCTCGGCGCCGGACTCGCGGATGACGGTGTCGGGCTCCAGGGTGTTGCCCTTGGACTTCGACATCTTCTCGCCGTTCTCGTCGACGGTGAAGCCGTGGGTCATGACGGCGTCGTAGGGCGCCCGGCCCCGGGTGCCGGCGCTTTCCAGCAGGGACGACTGGAACCAGCCGCGGTGCTGGTCGCTGCCCTCGAGGTAGAGGTCGGCGGGCCAATGGGTGTTGGCGCGGCCCTCCAGGGTGAAGGCGTGGGTCGAGCCGGAGTCGAACCAGACGTCGAGGATGTCCTCGACCTTCTCGAAGCGGTCCGGATCGTGGCCGCCGAGGAAGCTTTCGGACGGCTCGGTGAACCAGGCGTCGGCGCCCCGGGCGGTGATGGCCTCGACAATGCGGCGGTTGACCTCGGGGTCCACCAGGGGCTGGTGGGTCTCCTTGTCGACGAACATGGCGAGCGGCGCGCCCCAGGCCCGCTGGCGGCTGATCAGCCAGTCCGGCCGGCTCTCGACCATGGAGCGGATGCGGTTGCGCCCGGCCTCCGGATAGAAGGCGGTGGCGGCGATCGCCTTCAGGGCCGTCTCGCGCAGGGTGGCGCCCTTCAGCTCCGGCGTGTCCACAGCCTCGTCCATGCGGATGAACCACTGGGGCGTATTGCGGAAGATGACCGGGGCCTTGGAACGCCAGGAGTGGGGATAGCTGTGCTCCAGGCGGCCGCGGGCGAGGAGGTTTCCGGCCTCGACCAGCTTTTCCATCACCGCGCCGTTGGCCGGGCCGAACCTGCCGGCCTTCTTGCCTTCTGTCTCCAGGACCTTGAGGCCGCCAAACAGGGCGACATGGGGCAGGTAGGCGCCGTCGGCGTCCACCGTCTCGGGGATCTCCCGGTGGCCGTGGGCCAGCCAGACCAGGTAGTCATCGACCCCGTGGCCGGGGGCGGTGTGCACGAAGCCCGTGCCGGCGTCGTCGGTGACGTGGTCGCCGGACAGGAGGGGCACGGAAAAGCCGTAGTGGTCATCGAGGGCCGCCAGGGGATGGCGGCAGACCATGCCGGAGGGGTCGACGTCCTCGACCCGGCGCCAGCGGGCGATCTTTGCGGCGGCGGCCACGTCGGCGGCGCGGGCGTCGGCGAGGATCAGGCGGTCGCCCGCCTTGGCCCAGGGCTCGAAGTCCAGCCCGGTCTCCATGTCCTCGACCTCGTAGACCGCGTAGGCGATCTCCGGAGAGAAGGCGATGGCGCGGTTGGCCGGCAGGGTCCAGGGCGTGGTGGTCCAGATGACCACGCTGGCGTGGTCGGCGGCCTGCGGGCCCTCGACCACCGGGAACTTCACCCAGACGGTGGGGCTGTTGTGGTCGTGGTACTCGACCTCGGCGTCGGCCAGGGCGGTGCGCTCCACCGGGCTCCACATGACGGGCTTGGAGCCACGGTAGAGCTGGCCCGAGACCACGAACTTGTGGAATTCGGCGACGATGGCCGCCTCCGAGGCGTAGTCCATGGTGGCGTAGCGGTTGTCCCAGTCGCCGATCACGCCCAGGCGCTTGAAGCCGGCCTTCTGGACCTCGATCCACTGGGCGGCGTAGGCGCGGCAGCGCTCGCGGAACTCGGCCTTGGAGACGTCCTCCTTGCGGCGGCCCTGGGCGCGCAGCTCCTCCTCGATCTTCCACTCGATGGGCAGGCCGTGGCAGTCCCACCCGGGGACGTAGTCGACGTCGTAGCCCAGGGCGAAGCGCGAGCGGACCACGAAGTCCTTCAGGGTCTTCTGCAGGGCGTGGCCGATGTGGATGGCGCCGTTGGCGTAGGGCGGGCCGTCGTGCAGGACGAACAGGGGCGCCCCCCGGGCCTGACGCTCGGCCCTCAGGGCCGCGTACAGGTCCTCCCAGCGGGCCAGGATCTCCGGCTCCTTGACCGGCAGGCCGGCGCGCATGGGAAAGGGGGTGTCGGGAAGAAAGACGGTTTCGCGGTAGTCGCGCGAGGTGGGAGCGGCGTCGTCGGCCATGGGACCTTCCAGGTTGGACCGGATCAGGGGGGGTGGGGAATTCCCGGCGCGCGCTGGAGGTCGTCCGGCGGCGTCACGCCGGGCGGGTAATTCGCGCTGAAGTCCGGACCAAGGTCATGGAGAGGGCCTATAGCAGACCGGCGGGGCGGCTGTCAGCAGGGGAGGGGGGATCGAGGCGCTCCCGGATCCAGACCGCGAGGGCGTCTTCCTCCAGCTTTCCGCTCGCCAGGGCCAGGACAACCTGGATCGCCTCCGATGCCCCGAAGGCCAGCCGGCAGCCATTCAGGACGAGGAAGAGACGGGCCAGCACCCAGGCGGTTCGCTTGTTCCCGTCTGCGAAGGGGTGGCTCCTCGCGAGGCCCCAGGCGTAGGCTGCTGCAAGGCTGGCGACGTCGGTCTCTCCGAAAGCCCACTTGTGCCGCGGGCGTTCGAGGGCCGCCGCCAGGGCGCTGGAGTCGCGCAGGCCCTGAAGCCCGTCATGCTCCGCAAGCTGTCGGTCTTGGATGGCGAGTACGACTTCGGCCTCCAGCCAGACGGGCTCGTCCGGCCCCCTGTCCGTCACTTCGCCAGGATGCGGAGGATGTCGCGATCCTCGCGCATGATCGCCTCGGCGGCGGCCATCTTGGACTCGAAATCGGGATTGCTGGGGCTCAGGCGGACGCCTCCTTCCGGCGCTTCACTCACGTAAAGCGTATCGCCCGGCCCGACACGCAGGCGGGCGAGGAGTTCCTTGGGGAAGATGGCGCCGGTGGAGTTTCCCACCCTGGTGAGTTTGACGGTCAAGTTCATACGCACGTTCTGACGTCATCGCGACCTGACATGCAACGGCGGGGTTCCTGCCGATCCGCCGCCCTCACCCCGCCGACAGGATCATCCGCGCCATGGAGGCGTCGTCGTCGATCTGGGCGGTCATCTCCTCCAGGGAGGCGAACCTGGCCTCCGGGCGCAGAAAGGCGATGAGGCTGGTCGACAAAAGTTCTCAATAATGATAACTTTCCGCCGTGTGGACGGTTCTCTACTACAACGACCGCGTGAGGCGGGAGATCGAGGAATGGCCTGTCGGCATCTATGCTGACTTCCTCCGCCTGGTGGAATGGCTGGAGGCGGAGGGCCTCGATCTCCGGATGCCCCACTCGCGGGCGATGAGCGGGGGATTGTTCGAGCTGAGGTGCAAGGGGCCTGAAGGGATCGGCCGGGCGTTCTATTGCACGCAGGTCGGTCGCGAGCTGGTGATCCTGCACAGCATTGTGAAGAAGAGCCAGGCGACGCCCGACAGGGACCTCAAGCTGGCTCGCAGGCGGATGAAGGAGGTGCAGTCATGAGCGATTCCGGTTTCAAGCCTGTCCGTCACGACGGAAAGGCGGCCCTGGAAAGGGCGATGCAGCGGCCCGGGTTCAGGGAAGCCTGGGACGCCGGCGCCGATGAGTATGCGGCGCTGCGGTCCCTGCTTGAGGCGCGCAAACAGGCGGGCCTGACCCAGGAGGAGATTGCGATCCGGATGGGGACCTCCAAGAGCGCCGTTTCGCGCCTGGAGAGCTCACTGCGCGATCCCAAGCACTCGCCCACATTCGAGACGATCCGCCGGTATGCCAAGGCCTGCGGCAAGCGGGTGGAAATCCAGCTGGTCTGAGACCTGGCGCCGCCTACCCCGCCGACAGGATCATCCGCGCCATGGAGGCGTCGTCGTCGATCTGGGCGGTCATCTCCTCCAGGGAGGCGAACTTGGCCTCGGGGCGGAGGAAGGCGATGAGGTCGGTCTCGATCACCTGGCCGTAGAGGTCCTCGTCGAAGTCGAAGAGCCAGACCTCCAGGCGCGGGGCGATTTCGCCGGCAACGGTGGGGTTGACGCCGATGTTGGCCACGCCGGCCAGGGTGCGGCCGTCGGCCAGGCGGGTGCGGGTGGCGTAGACGCCGAAGCGGGGGGCGACATAGTCGTCCAGCTCGACATTGGCGGTGGGGTAGCCGAGGGTGCGGCCCAGCTGACGGCCCTGGCGGACCTCGCCCTCGATGGCGAAGGGCCGGCCGAGGATGGCGGCGGCCAGGTCGGGGCGGCCCTCGCGCAGGGCATTGCGCACGTCGGTAGAGGAGAACTTGCCCTCGCTGTCGCCGTCGCCGATGGCTTCCGCCACCGAGACGCCGAACCCCAGGGCGCCGCCATAGGCCTGCATGGTCGCCGGGCTGCCGGAGCGCCCCTTGCCGAAGGAGATGTCGAAGCCGACGGCCACGTGGCGGACGCCCAGCCCCTCGTGCAGGACCTGCTCGGCGAAGGCCTGGTCGGAGAGCTCGCGCATGACCTCGTCGAAGGGCAGGAGAAAGAGCCGGTCCACCCCCAGGGCGTCGAGGGCCCGGGCCAGCTGGTCGGGCTTCATCAGGCGGAAGGTGGGCGCGTCCGGCTGAAAGATCCGGCGCGGGTGCGGGTCGAAGCTGACCACGCCGAGGGGCGCGCTGAGGTCCCGTGCAGCGGCGGCAGCCAGGCCGATCACCGCCTGGTGACCGCGGTGGACGCCGTCGAAGTTGCCGAGGGCGATGCTCGCGCCCTGGTCCTCCTGCGACAGTCCCTGCCAACCCCGGATGATGCGCATGGTCAGCCCGCGGCCTCGCGACGGGGCGCCAGGACCACGGCCTCGCCCTCGACGACCCGCTTGCCGTCCACCTCGCAGACGGTGGAGAGGGTCACCTCGCCCCGGCGGGGGTCCAGGGCCTCCACCGTGACCCGCACGTCTACGGCGTCGCCCAGGCGCACCGGCCGGCGGAAGCGCAGGGACTGGGACAGGTAGATGGTCCCGGGCCCGGGCAGCTGCATGCCGATGACGGCCGAGATGTAGGCGCCGGACAGCATGCCGTGGGCGATGCGGCCCTTGAAGATCGTGCCCTCGGCGTAGGCCGCGTCCAGGTGGACGGGGTTGGAGTCCGTGGAGACCTCGGCGAAGGCCTCGATCACCGCGGCGGTGACGATGCGGGTCATGCCGGCGCTGTCGCCGACGGCAAGGTCCTCGAAAAAGCGTCCCTGCATGCGGTTCCCTCCAGGCTCGGGTAGACTAGCGGGCGCCGCCGTCGGCGCGAAGGGGCGCTGTCCAGTTCAGCCCCGCGCTGGCCCAGCGGGCGCCGGCGCCGGCCTGGGCCAGGAGGTCGCGGGCGGCGGCCATGTCGAGGCCGCCGGGACCCAGGAGCTCGGCGCCATGGATGCCGCCGGCCACGAACAGGACATCCAGGTCCTGGGCGTTGGCGCCCAGAATATCGGTGGGGATTCCGTCGCCGATGCAGAGGATGCGGCGGCGGTCCACGGGGCGCCCGAGCCTGGCCTCCGCCTCGGCGATGCAGAGGTCGTAGATGGGGGCGTGGGGCTTGCCGGCCATGCGCACCTCTCCGCCCAGGTCGGCGTAGAGCCGGGCCAGGGCGCCGGCGCAGGGGATCAGCCGGTCGCCCCTCTGCACCACGATGTCAGGATTGGCGCAGAGCAGGGGCAGGCGCCGCGGCAGGATGGCCTGGAAGCGTTCCCGGTAGTCTTCGGCGGTCTCGGTCTCGTCGTCGTAGGGACCGGTCACGCAGATCAGGGCGGCGTCCTCCGGCCCCGCCAGCGCCAGGCCGAGGCCGGCATAGAGGGGTGCATCCCGGTCCGGCCCGATGGCCCAGACCGGACCCGGCGCCCGCTCGGCCAGGAGGGTGCGGGTGGCGTCGCCCGACGTGATCATCGCGCTCCAGGCCGCGCGGGACACGCCCAGGGCGTCCAGCTGGGGGACCACGTCGGCGGCGGGGCGCGGCGCGTTCGAGATCAGGATGACCGGCCCCCGCTGATCGGCGAAGGCGGCCAGGGCCTGGCAGGCGGGGGCGAAGCTCTCCCGGCCGTTGTGGATGACGCCCCAGACGTCCGACAGGACCACGTCGTAGCGGTCGGCGATCTCGTCCAGGCCCTGGATCGGCTCGGGAAGGCTCATGACGGGGGCGGTAGCGGCCCCGGCTGCGGCGGTCAACCGCCGACAGGCCCGCAAGGGCGCTTCTCAGGTCCGCTCGCCGGCCCGGCGGCGCAGGGGCGCCTGGAGGTAGTCGGCCGGCGGGTCGGTCTCGGCCAGGATGGCGCCGCGGATGGCGCGGGGCTCGCCGAACAGGTGTCCCTGCCCGAAGCCGATGTCGAGGTCGAGGACCTCGACGGTCTGGCGTTCGTTCTCGATCTTCTCGGCGATGATGTCGACGCCGTAGCGTCGGGCGAGTGTGGCGAAGTCCTCGGCGGCCAGATCGGGCAGGGCGCGGAAGACGGGTCCCTCGCCGCTCTCGATGATCTCGTCCTGCAGGGACTGGGCGGCGATCTTGAGGAACCGGATGTCGCTGCGCGCCAGCTCCTGGAAGTCCATGTCCAGCCGGCGGACCTTGTCGAGGCTGAAACGGAAGCCCAGCTCGGCCAGCCGCGTCATGTTGCGCGCGGCGGCGGAGGTGCGGTTGTCATAGGCGGACTGACCGATCTCGAAGATGACCGATCCGGCGAGGTCGCGGTTCTCGGCCATCAGCTCGAGGAACTGCGGGAAGAAGCCCTCGTCGGACAGGGAGCTGATCGAGATGTTGCAGAAGATGCCGACCTTCTTGTCGGTCTGGGCCAGGCGACGGACGATCTGGACACAGCGAAAGAGCAGCAGGTTGTCCACCGCCCCCACCAGACCCTCGGGCTCGGCGACGGTCAGGAACTCGGCCGGCATGAGCACACGGCCGGTCTCGTCGCGCAGGCGGGTGTAGCTTTCGTAGAAGAGGGTCCGCCGCTGGGGCAGGCTGACGACGGGCTGGAGGTAGAGGTCGACCCGGCCGCTGACGAGGGCCTCACGCACCGTCTGGAGCCGCTCGCGCCAGCCGGGCCGGGCGCCTTCGCCGGGCCGTCCGCCCGGGCCGTCGGCCAGGCGTTCGTCGAGACGCTCGCTCATGCGGGTGACCAGGTCCTCCAGCAGCTGGACCTCGGTAGAGAGCTCTTCCGAGCGGCGCTGAGCGTCGAGGGCGACGGTCTCCAGGACCTCGGCGACACGGGCGTCGATCTGCTCGATCTGGCCGACCAGGAGGCGATGGGCGTGACGCAGGGTCTCGATCTCCTTGCGCAGAGAGGCCTGGCCGAGGACGCCGGAGATCAGTCCGTGGAAGGTGAAGCAGAGGCCCAGGCCGCCGGCGAGCGCCGCCACGCCGGCGCCCCAGCCGCCGCCGTTGCGCCAGATCAGGACCGCAAAGATCAGCGACAGGCTGAAATAGCTTGCGGTCAGCAGCGGCAGAATGAGGCGTCGCATGTTCCCGCCCGTCCCCGAATCACTCCGCAGTATCCGTTAACCATGACGGGGTGTCGAACAGGAAAATCACGTCCTGTCAGGGACTTCGCCAGGATCGCGCCAAGGTTGTCCTGGCCGGACGCTCCCGGTCAGCGGGTCGGGACCGGCGCCTCGCCGCGGTAATCGTAGAAGCCGCGCCCGGCCTTGCGGCCGAGCCAGCCGGCCTCGACGTATTTGGTCAGGAGGGGACAGGGGCGGTACTTGGAGTCCGCCAGGCCCTCATAGAGGACGTTCATGATCGACAGGACGGTATCCAGGCCGATGAAGTCCCCCAGTTCGAGCGGACCCATGGGGTGGTTGGCGCCCAGCTTCATGGCCGTGTCGATGGCCTCCACCGTGCCGACGCCCTCGTAGAGGGTGTAGATGGCCTCGTTGATCATCGGCACCAGGACGCGGTTGACGATGAAGGCCGGGAAGTCCTCGGCGTTGGCGGTGGTCTTGCCGAGGGAGCGGGTGAAATTGACGGCGGTCTCATAGGTCGGGGCGTCGGTGGCGATGCCGCGGATGATCTCCACCAGCTTCATCAGCGGCACAGGGTTCATGAAGTGAAGGCCGATGAAGCGTTCGGGCCGGTCGGTGGCCGCCGCCAGGCGAGTGATGGAGATGGACGAGGTGTTGGAGGCCAGGAGGGTCCGCTCGCCCAGATGGGGCGAAAGGGCGCGGAAGATCGATTTCTTGACCTCCTCGCTCTCGGTGGCGGCCTCGATGACGAGGTCGGCGGCCCCGACAGCCTGCAGCTCGGGCGAGGCGTGGATCCGGCCGAGGGCGGCCTCCATCTCCTGCGGGGTGATGATCTCGCGGGAAACCTGCCGGGTCATGTTGCGGCCGATCAGGTCGCGGCTGGCCACAATCCGGTCGGGACTGACGTCGTGCAGGAGGACGTCGTAACCGCCCAGGGCCACCACGTGGGCGATGCCCGACCCCATCTGCCCGGCGCCGATGACGCCGACCGACCTGATTTCAGACATGTGCAAACCCCGAGGCGGCGGCTCTGCGGCCGCGTAAGGGGGGCACCCTAATGGCCTGTTGCGGCGCCGCCAAGCTTTTTGCTGCATCGCAGCGCAAGGGGCGCAGACCCCCGGCCTGGCGCACGAAAAAGGGGGACGCGGCGACCGCGCCCCCCATGTCGGAGGTCGAAACCAGCGGCGGCTTACTTGCCGGCGGCGGCCAGGGCGTCCATCAGCTCGGGCACGGCGGACTTGTAGTCGGCCACCAGGCCCAGGTCGGCGACCTGGAAGATGGGGGCGTCGCCGTCCTTGTTGATGGCCACGATGACCTTGGAGTCCTTCATGCCGGCCAGGTGCTGGATGGCGCCGGAAATGCCGATGGCCACATAGAGCTCTGGGGCCACCACCTTGCCGGTCTGGCCGACCTGGTAGTCGTTCGGTGCGTAGCCCGCGTCCACAGCGGCGCGGCTTGCCCCGACGGCGGCGCCCAGCTTGTCGGCCAGGGGCTCGATGACCCGCTGAAACTCCTCGGCGGAGCCCATGGCCCGGCCGCCGGACACGACGATCTTGGCGGCGGTCAGCTCTGGACGGGCCGACTTGACGATCTGCTGACCGACGAAGGTGGTCTTGCCGGCGCCGGGGCCCGCATCCACGGTCTCGACGGCGGCGGACCCACCCTCGGCGGCGGCTTTGAAGTTGGTCGACCGGACAGTGATGACCTTCTTGGCGTCCGAGGACTGGACGGTCTCCAGGGCGTTGCCGGCGTAGATCGGGCGCACGAAGGTGGACCCGTCCACGACCTCGACCACCTCGGTGATCTGGGCCACGTCCAGCTTGGCCGCCACCCGGGGCGAGAAACTCTTGCCCAGGGAGGTGGCGGGGGTCAGCAGGGCGTCGTAGCCCGCCATCAGAGGGGTGACGAGGCTGGCGATGGCCTCGGCCAGACCCTGGCCCAGGGCGTCGCTTTCGGCATGCAGGACCTTGCGGACCCCGGCGATGCCGGCGGCGGCCTTGGCCACCTCGCCGGCGCCCTTGCCGGCCACGAGGACATCGACGTCCCCGGAAAGGGCGAGGGCGGCGGTGACCGTCTTGTGCGTGCTGTCCTTGAGGGACGCGTTATCGTGATCGGCGAAAACCAGAACAGCCATCAGATCACCCCGTTGGTCTTGAGGTTGGAGACGATATCGGCAGCGCTCTCGACCTTGACGCCGCCGCTGCGCTTGGGCGGCTCGGTGACCTTGACCACCTTCAGGCGCGGGGCCGTATCGACGCCGACGGCCGAGAGCTCCTTCACGTCGAGGGGCTTCTTCTTGGCCTTCATGATGTTCGGCAGGGAGGCGTAGCGCGGCTCGTTGAGTCGCAGGTCGGCGGTGATGACCGCCGGCAAGGCGACATCGACCGTCTGCAGGCCGCCGTCGATCTCGCGGGTCACCTTGGCGGAGCCAGCGGAGAGGACAATTTCCGAGGCGAAGACCGCCTGAGGCCAGTCCAGCAGGGCCGACAGCATCTGGCCGGTGGCGTTGTTGTCGCCGTCAATGGCCTGCTTGCCCATGATCACCACGCCGGGGGCCTCTTCGGCCACCACCGCCGCCAGCACCTTGGCGACGGCGAGGGGTTCGAGGTCCTGGTCTGTCTGGATCAGGATGGCGCGGTCCGCGCCCATGGCCAGGGCGGTGCGCAGCGTTTCCTGCGCCTGGGCCGGGCCGATGGAGACGGCGACCACCTCGGTGGCGGCGCCCTTTTCCTTCTGGCGGACGGCCTCTTCGACCGCGATCTCGCAGAAGGGGTTCATGGCCATCTTGACGTTGGCCAGGTCAACCCCGGTCTGATCGGCTTTGACCCGCACCTTGACGTTGTAGTCGATGACCCGCTTTACGGGCACGAGGACCTTCATGGCTTCGCTTGCGCCTCAATTTGCATTGCAACAAATGGAACGCCGTGGGGCATAACCAATCCCGCGCGGTTTGCAAGCTCCGGGCGTCATCAGAGACGTCTTGACGGGTGACGGGAGAGCGGAATGTCGAAACTGATCCGGCGGGTATTCCGCATCACCGTCGCGGTCTTCCTGGCCGCCTGCGTGGCGATCCTGGTCGTCCAGGTGGTGTGGATCACGCCCGGGCAGGAGTGCGAGCAGGCGGGGAAGTGGTGGGACTGGCGACAGCGCACCTGCGCTCAGCCGATCCTGATCTCCGACATCACCGGGCGGCCCATCACCGACCGCAAGAGCCATGACGCGGCCAAAGCCGACGCCCAGGCCCGCAAGGCCGAGGCGCCAGGAGCGGCAAAGCCGGAGTGAGCGCGTGACCGCCGCAGACCCCCTCCGGCCCGCTGTGCGGTCCACCTCCCCCTCAAGAGGTGGAGGAATGGCTGAGCCATTGCTCCCCTGCGGGGGAGCTCCCCGCGAAGCGGGGTGAGGGGGCTCCGGCGTCTCGGTCAGGTCTCCCGCGTGGCGCCGGCCTTCCAGAGGACGTCGGCCCGGCCCTGGTCGTTGGCGACGCGGGCGGCCACGAAGAGCAGGTCCGACAGGCGGTTGAGATAGCGCAGGGCCGGCCCGCTGACCGGCTGGCCGCTGCCGGCCAGGGCGACGGCTCTGCGCTCGGCCCGGCGGGCCACCGTGCGGGCGAGGTGCAGGTACGCCGCCGCCGGGCTTCCTCCCGGCAGGACGAAGGAGGTCAGCTCGCCCAGGCCTTCGTTCAGGGCGTCGATCTCGGCCTCCAGCCTCGCCACTTGTGAGTCGAGGATCCGCAGGGCCCGGTCCTCCGCCGGCCCGGGGGGTGTGGCGAGGTCGGCGCCGAGATCGAACAGCTCGTTCTGCAGGCGGGCCAGCAGGGGGTCGAGGGCGGCGCCGGCGGTGTGCAGGCGCGCCAGGCCCAGGCAGGCGTTGGCCTCGTCTACGTCGCCGTAGGCGGCGACCCGCAGGTCGGCTTTGGACACCTCGGCCCCGGAGGCCAGACGGGTGGTCCCGGCGTCTCCCGTGCGGGTGTAGATGCGGTTGATCAGGACCACGGCTCAGCCCGCCTGCTGGCGCCACCAGAGGGCGGCGGCCAGGATGGCCACGGCGATGGCCTGGGTCAGGACCCGCAGGCGCATGAGCTTGTTGGAGTAGGAGCGACCGAAGTCGCCGCCGCGGAACAGGGCGTAGAGGCCGAAGCCGAGAGTCACGGCGACGGCGAGCAGGGCCGCCGGGATCAGGTAGTCGAAGACGGTGTCCATGGAGTGTCCTTTCCGGACGGCTAGTTGGCGCCCTCAAGCAGGCGGCGGGCGATGACCTGGGCCTGCACCTCGCCGGCGCCCTCGAAGATGTTCAGGATGCGGGCGTCGGCCAGGAGGCGGCTGACCACCTGCTCCGTGGCGAAGCCGGCGCCGCCATGCACCTGCACGGCGTTGTCGGCCGCGGCCCAGGCGATGCGCGCGGCGGTCAGCTTGGCCATGCCGGCCTCCAGGTCGCAGCGGCGGCCCTGGTCCTTGGCCTCGGCGGCGAACCAGGTCAGTCGCCGGGCCCCGAGGAGCTCTGCAGCCATCATGGCCAGCTTGTTGGCGACCCGCGGGAACTCCGCAATCGGCCGGTCGAACTGACGCCGCTGGAAGGCGTAGGTCACGGCCTCGTCCAGGGCCGCCTGGCCGACGCCGACGGCGCGGGCGGCGGTCTGGATCCGGGCGCTCTCGAAGGTGGCCATGAGCTGGGAGAAGCCCTTGCCGGTCTGGCCGCCCAGGAGGGCGCTCTCCGGGACCTCGAAGCCGTCGAAGGCGATGTCGTATTCCTTCATCCCGCGATAGCCGATGACGCCGATCTCGCCGCCGCTCATGCCGGGGGCCGGGAAGGACTCGGCGTCGGTCCCGCGGGGCTTCTCGGCCAGCAGCATGGACAGACCCCGGTGGTCCTTCGTGCCCGGCTCGGTACGGACCAGCAGGGTCATCAGGTCTGCCCGGGCGGCGTGGGTGATCCAGGTCTTGGCGCCGAATACCTTCCAGGCGCCGCCGGACCGCTCGGCCCGGGTGCGCAGGGCGCCGAGGTCCGATCCGGTGTCGGGCTCGGTGAAGACGGCGGTGGGGATGATGGCGCCCGAGGCGATGCCGGGCAGGAGGCGCGCCTTCTGGTCCTCCGTACCGTGGGCGAGGATCAGCTCGGCGGCGATCTCCGAGCGGGTCCCCAGGGAGCCGGCGGCGATCCAGCCCCGGGAGAGGGCCTCGGAAACCACGCACATGGCGGTCTTGCCCAGCCCGGCCCCACCCCAGTCCTCCGGCAGGGTCAGGCCGAAGACGCCGAGGCCGGCCAGCTCCTCCAGCAGGGACAGGGGAATGAGCTCGTCTCGCAGGTGCCAGCCCTGGGCGAAGGGCGCCACGCGGGTGCGGGAAAAGTCGGTGAACTGGTCGCGGATCGCCTCCAGGGTCTCGTCCAGGCCGGAGGCCTCGAGGGAGGCGCGGCCCTGCGCCGCCGCCAGCAGCGCCACGATCCGGGTCTTCACGGCCTGGGAGGCGCCGGGGCGAAGTTCGGCCAGCAGGGGGAAGAGGTCGTCGGTCGAAACGCCCAGGTCCGCGGGGCGGAAGGTCTCGCCCTGGTTCATGGGCAGGCCGCCGGCCATCTGCGAGACGTACTCGAAGGCCAGGAGCTGGGCCGGCAGGGCCTCGGCCTCGCCCAGGGCGCCGGCGGCCTCCAGCCGTTCGGCCCACAGGGCGACCTGGCGAAGGGTCTCGGCGTAGGCCGCGCACCAGGCCAGGCCATGGCCGGCGTGCTGCTCGGCGTCGAGCCGGTGGCGGTCGATCCGTCCCCCCGGCGCGACCAGGGCCTCCACGGCCAGGCGCACCCGCGCGGTCACGGCGTCGGCGGCTTTCGCGGACCGGTGCAAGAGGGGGACAATTCGGGGTAGGATCAGGGCCTCAGTCATCACCGGCCTTATAGGCCAAGCCTACGGCCCGCGACACCGCAAGCTGAGACCGCCCCGCCGGCCAGGGAGACCCGACCATGATCACCGTCCATCACCTGAACGATTCCCGCTCCCAGCGCGTCCTCTGGGCCCTGGAGGAGCTGGGCCTGCCCTACGAGATCCGCCACCACGCCCGCGACGCCGCCACCCGCCTTGCGCCCCCGGAGCTGAAGGCCATCCACCCGCTGGGCAAGTCGCCGGTCATCGAGCACGAGGGCCAGGTGGTCTTCGAATCGGGCGCCATCCTCGACTACCTGTCGCGCCGCTGCGCCGACGGCCGCCTGGCCCCGCCGGCCGCCTCACCGGAGTACGACGTCTACCAGCAGTGGATGCACTATGCCGAAGGCTCGGCCATGCTGCCCCTGATGCTGGACATGTATGTCCGCCGCCTGGGCGAGGCCGGCGGCCCCCTGCAGCCGCGCATCGAGAGCGAGATCGCCAACCACCTGGGCTTTGTCGACGGGGCGCTGGAGGGCCGGGACTACCTCTTGGGCGAGTTCAGCCTGGCCGACATCCAGATGAGCTTTGTGGGCGAGGCCGGCGCCATGCTGGGCCGCCTTGCGGGCCACGACCGCCTCGCCGCCTGGGTCCGCCGCTGCCAGGACCGCCCGGCCTACCGCGTCGCCCTCAAGAAGGGCGGGCCCTACAACATGGGGCCGCGGGACTGAGGGGGGGCTGGACCCGGGCTTTTCAACCCCCCGGACCTGACGCACTGTCCGGGGGTTGAGACCTGAGGCGTCGCCATGCAGTTGAGTTGGAACGAAATCCGCGCGAGGGCCGCCGCCTTTTCGCAGGAGTGGGCGGGCGCGAAGTACGAGCGCGGTGAGACCCAGAGCTTTTACAACGACTTCTTCGAGGTGTTTGGCATCCGCCGGCGCCGGGTGGCGACCTTTGAGGCTCCGGTCAAGAAGCTGGGCGAGAAGCAGGGCTTCATCGATCTCTTCTGGAAGGGCGTCCTGCTGGTCGAGCAGAAGAGCGCCGGCCGCGACCTCACCCGCGCTCGCGATCAGGCCCTGGACTACTTCCCCGGTCTGAAGGAGCACGAGCTCCCCCGCTATGTCCTGACCTGCGATTTCCAGCTCTTTGAGCTGGTCGACCTTGAGACCGGCGAGGAAACCCGGTTCGCCCTAGCCGACCTGCCCCAGCATGTGGAGCGGTTCGGCTTCGTCATGGGGGTGGAGAAGCGGGTCTTCCGCGACCAGGACCCGGTCAACATCATCGCCGCCGAACTGATGGGCAAGCTGCACGACGCCCTGAAGGCCAGCGGCTATGATGGCCACCCGCTGGAGCGCCTGCTCGTCCGGCTGCTGTTCTGCCTGTTCGCCGACGATACCGGCATCTTCCCCGAGCGGGGCATGCTGGAGGACTTCATCGTCAACCGGACCCAGCCCGACGGGTCCGACCTGGGGCCGCGCCTTGCTGAGCTTTTCCAGGTGCTGGACACGCCGGAGGACCGCCGCCAGTCCAACCTGGACGAGGACCTCCAGCGCTTTCCTTATGTGAACGGGGAGCTGTTCAGCGAGGCGCTGCGCATCCCGGCGTTCGATTCGAAGATGCGGGACCGTCTGCTGGAAGCCTGCGGATTCCACTGGGAAAAGATCAGCCCCGCCATCTTCGGCGCCCTCTTCCAGTCGGTGATGAACGCCAAGGAGCGCCGGGCCAAGGGCACCCACTACACCACCGAGAAGAACATCCTGAAGGTCATCGAGCCCCTCTTCCTCGACGACCTGAGGGCCGAGTTCGCCCGCCTGCGCGACCTGAAGCGAGGACGGGAGACGGCCCTGCGCGCCTTTCAGGACAAGCTGGCCGGGCTCAACCTGTTCGATCCGGCCTGCGGCTGCGGGAACTTCCTGATCATCGCCTATCGGGAACTTCGCGCCCTGGAGATCGAAGTCCTTCGGGAACTCTATCCCAAGACCGGTGCTGATTTGGGGCGGCAGGCGGACCTATACGGCGCCGCGCTCACGAAGATCGACGTCAACCAGTTCCACGGGATCGAGATCGACGAGTTTCCCGTCCGCATCGCCGAGACGGCCATGTGGATGATGGACCACATCATGAACAACCGGCTGAGCCTGGAGTTCGGCCGGGTCTTCGCCCGCATCCCGCTGAAGGCCGCGCCGAACATCCGCCATGCCGATGCGCTGGAGACCGACTGGGCGGAGGTGCTGGCGCCGGAAAGGTGCAGCTATGTTCTGGGGAATCCGCCCTTTCTGGGCGCCAAAATCCAGACCGAGGAGCAGCGCGCTCAGGTCCGGCGAATCGCTGCCCTCGGTAAGTCCGGCGGCACGCTCGATTTCGTGGCGGCCTGGTTCCTGAAGGCGGGGGCGTATCTCCGCACCTCACAGGCCCGGATCGGATTCGTCTCCACCAACTCCATCACCCAAGGCGAGCAGGTGGCCCAGCTCTGGCCTCTGCTTTTCGATCGATACGGCCTGGAGATCACCTTCGCCCACCGGACCTTCGCCTGGGGCTCGGATGCGCGGGGCAAGGCGCATGTTCATGTCGTAATCATTGGCTTGTCGAGCCGAGCGCTTGAGCCGCAGGTAAAACGTCTCTTCAGCTACAGTTCGGTTGACGGCGATCCAACAGAGAGCCGGCACTCTGCGATCTCGCCCTACCTTTTCGACGCATCTTCCCTGGGTGACCGACACTTGGTCGTCAGGGAGGTGTCGCGACCTCTTGGCGATGCGCCCAGGGTCGTCATTGGCTCCAAGCCTATCGACGGGGGCCACTATATCTTCGAGCGGGCGGAAGCAGACGCCTTCCTGTTGAACGAACCCCAAGCCAAACCCTTCATCCGTCCTTTTGTCGGAGCGGAAGAGTACATCAACGGCGGGGATCGCTGGATCCTGTACCTGCGCGAGGCTGCCCCAGAGTTAATCAGGGCGATGCCATCCGTAGCGGCCAGGATTTCTGCTGTCCGGCAGGAGAGGCTCGACAGTCCGAGTGCCGGAACGCGCGTCCTTGCCGATTTTCCGACGCGATTTCATGTAACAGTGGTACCAAGTAGACCATTCCTTTGCATACCATCTGTTAGTTCGGAGCGTCGAACATATGTTCCAATTGGTTGGCTAGAGCCCCCAACTATTCCAAGCAATCTTGTGTTTGTCTTAGAAGACGCAAATCTTTGGAGGTTTGCCCTGATGACAAGTTCCATGCATATGGCTTGGCTGCGGAATATCGGAGGTCGCCTGAAGAGTGACTACCGTTATTCAATCGGTCTCGTTTACAATCCATTTCCGTGGCCGGAGCTGGGCGAGGCGGGTCGGTCCCGTCTGGATAGCCTTGCCCAAGCCGTACTCGACGCCCGCGCCGCCCACCCGGGCGCGACTCTCGCCGACCTCTACGATCCCGACATCATGCCCGCCGACCTGCGCAAGGCGCACCGGGCGCTCGACCTGGCGGTGGACCGGCTCTACCGGCGGGAACCCTTCGCCGACGACCGCGAGCGGGTCGAGCACCTCTTCCGCCTCTACGAAGAGAGAACCGCCGGCCTTTTGGCCGCCCCGGCCCGCGTGAAAAGGGCGCGCGCGCGCAAGTCGGCTCCGGCGGGGGAAGCTTCAGCCCCTTCTCTAGCCTCTCAACCTGATTAGCGCCGCACGGTCGTGAGCTGGGGCCGGAAGAGCATCGGCGGCGTCGACTACGACCTATCCCATCTCGATTCCTTCGTGATCCGGGTCCAGCCGGCGGCCGAAGGCGCTCGGGCGCTGCGAGTGCTTGTCACCTTCAGCCATCACGTCTTCACGCGAGAACTTCAGGAGGGCGATGACCAGGAGGCGGTTTGCGGCCCGTCGACAGACCCGCGGAGTTTCTGTCCTGACCGGTTTGAGCTCTCGTTGCGCCTGCCCGCCATTCTGGAGGAAGCCGGGAGACGGAAGGTGCATTTTCCGGCGCCCAATCACGCCAGGCAGCGGAATTTCCTGTTGGTCGAAGTCGAGGCTGGCGCGCCGCCCTATCTCATCGCCTTCAATCTCGAGCCAGCGAAGAAGGCGGATGTTGAAGCTGTGATGTTTGTGGTCAGCGCACACGCTTGCCCCAAGCTCCCACCCAGGAGCCGGATGGACACGATTCGCTTCGCGACTTTGGTCGCCAAAGTTGTGCGGGGTGAGGAAATCAGGCGGCCGCCCAAAAAGAGATAGCCCCCTTTCGGGGGCTATCCTGTGCGAGAACACCTCTTAACCCCCGCGCGCCGCAGGACCCTTTCAGGCAGGCCATTCTTTTCCACTCGCTGTGAACGTTCGGCAGTAGAAACATATCGGCAATTACGAATCAATAAACTTGACCCGTAACTCAAGCGAGGCCCTGCGGTGTAGTCCGAGAAGGGGCATAGCCGTCCCAGACCTCAACGGCCCCACAGGCCCACATCGTCTTCTTCTTCGTCCACCCCGTCGAGGAAGTCGAAGACGGCGGCCTTGGTGAGGCCGTGGGGGATGGCGGAGAAGTGGTCGCAGCCGGGCAGGACCACGCCCTTGCCCCGGGCGAAGCGGGCGGCCAGGGCTTCGGGGTCGCCGGCCAGGCGATCCTGCATGCCGGCAATGACGCGCACGGGCATGGGCAGGGTGCCCAGGGCCTCGGGGTCGAGGGGTGGGTTCGTCGCTTCGGTGCAGGCGGCCAGGGCCTCGAGGTCCTCGCCCTGCTCGTCGGCGAACTGGCGGAAGCTGCGCAGCATGGGCTCGGTGAGGCTCTCCGGGTCCGCCGCCCGCATGGCCGCGGCCATGGCGCCGGTGGAGGCGGTTTCGCGCGGGGTGAAGAGGGCCTCGCCCACCCCGCCGAGAATGAGATTGGAGACCCGGTCCGGGGCGATCAGGGCCACCTCCAGCGCCGTGCGCGATCCCATGGAATAGCCGAAGAGGTCGGCCCGGTCCGCGCCCAAATGGTCCATCAGGGCCAGGACGTCGCTGGCCATCGCTGCGCGGCCGTAGAGGGCCGGATCGTGGGGCTTGGCGCTCTCGCCGTGGCCGCGCTGGTCGAGGGCGGCGAAGCCCATGCCGCGCCGCTCCAGGGCCGCATACCAGCCGGTCCGCCGCCAGCCCTCGTGGCGGTTGGAGGCGAAGCCGTGGACGAGGATCAGCCAGGGGGCGCCGGCCGCCGGCTCGCGGGCGTCGTAGGCGATTTCAAGGCCGTCGGAGGTAAAGGTCGCCATGGCCTGCTTCCCTCCCCCGCCGTCCGCCTCAGACCTCGATGGCGCTCGAGACGATGCGCGAGGCCAGGCCGTAGGCCACGCCTTCCTCGGCGCTCATCCAGAAGTTGCGCTGGGTGTCCTTGAGGATCTTCTCGAAGGTCTGGCCGCTTTCCCGGGCGATGAGCTGGTTCATGCGCTGGCGCATCTTCACGATCTCCTCGGCCTCGATCTGGATGTCGGAGGCCTGGCCGCGGACGCCGCCGCTCGGCTGGTGCAGGAGGAAGCGGGTGTTGGGCAGGCAGACCCGGTTCTCGCGCTCGGCGCCGAGGAAGATGGTCACTCCGGCGCTGGCCACCCATCCGGTGCCGATGGCCTTCACCTTCGGGCCGCAGAACCGCATGACGTCGTGGATGGTGTCGCCGCTTTCGACGTGTCCGCCAGGCGAGTTGATGATGACGCGGATGTCGCCGTCGCCCTCGGCCGCCAGGGCCAGGAGCTGGGCGGTGACCCGCTCGGCCATGCGCATGTTGACCTCGCCGAAGACGAGGACGGTGCGCGACTTGAACAGGGCGCTGGCGACCGGTCCGCCCGCGGCGGCCGCCGCATCGGGCTTCGGCCCGTCGCCCTCTTCCTCGTCGTCAAGCCGCCAGTCGCGCATGGGAAACTCCATAAGTGAAGGGGCGGAACCTGTGGCCCGGCGTCGCCGGGCGCAAGGGGTCCGCCGCCCCGCGGCCGGAAAAAACCGCCGTATTCCTCCGACTAGCCCGCCCGGCCCCGGACGACAAGCCGGGCGGCTTGACCCGGCGGAGGCCTCGGCGGCAAATGACCGCCGAAACACGACCCGATAGCGGAGGAAACCCATGGGCGAACTTTTCGATCTGACCGGCAAGGTGGCGATCATCACCGGCTCGTCCCGCGGCATCGGCAAGGCCATCGCCGAGCGGATGGCCGAGCACGGCGCCAAGGTGGTCATCTCCTCGCGCAAGGCCGGCCCCTGCGACGAGGTCGCCGCCGCCATCAATGCCCGCTGGCCCGGCTCGGCCATCGCCGTGCCCGCCAACATCTCGTCCAAGGACGACCTCGCCCGGCTGGTGGACGAGACCCGCAAGGCTTTCGGCAAGGTCGACATCCTGGTCTGCAACGCCGCCTCCAACCCCTATTACGGGCCGATGAGCGGCATCAGCGACGACGCCTTCCGCAAGATCCTCGAGAACAACATCATCGCCAACAACTGGCTGGTGAACCTGGTCTCGCCGGAGATGGTCGAGCGCAAGGACGGGGCGATCATCATCGTCTCGTCCATCGGCGGCTTCCGCGGCACGGCGGTGATCGGCGCCTACGCCATCTCCAAGGCGGCGGACATGCAGATGGCCCGCAACCTCGCCCAGGAGCTCAGCCCCCACAACATCCGCATCAACTGTATCGCGCCGGGCCTGGTGAAGACCGACTTCGCCCGCGCCCTGTGGGACACCCCCGAGGCCGAGGTCCGGTCGTCCCAGGGTACGCCCCTGCGCCGCCTGGGCGAGCCGGACGACATCGCCGGCGCGGCCGTCTTCCTGGCCTCGAAGGCGGGCGGCTGGATGACCGGCCAGACCGTGGTGGTGGACGGCGGCTCGACGAGCTGAGCCGTCAGGTTCCGGACACAGCCCTGCGGGAGAGGTCGCGGGCCCGGGCCAGCCGGGTCGCGGCTTCGTCCAGCACCTCGTCGGCCTTGGCGAAGCAGAGGCGAAGGGTCCGGGTGACGGCGTCGGTCTCGTAGAAGGCCGAGACCGGGATGGCGGCGACGCCGGCCTCGCTCACCGCCCGCACGGCGAAGGCGCGGTCGGGCTCGTCCACGCCGGAGCCCGGCAGGTCCACGGTCAGGAAGTAGGTGGCCTGGGAGCGGGCGACTTCGAACCCCTCGCGCTGCAGGGCTTCGGTCAGGCGGTCGCGGCTGGCCTGCATGCGGGCGGGCATCGCCTCGAACCAGTCCCCGGGCGTCTCCAGGCCGAAGGCGACGGCGGCCTGCAGGTTGGGCGGGGTGGTGAAGGTCAGGAACTGGTGGGCCCGGGCCAGGGCCGGCGACAGGGCGGGTCCGGCGCAGAGGAAGCCCACCTTCCAGCCGGTCAGTCCGAACATCTTGCCCGCCGAGCCGATCTTGACCGCCAGGTCCGCCATGCCGGGCAGGGCGATCAGGGGCGCATGCACGGCGCCGTCGAAGACCAGATGCTCCCAAACCTCGTCGCAGATCACCGGGACAAACCGCGCCCGGCAGGCGGCGGCCAGGGTCTCAAGGTCCTCATGGGGGACCACGACCCCCGTAGGATTGACCGGCGAATTGAGGATCACCGCCCGGGTCCGGGGCGTAAAGGCGGCCTCCAGCTGGGCGGCGGTCCAGCGCCAGTCGGGGGGCGAAAGGGTCACGAAGCGCGGCACACCCCCGGCCCGGCGGACAAGGGGGGCGTAGGCGTCGTAGGCGGGCTGGAAGAGGATGACCTCGTCCCCCGGCTCGACCAGGGCCAGGATGGCGGCGGCCAGGGCCTCGGTGGCCCCGGAGGTGACGGTGACCTGGGCATCGGGATCGAAGGTCAGGCCCTGGGTGCGGGCATAGTGGGCGGCCACGGCCCGGCGCAGCTCCGGCAGGCCCCGGGAGGGGGGATACTGGTTGTAGCCGTCCAGCACCGCCTTGGCCGCCGCCCGGCGCACAGTCTCGGGCCCCGGATCGTCCGGAAAGCCCTGGCCCAGGTTCAGGGCGCTGTGGGCGCGGGCCAGCCCCGACATCTCGTCGAAGATGGTGGGGGGCATGGCCGCGTAGAGCGGGTGCACCATGGACGTCCTCCCGGCGGTCGCCGGGGTCTCAGTCGACCCGGGCGCGCTTCTTGCGGAAGCTCGGATTGAGCACCTGCTTGCGCAGGCGGATGGACTTTGGCGTGACTTCCACCAGTTCGTCATCCTCGATGTAGGCGATGGCCTGCTCAAGGGTCATCCGGCGGGGCGGCGTCAGGCGCACGGCCTCGTCCTTGCCGGAGGCCCGGACGTTGGTCAGCTGCTTGGCCTTCATCGGGTTGACGTCGAGGTCGTCGGACCGGGAGTTCTCGCCGATGATCATGCCCTGGTAGGTCTTCTCGCCGCCGCCGACGAACATGACGCCCCGGTCCTCGAGGTTCCACAGGGCGTAGGCCGCCGTCTCGCCGTCGGAGTTGGAGACCAGCACGCCCTTGCGGCCCGCGTCGATCGGGCCCTTGTAGCCCTCGTAGTGCGAGAAGACCCGGTTCAGCACGCCCGAGCCCCGGGTGTCGGTCAGGAACTCGCCCTGGTAACCGATCAGGGAGCGCGAGGGGGCCATCAGGGTGATGCGGGTCTTGCCCGCGCCCGAGGGGCCCATGTCCTTCAGCTCGGCCTTCCGGGCCGACAGCTTTTCGATGACGATGCCGGTGAACTCGTCGTCGACGTCGATCACCACCTCCTCGATGGGCTCCAGCCGCTCGCCGGTCTCGGGATCGGCCTGGAAGACCACGCGCGGGCGGCTGATGGACAGCTCGAAGCCCTCGCGGCGCATGCCCTCGATGAGGACGCCCAGCTGGAGCTCGCCGCGTCCGGCCACCTCGAAGGCGTCCTTGTCGGCGGACTCGGTCACCCGGATGGCGACATTGGACTGGGCTTCCTTCAGCAGGCGGTCGCGGATGACCCGGCTCTGGACCTTGTCGCCCTCCCGGCCCGCCAGGGGGCTGTCATTGACCGAGACGGTCATCGAGATGGTGGGCGGGTCGATGGGCTGGGCCGGCAGGGCCTCGGTGACCTCCAGGGCGCAGAGGGTGTCGGCCACGGTGGCCTTGGTCAGGCCGGCGATGGCGACGATGTCGCCGGCCTCGGCGTCCTCGATCGGCTGGCGCTTCAGGCCCCGGAAGGCCAGAACCTTGGTGATGCGGCCGCGCTCGATCTCCTGCCCGTCCCGGGACAGGGCCTTGATGGCGAGGCCGGGAACCGCCTTGCCGGAGTCGATCCGGCCGGTCAGGAGGCGGCCCAGGAAGGGGTCGTTCTCGATCAGGACCGAGAGGATGCGGAAGGGCGCCTCGGTGCGCTGGCTGGCCGCCGGCGCCGGGACATGGCGCACGATCAGGTCGAACAGGGGCGCCAGGTCTGCGTTGGGCCTGGCCATGTCGAGAGTGGCCCAGCCGTTCTTGCCCGAGGCGTAGATATGCGGAAAGTCGAGCTGCTCGTCCGTGGCCCCGAGGGCGGCGAACAGGTCGAAGGCGTCGTTCAGGACGCGGTCCGGGTCGGCGTGCGGCCGGTCCACCTTGTTCAGGCAGAGGATGGGGCGCAGGCCCATCTTGAGGGCCTTGCCGAGAACGAACTTGGTCTGGGGCATGACCCCTTCCTCGGCGTCGACCAGGAGGACGCAGCCGTCCACCATGCCGAGGATCCGCTCGACCTCGCCGCCGAAGTCGGCGTGGCCGGGGGTGTCGATGATGTTGATGCGGGTCTCGCCCGCCTCGCCGGACCAGAGGACGCTGGTACACTTGGCGAGGATGGTGATCCCCCGCTCCCGCTCCTGGTCGTTGGAGTCCATGGCGCGCTCGACCGTCGCCTCGTTCGCCCGGAAGGCGCCGGACTGGGCGAGGAGCTGGTCGACCAGGGTGGTCTTGCCGTGGTCGACGTGGGCGATGATGGCGATGTTGCGAAGCTGCATGACGTTCTTATCTGTGGAAGCGCGCGCTTGTAGGGGGTTCCGCGCCCCAGCGCCAGACGCCCCGGACAGTTCCGTCTGCGGAAGGCGTTTATTGTGCGTTGCAGCATAGCACAGGCGCACATTTGTTTCAAATCCGCGAAGGATGTGAGGATCATTTCCTTTTTTTCATCTTTCCGCGCTGGAAATTGCAATCGTATGCCCTTGAACTTTGGTGCGCTGCAATCTAAGTTGCATCCTGTGAGGCGTCGCTGACGCTTCTGCCCTTCCTGGGCGTTTCCTCCCTAATGAACTGCCGCGCCCTCACCGGCGCGGCTTTTTTTTGGCCCGGGCGCCGTGAGGGGTCTTCAAGGGGGGACTCAAGGGTTCAGGAGGAGACGCCAGTCAGTTTGCGCCAGCCGGGCGATCAGCCCGTCCAGGGCCGCCTTCAGGCGCGGGAAGCCGGCGGTGGTCTCCAGCCGCGTCTCGTCCAGGTACAGGCCTCGGTTGATCTCGACCTGCAGGGCGTGGGTCCGGCGGTCGGGGCGGCCATAGTGCTCTGTGGTGTAGCCCCCGGCGAAGGGGGTGTTGCGGGCTGTCCGGTAGCCGGCCTCCCCCAGCATCCGCTCCACCGCAGAGGTCAGGGCGGGGCTGCAGGCCGCGCCGAACCGGTCGCCCAGTACGAAGTCCACCCCCGGCGCCGCGGACTGGGGCATCGAATGCCAGTCGATCAGTACGGCCAGGCCATGGGTCGCCCGGGCTCGGGCCAGCAGACGGGACAGGGCGTCATGGTAGGGCTGGTGCACCCGCGCGATCCGCGCCAGGCCCTCTTCCAGGCTCAGTCGCCGGTCGTAGATCTCCGCTCCGCCCGAGGCGACGCGCGCCACGACGCCCAGTCCCGCCGCCACCCGGGGGGAGAGGGCGCGGGCTTCGACCGGCAGGGCCCCGGCGAACAGCCGGGGGTCCAGTTCACACGGGTCGCGGTTGACGTCCAGGTAGGCGCGGGCGGTCAGGGCGCAGATCATCGGCGCGCCGAAAACGGGGGCCTGGTCGATGAGGTCGTCCACCCGGGCGTCCTCGCTACGGCGGATACACAGCGAATCGAGGGCCGGGTTCATGTCCTCCGGATAGAGCCGGCCGGAGTGGGGCGAAGCGAACACCAGGGGGGTCGCCGGGGCTCCGTCTCCGTCGTCAGGCCAGCGGATGTCGAAGGCTGTGGACATCTGCGGGTTCGCGGCGGACAGGCTCATGGCGGTATATGAGCCCCTCTTGCATCCTTCGGTCAAACCGGCTTGAGGTGGAAGCCGCTCCGGCCGCCCCAGGACGACCCATGCCCCGAATTCTCTTCGCCGAAGACGACGATTCCCTGCGGGGGTTCCTCGCCCGCGCCCTCGAGCGGGCCGGTTACGAGGTCGAGGCCTGCGCTGACGGCGAGGCCGCAGCCCAGCGTATCGACCAGAACTGGGACCTCCTGCTGACCGACATCGTCATGCCCGGCATGGACGGCATCGAGCTGGCCCGACTGGCCGCCGAGCGGCATCCCGGCCTTCGCATCATGTTCATCACCGGTTTCGCCGCCGTGGCCCTCAAGGCTGAGGAGACCGCCCCGCCCGGCGCCCGGGTCCTGGCCAAACCCGTGCACCTGCGCGAACTGGTGGTGGAGGTTGAGCGGTTGCTGGCGGCCTGAACCCCCAGACGCCCGCGCCCCCAGACGCCCGCGCCTCTGGCCGCTTGCGCCGGGCCCGCCCCGCCGGTATATCCCCGCCTCCGCTTCCCGACCGGGAAGCCGACCCCGGACGTGTAGCTCAGCGGTAGAGCACCTCGTTGACATCGAGGGGGTCACAGGTTCGATCCCTGTCACGTCCACCATTTTCCTGAGAAGCTTTTTTCCCGGCTCATCCCCCCCGGGCCCCCGGGATCCCGGCCCCGTGTCCCAGGAGCGGGAGCGGCAACATCTGCTCGGCGGCGAACTGGGGCGGAATGTCGGCGTCGGTCGTGCGCACCTCCTCGCTCCAGTCGCGCCACATGTCGGCCTGGGGCGGATCAAGGCGCGTCTGGTCGAGGTCCGTCTTGCAGAAGTCGTACAGCAGGGCCTGCCGGATGTGGGGGGGATCGGAGAGATTGCGCCCGGCCATGTGGCCGAGCCTGTGGTGCCAGAAGACCACGTCCCCCGCCGCCCCGTGGCAGTCCACGGAGGGAGTGTCGGCCTCGACCTTCCCGACCTCCTCCAGGTAGGCGGGGGGATAGAGTATGCCCTTCAGCGACGGCAGGTGCGGGTAGTAGGGCGCCCGGGCCTGGTCGTACTGCAGCTGGAAGAGGGGATAGAACCTGCGGTGGCTGCCGGGCCAGACGCGGAAGGCCCCGCTGTCGGCCGGGCAGTCCGACAGGAGGCAGACCACGCCCAGGTGGAAGGGATGGCCGTCCGTGTGCAGGTGGTCCCCGGCGCCGGCCAGGGCCTCCCGCTCCGGCAGGGTGGCGTAGATCCCGCGGACGCCCTCGCCGAGCTGGGGGTCGACCGGGCCTCCCGGCCAGGCGGCGCCCCATGAGCCCATGGGCTGGCCCCCGACGCGGGGAGGACGAAGGCTCCCTGCGCCCAGCAGCTGCTCGGCCCAGCCCTTGAGCGGGGCGTTCCAGACGATGTCGACCAGGGCCGCCTCCGTCCCCGCCGCCCGCAGCTGCCACCGGCTGCCGCCCAGGGTCAGCAGGGGATCGTCCGAGGCCTCCGACGCCGGAACCGGCCGCCAGGTCTCCGGGTCGTCCCGGCGGATCGAGGCGGGCGCGGACTCCCACATCCGGTCCAGAGCCCTGTCGCATCGGGCCCGGTCGATGGCCCGTCGCTTGATCAGGTAGCCATGGCGCTTGAAGAAGCTGATCTCGTGCGCCGCCAGGGGCGTGGGGTCGAGGGTCATGATCGTTTCTCCGGAATACGGGGATATCCCCCGGCCCCCAGGCCGTTCACCAACACCGGCGGTCCGCGAACAGGGCCGCGAAGTTGCGGTGGTAGGCGTTCGCCTTCAAGGGCTCCCCCACCCCGCCCAGGGTGCGCTCGTAGCGGCCGATGGGATCGGTGACGGCCGGGAGCCAGTCCGCGGGCTCCATCATGTGGGTGTCGGCGTCGAGGATGAGCAGCCGATGGGCGTAGGGCATGGCGTGTCCTCCAGCCCGTCCGCCTTCAACGGCGCCTGGGCGAAGACAGTATTCCCCGAAATCCGGCGGATTGAAAAGCCGGCGCTCAGGATTTCCGGGCGAGGGCCACCACCGCCTCGGCGGCGCGGTCGAGGTCCGGACCGCTGACGGCGGTGAGATCGATGCGGCCAAGCTCCGGGCGCTCGTGCTGGCGCGAGGACCGCCTGTAGGCGGGGTCGTAGTGGGTCTCGACGAGGCCGAGGGCTACGGGCTCCAGGTCGCCGGCCTCCAGGAGGGACCGCCATTCGGCCAGGCGCCGGGTGCCCGGCTTGCTGGGAAGGCGCGAGAGGAGGGCCATCAGGACCTCTACGTCCCCGGCGGTCTCGGCATAGACCCCTGCCAGGTAGGCGGCGCGGGCCTCGGGCGGGGCGGACAGGCGGAAGGCCGGGGCCTCCGACATGGCCGTCCAGACGGCAGGGGGCACCATGCGCTCGCCGACCTTGCTGGATTCCGCCTCGATCACCACGGGCCGAGAGAGATCGAGGGCCTCCAGGGCGGCGAGCAGCCGGCTCTCGAACATCTTCTGCGCGGGCTGGGACTGGCCCGGCAGGGCGCCGAGGAGCGACCCGCGGTGTTCAGCAAGGCCTTCCAGGTCCAGCACCTGGACGCCCAGGGCCGGCAGGCGCCTCAGCACCTCGGTCTTGCCCGAGCCCGTGGGCCCGTCGAGCACCAGGGCGCGGAAGCCGGGGGGCGAATCGTAGAGCCGGGCGGTCACCTCCCGGCGATAGGTGCGATAGCCGCCCGCCAGCACGCCCACGCGCCAGCCCACCTGCGACAGGATGTGTGCCATGGCGCCGGACCGCATGCCGCCCCGCCAGCAGTAGACCAGGGGCCGGAAGCCGCCAGGCTGATCCGCCAGGGCGCCCAGCAGGTGTCCGGCGATGTTTCGGGCCACATAGGCGCCGCCGACCTTGCGGGCCAGAAAGCGCGACTTCTGGACGTAGAGGGTCCCGACCTCGGCGCGCTCGGCATTGTCGAGGACCGGCAGGTTGACCGCGCCGGGAACATGGTCCTCGGCGAACTCGCCCGGGCTGCGCACGTCGATGACCATGTCGAAGCGCGCCCGGGTCGCGGCGTCGGCGGAGGCGACGGTCTCGGGGCCGCTCATGCGACCGGGTCCGCCTGGCGCAACGGGAAATCGGGGGCGCTGGTCATGGGCCGCTGGTATACACCCGCGACACGGCGGTCTGAACAGGAGGGACGGGGCATGGCGGAATCCGGCGGAGCGGCGGAGGGCCCGGTGCGGCTGACCAGCCTGGCCCACGGCGGCGGCTGCGGTTGCAAGATCGCGCCGGGCGTCCTGCAGCAGATCCTGGCGGGCGCCCCCCAGGCCGCCCCCTTCGCCAGCCTGATGGTCGGCACCGAGACCTCGGACGACGCGGCCGTCTGGCGGCTGAATGACGAACAGGCCCTGATCGCCACGACCGACTTCTTCATGCCCATGGTGGACGACCCCCGGGATTTCGGTCGCATCGCCGCCGCCAACGCCCTGTCGGACGTCTACGCCATGGGGGGCAGGCCCATCCTGGCCCTGGCGGTGGTAGGGATGCCCATCAATGTCCTGCCGGTGGAGACCATTCGCGGCATCCTGGCGGGGGGATCGGAGATCTGCGCCGAGGCGGGCGTTCCCATCGCTGGCGGCCATTCCATCGACAGCCTTGAACCCATCTACGGCCTGGTGGCCCTGGGCCTCGTCCATCCCGACCGGGTGATGACCAACCGCGCCGCCCGGGCGGGGGACGAGCTGATCCTGGGCAAGGCCCTCGGGGTCGGGGTCCTGTCGGCGGCCTTCAAGCAGGGGCGGTTGGACTCGGCGGGCTATGCCGCCCTGGTCGGTTCGGCCACCCGGCTCAATGCGCCGGGACCGGACCTGGCGGCCCTTGAGGGAGTCCACGCCATGACCGACGTCACCGGCTTCGGACTCCTGGGGCATGGGCTGGAGATGGCCCGGGGGGCCGGTCTGACCCTGGAGATCGATCCCCTCGCCCCGCGGCTCCTGCCCGGCGCGGAGGCCCTGGCCAGGGAGGGCGTGCGGACCGGCGCCAGCGTGCGCAACTGGGACAGCTACGGCGCCGAGGTACATGGGGCGGAGGCCCTTGAACCCTGGCGGCGGGACCTCCTCAGCGACCCTCAGACCAGCGGCGGCCTTCTGGTCGCCGCTGCGCCCGAGGCGGCCGGCGCGGTCCTGGCGCATCTCCTCGCGGCAGGCTTTGACGCCGCCCGTGTGGGCTGTTTTGTCGAGGGGCCGGCGCAGATCCGGCTGGCGCCCGGCGTCTGAGGTCTCAGCCGAGGTCGAGGACCCCGGCGACCTGCGGATCGGCCAGCACCTCCGCGGGCGGTCCACAGCGCAGGATCCGGCCGGCCTCCATCACCGCCAGCCGGTCGGCGAGGCCAGCGGCCTCTTCGAGGTCGTGGGTGACGAGCAGGATGGGCGGTCCTCCCGCCTCACGCAGGGCGGCCAGCTGGTCGCGGACCCTGCGCCGGGTGCGGCGGTCTACGGCAGACAGGGGTTCGTCCAGGAGCAGAACCGAGGGCCGCCGCGCCAGGGCCCGGGCCATGGCCACCCTCTGCTGCTGACCGCCCGAGAGGTTGGCGGGCTTGCGGTTCTCGAGGCCCGATAGGTCCAGGGCCGCCATCAGCCTGTGGGCCTCCTCCCGCCCCTGCTCCCGGGGCAGGTCGCCCATGGCCATCAGGATGTTCTGCAGGGCGGTCATGTGCGGCAGCAGGGCGTAGGCCTGGAAGACCAGGCCTGTGCGCCGGCGGAAGGGCGGGATGAAGATCCCGGCGGCGGTGTCAAGCCAGATCTCGCCGCCGCAGGCGATGCGCCCCTCTCCCGGCCGGATCAGGCCGGCGACCACGCGCAGGAGGGTGGTCTTGCCGGCGCCCGACGGTCCGGTCAGGGCGAGGATCTCGCCGGGCGCAAGGTCGAGATCGGCGGCGACCTGCGCCGGACCGCCGCGGCGGAAGGACAGGCTGAGGGCAGGTTCAGCGGTCATGGCGCGCCAGCCGCGAGCCCAGGGCCTGGACGGCGATAATGGCCACCACGGAGACGGCGACCAGGGCCGCCGCCAGGACCCCGGCTCCTGCGTCGTCAAAGGCCTGGACCTTGTCGTAGATGGCCAGGGCCGCCGTCCGGGTCTCGCCCGGAATGGAGCCGCCGATCATCAGGACGACGCCGAACTCGCCCATTGTGTGGGCGAAGGTGAGGATGAATCCGGTCAGGACCCCGGGCCAGGCCAAGGGCGCCTCGACGGTCCAGAAGGTCCGCCATGGACCCAGTCCGCTGACCCAGGCGGCCTCTCTGAGCTCGGGCCGGATGGCCTCGAAGGCCCGCAGGGCGGGCTGGACCGCAAAGGGCAGGTTGGCGATCAGGGAGGCGGCCACCAGACCCTCGAAGCTGAAGACCAGCCCCTGGCCGAAGAGGGCGGTCCAGGCCGCGCCAAGTGGCGAGGCGTCGCCGAGGGCGGCCAGCAGGTAGAAGCCGAGGACCGTGGGTGGCAGGACCAGGGGCAGGGCGATAATCCCCTCCAGCACCGCCCGGCCGCGGCGCACCTGGTAGGCCAGGGTACGGGCCACCAGGACGCCGATGGGCGCCAGCAGGCAGGCGGTCCACAGGCTCAGCTTGAAGGACAGGGCGAAGGCGACGGCGTCCAAGGGTCAGACGTCTCCCTCAGGGGCCAGGCCGAAGTCCCTCAGGACGGCCCGGGCCGGGGGTGAGGCCAGGAAGTCGAAGAAGGCCCGACCTTCCCGGCTGGCGCCGCGCAGCACGACAGCGGTCTGGACCAGGGGGGCGTGAAGGGTCGGATCGATCCGGCCGTAGGCGCCGGCCCGCGCCAGCTCCGGCCCCAGGGCGAGGGACAGGGGCAGAAGGCCGGCGTCGGCGCCGCCGGTGAGGGCGAAGCGCGCGGCCTGGGCGGCGGAGTCCCCCAGGACGAGGCGCGGCTCCGCCAGGGTCCAGACCCCGAGGGCCGTCAGGGCTTCCCGGGCGGCTCGGCCGTAGGGCGCATGGTCCGGGTTGGCGATGGCCATCCTCCGGATCCGGCCGTCTTTCAGCGCCCGGACCAGCTCTGCGGACCCGCCGGCGGGGCGCACCCTTGACCCCTTCCGGGCGAAGAGCACCAGCCGGCCCTGCCCATAGACCCGGCCAGGACCCTCGGCGCGGCCTGACGCCACCAGGCGGCGCGCCAGACTGGCCTCGGCGCTGAGGAAGACCTCGAAGGGCGCCCCGGCCTCGATCTGACGGGTCAGGGCGCCGGAGGACCCGAAGGTCAGCCGGACCGGGCCGCCGCCGGCGCGCCGGAACCGCTCCGCGATGACGGGGAGCGCCCCTGTCAGGTCCGACGCCGCCGCGACAAGGGGGCCTTCGGACGCCCAGGCCCGGGCCGGCGCCAGGGCGATCAGGCCGGCCAGGGTCCGCCGGGTCAGGGACACGCGAGCACTCCGGGATGAGATAGGACGCTATCGCCCCAGCGTATTCGTGTTCCGCCCCGGGCGAAAGCACGGGAGCTATCGGCGGGAAGTCCGGGTCAGGGCCGCGACTTCTTGGGCAGGGCGGCGACCTCCTCGGGAGTGAGACGCGTCAGCGTCTCCACCGAGCATCGGGACACGCCGATGGGAGTCTTCACCAGGACCGTGACGTCGATCGCACCGCAGATCGCGGACGAGCCCCGGCTGTCGAGGGCGATCTTGTGTTCCCAGTCGAGCTCGGGACAACGCCCCTTCATGTCGAGCCTGTAGACGTCCTTCGCCCGGACCCGAAGATAGAGGGTCTTGTCGTCAGGGGCGGCGAAACCGCGGATATCACGGTTGAAGAAGCAGCTCTTCTGGGCGGCCTTGCCGTCCGTCTTGTCGGGCTGGGGCTTGGGTTCGGTCTGGGCCAACGCAGCCGCAGACAGACCCAGGGTGGCCGCAGTGACCAGTGCGAGAGATCGAAACATCTCAGGTCTCCTCGGAAACAGGGGGACCATAGGACACGGGAACCGCGGCGGGAAGATGACCATCCGGACCTTCAGGTCGCCGAGCGGCGCGCCGGGTCCACCAAGGCCGCGAGGTCTCCGGGAAGGGGCGAGGGCCCGCCGGTGGCACGGGCCGCGACATGCTCGCCCAGCAGCGGCGCCCAGGTCAGGCCCCGGGATCCAAGTCCGCCCAGGACCAGCAGGCCCGGCGCGCCCGGGACCGCCCCGGCCAGGGGCAGGTGGTCCCGGGTGGTGGCCCGGACCCGGGCCCGGCCGCCCAGCGCCGCCCCGGCCAGGCTCGCCGCGAGGGCCGGCCGCGCCTTGGCGAGGCTGTCGAGGTTGGCCCGGTGGTCCTCGTCGGTGAGGTCGGTGGAGACCTCTCCCCGCCGGAACGTAGCGCCGACCAGGAAGCCTCCAGCCATGGGCGCCAGGTAGCCGCCCCAGCCGGCGGCGCGAGGCGTCTCAGGGTCCGGCGCGGCGACCCAGCTGACCTGGCCGCGTACGGGCAGGATCGGCGCCGCCGGCCAAAGGTGCCGAAGGTCTGCGCCGGTCGCGAGGATCACGGTTCGGAAAATCTGCGGCTCTGAGGGGCCCGACAATCGCCAACCGCCATCGGTCGGCTCCAGGCTCTGAATCCGTGCGGCGGAAGGCGCCCTGCACCAGGCCTGGAGGACCCTGCGGGGGTCGAGGCTGAGCGCACCGGGCTGGTCGAGGCCGGCCCGGTCCGTGACCTCTCCGAGCCGCGCCGAGGCTGCCGCCGGATCGAGGAGCCTGAGGGTCCCTTCCGGGAAGAGGTCCGAGGCGGCGATCCGGGCGAACCGCCCGGCGTCCCGGTCGGTCGCCGCCAGCTGCAGGACCCCCCGGGAGACTACCGCCCCGGGGAGCCCCGCGTAGATGTCGAGGGCGCGCACGTAGGCCTGGGCCGCCAGCCGGGCGACGGGCCCCAGGCCGGCGTCGAGGCGCGGGGTCACAAGGCCTGCGGGGTTCCCGGAGGCGCCCGCTCCGGGGGCCTCGGCCTCGAACGGGACGGCCTCCACGCCCAGGGCCAGAAGGGCCCGACGGACCGCCGCCCCGGCAATCCCGGCGCCGATTACCGCGACAGGTCCGGCCGGCCCGGGGTCTCGCCCCTGTCCGGGAAGAACGGCTTCCAGACGTTCGCGCTTGCGCCCATGACCGGGCGCGCGACGGACCTCGAACCCCGCCGCCGCCAGCCCGCGGCGGACCTGTCCGGCGACGGTGAAGGTGGCGGCTCGGGCCCCCGGGGCGGACCGTGCGGCGACCGCCTGGAGGACCTCGTCCCGCCACATGTCGGGATTGAGGGCGGGAGCGAAGCCGTCGAGGAACCAGGCGTCCGCCCGACCTTCCCACTGGGCGAGGGCCTCCCCCACCTCCATGAGGGCGAGGTCCAGGCTGACGCGGGACTCCGGCAGGTCGATCCGGTGGAAGCCCCGGCGCTTTCCGGGCCATTGGGCAAGGAGGAGCGCCGCCAGGGGCGCCAGTTCCGGCCAGGCGGCGAGGGCGCGCTCGGCGTCCTCGCGCGGCATCAGGTGGGCCTCGACGCTGAAGAGGTGCAGGCGCCCGCCTTGGGGACCCTCCCTGCGCCAGAGGTCCAGGAGGGCCAGGATGTTGAGCCCCGTCCCAAAGCCCAGCTCGGCGACGGTGAAGCTCCGGCGTCCCGCCCAGGCCGCCGGCAGGTCGCATCCCTCGAGGAACACGGCCCGCGACTCCGAGAGACCATCGTCGGCTCCGAAGTAGGCGTCGCCGTAGAGGGACGAGCGCGGGCGTCCATCCTCGGTCCATTCGATCGGCGCATCGCCCTGGCTCATGCGCCGACCTAGTCCCGGCGCGCGTCCGGCCGCAAGGGGCATCCTTGTGGGTGCGTCGGCGATCCCGAGGCGCTAGAACAGCCTCAAGGGGAGGCCGTTCGTCCATGACCAGCACCGTTCCGGGATTCGCGTTCCGCCGCCTGCGCTTCGACCTTCCGTCCGTCGGAGGCTACGGAACCGCCATCGAGATGGGCCCCCAGGACCGCCCGGTGGACATCGTCTTCTCCCATGCGAACGGCTTCAACGCCCTGACCTATCGCTCGATTCTCGGGCCCTTGACCGACCGGCTGAGGATCGTCGCCGTCGACCAGCGCGGGCATGGCCTGTCCGGCTTGCCGCCGCGCCTCGAGGACCCGGCCCGCAACTGGTACGACCTGGTTCCCGACCTGAGGGCCGTGCTGGAGGTCCTCGAGATCCGCGACGCCGTGCTGGGCGGGCACTCCATGGGCGGGACGGTCAGCCTGATGGCCGCGGCCGAGAGCCCCGGCCGGGTCCGGGGCATCGCCCTGTTCGATCCCGTGGTCATGCCGCCCGGCTTCGCCGCCCAGAACGGGAACCGACCGCTCAACACCGACAATCCCCTGCTGCAGGGCGCCCTGCGCCGGCGCGTGGTCTTCCCCAGCAAGGCGGCGGTGATCGCTTCCTATTCCGGCAAGGGCGCCTTCCGCGCCTGGACCCCCGACATGCTGGCCGACTACGTGAAGGACGGCTTCCACGACACGCCGTCTGGCGAGGTGGAGCTGAACTGCCCGCCGGCATGGGAGGCCTCGAACTTCGCCAGCCACGGCCATGACCCCTGGCCGTCCTTCGACGCTGCGGACGTTCCCATCCGCATCCTGAAGGCCGAGACCGGCTCTACCTGCAGATCGGACGGCCACGAGGCGGCCCTCACCGCTTCTGGCCGGATCCGGCTGGAGGTCATCCCCGGGACCACCCACTTCCTGCCCATGGAGCGGCCGGACCTGGTCCGGTCGACCCTCCTCGACCTGGTCGGCTAGAGACCCAGTCCGGGGATGGCGCGGCTGCGGAACTCCGCCTGCGCCGCTTCCGAGATATCGACCACCTTTCGGGCGTCGAGGTCGAAGCTGATGACCACGGCCTCGGCGCTGGCCCAGGGCTTTCCGGAGACCGGGTCGACCATCCAGTGAAAGACCCGGCGGGTCCGGGCGTTGCAGTCGGCGAAGCCGGAGCGGACCTCCACGTGCTCGCCGGCGAGCGGCCAGCCATGGTGGACGACCCGGTACTCCAGGACCGCGCCGCCGATGCGCTGGGGCGGATCGCCCGGCGCGGCGTCCGGCCCCGGACGGGTCGGCCCGAACAGGCGCGCCACCCCGTCGGACACCCGGCCAATGAACATCTCCGGGCGCATCCGTCCGAAGACGTCTAGCTCATCGGCGCGGACGGTCCCGAGGCCGATCCGGGTCATGCCCGTCCGCTCGGCGAAGGCCAGGTTCGCCCGGCTCTCGGTGACCGGCGACAGGTTGATGCTGCGCGGGGCGGCGAAGTCCGGGACCTCTGTCATCAGGGCTGCACAGGCGGTGCGGATGCGCTGCGGCCAGGGGAAGGGGCGCAAGTCGGACGCCGTGGCGTGCTCGGCCCGGAGCCGGAAGGTGGCCGCCGGCGTTCCATCCGCGTGGCGCAAAACCAACAGCAGGTCGGCGTCGGTCTCCCCTAGGGCGACCACGCCGCCCGAGGCCCAGAGGCAGGCGCCCGCCCGGGCCTCCCGCAGGAACCGCATGTGCAGGTCGCGGATGACGAGGGTGGCGCCGCCGCTGCGGGCGAAGGCGTCGGGCATGCCCATCAGGCGCGTCAGGCCCGCCAGGGATTCGATTGCCTTGGCCACCCAGAAGCGGACGTTCAGATGGCCCATCTCGTCGCATTCCCAGGTGTTGACGCCGCCGCTCCACACCTCCACGGTCCTGTCCAAGCTGTTCGTCCCTTCGCACTCCCGCAGCGCCTGCGCCGCGTCCGATTCCCCGGAGGTTACGTCCTGACGCCCGACCCGGCCAGTTCAGACGCCGAAGCGGCCCGGCGCCCCGGGCCCTGGACGCGCCTGACCCACGCCCTGATCGCCGCCTCGGTCTTCCTCCTGCTGCCCAGCGGCCTGCAGATCTTCAACGCCCACCCCGCCCTCTACACCGGTGAGGTCTCGCGATTCGACTCCCCCTGGATGGAGATCGGCGCGCGGGAGAGGGGCGAGGCCATGCAGGGATACCTGCGGATCGGCGGGCGCGAGTTCGACACGACGGGCGTCCTCGGCTGGTCCGGTCCTCCGGGGGCGGCCGAGAAGCGCGCCTTTCCCGCCTGGGCGACCCTGCCCGGCTACCGCTCCCTGGCCACCGGCCGGAACTGGCACCTGGCGGCGGCCTGGGGGCTGGGCCTGGGTCTGACCGCCTACCTGGTCACCGGCCTCGCGGGCGGGCGCCTGCGCCGCAGCCTGGTTCCGACCCGGGCCATGCTGGCGCCGCGGGCGGTGCTGGCCGACCTCGCCGCTCACCTGACCCTGCGCCTGCCGGAGGCTGGCGGCTACAACCTCCTCCAGCGACTGGCCTACCTGGGCGTCTTGGTCCTGGTGCTGCCGGCGATGATCGTCTCGGGGCTGGCCATGTCGCCCGCCGTTCATGCGGCGGCCCCCTGGACAGGAGATATCTTCGGCGGCCGCCAGTCCGCGCGCTCGGCGCATTTCCTGGGCGCCTGCCTCCTCGTCCTCTTCATCGGGGCGCATCTCTTCATGCTGCTGCTCCACAAACCCCTCCGGCGGCTCCGGGGCATGACGCTGGGCGAAAGGGAGACCCGACCATGACCGCTTCGCGCCGCACCTGGCTGAGGGGACTGGCCGCCGCGGGCGTCGCCGCCCTGGTCTCGGCCTGCGACCGGATCGCCGGCGACCCCGCCGTGCGCGCCGGGCTCAGGGGCGCCGAGCGGCTGAACCTGGGTCTGCATAGGGTGCTCTTCGACCGGCGGACCCTGGCCCGGGAGTACCCCGACAGCGCCATCTCCCCCGACTTCCGCGCCAACGGCTCCATCGATCCGGCCGATCCCGCTTACCGGGCCCTGGCCGCCGGCGGGTTCGCGGACTACCGCCTTGTCGTGGATGGCCTGGTGGAGCGCCCGCTGTCCCTGGACCTCGCCGCCCTGCGGGCCCTGCCCTCGCGCAGCCAGGTCACCCGCCATGACTGCGTGGAGGGATGGTCCGCCATCGCCCGCTGGACCGGCGCTCGCCTCGCTCCTGTCCTCGACCAGGCGGGGCTGAAGCCCGAGGCGCGCTTCCTGGTATTCCACTGCTTCGACACCCTTGACCCCGAGGCCGGCGAGGACGGGCGCTATTACGAGAGCATCGACCTGGTGGACGCCCTGCATCCCCAGACCCTGCTGGCCTACGAGATGAACGGGGCGCCGCTCAGCGTTGCGCACGGGGCGCCGGTGCGCCTGCGGGTCGAGCGCCAGCTGGGCTACAAGCACGCCAAGTACATCCGGCGCATCGAGGCGGTCGCCGACTACAGCCACATCTCAGGCGGCAAGGGCGGCTTCTGGGAGGACCGCGGCTATGAGTGGTACGCGGGGATCTGAATAACCCCCGCGCCCGGCGCCGGATCAGCCTGCCTTCGTGAACAGGTCGGCCCAGCGGCGCTTGCGGCGGGTCTTCCAGGACCCGCGGTGCCAGGCGTCGGAGGCGATGAGCGGCACCACGGTGCTGGCCTCGGCGAACACCATCTGCTCCCAGGTCACATCCACCTTGCCCCAGGAACAGGCCTCCTGGAGGGTCGAGGACGAGCAGGCGCCGTCCCGCACGTCCGCCACGGTGATCTGGACGGCGTACTTGTGCATCTCGGCCTCGTGGCCAAGGATCTCGGCGCAGACGACGGTGTCCTGGGCGAAGTTCTTGGGCACCCCGCCGCCGACCATGAAGAGGCCCGTGGTCCCGGCCGCCAGCTTGATGTCGGTCAGTTCGCGGAAATCGGCGATGGAATCGATGGTCAGGTAGGGCTTGCCCGCCTTCATCCGCTCCACCTGGTGCTTGACCAGGCCGAAGCCGGCCGAGGAGTCGGTGAAGGCCGGACAGAAGATCGGGACGCCCTCGCGGTAGGCGGTCTCGATCAGGGAGTCCGGCTTGCGCGCATTCCCGGCGGCCAGCCAGCGCCCCATCTCGAGGATGAACTCGCGGCTGGAATAGGGACGGGGCTCCAGCATGTTGGCGATCTCGTAGATCGCCTCGTCGCACTTCTGGAGCTCTTCCTCGTCGATGTAGGTGTCGTAGATACGGTCGATGTAGAGCGCCCGCAGGTCGCG
Organism: Phenylobacterium sp.; assembly: GCA_020401865.1. GTDB lineage: Bacteria > Pseudomonadota > Alphaproteobacteria > Caulobacterales > Caulobacteraceae > Phenylobacterium. The sequence goes on along the minus strand of JADCAS010000011.1, from coordinate 23,743 downwards.
GTCGTCGACGTTCGACTTGGCCTGGTAATGGCGGAAGCCGAGGGCCTCGAAGAAGTCCATGTCGATGATGGAGGCGCCGGTCGAGACGATGGCGTCGATCATCCCGTACTTCACCATGTCCCGGTAGATGTGCATGCAGCCGCCGGCGCTGGTGGAGCCCGCCAGGGTCAGCCAGGTGGAACAGTCGTCGTCCTCGAGGGACATGGACCAGATGTCGGCGGCGCGGGCGGTGTCGCGGCTGGTGAAGCTCATGCCGCGCATGGCGTCGATCACCGGACGGGCGTCATACTGGTCGATGGCCACGTGCTCGACCTTGGTCGACAGCAGCTCTTCCTTGCGGTTGGTCTTCGGGGTCTCAGCGTTCATTCTCTTCAGGTCTCCGGAGAGGTGAGCGCCCGTCGGAAGGAACAGGGCGCGGTCGGGACGGAGCGACCGACCGCGCCGGGTGACTTCCGGCCCGCGACTACTTTTTCCGCCGCTTGCGACCGCGCGTCTTGGAGAAGCGGACCACGTTCTGGAGCTCGCTGCGGGGCGCCGGGATGGAACGGCGGGCGAGGCCGAACATGGACGCGGCCGGGGCGTCCTCGCAGACCACGGCGTCAATATCCCCGAAGCCGTTGAACCGGGTCGCCATGGTCACGCCGTAGGCGCCCAGCATGCCGATCTCAATGAAGTCGCCCTCGCCCACGTCCTCGGGCAGCCAGAAGGGCCCGGGCATGTGATCTATCGCGTCGCAGGTCGGACCGTAGAAACGGAAGGGCCTCAGGGGTCCCTGCATCTCGCGGACCTCGCCGCCGGCCGACCGGATCGCCTTGACCGGGAAGGGCCAGCGGGCGTGCGCCGCGTCGAACAGGCCGCCGTAGGCGCCGTCGTTCAGGTAGAGGGCGTCGCCCTTGCGCAGCTCCACGCAGGTCAGGATGGAGGAGGCTTCGGCCACGAGGGCCCGGCCGGGCTCGCACCAGAGCTCGGTGGTCTCATGCACCATCATGTCGGCGAAGCCGCGCTGGATGGCGTCGAAATAGTCCTCGAGGGCCGGGGGGGTCATGCCGGGGTAGATGGAGGGGAAGCCCCCGCCGACATCGACCACGTCCGCCAGCACCCCGGCCCGCACGAGGGCCCGCGAGGCCTGGGCCATGGCCGCGCTGTAGGCGGTCGGCCGCATGCACTGGCTGCCCACGTGGAAGGACACGCCCATCAGGTCCTGGGTCGCCCTGCGGGCGGCCAGAAGCAGGGACGGGGCCTGATAGAGGTCCACGCCGAACTTGCCGGACAGGGAATAGGCCGCGCCCTCCGTCTGCACGGCCAGCCGCACGATCAGGTTGAGATCGCGCGCGCCCTGCGTCGTCTCGAGGATCTTCTCGAGCTCCTGGTGGGAGTCGAGGGCGAAGGTCTTCACCCCATGGTCGAAATAGGCGGCGCGGATGGCCGCCCGGCTCTTGACCGGGTGCATGAAGGCCAGCCGGGCGTCGGGCGCATGGGCGCGCACGAGGTCGATCTCGGGAACCGAGGCCACATCGAATGCGGAGACGCCGTTCTCCGAGAGGGCCTTGATGACCCACGGAGATGGATTCGCCTTCACCGCATAGAAGACGTCGCCCTTGAAATTGTCCTGGAACCAGTGGGCCGCTAAGGCCGCCGCAGCCGGCCGCGCAATGGCGACGGGATGCTCAGGCGACCGCTCACGGACCAGGTCCAGGGGCGTATGGTACGTCTGCACCTCACGCAACCCCCAAAGGATTGTTGAACCCAATCCGGCGTTAGCAGCGCTTTTGAGGACATCGGGTCCGCCGGAGCGGAGCGCATTAGGGCTTCAGGCCCCCCGTGTAAAGTGACAATTCGCGCCTCCGGCCGGTCCCCCTCTGCTGCAGGCTGGACCAGCGCCGTAGCGCCGTGCGAAGAAGCGGCCGGATGGGGGCGCCGGGCGACCCCCTCGCGGAAACGGGGACAACGCCACTCATGGCCGAGCAAGCGGTTCTGTCGATCCGGAACGTGTCGCGGACCTTCGGGACCCGGCGGGCCCTCGATGACGTCTCCCTCGACGTGCGGCGGGGGGAGATGATCGCCCTGATCGGTCCTTCGGGCTCAGGCAAGTCCACCCTCCTGAGATCGATTTCCGGCCTGCAGGTGATTGATCCGGGCGCCGGGGTGATCGAGGCGTTCGGGGCCCCGGTCCAATCCTCCGGCAAGTTGTCGTCACGCGTCCGCGAGGCCCGCATCCGGATCGGGTTCATCTTCCAGCAGTTCAACCTGGTCGGCCGCCTCTCTCTGTTCACCAACGTCGCCCTGGGGTCGCTGGGCCGCATCCCCTTCCTGCGAGGGCTCCTTGGCGCCTGGCCCTCGGAGACCTCCGCCGCGGTGATGGCCGCCCTCGCCCGCGTCGGAGTCGCAGAGTATGCGGCGCAGAGGGCCAACACCCTGTCCGGGGGACAGCAGCAGCGAGGGGCGATCGCCCGCGCACTCGTGCAGAGAGCGAAGATCATCCTGGCGGACGAGCCCGTCGCCTCTTTGGACCCGGTCTCGGCCCGCAGGGTGATGGAGATTCTGCGCGACCTGAACCGGACGGACGGTCTGACCCTGGTGGTCACCCTGCACCAGGTGGACTACGCCCTGCGCTATTGCGACCGGGTGGTGGCCCTCAAGGCCGGTCGCATCGTCTATGACGGACCCGCCGAAGGCCTGGACAAGGACCGGCTGATCGACATCTACGGCCCTGAATTCGAGGACGTCTTCTGGGAAGGAGCCCCGAAATGACCCCCAAGGCCCCATGGAACCGCCGCAGCCTGCTCACCTTCGCTGGCGCCGCCGCCCTGGCCGGGTGCGCCCCCAAGGCGACCCCGCCGTCCGACGGCTCAAGCGGCGTCCTGAAGTTTTCCATCGTGGCGCCTGAGAGCGCCTCCAGTCTCGAGACCTTCTGGCGGCCGATCATCGCCGACATGGAGAAGGCCACGGGGTTGAAGATCGAGCCTTACATCGGCGCCAATTACACCGCCCTCGTGGAGGCCATGAGGTTCAAGCAGACCCACTTCGGCTGGTTCACCAACCTCTCTGGGCTCGAGGCCATCCGCCGCGCCGACGGCGAAGTCTTCGCCCGGACCTTCGACCCGGGCGGCGACGACGGCTACAACTCCGTGATCCTGGTCCCGTCCAAGAGCAAGACAACGCTCGAGGACATCCTCCGCTGCGACAAGACGCTGAACTTCGGGATCGGCGACGCCAAGTCGACCTCGGGGACCCTGGCGCCCAAGACCTACCTGTTCTCGCCCAAGGGCATCGATATCCAGACCTGCTTCAAGACGCTGAAGTCGGCCAATCACAACACCAACCTGGTCGGCGTCGCCAACGGCGTCCTGGATGCGGCCACGGGCAACTCCACCAGCCTGCGCCTGCAGCGTGAGCGCGACGTCGAGCGTGCGGCCAAGGGCGAGCCCACCCTGGGCGACAAGGTCCGGGTCGTCTGGACATCTCCGCGACTGCCCGAGGACCCCATCGTCTGGCGCAAGGACCTGGACCCGGCCATCAAGGAAAAGCTGCGCCAGTTCTTCCTGACCTACGCCCAGGGCGATGGGCCCGAGCCCGAGCGGCAACGCGGCCTTCTGGCCAAGATCTCCATTGGCGGCTTCAAGCCGGCTGACGACAATCACCTCCTGCGGGTCCGCGAGATGGAGGCGACTGAGAACCTGCTCCAGGCCGAACGCGGCGGGGATCCCCGCCGTATCGCCGAGGCCCGCAAGGCCCTGGAGGGGGTCAAGGCCGAGGAGGCCGCCCTTCAGGCCCGCACCGGCCAATCGGCGGATGCGACCTGATCCATGAGCCAGGTCGCCCCCGTCTCCCTCGCCCCGCCGTCGAAGCCCTTCGGCCAGAAGGTCTTCGACTTCGTCCTCTGGGGGGGCATCATCCTCCTTCTGATCTCCTCCTTCGGGTCGGCGGAGATCGCCAAGTTCCCGCTGCTGTTCTCCAATTCCGAGAACATGCGGCAGTTCGCCTCCGGCTTCGTGAACCCCGATTTCTCCAACTGGCGCGACCTCATCGAGAAGATGTGGCTGACGATCCAGATGGCGATCTGGGGGACCTGCCTCGCCATCCTCTTCGCCGTCCCCATGGGACTGCTGGGCGCGCGGAATGTGACGCCGTCCTTCATCCAGCTGCCCGTGCGCCGGCTTATGGACCTGATCCGCTCCGTGCCGGACCTGGTCATCGGCACCGCCTTCCTGGTCGCCGTCGGACTGGGCCCCTTTGCCGGGGTCATGGCGTTGGCCCTGAACACCGGGGGCGTGCTCGCCAAGCTGTTCGCCGAGGCGGTGGAGGCCATCGACAAGGGCCCTGTGGAGGGCGTACGGGCCACGGGCGCGTCCCGGCTGCAGGAGATCGTCTGGGGCGTGATCCCCCAGGTGGCGCCGCTATGGACCTCCTACGCCCTCTACCGGTTCGAATCGAACAGTCGCAGCGCCACGGTGCTGGGCCTGATCGGCGCCGGCGGCATTGGCCAGATCCTGTTCGACAGCATGAACAGCTTCAACTACTCCCTGACCGCCGCCATCTCGATCGTCATCGTCGTCGCGGTGACCCTGATCGATCTGCTCAGCCAGACCATCCGCGCCCGGCTGCTCTGACCCCGGAGTCTCCCGGAGGGCGGGCGCCTGGCTTCATGCCTGTCGCAGAGATGTCATAGAACTGTCACGGATGCGGACTAGGGAGCCGTCACGAAAGCGTCGCAAACCGGCGTCGCCCGCCCCGACCCGGAGAGCCTCCGTGATTTCCAGATCTTCCCGCCGCGTCGCCGGCGTCGTCGTCCTTGCCCTTGCAGGACTGATGTTTCTGCCCGCGGCGGCCGGCGCCGCCGAGATCGCCGGCGCCCAGGTCCGCCTGAAGGGCCGGCTGCTCGTCGACTCCGTCAACCAGGTGGTCTCGCCTACCGGGTCGCCTGAGGCCCGGATCGACCTCGTTCGCGTTCGGCAGGCCTTCCTGGGGCTCGACGCAAAGTTCGGCGACCGTCTCGCCCTCCGGTTCGAGGGGGGCGCCTCGAACAATGACGCCTTCATCTGGGACGAGGCCGCCCTTGAATACAGGCCAAGCCCCAGCCTCGTTCTGTCGGTCGGCAACCTCAAGGCCTCAGGGCTCGAAAACCTGACCTCCACCAAGGCGATCTCCTTCCTCGAGCGGGGCCCCTTCGGCGACCTCGTCACCGACCCCTTCACGAGCTCCGTCCAGGCCCGGCTCAACGCCGGGGCTCTGGTGGCGACCCTCGCCGCGCAGGGCGACACCTTTAACAATCTGGGCCTGGATTTCGACGGAACGCCCGCGCCGGGCGCCCGGGACCGCAGGGCCGCGACCCTCCGGTTCGCCGGTAGCCTTCCGGCGGGGGAGGGGGGTCGGCTTCACCTCGGCGGCTGGGTCCGGGCCCGCGACTTCGGGGATGCCGCGCTCCGCAGTTACGCGGCTCGCCCCGGGACTTCGGCCGGCAAGTCCGGCGACTGGCTGGGCTCCGGCGCCCTCTCAAAGGGCGACTCCACGGCGGCCCTTGAGGCGGCCTGGATTTCTGGTCCCTTCTGGGTCCAGGCCGAGACGGCGCGGCTTCGCGTCGACCGCAGTCCCCGCGCCCCCGCAGGCGGTGATCCCGTCATCACCGCCGGCTATGCTTTTGCGGGTTGGAATGTCACGGGCGAGGTGCGCGGCTACGACTCCCAAAGGGCCCTGGTCATGGCGCCCAAGGTGCGCAGTCCCCTTTCGAAGGGCGGCCTGGGGTCCCTGGACCTGCTTGTCCGATATGACTTCGCCGACCTCACGGATGTGCGCGACTCGGCCGCGACCCCGGCCGGGGTCCTGGCCGCCCGGCGGGCGGGCGACTTCCGCGGCGCGACGCTCGGCGCCGTCTGGCGGCCCGAGCCCGGCTACCGTGTTATGCTGAACGTCTCCGAGGCCCGGGTGGACTACGCCCGGCCTCAGGCTGACGTGGAGATCCGCCAGTTCCAGATCCGCGCCCAGTACGAGTTCTGAGCCGTCGCCAAACTGTCACACAACCCGGTTAGACAGCCAGCCTTGTCTTCGCTCACGCGCAGCCCGGCCGTCCTGAAGACCGGGACCTTCCGATCCAGGAGACCCGTCCCATGACCCAACGCTTCCTCCCCGTCGCCGCCGCCAGCCTGGTCCTGGCTGCAGGCCTCGGCGCCGCTCCCGCCCACGCCGCCCGCGACTATGTCTGGGCCGCCGGGTCGTCGACGGTGTTTCCCTTCGCGACGCGGGTCTCAGAGCAGTTCGCCCGCAAGACAGGGATGAAGGCGCCCAAGATCGAGAGCCTGGGCACCGGCGGCGGCATCAAGCTGTTCTGCTCGGGCGTCGGCGACGGCTTCCCGGATATCGCCACCGCCTCGCGTCAGATGAAGCGCTCCGAGTTTGACGCCTGCGCGGCCAAGGGCGTGAAGGACATCATCGAGTTGAAGATCGGCTTCGACGGCATCGTCGTGGCGCTGGACAAGGACGGCCCCGACTACGTCTTCTCCACCAACGCGCTTTACCTCGGCCTGGCCTCTAAGGTCCTGCGCTACGGGAAGTATGACCCCAACCCCTACAAGACCTGGGCCGAGGTCGGCTCGGGCCTGCCGCGCAGCCGAATCCTCGTCTATGGACCGCCACCGTCCTCGGGCACCCGCGACGCCTTTGTCGAGCTGGCCATCGAGGCGGGCGCGCTGAAGTACCCGGCCAACAAGGCTCTGAAGGAGAACGACGAAAGGCGCTTCAAGGAGATGGTCCACCCGCTCCGCAAGGACGGCTGGATCGACGCCGGCGAGAACGATAACGCCATCGTCCAGACCCTCACCAAGACCCCCGGGGCTATCGGCGTATTTGGCTGGTCCTTCCTTGAGGAGAACATGGACAAGGTGAAGGGCGCGCCCGTGAACGGCGTGAAGCCCTCCCTGGCGTCCATCTCGAATGGCTCCTACCCCCTCTCCCGCTCGCTCTTCATCTACGTGAAGAAGTCCAATCTGGGCGTCACCAGGGGCCTGCGTGAGTATGTAGCCGAGTTCGTATCCGACGCCGCCACGGGCCGCGGCGGTTACCTGAAGGACCGTGGACTGATCCCGCTCCCTGCCGCGCAGCATGAGGCCAACAAGGCCGCCGTCCGCACCCTGACCCCGATGGGCCGACCCGCAGCCTGACCCGCAGCCGTCCGCCATTGGCGCCTGCGCCGCAGACCTCAGGGTCTGCGGCGCTTTTCTTTGCGGGATCGGGGCCGGATCAAGCCTCGTCGCGCCGGCGCCTCAGGCGGGTGAGGCGGCGCAGGCGGCGCCAGAACCGGGTCTTCTCGGGCTCTGGCCAGGGCTGCAGGTTGCGGACGAAGTCCTCGGCGCAGGCCCTCCAGGAGAACCCCTCGGCGAACCTGCGCACGACGGCGCGGTCGAGCTTCAGGGCCTCAAGACAGGCCTCCCTCAACCCTTCGGTGGCCGTCAGGGCCAGGACTCCGGCGCCGGACCCCGGGATGATGTCGATAGGCCCGGGCGCGGGATAGGCCGCCACCGGCGTACCCGTCGCCATGGCCTCCAGGATCACCAGGCCGAAGGTGTCGGTCAGGGAAGGAAAGACAAAGACGTCCGCGCCGGCGAAATGGGCGGTGAGGTCGTCCCCGAAGCGGGCCCCGCGGAAGACCGCGTCCGGATACCGGCTTTCCAGCTCTTCCCGCTGGGGTCCATCGCCCACCACGACCTTGGAGCCTGGCAGGTCGAGGGCCAGGAAGGCCTCGATGTTCTTCTCCACGGCCACCCGGCCGACGGACAGGAAGATGGGACGGGGCAGGCCCTCGTAGACGTCGGGATCCCCGGCCTGCAGGGGACGGAACTGCTCTGTATCGACGCCCCGGGACCAGGCGGTGATGTTCCGGAATCCATGCTGGGCCAGTTCGTCCCGCATGGTGGGCGTCGCCACCATCAGCCGGCCAGACGGCTTGTGGAACCAACGCATGTAGGCGTAGCCCGCCGACAGGGGCAGGGGCAGGCGCGCCGAGACGTATTCCGGGAAACGGGTGTGGTAGCTCGTGGTGAAGGGCAGCTTCCACTCCACGCAGATCCGCCGGGCGGCCAGGCCGATCGGCCCTTCGGTGGCGATATGGATGGCCTCGGGTTCGAAAGCCTTGAAGCGTTCGCGCACCGGTTCGTAGGCCCCGACGGCGACCTTGATCTCGGGATAGGTCGGCAGGGGGAAGCCGCGGAACTGCTCCGGGGAGATCACTTCCACTGTGTGACCCATGGCCTGCATCTCGGCGATGACCCAGGTCAGGGTGCGCACCACCCCGTTGACCTGAGGCTCCCAGGCGTCGGTGGCGATGAGGATCCGCATGGGCCTGCGGCCGTCGATCTCCGTACGAACGCTCTCACGGACCCGGCGCATGGAGGGTTTCCGAGGCGGCAGCCCTTCGGTCTGGAGACGGGCCCAAAAGGCGCCCATAAGGGAGTCGCGGGTGGGGAAGTGGCGGTAGACCGTGCGCTCGCCCACCCCCGCCAGCCTGGCGATCTCGGAGTAGGAGGCCTCATCCAGCCGCCCATCCTCAAGAAGGCGGCTTACGGCGTCGAGGATGCGCGCCTCGGTCTGCGCTTTCTGCTGGCCTCTGGACAGGCCTGCGGGGAGGGTCCGGAATGGCGGCATGACAAAACGACTGTCACTAAATCCGACGCAACGTCAAGAATTTGGCATCAAGCGGCGAATCTGGACTCCGGCTCCAGAACAAGCGGGCGTGAGGTGCGGCGCGGCGCCAAGCGCGTCCGGCTCCAGTCGAGGAGCACCAGCTCCCCGTCGTCCCTTTCGGCGACAGCTGTGCAGCTTTCGACCCAGTCGCCGTCATTGATGTAGAGGATGTCGTCGAACCTGCGGATCTCCGCCTTGTGGATGTGCCCGCAGATCACGCCGTCGACGCCCCTTCTGCGGGCCTCCTCGACGACCGCTTCCTCGTAGTTCTCGATGAACTGAACGGCGTTTTTGACCTTCAGCTTCAGGTAGGCCGACAGCGACCAGTAACCAAAGCCCATCCGCCGACGAAAGCGGTTGAAGACCGTGTTCATGCTGAGCAGCGAGCGATAGGACCAGTCGCCTACGAAGGCCAGCCAGCGGGCGTGCCGCAGGACGCCGTCGAACTCATCGCCGTGGGTTACCAGGAAGCGCCGGCCATCGGCCGTCTCATGGATGGCGTCGCGGGCTACGAGCACGTCGCCGAAACGGTGGCCGATGAAGTCCCGCGCCGCCTCGTCATGGTTGCCGGGCACGTAGATGACCTTCACCCCCTTGCGGGCGAGCCGGAGGATCTTCTGGACCACGTCGTTGTGCGCCTGGGGCCAGTACCAGCCGTTGCGCAGCTTCCATCCGTCGATGATGTCGCCGACCAGGTAGAGGGTGTCGAACTCCGCCGTCCGGATGAAGTCCAGGAGAAGCTCGGCCTGGCATCCCTTCGTACCCAGGTGGACGTCGGAGATGAAGACGGTCCGGTACCTGTGATCGCTCTGCGACATCATCAATCGACCCCCGAGTTCGTGGTTTGTGCGCGCTCGCTAAGCTGATTGCGTGTCAATCGGATGACGCTGGCCCCGGGGATTGCCAAGGCGGGAAGGAGGAGACAGAAGCAACCTATGGCTTCCATCGCCTCGACCGCACTGTCCACGCGCGCTGAGCGAACTCGCCGATGCCTGCTCGAAGCGGTGGTCGGCTTGCTGGCTGAGACGGGCCTGGCTTCGGTCACACCCGCCGCCATCGCCGCCCGCGCGGGCCTGGCCCGGACCGCCTACCTCTACCACTTTCCCGATCGTCCGGCCCTTCTGGCGGCCCTTGCGCCGCACCTGGGGGAGGCCATGGCCCGTCTCTTCGACGCCGCCGGCCGCGCCCCGCCGGGGGTCGATGCTTCTGACCACGCCATCGACACCTACTGGACCCTTCTTTTCGAGCCACCCTTCCTCGCCTTCGCGGAACTCCGCTCGGCCGCCCGCGCCGATCCCGAGGTGGCCGGCGCTATCGAGGCGCTGCTGGCCGACTTCGATTCCGGACGGCTGGGGGGCCGGTACGGCGCCGTCGCCCAGGCGGGGGAAGATCCCCGCTTCCAGACCAGCCGCGACCTTGGCCGCTTCCTCCTGGAAGGCCTGGCCCGGGGCGGGCTTTCCTACGATGCAGACAACCGACGCAGCCGGCTCATCGCCGTGGTCAAGCGCGCAGTCCGCGGCTTGAATCGCAAGGGTGCGGCCCAGGACCTCTGGCCCGGCTAGTTCCCCCGGCGTTCGGCCTCGGTCCAGTCGCGGATCCGGGCCTCCAGCATGTCCAGAGGCAGGGGTCCGGCCAGCAGCACTGCGTCGTGGAACCGGCGGATGTCGAAGCGCTCGCCGAGCTCGCGGCGCGCGGCCTCGCGCAGGGCGACGATCCGCATCTCGCCGATCTTGTAGGCCAGGGCCTGGCCGGGCCAGGAGACGTAGCGGGCCAGTTCCACCTCGATGTTGAGGGGCGACAGGGCGCTGTTCTGCGCGAAGCAGGTCCGGGCCTGGTCGAGGCTCCAGCTCTTCCAGTGGATTCCGGTGTCAGCCACCAGCCGGCAGGCCCGCCACATCTCGTAGGAGAGCCGGCCGAACCGCTCCCAGGGATCGCGATAGATCCCCATCTCCCCACCCAGCTTCTCGGCGTAGAGGCCCCATCCCTCCGTATAGGCGGTGACGTCGGCGTTGCGCCGGAAGTCGGGGACGCTCTGCGCCTCCTCGGCCAGGGCGATCTGAAGGTGATGGCCCGGGACGGCCTCATGCAGGGTCAGGGCCGGGAGCTCGTAGAGGGGCCGCTGGTCCAGCCGGGAAGTGTTGACCATATAGCCGCCGGCGACCCCCCGGGCGGCGCTGCCGCCGAAGTAGCGGCCGGTGGTGTAGGTCGCCTCGATCTCCGCCGGCACCGGCCGGACGCCGTAGGTCAGCCGGGGCAGGGTCGCGAACCAGGCGGGAAGCTCGTTGTCGATCCGCTTGGCGATCCGCGAGGCTTTCTCCAGAAGTTCCTCGCGGCTGGCAGCGTAGAAGCGCGGGTCGCTGCGCAGCATGGCCAGGAAGGCGGCGAAGTCGCCCTTGAAGCCGGTCTCGGCCATGACCGCCTCCATCTCCCGGCGGATACGGGCCACCTCGTCCAGGCCGACCTGGTGGATCTGATCGGGGGTCAGGTTGGTGGTGGTGTGGTCGGCGACCAGCCAGCGGTAGTAGGCTTCGCCGTTCGGCAGGCTCCGGGCCGCCAGGCTCTGGCGGGCGGCGGGCAGGTACTCGGTCTCCAGGAAGGTGATGAAGCGCGCGCGGGCGGGCCGGACCTGGTCGCGCAGAACACCCCTGGCCTCTTCCAGCAGGGCGTTGCGGTCCGTCCCGGGAAGGCCCGCCGGCAGTTTCATGAGCGGGGCCAGGAGGGGGTCTTCATCGGGATTCAGGGCGGCGGCGGCGCGCGCCCGCTCCAGGACCTGGAGGGTCGTCGGACGGGGCTGGGTGAAACCGCTCCGGGCCCCCCGCCGGGCGTTGGCGATGTGCGCGTCATAGTAGGCGGGCAGGGCTTTCAGTCGGGCGATCCAGGCCCGGGCGTCCCCGGCCGAGCGCATGGGCAGGCCTCCCGCCACATAGCCAAGGGTCTGGTCGAAGCCGCCGTCCGAGCTGAAGGGCATGCGCGCCTCGTCGAAGTCCAGGCTGGCGAGGCGTCGGGACAGGGTCCAGCGGAGGAAGTTCCGGTTGAGGGCGTCCTCCCCGGTCAGCCCGGCGGGCAGGCCTGCAAGCCGGTCTCGGAACCCGGTCAGGGCGGCCCGGCGTCGGGCGTCCGCCGCGGGGCTCGGGTCGGGAAGCCGCGACAGGGCGTCGGCGTCGCCCCGGCGCCCGGCCTCGAAGGGGTCGTCACCCAGGGCCCAGGCCTCGTAGTCGGCGACCAGGGCGTCGAGGGCGGGGGCCGCCGCCGCCGCGGGCGCCGCCGACAGGGCCAGGAAGAGAAGGGCCGCACAGCCCAGTCCCCGAAGCCAAACCATGACCTGAGCCTCCCCAGTTCCTGAATCCGGACCTTTCCTACGCCCCTTGCCCGGTCGCGCCAATGCGGGCCATGGTCGGTGTGACAGGGGAGGTGGGACCATGAGCTTCATCACACGGCGTCGCCAGGTCGACCAGCGTCCGGCGGCAGAGGGCGAGCATGAGCTGGCCCCCACCCTGCGCTGGCCGCACCTGGTCGCCCTGGGGGTCGGCGCCATCGTCGGCACCGGCATCTATACCCTGACCGGCGTCGGGGCGGGCCTTGCCGGCCCCGGCGTCATCCTGTCCTTCGCCATCGCCGGGATCGTCTGCACCCTTGCAGCCCTCTGCTACGCCGAGATGGCCACCCTCATGCCCCACGCGGGTAGCGCCTATTCCTATTCCTACGCGGGCATGGGCGAACTGGTCGCCTGGATCATCGGCTGGAGCCTGATCCTGGAGTACACCGTGGTCTGCTCGGCGGTGGCGGTGGGCTGGTCCGGCTACGCCCAGGGCTTCCTGGAGGCTCGCGGCGTCGTCCTGCCGCCCGCCCTGGCCAGCGGCCTCCTGACAGGCGAGGCGAGAGGGCTGGTCAACCTGCCCGCGGTCCTCATCACCCTGGCGGTGGCCGGCGTCCTCCTGGTCGGGGTCCGCGAGAGCGCCAACGCCAACATTGTCCTGGTGCTCCTGAAGCTTTCCGCCCTCCTGGCCTTCATCGTCCTGGCCCTGCCGGCCTTCGACGCCGCCCGGTTCAGCCCCTTCCTGCCCTTTGGGTTCGCGGCGCACACGGGCCCTGACGGCGCCCCCCAAGGGGTGATGGCCGCCGCCGCGCTGATCTTCTTCGCCTTCTACGGCTTCGACGCCATCTCCACCGCCGCCGAGGAGGCGAAGGACCCGGGCCGGGACCTGACCCTCGGCATCATCGGCTCCATGGTCGCCTGCGCGGTCATCTACATGGCCGTGGCCGCCGCCGCCCTCGGCGCGTCGCCCTGGCAGGCCTTCTCGAAGAGCGATGAGCCCCTGGCCTTCATCCTGAGGTCCGGCGGACACGACCTCGCCGCCACCCTGATCGCCGCCGCCGCCGTCATCGCCCTGCCCACCGTCATCATGGCCTTCATGTTCGGCCAGAGCCGGGTCTTCTTCGCCATGGCCCGGGACGGCCTCCTGCCCCGCGGCCTGGCCCGGGTCAGCCCCCGGGGCGCGCCGGTCCGGGTGACCCTCTTCACGGCGGTCCTCGCCTCGGTCATCGCCGGTGCGGCGCCCCTGAAGCTGATCGCCGAACTGGCCAACGCGGGCACCCTGGCGGCCTTCGTCGCCACCGCCCTGTCCATGATGATCCTGCGGATGCAGCGCCCCGACCTGCCCCGGCCCTTCCGCACACCCCTCTGGTGGTTGGTCGGTCCCCTCGCCGTCGCCGGCTGCCTCTACCTCTTCTGGAGCCTGCCCGCCCTGACCCGCTGGCTCTTCCTGGGCTGGAACCTGGTGGGCCTCGTCGTCTACCTTCTCTGGAGCCGGCGGCACAGCGTGCTGGCGGAGAACTAGGGCCGCCGAACAAGGGCGTTGCCGCAGGAGCAGGACCCGGATGTCGTCGGACCCGAGTTTCGAATTGAACTCCGGAGGGCTGTTTCGGGCCCTGGAGTTGCTTGAAGGGCGGGGCGCTTCCGGGGGCGCCTCCCCCAGCTTGCCGAAGTCATTGCCCGATGTGGGACTCGGCGAGAGGGAAGCCCTGGAGCGGCTTGCCCCGGGGGTTCTCGGCCGTGCGACCTATCTCGACGCAGGCCATGCGATGGCGCACATGGATCCGCCGACGCCATGGATCACCTGGGCCGTGGCGCTCTGGAACGCCCGTCTCAACCAGAACCTGCTGCATCCTGCGACCGCCCCGTTTGCCAGGGAAGCCGAAGCGTGCGTCGTCGAATGGTTGGCGCCATTCTTCGGAATGAACGGCGGCCACATGACCACTGGATCGAGCCTCGCCAATCTGACGGCCCTGTGGGCGGCGCGGGACCTGCGGGGCGTCAGGAAGGTGGTCGCCTCGTCGGCTTCCCACCTCAGCGTCCGCAAGGCTGCCCGGATCCTGGGCCTCGAATACGTAGAAGCGGCTGTTGATCCGCGCCACCGACTGGATCCGGCCACCCTGCCAGGTGACCTCTCCGACGCCTGCCTTGTCCTTACCGCCGGGACCACAAGCGTTGGGGCCGTGGATCCCCTGGCCGGTATCGGCCGGGCCGGCTGGACGCATGTTGATGCGGCTTGGGCGGGCCCGCTGGCCCTGTCCGGTCGATACCGGAATCGTCTTTCCGGCGTCGACCAGGCCGACTCTGTCGCCGTGTCGGCGCACAAGTGGCTGTTTCAGCCGAAGGAGTCCGCGCTCGTCCTGTTCCGGGACACGGAAGCGGCCCACCACACCCTGGGCTTCGGTGGCGCCTACCTTGCGGCGCCGAATATTGGCGTCCAGGGGTCGCACGGCGCGGCGGGAACCCTGCTGCTGGCGACTCTTCTGGCGTGGGGACGCGAGGGCATGGCCGCGCGGATCGAACACTGCATGGACAACGCCAGTCGGCTGCAGGCCTTCATCAGCGCCCACCCAGGCCTTGAAGGCTTTCCGGATGGCGGAACGGGCGTGATCGTCTTCCGGCCCGCGTCCCGGAAAGTCGAGGCCTTCTCCGCCGCGCTTCCCCAAGGCCTTGCATCCCCGGCGAACCTCAACGGCGAGGCCTGGCTGAGATGCGTTGCCGCCAACCCCAACGCCGACATGGAAGGCATCCTGGCGGCGATTGACGAAGCGGGCCGGCGATGAGGGCGTCTTCGCCCAACACCCGGACCCGGTCGGCGATCCGGCCGGCCAGGGTCAGGTCGTGATGAAGATCCTGATGGTCGATGTCGACGGGGTCCTGGTGCGCTCGCATCCCGTGGGCTGGGCCAGGGACCTGGAGGCGGACCTGGGCCTTTCGCCTGCCGTCCTCCACGCCGAGTTCTTCGATATTCACTGGGCGGAGATCGCGGTCGGCAGGGCCAGCCTGCCCGCCCGCCTCGGCCCGGTTCTCGAACGGTGCGCGCCCCATCTGACCGCCCGCGAATTGATGGACTACTGGTTCCAGCACGATGCGGACCTGGACGCGGCCTTCCTCGCCCAGCTCGAGCCGCTCCGGAATACGGGGGTCGACCTCCACCTCGCCACCAACCAGGAGCACGAGCGCGCCGCCTTCCTCTGGAAGACCCTTGGGCTTCAGGACCACTTCGCCGCCATGCACTATTCGGCGGATGTCGGCTGGGCCAAGCCCGATCCGGGCTTCTTCACCACGGTCGTCGCCCGAACGGGCTATGCGCCGGCGGACCTGACCCTGGTGGATGACCGGCCGGACAATGTCGCCGCCGCGCGCCAGGCTGGTTGGGGCGGCCTGCACTGGGACGGAAACCGGACCCTGGCGGACCTGCTGGCGAAGGGCGGCTAGGCCGGATCGACCCTGTACGCCGCCCGGATGGCGAAGGCCTCAGCCATTGACGTCTTTCGGAAGATAGTGTTCGCTCACTTCATGCTCGCCCGGACAAGGCAGACGCTCCATGAGCGCAAGGAAGAACTCGTCATCGCCGCAATCGCGGAATTCGCATCGCGCGGGTTCGATGCGGGCTCCACCCAGGCGATCGCCGCCGCCGCCGGGATTTCACAGCCGTATCTCTTCAAGGTCTGGAAGAGTAAGTCGGCGCTGTTTCTCGCCGCCCTGGACACAGTTTACGACAGGATCATCGGCGCCTTTGTCGCGGCGGCGGAAGGCAAACCGGCGTCCGTCGAAACCCTCACCGAAGTCGGCGACGTCTACGAACGCCTCTCACGCTCCGAGATGCAAATGCTCCTGCAAGGCTTCGCCGCCTGTGACAATCGCGAGGTGCGGGATCTGGTCGAGCGCCGCTGGATGGACTTGATCGCTGTCCTGGAGCGGATTGCGGGGCAGGGCGGAGACCCTATTCAGCACTTCCTGGGTGTCGGCCTGCTGATGACGGTCGTGAGAACCGCCGACATGCCCGAGAGCGCCCTCCTGTGCCAAGCCAGTTGAGAATTTGACCCAAGAGAAAGTGATTAATCACTACCTTATCCCAAGGAGACCCACAATGCCTCGTCTATCCCACCGCCTGCTCGGCTACCTCGTCGTCGCGACAGGCTTTCTCGGCCTCGCCTATGGCCTGACCATGCTCTCGGTCCTCGACTATTTCAGCCTGGAGGGCGCCGCATCGTCCGAGGTGGCGGCCTTCCTCAACCAGAACGGCGCCGTCCTCCAGACATCCATGATGGCGGCGCTGGTCGGCTATCTGGTCGCCGTCCCCATGATGCTCATCATCACGGCGGCCACATTCAAGGGTGAAACCCAGCCGGGCTGGCGCCGGGACTTCGCCCTTGGCCTCGTCTGGGCGTCCCTTCCGCTGAGACCGCTCTGGTGGGCGGCCCTCATCACCTTGACGCCCACCCTCCTCGCCGCCTCGCAGCCCGGCGCCGATCCGGATGCCACCCGGGCGACGTTCACGACCTACCAGATGCTCTACACCCTTTTGAACACGACGACGGAGGACATCGCCGTCAACATTCTGGGCGGGGGATGGTTTGTCCTGGTCGGATCGACCATCGTCTCCTCGCGGCGCCTGCCCGTCCTGCTGGGCTGGATCGGGGTGGGAATCGGCTTCCTGTACCTGGTGTCGTCGGCTGAGCTTTTCGGTCTGGGACTGGGGACAAGCGGTAACATGATCCCCCTGATCGCCGGTGTTGCAGGCCCGTTCTGGCTCGGCGCCGCCGGGATCCTGGCGGTGCGCAAGGTCACCTGAGCCCCTCGGTACCGACCGCGACGACTCTACCGACCCAGTATGTCCACCGACAGACCCTCCGGTCCCCGGCGCAGGGCGGTGCGGACGCCGAAGGCGCGGGCCAGCACGTCGGGGACCAGGGCGACTTCCGGCGGCCCGTCGGCGAGGAGCTTGCCTTCCGCCAGCACCAGGACCCGGTCGGCGATCCGCGCAGCCAGGGTCAGGTCGTGCAGGGTCAGGACGACGCCGCACCCGGCCCTCGCCCGCCGCACCAGGGTCTGCGCCGCGTCGATCTGGCAGCCGGGGTCGAGGCCCGCCAGGGGCTCGTCCGCCAGCAGCCAGTCGGGCTCTCCGGCCAGCACCCGGGCGATCATCACCCGGGCGCGTTCGCCGCCGGACAGGGTGGAGGCGTCCCGGTCCGCGAGGTCCGCGGCGCCGGCTTCGGCGAGGGCCGCGTCGATGATCCGGGCGTCCTCACCCGACAGGCCCCGGGCGCCGATGTGCGGGGTGCGGCCGAGGCCCACCAGGATGCGCACCTCTAGGGGCCAGGCGATCTCGGGCGTCTGGGGCAGGAAGCCGATCCGCCGGGCCCGGGCGGCGGGGGACAGGGCGGAAAGGTCTTCGCCATCCAGGAGGACCTTGCCGGAAGCGGGCCTGAGCAGGCCGCAGAGGCCGGCCAGCAGACTGGACTTGCCCGCGCCGTTCGGGCCGAGGAGGACGGTGACCTCACCCCGGTTCAGGGACAGGTCCAGCCCGGCCAGGATCTCCCGCCGGCCGCGCTTCAGGGTCAGGCCCCGGGCTTCCAGCACGCCGCTCACGCCATCCTCCGGCGCAGGGACAGGAGCAGGAAGAGGAAGAAGGGACCGCCCAGGCAGGCCATGGCCACGCCCAGCCGGACCTCCGCCGCCGAGGGGGTCAGCCGCACCGCCAGGTCCCCGGCGAGCACGATCGCCGCCCCGCCGAGGGCCGAGGGCCAGAGCAGTCCCGAGGGACGGGCGCCGACCAGGGGGCGGAGGAGGTGCGGGGTGACCAGGCCTGCAAAGCCGATGACGCCGGCCACCGCCACCCCGGCTCCTACGGCCAGGGCGGTCCCGGCCGCCAGGAGGGCGCGGGTGCGGGACAGGTCGATCCCCAGGCTCGCCGCCCCGGACTCGCCCAGGGTCAGGGCGTCCAGGGCCCGGCCGGTGAGGACCAGCAGGCCGAGTCCGACCAGGATGAAGGGGCCGGCGAAGGCGACGTCCTCGAGGCTCCTGTCGGCGAGGGAGCCCATCAGCCAGTCGATGATCCCGTTCACCGCCCAGGGGGTGGGGGCGAGGGAGAGGGCAAGGGCCACGCCGGCGCCCGCGATGGTGTTCAGAACCACCCCGGCCAGCAGGAAGACGGTCATGGAGCCGGCCCCTCCCGACAGGGCGAGCAGCAGGCCCACGCCCGCCAGCGCCCCGGCCATGGCGGCGAGGGGCTGGAGCAGGGGGAAGGCGAAGGGCAGCGAGAGGGTCAAAACGGCCCCCAGGGCGGCGCAGGAGGAGACGCCCAGTACGCCAGGATCGGCCAGGGGGTTGCGGGTGAAGCCCTGCAGGGCGGCGCCGGAAAGGCCCAGCCCCGCCCCGATCAGCAGGGCCAACAGCGTCCGCGGCAGGCGCAGTTGGACGAGCACCGCCCAGAGGGGATCCTCCGGGTGCGCCAGCATGTCGGCCAGGGGCAGGGACGTCCGTCCAAGGATCAGGCTGGCGGCGGCCAGGACGAGGACCAGTCCTGCGAGGCCGGCGATGACGATGCGGCGCCGGGTCATGGCCGCCGCTCGAGGACCTGGTCGCGGATGGCCGCCAGCCGCCGCGCCGCCTCGATGAGGGAGGGCCCGCCACAGAAGAGGAGGCGCTCGGGGATCTCCGCCGCCAGGGTCCGGCCGCCCAGCCGGTCAAGGGCGGCGTGTCGGGTCAGGCGGTCCGGGCGATCAGCCCCGCCCCCGCCCGAGGCGCGCACCAGGACTTCCGGCGGGGAGGCGATCAGCACCTCCAGCGGCGCCGGGGTCCAGCCGGACAGGCCCAGCCGGGTCGCGGCGTTGACGATCCCCAGTCGCCGAAGCAGATCATCGGGCAGGGAGCCCGGACCTGCGGCCAGGCCTCCTGACAGGAGCACCAGAATCTCCGGGCGCCGGCGACCGGGCGCGGCGGCGGCGGAGAGGGCCCCCTCGATCCGGGCGCAGAGGGCTTCGCCCCGGCTGGGCCGTCCGACCCGCGCCGCCAGGGTGCGCACTTGCGCCAGGCTCTCGGCCACCGTCGCCGGGGCGCCGAAGGCGGCGACCTCGACGCCGAGGCCCTGCAGGGCCCGCCGGGTGGCGGCGGCGGTATGGGTGCTGGCCAGAACCAGGTCCGGACGCAGCAGCAGGACTTCCTCTGCGGTTTCGCCGGTCACCGGCAGGGTGGCGGCGACCTCGGCTATGGTGGAGGCCTGAGGGTCCCGGGACAGGCGGCTGATCCCGGTGATCTGGCGACGGTCGGCCAGATGGACCAGCAGGGCGTCCAGGCAAGGGTTCAGCGAGACGATTCGCCGCGGGCCGGCCGGCGCCGCGCCCAGGCCCGCCGCCGCCGCGAGCCCTACACCGGCGATCCTCCGGCTGATCCCTTCGCGGACGCCCCTCTCCATGGTCAGAACCGCGCCCGCAGACCGAAGGTCGCCACCCGGCCCGGCGCTCCGTATCCCCGCACGGTCTCCGGAGCCCTGTCCGTCGCATCATCAACCCGTCCGTACACAGAGATCCTGTCCTCCAGGGGAAGTTCAACGCGGAGCCCCAGGGTGAGGTACGACTTCAGCGGCGGTCCCCCCCAGAGGTCGCTCAGGTTCTCCCCGGCATAGCGGAGGCCCAGCCCCAGGCGCAGATCGCCCGGAAGGGTCCGGCTGACATCTAGCGACGCCATGTCCCTCGGCCTGCGCGGCAGGTCCTGGTCGGCGGCGCCGGCCTGTCCCTCCAGCCGGGCCCGGGTGCGGGTGTAGCTGGCGTCGACATCGAATCCGGCCAGCCGTCCCGCCGCCGTCGCCTCAAGACCCAGGGCCGTCGTCCGGTCGAGGTTGGCATAGTAGCCGAAGCGGCCGCCCGTGCAGTTCGGGTCGCCGCCGCCCGTGCAGACGGCGAAGTTGACCTGGTCTTCCGTCCGCCGGCCGAACAGGGTCAGGGACAGGCGGACCTCGCCGGCCTTCTGCTCCACGCCCAGATCCCAGGCGACGGCGGTCTCAGGCTTCAGGGCGGCGTTCCCATACTCGCTGTAGAGTTGGTAGAGGCTGGGCGCGCGGAAGCCCTGTCCCAGACTGGCCCGGACGAGGGTCCCGCCGCCGTTTGGCCGCCAGGCCAGGGCCGCCTGGCCGGAGCCGTGGTCGTCGAAGGCGTCATGCCGGTCGAGGCGGGCCGCCAGGGTCAGGGTCAGGTCGTCGGCGGGCCGCCCCAGGGCCTGGATCCAGGCCGAGTCCACCCCGGTCGAGCGCGCCAGGGGCTGCGGCTGCGGGTTCCACGCCGACGGCGAGGCGATCCGCATGCGGCTGCGCTCGCCCTCGGCGCCGAAGGTCAGACGCCAGTCCGGGGTCAGGTCCGCCTCGCCCTGGTACTCCAGCCGGCTCACCCGGCCTTCGGCGCGGAAGGTCAGGTCGGTCACCGCCTGCTCGGGGTCGAAGGTCCGCCGCCGGGTGTCGGTGAGGGCGAGACCGAGGCGGTTCTTCAAGCGGCCGGCGGCGGCGGGGAAGGTCAGGCCGGCATAGCCCAGGGCCTCGCGGGTGCGGCCCCGCTCACGGGTGTCGGCGAAGACATAGGCCGGAGCCGGAAAACCGTCGAAGGCGTTGCGGGCGTCCGACCAGACGGCCCTGAGGTCCAGGCGGATATCCGGGGCCAGGTCTGCTGTGAGCCGCCCGGAGGCCCCGGTCCGCCGATAGCCGTCCCGCTCTGTCCCGCCCCGGGCCGCCGAGACCCCGTCGGTGGCGTAGGCGTCCGCCGCCAGCCGCCAGGCCAGGGCGCCGCCTCCGCCGCTCACGCCGCCGCGCAGGTAGGAGGTCCCAAGGCCGCCGGCCTCCGCGGTCCCCTCGGCGGCGAAGGCTCCCGCCGAGGGCAGGCGGGTCTCGAGGCTCACCACCCCGCCTATGGCCTGCCCGCCCCAGACGGCGGACTGGACGCCGCGCAGGACCTCGATCCGCGAGATGTCGCCTACCAGGAGGTTGGCGGCGTCGTACGCCCCGCCGATCACGGAGGGGTCGTTCAGCCGAACGCCGTCGATGACGAAGAGGGTCTGCTCGGCCTCGGCGCCGCGGATCCGGACCGCGGTCACTCCGCCGGGCCCGCCATTGCGGGTGACCCCTACGCCGGGGGTCGTCGCCAGGAGGTCGGAGACCACCAGGACCTGGCGGTCGCGGATCACTTGCCCGGGGATGACGGTGACGCTTCTGCCGCTCTCTGCGGCGACCACCGGCGTGCGATTGGCCACCACCACCAGCGGTTCGACGGCGGTTCCGGGCGGCGTGACGGCCAAGGTGGCGGCCCCGGCCAGGCTGACAAGACTCATCGCGCCCTCCTTCGAGCGACAGGCGACCGCGCAGGGCGGCCGCAACAGGCGTTTCCGGCCCGCGGATGCGGTCCGGTCATGTCTGTCGCCGGTCGGGAAAGACCCCGTCCTCCAGGCACACCCCGGCCCGTCGGATGACGACGGCGTCAGGCAGGTCTCCTGGCTCGCGGGTCACTGTCCCTTGCGCGTCGCCTTCCCGGCCCGGTTCCCTAAGGTTCCCGGCCAGTGGCCTCGTGACGCGCGGACTCGCCGCTTACAGTTGCGGGGGCAGCCCGGGCCTTGCACCCGAGTTCCCTTTTCATCTCCCTCTCGGGAGAACCTGACGCAGGGCGAGGCCTAGCCCCTGCCCCGGCGCGGGTCAACGTCGACCCGGCAAAAGGGGTTGCGCGGGACGCCCGCCGTGCGCCATCAACCTGCAGCCATCCTTCCGGAGCCCCCACATGACGTTTCGCGCGCCCCTGCAGAGCCTCGACCTGGCCCTCGCCGCCGCCGGGCTGCCGGACCTGATCGCCGCGGGCTATCCCGACCTGGACCTGGAGACGGTCTCCGCCGTCCTCGACTCCGCCGCCGCCTTCACCGAGGCCGAGCTCGCGCCACTGAACCGCGAGGGCGACCGGATCGGCGCTCGGTTCGAGAACGGCGTGGTCACGGGCGCCCCAGGCTTCGCCGAGGCTTACCAGGCCTTCGCCGCCCAGGGATGGAACAGCCTGTCAGCGGATCCGGAGTTCGGCGGCCAGGGCCTGCCCAAGGCCCTGGAGCTGGCGGTGTTCGAGATGGTCCACGCCGCCAACATGGCCTTCGGCCTCTGCCCCATGCTGACCCAGGGCGCCATCGAGGCCCTGACCCTGCATGGCACCGAGCGCCAGAAGCGCCTGGTCCTTCCCAAGCTCGTCTCGGGCGAGTGGACCGGCACCATGAACCTGACCGAGCCCCAGGCGGGCACCGACCTGGCCGGCGTGACCGCCCGCGCCGAGCCGGACGGCCAGGGCGGCTACCGGATCACTGGCCAGAAGATCTACATCACCTGGGGCGACCACGATGCGGCGGAGAACATCTGCCACCTGGTGCTGGCCCGCCTGCCCGACGCCCCTCCCGGGGTGAAGGGGATCAGCCTCTTCCTGGCCCCCAAGCGCCTGATCGACGCCGAGGGCCGCCTGGGCGCCGCCAACGCCCTTCGCCCGGCCTCCATCGAGCACAAACTCGGCATCCACGGCTCGCCCACCTGCGTCATGCTGTTCGAGGGCGCCCGCGCCGAGCTGGTGGGAGAGGCGAACAACGGCCTGGCCCACATGTTCGTCATGATGAACGCCGCCCGCCTGCAGGTGGGGGTGCAGGGGGTGGCCATCGCCGAGCGCGCCCTGCAGCAGGCCCTGGCCTACGCCCAGGACCGGATCCAGGGCCGCCCGGCTCTGGGCGGGGAGTCGATCTTCGGTCATCCCGACGTGCGCCGCAGCCTCGCCTTGATGCGCGCCAAGGTGGAGGCCGCCCGGGCCATCTGCCTCCTGACCGGGGTCCTGGCCGACCAGGCCCGGATCGCCCCCGACCCCGCCGCCCGGGAACTGGCCCGTGGCCGCCAGGAGCTCCTGACCCCCATCGCCAAGGCCTGGTCCACGGACGTGGGAGTGGAGGTGGCCTCCATGGGCGTCCAGGTCCACGGCGGCATGGGCTTCATCGAGGACACGGGTGCGGCCCAGCACTATCGCGACGCCCGCATCGCGCCGATTTACGAAGGCACCAATGGCGTACAAGCCGTCGACCTCGCCGGCCGCAAGCTGTCCATGATGGACGGCGCCCTGATGCCGGGCGTCTGCGCCGAGATCGCCGCCGACGCCGACCGCCTCGCCGCAGCGCCGGGGTTGGAAGGGGTCGGTCGCCGGCTCTCCGCCGGGGTTGCGGCCCTCTCTCGGGCGACGGACTGGATGCGGCAGAACCGGGGTCCCGACGCCCTGGCCGGCGCCACCGCCTACCTGAGGCTATCCGGCGACGTGATCGGCGGCTGGCTGCTGGCCCGCCAGGCCCTTCTGGCCGTCGATCGCGCCCCGGCCCTTGCGGACTCCCGCGCCGCCCTCGCCCGCCTGTTCGCCGACCAGGTCCTGGCCCAGGCGCCCGGCGTCGCCGAAGGCGTCATGGCCGGCGGCGCCGACCTTGAGGTCCTGGACGCCGCCGCCCTGGCGGGCTGAGGGTTCTGCTCAGGGGCCATTGACCCCCTCCGTCCCGCTGCGCGGTCCACCTCCCCCTGGGGGGAGGAATGACAGAGCCCAATTGCTCCCCCAAGGGGGAGCTCCGACCGAAGGTCGGTGAGGGGGTCAAACCCCCTCGCCGCAGACCCCCTCTGTCCCGCTTCGCGGTCCACCTCCCCCTGATGGCAGGGCTATCGCATATGGCCGAGCATGGAGAGCAGGAAGGCGTCGTCCCATCCGGCGCGCTTGAGCTTCTTCT
>JADCAS010000010.1 GCA_020401865.1 Phenylobacterium sp. | reverse complement strand
CGAGGGCCGGGTCGTCGGCCATCTCGCCCTTTCCCCGGTCACGCACGAGAGCGGCGCGGAGGGATGGTTCGGACTTGGTCCCATCTCCGCAGAGCCGGCGCTGCAGAGGCAGGGTGTCGGCGGCGCCCTCATCGCCGAGGCCAGGCGCTGGCTTTCGGACCAGGGCGCGCGAGGCTGCATCCTGACAGGCGATCCCGGCTACTATCCCCGGCATGGCTTCCTGCCGGCGCCAGAGCACGCGCCGGAGGCCGAACCGGCCGAGTTCTTCATGGTCCTGCCCCTGGCGGGCGACATCCCGCCCGGCCGGTTCCGTTTTCATCCGGCCTTCGGGGCCTGACCGCGCCCCCGGTTCACATCCGCCCCGCAAGGGCCAAGGCCTTTTCGCCGGCCCCGCAGCGGCCGCCGTCACGCACGCGGCCATGGCGGCGATGAGTGCGCCGCCTCGCAACACGTTCATCACATGACCTCCATTCGCGGGCTCGCGCCGGTTGACCTTCGCCATGCCTTCGATCATAAAACAAAACAACGGTTACGAAAAAATCGCCGACCCTGGTGTCGACGAGGAGGCAAGCGCCATGACGATGGCTCCTCACGCGCGCGCGATCCCGCCCGAGGGCGAGGCGCCGCGTTATCTGCTTCCGCCCTCGGCGCACTCTGGGCCGTGGCGTCCAGATCAGCTGTTGGAAGCCGAGAGCTTTGAGCCCGCGCTTGCGGGCCAGAAGGCCGACACGCCACGCCAGGGGCTGGCGGCGCCGCCACGGCTCGACGGGGTCTACGAAAGCAGGGCCGGATCGAGCGTGTTCCTGATCTTTCCGAACACCGGAATCGCGGCCGGAGAACCCTGCTTCGAGGTCTTCACGGTTGAACCTTTGACGGCGGAGACGTGCAAGCTCGCGGTGCGCTCGTTCATCTTGCCGACGGTCCTGCCGGACTCCGCCAGTGCGGATGCCGCCACGGCATTCACCGCCCGCGCGCCGCAAGATCGCAGAGTCCGCGTCGCACCGTCCAATCCCGATGGCGATTTCGTCGGCCAGGGCGAGTACGCCGCGGAGGCGTTGCAGCGCGCGCTCCGTTCGCCGGCGTTTCAGGTCGGGCCTCTCGCGCGCCCTCGAGGACTCGATCCCCTTTCTCCAGCAATCGGTGATTGATCATGTCGAGGGCAGGTAAGCCGAGCGGCGTGGCTGGTGCTGCGCGGGTCAAGCGGACGGGGCAGCCCGCCGCTCCACCGAGCACCAGGGGTCGTGTGGTGGCCGAGAAGCGCGAGGCGCGCAAACGCGAGGTTGCGCAGGCCGCTCTGCGCGTGATCGCACGCGAAGGGGTCGAGGGCGCCTCACTGCGTGGGATCGCGGCGGTGTTGGGCTGCACCACCGGGAGCCTCACGCACTATTTCCGGGACAAAGACGATCTGATCAACTTCGTGCTCGACGAACTCACCACCAGTCTCTCGGAAAGCCTCTCCAGCATCGACGTGGCCGCGATCTCCGACGATGCGCTGCAGACGTTGATCCAGTCGATGCTGCCGCATGACGCCGAGATGCGCCAATGGTGGGCGGTGTGGATCGCGTTCACGGCGAGCTCGCTGTCGGATAGCGCCATGCGCGCGCGTCAGGCGCAACGCGACTCAGTCGTTTTGGCGAAAATGACGGACATCATCGGGGCCGTGTTCGCGCAGCGCGGCTTACGCCCGCCTCGAGAAGAGATCGTCGCGGAGGCCGAGCTTCTCCTGTGTTTCGTGGATGGGCTCGGCTTGCACGCCGTCGAAGCGCCGAGGCGGTTTTCTGCGGAGCGCCAGGCCCGGCTGTTGGCGATGCATCTCGACGGCCTGGCGCGACGCTGGGGCCTTGAGTCCGCGTGAAGTCAAGCAACACAGAAGGAGAGGACCATGGCGGGCGAAGTATGGCCGGTTGAGCCGTTGAAGCGGGCGCGTTCGCTGCCCGCTCGCGCCTACACCGATCCGGCGATGTTCGAGGTGGAGAAGGCCAAGGTCTTCAAACGCGCATGGCTGCCGGTCGGGCGTCAGGAGGATTGGCCGGAGGTCGGCAGCTATCGCGCCGTCGACCTGTTCGGCGAGCCCCTTCTCGTGATGCGCGATCCGCAAGGCGCGATCGTCACGTTCGCCAACGTGTGCCGTCATCGGTCGATGCGCATGCTCGATGGGGCGGGGCGCGTCTCGGCGATCCAGTGTCCATACCATTTATGGACCTACGGCCTCGACGGGGCGCTTAAGGCCGCGCCGTTCATGGACAAGAGCGAGACCTTCGACGCGACTGCGTGTCTTCCAAAGGTGCGCACGGAGACTTGGAACGGATGGGTCTTCGTCTGCATGGACGACGACGCTCCACCGCTGTCTTTGCAGACCGCGGCGCTCTCGACCAAGCTGGCGCACCTCGATCTCGCGCAATGGCGAGAAGTGGGCGTCCTGCGCTACCAGTCCGACTGGAACTGGAAGATCATGGTGGAGAACTTCGCCGAATCCTACCACGTGATGAGCGCGCACAAGACCTCGCTGCAGCCCTTCTGGCCTGCGGCTTCGAGCGCCGGGCAAGAAACGGATGGGCGTTTCGCCGAGCTGCATCACGCCGTCGATCCGGTGATGGGCAGACTGACCGTCTACATCCTGTTTCCGACCATGCTGATGTCGGTCAGCGAGGGCGGTCCGCAGCGCATGGTCTTGTGGTACGACCTCGACATCTCGGCGCACGATTCCTTCGCGCTCGCGATCCGGATCTACTTTCCCTCCGACCAGGTTGGTGACACGGAGGCGATCGCCGCAGCTATGCAGACCGTCGATTTCGTCCATCGCGAAGACATCCCACTCTGCGCCGCCATGCAGCGTGGACTGAGCAGCCAGTACGCAGCGCCCGGGCCGCTGTCGCATCTCGAGCAACCGCTATGGGTGTTTCACACCTATCTTGCCGAGCGCTTGAAGTAGCGGCGCCGAAAGCGTTCTTCACGCGAAGCGAAGCGGCGCCTGGGCGAAGTCCAGACGCGGAAGCTCGTCCTGCTCGGTCCAGTAGTCCTGCGTGTGCGTCCACTCGGGGCCCTCGCCGCGCTTGGGCAGAAGGGGAGCGCCCCGCTGCAGATAGCCGGGCGCAAACTGCGATCCCTCGGACCAACTCTGCAGCGTCATTTGGGCGCCTTCGGGCAATCGCGGTACGACGGAGCGAACGCCACGCTCGTCCATGTAGGTCAACAATCTGCATACGAAGTCGCCCAGCAGGTCGACGCGCAACGTCCAGCTCGCGCGGAAATAGCCGAACACCCACACCATGTTCGGAACGTCCGACAGCATCATCCCGCGCCACGTGACGTGCCTGTCTGGAGTCACCGGCTCGCCGTCGACGTCGAGTGCGACATCTCCGAGGGGGGCGAGATTGAATCCGGTCGCGGTGATGATGACGTCGGCCTCCAATTGGCGGCCTGATTTCAAGACGACGCCACGCCCAGTGAATCGGTCGATCTGATCGGTGACGATGTCGACTTTGCCGGACTTGACCGCCTTGAACAGGTCGCCGTCCGGGACGAACGCGATCCGCTGCTGCCATGGCGCGTAGCGTGGCGTGAAATGCGTCGCGACGTCGAACTCGGGGCCGACCTGCGCGCGCACGCCGTCGATCAGGTGGGCTTTGACTTCTTCAGGAAAGCCTAGGGCAAGATCGGTCAGGAGTTTCTGATCGTGCAGAATCTTGCGCCTGACGATCTCGTGGATCCACGCCGGATCCACCTCGAGCGACCGCAGCGTGTCCGCCAGCTCGTTGCGATTGGAGTCGATGTAGAAGTAGGTCGGCGAGCGCTGCAGCATCGTCACGTGAGCGCAACGACCGGCAATCGACGGGACGATTGTGGCCGCGGTTGCTCCGGACCCGATCACGATGACGCGCTTGTCTGAGAGATCGAGGTCGGCCGGCCAGGATTGCGGATGCACCACGCGCCCCTGATAGGTCTCGAGCCCAGGCCAGTCAGGTCGGTATCCCGCATCGTGGCGGTAATAGCCTGAACACATCCAGAGGAAGTTCGTCGTCATGGTCTCGACAGCTCCGGTCGCCGCGTTGGCGACCTCGACGGTCCAGATCTTTTTCGTCGAACTCCATGAGGCCGACTTCACCCGACGTCCGTAGCGGATCTTCTCGCCAAGCCCGCTCTCGTCGATGACCTCGCGCAGGTACGTCAGGATCTCCTGGCCGCTTGCGATCGGCGGGCCCGCCCATGGCTTGAAGCGGTACCCGAACGTGAAGAGGTCGCTGTCCGAGCGGATGCCGGGATACGTGTGAATGAGCCACGTACCGCCAAATGACTCGTGCGCCTCGAGGATCGCGAACGATTTCTCAGGGTGCTGCTGACTGAGGTGATGGGCAGATCCGATGCCGGAAATGCCTGCTCCCACGATCAGGACGTCAAAGTGTTCGCTCATGCCAGTCTCCTCGTCGGCCCCGAATACACCCGAGCGTTGAACCTGACAACTGTTATGATCATATGTTGACAGAGGCAGGCGCATTTGCGATGACGCGGGAAAGGAGCACGAGCCGATGGACAGTCAGGAAGCTTTGCGTCTGGTGACCGAGGGACTGCGGAACGCCGTTGGAGCCGATTGCGGGCTTGGCAAGAAGGTGAAGTTCGACTTCGGTCAGGACGGTGTCGTCGTCATCGACGCCAGTGTCACCCCGAACGTGGTCGATAACGTCGATCGGCCCACCGATTGCACGCTCAAACAGTCCATCGAAGACTTCGCGCTGATGAGCGAGGGCAAGCTCGATTCCACTCTGGCGTTCATGTCGGGGCGCCTCAAGATCGAGGGCGACATGGGTCTAGCGATGCGGATCGATCAGGCGCTGAAGACGCCGTGAAGGCGCCGGTTCAGCCGCGTGCGAGCCGCGCGAGATAGGCGTCGACGATCTCCAGCTGCCGCTTCGCCGTCAAGGTGCGAGGCGAGATGAGGGCGTGGACGCCGATGCCGTCGACAAGACAGAGCAGCATCTCCGCCTCGAGCGTGGGGTCGACGCTAGCGGGCAGACGTCCGCGTTCACGCAAGCGCGCGAACACCAGCGTCCAGAATGCCCGCAGATCGGAATAGAGCTTCGCATGATTGGCGGCCTGGCGCGGGTTCGCCATCACGGCGACCGTGAAGGACAGCCACACCTTCCACCATGTCTTCGTGCTCGCATCGGTCGGTAAGATCTGGTCGAGCAGGTCACGCACGACGCCCAAGTCCTTGATGTCGGCGCCATCGGTCGCCAGTCGCAACTGCGACACGATCGACGACAGCGCGAAATCCAGAAGCGCGTCCTTGTCTCGGAAGTAGTGTGTGAGGACGCCGGTCGTGCAACCGAGTTCCTGCGCGATCGCGCGCATCGAGGTGCGGTCCAGGCCGTCACGTGCGATGACGCGCCATGTGGCTTGCGCCACTTGATCGCGGCGGTCCTCCGCTCCCGGCGGGGAAGGGGGCGCTTTCCTCGGCATACCGACCTCTCGTTCTGATCAGATAGCCAGCATCGCGAAAAAATACAAAGCCCTTCGATCTCGACTTGACATCATGACAGTTGTTGTGATGCTTTGATAACAGGTTTTCGGGTCAAGAGGTTGCACTCATGCGGGTACTCGTATTGGGCGGCGCGGGCGGAATGGGGCGGGTAGCGGTCGAACAGTCGGCCGCGCACGCCTTCGTTGATCAGGTGACCGTCGCGGATCTCGACGGCGCCCGTGCGGCCGACGTCGCCCAACGGGCCGGCGCGAAGGCCCGGGGGATCGCCCTGAACGTGAACGACCGCGCGTCCATGCGCGCGGCGATCGAGACGCACGATCTCGTCCTCAACACCGTCGGTCCCTTCTACCAGTTCGGCGTGTCCGTGCTCGAACAGGTGATCGATGTCGGGGTCAACTATGCGGACATCTGCGACGATTGGGAGCCGACGCTCGAGATGCTTGCGCTCGATGCGCGCGCGAAGGCGGCGAATTCACTTGCGCTGATCGGCCTCGGCGCCTCGCCGGGCATTACCAACATGCTGGCGCTGAAGGCCGCGGCCGCTCTCGACGAGGTCGATGAGGTCCTCACCGGCTGGTCCATCGACGGTTCGAGTGAGGATTTGCCGGCCGCAAGAAGTGGTCGCCCGCGCGCGACGGGCGCCAGCGCGGCGGTGGTGCATTGGGTGCAGCAATTGACCGGCTTCATTCGCGTTCTGCGCGATGGCGGATTTCAGAACGCCAAGCCGCTCGAGCGTCGCGAAATCATGTACCCCGGTCTCGGCCCCGTGAACGTTTGGTCGGTCGGGCATCCCGAAGCGGTGACGATTCCGCGCGCGCTTACGGGCCTTACAGCATGCTCGAACGTCATGGTCGGGCAAGCGCGCGCCTTCGAAGGCCTGCAAGTGCTTGCCCACCTCGTCGATACCGGACGGATCACCATCCACGACGCTGCCGACGAGATCGTTCGCGATCTTTCGGAGACAGCGCGCGCGCCGAGCGACGCGGCTGACAAGAGCGCGACGCCCGGCCTGTTCGCATGGGCGAGCGGGCGCGTTGGGGGGAAGCAGGCGATCTCGGCCGCCGCCATTCTTTCCGCTCCGCCCGGCGGTATGGCGGGCGCAACGAGCGTGCCGCTGTCGCTCGCAGTGCCGTTGTTTCGCCGGGGCTTCGAGAAGACGAGCGGTGTCTACGCGCCAGAGGACATCCTCGACCCTGACACATTCTTCGATCTCCTCGCGCCGCACTGCGTCGGATCGTTTCGATCTGGCAAGGAGCTGGTCTGGACCGCTTGCGAGGTCCGCGGCGCCTAGCGCCGCGCCCTCGAAAGGCCCGGTTTGATCGAACGCGCACCGGGCCCTGGCACATAATGCGTTCACGGGAGTGTGTCATGAACTGGAAGACGAACAGCGCACGTGCGCTCGTGGTGTCCGCGGGGCTTCTTGCGGTCGGGCAAGCTACAGCGCACGCGCAGAGTGCACCGGACGCCCAGGCGACCGTGAGCGGCGCGGTCAACGAGATCGTCGTCACGGCGCAGCGTCGCGAACAATCGATCCAGGACGTGCCAATCGCCGTAACGGCTTTCGGCGATGAGGCCCTTGATGCGCGACAGGTCGACAATGCCGCCGATCTGCAATTGGTCGTGCCGAACTTCTCCTACACGTCGACGAATTTCGGGGGCGTCAACTACACCATTCGCGGCATCGGCGCGAGCGTCCTGGGTGACGGCGCCGATACGGGCGTAGCGCTGCACTACAACGGCGCGTTTCTCCAGGGTGGCGGCAATTCGAGCCTCTATTACGACGTCGAGGCCGTCGAGGTGCTTCGCGGCCCGCAGGGCACGCTGTTTGGACGCAACGCGACCGGCGGGGCCGTCAATCTGCGGACGCGCAAGCCGCGGCCGACGTTCGAAGGATCGGTCGAAGGGCGTGTCGGCAATTTCGACACGCGCGGTGTCGAAGCGATGCTCAACGTTCCGGTCACGCGGTCCTTGGCCGTTCGTGCGGCGCTCGTCACGGAGCAGTACGACGGTGACATTGACAATCTGACGACCGGCAATCGCATCAACGGCGCGGACGTTTTCTCGGCCCGTGGTTCAGTGCGCTGGACGCCGTCGAATCTCACCACGGTCGACCTTACAGCGACGTTTCTTCGAGCCGACGGCGACGGCATGCAAGCCGAGCGGCGTGAATGCCGTCGCGACCCGATCGGCAATCTCGGCTGTCTGCCGAGCGGACTGGGCCCAGGTCTGCCGAACTACACGTCGACGCTAGCGGGTCTCGTCGCGACCGGAGCCGGCCTGGTCGAAGAGGGCGAAGACCCGTTCATCGGCTCGATCGCACCGCGTGGCGACGCCGTCGCGTTGGATTTCGATCCCGAGGTCTACACCAAGGAATGGATCGCCACGCTGGAGATTGAGCACAAGTTCGGGCCGATGACGTTCAACGCGTTGACGGCGTGGGCGACGCAGAACGGGCATTACGTCACCGATCCCGATTTCGCCGTCGCGCTTGGTCGGTTCGCGCCGGTCTTCCCGGGCGGTGTCGTGCCGACGAGCCGTCCGGATCCGGACAATCTGGGTTCCCTTGCGGGCCGCATCTCAGGATCGTTCGATCGGCCATGGTCGCTCGAACGAGGGTCCGGAAAGAGCCGGCAGTGGCTTCAAGAGGTGCGGTTGGCGTCGAACTTCGACGGCCCATTCGACTTCCTCGTTGGGGCGTTCTACCTCGACTACGACCGGCAGGAAGACTTCTTCCAAATTGCCTCATCGCTCGACGCCGCGGGGCTGATCCTTGAGGCCGCGCCGCCATTCTTCCGCCTGGAAACCCCGGTTGCCGATCTCAAGTCCTATGCGGTGTTCGGTGAAGCCTACGTCGACGTCACCGACACGGTGCGCTTGACCGGCGGCCTGCGGTGGACGCGTGACAAGAAAAGACAGGTCAACAGAAACCTGCTGTTCAACCTCCCGCAACCGTTCGATTCGAACAGGCTCACGAAGGAGGCCGTGACGGGACGAGCCGTCGTTGAATGGCGCCCAGCGGCCGCGTCCTCGCTCGACCTGTTGACCTACGCCTCGTATTCGCGTGGCTACAAGGGCGGCGGCTTCAACCCGCAGGGCACTGTGGCCGTGTCGAAGACGTTCGAGCCCGAGTACGTCAATTCCGTCGAAGTCGGCGCGAAGAGCGTACTGTTCGACGCAGTCACGGCGAACTTCGCAGCGTTCCGCTACGACTACGATGGATTACAGGTCTCCAAGATCGTCAATCGCAGCTCGATCAATGAGAACATCGATGCGACGATCGTGGGCGCAGAACTCGAGCTTGGCGCGCGGATCGGCGACAGCTTGAGCGTCGATGTCAGCGCTGGTCACTTGGCGACCGAGATCGGCAACGCCACAAGCATCGACCCGCGCGACCCGACAGGCGGCCGGCGTGGATTCATCGCAGTCAAGGACACGACGTCGGGCGGCAATTGCGTCGCCACGACCGGGCAGCTCTTCAGGCTGCTCGACGGCGTGCCGTTCGGGGATTGCGCTGCACTCGGGCTTTCGTCCGGAAACGCTGTATCTTTGAAGGGACGCGAACTGCCCAACGCACCGGAGTGGACGTTGCGCTTCGGCGCCGAGTACGCGCGAGGGATCGCGGGAGATCTGCAACTCAGCGTCCGCGCCGACTATTCGTGGAGATCGGATTTCTGGGGGCGGATCTACAACCGCGACCCGATCGATCGCATCGAGTCCTGGGGCATCCTCGATGCGCGCGTCCAGGTCGAACGCGCTGACAAGCGCTGGTTCGCCCGGGTCGAAGGGTCGAACCTGCTCGACGAGGATATCGTCACCGGCATGTACGTTGCCGACGCAAGCGCCGGGCTCGCCACCAATCTGTTCGTCGCGCCGCGGCGACGGGTGGCATTGGTGGTCGGTGGTCGGTTTTAGAGGTGGCTGGATCTGACAACCAAGCGGGTGCAGGTCCTCCAGGACAACTCTCCAACTGGCGGCTCGCGGCGTATGGCGGTCTGACGATACCGCTCGCCGCCGCGGGCCTGCCCATCGCGATTTACGTCGCGCCGCTCTACACAGATCATATCGGCCTCGGCTTCACGGCGGTGGGTCTCGCCCTGATGGCCACGCGTGTGTTGGCCATCGTCGTCGATCCGCTTATCGGGCGATTGAGTGACGCCACGCGCGGTCGCCTGGGTCGTCGCATCCCATGGATCCTTGCGGGTGCGCCGATCATGATGTTCGGCGTTTGGCGGACATTCATGCCGTCCGCCGACGCAACAGCAGTCGATCTCTTCGTCTCGCTGTCCATTCTCTATCTGGGCTGGGCGATGATGACTGTTCCCTACGGCGCATGGGGGGCGGAGCTCTCGCCGGATTATCACGAAAGGTCGCGCATTGCGGGCGCACGCGAGTTGTTCTCCGTCGTCGGCCTGCTGCTCGCCGTTACGTTCCCCGTGTTGGTGCGTCCCGCTGGGCTCGAGAAGATGACCGATCGCAATGCGATCGAGACGGCCGCGATTGCGGCTGACGTTGCGGCCCTCGGTTGGGCGACTTTGGTTCTTCTCCCTCCGTTGCTCCTCGTGCTCGTACGCTTCGTTCCGGTGTCGGCGCATACGGCGGAGGCGCCTGTCGGCTCGCAACGCTTCGGGCGCGACCTGCTCCGAAATCGACCTTTCCTCCTGCTTCTCGGCTCAACCTTCTTCGCGGGTCTGTCGAGCGGCATGAACCAGACGACGGTGGTTCACTACTATCGCTACCGCGCCGGCTTGGGCGACGCCGCCGATGTCATGGTGTTCGCGTTCTTTGCCGCTGCCGTCGTTGGGGCGTTTTTTTGGGTTTGGCTCGGCCGACGGATGGTCAAGCATCACGTCATGGCCGCGGCATCCTTGCTCAGTCTGATCGCGTCCCTCGCCGTTCTCGCCATCGCGCCCGGCGACATCGTCGGCTTCATGTTGGTGCAGGCCGTGTCGGGGTTCGCCTATGCGGGTCCGCTGATCCTCGGCGCCTCGATGGCGGCCGACGTGATCGATCTCGATTGGCTCAAGTCCGGCCTTCAGCGCGGCGCGGCGTTCATTGCGGTTTGGGAGATCGGCAAGAAGCTGTCCGAGGCGGCTGGTGTCGGAATCGCACTTCCGCTGATGGAGGCGATGGGCTTCAGCGCGCACACCGCCAGTGAGCCGAATGCTCAATTGGCGCTGATCACCGTCAACGTTCTGTTGCCGGCAGTGTTCGCACTGACCGCCATTCCGTTCATCCTTGCGTACCCGATCGACGAGAAACGCCAGCGCATCGTGCGCGCGGCGCTCGACCGAAAGCTCGGCCGACTTGCCGCGCGCGATCATCGCGCCGCTGAAGAAGCCGCACTCGGGGCGGGCAAGCTCAGATGACGCGATGAGGCAAGAGGAAAGACGGATGTCACTGCCTCGATTGGCTGCGCCAAGAGGAAGATCAGTATCTCTCGTGTCCGTCGCACGTTGCGCGCGATCTCCCCTCCGAGCTCCGCAAGGTGCTCGGCTATGGGTCCGGCGCAACGTCGCCTGGAGACTGCAGCCTACCCGAACTGAAGCCGGGGCAGGCCGGCATGCTCTTGCCGACCTGACTCAAATCTGCGGCCAGGCCTGGTCCCGCCGCCAACGATGGAGCTGATCCCATGCGCAGCAGGCAAGTCGTCGTGCGCGAAGAGGTCGTCGTACGCAACGGCGCCGTCGCCGCAAGCCGCCGAAGTGAAGCGGATGCAGGCGTGGACTGCTTGCGCGAAGGCGGCTCGGCCGTCGACGCCGCGGTTTGCGCCGCGTTCGTCGCCTGTGTCGTCGAGCCCTTCAGCACATCGATCGGCGGCTGCGGATTCATGCTCGTGCACGACCCTGAGAGCGGTCGATGCGTGTCGATAGAGTTTCCGACGCGCGCACCGCTCGCCGCGCGGGCCGACATGTACCGCGTCACCGGCGATGCGCCCGGCGCCGGTCTGGGAACCATGGCCGTCGCGGGCAACGCCAACTCATTCCGCGGTCTCGCCGTCGGCGTGCCGGGCTTGGTCGCCGGTCTGATCGAGGCCCATCGCCGCTTTGGTCGATTGCCGCTGAGCCGCGTCGTTCAGCCCGCAGCGGACGTCGCGCGCAAGGGCTTCAAGAGCGACATCGTCTACGACAGCTTGGCTGCGGCGTTTCGACCGTTCCTCGCCTCGTCGCCCAAGACCGCGTCTGCGCTGCTGGTGCGCGGGGAGGTTCCGGTCTGGCTCTACGAGCAGCGCATCGTCCAGGCGGAGCTTGGCGATGCGATCGAACAGATCGGCAGAGACGGCGGCGAATCCTTCCATCGCGGCGACATGGCGCGTGCAATCGTCAACGACGTCGCAGAGGCCGGTGGACTCCTCACTCTCGAAGACCTGGGTCGGTATCGACCGATCGTCGGTTCGCCACGCGTTGGCAGATACCGGACGATCGATGTGGCGACGCCGACCTCGCCCAGCGGCGCCTGGACAGTCCTCCAGGCGCTGGCCATCCTGGAGCGCTTCGACCTTGGGAAGTTCGGTCGTAACCACCCCGAGCGCGTTAGACTCGTCGTCTGCGCATTGC
Organism: Phenylobacterium sp.; assembly: GCA_020401865.1. Taxonomy (GTDB): domain Bacteria; phylum Pseudomonadota; class Alphaproteobacteria; order Caulobacterales; family Caulobacteraceae; genus Phenylobacterium. The sequence continues at coordinate 34,235 of JADCAS010000010.1, read as the reverse complement.
GCCACGCCTTTGCCGATCGGTACGCCCATCTCGGTGACGATGAGGTCGAGCGCGTGCCGCTCGACGGTATATTCGCGCCGGCGTACCTCGACGCCATCGCCGAGGCGATCGCTTCAGCAGAGCGCGACGACCGCCTCTACACCGAGCGCGAGCCTTGGGCCGCCTATCTCGACGAGCCGCTGTTGCACGATCCCTGGCCGCACAGCGCTCTCGAATGTCCGCCAGGCCCGATCGTCCGTTCAGAAGGCGCGCGCAACGGCACGGTGCATGTCACGGCGGCGGACCGCGACGGCATGTTGGTCTCGTGTACGCATACGGTCGGCGACGCGTTCGGTGCGAAGTTCGTCGCGGGCCCCGGTGTGGTGATGAACGCTGGTATGCAATGGTTCTGCCCGCACCCGGGCTCACCCAATTCCATCGCGCCGTGGAAGCGTCCGCTCGCGAACATGGCCCCTGCTATCGTCTATCGCGACGATCGCCCGGTCCTCGGCGTCGGCGCATACGGCGGGCGCCGGATCATCAGCGCGGTCACGCAAATCATATCTGACGTCGTCGATCACGGCCTGACCCCGCAGCAAGCCTGCGAGGCGCCACGTGTCGACGCCAGCGAGAAGACGACATTCGTGGCGGACGCCCTGGGGCCGAGCGTCGCGGAGACTTTGAGGGCCTGCGGGCATCGCATCGAGACGGTCTGCGAGGATCACACGCTGCTCAGCGTGGCGTTTGCGAATGCGACCGCCGTCTGTCTCGACGCCGATGGTGCGATCCGGTGCGGTGTCGACGCCATTCGTCCGTGCGAGGCCGTAGGATTCTGATATGGCGAAACCTGACGATCTGATCGACGTGGCGATCATCGGCGCTGGCATGTCCGGCTTGACGGCCGCGAAGCGCCTGCGTGAGGGCGGCCGGTCGGTCCGTGTTCTCGAGGCGCGCGAGCGGGTCGGCGGGCGACTCAAGCTCGGTCGTCTCGCCGGCATCGATGTCGATCTCGGCGGCATGTGGATCGGCCCCACGCAAACTCGACTTCTGCAGGCGGCCGAGACGTACGGGCTGCGCACCTACCCGACGCATCTCGAGGGACGCAACGTCATTCGGTTGAGCGGCCGACAGCGATCAGGAAGGGGCGAGAGCGCTGAAGAGGTTCTCGGTCTCTTCGGCGGTCTCGAGTATCTGCGTCTGATGGGCCAGATCAGGGGTTACGCGGCGGGGCGCAGTCTCACGGACATGCAGGAATCGCCGAGCTTGCACGCGTTGGACGGCTGGAGTGTCGCGGCATGGCTCGACCGCCATGCGCGGACCGCTTCAGCGCGTGCGGCGATTGTGTTCCAGGTTCGCTCATTGCTTTGCGCCGAGCCTGAAGACGTCTCCATGCGATTTTTCGCATTTTATCTGGCTTCGGGGGGCGGCGCCGACGTGCTTTTGTCTGCCGGCGCGGGCGGCGCGCAGAATTTCGCGGTCGAAGGCGGTCTCGCGCAGGCGCCGCAGAAGATCGCGCGAGAACTCGATGGCCTCATCCGTCTTAGCTCTCCGGTGCGCGCGATCATCCAGGACGAGCATGGCGTTCGAGTCCTCGCCGAGGGCGGGGACGTGCGGTCACGATACTGCATCGTCGCCATACCACCGACGCTGGCGGGCGAGATTCAGTTCGAGCCCATGATGCCGCATGCCCGCGACTTGCTGTGTCGTCGCATGGCGATGGGCAGCGTCATCAAGATCTGGCTGGCGTATGAGCGCCCGTTCTGGCGCGATCAGGGCTTCAACGGTTTCTGGATGGCGGATGATGCGCCGTTCGGGCCGTGCTTCGACGTCTCGCCACCGGGTCAGTCAATCGGGGTGATCGTCGGTTTCTTCGACGCGCTTCACGCTCGCATCTGGACGGCGCGGGGCGCCCAGGCCCGGCGCATGGAAGCGGTGCGCACGCTCGCGCAGCTGTTCGGCCCAGAGGCTGAGGCGCCCATTGATTGCATTGAGCAGGACTGGACCCGCGAACAGTGGTCGCGGGGCTGCTACGGCGGCTTCGCGCCCCCAGGCCTTCTGAACGCCTCGGCGTCGTCGCTACGCCAGCCCGTCGGACGTATTCATTTCGCCGGGACGGAGTCGGCGACCGACTGGTGCGGCTATGTCGAGGGGGCTATCGCCGCAGGAGATCGTGCGGCGCTCGAAGTGTTGGCCGCGTGATCTTCGCGAGGGCCATCTGGCTGATCCCCTCTTGCCATGATTGCCAAACGGAAAGGACTTGGCCCCATCACCGCAGAGCCGGCGCTGCAGAGGCAGGGTGTCGGCGGCGCCCTCATCGCCGAGGCCAGGCGCTGGCTTTCGGACCAGGGCGCGCGAGGCTGCATCCTGACAGGCGATCCCGGCTACTCTCCCCGGCATGGCTTCCTGCCGGCTCCAGAGCGCGCGCCGGAGGCCGAGCCGGCGGAGTCTTTCATGGTCCTGGCCCTGGCGGGCGACATCCCGTCCGGCCGGTTCCGTTTCCACCCGGCCTTCGGGGCCTGACCGCGCCCCCGGTTCACATCCGCCCCGCAAGGGGTTAAGGCCTTCTCGCCGTCCCCCCGCGGGCGGCGTCTGTCGCGGGAGGGCGCCATGAGCCGCCGGGTCCATGTGCTGAACGGTCCGAACCTGAACCTGCTGGGCCAGAGGGAGCCGCATCTCTACGGCTCGCGCACCCTGGCCGATGTCGAGGCCCTGTGCCGCGCGGCGGCGGGCCGGCATGGCTTTGACCTGGACTTCCGGCAGACCAACCGCGAGTACGAGATGATCGACTGGATCCAGGCGGCCCGGAAGGACGCTGGCCTGGTGATCAACCCGGCGGGCTTCAGCCACTTCTCCGCCCCCGTTCTGGACGCCCTGAAGATGTGCGAAGGCCCGGTGGTGGAGGTGCACATCTCCAACATCCACAAGCGCATGGCGGAGGCCGACTGGCGCGGCCATTCCATCATGAGCGCCGGGGTCACCGGGGTGATCGCCGGCCTGGGGGTGCAGGGCTATGTCCTGGCCCTCGACTACATCGCCCTCGCCCTGGCCGGAGAGGCCTGAGGCCGGTCGAAGCCTTCCGGGCGTCCCTGCGGAGGCCTTGCAACGCGCGCCCGTCCGCCGTCATATGCCGGCCTGTGAAACGACGCGGCGCAGACCGCGCGGACCGGAGGCGCGTCATGGCCAGGGAGCTTCGGGACTACGACCTCATCGTGGTGGGCGGCGGGATCGGCGGCGGAGCGCTGTCGACCGTCATGGCCCGCGCCGGGAGCCGGGTGCTGCTGCTTGAACAGACCGAGGCCTATGTCGACCGGGTCCGCGGGGAGTGGATCGCCCCCTGGGGGGTGGTCGAGACCCGGACCCTAGGCCTTTATGATCTGCTCATGGCGGCGGGGGCCCATCACCTCAGCCGCCACGTCACCTACGACGAGACCCTGTCCCCGAAGGCGGCGGAGGCCTCGCCCCTGCCCCTGGACATCTTCGCTCCCGGCGTACCGGGCCCGCTCTGCCTGCGCCATCCCGACCACTGCCAGGCCCTGTTCGACGCGGCGAAGGCCGCCGGCGCCGACGCCCGCCGGGGCGTGGCGGTGACCCGCGTCCGGACCGGGACGGACCCCTGCGTGATCTTCGAGGACGCCGGCGAGACCTTCCTGGCCCGCGCGCCCCTGGTGGTGGGCGCCGATGGCCGGACCTCGATGGTGCGGGAGGCGGCGGGCATCACCCTTCACCAGGATGCGCCGCACCACTGGTTCGCCGGCCTTCTGGTCGAAGGGGTGGAGGGCTGGCCGGAGGACACCCAGGCCATCGGCACGGAGGGTGATTTCGGCTTTCTGGCCTTCCCGCAAGGGCAGGGTCGGGTGCGCGTCTATGGCGGCTTCCCCCTGGACCAGGCCCGGCGCTTCCAGGGTCCGGACGGCGCGCGCCGGTTCCTGGACGCCTTTGCGGTCTCCTGCAGCCCGGCCAATGCGCGCCTGGTGGCCGGGCGCCCCGCCGGGCCGGTGGGCGCCTTCATCAACGCCGATTCCTGGACGGACCGGCCGTTCGCCATGGGCGCGGTCCTGGTGGGGGACGCCGCGGGGTGGAACGACCCCATCATCGGCCTCGGCATGTCCATCACCTACCGGGACGTGCGGATCGTAACGGACCTTTTGAAGTCCGTCCCTGCCGGCCGGGTTCCCGACTTCTCGTCCTACGCCGTCGAGCGGGCCGAGCGCATGCGGCGCCTCCGCTTCGCCGCCCGGATCCAGGCGGCCTTGGACATGGAGTTCGGCCCCGAGGCCGCTGCGCGCCGCAAGGACCTGCACGACCGGGCCCTGGCCGACCCGGGCCTGAAGGCCCACGCCTTCGCCGTCATGGCCGGGCCAGAGACCGTCCCCGCCGAACTCTTCACCGAGGCCCACCGGGCGCGCGTCCTGGGTCCTTCGGCGGCCGCCGCATGAGCGTGACCGACATCGCCGCCTACAACGCCGACTGGCTGAAGGCCTGGACCGACAAGGACGTCGACCGCCTGTGCGGCTTCTACGCCCAGGACTGCACCTATCATGACCCCCAGACGGCGGCGGGTCTGAAGGGCAATGACGCCCTGCGGGCCTACCTGACGGGGTTGTTCGCCGCCACGCCGCCCATGACCTACACGCCGGACGAGGTCTGGCGGATTCCCGGCGGCTTCTGTGGTCGCTGGTACTGCGAGATGGGCGAGGGCGGGTCCCTGGGGCGGATGCGCGGGTTCGACCTCGTCATCCTCGACGGCGACCGCATCGCCCACAACGAAGTCTACGTGCACCCGCTTCCATGACTCGTCCCGACATCCGTGAACCCGGCGACATCGACGCCGCCTGGCTGACCGCCGTCCTCGCCGAGGGCGAGGTGGACGCCGAGGTGCGCAGCTTCACCGCCCGCCAGGTGGGGACGGGCCAGATCGGCGACAGCGTCCGCTTCACCCTCGACTATGCCCGGCGGGGCGAGGGCGCGCCGGACTCCCTGGTGGGCAAGTTCCCGGCGGCGGGGGCGGAGAGCCGCGCGACCGGCGTGGCCCTGGGCAACTATCTGCGCGAGGTGCGCTTCTACCAGAATCTGGCGCCCAAGGCCCTGATCCACACGCCCCGCTGCTGGTTCACCGACGTGGACGAGGCGAGCCACAACTTCGTCCTGATGATGGAGGACCTGGCGCCCGCCGAGCAGGGCGACCAGCTGCGCGGGGTCACCCTCGACCAGGCCCGCCTCGTCACGGTGGAGGCGGGGCGGCTGCACGCCTCCCACTGGGGCGATGACGGCCTCGACGACCTGCCCTGGGTCTCCGGATCGAAGGCCGCGCCTTCCAGCTCGGTCGGCGACGACGCCGTGGCCATGCTCTGGATGGGCTTCAAGGACCGCTACGCCGAACGGCTGAAGCCGGAGTGGACCGAGGTCGGGGACTGGGTCTCCACCCGCTATTCCTGGCTGGGTCAGAGGCATGACGGCCCCCGCTGCCTGACCCATAACGATTTTCGTCCTGACAACATGATGTTCGCCACCGCGGCCGGCGGCTATCCGGTGACGGTGCTGGACTGGCAGTCCTTCGCCTACGGCGCCGGACCCACGGACCTCGCCTATTTCCTCGCCGGCGCCCTGCCGGGGGACGTGCGCCGGGCGCACGAAGACGAGCTCCTGGCCCTCTACCTCGACACCCTCCGGGCCAATGGCGTGACCGGCTATGGCATCGAGGACCTGCGCCGCCACTACGGCCAGGGCGCCTACCTGTTGTTCCTGACCGCCTTCTTCGCCGCCATGGTCGTGACCCGCACGGCGCGGGGCGACGACATGTTCATCCAGATGCTGGGCAGCGCCGCCGACCACATGATCGAGCACGGCGCCCTGAGGGACTGACCCCTGCCCCCGAACCCCGGAGTTCTTCCCTTGAGCGATATCGTCACCGTCCGCGACGAAGGCCACGTCCGCTACATCACCCTCAACCGGCCCGAGAAGAAGAACGCCATCTCCCTGGAGCTCGCCTGGGGTGTGATCGAGGCCGTGCGCGCCGCCGCCGCCGACGACAATGTCTGGGTGGTGGGCCTGACGGGGACGGGCGACGCCTTCTGTGCGGGCCTGGACCTGACGCCGGGTGGCAAGCCCTACACCCCCCTGAGCCCCCAGGCCGCCCAGCTGGACGACATCGGCTGGGTCGGCCAGTTCGTCCTGACCCTGCGCAAGGCCTGCGACAAGCCGGTGGTGGGCGGGATCAACGGGGTAGCGGTCGGCGCGGGCCTGGGCCTGGCCATGGCCTGCGACGTGCGCCTGGTGGCCCATTCGGCGCGGCTGATGGCGGGCTATACCCGGATCGGCGGCTCGCCCGACGCGGGCCTGACCATCACCCTGCCGCAGGCCATGGGCTATGAGCGCGCCATGCGCTTCATGATGGAGAACCGGACGGTGACCGGCGAGGAGGCCGTCGCCTGGGGCCTGGCGGGCGAGGCCGTGGCCGACGCCGACTTCCAGGGGCGTTTCCAGTCTTACTGCCAGTCGCTTTGCGACTGGTCGCCCATCACCCTGCGCCTTCTGAAGCGCGGCATGGTCAAGTCTTACGAGACCCCCGATCCCGAGGTGCAGCTGCGCTACGAGGTCTCGAACATCCGCATCGCCTTCGCCAGCGAGGACGCCAAGGAAGCCCGCCAGGCCTTCTTCGAGAAGCGCAAGCCGGTCTTCAAGGGCCGCTGAGGCCTATTTGCGGCCCCTGCGCGACTTCGCGGCTTCTGCGACGGCGGCGACGGGGTCGGCGTCGGCGGCGAGGCCGGACTTCGACGCGGCCAGGGCCAGAACCCCCTTGTGGAACCGGAAGGCGTCCACGGCCAGGTAGCCCCCTGATCCGGCTGACCGGGCGACCACCAGGATCTCGGGCGCGCCGTCCCGGTCTATGTCCGCGAACTTCAGGGCTTCAAGAGTTCCGTCCCGCGGGCGGATGGCCCCGGCCAGGAAGGCGTCGAAGGGGAAGGACGGGTCGCCGGCCTTGTAGAGCCGCAGGGCGTAGCTGCCGGTGCTGCGCGGCTCGCCCTCGCCCTCGTCGGCGACGGCGTTCACCCCCAGGGCCTCATCGGAGCCGTTCAGGACGATGCGGTTGAGGTCCGCCGCCGCTGCGGGGCAGGCGGCGGCCAGGGCGGCGGCGAACAAGGCGGCTCTGAGCATGACGGCAGTCTCCAGGGGGTCAGCCGGCGCGGTCGGCGGCGCCGTAGGTCAGGGCGACGAAGACATCCTCGAGGCTGGGATCCTCGGTCGCCACGTCGCGGACGGATAGGCCTGCGGCCCGGACGGCGGCGAGCACCTGCTCGACGCTGGATTCGCCTGTCCGGTAGGTCACCGCGAAGGCGCCGCCGGGGCGCAGGCGCGTCTCGAAGCCGCCAAGGGCCGGCGCCGCCTCGACGGGTATCTCCGGGGTCACCACCACCGCCCGGGTGTCGATCCGGCCGAGCAGGTCGCCGGTCGCCTCGCAGGCCACCACCTCGCCCCGGTTGATGATGGCGATCCGGTCGCAGAGCTCCTGCGCCTCTTCCAGGTAGTGGGTGGTCAGGACGATGGTCACGCCCTTCTGGTTCAGCTCGACCACATAGCGCCAGAGCTGGCGGCGCAGCTCCACGTCCACCCCGGCGGTGGGTTCGTCCAGGATCAGGACGGGCGGGTTGTGGGTCATGGCCTTGGCCACCATCAGGCGCCGCTTCATGCCGCCGGACAGCTGGCGGACATAGGCCTCGGCCTTGTCGGCGAGGCCGAGGGCGGTGAGGAGCTCCATGGAGCGCCGCTCCTTCGGAGGCACGCCGTACATGCCGGCCTGGACCTCGAGGGATTCCCGGGGTGTGAAGAAGGGGTCGGCGGCGATCTCCTGGGGCACCACGCCGATGGCGGCCCGGGCGTCCCGGGGACGCTCGTCGATGTCGCGGCCCCAGATCTGCACCGATCCCGAGGTCTTGCGCACCAGGCCGGCCAGGATGTTGATGAAGGTCGATTTCCCCGCTCCGTTCGGACCCAGAAGGCCGAAGACCGAGCCGCGCGGGACCTGGAGGTCGATCCCCTTCAGGGCCTGAATCTGGGGCGTGGTCTTGGTCGCCGCATAGGTCTTGACCACGTTCCGGGCCTCGATGGCGTAGTCGGGCAGGCTCATGGCGACCTCCGGGGCTCCGGTGCATTGACGACGAAAGGCAGGCTCGCATACCTAGAGCCTGCCCGGGTCGCCGCCAAGCGTTCCCGGCGAGGGAGAGCCCGTCCATGGCCCGCAAGTCCGACACCCCCGCCCCCGCCGCCCCGGGTCCCGAACCGGAGATCGTGCGGGTCCACGCCCACCGCGTGGCCTGCGACGGCGTTGGCGGGGCCCTGGGCCATCCCCGGGTCTATCTGGACCTTGGCGTCGACGGGACGGTGGACTGCCCTTACTGCGACCGCCGGTTCGTCCTCGACCACGGCCATGGCGACAGCGCGCCGGGCGTCTACGAAGTCTCCGGCGGCCACTGAGCCGCGAACCCAGGATCGACCGGCCCGCCGCCGCCCTCTAGGATGGGGGCCATGAGCGACGCCCCCCTCCGCCTCTACCTCGTCGATGGCTCCGGATTCATCTTCCGGGCCTTCCACGCCCTGCCGCCCCTGACCCGCAAGTCCGACGGCCTGCCGATCGGCGCCGTGTCCGGCTTCTGCAACATGCTGTGGAAGCTGCTGGTGGACATGAAGGCCCAGCCGGATGCGCCGACGCACCTGGCGGTGGTCTTCGACCATTCCGAGAAGACCTTCCGGAACAAGATCTACCCGGAATACAAGGCGCACCGTCCACCCGCGCCGGAGGACCTCGTTCCCCAGTTTCCCCTCGTCAGGGAGGCGACCCGGGCCTTCGGAGTCCACGCCCTGGAGCAGCCGGGATACGAGGCCGACGACCTGATCGCCGCCTACGCCCGCCAGGTGCGCGAGGCCGGCGGCGAGGTGACCATCATCTCCTCCGACAAGGACCTGATGCAGCTGGTGGGCGCGCGCGTCACCATGCTCGACACCATGAAGAACGTCCGGATCGGTCCCGAACAGGTGGTCGAGAAGTTCGGGGTCCTTCCGGACAAGGTGGTCGAGGTCCAGGCCCTCTGCGGCGATCCCGTCGACAATGTCCCCGGCGCACCCGGCATCGGGGTCAAGACGGCGGCCCTGCTGATCAACGAGTACGGCGACCTGGAGACGCTGCTCGCCCGCGCCGGGGAGATCCGCCAGGAGAAGCGCCGACAGATCCTCCTGGAGCACGCCGACCAGATCCGCCTGTCCCGCCAGCTGGTCCAGCTGGACGACCAGGCGCCCCTGCCCTCGCCCCTCGAAGCGCTGGCGGTGGCCGACCCCGACCCCGACGCCCTGGCCGCCTTCCTCCAGGAGATGGAGCTCAACACCCTGGGCCGACGGGTCGCCGGGGCGCACCTTGCGGCGAAGGCCCAGACCGCCGCCGACCAGACGGCCGCGTCCGAGCCGGTGGACGCCTCCGCCTACGCCTGTGTCCGCGACCTTCCCACCCTGGAGGTCTGGATCGCCCGGGCAAGGGCCGCCGGCGTCATCGCCTTCGATACCGAGACCGACGCCCTGGGCTCGGCCACGGCCGGTCTGGTGGGGGTCTCCCTGGCCACGGGGCCCGGCGAGGCCTGCTACATTCCGCTCGCCCACGAGCCTGAGCCCGGACTCGCCCTCGACGCTCCCGGCGACCTGACCCAGATTCCGATGGAGGCTGCGCTGGCGGCCCTCAAGCCCCTCCTGGAGGACCCCTCCGTCCTCAAGGTCGGCCAGAACGCCAAGTACGACCTGGGGGTCCTGTCGCGCTACGGGATCTGCGTGGCGCCCATCGAGGACACCATGCTGATCAGCTATGTCCTGGAGGGCGGGCTGCACGGTCATGGCATGGACGAGCTGTCCCGCCTGCACCTGGGACACTCGCCCATCCCGTTCAAGCAGGTGGCCGGGACCGGCAAGTCGCAGAAGAGTTTCCGCCACGTCGCCCTGGAGCCGGCCACCGCCTACGCCGCCGAGGACGCCGACGTCACCCTGCGCCTCTTCAGGGTCCTTCGCCCCCGGCTGCGCCAGGAGGGCCTGCTGACGGTCTACGAGACCCTGGAGCGGCCCATGCCCCCGGTGCTGGCGGCGATGGAGAACGCCGGGGTGCGCATCGATCCCGACCGCCTGCGCCGGCTGTCCAACGACTTCTCGGTGCGGATGGGGGAGCTGGAGGCCGAGGCCCACAGGCTAGCCGGACATCCTTTCAACCTCGGCAGCCCCAAGCAGGTGGGCGAGGTGCTCTATGGCCAGATGGGTCTGGAATCCCGCCGCACCACCGCCACGGGCGCCCAGGGCACCGACGCCTCGGTGCTTGAGGAGCTGGCCGCCGAGGGCCACGCCCTGCCCCGGGTCCTGCTGGACTGGCGCCAGCTGTCAAAGCTCAAGGGCACCTACACCGACGCCCTGGCCGCGGCCATCGCGCCCTCCACCGGCCGGGTCCACACCTCCTACGCCCTGGCGTCCACGACCACGGGCCGGCTGTCGTCCACTGACCCCAATCTGCAGAACATCCCCATCCGCACGGAGGAGGGGCGCAAGATCCGGCAGGCCTTCGTCGCCGATCCGGGTCGCGTCCTGATCAGCGCCGACTACAGCCAGATCGAACTGCGCCTCCTGGCCCACGTGGGCGACATTCCCCAGCTCAAGGACGCCTTCGCCCGGGACCTGGACATCCACGCCCTGACGGCCTCCGAAGTGTTCGGCGTTCCCGTCGAGGGCATGCCCGCCGAGATCCGTCGGCGGGCCAAGGCGATCAACTTCGGCATCGTCTACGGCATTTCCGCCTTCGGTCTGGCCGCCCAGCTGTCCATCCCCAGGGACGAGGCGGCGGACTATATCCGCACCTATTTCGAGCGATTCCCCGGAATCCGGGCCTATATGGACCAGGCGCGGGAGACCGCGCGGCGGCAGGGTTATGTGACCACTCTCTTCGGCCGGCGGGTCCACATCCCGGCGGTCCAGGCGCGCAGCCAGGCTGAGCGGGCCTTCGGCGACCGCGCGGCGATCAACGCCCCTCTGCAGGGCGCCTCGGCGGACATCATCCGCCGGGCCATGATCCGGATGCCGGCGGCCCTCGACGCCGCCGGCCTGCAGACCCGGATGCTCCTGCAGGTCCACGACGAACTCGTCTTCGAGGCCCCTGAGGCGGAGGCCGCCGCCGCCGGTGAGGTGATCCGCCGGATCATGGCGGGCGCCGCCGAGCCCGCCGTCGCCCTCACCGTACCCCTGAAGGTCGAGGTGAACGCCGCGGCCAACTGGGATGATGCGCATTGAGCCTCCCGCCGTCATGCGCCCGTCATGCGATCCGGTTTCCGTCCCGGTGTGCACCCGACTCCCCTCACGGAATTCCGCCATGCGCCTGAACCGACTGCTGATCTCCGCCCTTGGGCTCGCCCTGGCCGCCCCTGCCCTGGCGCATGAGACGGGCTCGCCCCATGGCGGTCATGGCGATGGCCGGACTTGGCTGGCGGGGGATCACCATGTCCACTCCCAGTTCAGCGTCGACTGGAAGCCGGCTGCGGATCCCGCCCAACCACCGGAGCCGGTGATCGGCGGGGACTCCAGCAACACCATCCCCACCAACGCCCGCATGGCCCGCAAGTACGGCCTGGCCTGGATGGCGGCGACGGACCATGGGGGCCCGAACCACTCCCGCGTCAACCGGGACCTCGCCTATCCCGAGGTCCTCAAGGCCCGTCAGGAGGTTCCCGACCTGATCCTCTTCTTCGGCCTGGAGCTGAACACCCCCGGCGCCGACCACTCCAGCATCATCGTGCCCTCCACGCCTGCGGAGCGGGACGACCTGACGGATCTTGAGCATCGCTTCGACAAGTTCGAGGCCTGGCCGACGGACCCGGCGCGGGACAAGGAAAGCCGGATGGTCGAGGCCCTCACCTACATGAAGGCCCTGCCGCGCCCGCCCGTGGTCATCGCCCACCATCCTTCCCGCTCGGCCAAGGGGCTGGGCCAATATGGCCAGACGACCCCGGCTGAACTGCGCGACTGGAACGATGCGGCGCCGCAGGTCTCTGTCGGGATGGAGGGCGCGCCCGGCCACCAGGCGGGAGGCCTCAATCCTGACGGGTCGCCGCGCACGGAGGAGAAGAGAGGCGCCTACCGACAGCATCCCACCTACGGCGGCTTCGATCAGATGACCGCCCGGGTCGGCGGCTTCTGGGACTCCATGCTGGGCGAGGGCCGCCGCTGGTGGATCACGGCGACGTCGGATTCCCACCGTCACTATACGGACGGGGGGATCGACTTCTGGCCGGGCGAGTACGCCAAGACCTATGTCCGCGCCCGCAAGTCCCCCGACGATATCCTGGATGGCCTGCGCGCCGGCCGAGTCTTCGTGGCGACGGGAGACCTCGTGTCTTCTGTCGACCTGGAGGTCCGCCCGGTGGCCCGGGGCGGCCCGGCGGCGGGGATCGGCGGCGAGGTGACCCTCGCGCGGGGGCAGGATGTCCGCATCACCTTGAGGGTCCGGGATCCCTCCGGCGAGAACTTTGGCGGGCGCACCCCGGAGGTGAAGCGGATTGACCTGATCCGCGGCGACCTGACCGGTCCGGCGCCCCGCCGCTCCGCCGACGAGAACCCCACCGCCCGTGTCGAGCGTCGCTTCACCTCCGCCGACTGGGTCCGCGAGGGCGAGGTCATCACCCTGACCACCACCCTGCGCAATGTCCAGGCCTCCGGCTACATCCGCTTGCGCGGAACGGGGACAGACGAGGCCGAGCCGGCCATGGACGTCCCCGGCGAGAACCCCTGGGACGACCTCTGGTTCTACGCCAACCCGGTGTTCATCAAGGTCCGCTGATGGCCCCGATCCCGGAACTCGCCCCGGAGCCGGTTCCGGACAGCCTCGCCGCCTGCCACAGGCTCGACCGGGCGGATCCCCTCTCTGCCCTGACGGGGCGATTCCGCCTGCCCGCCGGGATCGTCTACCTGGACGGAAACTCCCTCGGGTCCCTGCCGCGCGCGTCCGAGGCGGCGGTCCGCAGGGCGACTGCGGGCGAGTGGGGCCGGTCCCTGGTGCGCGGCTGGAACGACGATGACTGGATTGGCCTGCCGACCCGCACCGCGACCCGCATCGCCCCCTTGATCGGCGCTGATCCCGATGAGGTGGCCTGCGCCGACTCGGTCTCGGTGAATCTCTTCAAGCTGGCGGCGGGCGCCCTGGCCCTGAGCCCGGACCGGAAGGTCCTCCTGGCGGCCGAGATGGACTTTCCCACGGACGGCTACATGCTCCAGGGTCTGTCCCGCCTGAGGCCCGATATCCGTATACGGATCGTTCCGCATCACGAGATCGCCAGAGCGCTCTCGAACGACGTCGCCCTGCTGGTGCTGAGTCACGCGGACTATCGCACCGGCGCCCTGGCGGACCTGTCCGGCCTGTCCTGCCAGGCCGCCGAGGCGGGCGTCCTGACCCTCTGGGACCTCAGCCACACCGCAGGCCTCGCGCCCATCGGCCTCGCCGCAGCCGGCGCGGACATGGCGGTGGGCTGCGGATACAAGTACCTGAACGGCGGACCCGGGGCGCCGGCCTTCGCCTTCCTCGCCCGCCGCCACCACGAGGCCTTCGCCAATCCCCTGTCGGGCTGGATGGGGCATAAGCGCCCCTTCGATTTCGCGCCGGACTACGCGCCCGCCTCCGGCGCCGCCCGTCTCATGGCCGGGACCCCTCCCATCCTGTCCCTGACGGCCCTGCATGCGGCCCTGGAGGTGTTCGAAGGCCTGCAACCCGCCGCCCTTCTCGCGCGGTCCCGGACCCTCTCCGACCTCTTCCTCGCTCGGGCGGCGCCGGCGCTGGAGGCGCACGGCTTCACCTGCGTCTCCCCGGCCCGGCGGGAGGCCCGGGGCGGCCACCTGTCCTTCGCCCACCCCCAGGCCTACCCGGTGGTGCAGGCCCTGATCGCCGCCGGCGTGATCGGCGACTTCCGGGCCCCGGACCTGATGCGCCTGGGCTTTTCGCCCCTCTTCCTGCGCCGGGCGGATGTCTGGGCTGCGGCGGACCGTTTCGCCCGGGTCATGGAGACCGGCGCCTGGCGCAACCCGGCCTTCGCCGAGAAGCAGAGGGTCACATGAACGCCCCCCGGGACGAGGCCGGCCGCCGGCTGTACGACATCTCTCAGCCCCTGCGGCCAGACCTGCCGGTCTGGCCCGGCGACACCCCCTTCGGCCTGGAGCGGACATGGGTCCTGGACGGGGACTGTCCGGTGAATGTCTCGCGCCTGACCCTGTCGACCCATTCGGGCGCCCACGCCGACGCCCCCCTCCACTTCGACGCCGCCGGCGCAGCGATCGACGCCGTGGACCTTGTCCCCTACCTCGGCCCGGCCCAGCTCTTGTCGGTGACGGAGGGACCGGAGCGGATCGCCGCCGACGAGGTCCTGCCGCGCCTCGCCCCGGGGACCCGCCGGGTGCTGCTGCGCACCTTCGACGCCTTCCCCCATGAGGCCTGGCCGACGCACTTCCGCACCCCTTCGCCGGACCTGGTGGAGGCCCTGGGCGCCGCCGGCATCGTCCTCTTGGGGATCGACGGGCCTTCCCTGGACCCGGAGGACGCCAAGGACCTGGTCAGCCACCGGGCCCTGGGCCGCTGGCGCATGGCGGTGCTGGAGGGGCTGGTCTTCGACGATGTCCACGATGGGGCTTACGAACTGATCGCCCCGCCCCTGCGCCTGTCCGGCGCCGACGCCTCGCCCGTAAGGGCCGTGCTGCGCGACCTCTGACGGCCCCTCTCGCCCTGCGCGCCGGGCGTGCTAGTTTGGCCGCGAAGCAAAGAGCATTCGGGGAGTGACCATGAAGGGACCGGGGATCTTCCTCGCCCAGTTCGCCGGGGACGAGGCGCCGTTCAATAGCCTGCCGGCCATCGGCCGCTGGGTGGCGGACATGGGGTACAAGGGCGTGCAGATCCCCACCTGGGACCGGCGCCTGTTCGACCTGAAGCTCGCCGCCGAGAGCGACGCCTACTGCGACGAGGTCAAGGGCATGCTGGCCGACCTCGGCCTGGAGGTCTCCGAGCTGTCCACCCACATGCAGGGCCAGCTGGTGGCGGTGCACCCGGCCTATGACGAGATGTTCGACGGCGGGGTCCCCTCCGCCGTGCGCGGCAATCCCAAGGCCCGCCAGGCCTGGGCGGTGGACCAGGTGCTGATGGGCGCCAAGGCCTCGCGCCGGATGGGCCTGCCCGCCAGCGTCACCTTCTCGGGCGCCCTGGCCTGGCCCTACTTCTACCCCTATCCCCAGCGCCCTGCGGGCCTGGTGGAAGAGGCCTTCGACGAGCTGGCCCGGCGCTGGCGGCCCATCCTCGACGCCTACGAGGAGGCCGGGGTGGACCTCTGCTACGAGGTGCATCCCAGCGAGGACCTGTTCGACGGGGCGACGGTCGAGATGTTCTGGGACCGGGTGGATCACCATCCCCGGGCCTGCCTGCTCTATGACCCCAGCCACTTCATGCTGCAGCAGCTGGACTATCTGGAGTACATCGACCTCTACCATGAGCGGATCCGGATGTTCCACGTGAAGGACGCCGAGTTCCGGCCCACGGGCCGCCAGGGCGTCTATTCCGGCTACCAGCCCTGGAAGGAGCGCGCCGGCCGATTCCGCTCCCTGGGCGACGGACAGGTCGATTTCCGCGCCATCTTCTCCAAGTTCGCCCAGTACGGCTATTCGGGCTGGGCGGTGCTGGAGTGGGAGTGCGCCCTCAAGGCGCCCGAGGACGGCGCCCGGGAGGGGGCGCCCTTCATCCGCGACCACATCATCAACGTGACCGGCAAGAGCTTCGACGACTTCGTCGCCACAGGCGCAGACGCCGCCGCCAACCGCCGGATGCTCGGCCTTGACCGCTGAGCGCCGCCTCCGGCTCGGCATGGTCGGCGGCGGGGAGGGCGCCTTCATCGGCGCCGTCCACCGCATGGCCGCCCGGCTGGATGACCGCTGGACCCTGGTCGCCGGCGCCTTTTCCTCGCACCGGGAGCGCTCCCGCGCCTTCGGCCTGGGCCTGGGGCTGGACCCGGACCGCAGCTATGGCGACTTCGCGGAGATGGCCCGGGCCGAGGCGGCCCGGCCGGACGGGATCGACGCCGTCGCCATCGTCACCCCCAACGCCGCCCACTTCGCCCCCGCCCGGGCCTTCCTGGAGGCGGGGATCGCGGTCATCTGCGACAAGCCCCTGACCACCGGGATGGAGGAGGCGAAGGCTCTCTCGGACCTCGTCGCCCGCACCGGCCTGCCCTTCGTCCTGACCCACAACTACAGCGGCTATCCCATGGTCCGGCACGCCCGGGACCTGGTGGCGCGGGGCGTCCTGGGGCCGATCCGGGTGGTCCAGGCCGAGTACGCCCAGGACTGGCTGGCCCGCGATCTGCCCGGCAACCGCCAGGCTGACTGGCGCGGCGATCCGGACCGGGCCGGCCCCGGCGGCGCCCTCGGGGACATCGCCACCCACGCCTTCCACCTGGCGGCCTTCGTGACCGGCGAGACGCCCTCGGCGGTCAGCGCCGAGACCTCCCGCTTCGTCGCCGGACGCCGGCTGGACGACGACGTCCAGGTGCGCCTGCGCTGGGCCGGCGGCGCGCGCGGCCAGCTCTGGGCCAGCCAGGTGGCCATCGGCGCCTCCAACGCCCTGCGCCTGCGGGTGATCGGCGCCGACGCCGCCCTCGACTGGTCCCAGGAAGAGCCCGACTACCTGCGCTTCGCCCGGCTGGGCGAGGCCCCCCAGG
This sequence comes from Phenylobacterium sp., assembly GCA_020401865.1. Classification (GTDB taxonomy): domain Bacteria; phylum Pseudomonadota; class Alphaproteobacteria; order Caulobacterales; family Caulobacteraceae; genus Phenylobacterium. The sequence continues at coordinate 17,502 of JADCAS010000010.1, read as the reverse complement.
TCCTGCGCCGGGGCGGCCCGGGCCTGTCCCCCGCCGCAGAGGCGGCCACCCGCCTGCCCGCCGGCCACCCCGAGGGCTATCTCGAGGGCTTCGCCCAGATCTACGCCGACGCCGCCGACCTCATCCTCGCCCACCGGGCGGGCCAGGCGGCCCCCGACCGCCTCTCCGGCCTGCCCGGGGTGCGCGAGGGGGTCGAGGGGGTGGCCTTCATCACCGCCGCCGTCCGCAGCGCCGCCGCGGACGGGGCCTGGATTTCCCTTTCCCAGGAGACCGCATGATCCGGCAGAGCTTTGCCTGGTGGTCCTTCGCCATGGACCCCGCCACCGATCCCAGGGCCCTGCTCGCCGGGGCCGCCGGCGCGGGCGCCCAGGGGGTGGAGATGCTGCCCGACGACCTGTGGCCCGTCGCCCAGGATCTCGGTCTGTCCGTCGTCACCCTCAGCGGCCACGCCCTGGAGACCGGGTTCAACGACCCGACCCGGCACGCGACCCTGCGCGACGAGGTGCGCCGACGGATCGATGACGCCGCCGCGGGTGGCTGCGAGGCCGTGATCGTCTTCTCCGGCTCGCGGATCGGCGACGGCGCCGACGCCCTGGCCATCGCCGCCTGCGTGGAGGGCCTGGGACCCGTAGTGGAACACGCCAAGGGGGCGGGCGTGCGCCTCCTCCTGGAGCTCCTGAACAGCAAGGTCGACCACCCCGGCCACCAGTGCGACCGCACAGCCTTCGGCGCCGAAATCGTCCGCCAGCTGGAGGATCCGGGCCTGCGCCTCCTCTACGACGGCTATCACATGCAGCTGATGGAGGGGGATCTGAGCCGCACCATCACCGACCACCTCGACCTGATCGGCCATGTCCACACCGCCGGCGCCCCCGGCCGCCACGACCTCGATGACCGGCAGGAGATCAACTGGCGGGCCATCGCCGGCCTCCTCGCCCGCAAGGGCTATGGCCAGTGGGTCGGCCACGAATTCGTGCCGCGCGGGGAGCCTGTCGCCGCCCTCGCCCAAGCCATCGCCCTGTTCAACGCCGGCGCCGAAGCGGGAGTACGGAATGTTTGACGCCATCGTCGTCGGGTCGGGAATCAGCGGCGGCTGGGTCGCCAAGGAGCTTTGCGAGCGGGGGCTGAAGGTCCTGATGCTCGAGCGCGGGCCGGAGGTCCGGCACGGCGAGGACTACAGCAACGACCTGGCGGCCAGCCGCACACCCAAGGAGGACCAGATCCCCCTGGAGGAGCGGGAGAAGCACTACCCCTACCATGTGGGGGTGTCCTACGCCCTGTTCGAATCCAACAAGGCCTTCTGGGCCAGCGACTACGACCATCCCTATGAGACCGCGCCCGGCAAGCCCTATCGGTGGATCCGGGGCTATCAGCTGGGCGGGCGCTCCCTGACCTGGGGCCGCCAGTCCTACCGCTGGGCGCCGCAGGACTTCGAGTCCAACCTGAAGGATGGCCACGGGGTCGACTGGCCGATCCGGTATGACGACCTCGCCCCCTGGTATGACCATGTGGAGGCCTTCGCCGGCATCAGCGGCGACTATGACGATCTGAGCCAGTTGCCCGATGGCGACTTCCTGCCGCCCTGGCCGATGAATGTGGTCGAAGAGGCGGTGAAGGCGAACATCGAAACGGCATTTCCCACCCGGCGCATGATCATCGGCCGGGCGGCCAACCTGACCCGGACCACCAAGACGCATCAGGACCTCGGTCGCAAGCGCTGCGAGGGCAAGCTGCGCTGCGCCCACGGCTGCAGTCTGGGCGGCTACTTCTCCACCCAGGCTGCGACCCTTCCCGCCGCCCGGGCCACGGGCAACCTGACCGTTGTGACCGACGCCGTGGTCGTCTCGGTGGAGCATGACGCCGCCCTGGGCCGCGTCACCGGCGTGCGGGTGGTCGACCGCAAGACCCGCGAGGGGCGCACCTACTCGGCCCGGATGGTGTTCCTCAACGCCTCCAGCATCAACACCTCGGCCCTGCTCCTGAACTCGGTGTCGGACGCCTTCCCGAGGGGCCTCGCCAACGGCAGCGATCAGGTGGGGCGCAACCTCATGGACCATGTCAGCACCCGGCCCATCGTCGGCCGCTGGCCGGGGTTCCAGGACCAGCACGATCCCGGTGAGCGCCCGACCGGCATCTATATCCCGCGCTACGCCAACGTGACGGAGACGGACAAGCCCTACCTGCGCGGCTTCGGCATGCAGGGCGGGGCGGTGCGCACCCGGCGGGCGGAGGCCCCAGGCGGCCTGCCCTGGTCCATGTCGCTCATGCCCTTCGGCGAGGTCCTGCCCAACCCGGACAACCGCGTCACCCTCTCTGCGACCCGCAGGGACTCCTGGGGCGTGCCCGTCCCGGTCATCGACGCCGCCCATGGCCTCAACGAGCGCCTGATGATGCGCGAGGCCGCCCGCGACGCCTGGGAGATGCTCAAGGCCGCCGGCTGCGTCGACATCACCCCCTGGGAGGCGGCGGCCGAGGACATCACCCCGCCCGGCGACCGCATTCACGAGATGGGCACGGCGCGCATGGGCCGCGACCCGGCCACCTCCGTGGTCAACGGCTGGGGCCAGGCGCACGAGGTTCCCAACCTCTTCCTCTCCGACGGGGCGGTCATGGCGTCCAGCGCCTCGATGAACCCCTCCCTGACCTACATGGCCCTGTCCGCCCGCACGGCGAACCATGCGGCCGACCTCCTCCGCGACGGAGCCCTCTGATGCCCGCCTACGGCCTGCAGCTCTACACCCTCAGGAAGCCCTTCGCCGCCGACCCCAAGGGGACCCTCAGCCGGATTCACGAGATCGGCTATGACGCCGTGGAGTTCGCCGCCCCCCTGTCCATGGACTTCGCCGACCTGGGCGCCCACCTGCGCGACATCGGCCTGGACTGCCCCTCCGTGCACGCCGGCCTGGACGACATGGCCCAGCGGCCCGACGCCGTCCTGGCCATGGCCCGCCACCTCGGCTGCCGCTGGATCGTCCTGCCCTTCGTCATGCCCGACCAGCGCGACTGGGAGGCGGTGATCGCCGGCCTGAACGCCTTCGCCCGCCGGGCGACCGCCGAGGACTTCCGCGTCGCCTACCACCACCACGACTTCGAGTTCGCTCCGGACGCCGACGGGACCCGCCCCTTCGACCGCCTGGTCGCCGGGACCGACCCGGCCCTCGTCAGCTTCGAGCTGGACGTCTTCTGGCTGAAGCGCGGCGGTGAGGACCCCCTGGCCATGATCCGGAAGATGGCCGGCCGCGTGCGCCTCCTGCATCTGAAGGACTACAAGGCCGACGGGGGCATGGACGATGTGGGCGCCGGGACCCTCGACTTCCCCGCCCTCCTGGCCGCCGGCGTGGACGTCGGCGTGGAACACCGCTTCGTCGAGCACGACTTTCCGCCGGCCCCCTACTGGCCGAGCGTGGAGGCGAGTTTGAGGTACCTGCGGGGGCTGGGGTGAGCACCGGTCAGGCTCCGCCCGCCGCCTTCGGAGGGCGCCAGGGAAGGAGTTCGGCGGCGGAGGTGTTCCGGAGGAAGACCAGCCCGTCAAACTGCTCCCCAAGGACGCCGCGGGAGGGGCGGCGCGAGGGGTCGTAGTCGCCCCCGATGCTGTGCAGATCGAAGGGCCGGGCGAGGGCCCGGGAAAGGTCTCCGCTCAGGTCCGTCAGGTCCAGCATCCCCGCCTGTCGGCAGAGACGCGCGGCCGCGTTGGCGAAATAGGAGGGCGGGGAGGCTTTGAGGTTGAAGGTCCTGATCCTGTCGCCGGGCGCAGACAGGAAGCTTCCGGCGTAGAACTCGGTTCCGACCGCCCTGTAACCCTCGCCCAGACGGCTTCGGAGGAAGGCGCCGGCCGGTTTCTCCTCAGGTCGCGGCTCGTGCGATACGTGCCCGTTGTGGGCCCAGAAAACGCCCCGCGCGCCCGGCCCCTCCAGCGCCACCAGCGCCTCCGCGTTTTCCGCCATGGCCCCGTCGCGGGCGTCCCAGGGGCCTGGCGCGAGATCCGCAGCGGCGATCGGGGCGGCGATGCCGTCCAGCCAGGCCTTCACCCGGGGGTCATCCCCGAAGAGGAAGTTGGCGGTGGCGAGCGGATCCATCTTCCAGAGGCTCTGTTCCGCCACCCGCACCGTGTGGATGTGCAGGGCCCGCTCGCGCGCAGACAGGCCGGGGCCCGGGGCGGCGGCGAACGCGGCGCGCAGGCGTGCGAGGGCGGCGAGGGCCCGGCTGCGCGCTGCGACGATGGGTGCGTAATCGAAAGCGGGCCGCCGAGTGTACACCTTCAACATCTCGGCGGCGGCGGACGCATAGACCTCGGTGTCCGCCACGACTGCGGAGAGGTCGGCGAGGACGGCCGGCGCCGCTCCCAGCGCCTGCGCGACCTCGGCCAGCCGGGCCAGAATGCGGTCAATGTCCTGCATGTCCACGCCGCGGAAGACGATGCGCAGGTCGGGCCTGGTCAGGCGCAGGGCGCGAAGCCGCTCCATCAGTGTGGCCAGCTCGCGGTTCTTCCACCAGATGTTGCGCAGGGCCTTCAGGCCGCCCGCCGCGTCCCCGGTTCCGTTTTCGAGGTAGGCGTCGAGGGCGGCGGCGCGGACAAACTCATCTTCGATCAGGAAGACAAGGGGCCCTTCCGTCCGCGCGGCGATCTCCAGAACGATCGCTGCGCGCACCTCGTTGATTTCCTTTGTGCCATGCGTGGCCTCGCCGAGCCCGACGATCTTCGTGGCCGGGCTGAAGATCCAGGCGGGGAGGGCCGCGGCGGAGTCCGGGGTCAGGCGCCCCGTCGCCGGATCCAGGAGCAGGGGGCGCATCGCCGCCTCGAGGTCGCCCTGGGCGGCGCCGAGGGGGCTGTCGCCGGGAACCGGACTGCAGCCGTCGGCGGCGGGCCGCCGGGTCCCGTCCGCCCGGAACGCCGCCAGAGATCCGGCGAGGGCCGCCGCGCCGAGCGCCCTCAGACCCGCCCTGCGCGCGAGGGACAGGGGCGCCTCGCCTTCGCGGCTCGGCCCGCCGCCGAGGAGATTCTCCGGGCCGGGCTCACCCATGGACGTTCATCCTGCGATAGGGATAGCCGGAGCCCGTCCTTCGGAGAAGGATCGAGGCGGCCGGCGCCGCTGGTGACGGAGAGGGGGTCGGCGGCGGGGGCGCGCGCGCCGGGGTCACGCCGCAGGCGCCGGAGGCGGGGCGGGCGGAGCCGCCGGGGTTGTCATCTTGATGGTGGTGAGGATCTCCGAAGCCTTGCGGCGGTTGTAATCGTCGACGCGGGCCCAAATCAGGAAGAGGTCGATCAGCCAGAGGATTCCGCAGCCGCCGAAGGTGAGCAGCTTCAAGACCCCGAAGCCGATGTCGCCCACCATGAACCTGTCGACGCCGAGATAACCGAAGATCACGGAAAGGACGAAGACCAGGGTCCGATCCCTCCTCTCGGAGGCGAACTGGCCGCTGAACAGGACCTTCTGCTGATCGGTGAGGCCCTGGATCAGCATCTGCTGCTCCATGAAGGTGAATTCAGCCATTTGGAGGTCTCCGGTTATTGGCGTGAAGTTCCAGGAGCCCGCCGGCGGACACGGCGACGAGGGTCGCCGCGACCAAGGGGCTGAACGGGTTGAGCGTCAGGGCGCCGGGAAGGTCGAGGCGCAGGAGGGCGGCCATGGCCCTGAGCGTCCCGCAGCCCCAGCAGTGCTGGTCGAACATGAGGCGGAAAAGGCAGCCCGGGGCATGGTCGCCGATAGGGGTTCCGAGGCTGAGCGCCCAGGCCGCCACGGCGGGGGCCAGTCCTGCGCGGAAGAGAGAGTCTACCGCCGGCGCAATGCGACCGGCAGGGGCCCCGCGACGACTTTCTATGGTTTCCCCCAAGTTCCCCCCCCGGTGTTCAGTAGGTCCGGACGTACCAGTCATCGACGTTGGACAGCGTCTCGAATTTCCGACGGTAGCCCTTCGCCGTCAGGAAACCGTGAATTTCCCGACGCTTTGGCGTGAAATTGTGCTCCACCATGATCAGCCGGATCTCCCAGGCGTCGAAGTCGAGGGCCTGGAGGATGTCGAGCTCGGAGCCTTCCGTGTCGATGGACAGGTAGTCGATCCGCCGGGGCGCGCGCCAGTGCGCCAGGAGGTCATTGAGAGAGACAGTGATCACCTCGCAGCGCTGCCCCTCCGCCCGCGTGTCGGCCAGGCTGTCGCCCTGGGAATAGGCGTCGATGGTGGAGTGGGCGGCGATGGCCGGCTGGTTGAAGGTGAGGGTCTTCTCGCCCGTCCGGGTCCAGACGCAGCGGTCGTCGATGAAGCAGGCCCGGTTGCGCCGCAGGGCCGGGTACCGGATGCGCGCCGGTTCGGCGAGGATGCCGCTCCAGCCCAGCCGGGTCTCCAGCGCCCGGGTGTTGGAGAACTTGATCCCGTCCGTCGCCCCGAACTCCACGAAGAAGCCGCCGTGGCGCATCTTCGTCTCGTAGGCCACCCAGAGGTCCTGCAGGAACTGGCCATGGCTCCAGGCGGCGTTGTCCATGCAGAACTGCAGGAAGGCGATCTGCTCGTCCCTGGCCGGATCGGAATCCCTGAGGCCGACCATGAGAAGAAGGAAGTCGGCGCGGCTGATGGCCACCATATCGGTCGTTTTCCCTTCGGCTTGAGGGCAAGGCCTAACATGGCGCGGGCGCGCCGGGGAGACGGGACTTGCGGGCGAAGGTCCGAGGGTCCCCGGCGGCCGACCCGCACCGGCTTTTGGGCTTAACGATTGATTGATTTGCCTCGCCCCCGAAACCCGACGAGGGTTGCGCCATCACGGACGGGAACGGGGGACTTCATGCTGGTCTCACAGATTCTTCGGGCCAAGGGCGATGCGGTGTTCACCGTCACGCCTGCAGATACGGTCGGCCGGGTCGCCGAGCTCCTGCACTCCAGACGCGTCGGCGCCTTTGTGGTGACAAAGGGCGAGACCGTGGTGGGCATTGTCTCGGAGCGCGACATTGTCCGGGCGGTGGCCGGCGGCGACGAAAAGGTCACGTCGCGCCCCGTTTCCGCCTACATGACGGCGGACGTGGTGTTCGCTGACCCCGGCGAAACCGTCGATTCCCTGCTCACGCGCATGACCGACCGGCGCATCCGCCACCTGCCGGTCGTCCAGGCCGGGCGGCTGGTCGGGATCGTCTCCATCGGCGACCTTGTGAAGTGGAAGATCTCCGAGGTCGAAGCCGAGGCGGACGGCCTGAAGGCCTACATCGCCGGGAGCTGAGCCGAAGGGAAATTCCTGTTGGAGCCGAGGGGAGGCGTTTTTCGGCGGGCCTAAGCTTTTGAACTGCTGGTTTCTCAGTGGGTGGAGGGGCCAAACTGAGGCCCGTTGTTCAGTCTAGTTGCGGCCCATGTCGAGTTCTCGTCCAGCTTCCCGCCTTGACGGCTGTCGCCATCTTATCGACAGTTGATTCCAGCGGAGGGGTACATGCAGTCACAGGTGGACTTTCTAAGCGCGCATCCATGGTTGTTGGTCGCGAATATGGCTGGGTTCGCAGTTTGGATTGCAGCTCTTTGTGTCGTGTTTCAGTCACCCAAATTTGTCCGCAAGTGGCTTTGGGTCTTGCTTAGTCTCTTCACTTTCTCAATCGGCCTACGGACAGGAAACATCTCAGGTTCGATTGGGGTACCGCTCGGTGCAGCCTACATCCTGTGGTTCTGGAAGTTCGGCAAGGCTCCCACACCTGAACAATTGGAGCGCGCTGCCGCCGCCAAACGCCGTCGAGATGTGGGAGCCAGCACTGCCTCTGAGGGCCGCGTGCTCGTTTTGCGTGGAGCATATCTCGCTGCGGCGCTGGCGACCGGCGTTATGGGGTGGTTCGCTTTGTCAGGCAGGCTTGAAGCCATGATAGTCAGCATTACAGGCGCAGATGCCTCGACGTTATTGGGTCTTCACGCCATGATCATGATGATTATTCCGCTATTCGGCTTGCTTTCCGGCGTGCTCGTGTTTTTGAGCTTCCGTCCGTATTGGTGGGGCAAGTTGTTGTGTGCTTGGGCGGGCTTAGGATGGGTAGGCTTCGGAGTGATCCCCTCGATGGTGGGCGCGCCCAATAGTGGCTCAGAGATGGTCGGAGTTGCTGGGCTGGTGATGTTGTCAGCCGCCATCATCCATCAGGTGGCTGATCCGCGCTTCGGTGGGCCATATCTCCGTCTCTCAAAGGCTTGAGGCGCAAATCGCCGACGGCGGCTCGCCTGGCAGCGGCCACCAGCGTGGATTTTATCAGTTTCTGCCGCTGGTTCGCGACCAAGGCGGAATGGGCCATTAAGCCGCCCAGTATCACCACCGCGGTCCTGGGGCACGCCGAAGGGCGCGGCGGCGTGACACTCGGGGTCTACTCCTCCGGGCCGTCGATCAAGCAGATGCAGGCCGTGGCCGACCACGTCAGGCTTCCCAAGGGGCCCCTTCGTGAACGACGACTTTCAGCTGTTCAGTGCGCTGCGCGCTGAATGGGTCATTATGAGCCGCACCGACAGAAACTGGTCGACCCTCAATGAGTCGCTGCAGGGACAGTCTGAGCGTCTGGCCCGGTGCATTCGAGATGGGGCGGAAGGCTGGTGATACGGGACTTCAGGTTTCCGCGATACTCGCCTGTTGTAATCAGACTCGAGGGTCTCGCGGCGCAGAAGGCGTGACCTTCTGCGCCGGGCAGGTTTTCGATTTCGATAGCAGGGAAGCGTGCTGGAGACGCCTCGGTCGGCCGGAATGGTGGCGGCGCGGTCGTCCAGGCCGGGCGGCTGGTCGGGATCGTCTCCATCGGCGACCTTGTGAAGTGGAAGATCTCCGAGGTCGAAGCCGAGGCGGACGGCCTGAAGGCCTACATCGCCGGGAGCTGAGCCGAAGGGGACTTCCTGGTGGAGCCGAGGGGAGTCGAACCCCTGACCTCATCATTGCGAACGATGCGCTCTACCAACTGAGCTACGGCCCCAAGGAAGGCGCGGAATAAGCGGTTTTGGGGGCGGGCTGTCAAGACGGCCCTTCGCGTCGGCTTGCCCGGGCGCGGCGGGCGGCTTATGTGGCGGGCATGGGCTTCATACACTTCATCCTGCACAACCTGCTCGAGATCATGATCTGGGCGATCATCATCGGGGCGATCATGTCCTGGCTGACCGCCTTCAACGTGATCAACCTGCGCAACCCGGTCGTGGGCCGCATCCAGCAGGTGCTGGAGGCGGTCACCGCCCCGGTGCTCGCGCCCCTGCAGCGCTTCATCCCGCCCATCGGCGGGCTGGACATCACGCCGATCTTCGCCCTGCTGATCCTGCAGGGCGTCCAGCGCTATCTCCTGCCCTACCTCTTAGGCGCCCTCTGAGCCCGGACGCCTGAAGCCCCCGCCTTCCCAGCCGGCGCCTTTCGCGGTATCCGCCGCCCCGTCCCGGGAGCTCCTGCGTGATCCTCACCCTGTCCTGTCCCGACCGGCCCGGCATCGTGGCCCGCGTCTCCACCCTCCTGTTTGAGCACGGCGCCAACATCGTCGACGCCCAGCAGTTCGATGACGGCGAGACCGGCCGCTTCTTCATGCGCGTGGTCTTCACCCCCGGTCCCGGCGGGGCGGCGGCGGTGCGGCCGGGGCTGGAGGCCCTGGCGGAGGACCTCGCCATGGACTGGACCCTGCGCGATCCCAAGGCCCGACGGCGGGTGATGATCCTGGCCTCCCAGACCGATCACTGCCTGGCCGACCTGATCTGGCGCTGGCGGCAGGGCGAGCTGCCCATGGACATCTCGGCGGTGGTCTCCAACCACCCGGAGGCGAGCTTTCCGCACACGGACCTGAAGGGGATCGCCTTCCACCACCTGCCGGTGAGCCCCGAGACCAAGGTCGACCAGGAGGCGCGGCTGCGCAACCTGATCGCCGCCACGGGGACCGACCTCGTCATCCTGGCGCGCTACATGCAGATCCTGTCCGAGGACATGGCCCTGCACCTGGCCGGACGGTGCCTCAACATCCACCATTCCTTCCTGCCCGGCTTCAAGGGCGCGCGGCCCTATCACCAGGCTCACGCCCGGGGGGTGAAGGTGATCGGCGCCACCGCCCACTTCGTCACCGCCGACCTCGACGAGGGCCCGATCATCGAGCAGGACGTGGAGCGGATTAGCCACCGCGACCAGCCGAAGGATCTGGTGCGCAAGGGGCGCGACATCGAGCGCCGGGTGCTGGCCCGGGCGGTGCGGTGGGTGCTGGAGGACCGGGTCCTCCTGAACGGCCGCAAGACGGTGGTGTTCACGGACTAGGCGCCGCTGACCCCCTCCGGCCCGGGGCCTTGCCCCGGTCCACCTCCCCCCGGGGGGAAGGAATTGGATTGTAATTGCTCCCCCAAGGGGGAGCTCCGACCGAAGGTCGGTGAGGGGGTCAATCCCCGGCCCCGTTGACCCCCTCCGGCCCGCTGCGCGGTCCACCTCCCCCTCAAGAGGTGGAGGAATTCGGGGGCGTTCCCCGGGAGGCCCGATGAAGGGGTCAACGGCGGCTCAGTTGATGTGGTAGGCTCGCTCGCCGTGGGCGCCGAGGTCCAGGCCTTCGTCGATGACCTCGTCGCTGGCCCGCAGGCCCGTCAGCTTCCGGACGATGGCGATCAGCACCAGGCTGGCGCCCGCCGACCAGGCGCAGACCACGACGACCCCTAGAGCCTGGCGCCAGGCCTGGCCGGCGAGGCCGACGCCCTCCGCATAGCCGGTCCCGCCCAGGAGGGGGTGGGCCAGCCCCGCCAGCATCAGGGTCCCCAGTATGCCGCCCACCCCGTGGACCGCGAAGACATCGAGGCTGTCATCGACCTTCAGCCGGGCCTTCACCAGGGTCACGGCCTCGAAGCAGAGATAGCTGCCCAGCGCCCCCAGGAAGAGCCCCGCCAGGGGGCTGATGAAGCCCGAGGCCGGGGTCACGGTGGCCAGGCCGGCGACCACGCCGGTGACGAGGCCGACCAGGCTGGCCCGCCCGAACCGTCGGTGCTCGATCAGGGCCCAGACCAGCCCCGCCGAGGCCGCCGCCATGTGGGTGGCGGTCAGGGCCGCGCCCGCGTCGGCGTTGGCCGCCAGGGCGCTGCCGCCATTGAATCCGAACCAGCCCACCCACAGGAGGCCGGCGCCGGTCATGGTCATGCCCGGATTGTGCGGCGGCGACAGGTCCCGGGGCCAGCCGTCCCGGGGTCCGACCGCCTTCGCCAGGATGAGGGCGCTGACCCCCGCCGTGGCGTGGACCACCAGGCCCCCGGCATAGTCCTTGACCCCCAGGGTCGCCATCCAGCCGCCGCCCCAGATCCAGTGGCAGACGGGGGCGTAGACCAGGACCAGCCAGCCGGCGCAGAAGGCCAGGAGGCCGGCGAACTTCACCCGCTCGACCACGGCGCCGATCATCAGGGCGGGGGTGATGATGGCGAAGGCCATCTGGAAGGCGAAGAAGACGATCTCGGGCGCCGTCCCGATGACGTCGCCTCGGGTCAGGCCCATCAGGCCGACGCGGCCGAGGTCGCCGATGAAGGGAGCGGTCCCGGAAAAGGCCAGGGAGTAGCCGAGGACCAGCCAGACCACCGAGGCCAGGCAGGCCACCGCCGTGCACTGCATCAGGACCGACAGGACGTTCTTGGTGCGCACCAGGCCGCCGTAGAAGAGGGCCAGTCCCGGCAGGGTCATCAGGAGGACCAGGGCCGTGGCGCTGAGCAGCCAGGCCGTATCGCCGGAGTTCACCTCCGAAGGCGCCTGGGCCAGGGCCGGGCCCGCCCCGAGGAGCCCCAGGCCCAGGGCGAGGCCCGTCGCTTGCATGACTCTTGTGCGCTGCATTCCCCGCTTCCCCCCTTGCGCCGTTCCGGCGGTTGTCCTGAAGTCCTTGGCTACAGGATCAGGCGTCGCTGGGAAGGCCCAAAAACGGGGCCCCGGGCGCCGGTCCGGCAGGCAGGCGTCCAGCGGCGCAGACAGGCGGAGCCCGGAAGTGAGCGAAAAATCGGCAAAACGGCGCGATCTGGCGCAGATTTTGCGGTCTGCAGAGCGGGTTGTGGCCTTCACCGGGGCCGGAATCTCCACGGAATCCGGAATTCCGGACTTCCGATCGCCGGGCGGGGTCTGGAGCCGGATGAAGCCGATCCTGTTTCAGGATTTCGTGAACAGCGAGGACAAGCGCCGGGAATCCTGGGCCCGGGCCTTCCAGGGCCGGGCCGGCTGGACGGGCCGCGAGCCCAACGCCGGCCACTACGCCCTCGCCCGCCTTTGGGAGAGCGGGCGGCTGACCGCGGTCATCACCCAGAATGTCGATAACCTGCACCAGCACTCGGGCATCCCCGCCGACCGGGTGATCGAGCTGCACGGCAACGCCAGCTACGCCACCTGCCTCGCCTGCGGCCTGCGTCACGAGATCGAGGACCTGCGCCCGGCCTTCGAGCAGAGGGGCGAGCTGCCCGCCTGCCGGCACTGCACCGGCATCGTGAAGACGGCGACCATCTCCTTCGGCCAGGCCATGCCGGAAGGGCCCATGCGCCGGGCGGAGGAAGAGACCCTGTCCTGCGACCTCTTCCTGGTGCTGGGTTCAAGCCTCACCGTCTGGCCGGCGGCGGGCTTTCCCATTCAGGCGCGGCGGGCCGGCGCCCGGCTGGTGATCGTCAACCGCGACCCTACGGACCTGGATGAACACGCCCACCTCGTCGTCTACGACGAGATCGGCCCCACCCTGTCCGAGGTGGTCCCGGCCAACTTCCCAGGCTGATCTCCGAGGCGGCTGGCGCCGCCCCGGGACCCCGCCGCGGGATCAGTTCCGCCAGACGACCGAGGCGGTGACGTCCTCGGCGCCGCCCTCGTAGGCCCGCAGCTCGTTGCGACCCACCACCAGGTGGTGGACCTCGTCCGGGCCGTCGGCGAAGCGCAGGTGGCGAACGTCCGTGTACATCGACGCCAGGGGCGTCCACTGGGAGATGCCGGTGGCGCCGTGCATCTGGATGGCCTGGTCGATGATCTGGCAGGCCTTCTCCGGCACCATGGCCTTGACCATGGACACCCAGACCCGGGCCTCGCGGTTGCCCAGCACGTCCATCGCCCGGGCGGCCTTGAGCACCATCAGGCGCATGGCCTCGATGTCGATCCGGGCCCTGGAGATGATTTCGACATTGCCGCCCAGCCAGGCGATCTTGCGGCCGAAGGCTTCGCGCGACAGGCCCCGGCGGACCATGAGGTCCAGGGCCCGCTCGGCCTTGCCGATGGTCCGCATGCAGTGGTGGATCCGGCCCGGCCCGAGGCGGACCTGGCTGATCTCGAAGCCCCGGCCCTCGCCCAGCAGGACGTTGGACTTGGGCACCCGCACGTTGGTGAAGCGGATGTGCATGTGGCCGCGCGGCGCATGGTCCTCGCCGAAGACGTGCATCGGGCCGAGGATCTCCACCCCGGGCGCATCGATGGGCACCAGGATCTGCGACTGCTGCTTGTGCGGCGGGGCGTCGGGATTGGTGCGGACCATGGTGATCATGATCTTGCAGCGCGGGTCGCCGGCGCCGGAGATGTAGTACTTCTCGCCGTTGATCACCCACTCATCGCCGTCCAGCACCGCCTGGGTGGCGATGTTCTTGGCGTCGGAGGAGGCCACCGCCGGCTCGGTCATGGCGTAGGCCGAGCGGATCTCGCCGTTCAGCAAGGGCTTCAGCCAGCGTTCCTTCTGCTCGGGCGTGCCGACCCGCTCCAGAACCTCCATGTTGCCGGTGTCCGGCGCCGAGCAGTTCATGACCTCGGAGGCCATGGGCGCCTTGCCCAGTTCCACGGCGATGTAGGCGTAGTCGAGGTTGGACAGGCCCTCGCCGGTCTCGGCGTCGGGCAGGAAGAAGTTCCAGAGGCCCTCCTTCTTGGCCTGGTCCTTGGCCTTTTCCAGCACGTCGAGCTGGCCTGGGGCGAAGGTCCAGCGGTCGGTGTGGCCCTCGCCCAGGGCCTGGAACTCCTTCTGCATGGGCACGACCGTCTCGGCGATGAAGCGTTTGACGTGCTCGTAGAGCGGCGTGGCCTTCTCGCTCATCCGCAGGTCGTTCATGTCGTCGTGCGGGTTGAAGCCGAAGGTCAGCGGTCCCGCGGAGGGCGGTGTCGGGGCGTTCATCGGGGGTCCTTCCTGTCCGGTCTGATGTCTGGTCGCGATTAAGGCCGCCGCGGCCGGTCCTGACAAGCCCGGCGCTTAACGCACCTGCCGGGCCAGGAAGTCCAGGGTCCGCCGGGTGGTCTCGTCGCCGGGCGCCCCGAAGCCGTAGTTGAGGCTGTTGTGGCTCTCGCCCTCGGCGTCGAACACCTCGACCTCGCCGCCGGCGGCGCGAAGGGCCTGCTCCAGGGTCCGGGCCTGGCCGGGGGTCTCGGAATTGTCGCCGTCCACGTGCAGGATCACGGGTGGCGGGCGCCGGCCGGGCGCAGCGTGGCTGACCGGGGACATAGCCGCCCAGCCTTCCGGGTCGGGGCCGAAGACCCGGGCGTAGACCGGATCGCCCGTCTCGCGGACGTGCAGGGCGATGTCCAGGCCATAGGCGTCCAGAAGGACAACGGCGCGGACAGCCTCCGGCGGGACACCCGCCCCCTCCAGATAGGACTCATCCAGGGCCACCAGAGCGGCCAGGTGCGCACCGGCCGAATGCCCCATCAGGACGATACGGTCGGGATCCAGCCCGCATCCCTTCGCCTCCCGCCGCAGGAAGGCCACGGCCTCGGCGATGTCCCGGGCGGCCTCCTGCGGAGGGCCATGCCGTCGCAGGCGGTAGTTCACCGTGGCGTAGGCGTACCCCGCCGCCCGGAAGGCCCGGGCCTGTTGCGGGGTGCCGGCGTACTTGCCCCCGTACATCCAGGTTCCGCCGTGGACAAAGACCACCAGGGGGGCGGGCAGGGGGCTTGCGCCAGGCCAGAGGTCGAGGCGGTGGACGGCGGCGGGCAACCCTGCAGTTGGCGGAAGGTAGGTGAGGTTGCGGACCGGCCGGTCTGTGCCCGGTGCGACCCCGGCGCAGGCGGCCGCTGCGAGGGTGGGGCCTGCGGTCCCCAGGGCGGTGGCCAGAGCCAGCCCCGCCAGGGCGCGCCGAGCCGGTGGTTGCGCAGCCCTGCCAGGGCCGTGCAGGATCGCCGATGATATCAATGTCCTCATTCCCGGGAGCATGCCCATGCAGATGACTCGTCGCAACCTCCTCGTCGTCGCCTCGGCCGCGCCCCTGGTGACCCTCGGGGGGACAGCGCGCGCCGCGGTCCCGGCCCTGCCGCTCGCTTCCGCGGGCGCCGCCGGGTTCGATCCGGCCGGCCTGAAGTCTCTCTCGGCCGACCTCCAGGACCTGGTCGATCGCGGCCAGCTGGCCGGGGTCACCACCCTGGCGGCGCGGAAGGGCAAGATCTTCCACTTCGAGACCCGGGGCCTGGCGGACGTGGAGACCGGCGCCCCGGCCCGGCCGGATACGATCTGGCGGATCGCCTCCATGACCAAGCCGGTGGCCGGCGTGGCCATGATGCAGCTCTGGGAGAAGGGGCTCTGGAAGCTGGAAGACCCCGTGGAGCGGCACATCCCGGAGTTCGCAGGCCTCAAGGTGAAGGCGGCGGACGGGTCCCTCGTCCCTCAGGCCTCGCCCATGACCATGGCCCAGCTGATGAGCCATACCGCCGGGTTTGACGTCAGCGCCGGCTACGCCCAGGCGGGCCTGCGGGCCGGGGACCTGAAGGAGATGATCCGCCGCCTCGCCGCCCTGCCGCTCGCCGCCCAGCCCGGGTCGGACTGGCGGTATGGCCCCAGCGTCGACATCCAGGGCCATGTGGTGGAGCGGCTCTCGGGCGAGCGGCTGGACGCCTATCTCGACCGCCACGTCTTCGGGCCGCTGAAGATGGTCGACACCGGCCTGCATGTCCCCGCGGCCAAGGCGGCCCGGGTCGCCCGCATCCATACCTACCGGGAGGGCCGGATTGTCGCCGGTCCGCCCCAGGCCATACCGGTCACGCCGCCGGTCTTCCTGTCGGGAAGCGGGGGACTGTTCTCCACCGCCGCCGACTACTTCCGGTTCTCTCAGGCTCTGCTGAACGAAGGGACACTGGAGGGCGCGAGGATCCTGAAGCCGGAGACCGTCCGGCTCATGCGCCGCAGCGTCCTGGCGCCCGGGGTGAAGGTGGACCTGTACGGCCCCGCCCAGTCCGGGACGGGCTTCGGGCTCGACTTCGCCGTGATCGAGGACCCCGCCGCGGCCGGGACCCCGCAGGGTCGCGACACCTACTACTGGGGCGGGGCGTTCGGCACCTGGTTCTGGATCGACCCGACGAACGACATCGTCTTCGTGGGCATGATCCAGAACCTCAACGGCAGCATCCCCGGCGCCGGGAGCCCCCCTGTTCGGGAGCTCAGCATCCGGCGTCTGTACGCCGCCCTCCGGACGCCCGCAGCATGAGCGCCCCTCGCCCATCCCGGCGTGGGCTGCTCGCCGCCGGCCTCGTCCTGCCCCTCGTCGCAGGCCCGGTGCGCGCCGCCGCCCCGGGGCGGATGGTGGGTTTCCTGTCGGACTTCGACGAGATCGACGACGCCGTCGCCATCTGCCGGGCGGTGATCCTCTCCCTCGCCCCGGACGCCCGGCTCCTCGACATCACCCACCGTGTCCCGCCCTATGACGTCGAGGCCGGCGCGCGCCTCCTGGCGGGCTCGGCGCCCTGGCTGGCGGCGGATGCGGTGATCCTCGTCGTCGTGGACCCCGGGGTGGGGTCGACCCGCCGGGCCATCGTGGCCCGGACCCGCCGAGGGCAGAGCCTGGTTCTGCCGGACAACGGCCTGATCACCCTGCTCGACGCGACCGATCCCATCGTCCAGGCCCGCGAGATCACGGCGGAGTCCTGGATGATCGGCGCCCGCCGGTCCTCCACCTTCCACGGGCGGGATATCTTCGCCCCGGTGGTCGGGCGCCTGGCCCGCGGCGACGACTGGCGGGGGGTCGGGCCAGAAATCGACCCGAAGACCCTGATCCGGCTGGACCTCGCCCCGCCCCGGATGGGCGCGGACGGGGTCCACGCCCGGGCGATCGGCACGGATGGGCCCTATGGCAATCTGATCCTCGACCTCTCCGCCGAGGCCTTCGCGGGCCTGGGCTGGCGGCTGGGCGAGACCGTGCCTCTGACCGTCGCCGGCCGGCCGGAGCCGGCGCCCTATGTCCGTACCTTCAGCGACGTGCCGGAGGGCGCCGTGCTGCTCTACCCGGACTCCCGGGGTCGGATGAGCCTCGCCCTGAACATGGGGAACTACGCCGCCGCCCGCGGGGTTGGCCCCGGCGTCGAGGTCTTCATCCCCCGGCGCCGCTGACCCCCTCACCGACCTTCGGTCGGAGCTCCCCCTTGGGGCAGGGGAATCGCATTTGGCTTGAGTGATCTGGGCAAACTGGATTCTGAGGGTGTCTTCCTTGTTTTGGGAGACTCCCATGGGAGATTTCGAAGCTTTCTTCTCGGAGGTTCCGGACCCGCGAGCGAGCAACGCGCGTCATGATCTGTTGGAAGTGATGTTCGTGGCTCTGGCGGCGGTTCTTTGCGGGGCGGAGGACTGCACGGACATGGCGGAGTTCGCGGACGCCAAGCTG
>JADCAS010000001.1:90000-152448 GCA_020401865.1 Phenylobacterium sp. | reverse complement strand
GGCGTCGGCCCTGGCCGTGCGGCGCATGTAGATCACCGGGGTGGTCCAGCGCAGCAGCTCCTCCCGGGCGGCGGGCAGGCGGCCGGGCAGGTCGGCCTTCAGCCAGGCCAGCTGGTCGGGATGGTCCAGCATGGCGTTCAGCCCGCTGGCCAGCAGGTTGCGGGTGGTGTCGCCGCCGGCGTCGATCAGCAGGAGGAAGAAGAGCAGGAACTCCATGTCCTCCAGCCGCCGGCCGTCGACCTCGCAGGCCAGCAGGCGCGAGGCCAGGTCGTCGCCGGGGCGGGCGCGCCCGTCATTCCCGGTCGTGTGCGTCGAATTCTTCGCCTTGAGGGTTGCCTAAACCGATCCCGTCGAATGAATTGGCCAAGAATGGTCATCGCGAATGCAGCAGCACTTAAGTCCTAACTTCGGCTTCATCGAAAGCCACAGCCGCCAGTTGTTCCGGCTGGCGGCCCAGGCGGAGCATTACTTTCGTACCGACCCCAATGCGTCCCTCGTCAAGCTCAGGCAGTTTGCCGAGCTCTTGGCTCGCGAAGTCGGCGCGCGAACAGGTGCGCTTCTGTCGCCCGATGAGTCCTTCGTCGATCTCCTCGGTGCTCTCAGCCGCACAGGGTATGCATCCCGGCAAGCACTCGACCTCTTTCACTATCTCCGAAAGGCGGGAAACCAGGCTGCCCACAGCGGGCTGGATGACTTCGCAACAGCGCTGACAGCACTAAAGATCGCCCGCGAACTCGGGGCCTGGTTCGTTCGCAGCTACGGCGGAACACCGAAGCTGGCGCTCGGCGCGTTCTCACCTCCGCAGCCGCCTGCGGATCCGACGGAGAGCCTCCGCAAGGAGCTGGAAGCGCTGAGGGCGGAGGCCGACAGTCAGAAGACAGCCGCTGAGCTCGCCAAGGCAAGATCGGAAGCCCTTGCCCAGGCCAACCTCGACGCTGCCGAACGGCTGCGCCTCGAAGCGGAAGAGCGCCAGGTCTGGCAGAAGTTGGCGGAAGAAGCGGAGGCTGCGGCGGCCGACGTTCGCGCGGCCTTGGCGGAGACCCAGCGCCGCGCCGAGCGCGCGCCGACTCAGGAGTTGGTGAAGCTTGAGCAAGCGGCCAGCGTCGCGGACCAGGCGATTGCTCTTGATGAGGCCGCTACGCGTGACCTGATTGATCAACAACTCCGCACCGCGGGCTGGGAAGTCGACACCCAGAACCTGCGGTTTGCGTTGGGAGCCCGACCTGTAAAGGGCGTCAACCGTGCGATCGCTGAGTGGCCGACAGATAGCGGGCCTGTCGATTACGCTCTGTTTTGCGGTCTGACATTGATGGCGACCGTCGAGGCCAAACGTCAAAACAAGAACGTCATGGGCGTTCTTCCTCAGGCAGAGCGGTATGCCCGTGACTTTCGGCTCCATGGCGTGGAGTACGCCGAAGGTGGGCCTTGGGGCGCGTACCAGGCGCCTTTCGCCTTTTCGAGCAACGGCCGTCCCTATCTGAAACAGATCGCCGCCCTTTCGGGGATCTGGCGTCGCGATCTGCGGCACGATGACAACCCTGCCGAGGTGATGACCGGATGGCCTACGCCCCGCGGCTTGGTCGAGCGCCTGGCGGTGGACAAGCGGGCCGCGGCAAAAGCCCTCGCCAACGAGCCTTTCGATTTTGGCTTTCCGATCCGCCCCTATCAGAAGGCCGCGATTGAGGCTGTCGAGGAAGCGCTCGCCAAAGACCAGCGCGAGATGCTTATCGCCATGGCGACTGGCACCGGAAAGACAAAACTGGCGATTGCGATGCTCTATCGCCTGATCGCCGCCAAGCGCTTCCGGCGCATCTGTTTCGTTGTCGATCGCAGCGCTCTGGGTGAGCAAACAGAACGTGAGTTCACGACGACCAAGGTCGTCAGCGGCAAGGCCTTCGCCGACATTTTCGGGATGAAGGGGTTATCAGATGTCATGCCTGACGATGATACCCGCATCCACATTTGCACCATCCAAGGGCTGGTGCGCCGTGTGCTGTATTCCGATAGCGCCGAAGACGTCCCGCCGATCGATCAATACGATCTGATGATCGTCGACGAGTGCCACCGGGGCTATCTGCTCGACCGCGAGATGTCTGAAGGCGATCTGACGTTTCGTAGCCAGGATGACTACGTCTCGAAATACCGCCGCGTTCTGGAACATTTCGACACGGTCAAGATCGGCCTCACGGCCACGCCGGCGCTCCACACCACCGAGATCTTCGGCAAGCCGATCTTCACCTACTCCTATCGCGAGGCCGTCATCGATGGGTTCCTTGTGGATCACGAACCACCCATCCGGATTGGCACCCGCCTTTCTGATGGCGGAATCCATTTCATCCGTGAAGAGGAAGTTGAGTTCATCCACCCGACGAGCGGTGCGATCGAGACGGCGACGTTGCCTGACGATCTCGATTTCGATGTTGAGCAGTTTAACAAGGGCGTGGTGACCGTCCCGTTCAACCAGGCGATCGCTGGGGAACTCGCCAAGTTCATTGACCCTGGCGAGCCCGCCAAGACCCTGATCTTCGCGGTCTCAAAGGCGCATGCCGATATCCTTGTAAACGAACTGCGCGACGCATTTCGCAAGGCCTTCGGACCCATGCCCGACGCAACGATTCAACGGCTGACCGGCGACGTCGATAGCGTCAGCAAATTGATCCTCGCATTTCGAAATGATCCACTTCCGAAGGTGGCGGTGACGGTGGATCTGCTCACCACCGGGATCGACGTTCCGAGGATCTGCAACCTCGTCTTCATGCGCCGGGTCAACAGCCGGATCCTCTACGAACAGATGCTCGGCCGGGCGACGCGGCTATGTCCGGAGATCGGCAAAGAGGCCTTCCGCATCTTCGATTGCGTCGACCTCTATGCGAGCCTTCAGAATCTGACCGATATGAAGCCGGTCGCGGCGGATCCGAGCTTCACGCTCACCCAGCTCTTCGAGGAGCTATCGTCGAGAGGCGACCCCGATCACAAGAACCGTGTCCGCGAACAAATCATTGTCCGCCTGCGACGCCGTCTAAAGCGCCTCACACCGGAGGCGCGCGCCAGATACGAGAAGGAATCGGGCGAAACCCCTGAAGCGAGCCTGCAAAGATTCCTGACCGGCGACGCGATCGACCTTTCAGCGTGGGCGGCGCAACGGCCTAGCCTGGGTCCAATTCTCGATTGGACAAATGAGGACGGCACGCCCCGCTATGTGCCGATCTCCGAGCACGAGGATGAGGTCACCAGCGTCACCCGCGGCTATGGCAATGCCTCCAAGCCAGAGGACTTCCTCGACGCCTTCACGCACTTCGTACGCGAGAACGTCAACCGCATCGCCGCCCTCAACATCGTCGTTCAACGGCCGCAAGAACTGACCCGCGAGGAACTGCGCCAACTGCGGCTTGAGCTCGACGCCGCAGGCTTCACCGACAGCAAGATCAAACGAGCTTGGGCAGAGGCCAAGAACGAGGAGATTGCCGCTTCGATCATCGGCTATATCCGTCAAGCAGCGATTGGCGACCCACTGATTCCCTATGCCGACCGCGTCCGGGCGGCTGTGGCGGCGATCCAGGCGCAGAGCCCGTGGACCGAGGTCCAGCGCAATTGGATCAGGCGGATCGGCGATCAGCTGGCCCTCGAGCTAGTGGTTGATCGCACTGCCTTCGATGCCGAACCCTTCGCCGGACTTGGCGGGTGGAACCGCATCGACAAGGTGTTCAACGGCGAACTTCAATCGGTCGTGCGCGACCTGAATGCCAATATCTGGAAGGTGACGGCGTAATGAACGGACCTAGGGCGCGGGAGACCGTTCAGAAGCTGTGGAACGCCAGCAAAAGCCTGCAGGGCGGCGGTGTCAGCTACCACGAATACGTCACAGAGCTCACCTACCTGCTACTGCTCAAGATGCTTGAGGAGGTCACTCGGGATGGGAGGAAGCTTGAAGAGCGCCTGCCGCCCGATTGTCGCTGGGGCGCTCTAAAGAAGTTGGAAGGCGAGGCGCGCCTTATCCGCTACCGCGCGCTGCTCCTCGAGCTCGGTACCCGCACCGACATTGATTTCCCGCTGGTGAAGCAAGTCTTCACCGATGCGAAGACATCGCTCACCAAGGCGACGGCGCTCACCTCACTGATCACCACAATTGACGCGATCGACTGGTACGCCGCGGAGGAGGACGGACTTGGCGACCTCTACGAGGGGCTTCTAGAGCGCACGACATCTGAGCGGAAATCAAAGGCAGGGCAGTACTTCACGCCCCGGGCGCTGATCGAGACGATCATCCAGCTCACCAAGCCGGTAGCCGGCGAAGTGATTCAGGACCCTGCGGCAGGGACAGGTGGCTTTCTGATCGCGGCGCATCGGGCGATCTGTCGTGAGACGGATGACCTTGTTCAACTCACGTCCGAAGAAGCTTTCTGGCAAAGGCGCAGCGCCTACCAGGGTGCCGAGCTGATCACCGGCACCCATCGCCTGAACACGATGAACCTGCTGCTGCACGGAATTGATGAACCCATCGGCTGCTTTGACACTCTGACGTCGGATGCCGAGCAGTTTGAGCCCGCCCACCTCATCCTAACCAATCCGCCGTTCAACAAGTTTCCGGAGAGAGTGACTCGCAGCGACTTTGTAATCACCGCAGGCGCCGCTAAGGGGCCGATCCCCTTCGTGGAGCACGTGGTGCGCGGCCTTGAGGTTGGTGGTCGTGCGGCTGTGGTCGTTCCCGATAACGTTCTCTTCGAAGACAATATGGGGCGCGAGCTGCGCACCTGGCTGATGGATCTCTGCGACCTACACACGATCCTTCGCCTGCCGACAGGCATCTTCTATGCCCCGGGCGTGAAGACCAACGTGATGTTCTTCACCAAGCGTGCCGAAGATCGCATCGCCGCTACCAAGGCCGTCTGGATCTACGACCTTCGTGCCCAGATGCCGAGTTTCGGCAAGACCCGCGTCCTGACCGCACAGGACTTCGCTCCGTTCGTCGCGGCCTACGGAACCGATCCCGACGGGGGTGCGCCTCGCTTCGACGAGGGCGAGACCGGCCGGTTCAGGGTCTTCACACGCGAGGAGATTTCGAAGCGAAACGACAACCTGGACATCAGCTGGTTGCGCGATGACGAGGAGGTCAGTGAGGAAGGCCTCACCGAGCCAGACGACATCGCTGCGGCCATACTGGGCCACCTGCGGGCGGCGCTGGAGGAGATCGAAGCTGTTGCTGATGAGTTGGCGGAAACCGCAGAGGTCGTGGAATGACGATATCCGTAGCCTTCGGCCGCACGATCCAGCTCTCTTTGGCTTGGCCGGTCCCAGAGCAGGAAGGTGGAGAGCGCGTCTACAGTGGCTCAGTGGCGCGAATTGCTGTCGATGGGAAGGGCGCATGAGCGATCTCCCGCAAGGATGGGCTGAGGTTCCGCTCGGCACATTTTCGAACAAAACGCAGAAACTCGACCCCTCCACTCACCCGACAGACCTATTCGAACTTTACAGCGTGCCGGCCTATGAAAACGGGGTTCCTGATTTATTATCGGGCGCTGACATTGGTTCAGTTAAGCAGGTTGTTCATCCAGGCGATGTATTACTATGTAAAATCATCCCGCACCTCAATCGTGTTTGGAGTGTCCCTCAATCTGATTTAGATAATCAGATCGCATCACCTGAATGGCTTGTCTATCGTGATCATGGGTGTATACCAGATTATCTGAGGGCTGCTCTAACAGAGCCAGATTTTCGGAATCAATTCCTCAAGACGAAATCTGGCATAGGTGGCTCCCTAACGCGGGCGCGAACTGATTTGGTCAATCAGATACAGATCAGGATCGCCCCATTGCCCGAACAGCGGCGTATTGTAGCGAAGATTGACAGCTTGACGACTCGCACCGCCCGCGCCCGCGCCGATCTCGATCGTATTCCCAGGCTCATCGCTCGATACAAGTCGCGCCTACTCGCCCTCGCCTACTCAGGTGACCTTACGGCGCGTTGGCGCGAAGCGAATGGCTATCGAGAGTTCTCAAATTTGGCGGTCGGCGAACTCGTTGAGAGTATGCGGTATGGAACCGCGCAGAAATGCTACTCGGAACCCAATGGTGTCGTAGTCCTTCGCATTCCCAATGTCTCCTCAGGGCTGATCAACCTCGACGACTTAAAATACGCGGAGCTTGATCCTAGGGATCTGGCCAAGCTGCGCCTTGAGGAAGGTGACATCCTGGTCGTTCGATCCAACGGCAGCGCCGATCTTGTCGGCCGTCCGGCGTTGGTCACAGGTAGGGCAGTCGGCCTCGCCTACGCTGGATACTTGATCCGCCTCAGGCCGAAGCAAGATCTGGTTTCTCCTCGATTCCTGACATTCATGCTTGAAGCGCCGCAGGTTCGAAGCGTAATTGAGTTCGGTGCCCGATCAACGAGTGGCGTGCACAACGTGAACGCGGGTGAGTTGGCCGAGCTAGTGGTTCCAATGTTCGCACTGCGAGAACAGGTCGAAATAGTCAGACGTATCGAGACGGCATTTGGCTGGCTCGACCGCGTGGACGCTGACCATCATGCAGCCGCCAAGCTGCTGCCGAAGCTCGACGCTGCTATTCTTGCTAAGGCCTTCCGGGGCGAACTCGTACCTCAGGACTCAGCGGACATACCCGCGAGCGTTTTGCTCAAGCGCAATCAGGTGGAGCGTACAGCGGCTGGAAAGCAAGTGCGTCCGCGCAAGTACCGGAAATCCAAGGAGACCGCTGACATGGCCCGCCGATTGATCGAAGTGCTGAATGAGGCGGCGGACTGGCTACCCGCGCAAGAGGCGTTCCGCCGGTGCGGCGTCGGGGACGGCGCGAAAACCGAAGAAATCGAAGGCATATATGCTGAGCTAAGGGCGCTCGATAAGGCGGGCCGCATTTCGGTTGAACCTGTTTTCGATCCGCGCGGCCGAAAACTACACGACCGGCTCAAGCTGCAGGCCGCCTGAACCCATGCGGCTCGACAAGATCACAATAGGGAGCCCGAAGGACAGCCCGACCCACAGGTTCAAGAACCTGAAGAACGTGACGGTGGACTTCGATCAGGACCACTGGGTGACAGTGGTCATCGGCTGGAATGGCACCGGTAAATCCAACGTGTTGGAGGCGCTGGCGATCATCTTTCGAGATTTGATCACCAAACAGCGCGCGCCCGCTTTCGCATTCCAACTCGCCTATCGGATCGGTAAGGGTGACGAAACGCGTCACATCCACATTGACGCGGATCCCGACCGATCCGGCGAACTATACAGAATTCACGTCGCTACGGACGCCGAGGCAAGAGGCGAAGGCACGTTGACGCCGTTTATTGAGGGCGAGCCGGCCATTTCGGCGCTGCGCGGGCCCGCGCTGAAGCTCAACGCATTCCTCGCCCAGGATGCCAAATACCTACCGCGCTATGTCTTTAGCTATTATTCCGGCGAGAGCCTGCGGATGCAGGACGTGTTTCGTCCCTACCTCGAGGCGTACGACAAGAAACTGCGCAACGGAGAAGATCCGGGGTTAAAGCGTCTCTTTTACGCCCTTCCGGTCCACAGTCAGTTTGTCCTGCTCGCGTTCCTCATCCAGCAGACGGACGCGGTAGAGCGGTTTCTCGCGGAACATCTCGGCATCGATCCCACGGAAGGTATCGAGTCCGTTCTGTTCGTGCTCCGACAGCCCCCTTGGAAGACGAAGGCGTCCGACGGTGATCCGCGCTTCTGGAATGCCCGCGGCGTCGTCAGCGAGTTTCTCTACCGGCTGTATGACGTCGCGCTCGCGCCGATCGAAATCACCCGTCGGGTCCAGGTTTCGCTATGGAACGAAAAGACGCTGCAGTTCAAATATCTCTATGTGAAGGACATCGCCTCGTTGCGCCGACTGGTCGGCAAGCAGCAACCCGCAGATTTCTTCCGCGACCTTGAAAGCACTTACGTCTCCGAGCTGATTGATGAGGTGCGCATCCGCATCTGCATCAAGCACAATGACGACAGTGTGACCTTCCGCGAGCTCAGCGAGGGCGAACGGCAGCTCCTCACAGTCTTGGGCCTGCTGCGGTTCACAGCCGAAGGTGAAAGCCTATTTCTTCTCGATGAACCCGACACGCATCTAAATCCGCGTTGGCAATACGACTACCTTACGATGATCCAGACGTTGGCCAAGACCGACGATGATCGATGCCACCTGGTGCTCACCACGCACAATCCGCTCGTGATTGGCGGCCTGCGGAAGGAACAAGTAAGAGTACTAAATAGAAGTACAGACGAATTTATTGAGGCCATCGAGCCAAATGACGATCCGATAGGGATCGGCATCGAGGGGTTACTTAAATCTGAGCTATTTGGCTTACGATCAAGTCTCTCTTCAGAAATACTCGATAAAATTGATCGCCACTATTGGCTTCTTGGTCAGCCAGAGAAGACGGATGACGAGAAGGATGAGCTTCGTCGCTTGGGCGGTGAGCTCAACAAGCTTGGCATTTCACAGACCCACCCAAATCCGTATTTTGAGGAATTCGCGAAGGCCCTCGCCCGGCGCACGCCGGAGCCACCAAGCGACCTCTCCAGGGAAGAAATCGAAGATCAAGCCGAGCTAGCTGACTCTGTCTTGAAAGAGGTCCTAGAAGCGCAGGCATCCGAACCACCCCAGAGCGCCGGCCAGCCGTGAGGCAGATCCGGACGAAGGGA
Source organism: Phenylobacterium sp. (assembly GCA_020401865.1). Classification (GTDB taxonomy): domain Bacteria; phylum Pseudomonadota; class Alphaproteobacteria; order Caulobacterales; family Caulobacteraceae; genus Phenylobacterium. The sequence goes on along the minus strand of JADCAS010000001.1, from coordinate 143,795 downwards.
ACCCAGCCCGACGAGGCGTGGCTAGAGAAAGCGGCGAAGCTTCTCGACAAGTTGGACAAGGCCGCGGACAAGGCGGAAAGGGACAAGGTTATTGACGACAACGCTAAGCTTTGGGGAGACCTGAAGAAATGGCTGCTAGAGCTGTCCCATCAGAAATGTTGGTTCTCCGAGGCAAAGGACGGCTTCAGCCACTTCCACGTCGAACATTTCCGGCCGAAGAAGGGTGCCAAGGACCTAGATGGCACGGTGCATGATGCGTACTGGTGGCTTGCGTTTGAGTGGACCAACTTTCGAGTTTGCGGAAGCGTTGGAAACTCGAAGAAGGGAATCTTCTTTCCCCTTAGAGATGGGTCTGCGCGAGCGGGACCTGGTGGCGATCTGCGCTTCGAGGATGCGATGCTGCTCGATCCGATGGACAGTCATGACGCCTCGTTGTTGTCATTCAACGTTGAGGGCGACGCAATCGTCGCCCCTGGCGTGACCGATGATTGGGAGGTTCAGCGCGTTGAGTACTCGATCGAGCGTATGAACCTTACCTTTGGTCCCCTATCCGCGAAGCGGAAGGCAGTTTGGGCCAATTGTTGGGCGGCTATAGAAGAGTATCTCAACGAGTTGGCCCTTTATCACCAGGACAAGGCAAACGTCATTGCGAAGTCGAGCTTCAAGAATGCCATGGGCAAGCTCGTCACTATGATTGGCGAGGCTGAGGAGTTCTCTTCGGTCGCCCGCGCATGCATCCTCGCCACAGGCGACCCTCGTGTAATGAGTGTTCTACAGGCTGCGTGATGGCTGATTGAGCCGGTCCACCGGCGGGCCGTCGGCAGAACAATTCGGCTGTGAAAAAGCGCGACGTGCTGCCCCGGTGCTGCCCAGCCGACCGCTGCACTTTCGTCAGTTGCCGTAAGCAACTGAAAAGATTGGCGCACCCGACACGATTCGAACGTGTGACCTTTGCCTTCGGAGGGCAACGCTCTATCCAGCTGAGCTACGGGTGCACCCCCAACCTTTGCCCCGCCCTGAACCTCACCGGCATGGTCCGGGGCCCCGAGATGAAGTTGCTGGCCAGCCATTCGGGCGGGGTGAGGCGCTCCACCTCTTCCATTCGCGAGAGCACCTCCACCAGCATGGCGTCGATCTCGATGCGGGCGATGTGCTGGCCGAGGCACACGTGGGGGCCGTTGCCGAAGGCGATGTGTTCGTTCCGGGCCCGGGCCAGGTCCAGCTGGCCCGCGCGGTCGAACTGGCCCGGGTCGCGGTTGGCCGAGCCGAAGTACATGACCACCTTGTCGCCCTTGCGGATCGTCTTGCCGCCCAGCTCGGCGTCGGCCTTCGCCGTGCGCCGCATGTAGATCACCGGGGTGGTCCAGCGCAGCAGCTCCTCCCGGGCGGCGGGCAGGCGGCCGGGCAGGTCGGCCTTCAGCCAGGCCAGCTGCTCGGGATGGTCCAGCATGGCGTTGAGGCCGCTGGCCAGCAGGTTGCGGGTGGTGTCGCCGCCGGCGTCGATCAGCAGGAGGAAGAAGAGCAGGAACTCCATGTCCTCCAGCCGCCGGCCATCGACCTCGCAGGCCAGCAGGCGCGAGGCCAGGTCGTCGCCGGGGCGGGCGCGCTTCTCGGCCATCAGCTTCGAGCCGTACTCGAACATCTTCATCACCGCCTGGGCGCCGGCGCCGGGGGCCTGGGCCTCGGGGGCGGTGTGGATCACCTCGGTCAGCTTGTAGAGCTCGCGCCCGTCGTCCAGGGGCAGGCCCAGCAGCTCGGCGATGACGTAGGAGGGCATCTCACCCGCCACCTCGGCCACGAAGTCGCACTCGCCCTTCTCGATCACCGCATCGACGATCTGCCGGGCCAGGGCCTGGATCCGCGCCTCGCGCATCTTCGCCGTCGGCAGGGTGAACTCCGAGCGGATGAGCTTGCGAAAGCCGGTGTGGTCCGGCGGGTCCATCATCAGCATCATCTTGTAGGGCCCGAAGGCCGCCGACTCCTCCGCCGGGTCGGGGATCATGATGGTCGGCTCGGAGGAATAGGTCTCGAACCCCCGGTCCACGGCGCGCACGTCCGCGTAACGGGTGACCGCCCAGAAGCCCCGGCCGCCCGGCTCCTCGTGCCAGTGGACGGGGTCGTTCTCCCGCAGCCAGTCGTACTGGGCGAGGGGATGGCCGGCGGCGAAGCTGGCGGGGCTGAGGAGGTCGATCTTCATGGCGGGGTCAGTCCTTCCACCAGGGATACTGCGGCGGCATGTCGGTGGAGACCTTGCCGGGGAAGTCGGGCGCGCGCTTTTCCAGGAAGGCGGCGACGCCCTCGCGCACGTCGGGGCCGGCGCCCAGGGTCATGGCCATGGCGCCGTCCACCTTCAGGGCGCCCCAGGGGTCGGGCTCGCCGCTGAAGCGCCACAGCATCTGGCGGGTCAGGGCGACAGCGACCGGGGCGGTGTTCTCGGCGATCTCCCGGGCCATCTCCCGGGCGCGGTCCATCAGGGCCTCGGGCTCCACCACCTCGGCGACCAGGCCGCCGGCCCTGGCCTCCTCGGCGGGGATCAGGGCGCCGGAGAGGCACCAGCGCAGGGCGGTGGGCAGGCCCACCAGCCGGGGCAGGAACCAGGCGCTGCCGGCCTCGGGCACGAGGCCCCGCCGGGCGAAGACGAAGCCGATCCGGGCGCCCCTGGCCGCGATGCGGATGTCCATGGGCAGGGTCAGGGTCGCGCCCACCCCCACCGCCGCGCCGTTCAGGGCGGCGATGATGGGCTTGCGGCAGTTGAAGATGGCGCCGACGAAGCCGCCGCCCGAGCGCCGCCGCGCCGTCGTCCCGGAATCGCCGAAGGCCACCGAGCCCTCGGCCTTGGAATCGAAGGCACCTGCGCCCGAGGAGATGTCCGCTCCGGCGCAGAAGGCCCGGCCGGCGCCGGTGACGATGATCACCCGCACGCTGTCGTCCTCGTCGGCGCGCACGAAGGCGTCCTCGATCTCCAGGCCCATGGTGGCCGTGTAGGCGTTCAGCTTGTCAGGGCGGTTGAGGGTCAGGGTCAGGACGGGGCCGTCCTGTTCCCAGAGCAGGGTCTCGTAGGTCATGCGTCCTCCCTGGGGGCCGGGCCCCTCTGTCTCGCCTCCAATTGATGCGTGCTCACCTAAGGTCAGGCAAGGGGAAGTCAGGCCTCGCCGAGGGCCTTCAGTATGGCGGCCTGGAAGCGGGGGAGGAGGCGCTCCACCAAGGCGGGGTCCAGGCAGCGGGCGTCGTCCAGGATCGTGTGGTGGAAGCGGTGGGCCCCGAACACGCCGAAGGCGGCGGGGTAGCCGGCCTTCAGGATCTCGGCCAGCTCGCCCGCGGCGGCGGGCCCGGCGGGGAGGGGGGCTTCCAGCCCGGCCTCGCCCGCGAAGCTTTCCTTCAGGATCTCAACGAGATGGGCCGAACCCATCAGCACCCGGGCCGGGTCGGGGCGGTCCAGGGGCTCAAGGCCCTGTGGCGTCTCGGCCCAGTCCCGGGCGGCGATCCCGGCGCCCAGGTGGACCCAGAGGGCCGTCCGCTCCGGTGCGGGCGCCTCCCGGTGCAGGAAGGCCTCGGCGCCCAGGTTCTCGTACTCGTGCCCGCTGGCGGTGATGACGACGATATCGTGATTTTTCAGGCGCTTGGCCATCCAGGGCAGCAGGGCCAGCCAGAGGGCGACGCCTGGCCCGCGCTCGCCGGCGCAGGTGAACCAGCCCGAGCGCGGGGTGGACAGGACCACCGTCCTGCCCTTGCCGCGGTCGATCCGCCCGATGAGGTTGAAGGCGGGGCGCTGGCCGGCCTCGCCGTCGATGACCAGCCGCGCCGTCTGGCCCTCCCGGGCGGCGGCCAGGACCGGCCCGGCGTCCTTCGGGGCGAGGACCAGGGTCGGCACGCCGAAGGGCGGCGCCCCGGCGGGGGCGTTCAGGGCGATGGCCTCGCCGGTCGGGCCGTTCGTGACGAGGATGAGGCCGGCGGCGCCGGAGGCTCGGACCTCGTCGGCGAGGGTGCGGAGTTCAGGCTGCCGGACGCTCGACCAGCGTCTCGCCGGCAGGTCGACCACGACCAGCGCGCCACGCGCTGGGGCGGTGGGGCGCCCTAGCGTCAACCCCCCGGTCACCCCCCCCGGTCCCGTGACCCTGGCGGGCCCCTGGGCCACCCCCTGCACAGACGCATTCCCCAGCGTCAGGGCGACGCTGCCAAGACGGTCGGAGGGCGCTTCGAAGACCTGCCTCTGCGTCCGGTATCCGAACCGCTTCAGCCGGCTCTCCATCCAGGCGCCCGAGTCCCTATCGCCCGGTCCCCCCGACGCCTTGTCGCCCATGGCGACCCAGGTCTCGAGGTCGGTGCGGATGGAGATCAGGTCCTGCGACAGGGCCGGCCCCGCCGCCAGCGGCGCGGCCGCCGCCCCGGCGACCACGCCCCGGCGGGTGGGATCAGGGACGCCTTTCGTCACCGCGTCAGCTCTCGAACCAGGCTTCGACCGGCCCCTTGAGCAGCATGGTCATCTGCTTGCCATGGCGGTCCACCGTCTTGCCGACGGCCAGGCGCACCCAGCCCTCGGAGATGCAGTACTCCTCGACATTGGTCTTCTCGACCCCCTTGAAGCGCACCCCGACCCCGCGGGCCAGGACGCCGGCGTCGTGCCAGGGGCTGTCGGGATCGACGCAGAGGCGGTCGGGCGGGGTGTCGGTTGGGGTCGCTTCGGTCATGGGACCTGTTCTAGCGCCCCCGGGCCGGCAGGCAATCCCGACGAAAAGGGCTTCCCTGACGCTGCGTCCGGCGCGCAAGATGTTTCCTCATCGCCGCAGGACGGCGCACACGAACGGGAGACGCAAGATGGGTGAGGCCTGGATCATCGACGCGGCGCGCACGCCGCGGGGCATCGGCAAGGTGGGCAAGGGCGCCCTGGCCGACTTCCACCCCCAGCACCTGGCGGCCACCGTCCTGAAGGGCATCGCCCAGCGCAACGACATCAAGACCGCCGAAGTCGATGACGTGATCTGGGGCACCTCCTCCCAGCGCGGCAAGCAGGGCAACGACCTCGGCCGCATGGCCGCCCTGGCCGCCGGCTTCGACGTCCGGGCCAGCGGCATGACCCTCGACCGCTTTTGCGGCTCGGGCATCACCACGGTGAACCTGGCCGCCGCCCAGATCATGTCGGGCATGGAGGACCTGATCATCGCCGGCGGCACGGAGATGATGTCCTACACCGCCTCCAGCGCCCCGCAGGCCGCCGCCTTCTTCGACGGCCCGGCCCTGATGGACGCCGGCAACCCCGCCCTGCGCAAGCTGCACCCGCAGTCGCACCAGGGCGTCTGCGCCGACGCCATCGCCACGCTTGAGAGCATCCCGCGCGAGGCCCTGGACGAGCTGGCCTATGTCAGCCAGCAGCGCGCCGCCCAGGCCATCAAGGAAGGCCGCTTCGACCGCGCCCTGGTGCCGGTGCTGAACGAGGACGGCTCGGTGGCCCTCGACCACGAGGAGTTCCCCCGCCCCGAGACCACCCGCGAGGGCCTGGCCTCCCTGAAGGCCTCCTTCGAGGCCATGGCCAACGTGCCCATGGACAAGGACGGCACCACCCTGGCCGGCCTGATCCAGCGGGTCTATCCGGACCTGAAGATCACCCACGTCCACCACGCCGGCAACTCGTCGGGGGTGGTCGACGGCGCCGCCGCCGTCCTGCTGGCCTCGCCGGACTACGCCCGCAAAAACGGCCTGAAGCCCCGCGCCCGCGTGGTGGCCATGGCCAATGTCGGCGACAGCCCGACCCTGATGCTGAACGCCCCGGTCCCGGCCGCCCACAAGGTGCTGAAGAAGGCCGGCCTGACGGTCGACGACATCGACCTGTGGGAGATCAACGAGGCCTTCGCCGTCGTCGCCGAGAAGTTCATCCGCGACCTCAGGCTCGACCGCGAGAAGGTCAATGTGAACGGCGGCGCCATGGCCCTCGGCCACCCGATCGGCGCCACCGGCTCCATGCTGATCGGCACCATCATCGACGAGCTGGAGCGCCGCGACCTCAAGCGCGGCCTGGTCACCATGTGCGCCGCCGGCGGCATGGCCCCGGCCATCATCGTCGAGCGGATGTAAGGACCATGGACCTCGCCTGGAGTGACGCCGACCGCGCCTTCCGGGACGAGGTCCTCGCCTTTCTTGACGCCGAGCTGACGCCGGACCTGCGCGCCAAGGGGCGGGCCATGACCAGCGTCTACGCCGACCACGCCACCGGCATGGCCTGGCAGAAGAAGCTGCACGCCCGCGGCTGGGTCGCCCCGGCCTGGCCCCGCGAATTCGGCGGCGCCGGCTGGTCGGTGGTGCAGCGCTACATCTGGGCGCGGGAGGCGGCCCTGGCCGGCGCCCCGCCCGTCTCGCCCATGGGCATCGGCATGTGCGGCCCCGTGCTGATCGGCCACGGGACCAAGGCCCAGCAGGACCGCTTCCTGCCGCCCATGCTGTCGGGTGAACACTTCTGGTGCCAGGGCTATTCCGAGCCCGGCTCCGGCTCGGACCTCGCCTCCCTGCAGATGAGCGCGGTGGAGGACGGTGACGACTTCGTCTGCAACGGCCACAAGCTGTGGACCACCCACGCCCATGAGGCGAACTGGATCTTCTGCCTGGTGCGGACCAGCCGCGAGGCCATTCCCCAGCAGGGCATCACCTTCCTGCTGATCGACATGACCACGCCCGGCGTCGAGGTGAAGCCCATCCTCATGCTCTCGGGCGAGCACATCCAGAACGACGTCTTCTTCACCAATGTGCGCGTGCCCAAGGCCAATGTGGTGGGCCGGGTGGGCGAGGGCTGGACCGTCGCCAAGTACCTCATGCAGTTCGAGCGGGGCGGCTCGGCCGCCGCGCCGGGCCTGGGCGTGCGGCTGGAGCGCCTGGCCGAGATCGCCCGCACCCCGGACGAGGAGGGCCGCCGCCTGATCGATGCGCCCGGCTACGCCGCCCGCCTGGCCCAGGCCGGGATCGACATCGCCGCCCTGGAGGCCATCGAGCTCCGGGTCATGTCGCGCCTGTCCAACGGCGAGGCGCCGGGGGCCGAAAGCTCGCTGATGAAGACGGTCTCCACCGAGCTGAGCCAGCGCCTGACCGAGCTGTCCGTCGAGGCCGCCGGCGTCTACGCCGCCCCCTGGCAGCCCCACGGCGGCGCCCTCGGCGGCCCGACCCCGGGCTTTGCGCCCCCCGCCGACGGCTTCCTGGCCGGCCCGCCCCACGCCTGGATCGCGGCGCCCAAGTACTTCAACGACCGCGCCGGCTCGATCTATGCGGGCACGAACGAGATCCAGCGGAATATCATGGCGAAGGCGGTGTTGGGGTTGTGAGGGGAGATTTTGATCCGCTGTCGGTTACGGGGCGCGCGCGAGCCTTCCTCTCGTAACCCCCGCCGAGTACGGCTCAGATCAACCTAGGACTCTCGTTATCGACGGACGGGAAGCAGAGGTCACGCCATATGCCAGGCGAAAGACGAGGCACATGGCGGGTGCGGCTCTTTTGAGCTCGATGCTCGTCGAAGGAGAATAACTTGGCCTTAGTCTGACCTTGGGGAGTTACCCCTACCCCACTGACGGCCTACCCGACGGGTCCCCGGCTAGACATCCCAGAGCCACGCTCCATTGACCAGTAGGCTCCATGCCGGTGAGAATGCCGACTCAACTGGTTGGTGAGGCGGCAATGGCAGGTCCGAAGTTCGATATATCGCGCTTCAAGCGTCGCAGTGCGGATGCTGATCAGTATGAGCGCCAGCTGAGGCGGCTCACCAGTTCCGGAATTGATGTAGCCAGTATTGAAGAGGCTGTGCGGGGTGCACTTCGCGCGCTTGTTGATGGTGCCGGTCGCGCATTCGTCATCTATGGAGAGCCGCAGAGCGGCAAGACCGAGATGATGATTTGTCTGACTGCGAAGCTTCTGGACGAAGGCCATCAGTTCATTGTTCATCTGCTAAATGATAGTGTGGACTTGCTTGGTCAAAACCTAGGTAGATTCAAGTCTTCTGGTCTCGCTCCAGCTGCAAGGAACTTTAGTGAGATACTCGACCCGGCCATCAAACTGACGGGGCAGAGCCACGTTGTTTTCTGCAAGAAGAACGGGAGTGACCTCCGAAAGCTTCTGGAGAAGCTCCACAGCATCGACAACATTATCGTCATCGATGATGAAGCTGATTTTGCCTCGCCTAATTCCAACGTAAACAGCGGCGAAAGAACCCGAATAAATGATCTAATATCGAAGATTATCGGTAAGAAGGGCCACTATATTGGAGTAACGGCAACTCCCGCGCGTTTGGATTTAAATAATACGTTTGATAATGACAGTAAGTTATGGGTGAATTTCCCCCCACATCTAAATTACACGGGTCAGGACGTGTTCTTTCCCCTGGATGGTGGTCCCGATTATATCCGAACTCTCCTTCCTGACTCGGGATCTGACCCGAAATATCCCAGACAGGCTCTATTTGGATTTTTGGTGAATGCAGCCTACTTGAACCTCTATGTCCATCCGAACGTGGAAAAAAACTATTCAATCTTAGTTCACACGAGTGGCAAGAAGGCAGATCACAAGACGGATTGGGGAATAATGCATGATGCGCTAACTGCACTTGTAAAGCAATTTCCGTCTCAAGCATTTGAAAGCTATACAAAATATATATGGAGTCTTAGTTCAAAGCGATTTCCTGATGCTGACCCGGACCGGATAACGCATTGGATATTGAGGGAAATCACCCGCCATGCCATTATTATTCTTAATAGTGAGAGGGATTGGAAGGATAATTCACAAGCGGCAACCCACCCCAGTAGCCTGTTCACCATTATTATAGGCGGAAATATAGTGTCGCGTGGTGTGACACTCAATAATCTACTTGCTATGTTTTTCACAAGAGATGTGAAGCATAAAATCCAGCAGGATACATATATACAGCGCGCTCGGATGTTTGGAAGTCGTGGCGCTTATCTAAAATTCTTCGAGCTGACAATACCGCAATCGCTATATCTTGACTGGCATAGGTGCTTTGTGTTCCACCGTCTCGCGCTTGCGGCGATCAAGGAGGGCCTTGGGTCGCTGGTGTGGCTCGGTGACCAGCGTATTCAGGCCGTCTCCAACTCTAGCATTGACCGGTCTACGGTCGATTTGGACAAGGGTGAGATGTCCTTCGCCATCTTCAAGTTTGACCCGAAACTTGTGGAAATGTGTGGCACGGGCTCCAGTTTAGAGCGCATCGAGAGCCTCAGCGAGGCGCTAGGGCCAGGAGCGTTCCCTGATTATCTGCGGAGATACATCACTCGAACCTCAAAGGGCTCTGCTGATGTGGCGGTACACCCACCAATGGATATCTCGAACTACGCGGATGGTCCCGATATCAACAAAGAGCAGATAACGCGTAGGCGAGGATTTATCGGAAGAACGCAAATTGAGAAGGTACCGAATACGATTCATCACCTATTTATTTTGCATAATGCCGAGAAAAATGCAAGATTGTTTTACAAATTTTCGGGAAGTATTCAGTTTATCAAGAATAATGCAAATGATACCTGAGTATAAAATGTATCACGGAGCTGTAATTGCAGAGCTTATCCACGCTCTAAAACGGCCTGTTTCCATTTCTGAATTGTCTGAAATTGGACGATTGTCTTCATATCGGCTTGATGTACATGTAGGTCTTCACATCAAGCATTCATCCCAACGGCTTACGCCGTGGCCCTTCACGTTTACGGCCCAGAACGTGTCCGAGATCGCGGACCTGAGGGCCGAATGTAGGGAAGTTGCGGTGGTGTTGGTATGCCATACGGATGGCTTTGTTTGTTTGCCGTGGTCTGAGCTCTCTCAGCTAATCGGCTATGACCTCGACGAAGGGTCATGGCTGCGCGTGAGCAGGCGCCGTCGGCAATGGTATGATGTCTCGGGCAGCGCTGGCGTTCAGGTCAAGAGGCCCAACGGTATAGATTGTCTCGTCGGACTGCTTCTAGGATCGAGCGAGTTGGGAGCAGTTTGACCCGAGCGCCGTCCTCAGGCGCGCTGAAAGGTTAAAACTGTTTCGGTGCGCATCCGCTTCGCTAGCGTGATACCCGTAACAGGCAAATAGCGGCTTGCCAGCGGCAGGTCTCGCACTGAACGGGCCACCTCCCTGAGGCCAGCTGTTCGGGCGACCTGAGCCACCCCCTCGGCATTTTTGATAAAGGTACCCTTTAGACACGAGTTGCCGATGACAAAGGTGGCGCAGGCTCCGTCCTTGAGCACGCGCGCTACTTCGCGCGTGCTTGCCTGGAGATCGCAGGCGTAACGGCGAATCATATGGAGGTGGCGTGACGCTACCGGCGCACCTTCGAGCATGGCGTCGACAACTTCCTGGATGTCATGATCGTTCGCGCCCGGATCGGGTGCGCGCTCAGCGCCAATACTGCCAGAGCGAATCTTCCGCAAAGAGCTTATACTCCAACCTAGCCAAACTAAAGCCATTCGATGACCCCGTAGGTAATCGATTGCATTCAGATAAGGCGGGGAGGTAACGACTGCGTCGATGCTTTTACTAGCGACCTGGTCTAGACGCCTCGCATCTCCTAGATCGACCTCTACTCGTGCCTCCGCAGGGTTCGATTTGAGTCGTTCTCTCAATTGTTTGAGAGACCGAGCATATCCGTCATAAATATCATAGCTTGAGGTTAACGCGACACGGTGTGGACGGCTATGCGAGGTGTCCCGCGCAAGAGAGGCACACTGTTCTTTAGTTACGATGATGCGACTCAGGTTAAGGGAAAGTACATCAAGCGCGAGACGATCTTCATCACAATCTAATGTGTGCCGTATCATCGAGAGTGCACTTGAAAGGCGCGTCAAGACCTCGATCTGTGGCTGGCAAAACCAATATCGAATGAACTTACAGGTCTCGGTATCGACGAAACCTTCGAGCGGTGGTGGCCTGAGGTCCCCGGAAATGCCAAGAAGGGCGTCGTTAAGCTCCCCAATCTTCTGATCATTTGCAGGCGACGTCCAGACGCGCGCCATGAGCACCGAGAGCGGATCGACGTCGAAACCATACGCGCTGTGACCAAGTTCCGTGGCTTGCCGAAGCACAGTTCCAGAACCACTCATAGGGTCGAGTACGGAGCTATTCGCGGGCAAGGAACGCAAGCTTTCAAGCGCGAGATCAGGAGCCATGCGCGCCGGAAATGGGTGAACTGAGCGAATCGCTGTGGCGACCATGCGCCTAGTTAGCGTAGTCATCCGGCTACGCAATACTGAATGAAGCAGGATGACACCGTGCCCTAAAGCCGATTCGGACGGACACGTCGGTTGCGTTTCGAAAACGCGGGTGAGACACGCCGTTAAGACATTTTGCCCTTTTCAAAGCACCGGACGAACGATTTGTGCAGCTTCTCAACATGCCCTTGCTCGGCGTAGGAGCGTGGCCGGTGGATAACGAGCCGGCAACGCCGGCGTCTACGCCGCCCCCTGGCAGCCCCACGGCGGCACCCTCGGGGGCCCGACCCCGGGCTTTGCGCCCCCCGCCGACGGCTTCCTCGCCGGCCCGCCCCACGCCTGGATCGCGGCGCCCAAGTACTTCAACGACAGGGCCGGCTCGATCTATGCGGGCACGAACGAGATGCAGCGGAACATCATGGCCAAGGCGGTGCTGGGGCTGTGAGGGCGGCGGGCGCGGCGCGCCGTCTCGTCGGCCAGACCTAGGAGTCCTCACGCGACAGACGAAAGCACGTGGCGAAGCGTCCTCGGTCGGCGGCGTTCACGCCGGCCTGCCTGAACTGTTCCTCCCAGCCTGCGGCCACCTGCCGGCGCAAGGTCGCGACCATGGCTTCGGCCTCGTCGGGGGAGAGGTCGAACCCTGCGGCGCCCGCGAGGGCATTGGAGAGTGTGGCCTCCCTGCCTTGCGGGCCGACGCCCAGCACCAGACGCCGTTCCAGACCGACCTGCGGCTTGGGTACGACATCGTAGAGCGGCGAAAGCCGCCAGCCCCTGCCGTCGAAGAGGAAGCCGTGATTGCGGAGGTGATCGTCGTCATTGGTGACCAGGATGTTGAACACCATGCGCCGGAACAGTTCGTGAAGATCGCGGCGCACCTCCACGCCATGCTGGCGAAGGGCGGCGGCGAGGTCCGCATAGCTGTAACGGCTCACTTCGCTTTCGTGCGCGCCGAGCAGGGTCAGGCCGGAGATGAAGGGCCGCCGCTGAAGCCCGCTGTCGTTCGGCGTGCGATCGAACCTCTGGATCAGGTAGATGTCGCGTCCCAGCGCTTGCCTGAAGTCCAGTGCGGGAACGTCGAGACCGCAGGTCGCAGCCAGGCGCATGGTGGCGAGCTCGACCCGGCATTCGGGAAAGCTGTCATTGCGCGCCTGGAACTTGGCGATCCAGGGCTGGCCGTCGAGTTCCGTCGCCGCCTTGGGGCGCGCGCCGCCGAGGGACGAACCGGCGGTCAGCAGCCGTCGCAGGTTCTCGTCGAGCTGATCGACGTGCTGGGCGCGCTCGACAGCCTCGGCCAACTTTTCCAGAGAAAAATGCTCACCAGGCGCATCACCATCGCCCCAGGGCGTTACACGCTCCGGACGTTGGAGCGTCGGTCCGAAGGCCAGTGCGCCGACCCGGTAATCGCCCGAGGCGAGGATCAGATCGATGTCGCTCGGCAGGCGATCCCCCATCGCCTTGTACATGAGGTACTGGCCCCAGCCATCGGGAGCCGCATCGCGGATCCCGCCAAAGACGGCGAAGCCTTCCTCGGTCCGGAATGTGCGGTTGGCTGCCGGATCGTGGAGGGGCAGGGCCAACGGATCGACAGGGACGCGGTCCGGGCGGGCGAGATAGCGGCGGCCATAGGCAAAGGTCGCGGACGGGTTTCGCGGCTCATCGCTCATCGTCAGCAGCCCCGCCGGAACAGGACCGCCCCCGAGATGGACGAAGACGTAGGTGCTGACCGCCGCCATACCCGTCAGAAATCCAGGTCGTCGCGGCTGACGGCGTGCGTCGTCCGGGGCAGCCGGGCGAGGTCTTCGCCGATGCCCGCCCGATCGGTATCCGGGGCGATGAGTTCCGCGAGGCGCTGGGTCATGCCCAACACATGGAGGGCGCTGGCCAGCACGGCCAGGCCCACGGTCGCATCGCCCGCCTCAAGACGCTGGAGCGTCTGCACCGAGACCAGCATGCGTTCGGCCATCAGCCGTTGCGGCAGCTTTCGCCGGCGGCGGGCAATGGAGAGGTCCTTGCCCAGCTGCGCAATCGCGCGCTGGCTCTGAGGCGGCAGTCCTGTGGCGGCTCTTGATACGCGTGACATTAGAAGTGCATGACATATCAATCGAAAAATATCAATTAGACATGATATGTCATGTGACTATGCTGCGTATCTGCGTGCGCCAAGGCGTGCATGGCGTCGACACAATGCAATGGGTATGGAGCCAGAACGCCTGTCTTCGGCAAGTGAGACGCCCAGCCCCAGCGCGCCCCCGCCGACGGCTTCCTCGCCGGCCCGCCCCGCACCTGCACCGCCGCCCCCAAGGACTTCAACGACCGCGCCGGCTCGATCTATGCGGGCACGAACGAGATCCAGCGCAACACCATGGCGAAGGCGGTGCTGGGGCTGTGAGGGTGAACTTGTGGGGTTGACCTGCTCCCGGAAAACTGGACCGGTTTGAGCTAGAATTTTCTCGTTTTGCGGCAAGGGCCACGGACCGAGGAGCGACCATAAAGAGGTCGAAGTTCAGTGAGACACAGGTGTCGTTCATCCTGCGTCAGGTCGATGAGGGCGTCAGCGTCGGGGAGGTCTGCCGCAAGGCGGGAATTTCGGAGGCGACGGTCTATGTGTGGCGGAAGAAGTACGCCAGCTTGATGCCTTCGGAGATGAAGCGGCTACGTCAGCTTGAGGACGAGAACGCCCGGCTCAAGCGGATCGTGGCGGACCTGTCGCTTGACAAGGAGATGCTGTAGGGCGTCAACAAGCGAAAGCTTTAGGACCTGCCGGGTCCGCCACCTTGTGGACTATCTGCGAGCGGCCTGGCAGGTCAGCATCCGGAGCGCCTGCGGGGCGCTCCAGGCGGAACGATCGAGTTATCACTACAAGGGCAAGCGGACCGATCCAGTCGCCCTGAAGACCCGTATCAGGGAGATTGCTGAGACACGGGTGCGCTATGGCTACCGACGGATCACGGTGTTGCTCAAGCGCACACGGCACGATCCCGCCGCTTCGAGGGATGAAGGACTTAGGTGCCGGCGGTTGGTAGTTTAACGAGCTCTGGGGGCGTACGCTGTTATCGTGCTACCGCTAGGCCTCGATCAGGATCTGGGCCTCGGGCAGGCTGAAAGTTTATCGCGCCTGGCTTGCTGGACACCGCTGGATTTGCGACAGTCAAGGTTGGGGGTCGTGGCATGCTGTTTGTTCTTTTGCTGACGGCGGCGCTGATCCAGAGCGAGGAGACCAGCGCCCTTGCGCCGGCTCCGGAGGACCCACCGGTTGCCGCGCCTTCGCAGGTCTTGATCCCGGGCTGCCTGAAGGCAGGAACACCCGTCTTCCTCGAAACGACCCAGATGATCAGTTCCACGACCTCACGCATAGGGGACCGCTTCCCCATCCGGCTGGCCGAGCCGGTTATGGTCAATGGTGCGCCCTGCGTCTCTCCGGGCGCCACAGGCCAGGGCGAGATCATCGATGTCGCCCCCGCCGGGATGGGCGGACGACAGGCAAAGCTTCTGGTCGCCGCGCGCTATCTCGAGCTTGATGGACGGCAGGTCAGGATCCGGGGCATGAGTCTGATGTCGACTGGTGAAAGCCAGGTCGATCTGGCGACCGGCCTGTTGCTGGTGCCCTATGCCGGACTGGCGGTGGTGTTCCTTAAGGGCGGAGAGATCGCCATGCCTTCCGGAACCCGCGCCACCGCCAAGCTCGCTGAAGACTTTACGCCTCCCATCCAAGCTACATCGAACCCGGAAGGACTTCCGAAATGAGCAAATTCGTACTGGCGGCGACCGCCGCCTTCGTCCTGCTGGTCTCTGGCCAGGCCTGGGCCGATGAGCCGACCGCCGCCGTCTCTGAACCGCCGGTGGCACGGACTGAGGCCCCGGCTGAAGCGCCGGCGCCGGAACCGGTGGCGGCATCTGCGCCGGCCGCCAAGGCAAAGATCGTGTTCTTCCGCCCCGGCCGACTGACGGGCGCCATCTATACCTACCATGTGGTCGAGGTCGGCGATGACGGAAAGCTGGCGAAGGACGCCCCGCGCCTTGCCGATCTTCCCAATGGCGGTGCGGCGATCGCCGAGGTCGAGCCCGGCGTGCGCAGCTTCAACATCACCGGACCGATGGCGGTCAACCTGGCGGAGGACCGCCTGCGCATGGAGGTCGAACCCGGCGAGACCTATTATGTCGAACAGACTGTCCGCATCGGCCTGGTCACCGGCGGCTTCCGGCTGGTTCCCGCCGATGAGGCGCGCTTCATGGCCTCAAAGGTCAAGCTGAAGGCCCCCAAATAGCGGAGCTGGAGGTCGCGGTCGCCATGAAGGCGCAGGGGCAGGACGCATGGCGTCTGACAGCCTGCGCCGCCCTTGAGGATAGGCGCGCAAGTTGACGACCAGAGCCGTTCAAGGCGACCGGCGTGGTTCAGGTCGGGCGTCGAACGATCAGAAGATAGTGAGCCCTGGCGTGACCCCCGTTTTCTCACCCAGTCGCAACGAGAGTGCGATGTTGATCTACGCCGGAACCAACGAGATCCAGCGCAACATCATGGCCAAGGCGGTGCTGGGGTTGTGAGCCCCCGCCTTGCCGCCGCGCCGCCGTCGCCGCATAGTCAGCTTCAACGAACGGTATCCCTCGGGAGGAGACAGCCATGGCCTACGCGCCCGCGGACCGCGACATCTACGACGCCGACAGCCACATCATGGAGCTGCCGGACTTCCTCAAGCGCTATGCCGATCCCGGGCTTCGGGACGAGATCCCCGAGGTGTCCTATTCGGCCTCCATCGTCACTGACGAGGAGGTGGCGGTGATCATGGACCAGGGCGGCCGGCACAGCGATGAGCACGTGGCGGCCCAGGTGGCCCTGGGCGACGCCCTGATCGAGAAGTCCAAGGAGATCCAGGCCCTGGGGGCGTTCAATCCCGGCGACCGGCGCACCGCCATGGACCTCTTGGGCTTCCGCAAGCAGCTGGTCTTCGCCACCCACAGCCTGCGCATGCCCTTTTCGCCGTCCAGCAAGCTGGAGAGCCGGCTGCGCTATGGCGCGACCCGGGCGCACAACCGGCACATGATCGACTTCTGCGCCGCCGACGACCGGCTGATGGGCGTGGCGGCCATTCCGCTGGACGATCCGGAACTGGCCCTGAAGGAGCTGGACTTCGTGCTCGCCAGCAACCTCAAGGCCGTGTGGGTGCCACACCGGGCGCCGCTGGACCGCTCGCCAGGCCACATCGACTTCGATCCCTTCTGGGCGAAGCTGGCCGAGGCCGGCATTCCCTTCGTCCTGCATGTGGGCGGCGCGCCCCTGCAGCTGGCCAAGGCGTGGATGAACAATGGCCGGCCCCCGACCAAGGACTGGCTGGGCGGCGGGGAGAACCTGCGCACCAAGGACGTGGCTGTCCTGCACGAGGGGCCCGAGCAGTTCCTGACCATGATGATCCTGGACGGGGTCCTGCACCGCAATCCGGGCCTGAAGGGCGCGGCGGTGGAGCTGGGCGCGGGCTGGGTGCCCGAGCTGCTGCGCCGCCTCGACTGGGTGGTGAAGCACTGGAGCCGCAACGACGCCAACCTGCAGGGCCTGCACCGGACGCCCTCCGAGCAGATCACCCAGCAGCTGGCCTTCACCCCCTTCGTCTTCGAGGAGGTGGGCAACTTCATCGACCAGTCGAACGAGGACCTCTACCTGTTCTCCAGCGATTATCCGCACATCGAGGGCGGCCGGAACCCGATCGGCCGCTTCGAGGCCTCGCTCGGCGAGCGTCCGGCCAGCGTGCGGGACAAGTTCTACGCCGAGAACTTCCTGCGCATCTTCCCGAACGCCCGGGTGGACCGGAAGGCGACCGTCGCGGCGTGAGGCGGCGGAGGGGCCGCTGCCCCCCTCCGGCCCGCTTTCGCGGTCCACCTCCCCCTCAGGAGGGGGAGGAATTACCAGGACTAGATTGCTCCCCCCAGGGGGAGCTGTCGGCGAAGCCGACTGAGGGGGTCAAAGGCGGGTCAGCTTCCCCCTCCGGCCCGCTCCGCGCTCCACCTCCTCACGATGTGGAGGAATTACGGAGCCTTTGCTCCCCTGCGGGCAAGGGGGTCAGGCGTTACGCGCCATCAGGCCGCCGTCCACGGGGATGGTGACGCCGGTGATGTAGCTGGCGGCGGGCAGGCAGAGGCTGACGGTCATGTGACCGACCTCGGCGGGATCGCCATAGCGGCCCAGGGCCGTGCGCCGCTTGGCGTAGGTGGCCTTGTCGGCCTCGGGGATGGCCGCCGTCATGCCGGTCAGGATGGGCCCGGGGCAGATGCAGTTGACGGTGATCCCCTCGCGGCCCAGCTCGACCGCCAGGGCGCGGGTCAGGCCGGTGACGCCGGCCTTGGCGGCGGCGTAGGGGCTGTCGCGGCTGGTGGCGCCGAGGGCCTCGGTGGAGGCGATGTTGACGATGCGGGGGGCCTTGGACTTGCGCAGCCAGGGCAGGGCGGCGCGGATGGTCAGCTGGTGCGCGGTCAGGAGGACGGCCAGCGACTTCGCCCAGGCGGCGTCATAGTCCGGGGAGTCGATGGGGCTGAAGGCCGAGATTCCGGCGTTGTTGACCAGGATGTCCAGGCCGCCGAAGCGGGCGGCGATGGCCTCGGTGACGGCGCGGACCTGGCCGGCGTCCGAGACGTCCAGGGCCCAGGCCTGGGCCGAGCCGCCGGCCCGCCGGATGGCCTCCGCCGCAGCCTCGGCGGACTCGCCGTTGAAATCGGTGACGGCGACATGCGCCCCTTCGGCCCCGAAGATCTCGGCGGTGGCCCGGCCCATGCCGGACCCGGCGCCGGTGACATGGGCGATGGAGCCCTGGAGCGAGCGGCTGAGGGAAGGGGGGGTCGACATAGGCTGGCTCCGATCACCGGGAAGGGTGAGCCGGAGTTTGGACCGGATCCGGTCGGCTTCACAACCGCCTGGTCGTCAGAGTCAGCCGGACTGCGACGACGCGTAGGTGATGTAGCCTCGCTCGACCATCCGGCGCAGGGCCTCATAGGCGCCGGAAAGCTCCTCATAGCGCGAGCGAAGCTCGGCCAGGCGCATGGCCTGACGGGTTTCGAACCCCGAGGGGTTCTCCGCCATGACCAGGGCCTCCTTGACCCACTGGGCGCGGGCCAGAGCGGCGGCGACGGCCAGGCGCTGGAACTTCTCGGCGTCCGCGCTGCCAAGGGCGGCTTGGATCACTTCCCGGTTCGAGGCGAAGACCGTGTAGTCGATATGTTCGAGCTGGCCTCGCAGGCGACGCTGGGCGGCGAGGTCCATGTCCTCCTGCGGCTCGAAATGATCGGAGCTGTAACGCGTGAAGCCGGACATGCGGGTCGACATTTCGCTTTCTCCTGCGGGACGCTCTCCTGGTCCCGCAAGGGAGGATTGCGCCCGGGCCGTTAACTTTCAATTGAAGACGCCCGGGACGGGAACCGCCCGTCCCGGGGCCGACTTCAGCTGACCAGGTCCTCCTTGATCGTCTTCCGGGCCGTCCAGAAGAGGGCGGCGGCGATCAGGGTGCAGCAGGAGGTGCAGATGATCGCCCAGCGGACGCCTTCGGCTTCGCCAAGACCGATGCCCGAGGCGAAAAGGTCGGACAGGACGCCGACGATCAGCGGGCCGGCGCCCAGTCCCACCAGGTTGATGATGAAGAGGAGTATGGAGGCGGCGGTGGCCCGCATGTGCAGCGGCGCCAGGCTCTGGCGAGGTGGAAACGATGGACACCCTGATCCGCCCGGGGCGATTGTTCTTGTTGAGTCCGGTCTAGACGTCGCCGGCGCCCGCGGGCAAGTACCATCCCCGTGATGTGGGGCGACGCCTCGCCCAGGGATCCGGAGGTGAAGATGCTGGAGCTTGTGATCGGATCGAAGCGCTGGTCGAGCTGGTCGATGCGGCCCTGGCTGGCGCTCAAGCGCACCGGTGCGGCCTTCGAGGAGCGCCTGATCCGGCTCTACCAGGACGAGGGCCGAACCCGTGCGCAAATCCTGCCGCATTCCCCCTCGGGCCGGGTTCCGGCCCTGAAGACCGGGAGGATCGTGATTCCGGAGTCCCTGGCCATCTGCGAGTATCTGGCCGAGGCCTTCCCTGGCGCCCGGCTCTGGCCTGAGGATCCGGACCTGCGCGCCCTCGGGCGGGGGGCGGCCAGCGAGATGCACGCCGGGTTCCGCGCCCTGCGTCTGGAATGCCCGATGGACCTGGCCCGGCCGGTCGAGGCCGTCGCTCTGTCCGATGAGGCGCAGGCGGACATCGCCCGGGTCCGGGCCCTGTGGAGCGACCTCCTGGCCCGCAGCGGCGGGCCCTTCCTCTTGGGAGACTGGTCCAACGCCGACGCCTTCTTCACGCCGGTGGCGACGCGGTTCCGGACCTATGCCGTGGAGGTCGGGAGGCCGGAGCTTGCGGCCTATATGGACCGGCTGCTGACCTGGCCTGACTTCCTGGAGTGGGAGGCGGCGGGACGCCTGGAGACCTGAGCGCCCGCCGTCCGCCGGGTTCAGCCCATTTTGTAGACGCAGATCTTGTTGCCTTCGGTGTCCCGGAAATAGGCGCCGTAGAAGGTGGGCATGCGCTCACCGGGAGGACCCTCGCAGGTCCCGCCATTGGCGAGGGCGGCGGCATGCACCTGGTCCACCACCTCGCGGCTGGGGGCGGAAATGGCGGGCATGACGCCGTTGCCTGCGGTCGCCTCGCCCTTGTCGTAGGGGATGCAGACGCCAAGCATGGCGCCCGTGCCGTTGGTGTAGAGCTCCATCCGGTCCCCGGACATGGCGGGCCTGGCGCCCAGGGGCGCCAGGGCGGCGCGGTAGAAGGCCTTGGCGCGTTCGAAGTCGTTGGCGCCGAGGGTGACGTAGCCGAGCATGGGGAATCCTCCGTTGTCTGCAGGTTCAGTCTAGCGGCCCTTCACGACCGCGTAAGCCTCGAGGGCCCGCGCCCGGGCGAAGTCGTGGTCGACGACGGGCGCGGGGTAGGTCTCGCCCAGACGGACGCCCGCAGCGTCGAGGACCAGGGGCGGCGCCGTCCAGGGGGCGTGCAGCCAGCGATCGGGAAGGCGGGCGACCTCGGGGACCCACTTGCGGACATACCGCCCGTCCGGGTCGAACTTGGCCCCCTGGGCCATGGGGCTGAAGATCCGGAAATAGGGCGCTGCGTCGGCGCCGCTGCCGGCCACCCACTGCCAGTTGCCAGCGTTGGAGGCGTGGTCGGCGTCCACCAGGGTGTCCCAGAACCAGGACTCGCCTTCCCGCCAGTCGAGGAGCAGGTGTTTGGCCAGGAAGGAGGCGCAGATCATCCGGACTCGGTTGTGCATCCACCCCGTCGTCCAGAGCTCGCGCATGCCCGCGTCGACGATGGGATAGCCGGTTCGCCCGCGGCGCCAGGCGGCGAGATCGTGGGGGGACTTGCGCCAGGCCACGGCCTCGAAGCGGGAATCGAAGCTGGTGAGCGCCAGGTCCCGTCCGCGGCCGCTGATCGCCGCGTTGAACTCGCGCCACCCCAGCTCAGCGAGGAACTTCTCCGCGTCGGTCTCGGGGGCGGCGCCCCTCTCAACGGCGTTCAGCGCGCCCCGCCAGAGAGCGAAGGGGCTGATCTCGCCGAAGTGCAGGTGGGCGGACAGGCGCGAGACGCCCGGCTCGGCGGGGAAGTCCCGGGCCCGGCCGTAGCCCGCCAGCCCGCGGGCGAGGAATCGGCCGAGGCGTTCGCGGGCGCCGGCTTCCCCCGGGGTCCAGTCGGCGAACCCCGCGGACCAGTCCGGCGAGACCGGGTGCAGGCCCCAGGAGTCCAGCGCCTCCGATGCAGGCCAGGCGTCGGGGGCGGGCAGGCGCGCCGGCGGTTCGATCCTGCCGGGATCGGAGATGGGCGGGCGGGCGGCGCGCCAGAAGGGGGTGAAGACGC
This sequence comes from Phenylobacterium sp., assembly GCA_020401865.1. Classification (GTDB taxonomy): domain Bacteria; phylum Pseudomonadota; class Alphaproteobacteria; order Caulobacterales; family Caulobacteraceae; genus Phenylobacterium. The sequence goes on along the minus strand of JADCAS010000001.1, from coordinate 122,770 downwards.
TGAAGGCGCCGCCGGTGCGCGTGGTGACTTCGTCCGGCCGCAGGAGGTAGGCGCCGTTCCAGCGGCCGACAGAGAGGCCGGTAGCGGCGAGCCGGGCCTCCAGCCGGTCATCCCGTTCCTTCAGCCCGGGGTCGAAGAGATCATTCCAGTGGACCGAGGTCGCGCCGGTCTCCGCAGCCAGTTCGGGGATCAGGCGCGCCGGGTCGCCGCGTCGCAGGATGAGCCGGGACCCGCGGCCCTGAAGGTCTGCAGCCAGGGCGGAAAGAGACCGGTTCAGCCACCAAAGCGCGGCCGCGCCCTGTGGCCGGACATCCGGCCCCTCGTCGAGGATGTAGACGGGCGTGACTGCGCCGACGGCGAGGGCGGCGCGAAGGGCCGGGTTGTCGACCAGGCGAAGGTCGCGGCGGAACCAGAGCAGGGCGGTGCGCATGATCCCTTCCTGCGCCCAAGTCGGGTCCGCAGGCAACCGCCGGGGGGGTCAGATCCAGATTTCCCGGGCGCCGACGCGGCCTCGGGCCGGCTTCGGCGTCGACTGGGGGGACCACTTCGGGGTGTCGAGGGGCTTGGAGAAGGCCCATCCCTGACCCAGTTCGACGCCCAGCTCCTGAGACAGGCGGGCTACGCTGGAGGTCTCGACCATCTCGGCGATTGTCGCCACGCCGAGTTCCTTGCAAAGCGCGACGAGATGTTTGACCACAAGGGCGTCTCGCGACCCTTCGGTCATGGACTGGATGTAGCGCCCATCGATCTTGATGAAGTCGACCTCCAGCCGGCGCAGATAGTCCAGGGAGGCCGCCCCGGCCCCGAAATCGTCGAGGCAGACGATGTGCCCGGCCTTCCGCAGGAGGGCGATCAGCGAGTTGGCGCGGTCGAGGTCCTGGATCTTCCGGGTCTCGGTGATCTCAAGGATCAGCCGTCGGCGCAGGTCCCGGGAGTCGCTCACCAGACCGAGTATCTCCTCCAGAAAGCCGTCGATCATCAGGGAGTGGGCGCTGAGATTGGCGGCGATCCGCGTGGTTCGGGGCTGGGCCTCAAGCTCCCGGACAATGCTGCGGACCACGGAAAGATCGAAGGCCTGGATCATGTCCAGATCCTCGGCCAGCTGGATCGTCTCCGCGGGACTGGTGTCCGGTGAGAAGCGGGCCAGGGCCTCGAAGTGGTGAAGCCTGCCCGTCTCAAGGGAAACCACGGGCTGGTAGGCCAGTTGGAAGCCGCTCTGCTCGACAATATCGCGGAACCGGGAGGAGTCGCGCAGGGTCCGGGCCACAGTGTCGCTGAAACCCGCAGCGGCGGCGTCGCTTCCGGCCTCGATGAACCGGTCCAGGGCAAGGCGCATGGTCCGCATGTTGCGGGACGTGGCGGCGCAGTCGAGGGGCATCCGGGCCAGCTGGGGGATCGCCCCGCCCGTCGCCGCCCCGACGCTCTGAAGCAGGCGTTCAGGCGGCGCCTCGGATGACCGCATGACGGCGAACCTGTCGACGCCCACCTCGGCGCCGCCGAGGCCGCCGTAGGAATCCGCCCGCAGCACGGCCTGCAGGGACTGCCGGGCCTCCTCAGCGTCTTCGGGGGGCAGCTGGGCGAGACGATCCCTGAGCCCCCGCACCTCCACAAGGTCGAGGCTCAGGACAAGACCCGCCTGGCGGGCCTCTTCCAGAAGATACTCGGTCGAACGGGCGAAGGAGTCCACGGAGGTGAAGCCGCTGGCGTCCCGGGTGAAGGGATATCCACCCGTGGGTGAGCTCAGGCTGAGGGCGCAGGAGAGCTTTGATCCCAGCTGGGGCAGGCGGAAGACCGAGAGGCCGGCGCCTGTGGGAGCGTTCGGCGCGTCCTGCGGGGCGAGGTCCACCCGCATGGGCCCGCGCCGCTCTCCGGCGGCCAGATCCTTGCGCAGGCGGGTCAGCAGGGCGCTCTCGGACGGGTTGAAGAGGCTGGCCCAGTCCTTTCCGACCAGGGCCTTGTCGGGGCGCCCGGTCAGGCGTTCTGCTGCGCCCAGGGCGAAGACGATCACCCCGTCGTTATCGATCTCGAAGACCAGGTCGGCGCCGGCGAAGGCCAGCCCGAGGAGCCGGACCAGGCTGGCGTCCTCCGTCGGGGGTGATCCTTCGATCATCCCCGCTCGTCCTGTCGACGCTGTCCGCGGTCCCATGTGCTGGCCAACCCCCTGTCGCCTCGCTCCCAAGCCGGCTCCCTTCCGGCTTCGGCGTGATCTGCGAAGACCCTGTTGTGCGCCTGCAAGGTTAAGGGCTCGCCACCATACAGGCGGGAACCTGGGACAAAATGTCGCACTTTGGTCTGGTGCCCGCTGCCGGACTCGAACCGGCACGCCGATGGCGACGGATTTTAAGTCCGTTGCGTCTACCGATTCCGCCAAGCGGGCCCGGAGGCCAGTCTAGCGCGCGCGCCCCGGCGGGACCACCCGGCCTCAGATCAGCCCCTGAGCGCGGAAGCTGGTCAGGCCGTCGCGGCCGACGATGACGTGGTCGTGGACCGACAGGCGCAGGACCTTGGCCGCCTCGATCACCTCGCGGGTCATGTCGATGTCTGCGCGGGAGGGGGTGGGATCGCCGGAGGGATGATTGTGAGCCAGGATCAGGGCGCTGGCCGAGAGCTCAAGCGCCCGGCGGACAACCTCACGCGGATAGACGGGGGCGTGGTCTACCGTGCCCTCGTTCATGGCCTCATCGGCGATCAGCTGGTTCCGGCGGTCGAGAAAGAGGACGCGGAACTGCTCGCGCGGTTCATGGGCCATGGCGGTGCGCAGGTAGGCGGACAGCTGGGTCCAGGAAGTGATCACGGTGCGGCGGGCGACGGGCTCGCGACTGATGCGCACGGCGGCCTCGTGGGCGAGCTTGAGGTCCAGCGCCGCCTGCTCGCCCAGGCCGCGCACCCGGACCAGGTCCTCCAGCGGCGCGCCGAAGACGCCGGCGAGGGAGCCGAAGCGGGCCAGCAGGGCCTTGGCCAGAGGCTTGACGTCCCCCCGGGGCAGGGACCGGAAGAGCAGGAGCTCGAGAAGCTCGTAGTCCGGCAGGGCGCCAGGCCCGCCATGGCGGGCGCGATGGCGCAGGCGGGCCCGATGGCCGGCGTGCGGCGGCGAGGGGGAAAGGGGTCCGAAGAGCGGGGCTTCCTGCAGGTCGGATGAGGGCATGGCGGAGCTCCGGCGGCCCCGCCAATGTTCCTCAAACGTTCCGATTACGCAAGCCTATCCCGCGACCTTGACCGGCGTGACGTTGTCGCCCGAGTTCCGGTCGATGCGTTTGTTGTAGGGATCGATCCCGGCGAAGGCGGGCTTGCCGTCGACGGTTACGGTCACGGTCTGCTCGCCGTCCTTGAAGGTGCGCATGGTGAAGCTCTGCACCGAGGCCCGGGAGAAGCCGGACTTGCCGGGTTCGGCGGTGAAGACGCCGAGGTCGAACGTCTCCGTCCCCAGCGGAGCAGCGGTCTCGACGCCCTTGCCATCGGCGTAGAGCTTGCGGGCGGTGATCTTCAGGGTGACGTCGTAGCGTCCGTCGGGCCGGCGGCGGGCCTGGGCTTCCTCGGTCTTGAGATCGTAGAGCGTGATCTTCTCGAAGAGGTCGGTGATCAGGTCCTGAGCCCGGGGATCATCGCCCGCCTCGCGCCGCAGGGCGTCGACCAGGTCCCGGGAGGTGGGATAGGGCGCGCCCTTGAAGGCGTAACGGGCCAGGAGGCTGCGCAGGGCGGCGTTGACCTTGGCCTCGCCGATCTGGTCGCGCAGCAGGTACATGACCAGGGAGCCCTTGCGGTAGTGGATATAGCCCTGGTTCTCGACGCGGATCAGGGGCGTCTCCTCCACAGCCTGGCCTCCCCGGGCGGCGAGGTAGGCGTCCAGCTCGTTGCGCAGGAACTTACGGATGCCCTCCGGGCCGTAGGTCTGCTCCATGATCAGCAGGGCCGAGTACTGGGAGAGGCTCTCCGAAAGCACCGTAGAGCCCTGCATGTCGGCGCTGACGATCTGGTGTCCCCACCACTGGTGGGCCATCTCATGAGCCGTGACATAGGTGGCGTAGTCGATCTTGTCGGGCTTGTTCGGGTCGGCGGTGAAACCGAGGGCCTCAGAGAAGGGGATCGTGTTGGCGAAGGACTGAGCATACTGGGCGTACTGCGGGAACTCGAGAATCCGAGCCTGCCGGAACTGGTAGGGGCTGAAGTTGGCCTGGTAGTAGTCGAGGCTGCGCTTCATGGCGGCCATCATCCGCTCGACGTTCCAGGGGTGGCCTGGGTGGTGGTAGACCGCGAGGTCGACACCCTTGTAGGTCTCCCGGCGGACAGCGTATCGGGCGGACTGGACCGAGAAGAAATTCAGCACCGGAGCGTCGGTGCGGAAGCGGACGGTCCGTCGCCCGTTCGCTGTGGTGTCGGAGACGAGGTAGCCGGGGGCGACCGGGGTCTGGTCGGCGACGGTGGTGACCGTGATGTCCGCATTCACCCAGTCGGCGTTCCCAATTTCATTGCGGGAGCGGGCGCCTTCGTCCTCCAGCTTCGCCGGCCGCAGCTCGGGCGGAAGTCCGTACTTGCGGCGCTTGGTCCGGTCCTGGAGCAACCCGTCCCGGGACATGCCGATCATGGTAGCGAATTCGCTGTTGGAGACGAAGGTCCCGTTGTCAACGAGACGGGTCGTATTGCCTGAGTTTCGGAACCCTTTCTGCGCCAGGGTGGTCGTGAACTCCAGGCGCGCGCGCTGGCCGGGCGCCAGGGGCTCGGCCAGGTGCAGGATCCTGTAGTTGAACCGCTCAAAGGTCTCCGTGCGGGCGGGGCGGGACAGGACCAGCCGGTCCACCTTCAGGTCAGTGTCGGCAAACCGGACATGGAGTTGCGAGAGGGGTTCGCCGGTGTCGTTCACCAGATCATAGGCGCCTGTGACCTTCAGCCGCGGCGCATGGGGGTCGAGGTCGAGGTTCAGGGTCACGTCCGTGACGGAAGGCTGAGGAAGGCGCTCATATTTCAGGAAGGCTTTCTCGTAATCCGCCGTCAGGCGCTCTTCGTCCTGCTGGGTCCGGTAGGAATTCCACACGTTGGTGTTGACGAAGATGAAGCTTCCCAGGCCGGCGAAGACGACAAGGGCGCCGGCGGCGGCCAGGCCCGTCGGGCCCTTCAGGCGACGGCCCAGGCGGGCGATCCGGGCCCGGGTCCCGTCCCGCGCCCCGCGCGCCCAGAGGCCCTGGGTCAGGATCAACAGGAAGATGGCGAAGGCTGTCCAGTAGGCGCGGAACCAGGCGGCGAAGCCGGCATAGTCGCCCTGGCCGTTCATGTCCGACAGGGGCACGCCCGGGTCGCCACCGTAGATGTAGAGGTTATGCTCGAACCCCGCCCCCGCGAGGCTGAGCTGGAGGACCAGGTAGGTCACCATGAGCGCCCAGCCGACGAACTTGTTGGGCGCCAAGGCCTGAAGGAAGATGGCCAGGACGGCGATCAGGGACCAGTCGACCAAGGTCGGCAGCGCGTACCAGCCGAGGTACTGTCCCCAGTCCGGATGCGGGAAGCCAAGAAGGACCTGCGCGGCCGCAGCGGCAAGGGTGCTGATCAGCACCATGACGCCGAGCACCATCACCAGTCCGAGGACCTTGGGGACCATGAAGGTCCAGTCCGGGGCGGAGGTGGAATCTACAATGTCGGCGAAGCGCTGCTCTCGATCCCGCCAGACCAGGTCGCCCGCATAGTAGATCGCCACCAGAACGACCACGAAGCCGAAGGCGCCCTGCAGCATCTCGATCATGCGGATGGTGGTGGGCAGGAAAACGGATCCGTTCTGCTCCAGCCCCAGGAAGATCCCACCGGAGGCATTGAAAAGGCCGAGCACCAGCAGGATGCCGAAGGCGGGGCTGCGCAGGATCTGAACGGCTTCCAGGCGCGCCCGGTGCGCAGCCTGGATCCATTGGGTGGACAGGTCCTCCCGCGGCGCAGCCAGGGCTTGGCCAACGGTCCGGCCCGACGGCGGTTCCGCATCGGGCTCCCGCGAGGGCTTCCGTCCGCTCTTCCGGGTCTCGAACCGGAAGAGCAGGCAGGCGACAGCGAGGGCGACCAGCCCCGCCGAGGTCCAGACCAAGCGGTTGGCGAGGAGGGCCCCGCTCAGATCGGGCAGCCGGGAGTTGGCCTCGAACGTCGTGTAGTAGCGGATGGCCTCGCCCAGGGCGATGCCGCCGAAGGGATCCAGCCAGGCGGCGATCTCTCGCATCTCCTGCTGGTCGGCCAGGGTCCCCATGATGACCCAGAGGATCAGCAGGGCCGTGGCGCCGATGTAGGTGGCCATCATCGAACGGGTCGCCGTCGCCAGGGCGAAGAACAGGGCCGAGGTCAGGAAGATGGAGGGCAGGGCCAGGGCCCCGTAGGCGTAGACGTAGACGCCGAGCCGGTTGGGCCCGAGCGTCTCCGGGTCGACCCAGGGCGCCAGGCTGCCAATGAAGATCGCCAGAGGAACCGCGAGGAAGACCAGGCAGGCGGCCGCAAAGGCGCCCGTAAACCTTCCCAGCAGGTAGTCCACGCGGGTGATCCGGGTGGACCGGATCAGGGGTCCGAAGCCGGTCTCGTCGTCCCGGACAATGACGTTGGCCACCAGGGCGGCGGTCACGAAGATGAAGAAGATCGACATGACCAGGTGGGTCATGGCGATGGCCGTGGGCGCGTTCTTGTGGACGCCGCCTCCACCTCCGCCGATCTGGATGTTGTCGACGGTCATCGAGCCGAAGACCATCAGGAAGAAGAAGGCCGTCGCCACCCAGAAGACGGGCTGACGGATCTGGTAGCGGAGCTCGAAGGCGGCGATCTTGCCGAACATGTCGTGCTCCTAGGCCGACTTGCGGGCGGCGTGCAGGGCGGCGAAATAGACGTCCTCAAGGTCGCCCTCGATGACGTCGAAACCCGGGCCCGGTGCAGACTCCGACAGAAGATGGACCACGGTCCGGCCCGCGGAGAGCCGGGTGGAGATGACCGGGGCGATCTCGGTCAGTCCGGGCAGGTCAGCCTTGTCCACCACCTTCTTCCAGACCCGTCCCTCAAGCTCCTTCACCAGACTGGACGGCGAGCCCTCGCGCAGCAGGCGGCCTCCCGCCATGACGGCCATGCGGGGGCAAAGGTCGGCGACGTCCTCGACGATATGGGTCGACAGGATCACCACCACCTTCTCGCCGATTTCGGCGAGGAGGTTGAGGAAGCGGTTGCGCTCTTCCGGATCGAGCCCGGCCGTGGGCTCGTCAACGATGATGAGGTGGGGCTGGCCGATCAGGGCCTGGGCGATGCCGAACCTCTGGCGCATGCCGCCGGAGAAACCGGCGACGGCCTTCTTTCGGACCGGCCAGAGATTGACCTGGTTGAGCAGGGCCTCGACGGTCTCCCGTCGTTCCGCCTTGTTCGTCAGGCCTTTGAGCACCGCAAGGTGGTCCAGGAGGTCCAGGGCGGAAACCCGGGGGTAGACCCCGAAGTCCTGCGGCAGGTAGCCGAGGGTCCTGCGAAGGCGCGACGGCTCCGCCAGAACGTCGATGCCATCGAAGTTGATGGCGCCCGAGGTCGGGGTCTGCAGGGCGGCGATGCACCGCATCAGGGTCGACTTGCCGGCGCCATTGGGGCCCAGGAGGCCGAACATGCCCGCAGGAATCTCGAGGCTCACATCGTCGAGGGCCCGGGTTCCGCCGGGATAGACATGGCTCAGGTTACGTATGGACAGCATGACGGGCTCCGTTCGGAAGGCCCGCAGGTCGCCCGACTGTCCCGTCCTGTGCAAGTTAAAGAAAAGTCAGCCTTATCCGCCCCTAGTCGGCTTCGATCGGCGGCTGGTAGAGGCCCGCCGGCGAGGCGGTGAAGACCTCGCAGCCCGTCTCGGTCACCCCGATGGAATGCTCGCACTGGGCCGACAGCGACTTGTCCCGGGTCACCGCTGTCCAGCCGTCGGAGAGGATCTTCACCTGCCACTTCCCGAGGTTCACCATGGGCTCGATGGTGAAGAACATGCCCGGCCGCAAGACCTCGCCGGTCCCCTTCTGGCCGTAGTGGAGGATGTTGGGCGCGTCGTGGAAGACCCGGCCCAGGCCGTGGCCGACGAAGTCCCGGACCACCGAGCAGCGCTGGGATTCCACCCAGGCCTGGATGGCCGCGCCGATGTCCCCCGTGGTCGCCCCGGGGCGGACCGCGTCAATGCCTCTCTGCAGGGCCTCGTAGGTCACCTCGACTAGGCGCCGGGCCCGGGCGGGCACCTTGCCGACGCCGTACATGCGCGAGGTATCGCCGTGCCAGCCGTCGACGACGACGGTGACATCGATGTTGGCGATGTCGCCTTCCCGCAGGGTGCGCTCGGAGGGAATGCCGTGGCAGACCACATGATTGACCGAGATGCAGAGGGTGTGGCGGTAGCCGCGATAGCCCAGGCAGGCGGGCAGGGCGCCGTGGTCGAGGATGAACTCCCGCGCCAGCCGGTCCAGGTCCTCGGTCACCACGCCTGGCTTCACATGCGGGGTCAGCATGTCCAGGCACTCGGCGGCGAGGCGTCCGGCACGGCGCATGCCCTCGAAGCCCCCGGGTCCGTGGAGCCGGATTTCCCCGGTCTTGTGCTCAATCTGCGCGATATCGCTTTGGTTCATAGTGTTGAGTCTAACACGATTGCAGCGGCGTTGCGATGCGGCGACAATCCGGCGCACCCCGCGCCTCGCGGCCCCGTCGGTCCGCTTCAGCAGACGTGGCGGGCGGCGGCGAGCCCAATGGAGCCGAGACCGGATGATCAAGGCGGCCGCCATTCAGATCCCGATCAGCCTGGACGTCCGCGCCAATCGCGACGCGGTCCTGCGCGCCCTTGAGCGCCTCGCGCCCGAAACCCTCGCTGTTGGCCCTGAAGGCGCCTTGTCCGGCTATGCGCCCACGCGGGACTTTTTGGAGTCGGTCCGATCTGAGGCGGTGACGGAGTCCCTGGCGATCGTGGCGGACGCTGTCCGCAAGGCGGGGGTGCATCTGGTGATCGGGGCCTGTCTCCACCTCGACGGCGAATGGAGGAACTCCAGTCTCTATTTCGGACCCCGGGGCGAGACCTTCCGGTACGACAAGGTCAATCTCGCCGTCAGCGAGCGCGGCGTCTTCACGCCGGGGGACCGCCTGCCAGTCTTTGACGTCGTCATCGGCGGCGCTACGGTGAGGCTGGGCGTCCAGATGTGCCGCGAGATCCGCTATCCGGAGCAGTGGCGGGTGCTGGCCGACAAGGGCGCACAGGTCTTCGCCTATGTGAATAATGCGATCGGAAGCGAGCGGGGCCCGGACCTTTGGCGAAGTCATCTGATCAGCCGCGCCGCCGAGACCCAGAGATTCATCATCGGCGCCAACAACGCCGCCCCAGATCAGACCTGTCCTTCCATTATCCTGTCTCCCGAGGGCGATGTCCTGGCGGAACTGGTTACCGGGGCCGTCCAGGTCGGAGAGGCCGCGCTCGACCTCGCCCGGGTTTCAGACTGGGTGCTCGACCAGGCCCGGATCGACCTGATCCCGGTGACAAGCCGCGAGGTCACGGGGGGTTAGGGGCGCCAGGGGAGGGCACGTCGGATCGTGACCTCTCCTGGATGAACCTCGCAGGCCCAGGCCATGACCTCCACCCCGGCCGCGGCCGCCGCCTCCAGGCCCCGGGCGAAGGCGGGATCGAGGTCGGCGCAGGCGCTGAAGGCCTTGCAATCCGTGCGCTGGACCACGAACAGGGCCACGGCCCGGTCGCCGGCGGCGACCTGGTCGGCCAGTTCCTCAAGGTGGCGGGTCGAGCGGGCAGCCACACAGTCGGGGAACTCGGCCAGGCCCGGCGTGCGCATGAGGTGGACGTTCTTGACCTCCAGCCAGCAGCGGCCCCGCGCCGGGTCTTCCAGCAGGAAGTCCACCCGGCTGGCCTTGCCGTACTTCACCTCGCGCCGGACCGAGGCGTAGCCGGCCAGCTCCGGGATCGTCCCGGCCTCCAGGGCCTCGGCGACCAGGCGGTTGGGCAGTAGGGTGTTGATCCCGACCAGGCCGCCGTCGGCCTCCACCAGCTCAAGGGTGTGGGACAGCTTGCGCTTGGGATTGTCCGACACCGACAGCCAGGCCGGCAGGCCCGGGGCGTTGAGCCCCAGCATGGCCCCCGGGTTGGGGCAGTGGGCGGTGAGCTCGGTCCCGTCGGCCAGGACCACGTCGGCGAAGAAGCGCTTGTAGCGGCGCACGAAGGTGGCGGGGACCAGGGGGGCGGGGAAGTCCATGTGCCGGGTATAGGCAAGGCGGGCTGCAGCCGATAGATGTTCGCCGGAAACGGAGACGCGGACATGGGCAGCCCGGGCGGAGACGGCGTGGTGACGGCGGCGGTGCTGATCATCGGGGACGAGATCCTGTCCGGCCGCACCCAGGACACCAACCTGAGAGATATCGCCCGGTACCTGGGCGTCCACGGCGTGGACCTGTGCGAGGCGCGGACCGTGCCGGACGTGCTGGAGGAGATCGTCGACGCCCTGAACGCCCTGCGCACCCGTTACGACTATGTGATCACCACCGGCGGCATTGGCCCGACCCATGACGACATCACCGCTGATGCGGTGGCGGCGGCCTTCGGGGTCGAGCTGGAAGAGCATCCGGACATCCTGGCCATGATGCAGTCCCGATGGGGCGACCAGATGAACGCCGCGCGGCGGCGCATGGCCCGGGTGCCGGTGGGCGGGGCGCTGGTGAACAACCCCGTGCAGGGACCGCCCGGCTTCACCATAGGTAATGTCTTCGTCCTTGCTGGGGTTCCCCAGATCATGCGGGGCATGCTGGAGGATGTGGGGCCGCGCCTGCGCTCGGGCGCGGTGGTCCTGTCGCGCACTGTGCGGGTCGAGGGCTCGGGCGAGGGGGCCATCGCCGGACCCCTGGAGGCGGTGGCCAAGGCCCACCCGAACCTCAGCCTGGGCAGCTATCCCTTCTTCACCGAGGGGCTCTATGGATCGAATCTGGTCCTGCGCAGCCGTGATGAGGCCGAGCTGTCGGCCACCGTCGGCGAGCTGATCGCCGCCCTCCGGGCCGCGGGCATCGCGAATGTCCGCGAGGTCGAGCCCGCCTGAGCCGCGACCGGTGAGCCTTTACCCCGTCATCATGTGCGGCGGATCGGGGGTGCGCCTGTGGCCCCTGTCCCGGCCGGAGCGTCCCAAGCCCTTCGCCCGGGTCCTGGGAGGGTCCCTGACGCTTTTTCAGGAAACGGCGCAGAGGGCGGCGCCCCTGGGCCCCCTGCTGGTGATCGCAGGCGCCGACCATGGCGGCCTGATCCGTGAACAGCTGGCCGAGTTGGGCCTGTCCGCAGATGTCCTGCTGGAGCCGGAACCCCGGGACTCCGCCCCCGCCATGGCCGCGGCGGCGATCCATCTACTGCGCCGGGACGAGGAGGCGGTCATGGTGGTGCTGGCTGCCGACCATCACGTCCCCGACGGCGGGGCCTTCCGCGACGCCGTAGTCCGGGCCGCACCGTTCTCGCGGGCGGGGCGGATCGTGACGCTGGGAATCGCGCCGACCTTCCCCTCCACCGCCTATGGCTACATCCGGGCCGGGCGCGGCGAGAGCGTGCGCACGGTCGACGCCTTCATCGAGAAGCCGGACGCGGCCCGCGCCGCCGCCCTGATCGCCGAGGGCTGCCTGTGGAACAGCGGCAACTTCATCGTCCCGGCCACCACCCTGGCCTATGAGCTCGGTCGCCTGGCGCCGGAGGTCCTGGAGGCCGCCGAGGCGGCGGTGGAGACGGCCACGGGACCCGGCGATGGCAGGCTGCTGGGCGAGGTGTTCCGCACGGCTCCGAAGATCTCGATCGACTATGCCGTCATGGAGAAGACCAGCCGCGCGATGGTCGCCCCAGCGGACTTTTCCTGGTCGGACGTCGGCGCCTGGGACGTCGTCCATACGCTTTCGGACCCGGACGGGGCGGGTAACCGGCTGGAGGGCCGCGTCGAGGCCGAAGGGGTGACCGGCTCTTACATCCGCGCTGACGGAGGCGCCGAAGCGGTGGTGGTGGGCCTGTCGGGCGTCGCCGTGGTGGCCGACGGCGCCCGGGTCCTGGTGGCGCCCCTGGCGGACAGCCAGGCGGTGAAAAGGGGAGTGGAGCGGCTGCAGGCGCGGGGGCCCGCCGGTTTTCCGGACCTTTCTTCGGCCGCGGCGTGGTTCGGGCTCTGGCTGAGGACCGCCGCCCTTCCGGTCTGGTGGACCCTCGGCGCCGACCGCGAACGGGGCGGCTTTGTGGAGGCCATCGACCAGGAGGGCCTGCCCCAGCCGGCGCCCCGGCGCGGCCGGGTGCAGGGACGGATGATCTTCAGCTTCGCCCAGGCCGGAATGATGGGCTGGAGCGGACCCTGGCGGGAGGCGGTCCGGCACGGCCTGAATGGCCTGACCCGCGATTTCCTGAGACCGGACGGCCTGATCCGCTGCCTGGTGGGACTGGACGGACGCCCTCTGGATGACACCCCGCATGTCTATGACCAGGCCTTCGCCCTGCTCGGGCTGGCGAGCCTGGGCCAGGCCGCAGAGTCGGACGCAGAGGCCCTGGCCCTTGCGCAGCGCATGCGCGAAGGTCTGGAGGCCCTGAGGCACCCGGCCGGCGGCTTCCGGGAGTCGGGAGACCAACCGTTCCAGGCGAATGCGCACATGCACCTGCTGGAGGCCTCCCTGGCGTGGGAAGAGGCGGGGCAGGCGGACTGGCGGGACTTGTCCGACGAGATTGCAGAGCTGGCCCTCGGCGCCTTCATCGACCACCGCGGGGTCCTGTCGGAATTCTTCGACGCCGACTGGCGGCGGGCCGGAGGTGATGACGGCCGCCTGGTGGAACCCGGCCACCAGTTCGAGTGGGCCTGGCTGCTGGACCGCTGGGGCCGGGCCCGGGGACGGGCGGATGGCCAGCTGGCGGCCCGGGCCCTGCATGAGACCGGCCGGCAGGGCGTGGACCCGCGCCGGGCCTGCGCCGTCAACGCCCTGTGGGAGGACCTGACGGTCCGGGACGGCTGGGCGCGACTGTGGCCGCAGACAGAGTACCTGAAGTCGTCCCTGGCTCTCGGGGAGACGGAGGAGGCCCTCCGGGCCGCATCGGGGCTGCGGCGGTATCTCGAAACGCCCGTGCGGGGACTGTGGCGCGATCGCCAGGGGCCGACGGGAGGATTCGCTGCAGGGGGTGCGCCAGCCACCTCGCTCTACCATATCGTGGGCGCCATTCGGCAGCTTGAGGAACAATCCCCAGCACTTTCCGCTTAAGTGACGTTTTTTGGACGACAGGCCGGTTCCCGCGCTCGCCTTTTCACGGAAGGTTGATTACGAGGGCGCGAGTCCCGCGTCCCCGACCGACTCCCCCAACCGCCGCCACGGCTCGGAGAAGTTGAACTGATGACTGCGATCCCTGGCATCCACCCTGCACCCACCCGCCACACCCGACTGATCGCCTGGGTCGAGCAGATCGCGGCCCTGACCCGGCCGGACAGGGTTCACTGGTGCGATGGATCAGATGCGGAGTGGGACGCCCTGACCCGGGAACTCGAGGCGAAAGGCACCCTGAAGCGCCTGAACCCGGCCAAGCGTCCCAATTCCTTCTATGCCGCCTCGGATCCGGGCGATGTCGCCAGGGTTGAGAGCCGCACCTTCATCTGCTCCGAGAAACAGATCGACGCTGGGCCGACCAACAACTGGTCCGATCCCGTGGCGATGCGGGAGAAAATGGCGGGCCTTTTCGACGGCTGCATGAGCGGCCGGACGATGTACGTATGCCCCTTCAGCATGGGGCCGCTGGGTTCGAAGATCAGCCAGATCGGCGTCGAGATCACCGACAGCGCCTATGTCGCCATCTCGATGCGGGTCATGACCCGGATGGGCAAGCCGGCGCTGGAACAGCTCGGGGAGGACGGCTTCTTCGTGCCCGCCGTGCATACGCTCGGCGCGCCCCTGGCCGCCGGGCAGGCGGACGTTCCCTGGCCCTGCAATCCCGAGAAGTACATCGTCCACTATCCCGAAACCCGGGAGATCTGGTCCTACGGGTCAGGCTATGGCGGCAACGCCCTTTTGGGCAAGAAGTGCTTCGCCCTACGCATCGCCTCGGTCATGGCTCGGGACGAGGGGTGGCTGGCCGAGCACATGCTCATCCTCAAGCTGACCTCGCCCCAGAACGAAGTCCGCTACATCGCCGCCGCCTTCCCCAGCGCCTGCGGCAAGACCAATATGGCCATGCTCCAGCCGACCCTTGCCGGGTGGAAGGCCGAGACCGTCGGCGATGACATCTGCTGGATGCGGTTCGGCGATGACGGCCGGCTCTACGCCATCAATCCCGAGGCCGGTTTCTTCGGCGTGGCGCCCGGGACGGGCAATGAGACCAACCGCAATGCGGTCGCCTCTCTTCACGCCAACTGCGTCTTCACGAATGTCGCCCTGACCGACGATGGAGACGTCTGGTGGGAGGGCCTGACAAAGACTCCCCCGGCCAACCTGACCGACTGGAAGGGCCGGCCCTGGTCGCCGGGCTCCGGAGAACCCGCCGCCCACCCCAACGCCCGCTTCACGGTTCCGGCCAGCCAGTGCCCGGTGATCGCGCCCGAGTGGGAGGACCCGAAGGGCGTGCCGATCTCGGCCATCCTTTTTGGCGGCCGCCGGGCCAGCGCCGTGCCGTTGGTGACCGAGGCCTTCGACTGGGCGCACGGCGTCTTCCTGGCCTCCAACGTGGCCTCCGAGGGGACAGCGGCGGCGGAGAACCGGATCGGCGAGCTACGCCGCGATCCCTTCGCCATGCTGCCCTTCTGCGGCTACAACATGGGCGACTACTTCCGGCACTGGCTGTCGATCGGCGAGAAGGGCGACGCCGCCAAGCTTCCGCGAATCTACTTCGTGAACTGGTTCCGAAAGGACTCCACCGGCCGTTATGTCTGGCCGGGCTTCGGCGACAACTCGCGCGTCCTGAAGTGGATCTTCGAGCGACTGGCAGGCCGCGCCCCGGCGCAGGAAACCCCTATCGGCCGGGTGCCCACGGCAGGGTCCCTGGACCTGTCCGGACTCAGCCTGTCGGCGGCGGAGCTCGACCTGCTGCTGACCGTCGACGCGACGGTCTGGGCGGAGGAGGCGGCCCTCATTCCGCCAGCCTACGAAGCCTTTGGCGAGCGGCTGCCGCAAGAACTGTGGCGCCAGCACAAAGCGCTTGAGGGCCGGCTCCAGGCCGCCCACGCCGCGGAGATGGTGGCCGAATAGGCCCGGGTCGGACGCTCGGGCTCAGTCCCGGGCGACGCCGTGATACTCGCAGTACCAGTCGGCGAACCGCCGAACTCCGACCTCCACCGGCGTGGTCGGAGCGTATCCAAGGGCGGCGGTGGTGTCGGTGATGTCCGCCTCCGTTCGAACGATGTCCCCGGGCTGCATGGGCAGGAGGTTCAGCTTCGCGGGACGGCCGAGGGCTTCGGCCAGAACCTCGATGTAGGTCATCAGCTCGACCCGGGTCCCTGCGCCGATGTTGAGAATGCGCCAGGGCGCCACCCCGCTGGCGGCGGGATCGGGCGTCTCTGCGCGCCACGCCGGGTCCGGGGCGGCGGGGCGGTCCAGGGCGGCGATCACGCCGCTGACGATGTCATCCACATAGGTGAAGTCGCGCTGCATCCGGCCCTGGCCGTAGACGTCGACGGGGCGGCCGGCGACGATGGCGTCTGCAAAGCGGTAGAGGGCCATGTCCGGGCGGGTCCAGGGACCGTAGACCGTGAAGAACCGCAGGCCTGTGCAAGGGATCCCGAACAGGTGGGCGTAGGCGTGGGCCATGGACTCATTGGCCAACTTGGTCGCCGCATACAGGGTCAGGGGGTGGTTGGCCGGCTGGTGGGGCGAGAAGGGCAGGGTCGCATTGGCCCCGTAGGCCGAACTGGTGGAGGCGAAGACAAGGTGGTCGGGTGACGTCGCCCGGCAGCCTTCCAGCACGCTGAGAAAGCCGACCAGATTTGAATCGACGTAGGCTTCGGGATGCTCAAGCGAGTAGCGGACGCCAGGCTGTGCGGCCAGGTGCACGACGCCCCGTGGACGGACGGACCCGAAGACCGCCGCGGCGGCGTCCCGGTCGGCCAGGTCGATCCGGTGGTGCCGGTAGCCGGACCGGGCCTCGAGGCGGGCGAGACGCGCCAGTTTCAGATTGGGATCGTAGTAGGGGCTGATGCAATCGACCCCGACGACGCTCTCCCCGCGATCCAGGAGGGCCTGTGCGACATGGTAGCCGATGAAGCCGGCGGATCCGGTCACAAGGATCATGACACGACGCCTGGATAGCCCCGCCGACCCGTCCTCATCAACGGTTGGAGACCACCCGCAGGGCCGGGGCGCCGGCGGCCTTTTCGCCCCGGATCTGGGCGACCAGGTCAAAGAGGGCGCGGCGGATCTCGTCGGTGTCGCCGCGGGCGGCTATGGCCTCGAGGCGACGCAGGTGGGCCGGGGCCACGCCCATGGCGGTGGGCGAGACGACCTCCAGCACCTTCGGCGCGCAGGGCACGGAGTTCTCCATGCCGTCGAGCAGTTCCTCGCTCAGCTTCTCGCCGGGCCTGAGCCCGGTGATCTCGATCTCGATGTCCTTGCCCGGCGTGCGGCCGGACAGGGCGATCATCTGCCGGGCCAGGTCCATGATCTTCACAGGCTCGCCCATCTCCAGCAGGAAGAGGCGGGCCCGATCGGGGTTCAGATCTTCGGCGCAGGTTGCCGTCGCATGGAGGACCAGCTGGGTGGCCTCCGGGATGGTCATGAAGTAGCGGGCCATCTCCGGGTGGGTCACGGTGACCGGACCGCCCCGGTCGATCTGCGACCGGAAGATCGGCACGACAGACCCCGCCGAACCGAGCACGTTGCCGAACCGAACGGCCGAGAACCGGGTCCTGGAGCCTTCCTGCTGGCCCTGGATCACGGCCTCGGCGAGCCTCTTCGTGGCGCCCATCACGTTGGACGGATCGACCGCCTTGTCTGTGGAGATCAGCACCATCTGAGCCGCGCCTGCGACACCGGCGGCCTCGGCGACATTCCAGGTGCCCAGGACGTTGGTCAGCACACCCTCCACGGGGTGACGCTCCACCATCGAGACATGCTTGAGGGCGGCGGCGTGGAAGACGAGGTCAGGACGCTCAACCAGGAAGCAGTCCGTGACCCGGTCAGCATTGCGCACATCCACCAGCGCCGCGGTGCGGGACAGGGCGGGGAAGGTCTCGCCCAGCTCCCGGTCAATCTCGAACAGGGCCGTCTCGGAAAAGTCGAGAAGAGTGACGTGACCCGCCTCGAGGGCCGCGACCTGGCGGCTTAGCTCGGCGCCGATGGACCCGCCGGCGCCGGTGATCAGAATCCGCCGGCCGGAGACCAGGGAGCGCAGGGCTACGCGGTCCAGCTCGATCGGGTCGCGAGGCAGGAGCTCCTCGACGCTGATGTCGCGCATGGGCAGGAGGGCCAGCCCATCCTCATGCGAAAGGTCGACGATGGAGGGCAGGCGCAACAGGCGAACGCCATCGTTCTTGAGGCGTCCGAGCTGGGCCGCGGTCAGGCCCCTGAGCCGGGCGGGCTCATCGAGGAAGAGGATGGCGCGGGGATATTGATTCCACCGGCGCAGGTCAGCGAGGGCGACGTCAAGCCGCTCGATGGACTCGATGATGCAGACGCCGCGGACCTGCTGGCCGACCTCCTTGGAGTCCGGGGCGATGATGCCCACCGGGGTCCAGGTGTTGTCGCGCCGGCGGCCCGTCTCGCGCAGGTAGGTTTCCGCGGCGGTCGTCGGACCGATGAGCAGCAGCTCGGGCGCCTGGGGCGGGCGATCACTGAAGGATTTGAGGGGCGCAAAGCTATCGAGCGCCCGCTCATGCGCCGCCCGTCGAAGCATCCGGGCGCTGATGGCCCCGACCATCTGAAAGATCGGCGCCAGGGCCAGCATGGCCCGACTCAGGCCGTGCGCCCGGTCGGCGGCGAACTGGAGCAGGAGAAAGCTTGCAGCTGTGAGGATCGCGATCCTGGCGAGGACCAGGGCGTCTGGGGTCGATACATAACGCCAGGGGGACAGTTCGCGCCGGAAGAGGCCGGTATAGGCCGCGGCGACCAGTCCGTAGGTCAAGGCCTGCAGCGCGACTCCGCCCAGGGACGCAGGCGAGAGGTCGACCGATCGGCCCGCCGTCAGCAGGAAGGCGGCGAGCAGGGCGACCGACGCTATAGCGGAATCGGCCAGAAGACTGCGGGCCCGGTTGGCCATATGCTCCACGCAACAGCTCCTTACTTGCGACGGCCAAACACCCATGGGTCGGCTGCAGCGAAGGTGATTCCGCTTCTAAACGTTTGCCCCGAAGAGTTCCGTCTCCGAGTCGCGCATTCAGTCGCACAGCAAGATTAACGACTTTTGGCATAGACGCCGATTTACCAAAAAAGAAAAGCCGCCAGCCCTTCGGCTGACGGCTTTCCCTGTGAGTTGTGGCGCGGGCGCCGTATCAGAAAGCTGACTTGAGGCCGACAACGATGCGGCCCGAGGTCAGCTTCATCGGGTCATCCGCCTTCTTCACGTTGGTGTCCCAATAACGGACATCGAGACCGAAGGTGTCGTTGATGGCGTAGCCGAGGCCCAGGTTCCAGGTCTCGTAATCTCCAGTGCCATCAAGGGCCTGGTGACCGACCGCGCCCGATACGGAGAACTTCTCCGACACCGGCATTGAGCCATTCAGCTCGACATAGGTCGCCTGGCCGGTCTGGCCGAAGTTGTCGGTGGTATGGAAGACGGCGGCGCCGACCGTACCCTTGCCTGCGGCCACAGAGGCCCCAAGTTTGCCTTCCCAATAGTCGAGGTTCGCGCCGTCTTCCTGGTTGGTGTAGCCGTAGCGGAAGATGCCGATGTCCAGGGCCACCGGTCCGAGGGTCGGCTTGAAGCCCGCGTAAAGGTCATACTCCATGCTGGTGCTATCGCCGAAGTCGACGTTCGAGAGCCAGGTTCCCGCGTAGAAGATGCCGATCCCGAGGTCCGCGCCCCCATAGATCTGCGGGTTGCTGTCCGTCTGGCTGTAGCCCCGGAACATGTAGTCTGAGGCGACCCCGACGTTGAAGGATACGGAAGGCGCGTCCTGGGCTTGGGCCGCCGTGCCGATGGCGAGGGCGGCGGTCGCGGCGACAGCCGCAAGCTTGAATGAAGTCATGTTTTGCAATCCCCTTGTTTATCAGGCGTGACCCTGTCCTTCGGACCATCCCCCCCGGAGCTTCACGCCGCCAGAATCCCGGCCCCACGCCGGGACCCGCCCGGTCGGAGTGACTAAAAAACAGGCGTCGTTGCCTTTGAGCGCCATTTTTCCAGGCGTCTCACCGGCGAAATCACGACCAATTAGACCCTGTTCGGGATTAACGTCGGATGAACCGGGCTCAGCGCATGCTCAAGGGAGCGAATCCGAGGTGCGAGCCGGCGTCCACGAGCAGGGTCTCACCGGTGACGTGCCGCGACTGCCGGGAAGCCAGGAAGGCGGCGGCGGCGGCTACATCGTCGGCGGTGGAGGCGACCTTCAGCGGGGTCGAGGCTGCGGAGCCCTCCCTAAGTCGAGCCACCCGCTCCTCCGACATACCCTTGCCGAACCAGGGGGTGTCGATGAACCCGGGACAGATGGCGTTCACCCGGATTTTCGGCGCCAGCGCCCGAGCGAGGGACAGAGTCAGGGTATTCATGGCGCCCTTGGACGCCGCGTAGGGCACGGAGGAGCCAATACCGGCCACCCCCGCGATCGATGAGGTGTTCACCACGGCGCCCGGCTGCGGCGCGGCCTCCAGGAGGCTGCGGGCCGCGCGGATCATCTGGAAGGCCCCCACGACGTTCACCGCGTAAAGGTTCAGGAAGTCCTCGGCGGAGACGGCGTCGAGGTCGGCATGGTTCTGAGCGAACTTGGTGACGCCGGCGTTGTTGAAGAGGGCGTCGATCCGCCCAAGGCCGCTGGCGGCGGAGGCGATGGCCTTGCAGTCCCCGTCCCGGGAGACATCGCCCTGCACGAGGAACGCGCGGGCCCCCTCGGCGCGAACGAGGTCGGCGGTCTGCTCGGCTTCCTCGGCGCTGCGCGCGAAGTTGATCACGACGTCCGATGCGCCCCGACGGGCGGTCTCCACGGCGATCGCCCGCCCCAGCCCGGTAGAGGCGCCGGTGACGACGACCACGAAATTCTCGAAATCCTGCTGGCTCATGGCGATGTCTCCTCCGCTAAAGAGAAGCCATAGGCGGAACACAGCCCCGGTGAAAGAGGGGGAAGCGCGCTAAGGATTTCTTCGCGGGGCGCCAGAAGAATTGGACCCGCCGTAAGGCGATCAGCAGGTTTCCCGTCTCGCTTTGCTCTATATGGCGACAGGTCGCCCCCGGGGCGCTTCAAGAGGCACAGGAATGACTGCGAAGGCGCACGGAGCCGCCCTGACCCACCTGCAGCGACTGGAGGCCGAGGCTATCCACATTCTGCGTGAGGTGGTGGCGGAGGCCGCGCGCCCGGTCATGCTGTACTCCGTCGGCAAGGACTCGGCTGTCATGCTCCACCTTGCAGCCAAGGCCTTCTGGCCTTCCAAGCCGCCCTTTCCTCTCCTGCACGTGGACACAACCTGGAAGTTCCGGGCCATGTATGAAATGCGCGAGCGCATGGCGCGCGAGCTCGGCTTCGACCTGATCGTGCACAGGAACCCAGAAGCCCTCGAGAAGGGGATCAATCCCTTCGACCATGGATCGGCCCTGCACACCGACCTCTGGAAGACGGAAGGACTGAAGCAGGCCTTGGACCTCCATGGCTTTGACGCGGCCTTCGGCGGCGCCCGCCGGGACGAAGAGAAGAGCCGGGCGAAGGAGCGGATCTTTTCCTTCCGGTCCGCCCAGCACAGGTGGGACCCCAAGAACCAGAGGCCCGAGCTCTGGCGGATGTACAACACGCGGAAGAACCCCGGGGAGTCGATCCGGGTCTTCCCGATCTCCAACTGGACCGAGCTCGACATCTGGCAATACATCCACCTGGAGGACATTCCGATCGTCCCCCTCTACTTCTCTGACGTCCGCCCGGTGGTCGAGCGCGACGGGACGCTCATCATGGTGGATGACGACCGTATGCCCCTGCTTCCGGGGGAGACACCTCAGATGAAGTCCGTGAGGTTTCGCACCCTCGGCTGCTATCCCCTGACGGGCGCCGTGGAGAGTACGGCCGCGACCCTGCCGGAAATCATCCAGGAGATGCTGTTGACCACCACCAGCGAGCGACAGGGACGGGTGATCGACCACGACCAGGCCGCCTCCATGGAGAAGAAGAAGCAGGAAGGCTACTTCTGATGGCTCACCAGTCCGATCTCATCGCCAATGACATCGAAGCCTACCTGAAGGCGCATGAGACCAAGAGCCTCCTGCGGTTCCTGACCTGCGGCTCGGTGGACGACGGCAAGTCGACCCTGATCGGCCGCCTGCTCTACGACTCCAAGATGATCTTCGAGGACCAGCTTGCGGCCCTCGAGGCGGATTCCCGGCGTGTCGGCACCCAGGGCGGCGAGATCGACTTCGCCCTCCTCGTCGATGGCCTCGCGGCCGAGCGGGAGCAGGGCATCACCATCGATGTGGCCTACCGATTCTTTTCCACGGACCGGCGCAAGTTCATCGTCGCCGACACCCCGGGCCATGAGCAGTACACCCGCAACATGGTCACGGGGGCGTCCACGGCGGACGCGGCGGTCATCCTGATCGACGCCCGCCGGGGGGTTCTGACCCAGACCCGCCGTCACTCCTACCTCGTCCGGCTTCTGGGGATCCGTCACGTCATCCTCGCGGTCAACAAGATGGACCTGGTCGACTGGTCGCAGGAGGTCTTCGACGGCATCGTCCAGGACTATCGCGAGTTCGCCGCCAGAATCGGCCTGACCGAATTCGAGGCCATCCCGATGTCGGCTTTGCGGGGCGACAACGTGGCCGAGGCCGGAGGCGGCGCGCCCTGGTACGCTGGCCCCACCCTGCTCTCCTGGCTGGAGACCGTGCCGGTGGGCGATGACGCCACCGAGCGGCCTTTCCGCATGCCCGTCCAGTGGGTCAACAGGCCGAACCTCGACTTCCGTGGCTTCTCCGGCCTGATCGCCGCCGGATCGGTGCGCCCAGGCGACCGCATCCGCGTTGCGCCCTCCGGACGGGAAAGCCGGATCCGCCAGGTCATCGCCGGCATGTCGGAGGTCGACTCGGCGCAGTCCGGCCAGTCCGTGACCCTGACCCTGGAAGATGAGGTCGACATCAGCCGGGGGGACGTCCTGGCCCAGGCGGATGCTCCGGTGAGCGTCGCCGACCAGTTCGAGGCGACCCTGGTCTGGATGGACGAGGCGCCCATGCTGCCCGGCCGCCCCTATCTCCTGAAGCTCGGGACCCGGACGGTGTCCGCCTCCATCACCGAGCCGAAATACCGGGTGAACGTCAACACGCTTGAACATCTGGCCGCCAAGCGACTGGACTTGAATGAAATTGGCGTCTGCAACATCTCCACGGACGCCGCCATCGCCTTCGAGCCCTATGCCGAGAGCCGTGACCTGGGCGGATTCATCCTGATCGACCGGATCACCAACCGGACCGTCGGCGCCGGCATGATCCATTTCGCCCTCCGGCGCAGCCAGAACGTCCACTGGCAGGCCCTGGACGTCGACCGCGCCGCCCGCGCGGCCCTGAAGGGGCATCGGGGGCGGGTGATCTGGTTCACAGGACTTTCCGGCTCCGGAAAATCCACGATCGCCAACATGGTGGAGAAGAAACTTCACGCCATGGGCCGGCACACCTACCTGCTCGACGGCGACAATATCCGCCACGGCCTGAACCGGGACCTGGGCTTCACCGACGAGGACCGGGTGGAGAACATCCGGCGGGTGGCTGAAGTCGCGAGGCTCATGGCCGACGCTGGCCTGATCGTCCTCGTCTCCTTCATCTCGCCCTTCCGGGCCGAGCGGGCCCTGGCCCGCAGCCTCATGCCCGAGGGCGACTTCGTCGAGGTTTTCGTGGACACCCCGCTTGAGGTGGCGGAACAGCGCGACGTGAAGGGTCTCTACGCCAAGGCGCGGGCGGGCGAACTTAAGAACTTCACCGGCATCGACAGCCCCTACGAGGCGCCGGAATCGCCGGACATCCGCATCGACACCACCCGGGTTTCCGCCCCCGACGCGGCTGAGACGATCACCGCCTGGCTGGAGGGCGAGCCCGACTACACCATCTGAAGGGCGCGCCCTGTGCTTGCAGCGGCGGAACCCGGGGAGTAATCGGCGTCCATGAGCGAGATCGAGGTCACCCAACTCGGACGGGTGGTGGCGGGGTTTGACACCCCTGAGGCCGCCGTCCTTGAGCGCGTCCCGAACCCTCAGAAGGGACAGACCTACCTGGCCCGGTTCACGGCGCCGGAGTTCACCTCCCTGTGTCCGGTGACCGGCCAGCCTGATTTCGCCACTCTGGTGATCGACTATGCTCCTGGCGACTGGCTGGTGGAGTCGAAGTCCCTGAAGTTATTCCTGGCATCTTTCAGGAATCACGGCGCTTTTCATGAGGACTGCACCTTGACCATCGGGCGCCGCCTGGTGGAGGTTGCAGACCCGCTCTGGCTGCGGATCGGCGGCTACTGGTACCCTCGCGGCGGGATCCCGATCGACGTCTTCTGGCAGACCGGGGCGCCGCCGGAGGGCCTCTGGCTGCCCGACCAGGGCGTGGCGCCCTATCGCGGCCGGGGCTGACGCCTTGGGTCAACCCCTCCAGATTATGGTCAGACTCTCGGGGGACGGTCGTTCGCGCTCGCGGGGCGGCTCGCCCGGCTCTCCGATCAGGATGAACCCCGCCACCTTTTCCGCTCCGGACAGGCCGAGTATGGCGCAGGCCTCGGCGTCGTAGGCGTACCAGTCGGTGATCCAGTTGGCGCCGTACCCCATGGCGGTGGCGGCGTAGAGAAGGGTGGTGCAGACCGCACCCGCTGACAGGATCTGTTCCCATTCCCGGATCTCCGCCTCGCGCGGGCGGGAGATCACGGCGATGCAGGCAGGCGGTGTCCGCAGCTTGCCCAGCTTGGCTACGGCCCGGTCATCACCTCGCGAGCGTGCAACGGCCTCCAGCCGGTCGGCGAAGGCGGCCTTGCCATTTCCCGCCAGCACGACAAACCTCCAGGGGGCAAGCTTCCCATGGTCCGGGACCCGGGACGCCAGTCGAATGAGGGTCTCGATTTCTGCGGGCGAGGGCCCCGGACCGCCAAGGGTCAGGGCGGAGGCCGATCGCCGCCGGGAGAGGAAGTCCAGCACCTCGGGCGCCGCCGCCTGCGCGACCGGTTCGCCGAAGGACGGAGCGGGGGGAAGGGCGGTCCTGGACCTGCGCGTCATGTCTAGCCTTTCTGAACTTGGGTCTCACATAGACGCCGGGAGAGGCGGCGCAAGCAGGGGATTCGCAGAGATGCCGCCCTATGATAGGCTGTACTCGTCGGCGGGGGAGTAACCGGATGACCAAGACACTTGAGGTGATCGATCCGCGCGCCGCGCCGCCCGTCTGGGCCGCCCTGCGGAACGAGGCTGAGCACACCGCCAGGACCGAGCCCGCCCTGGCCTCGCTGGTCAACGCCGTCATTCTGAGCAACGACAACCTGGGCGACGCCCTGTCCTACCAGCTGGCGCACAAGTTGGGCGACCAGGAACTGAGGGCCATGAGCCTTCGCGAGCTGGCGATCCAGGCCTACCGCACTTCGCCGGAACTCGTCGTGACCGCCGAGGCGGACCTCAAGGCGGTGTACGAGCGTGACCCGGCCTGCAAGGGCTACGTCCAACCCTTTCTCTTCTTCAAGGGCTTCCAGGCCCTCCAGACCCAGCGCATCGCCCACTGGCTATGGGGCCAGGGCCGCGAGACCATGGCCTTCTACCTCCAGAGCCGGATGAGCGAGATCTTCCAGGTCGACATCCACCCGGCCACGAGGATCGGGTCCGGGGTCTTCATTGACCACGGCACGGGGATCGTCATCGGCGAGACGGCGGTGATCGGGGACGACGTCTCCCTCCTGCAGGGAGTCACCCTGGGCGGCACGGGCGCCGAACGCGGCGACCGGCACCCCAAGATCGGCCGCGGCGTCCTGCTGGGCGCCGGCGCCAAGGTGCTGGGGAACATCCAGATCGGCGACTATGCGAAGATCGCCTCCGGCTCCGTCGTCCTGAAGCCGGTGCCGGCGCACTGCACCGCCGCCGGCGTGCCGGCGAGGCTCGTGAACTGCCCGACCGGGGATGAACCGGCGCGCAGCATGGACCACACCCTTGCGGATGTGGTCTACGACTACGTCATCTGATCTTCGGATCAGCCGCCGGGGTCGCCGATCCCGGGACGCCAGCACATCGACGGAGCAGACCCTTGGACGAACGCACTCTCCGCAAGATCGAAGGTCACCTTCGCGGCACCTTCGCCAACGCGCGGATCAATGTCGTGCCGCGTCCGCGGCAGAAGGACTCCGCCGAGGTCTATGTCGGTGAGGAGTTCATCGGCGTCGTCTTTGAGGATGAGGACGAGGCCGGCTCCTTCATGTTCGAGATGGCCATCCTCTCCGAAGATCTTCCCTGATCCGGGCCGGGCCCGGCGTCCGGTCACAGGACGCCGAGCATCTCGGCCACCAGGGGATGGCGGACGATGTCCCGCTCGGCCAGACGAACCACAGCGATGTTTCCCACCGCCTCCAGCCGCTGCGCGACGGGCGCGAGACCCGAGAGCTCGGGCAGGAGATCCGACTGGGCCGGGTCACCCGTGACCACCATAGTGGAGTGCCACCCGAGGCGGGTCAGCAGCATCTTGAGCTGGACGTAAGTGCAGTTCTGCGCCTCGTCGATGACGACGAAGGCGTTGTTGAGGGTCCGTCCCCGCATGAAGCCGACCGGGGCGATCTCGATGATTCCCTCGGCCATCATGGCCCGTACGCGCTTCATCGACAGCCGGTCCGAGAGGGCGTCATAGAGCGGGCGAAGGTAGGGGGCGAGCTTGTCCTCCATCTCGCCCGGCAGGAAGCCAATGGACTCTCCGGCCTCCACGGCGGGGCGGGAGAGCACGATCCGCCCGACCTTGCCGGCTTCGAGGGCTTCAACGGCCTTGGCGATGGCCAGGTAGGTCTTTCCCGTCCCGGCCGGGCCGAGGGCGAGGACCAGGTTGTGGGTGTCCACGGCCTCCATCATCGCCTTCTGCCCCTCGGACATGGGCCGCACCGTCTTGACGAAGGCCTGGTCGCGTTCGTCGTCGACCCGGCGCGGCAGGGGAGACCAGGCTCGCTCGACCGGCAGCCGGCGAATCCTGGGATCTCCCTCGAACTCGGAAAGATCCAGGGCGCCTTCGCGCAGCTGACGCTTCAGGGCTCGCTTGGTCATGAGGGCCTCCGACTGGGCATGAAAAAGGGGCGCATCCGGTATGGATCGCCCCCAGGGAAACGAAATTGGCAAAGGACGGCGCGGCGTCGGAAGGCGCCCGGCGGGCCGCACTTCCCGTTCCTGACCGGCGGCTGAGGCCGCCCTGTAGACGTCGACGCCATGAACTCTCCCGGCTGCGGGACAGGTGCTCTTCGGAAGGACTTCGCAGCCCCGAATCGCCCCTCTAGAATGCTAGCAGCACGGTTGCGGAAGCGTGAACGCGTCGTTCACCAAAAGGTCACGGGAGACGCCATGTCAGTCTATCAACTGGGCGATGCGACGCCGGAGCTGCCTGAGGATGACGAGTACTGGATTGCGCCCAACGCTGCGGTGATCGGGCGCGTGATCCTGAAGCGCAACGCCTCGGTCTGGTGGGGGGCGACCCTGCGGGGCGACAACGACCCCATCGTCATCGGGGAGAACTCCAACGTCCAGGACGGATCGGTCCTGCACACCGACACCGGATCGCCCCTGACCCTGGGGGCGAACGTTACCGTCGGGCACATGGTCATGCTTCACGGCTGCACCATCGGCGATAACACCCTGGTGGGGATCGGCTCCATCATCCTGAATGGCGCCCGGATCGGGAGAAACTGCCTGATCGGCGCCAACTGCCTGATCACCGAGGGCAAGGAAATCCCCGACAACTCCCTGGTCATGGGCGCGCCGGGCAAGGTGGTCCGGGAACTCTCGGACGCCCAGGCCCAGTCTGTCGCCCTCGGCGCCCGACACTATGTCGAGAACTGGAAGCGCTACCGCGCCGGCCTGCGCCACAAGGGTTGACCGGAGGGCTTGCAGCCCGCTTTCTGGACCGAGAAACACCAGGGAGCAGGGCCATGGCCTACGAACACATCCGCGTCGACCGCGAGGGTCACGTCACCATCATCACGCTGAACCGCCCGGACGTGATGAACGCCCTGCATTCGCCCGCTCACTTCGAGATGCATGAGGTCCTTGACGCCTTCGCGGCGGACCCGGACCAGTGGGTCGGGATCATCACGGGGGCGGGCGACCGCGCCTTCTCGGCCGGTAACGACCTCAAGCACCAGGCGACGGGCGGAGAGATGCGCACCCCGCCGACAGGCTTCGCCGGCCTGACCTCCCGCTTCAACCTGAACAAGCCCCTCATCGCCGCCGTGAACGGCGTGGCCATGGGCGGCGGCTTCGAGATCGCCCTTGCGTGCGACATCATCGTCGCCTCGGAGGCGGCGGTCTTTGCCCTTCCCGAGCCCAGGGTCGGACTTGCCGCCCTGGCCGGCGGCCTTCACCGGCTGCCCCGGGCGATCGGCGTCAAGCGCGCCATGGGCATGATCCTGACCGGCCGACGGGTCTCGGCCGCAGAAGGCGAGGCCCTGGGTTTCGTCAATGAAGTCGTCCCCGCCGGCGAACTGATGGCCGCCGCCCGCCGCTGGGCCGCGCAGATCGCCGAACTGTCCCCCATGTCGATCCGGGCCTCCAAGGAAGCGGTTTTCAAGGGCCTCGACGAACCCACCCTCGAGGCGGCGATCCGCGGCCAGAACCGCTATCCGGCGGTCTCGGCCCTCTTTACCTCCGAGGATTTCGTGGAGGGGCCGATGGCCTTCTCGCAGAAGCGGGCGCCGAACTGGAAGGGACGCTGAAGCGGGGCTCTTGCCGGGGGCGGGCAAGATCGTCAGAAGGGCGCAACTGACGCCCCTTCGCTGAGAGGTCCGCCCATGGACGCCTACGACTATATCATCATCGGAGCTGGCTCCGCCGGCTGTGTCATGGCCGCCCGTCTGACCGAGGACCCCTCGGTTCGCGTTCTGCTGCTGGAGGCCGGCGGCAAGGATAACTCTCTGATGGTCCGCATGCCGGCCGGCGTGGGCGGCCTGATCGGTGACAAGGGTGACTACAACTGGGGCTTCTGGACCGAGCCTGAGCCCCACCTGGACGGCCGCCGGCTCTGGTGGCCGCGCGGCAAGGGCTGGGGCGGGTCGTCCTCCATCAACGGCATGATCTACATCCGAGGGCACGCCCGGGACTACGACCAATGGCGCCAGATGGGTCTTGAGGGCTGGGCCTACCGGGACATCCTGCCCTATTTCAAGAAGTCAGAGGCCTTCGAGGGCGGCGCCGACGACTGGCATGGCGCAGACGGTCCCCTGAAGGTGTCCAAGGCCTCAGACCCCAACCCGATCTACGCTGCGGCCATCCAGGCCGGCGCGCAGGCCGGCCATCCCCTGACCCGGGATTTCAACGGCCGCCAGCAGGAGGGCTGGGGCCCCTATCAGATGACTGTTCATGACGGCGAACGGTGGAGCGCCTCCCGCGGCTACCTCCATCCCGCCCTGTCCCGCCCGAACCTCACCTGCGTGACCGGCGCGCGGACGACCCGGATCCTGGTCGAGGACGGCGTGGCGACCGGCGTCGAGTATGCCGACGAGAAGACCCGGGTCCGCACCCAGGCGAAGGCGATACGGGAGGTCCTGCTCTGCGCCGGCGCCGTGCAGTCGCCCCAAATCCTCCAGCTGTCCGGGATCGGCGATCCCGCCGCCCTGACCGCAGCCGGGATCGAGACGGTCCACGCCCTGCCCGGCGTCGGCCAGAACCTGCAGGATCACCTGGACGTCACCCTGTCCTGGGCCTGTCCCCAGCCGATCACCATCTATTCCCAGCGCAAGGGCCTGAAGACCCTGCTGGTCGGGATCAACTACCTGCTCTTCAAGAAAGGCATAGGCCGCCGGCAGTTTCTGGAGTCCGGCGCCTTCCTGAAGTCGCGTCCGGACCTCGACCGTCCGGACCTTCAGGTGCACTGCGTGCTCGCGGTCATGCAGAACCACGGCAAGACGGTGGTGAACCGCGACGGCTTCACCTTCCACGTCTGCCAGCTACGGCCCGAGAGCCGGGGCCGGGTGGGTCTGCGTTCGGCGGATCCCTTCGATGATCCCGCCATCTTCGCCAACTATCTCTCGGCGGAGGAGGACCGACGCGCCCTCAGGGAGGGCGTCCGCATGATGCGCGAGGTGGCCCGGCAGCCGGCCCTCGACCCTTACCGCTCCGAGGAGCTCTTCCCGGGCGAGAACGTCGAGAGCGACGAGGCCATCGACGCATGGATCCGCTCGGCGGCTGAGACCATCTATCATCCGGTCGGCACCTGCCGCATGGGCGCCGACGGCGACCCGATGGCGGTGGTCGACGCCCAGCTGCGTGTGCGTGGCCTCAAGGGCCTGAGGGTCATCGACGCCTCGGTCATGCCGACCCTGGTGGGCGGTAACACCAACGCCCCGACCATCATGATCGCCGAGAAGGCCGCCGACATGATCCGCGGCCTTCCGGCCCCGGCGCCGGATGACGCCGAGATCGCGGCCTGATCAGGGAGTGGCCCGAGCCTCCTCCGGCTCCGGCCTCACCTCCAGCCTCCAGAGTCGATCCGGGCTCAGCCACCGGTGCGCGGCGGCGTGGATGTCCTCTGGAGAGAGCCGCTCCAGGGTGGGGACCGAGCTGCGGTAAGCGTCCAGCTGGCGGGGATCGGCCTGCATGCCGGACAGGGTGCTCAGCCAGTACCCATTGGTCTCTCGCGCCTGCTGGATCCCTTCCAGGACCGGCTTGCGCGCCCGGGTCATCTCGTCCGCGGTCGGGGGCGCGGACGCAAGGTCTGCGGCGATGCGCTGGATATCCCGGGTCACGGCGTCGATCTTGTCGGGCGGGATTTCGACGACAGTGGAAATGTAGCCATATCCGGGCAGGAGCCAGCTCTGGGTGGAGTCCGCGCTGGGAGAGTAGGTGGCGCCCTGTTTTTCCCGCAGTTCGTCCGTGAGCCTGAGGTTCAGGATCTCGGCCAGGAGCCGGTTGGCCCGGGCGCCCTTCGGATCGGCAAGGAAATCCGTCGTCGGCCAGGCGGTGTAGAGGACCGCCTGGTCGGCGCGCCCCTTGTGGGTCCGCACGACCGCAGGTCCGCCCCCCTGGGGGAGATTGACCTTGACCTGCTCAGCCGGCGGCGGCGTGGGGGCCGGCCGGGCGGGGAGGGCGCCGAAGGTCCGGCCCACCGCATCGACGGCCTTGTCCACCGTGATGTCGCCGACGATCACCACCTCGACCGGCCCTGAGGCCAGGGAGGGCGAGAGGGCGGCCTTGAGGTCCTCGAGCCGGGTCGCCGCCAGCTCTTCCCGTCCGGGGAAGGCCCAGCGACGGTCTCCCCCGCGGAGCAGGGCCCCGAGGTCCCGGCCGAGCACGCCCGCCGGCGTCGAGGCCAGCTGGTCATGGACCGTCGCCGAGAGGGCGGAATAACGACCGAACGCCTCGGGCCTCCAGCCCGGGTCGGTCAGGTAGGCGGCCAGGACCTGGAGCTGGAGGTCAAGGTCCTCGCCCCGCGTCCCGCCTGAGAGCACATAGGAGTCCGCGAGGATTCCGAGGCCTGCGGAATAGATGTGGCCGGACAGGGTCCGCTCCATGTCCTTGACCGTCAGCTTGCCCAGGCCGCCCTCCATCATGGCGCCGCTGGCCCATACCGGGTTCGGGCGCCTGGGGTCCAGGGCCAGCCGACCGTTGCCGAAGTTGACCCGAACCAGGATCTGGTCGGTCTTGAACTTGGTTGGCTTCACGGTCAGCCGCACGCCATTGTTGTAGTGCAGGAAGACGGCGTCGATGTCTGCGATGTCCCGGCGCTCGGCCACCCCGGAGGGGGCGCCGAAGGTCTCATAGGGCCAGGCCTCCAGCGCCTGGGTCTCGGAGGCCCCGACCTTGGTCTTCAGCGCCTCCCGGGCGGCTGCGACGACCACCGCCTCGCCGCCCTCGATCGCCTTGGGGCTGGTCATGAAGACAAGGGGCCCGGATCCGCTGAACAGGGTGGCGGCGGTCCGGTTCAACCCTGCGGCGTTGAGGGTCTTGGCTTCGCGCTCGAACCAGTCGAAGTCCTGTTCGGGGCTGGTCACCACGATGCGCGTCGTAATCGATCCGACGATGGCCCCGGCGAGGACCGAGGGGGTCCGGGTTCCCGACCCGGTGCGGGCCGCTGTCAGGGCCGATCGTGTGTCGGTGATCACCCTCTGGAGCTCGTCCTCCCGGACCCCGAACCTCTCGATCCGGCGCTGTTCCTCAAGGATGGCGGCCAGGGCCTTCCTCCAGTCGCCGCCGCTGGCGAGGGCGTAGATCCCGGCGGTCTTCTGGATCCGGTAGGGCTCACCGAGCGAGGCGCCGGCCGCCAGGAAGGGCGGCTGTCCGCTCCGCGCCAGGTCGGACAGGCGCCGGTTGAGGATGGCCACCACCAGCGCACGCTCGAGATTGGTTCGCCGACGGGCGAGGGTATCGGGCGCCATTTCGGGATCGTCGATCCAGGTCGCCACGAGGGCGTTGGGCAGTCCGGGGTCTACGAAAACCTTCGCCTCCGGGCTCCGGCGCGCCAGCTTCCCGAGGGGCGGGGCGATTCCAGCGGGACCGACCGCCTTCCAGTCGGAAAAGGTCTCCCGGATACGGGCCTCGACCTGCTGGGGGTCAAAGTCGCCTACCGCGACAACGACCGCCCGTTCTGGACGGTACCAGGCCTGGTAGAAGGCGCGCAGGCGGGCGGCGTCGAGGCTCTTCAGGACCTCCACCTC
Source organism: Phenylobacterium sp. (assembly GCA_020401865.1). GTDB lineage: Bacteria > Pseudomonadota > Alphaproteobacteria > Caulobacterales > Caulobacteraceae > Phenylobacterium. Next base: position 90,884 of record JADCAS010000001.1, on the reverse strand, counting down.
GCCGATCGGGAATCGCCGTGGCGGCAGCTGTTCCCCGAACTGGAAGGCCGAGCCCGCCCGCGCCGCCCTCAGGGCGGGCCCGTCGCCGGATCGCTCTTCGGACAGGATCACGCCACGCTCCCGCTCTACCGCCGCTGGGGAGAAAGTCAGTTCACCGGCGACCTCGCGCAGGAGCATGAGGCTGGTGTCGAGGGTCTCCCGGTCGGTCTTCGGCAGGTCCAGGCGATAGATCGTCTCCTCAAAGGAGGTAGAGGCGTTGGTGTCGGCGCCGAAGGCCAGGCCCAGCCGCTCAAGGATCTTGACCATCTCGCCTTCGGGGACCCGGGTCGAGCCATTGAAGGCCATATGCTCCACAAAGTGGGCGAAGCCTTGCTGGCCTTCGGCCTCATTCAGAGATCCTGCGGAGATGTGCAGGCGAAGCGCGGCCTGTCCCGGGGGAACCGCCTGTCGTCGGACGGCGTACCGCATGCCGTTGGGAAGTACTCCGAATCGAAACGTGGGATCAGCGGCGATATCCGAGTTCGCCTGTGGCCAGGAGGGAGGGGAAGTCTCGGCTCGGCTCGGCGGGTCGCTACGGGTCAGCGCCGCAGCGGGGCCTGAGAGGGTGAGACCGGCAAGCACGATGAGCAGGAGGCGGACTGCAGGCTTCTGGAAGCGGATCATGGCGGTGCGGAGCCTCCCGGACTTGTCGCCCGTCCACCCTGCCCCGAAGATCATGTCGCCGACAAGGCGGCTGCAGGCCTTTGGAGACCCCGATGAGCGACCCCTGGACCGAAGCGCCGGAAGCCCCCGATGGGCGCGAGCCCGCCATCACGGCGCCTGCGGGCGCTCTGTGGCTGGCCGGACTGCTGGTGGTCGCCTTCTTCCTTCAGACTTTTGCGGCG
>JADCAS010000001.1:0-85000 GCA_020401865.1 Phenylobacterium sp. | reverse complement strand
GTCTCCAGTGTAGACTCAGCGAAATTGAATTCCCCGTGAAGATGCGGGGTACCCGCGGTCAGACGGAAAGACCCTATGAACCTTTACTACAGCTTCGCCTTGGCGTTAGCTGCAACATGTGTAGGATAGGTGGGAGGCTATGAATCCGGGGCGCCAGCTCTGGTGGAGCCATCCTTGAAATACCACCCTTGTTGCTGTTGACGTCTAACCAGGGCCCGTTATCCGGGTTTGGGACATGGCGTGGCGGGTAGTTTGACTGGGGCGGTCGCCTCCCAAAGTGTAACGGAGGCGCGCGATGGTGGGCTCAGAGCGGTCGGAAATCGCTCGTCGAGTGCAATGGCATAAGCCCGCCTGACTGAGAGACTGACAAGTCGATCAGAGACGAAAGTCGGCCATAGTGATCCGGTGGTTCTGCATGGAAGGGCCATCGCTCAACGAATAAAAGGTACTCTAGGGATAACAGGCTGATTTTGCCCAAGCGTCCACAGCGACGGCAAAGTTTGGCACCTCGATGTCGGCTCATCACATCCTGGGGCTGGAGCAGGTCCCAAGGGTTCGGCTGTTCGCCGATTAAAGTGGTACGTGAGCTGGGTTCAGAACGTCGTGAGACAGTTTGGTCCCTATCTGCCGTGGGTGTACGAAGCTTGAGAGGATCTGTCCCTAGTACGAGAGGACCGGGATGGACACACCTCTGGTGGACCTGTCGTGGCGCCAGCCGCGCAGCAGGGTAGCTAAGTGTGGACTAGATAACCGCTGAAAGCATCTAAGCGGGAAACTAACCTCAAAACAAGGCTTCGCCGAGAGTCGTGGTAGACCACCACGTTGATAGGCCGGGTGTGGAAGTGCGGCGACGCATGGAGCTTACCGGTACTAATCACTCGATCGGCTTGATCGTTCTTAGTTGAACTCATGATTTGCCTTGATGGTCGTGGTTTCGACCTGATGTCTTCTCTTCATCCGTTTCGTTGACCTGGTGGTTATGCCGAGAGGTCCCCACCCGATCCCATTCCGAACTCGGTCGTTAAGCCTCTCTGGGCCGATGGTACTTCGTCTTAAGGCGCGGGAGAGTAGGTCGCCGCCAGGTCTGCCGAACGGATGGACAGTCCACCCTTCAATTCCGATGTTTTCCGCTACAGCGGATCTCATTGCCGCGGGGTGGAGCAGCCCGGTAGCTCGTCAGGCTCATAACCTGAAGGTCACAGGTTCAAATCCTGTCCCCGCACCCAGACCGTCAACGGCCCCTCCGGTATTCCGGCGGGGCCGTTTTCGTTTGCGCCCCCTCGCCCCACCCTTCGGCGGCGTGTATTCACCTGGCCATGCTGCTTGCCGCTGATGTTCCGCCCGCTCCGTCACCGACCGAGGTCGAGATCGTCGTGGTCCGCCCGGTCGACCTGCCGCCCCGGATCGGGGACGTGGTCTATTCACGTCTGCGGCTCGTGACCGAGGACCTGCGGGGCGCTCTGCGCGCAGACGGCGCTCTCCGGCAGGTCCCGGGCGTCAGTCTCTTCCGCCGCAATGGCTCCGAGGCGGCGAACCCCACCACGCAGGGCCTCTCCCTACGCTCCATCGCCCCGTCCGGGGCGGGGCGGGCCCTGATCACCCTGGACGGCGTTCCCCTGAACGATCCCTTCGGCGGCTGGGTGATCTGGTCCGCCGTACCGTCTGAGCGTCTGGAATCCATCGATATTGTCCGAGGCGCGGGGGCTGGGGCCTGGGGCGCCGGCGCCCTTACCGGCGTGGTCTCCCTGACAGAGCTTGCCACCCAAGCCCCGGTTTTTCGCGGCGACCTTTCGGCGGGAGACCGCAGCGTCGGGCGCGCAGCCTTCGCCTTTTCCGAGGCGGGCCTGACAGTGTCCGCCTCGGCGGCTCGTGGACCGCAGTTCACCCCGGTTCGGGGCGCCGGCCGAGGAGCGGCGGACCGGCCTGTCGACCTTGAGTCCTATAGCGGATCGGGGCGCCTTCAGCATGACCTGGGGCCCGTCGCCGCCGCCCTGGGACTGGCGGCCTGGCGCGAGGATCGGGACTCCGGCTTGGCTGGGGCAATGGCGCGCGCCGAGGGCGCTTCGGCATCCCTGACGCTCGCAGACCTGGAAGCAGGCAAGGGATGGCGGCTCCAGGCTTGGATCCGGGGCTCGAACCTCGAGAACAGTTCCGTCAGCGTGGCGGCCGGGCGGGCGACGACCACGCCCGCCTCGGACCAGTACGCCACGCCCGCCCTGGGATGGGGCCTGAACGCCGCGTGGCGCAACGCCTCGGGGCCCTGGTCGGTGGAAGCCGGCGCCGACGCCCGTTTCGCCGAGGGCCGGGCTCGCGAGCGCTTCCGCTACCAGAACAACGCCTTCACCCGCGGCCGGGAGAGCGGAGGCCGGACCTCCGTTGCAGGCCTCTATCTGGAAGGCGCCTGGTCCGGGGACCGGATCGTCCACTCCGGCGGCGTTCGCGTCGACACCTGGTCCCAGAGCGGGGCCTTGCGCCGGGAGCGGGATCTCGCGACGGGCGCGATCACCCTGGACAGCGGCGCAGGTGACACGTCCGGCGTTCGCGGCAGCATCCGCTTCGGCTCCCGTCTGAACCTCTCGGACGGCCTCTACCTGCGCGGCGCCGCCTACACCGGGTTCCGCCCGCCGACCCTCAATGAACTCCACCGGCCCTTCCGGGTCGGCAACGATGTCACCGAGGCCAATCCCGGCCTGCGCCCGGAGAGCCTTTCCGGCGCCGACCTTGGGCTGGAAGGGGAGACGGGTTCCTGGAGCTGGGGCGCCGGGGTCTTCTTCAACCGGCTCTCCGACCCGATCACGAATGTCACCGTCGCCACCGGGCCCGGCCTCTTTCCCGTGGCCGGATTCATTCCGGCTGGGGGAACCCTCCGTCAGCGGCGCAATGCGGGCGGGATCGACGCCTGGGGTCTGGAGGCGGAGGCTCGCGGCCGGCTGGGTCCCCTGGATCTGCGCGCTGCGGCGGCGTGGACCGATGCGGAGGTCGACGGCGGCGTCTCGGCGCCCCAGTTGACTGGCCTCCGGCCCGCCCAGACGGCCCGCTTCACCGCGACGGCGGGCCTGGGTTGGCGACCGGTCGAGGCGTTGGCGCTCGATCTGTCCGCCCGGCACGAGGGCGAGCGCTTCGACGATGACCTGAACTCCCGGCGCCTCAAAGCTGCGACGAGCCTTGACGCCCGGGCCGCCTGGACGATCGCTCCCGGCGGGGAGGTCTATCTCGCCGTCGACAACCTGGGGGACGCCCGTGTCCAGACTGCGCTGTCGGGCGATGGCGCCGTCAGCCTCTCCGCTCCCCGCAGCGTCAGGGTGGGCGTCAGCCTGCGCAGGTGACGGGCGTCTGTATGGACTTCAGCTGCGGCCGCGACCGTGGCACGAGGAGGACATGAACTACAGCCACGCCTTTCACGCCGGCAATTTCGCGGACATCGTCAAGCACGCCGCCCTCCTCAGCGTGCTCTCCAGAATGCAGGCCGCCCGGGGTCGCCTGTCGGTGATCGACACCCATGGCGGACGCGGCGTCTACGACCTGACGGCCTCCGAGGCTCGACGCTCGGCGGAGGCTGAGCGGGGTGTGGCCCGGCTGATGACGGCCGATGCGCCGCCCGGACCGGTCCTCGCCCTGCGCGAGGCGGTCCTGGGCCTGAACCTCGGGACGACCGTACATCTTTATCCGGGTTCGCCGAGGCTGGTCGCGGACCGACTGCGCCCGGGTGACACCCTGACCGTGTTTGAACTGAACCCTCGGGAAGCCGACGCGCTTGCGAGGGCCCTGGGGAGCGTTCAGGGGGTCGGGATGCGGCGGGCCGATGGCTTCGACGGCGCTGTGGAGGTTCTGCCGGCGCAGGGCGGCGTCCTTGTCCTGATCGATCCGCCCTTCGAGCGAGGTGACGACTATGCCCGCAGCGCCGAGACCCTCCGCCGAATCCTCGCGCAGCGACCGGACGCCACTGTGATGATCTGGCTTCCCCTCAAGGACCTGGAGACCTTCGACTCCTTCCTGAGGCGGGTTGAGGGACCGGAGACCCTGCTCGTGGCCGAGGCCCGCCTGCGTCCCCTCCGCGATCCCATGCGGATGAACGGCTGCGCCTTGGTCATCGCCTCACCGCCCGAGGGGACGCAAGCGGACCTGGAGAACGTCTGTCGCTGGACCATTGAGGTCCTGGGGGAGGGGGGCGAGGCCCGTGTCTGGACAACGGTATGCTGAAGCGGAGCCTGGATATCGTCGGATCCGCAGCAGGGCTCGCGGTTCTCTGGCCGCTCCTGCTGGCTCTCGCCCTGCTGGTCCGTCTGGATAGTCCAGGCCCGGCCCTGCATTGGTCGAGCCGCTTCGGCAGAAACAACCAATTGTTCCTGATGCCCAAGTTCCGCACCATGCGCCTCGAGGCGCCGGACGTGGCCACTGAGGCGCTACCCGATCCTGATCACTGGATCACCCCGACGGGGCGTTGGCTGCGACGCACCAGCCTCGACGAACTTCCCCAGCTCTGGAGCATACTGACCGGCCGGATGAGCCTGGTGGGCCCCCGGCCCGCCCTGCATTCCCAGGATGATCTTATCGCCCTCAGGACCCGTGCGGGCGTCCATGTGCTTCGTCCTGGCTTGACCGGATGGGCCCAGATCAACGGCCGGGATGCGATCGATCTCTCCCGGAAGGTGGAGTTGGACGCCGACTACCTTGCCCGCCAGAGTCTTGGCTTCGATATCATGGTCTTGCTGGTCACCCTTCGCCGGGCCTTCACGGGACGCGACGTGGTCCACTGACCGCGAGGGTTGACCCAACGGCGCCACTTCATGCAACAGTGCCGCTTCGGCTTTCTGGAGCTTTAGGATGACGCCCTCCCCCCGCGCCCTTTCCGCCGCCTTCCTCACCGTCTCCCTCGTGCTAGGGGGTGGTGCGGCCCTTGCCGCTGTCAACGCCAAGTCGGTGACCGAGTCCAGGCAGGCCAACTTCAAGACCATGGGTAAGTCCATGAAGGCGATGACGGACGGGCTCAAGGCCGGTTCGCCGGACATGACCGCCATCGCCGCCAATGCAGCCACTCTCCGCGGTCTCGCCCCGAAGATCAGCACCTGGTTTCCGAAGGGCACCGGCCCGGAGTCGGGTGTGAAGACCGAGGCCCTCGCTGAAATCTGGAAGGACCCCGCGGGCTTCGCCGCCGCCGCGCGCCGACTTGAGTCGGAGGCCGCCAAGCTCGAGGCCCTGGCCCGGGCCGGGGATGTCGCCGGGGCCCGCGCACAGGTGCGCTTGGTGGGCGGCTCCTGCGGGGGCTGCCACGACAAGTACAAGGCCGACTGATTATCCGCGGGGAAGGCGACGGGTCCATGAGTGAGACGCCCACACCCGTCTGGGATGGCCCCACCCGGCTCTTCCACTGGTCTCTGGTGATCCTCCTCCTGGTCGCCTGGCTGACCGCCGGGGAGCAGATGACGATCCACCGGGGCGCAGGCTACGCCGTCCTCGGGCTACTGGCCTTCCGCGTCTGGTGGGGCCTTGCGGGGGGGTCGACCGCGCGGTTTTCAGGCTTTGTCCGGGGTCCTGGAGCCATCCGGCAATACCTGCGGGCATCCCGTGAGGGAACCGATGGCGAGCATGTGGGACACAACCCCTTGGGCGCCCTCTCCGTCTTGGCCCTGCTGGGTCTGGTGGGTCTGCAGGTGGGGCTTGGACTGTTTGCCATCGACGAGGATGGCTTTGAGGGCGGACCACTTTCCGACCGCGTCGACTTTGATCTCGCCCGGCAGATCGCAGAATGGCATGAACTGGCCTTCCGCCTGCTGCAGGGCCTCGTGGTCCTGCACCTGGCGGCGATCCTCTACTATGCTGTCCGCAGGCGCCAGGACCTGGTCCGGCCGATGATCACAGGCGTTCGCAAGTTCAGGGGGCCGGTGCAGGGCCTGGTCCGTGCACCTCTCTGGCGTTTTGCCGTCGGCGTCCTCATCGCCCTCGCTGTCGGCTTCGCCGCTTCTCGGGGATTCCGCCTGGGCTAGGCGCCCGCCGCGTCCCGCAGGCAGTTCAGCCAGGCGTCTTCTCGGGCTTTCTCGGCGATGCGCAGCCGGTCCTCGGCCTCGCGGACGCCGGCGTCGTGCTTGCGCCACTCCAGGACGGCGCCCTCCCGAGCGGCGCGGGCGGCCTCCAGGGTCTCGAACCGGGCGAGCACGGCCCGGACGCTGTAGTTGACCGGCGGCCCCACCGTCTCGCGATCGGGATAGACCCCCGTGATCGAGTCCGCAGTCTCGCTTTCGATCAGGAAGACATCCGCCCAGCCCGCATGGTGGCGCATCAGGGCCCAGGGGCGCTCGATCCGGTTGGTCATGGTCAGTCCTCGTCTCACAGGGCGGAGAAGGTTATCTAGCGCGGACTGGCGTCGGCTCCAACCGCGCGGGCGTCAAAATCCGGCTTCCGTCCGAAAGGGGAATGGGAGAATAGCTGCGCCATTCCTTCCTCTCCTCATTCACGCTCTTCCATTTTTCGGAGTGACCATGACGGGTATCGTCATCGCCCAGCAGTTCTGCGGTCCCCCCACCTCCGGGAACGGCGGTTACTGCGCCGGCCTTCTCGCGAGGAATCTCGCCGGACCCGTGATCGCAGTCCTCAAGGCGCGCATCCCCCTGGATGTGACCCTCGACCTGTCGTCGGACTCCGCAGGATCGATCCTCACCGGCCCTGAAGGCGAGGTCATCGGCGAGGGACGGCCCGGCGTCCCCGAAGACCTGCCCCAACCCCCGACCCCTCCCGCCTGGGAAGCGGCCCTCGCCGCCGAAGCCCGGCATATCGGGATTGGCCAGCGGTTCCATCCCATCTGCTTCTCTTGCGGACCGGAGCGAGCGGAGGGCGTGGGTCTGAGGATCTTCGCAGGGCAGATCGAAGGCGCCCCGGAAGGTCATCTCGCCTGTACCTGGACCCCCCACGCCAACTTCGCGGACACTGAAGGCCTCACGCCCGTGGAGGTCATCTGGGCGGCGCTCGACTGCCCGGGCTTCTTCGCCTGGGTTGTTCGGGAGGGCCGGCATGGCGCCCTCCTGGGCACCATGACGGGGGAGGTCCTTCGCCGTCCGCGCGCGGGCGAACCCTGCATCGTCACCGCCTGGCCTCTCGAGCGGTCTGGCCGAAAGGAGACCGCCGGGGTTGCGCTCTTCTCGGCGGAGGGTGAACTTCTGGCTCGGGCCCATCAGGTCTGGATCGTCATGAGCGCGCCGCCGCGACCCGCTGCGGCCTGAAGCGCATCCGGCGACCTGGCGGGTGAAAGAGGGGAGACCGTGATGAAGCCCGCCTCCATGTCGGACTATCGCGAGCGCGCCCGGCGGCGCCTGCCGCCCATGTTCTTCGAGTACATCGACGGTGGGTCCTACGCCGAGGAGACCCTTCGCCGGAATGTCCGGGACCTTGAGTCCATCGCCCTGCGCCAGAGGGTCATGCGCGACATGTCGAAGGTGGACCTGTCCACCACCCTGTTCGGGCAGACCCTGGCCATGCCCGTGGCCCTCGCCCCCGTGGGCATGGCGGGCATGTACGCCTCCCGGGGCGAGGTCCAGGCGGCGCGGGCCGCCGCAGGCGCCGGGATTCCCTTCTGCCTCTCCACGGTCGGGATCTGCTCCATTGAGGAGGTGGCCGCCGCCGGGACCCCGCCCTGGTTCCAGCTCTACATGCTCAAGGACCGGGGCTACATGCGCGAACTCATCGCCCGGGCCCGCGACGCAGGCTGTCCAGTGCTTGTCTTCACGGTCGACCTGCCGGTTCCCGGGGCGCGGTACCGCGACGTCCGTTCCGGCTTCACCGGGCTGAGCGGAATACCCGCCACCCTGAACACCCTCTGGCAGGGCGCGACCCACGCGGCCTGGTCCTGGGACCTCTTCGCCCATGGCCGACCCCACACCCTGGGTAGTGTCCAGGCGGCCGTGGGGGGAGGGAAGCGGGTGAACGACTTTCTGGGCTGGATCGCCCGTAACTTCGACCGCTCCGTGACCTGGAAGGACCTCGACTTTGTCCGGGAAACCTGGGACGGGCCCATCGTCATCAAGGGCGTGCTGGATCCAGATGATGCGCGTGACGCCGTCCGCGCCGGCGCCCAGGGACTTGTGGTCTCGAACCACGGGGGTCGGCAGTTGGACGGGGTCTCTTCCTCCATCGCCGCCCTGCCGCGGATCGCTGACGCCGTCGGCGGCGACCTCGAGCTCCTGATGGACGGTGGCGTCCGCTCTGGCCTGGATGTCCTGAAGGCTTTGGCCCTTGGCGCACGCGCCTGCCTGGTGGGCCGTCCCTGGGCCTGGGCCCTGGGCGCAGGGGGCGAGCCTATGGTGTCTCGCATGCTGGGCGTCCTGCGCTCGGAACTCACCACGGCGATGATCCTGACAGGCTGCGCGCAGGCCGCCTCGGCGAGCACGGAACTGCTCGATGTTGCGGCGCCGTAGAATCTTTCGTCTGCAGGCCCTCGCAGGCGTCGACAAGGCTTCCCGCAGCCGGTAATGCGACGCGGTTATGCGCGTGAAAACGGCTCTTGCGGCCGCGTTCGCGTGCGCCTTGAAACGATTGGAGTGGGGTTCGCCATGAGGGCTCCGGAGAAGCAAGGTCTTTACGATCCGCGCAACGAGCATGACTCTTGCGGGGTGGGATTTGTCGCCAACATCAAGGGGCGCAAATCGCATGAAGTCGTGGCCAGCGGTCTGGAGATTCTCATTAATCTCGACCACCGCGGCGCCGTCGGCGCCGACCCCCTGGTGGGCGACGGCGCCGGGATTCTGATTCAGATTCCTGACGTCCTGCTGCGCGACTGGGCTGGCGAGGCTGGCGTCGACCTGCCGGAGGCAGGCCGGTACGCCGTGGCCATGTGCTTCCTACCCCAGGACCAGGAGACGCGTGACGTCGCCATCCAGCAGTTTGAGCATTTCCTGAAGGTCGAGGGCCAGGTCCTGCTCGGCTGGCGCGACGTGCCGACCGACACAAAGGGGCTGGGCGCCGCCGTGCTGGCCCAGATGCCTGTCATTCGTCAGGCCATCGTCGGCATGGGCCCGAACGTCAGGGACCAGGACGCCTTCGAGCGCAAGCTCCTGACCATCCGCAAGCAACTCCAGAACCCGCTGGCAGAGCTGGCCGTTCAGAAGAACCTGCCCAACCTGACCCAGCTCTACCTGCCGTCCTTCTCGACCCGGACGGTGGTCTATAAGGGCCTGCTCCTCGCCCACCAGGTGGGAAGCTTTTACTGCGACCTGCGTGATCCGCGCACCGTCTCGGCTCTCGCCCTCGTCCACCAGAGGTTCTCGACCAACACCTTCCCCTCCTGGAAGCTGGCCCACCCCTACCGGTTCATCGCCCACAACGGTGAGATCAACACTGTGCGGGGGAATGTGAACTGGATGAACGCCCGCCGGCGCAAGCTGGAGAGCGACCTCCTGGGTCCAGACCTCAACAAGATGTGGCCGCTGATCCCGCATGGCCAGTCCGACACGGCCTGCCTGGACAACGCGCTGGAGCTTCTGATCGCCGGTGGGATTCCTCTCGCCCAGGCGGTGATGATGCTCATTCCCGAGGCCTGGGCGGGCAACCCGCTCATGGATCCCAAGCGCCGGGCCTTCTACGAGTATCATGCGGCCCTGATGGAGCCCTGGGACGGACCCGCCGCCGTGGCCTTCACGGACGGCCGCCAGATTGGCGCCACTCTTGACCGTAATGGCCTGCGCCCCGCCCGGTTCATCATCACCGACCAGGACAATGTCATCATGGCCTCGGAGGTGGGCGTTCTGCCCGTCCCCGACGAGCGCATCGTCCGCAAGTGGCGGCTGCAGCCCGGCCGGATGCTGCTGATCGACCTCGAGCAGGGCCGCATCATCGAGGACGAGGAGATCAAGCGCACCCTCGCCGACGCCGAGCCCTATGAGGAGTGGCTCTCGCGCACCCAGTTCAAGCTCGAGGACCTCGCTGAGGTCACCCCGGTCGAACCGCCGCCGCCGGCCGACCCGGTCAGCCTGCTCGATCGTCAGCAGGCCTTCGGCTACACTCAGGAAGACCTCTCCCACTTCCTGGAGCCTATGGCCCGGAGCGGCGACGATCCCGTCGGCTCCATGGGGTCGGACTTCCCCATCGCCGTGCTCTCGAAGCGCTCCAAGCTGCTCTACGATTACTTCAAGCAGAACTTCGCCCAGGTGACGAACCCGCCGATCGATCCGATCCGGGAAGAGCTGGTCATGAGCCTGGTCTCAATGATCGGGCCACGCCCGAACCTGCTCGGCCGTCAGGCCGGCGCCCACAAACGCCTGGAAGTCTCCCAGCCCATCCTGACCAACGAGGACCTGGCCAAGATTCGGTCCATTCACCAGCTGCTGGACGGCGCCTTCCGAACCGCCACCCTGGACGCCACCTGGCCGGCCTCGGAGGGGGCGGCGGGCCTGGAGGCCGCCGTACAGCGGCTCTGCCGCGAAGCGACCGACCAGGTCCTCGCCGACAGCAACATCCTGATCCTATCGGATCGTGAGGCGTCTGCGGACCGGATTCCGATCCCGGCGGCCCTGGCCACGGCGGCGGTGCACCACCACCTGATCCGCCAGGGCCTGCGCATGCAGACCGGCCTGGTCATCGAAACCGGCGAGGCCCGCGAGGTGCATCACTTCTGCGTCCTGGCCGGTTATGGCGCCGAGGCGGTGAACCCATACCTCGCCTTCGAGACGCTGGAAGATATCCGGGTCCGCAACAAGCTGCCGGAGACGGCCTACGAGGTCCGCAAGAATTACATCAAGGCGGTCGGCAAGGGGATTCTGAAGGTCATGTCCAAGATGGGCATCTCGACCTATCAGTCCTACTGCGGGGCCCAGATCTTCGATGCCGTGGGCCTGTCCAGCGAGTTCATCGAAGCTTTCTTCACCGGCACCGCCACCACCATTGAGGGCGCCGGCCTCGTGCAGATCGCCGAGGAGACGGTTCGTCGGCACCGGGACGCCTACGGCGACTCCCCGATCTACGCCGACATGCTCGACGTGGGGGGCACATACGCCTACCGGCTGCGCGGCGAGACCCACGCCTGGACTCCGGAGTCCGTCTCGCGCCTGCAGCACGCCGTGCGCGGCAACCTGCCTGACGAGTACCGGGCCTTCGCCCAGTCCATCAACGACCAGGCGGAACGTCACCTGACCCTGCGCGGCCTGATGCGGTTCCGCAACGCCGAAACCCCGCTCAGCCTTGACGAGGTCGAGCCCGCCTCGGAGATCGTCAAGCGCTTCGCGACCGGGGCGATGAGCTTCGGATCGATCAGCCGCGAGGCGCACACCAACCTGGCCATCGCCATGAACCGGATCGGCGGCAAGTCGAACACCGGCGAGGGCGGCGAGGAGGCGGACCGCTTCAAGCCGCTCGCCAACGGCGACTCCCTGCGATCGGCGATCAAGCAGGTGGCCTCGGGCCGTTTCGGCGTGACCGCAGAGTACCTGGTCAACGCCGACGACATCCAGATCAAGATGGCCCAGGGCGCCAAGCCCGGCGAGGGCGGCCAGCTGCCCGGTCACAAGGTCGACGCCAACATCGCCAGGGTGCGTCACTCGACCCCCGGGGTTGGCCTGATCAGCCCGCCCCCACACCATGACATCTACTCGATTGAAGATCTGGCTCAGCTGATCCACGACTTGAAGAACGTCAATCCGGCCGCCCGGATCTCGGTGAAGCTGGTGTCCGAAGTCGGTGTCGGGACGGTCGCCGCCGGCGTCGCCAAGGCGCGCGCCGACCATGTGACGATTTCCGGCTACGAGGGGGGTACGGGGGCTTCGCCCCTGACCTCCCTGACACACGCCGGCTCCCCCTGGGAGATCGGACTCGCCGAGACCCAGCAGACCCTCCTCCTCAACGGCCTGCGCTCGCGCATCGCTGTCCAGGCGGACGGGGGCCTGCGGACTGGCCGCGATGTGGCCGTCGCCGCCCTTCTGGGCGCTGACGAGTTCGGCTTCGCCACCGCGCCCCTGATCGCCTCCGGGTGCATCATGATGCGCAAATGCCACCTGAATACCTGCCCGGTCGGGGTGGCCACCCAGGACCCGGTTCTTAGGGCCCGGTTCACCGGCCAGCCCGAGCACGTGATCAACTACTTCTTCTTCGTGGCCGAGGAGCTTCGCCAGATCATGGCCGAGCTGGGTTTCCGGACGGTCGCCGAGATGGTGGGCCGGGTGGATCGCCTCGACATGCAGCCGGCCGTCGACCACTGGAAGGCCGCCGGCGTCGACCTGTCGCGCATCCTGCATGACGGCGCTGCCCGCGATCGCGCGGTCCTGAATAACCAGGACCGCCAGGAGCACGGACTGGAGAAGGCGCTGGACCAGCAGCTCATCGCCGATTGCGCCCAGGCCCTCGATGGCCGCAGTCCGGTGCGCGGAACCTATCCGGTGCGGAACATCAACCGGACGGTCGGCGCCATGCTGTCCGGCGAGATCGCCCGCCGCCATGGTCACGCCGGCCTGCCGGACGGGTCCATCAGCCTGGCCTTCACCGGACAGGCGGGCCAGAGCTTCGGCGCCTTCGCAGCCCGGGGTCTCACCCTGGAGCTGACCGGTGACGGCAATGATTACGTCGGCAAGGGCCTTTCCGGCGGGCGGGTCATCGTCCGCCAGCCGGCGGGCGCCCCGCGCGACCCCACCGCCAACATCATCGTCGGCAACACGGTGCTCTACGGGGCCATCGCCGGTGAGGCCTACATCGAGGGGGTCGCCGGCGAACGCTTCGCGGTCCGCAACTCCGGGGCGGTGGCCGTGGTCGAGGGCGTGGGCGACCACGGCTGCGAGTACATGACCGGCGGCGTCGTCGTGGTCCTGGGCGATACCGGACGCAACTTCGCCGCCGGCATGTCCGGCGGCGTGGCCTATGTCTACGACCCGGCGCAGAAGTTCCCGCTGCTTTGCAATGCGGCCATGGTCGATCTGGAGCGGGTCGATCCTACCATCGGCGGTGACGAAGGTCGCCCGAGCCAGCGGTCGCCTTCTGTGGAGGACTCCGGCATGGGTGACATGCTGTCGCATGACGCTGAACGTCTACGCATCCTGATTGAGCGTCACCTGCTGCACACCGGCTCGCGGCAGGCCGCCAGAATCCTGGAGACCTGGGACGCCTCCCTCGGCCAGTTCTGGAAGGTCATGCCGAAGGATTACCGCCGGGCCCTCACCGACCTCGCCGCCGCCCGCCGGGCCGGCGCCGCGGTCGCGGCAGAGTAAGGAGTCGAGACATGGGAAAGCCGACCGGATTTCTTGAGGTCAGCCGTCGGGACCGCGACTACCAGCCCCCCCAGGAGCGGCTCCGCAATTTCCGTGAGTTCGTCAATCCGCTGCCGACACAGGAGCTGGTGGCCCAAGCCTCGCGCTGCATGGATTGCGGGATTCCGTTCTGTCACAATGGCTGCCCGGTGAACAACCAGATCCCGGACTTCAACAACCTCGTCTACCGCGAGCAGTGGAAGGCCGCCCTGGACAACCTGTTGTCCACCAATAACTTTCCCGAGTTCACCGGCCGGATCTGCCCCGCCCCCTGCGAGGCGTCCTGCACCCTGAACATCCAGGACACGCCGGTCACCATCAAGACGATCGAGTGCCAGATCATCGACCGGGGCTGGGAAGAGGGCTGGATCACCCCGCACATGGCGCCCCGGGGCACGGGCAAGCGGGTCGCCGTGGTGGGTTCTGGCCCCGCGGGCCTGGCCTGCGCCCAGCAGCTGGCCCGGGCCGGGCACGCCGTGACGGTCTTCGAGAAGAGCGACCGCATTGGCGGCCTGCTCCGCTATGGCATTCCCGACTTCAAGATGGAGAAGCATCTCATCGACCGGCGGGTCGCCCAGATGGAAGCGGAGGGCGTGATCTTCCGCACCAGCTTCGAGGTGGGGGTCAATGTCTCCGTCCAGCGCCTGATGGATGACTACGAGGTCCTGGTCATGGCCGGCGGCGCCGAGGCGCCCCGCGATCTCGAGATCGAGGGCCGGGAACTGGGCGGAATCCATTTCGCCATGGACTTCCTGACCCAACAGAACAAGCGCGTCGCCGGGGACGACGAACTGCGCGCGGCGCCCACCGGCGCCATCTCGGCCACCGGAAAGCATGTGGTGGTGATCGGTGGCGGCGACACCGGATCGGACTGCATCGGCACCTCCAACCGCCACGGAGCCGCGTCGGTGACCCAGCTGGAGATCATGCCCCAGCCGCCAGAGCGCGAGAACAAGGCCCTCACCTGGCCGGACTGGCCCCTGCGCCTGCGGACTTCTTCCAGTCACCAGGAAGGCTGTGATCGCGAGTTCGCCGTCGCCACCCGGCGCGCCATCGGCTCGAACGGCCGGGTCGAGGCCCTGGAGTGCGTCCGGCTGGAGTGGGTGACCGGGCCGGATGGCCGCCAGCAGATGCAGGAAGTGGCCGGCAGCGAGTTCCAGCTCAAGGCGGACCTTGTGCTCCTCGCAATGGGATTCGTGGGGCCGCGCAGGACCGAGCTGACGGAACAGGCGGGCGTCGAGTTCGACGTCCGCGGCGCCGTCCGGGCCGATACCGTGTCCTACCAGACCTCGACGCCCGGGATCTTCTCTTGCGGCGATATGCGGCGGGGTCAATCCCTGGTGGTCTGGGCCATCCGCGAGGGTCGGCAGTGCGCCCACGCCGTGGACGCCCACCTCATGGGAACCTCGCGTCTGCCGCGTTGACCTGAAGGCGTTTGTCGCCTGCGTCAGCGGGGTCTAGGCTGGGGGGCATGAGCGTCTCAGGTCCCCACATTCTCGTCACGGGCTCCACCCGGGGCATCGGCGCGGCGATCGTCGACGTCCTGTCCAGTCGGGGCGCCCGGGTCGCGGGCCATGGCCGTTCAACGACAGGGAATGTCCTGGGCGAAGACCTGGGGGCTGAGGGCGCCGGCGCTCGCCTCTGGGACCAGGCCCTGGCGCGTCTCGACGGCCGGATCGACGTGCTGGTCAACAACGCCGGCGTCTTCGAGGCGGCCGGGGTCGACCTGCCGGATGCAGAGTGGGAGGCGGCCTGGGCGCGGACCCTCCAGATCAACCTCAGGGCCGCCGCCGACCTCTCGCGCCTTGCTGTGCGCCACTTCCTCGACCGTCCCGGGGGCGGGCGGATCATCAACGTCGCCAGCCGGGCCGCCTATCGGGGAGATTCCCCGGCCCACTGGCACTACGCCGCCTCCAAGGCCGGCATGGTCGCCATGACCAAGTCCATCGCCCGGGGCTTTGCGGCTCGCGGCGTCCTCGCCTTCGCCGTCTGTCCCGGCTTCACCCTGACGGGAATGGCGGACGACTACCTGGCCAGCCGGGGCGGCGAGACGCTGCTCGCCGACATCCCCCTCGGCCGCGTCGCCGACCCGGAGGAGGTCGCCGCCGCCGTCGCCTTCCTCACCCTCGAGGCGCCGGCTTCCATGACCGGCGCCATCCTCGACATCAATGGCGCCAGTTACGTGCGCTGATACCGGAGGTTCTCATGCAGGAACGTTTCCTCTTCCCCGTGTTCCTGGTCCTCGCCCTCGCCGGGCTCGTCCTGACCTGGAGCCAGAACCTCGCCTATTTCGGCCCTGGGTCCGGTCCTGGCGGGATGATGGACTTCCTGAAGGACACGGTGGTGACCCCGGGCGCCAGGTCCATCGCTTTCGATATTCTCATCGTCGGCTGGGCCGCCTCCATCTGGATGGTGCTGGAGGGTCGCCGCAGGCGCATGAGGTGGGTCTGGCTCTATCCGGTCGTCGGCTGGAGCGTGGCCATGGCCTTCGCCTTCCCCCTGTTCCTCGCCATGCGGGAGCGGTCGCTGCGGACCCCGCCAGAGATCGAAGGGCGCCTCGGAACCATCGACGGCGTCGGCCTGGGTCTTGTCTCGGCCTTCGTCCTTGTCCTTCTGGCCCTCGTGGTCCGCGCCGCCGGCCTGATTTGACAGCCGGGGCGCCAGGGTCCTTCCTGTCGCCCTTACGATCGCAGGGGAGGAAGACATGGCGCCCATTCCAAAGCGCGGGACCGTGGCCGTCACCGGGGCTGCGGGCTTCCTGGGCGGCTGGACCGTCCGGCTGCTGCTGGACAGGGGGTATCGCGTGCGGGCCTGCGTGCGCGACGTGGACGATCCCAGCCGGACCGCCTTCCTCAAGGCCATGCCCGGCTACGCCTCCGGCCGCCTGACCCTGCACGCCGCCGACCTCGATCGGGACGGCTGCTACGACGAGATCTTCCGGGGATGCCACGGCGTGGCCCACATCGCCCACGTGAGCACCTACGAGGACCAGGCCTATGTCGCCCGGGTCTGCGACCATATCATCCGCAGTGTGGAGGCCTCGGGGTCGGTCACCCGGGTGGTCCTGACCTCTTCCATCGCCGCCGTGATCTCTGAGGCGGACATCTACGAAGTGGCGCGCCGGCCGGTCTTCTACGAGGATCGCTACCCGGACGAATCCAACCCGAAGCGGACCCCGGATCGCGGCCAGGGCTACTCCATGGGAAAACTCCATGCCGAACGGGCCTTCGCGGACGCCGCCGAGTCCAGCGGTCGCTGGGACGCCATCACCTGCTGCCCGGGGGACAATGTCGGGCCCATCCTGTCCGCCCACCAGAAGGACATGGGCCCCTGGCAGCACAACATAGAGACCATGCTGCTGGGCAAGTACCTCCAGAACGGCGCCTACCGGCCTTGGATGACCGTGGACGTGCGCGACGACGCCCTGGCCCATATCGGCCTGCTGGAGAGCACCGAGGTCGCCAACGGCGAGCGGTTCATCGCCTGGTCCACCGACATGCGCAGGGTCGAGGACATCTGCGCCGACATCGACCGGCTCCTGCCCGAGATTGGCCACGATACGCCTGAGGTCACCGATCCCTTCCCGGAGCGGATCCAGGCGCGGGAGGCGGAGCTGCGGGCCGTCTGGGCCCTTGCGGACCTTCGAAACGACCGGATCCGTGCGGTCACAGGCATCGAGTTCCGCCCCCTGGATGACTCCATCCGGGACTGCGTGGAAAGCCTTCTGTCTGTGGCGGGCGTGAAGCCGAAGGTGCGGGAAGGTTTCATCCGCCCGGGGGCGGTGTAAGCCCGCCGCCGGTCAGGGCGCGACAGGCTGGGCGTTGAACTGGCGCAAGACGTCGCGGGTGCTCGTCTGCCCGGTCCAGCCGCCGGTGAAGAGGACGTTGTCGATCTTCCAGCCGTTGTCGTTGACCAGCTTCACGTCGTCGGTCCAGCGGGTCTTGTAGCCCTTGTTGCGGAAGGTCACCGCCACCGAGGCCCTGTCGCCGAGTACGCGTGCCGGACCCATCTTGTAGCTGGTGTAGCCCTCGCTGAGGCCGGCGAAGATCTCGCCCTCCAGGATGTTGGGCTTGTCGCCAGGATTGGGGCCCGCCTTCGTCCGCGCGGCGGACTCGACTTCGTTGGCTTTGGCCTGCTCGACCTCGGTGGCCAGGGTCTTGCTCAGCCGCGCCGTCTCGGCCTGCCGGAAGTCACCTTCATAACTGTTGTAGAAACTGCTCACCGCCAGTCTCGGCGTGGGGATGCCCTCCGGAGCATGCTGGCAGGCGGACAGGACGACAAGGCTCGCGGTCGACAGGGCGAGGAGGCCAGGATTGCGGATCATGGTCGGGCTCCGGAAACTGAGGCGCCGAACCTACCAGCGCTGCGCCGCTCAGGGTAGGGCCGTTGAGCCGCATCAAGGCGTCGCTCTCCGACCCGCGTCCTGATCACCCCATGAGCGACACTCAGGCCCCGCCGCCGCGCCCCGCCTCAAGGCGGGTGTCCCAGGGCGTGCGGTGACTGTGAGCCGGCTTACTCCAGATAGAGCGCCCTCAGTTGGGCCAGTTCAGCCGGCCCGACGCCCGCTTCAGCCTGGAGATAGGCGGCGACAGAGCCCCACCGCCGATCGACCTCCTCAAGCGCGAAGGTGAGGTATCCGCGGCCGGAGCTGTCCTTCAGGGGTTGGGGCGTCAGGTACTTGGGGTCCTTCTGGTACTGGGCGTAGATCGCAGC
Organism: Phenylobacterium sp.; assembly: GCA_020401865.1. Lineage (GTDB taxonomy): Bacteria > Pseudomonadota > Alphaproteobacteria > Caulobacterales > Caulobacteraceae > Phenylobacterium. Next base: position 67,073 of record JADCAS010000001.1, on the reverse strand, counting down.
GCCAGGGTTCGATGCAATCAGCTCCGGCGTCAGCTTGGGCATCTCGTACTGCGGCCGGCGATAGGTCGTCGACAGGTGGTAGTCCGCCAACACGGTCTGCATGGGCACGCCGAGGGCGCGCAGGATCAGGGCTGAGGCGAACCCGGTCCGGTCCTGGCCCGCGGAACAGTTGTAGACCACAGGTCCCTCGTTACGGAGCAGGCTGGCGAACAGGACACGGACCTGAGGCGCCAGCAGTTCCGGGAAGCCGCGGTAGATCGCCTCCATGTCCGGAACCTCCGCATTGCGGTTCTGGGCTATGGCGGCCATCGAGTAGCCCACGGACGAATAGGGAACACCCTCGATCTTCGAAGGCGCCAGCACGCGCTCCTCGCTGGACCGGAGATCGACCATCTGGGAGAGGCCCAGTTCCCGGACCCGGCGAAGGTCCTCGTCGGTCAGGGTTGGCGTGGCGCCCGAGCGGTAGATCCGGCCCCAGCGGACGGATCGCCCGTCCTCGGTCCGATAACCTCCGAGGTCCCGGAAGTTGGATCCCTGCGCCAGGGGGAGGACGCGCTCGGCCACCCGGGTGGCCTGTCCGTCTGCGGCGTCGACCAACAGGAAGTAGGGGCGGCTGATCAGGTCCGCGGCGAACTCGTGCCGACCGTCCCTGTCGTCATCCGATACCAGTTTCATCCGCTCCCGGGGCGCGTCTGGGCGTTCTGCAGCGTAGACGTCTACCGGACCGGCTGCAGTCCAGCTGACAATGACCCGGTCCGGCGCCGGGCGCTCGACACGCTCCCCGACGACACGGGCCTGTGACGTTCCGGCGGCGAGGCTGAGGGCCAGGGCGCCAGCAAGGGTAAAGGACCTGATCATGGTGTCGGTTTCCTCGTAAGGTCAGTAGCGGAAGGTCAGGTCCAGGCCATAGGTCCGGGGCTCGTTGAACATCCCGAAAACGCCTTGGGCGGCGGCGGCGCCGGCGCTGCGATAGAAGACGTAGGCGGCGTCGAAGAGGTTGCGGGACCAGAGGCTGGCCTCCATCCGCACGCTGTCCGTGATCCGGATGTCTGTCAGGGCCAGACGGCCGTTCCAGACCATTGAGGCGTCGGAGAAGGTGGCCTCTCCGGATGAGCCCCGGTAGCCGTCTGCGAAGTTCGCGTCGAGGTGGGCCCGCAGGGTCATGTCGCCGATCGGGCGGACATAGTCGATGGAGGCGCTGAGGGCGTTCTTCGGGGTGTAGACGATGTAGACGGGTTGCAGGCGCCCGCCGGCGAAGGGATTGGCGGCGACGGGGAGGTGGCTGGTGGTGAAGGCGTAGTTCGCCGCCAGGGTCAGCCCGGTGACCGGCGCAATGGTGAAATCGACCTCGAGGCCCTCGATGCGGCCGCGCCCGGGGGCGTTCACCGTCTCGAGAGTGCCGCGGTTGCTGTTGTTGAGGTTGACCGCCGAGAAGTCGATCTGGATGTCCGTGTAGCGGGTGGTGAAGGCTGCGACGTTCAGGCGGGCCCGTTGGTCCCAGAACTCGCTCTTGACGCCGGCCTCGGTGGTGGCGACCTCCTCGGGCCCGAAGGCGCGGTAGCTGACCGAGCGCGAGTTCGCCCCGCCCGCCCGGTAGGCCGTACCCCACTTGGCGTAGACGCTGGTCGTCTCGGTCAGGTCGAACAGGGCCGAGACCGAGGGATCGAAGCGTTCGTCCTCGAAGGTGAAGGCGAGGGCGGTCACGGCGCCGTTCACCCGGGTCAGCTGGCCGCTCTTCTTGTCCTGGGTGAAGCGGCCGCCCGCCGTCAGCCGTAGCCGGCCGTCGAGGGCGCTGGGGATCCATGTCGCCTGGCCGAACAAGGCGGTGCTGGTGGCCCGGGCGGTGCTGGCCCGGTCCGGGAAGGGCCAGCGGGCGCCTGCCAGCAGGCTCGGCAGGCGGGTCGCCGCGGTGCCGGTGGCGTTCCACTGCAGGGTGTTGGGCGTCCAGGCGTCGTCGTCACCCTCTTCGTTGTAATAGTAGGCGCCGACGACATAGGTCAGGTCGCCAAGGGTTCCGAGAGCCTGGATCTCGTGGCTGACCTGGTCCTGTCGCAGGGAGGCGAGGCTGTAGCGGGCGAACTGGCCGTTGGGGACGAAGACCCCGGCGTGGGCGCCGATCCCGTTGTCGTACTGGCTCTGCTTGAGGCGCCGGTAGGCCGAGATGGTGCGGAGCTCCAGGTCCTCCGACGGCGACCAGGACAGGTGCAGGGCCCAGCCCTGGGTCCGGCCGACGCTGTCCTCCTGGGGCACGCCGATGTCCGCGACCTTCGCCCGGTCGGACTGGATCTTGACCAGCGGCGCCAGGGCCGGGGACGTGGGCGTCTTGGACAGGAGCTGCACATAGTAGGGCGTCGTCCCGTCATAGGCCTCATCGAAGTCCAGCCGGGCCTCGAAGTCGTCGGTCGGCGACCAGAGGACGCCCACGTGGATGCCGGCCCGGTCAATGGCGTTGAAGTCCGACTGGCCTTCCATCGGGTTGTCCGTGGTGCCGTCACGCTTGCTGACGACCCCGTCGATCTTCACGGCGAGGTTGTTCCACTCGGGCAGGTCCAGGTGGGTCTCGGCGCTGTAGCCGCCGAAGTTGCGCACGCCGAAGCTCTGTCGAAGGCCCAGCTCGCCCGAGGGCTTGCGGCTGACAATGCTGACTGCGCCGCCGGTCGAGTTCCGGCCGAACAGCGCGCCCTGCGGCCCCTTCAGCACTTCGATCCGCTCGATGTCATAAAGCGTGGCGCCCAGGCCCTGGGACCGTCCCAGGTAGACCCCGTCGATGTAGACGCCGACGCCTGCGTCCCGGCTCGGCTGGTTGGCGTCGAAGGGGACGATGCCGCGAATGCCCACCGTCAGAGCCGAAGTCCGTGAGAAGAACGGCGCCACCCGCAGGGAAGGGATCCCCGTGGTCAGGTCCGCAAGGCTCTGGATGCGCCGGTCGGCGAGTTGTTCCGCGCCGAGCACCGAGGCGGCCACGGGCGTCTTCTGGAGGTTGGTCTCGCGCTTCTCTGCAGTGACGATGACCTCCGAGAGCATGCCCTCGTCGGCGTCCTCGGCCGCAAGCGCGGGCCCGGAGAGGGCCACGGCGGCGACGCTGGCCAGAAGGGCGTGGCGACGGATCGGGAGAAGTCGAGAAAGATACATGGGAGCCTCCAGCAGGCCCCCTGACTGCCCATGCAGGATGTCACGCCAGTGTCAGTTCGAAGTCGACGCGGCGACGTTCCGGCGACGCTTCGATGACGCCGGCCTCAACCCACCGCCTCCGGAAGCGCCAGTCCCAGGGCCCGACTTCGAACCCATGGCCCGTGGGACATGGCCCAGATTTGAGACATTGGCATGCCGCCCTCTGGCGCGGTGAGGGGCGGGTCAATGGATCGCAGGGCCGGATGAATCCTGGTGGATGCGACAGGGATCGAACCTGTGACCCCCTCGGTGTGAACGAGGTGCTCTACCGCTGAGCTACGCATCCGCCGGAAGGGTTGCGGCTATAGCCTGCCCGCCTGCGCGCTGCAAGCGGGGGCCCGGCCTCAGGGTCCGGGGCGGAAGGCGATCAGGGCGTTGCCGGCCGGTTGGCCGAAGGCGGCGTAGCCGGAGCCGACGAAGACCATGCCGCCGCCGGCGAAGAGGCCGCCGGAGTCCACGGCGCCGCCCCGGGCGGGTACGCCGTTCAGGCTGTCCCGGGGTCCGGCGGTCTCGAGGCTGGCCAGCACCGTTCCGCTGGCGGCGTCGAGCACCCACAGGCGCCCGTCAAGGCCGGCGGCGATGATGGCGCCATCCACCACCAGGGGTGGGGCCGAGATGCCGGCCCGCTCGCAGCCCGGGCCGCGCGCCTTGCGGGCCTCGCTGCAGTCGGGAAGGGCCCGCCAGGACCAGAGGCGCCTGCCCGTGGCGGCGTCGAGGGCGTGGACCCCCGAGGCGCTGACCGGCTCGGGCACGCCCGGGTCGGCGATGGGGGCGAAGACCCGGGTCTCGTCGGCGGCGATGCCCCAGTGCACCCCGCCCAGGGGGGTCCCGGGGCCGAACTTGTCGCTCCAGACCTTGCGCCCGGTCTTCAGGTCCAGGGCCCAGACATCGCCGGACTTCTGGCCGGCCAGGACGAGGGTGCGCCCTCCAGCCGGGAACAGCACCGGGCCGCCGCCGAAGTCGTGGTCGCGTAGGACGCTGTCGCTGTCGAAGAAGAAGCAGTTGGGTCCGGGCTTGCGGCGGCTCTCGCGCCCGGAGGGGCAGGACATGTTCCACACGTCGTTGGCCAGGGCCTGAAAGACCCACTTCTGCTTACCGGTGGCCAGGTCGAGGGCGATGATGGCGTCGGAGGTCCCGGTGGCCGGCGGCGAGGTGTTCTCGCCGGTGGAGGCCAGGACCAGGCCGCGCTTCGTGTCCACCGCGGGGGTGGACCAGACCGGCGCGCCGGAGGGGCCGCGCATCTCCACGCCGGCGCTGTTCTTCACGCCGAGAGGCTGGGCGTCGGGTGTCGCATGCCATGTCCAGAGCAACTTGCCGTTTGTAGCGTCCACCGCGCTGACGGCGCCGTGGGTCGAGCAGCAGGCGAAGGTGGGTCGCATGGCCTGGGCCACGTCCAGGGCCGAGATCGGGACGATCAGCCGGTCGCCGGCGAAGACCGGGGCGCCGGTCAGGACGCCGCCCGTGTCATGGCGGGGATCTGCGCGCCAGAGAATCTTGCCCGTGGCGGCCTCCCAGGCCTGCAGGTGGCCGCCTTCGTCGCCGCCCACCACCGCCAGCGGCCCCGCCTTACCGAGGCGGCCTATAGCCAGGCTGGTGCGGATGCCGGACGGGGTCTTCGCCGCCCACTTGATGCAGCCGGTCCCGGCGTCGAGGGCCAGCAGGGTCGAGGCCTGGCTGGCGGTGTAGAACAGGGTCGAACCCAGCAGGACGGGCTGGGAGCGCAGGATGGTCGCATTGGGTATGGCCAGGGTCCAGGCGGGTTTCAGCCGGGCCAGGGAGGCTGTGGTCAGGCCAGACTGGGCGGCGGTCAGGCGGCGGCGGTTGTCGGCGGCGATGCCGAACCCACCGGAGGGGATGGCGGCGCCTGCATCCACGGCGCGCCGGTCGGCGGGACAGCGGGCGGTCTCGATCCAGTCATCGGAGATCGGTTTGGGTTTGATGGCCAGGTAGTCGACCACCGCGCGCAGGTCGTCTGGCGCGAGGCTGTCGCCTATGCCCTTCATGACCCCGGTGGTCAGGGAGGCGCGCAGGGTGCGGGCGTCCATCTGGCGCAGGCTGGCCACGGGAGCGGCGCGGCTGCCGGGCTCGGGGGCGTTGTGGCAGGCCGCGCAGGCCCGGTCGTAAACCGACTGGCCGGGGTGGACCTCGGCGGCGAGGGCGGGGTTTGCGAGGGACACGAGGACGACGGCTGAGAACGCCCAGAGGCGCAGGATGATGGATGCCGTCATGGTCTTCCCCCTGGCTCCGTCCTGAACGCGGCGAAGCTCAAGGCGCCAGGATAGGCCGCGATTCACCCCGGCGCCAGAAGCTCCAGGCAGGCGGGCATGAGGTCGTCGAAGTGATCGATCAGCCGGTCGGGACGCAGTTCCCAGGCGGGGATTTCAGTGTAGCCGAAGCTGACGAGGACCAGGGCCGCTCCGGCGGCCCGGGCGGCGCCGGCGTCCGTGCCTGCGTCCCCGACCATGACCGCCCGACGGATGTCGCCGCCTGCGGCTTGCACCGCCAGCTCCAGGTGCCGCGGATCCGGCTTGGGCGCGGGGGCGAGGTCGGCGCCGATCACGGCGTCGAAGTGGCGGGAAAGGTCGAGGGCGTCGAGGATGGGCGTCGACAGGCGGGTCAGCTTGTTGGTGCAGACGGCCAGCCGGGCGCCGGCGGCGCGCAGGGCCGCAAGGCTCTCGGGCACGCCGGGGAAGGGGCGGGTGAGGTCGGCGCTGTGCACGTTGTAATGGTCGATGAAGCGCTCGAAGAGAGCCTCCAGGTCTGCGCCCTCGACCGCGAGACCGTGGACCTCGAAGCCGCGCTGGATCAGCCGCCGGGCGCCGTGGCCGATCAGGCTGCGGCCCTGGTCGAAGGGCAGGGGGGCGATTCCCTCTTCGCCCAGGAGATGGTTCAGCGTCCCCACCAGGTCGGGGGCCGAATCCACGAGGGTGCCGTCGAGGTCGAAGGCGATGACGGCGCCGGCCAGGGGCTGTGCGGTAGGCGGCATGGACGCTCCTGAGAAGAGGGGCCTGGGGCGGGGACTCCGCTGGCGGTTTCGGCTAAAGCCGCCATGATGACCATCTCGCCTGCGATTCCGGGGTTTCCGCCATGACCGCCCGCGCCGCCGTCATCCTCGCCGCCGGGCGGGGGACCCGGATGAAGTCCCCCATCCCCAAGATACTGCACAGGGTCGGCGGGCGCACCCTGCTGGACTGCGTCATCGACACGGTGCTCGAGACCGGCTGCGAGCGGGTGGTGGTGGTGGTCGGGACCCATAGCCCCGAGGTCCGTCGTCTGGTCGAGGCGCGGCTGAGCGCCGGCGCCGTGGCCGTACAGGATCCGCCCCTGGGCACCGGCCATGCGGTCCTCGCGGCCGCGCCCGCCCTGGCGGACTTCGACGGCGACGTCATGGTGGTCCATGGCGACTGCCCCCTGCTGCAGCCTGAGGACCTCGACCCGCTCTTCAGCCTGCGCGCAGCGGGGACGGACCTCGCCCTGCTCGGCTTTCGCCCCGCCGACGCCCTGCTCTACGGGCGAATCCTGAGCGGACCCGGGGGTGAGGTCCTGCGTATCGTCGAGGCCCGCGACGCCTCGCAGGAGGAGCTGGCCGTTCGGGATTGCTACGCCGGCATGCTCTGCGCCGACCGGGCGCGCCTCTTCGGCTGGCTCTCCCGGGTCACCAACGCCAACGCCAAGGGCGAGTACTACCTGACCGACGCCGTCGCCATCGCCGCCGGCGAGGGCGGTCGAGTCCGGGCCCACTACGCCCCCGAGAGCGCCGTGATGGGCGCCGACACCCCCGCCCAGCTGGCCCAGGCCGAGGCGGTCTTCCAGCAGCGTCGCCGGACCCATTTCCTGTCCGAGGGCGTGGTCATGCCGGCGCCCGACACCGTGCACTTCTCCTGGGACACGCGGATCGAGGCCGGCGTCCAGGTCGAGCCCTATGTGGTCTTCGCCCCCGGGGTCAGCATCGCCACCGGTGCGGTGATCCGCGCCTTCAGCCACCTGGAGGGCGCCACGGTGGGGCCCGGCGCCCTGATCGGCCCCTACGCCCGCCTCCGCCCGGGCGCGGACATCGGCGAGGAGGTCCACATCGGCAACTTCGTCGAGGTCAAGAAGGTCCGCCTCGACAGGGGCGCCAAGGCCAATCACCTGTCCTACCTGGGCGATGGCACGGTCGGGGCGGGGGCCAACATCGGCGCCGGCACGATCTTCTGCAACTACGACGGCTTCGACAAGTACGAGACCCATGTGGGCCCGGGCGCCTTCATCGGGTCGAACACGGCCATCGTCGCCCCCCGTTCCATCGGCGCCGGCGCCATGACGGGCTCGGGATCGGTCATCGTCCGCGACGTGCCGGACGACGCCCTCGCCGTGGCGCGGGGCGAGCAGAGCAACAAGGCCGGATGGGCGGCCGCTTTCCGGGCCCGCAAGAGCGCCGAGAAGGCTGCGCGCAAGGGCAAGGCCGGCCCATGAGCGTCGAGGATCAGAAGCGGGCCGCCGGCGAGGCCGCCGCCGCCATCGTCCAGCCGGGCATGGTGGTGGGCCTGGGCACCGGCTCCACCGCCGAATGGTTCGTGCGGGCCCTTGCAGCGCGGAAGCTGGACATCGTCGGCGTGGCCACCTCCCGGTCCACCGCGGCCCTCGCCCAGGAGCTGGGAATCCGGATCGCCGAGCTGGGCGAGACCGGCCCCATCGACCTGACCGTGGACGGCGCCGACGAGATCGGCCCGGCCCTGTCCCTCATCAAGGGCGGCGGCGCGGCCCTCCTGCGCGAGAAGCTGGTCTGGGAGGCCTCCCGCCGCTGCGTGGTCATCGCCGACGCCGGCAAGCGCGTGACCCGCCTGGGAGCCTTTCCCTTGCCCTTGGAGGTGGTGGCGTTCGGGCATACGACCACCCTCGACAGGATTTGTGACGCGCTTTCGGACTGCGACATCGGCGCGGCGCCGCGATTGAGGGTGAAGGACGGCTCGCCCGTCCTGACCGATGGCGGCAACGTGATCTACGACATCGCCTGCGGCCGGATCGACGCCCCGGCAGCCCTGGCGGCGGCGCTGAAGTCGGTGACCGGCGTGGTCGACCACGGCCTCTTCCTGGACCTCGCCGACCTGGCCCTGGTGGCGACGGATGCCGGTGTTCAGGAGATTGAGCCTTAGCCGCCAAGGCTCGCATTCAACAGCGGCCTGAATTGCTCTAGGGTCGCGCCGCCTGCGCCCCGGGGAGCCCGATCATGAGCCAGTTCGACTACGACCTCTTTGTCATCGGCGCCGGGTCCGGCGGTGTCCGGGCAGGTCGTCTGGCCGCCGCCTCGGGCGCGAAGGTGGCCGTGGCCGAGGAGTACCGGGTCGGCGGCACCTGCGTGATCCGAGGCTGCGTGCCCAAGAAGTTCATGGTCTACGCCTCGGAGTTTCCCCACTCCGCGCACATCGCCGAGGGCTACGGCTGGTCAGCCTCGGGCGCGACCTTCGACTGGACCCGGTTCCGGGAGGCCAAGGACCGTGAGATCGCGCGCCTTTCGGGCCTCTATGTCGCCAACCTCACCCGTTCGGGCGGCGAGATCCTGGAGGGTCGCGCCGTGCTGACCGGCCCCCAGAGCCTGCAGGTCGAGGGCAGGGGGGCGGTGACGGCGCAGCGCATCCTCATCGCCACGGGCGGTCGGCCCTGGAAACCGGAGGACCTGCCGGGGGCGGACCTCGCCATCACCTCCGAGGAGGCGTTTGATCTCCCGACCCTGCCGGAACGGATGGTCATCGTCGGCGGCGGGTTCATCGCGGTGGAATTCGCGGGGATCTTCAACGGCCTGGGCGTTGACGTGACCCTCGTCTATCGGGGCGACCAGGTCCTGCGGGGCTTTGACGAGGACATCCGTTCGCATGTCGCCGCCGAGATCCAGCGGCGGGGGGTAAAGCTCATCCTCGGAGCGCATCCTGTCGAAATCTCAGGCCGTTCCGGCGATCTGCAGTGCCACCTGTCTGACGGACAGGCCCTTGCGGCCGGCGAGGTGATGCTGGCGACCGGGCGCAAGCCTCATACCCGCGGGCTGGGCCTGGAGTCGGCAGGGGTGGAGACGGGTCCCAATGGCGAGATTCGGGTGGACGCCTGGTCGAAGACCTCTGCCGCCAGCGTCTGGGCTGTGGGTGACGTCACCGACCGGATCAACCTGACCCCCGTCGCTATCCGCGAGGGCGCCGCCTTCGCCCGCACGGAGTTCTACGGACAGCCCACCCGCTTCGACCACGAGGCCGTCGCATCGGCGGTCTTCAGCCAGCCGCCCGTGGGGACGGTGGGCCTGACCGAGGCCGAGGCCCGGGCGGCCTATCCCAACGTGGACATCTACCGGTCGCGGTTCCGGCCCATGAAGGAGACCTTCTACGGCGGCCAGGAGCAGGCCCTGGTGAAACTGGTGGTCGACGCCGACACCCAGCGGATGCTGGGCTGCCATGTGGTGGGACCCGACGCCCCGGAGATCATCCAGATGGCCGCCGTCCCGCTCAAGCTGGGGGTCACCAAGGCCCAGTGGGACTCCGCCTGCGCCGTGCATCCCACCCTGGCGGAGGAACTGGTGACGCTCAGCGAGCCGGTTCCCCGGACTGTGGCCTGAGCTTGCCCGCCGCCCAGACATCGCCAGGCCGCTGGACCGCCGGGGTGATCGCAGGACTGCTGGTCCTGACCCCCCTGCTGGGCTGGGCGGGTTCCCTCGGCTTCGCCCCTGCCGTCGCCCTTGCGGGCCTGCTCACGGCGCTGTCCGTGAGGATTCGGACGGAGGACCGGGCCCTCCTGCTGGCCCTCTTCACGGCCCTGGTCTGGGCCTGCGCCTCGGCCTTCTGGAGCCCCTGGCGCCCCGCAGATCTCGACGAACAGACGGGGCTGAAGCTGGTCTTCATGCTGGCCCTCTACGGCTGCGCGGTCAGCGCCGCGCGGGCGGTTCCAGAGGCCCGGCTTCCCAGGCTCATGAGCGGACTTGCGACGGCCGCCGGGGTGCTGGCGCTCCTCCTCCTTTTCGAGGCCCTAACCTCCGCCGCAGGCTACAAGGTCCTCCTGGGCCTGATCGACCAGGCTGTGCGCCCCGATTATGCGATCAAGAATGTCGCCCAGGGCCTCTACGTCCTGACCCTGCTGGCGCCGCCGGCCCTCGCCGCGGTCAGCGGGCGGACCCGGTGGATTCTGGGCCTTGTTCTGGGCGCCGGGATCATCGGACCGGCCCTCGTCTTCGGCTACGACGCGCCCCTCCTGGCCCTCGCCAGCGCCATCCTGGCGGCGGGCCTGGTCCTGGGCCTTCCCTCCCTGGCTCCACGTCTCCTGGCGGGACTGAGCGCGGGGGGGGTTCTGCTGGCGCCTCTTCTGGCGAAGGGGGCCTTCGCCCTGGGACTTGACGAGCGCATCGCCCCCTTCCTTTCGGAGTCCTGGCTTCAACGCCTGGGCTATTGGGGGAAGGCGGTGGACTGGATCTGGGCCCGTCCCCTGCCCGGATGGGGGCTGGATGCGAGCCGCGCCTTCGGGCCGGGCATCCAGCTTCATCCCCACAACGCCCCCCTCCAGATCTGGATGGAGCTGGGCCTGATCGGAGCGGTCGCAGCCGCCATTGTCTGGGCCTCGATCTTCTCGGGACTGTCCCGGCCCGTCCGAACCCCGGCGGCAGCGGCGGCAACGGCGACAGCGGTCGCCTACCTGATCTTCGGCGCCGTCAGCTTCGGGGTCTGGCAGGAATGGTGGCTGGCCCTGGGCGCCCTCTCCGCCCTGGCCTGCATCCTGGTCCTGCGCGCCCGGCCTATCGACCTTTCCGGCCGTTCCGTATAGAACGCCGCGCCCGCCGATGCGGGCGCGGAGTTGCAAGATGAGCCCTTCCTGGAGCCCTTCCACCTGGCGGTCCCGTCCTGGCAAGCACATGCCGGAGGACTATCCGGACGCCCAAGCCCTGGCCTCGGTCGAGCAGACCCTGCGCGGCATGCCGCCCCTGGTCTTTGCCGGAGAAGCCCGGCGGCTGACCTCCCTCCTCGCCGACGTCGAGGCCGGGCGCGCCTTCCTGCTGCAGGGCGGCGACTGTGCGGAGAGCTTCAAGGAGTTTCATGCGGACAACATCCGCGACACCTTCCGCCTGATCCTGCAGATGGCTGTGGTGCTGACCTTCGCCGGGGGCAAGCCGGTGGTGAAGGTCGGCCGCATGGCCGGCCAGTTCGCCAAGCCGCGCTCCTCCGCCACCGAGACCGTCGGGGACGTCACCCTGCCGTCCTATCGGGGCGACATCATCAACGGCATGGACTTCGACGCCGCTTCGCGGACCCCGGATCCCCAGCGCCTGCTGCAGGCCTACGGCCAGTCGGCCTCGACCCTCAACCTGCTCCGCGCCTTCGCCGGCGGCGGCTATGCCGACCTGCACAATATCCATCGCTGGACCCTGGGTTTCGTGGACGACAGCCCGCAGGGCGCCCGCTATCGCGCCCTTTCGGAGAAGATCTCCGAGGCCCTGGCCTTCATGGCCGCGATCGGCGTAACGCCCGAGACCCACCCCGACCTTCACCGGGTCGAGTTCTTCACCTCCCATGAGGCCCTGCTCCTGGGTTTCGAGGAGGCCATGACCCGGGTCGATTCCACCTCCGGCGACTGGTACGACACCTCCGCCCACCTCCTGTGGATCGGCGAGCGGACCCGGCAGCTGGACGGCGCCCATGTGGAGTTCTTCCGCGGGATCCGGAACCCTATCGGACTGAAGGTGGGGCCAACCCTTGAGGCGGACGAGCTGCTCCGCCTGATCGAGGTTCTGAACCCGGGCAACCAGCCCGGCCGGCTGACCCTCTATGGTCGCTTCGGCCACGACAAGATCGCCGGCCGACTGCCGGGCCTCCTGAAGGCGACGCGCACCGCCGGCGCAAGGGTCGTGTGGGCCATTGATCCCATGCACGGCAACACCCTGACCGCCGCCACAGGCTACAAGACCCGGCCGTTCGACCGGATCCTGTCGGAAGTGAAGAGCTTCGTCGAAATCTGCCGGACCGAGGGCGTGCACCCGGGCGGAGTTCACCTGGAGATGACCGGCCAGAACGTCACGGAGTGCCTCGGCGGGGCGCGGGCCCTGTCCGAGGGCGACCTCGCAGACCGGTACCATACCCACTGTGACCCCAGGCTGAACGGTGAACAGGCCCTCGAACTCGCCTTCCTCGTCGCTGAGAAGCTCAAGGAAGAGCGGCTGTCCGAGGGACTCCGGCAGGCGGTCTGAGGCCCGGGCTTCCGGCCTTCAGAGCAGGTGCTCGATGGGGGCCAGGGCCAGCGCCTGCAGGATGGCCCGGTGGAAGAGGTTGATGCCGGGTTCTCGCTTCAGGACCTTCTCGCCCGTCGCGGTGGAGTCCACCCAGACAATGCGGTCCGACTGCATCCGGAGCTCGTAGGCGCTGGTTCGCGCTCCGACCTCGAAATAGGTGCGCACGCCCCCGGCGGCCTGCGGGCTGCGCAGGATGATCCCCATTTCCGTGTTCAGGCTTACCGAGCGGGGGTCGAAGTTGAACGATCCGACAAAAAGCTTCTGATCGTCGACGGCGAAGGTTTTGGCATGCAGGGTCGAGCGGGACCGCAGGCCGGCGAACTCAAGGTCCGGCTCCTCGACGGTTGGCGCCGTCGGCTTGAACTCGAAGAGGCGGACGCCGCCCTTCAACAGCTCTCGGCGATACTTCGAGTAGGCGGCGTGGACAGGGGTTGAGTTGGTGGCTCGTCCGGAGTTGGTGAGGATTCCGATCTCGACGCCCTCGGCGCGAAGGGCGACGAGCTGGTGCACCCAGCGATCGTTGGGAATGAAGTAGGGCGAGACAATGTAAAGGGAGCGCGAGGGCGTCTCAATCTCGCGCCGAATCTGGTCCCGGACCGGATCAAATACAGGCGCGGCGTCGGGAGCCCGGCTGAGCTTGGTCGGCGGGTCTGAGAACACCACAGCAGGAACGGGCTGAAGAGGCCGGGGCTGTCCCTCCGCCGGCGCCGAACAGGTCGGCGTCAACTCAGGCGAGGGGTCCTGTATGGGCCGCGGTTTGGCGGGCAAGGGCGCAACGTCATCCAGAGGCACGGTCAGAGGGGAGTCCCAGTAGATGTCGAAGACGCGCTTCAGGTCGGTCAGGGCCGGCCCCTCGATAATCAAGTCAAGGTCGGAGAACACCACGCCGCCGCGCCGGAAATAGACATCGCCGATGTTCCGGCCGCCGACGATCGCCGACTGGTCATCGACGATGAAGGACTTGTTGTGCATCCGCCGGTTGAGCTGACCGAAGCGGAGGACATAGTCGACCCGGCGCAGAAGCCCCTGATTGCGGGAGGCGTTGATGTAGCGGATCTCGACCCCCGGCAGGCGGCGCAGTCGGTCCAGCCGGGGCTTGGCCTTGTGCGATCCGTAGTCGTCGAGGAGCAGCCTTACCGCCACGCCTCGACCCGCCGCCGCTTCCAGTTCGCGGACCAGACCTGAGCCTGTGATGTCCGGGGTCAGGATGTAGGTCTGGATATCGATCCGGGTCTGGGCCTTGCGGATCAGGGCGATCCGGCTGCAATAGGCCTCCTCGTTGGAGGAAAGGGACCTGAAGGCCGAGAGGGTTTCGGGGGCGTCGAAAGTCTCCGCCGCCGCCTGGCCGCCGAACACGGCCAGTGCGGCGCAGACCGCCGCCAGGAGGCGTCCTGTGCGGCCGGGTTGAGAGCCCGCGCGGCTTTCTCCGGAAGTCCACATGGGAAGGGGTTCTAGCAGGACGCTAGCATCCATGGCAGTCCCATCAAGGGCGTTGGACTTGACCTGCCGCTCCGCCGCCGCTTCTTGGCGACATGCTCTCCGTCCTCACCTGTCCGGAGCGATCCGCAGCTGGCCTTTCGGGCTTGCTGTCTGATCTCGTGCCCGGGGCCGTCAGTGGCCTGATCCGCGACGTCCTCGTTCTTCAGCCTGAACCCGGGGACCCCGAGCTGGCCGCCCTCTGCGAAGACGCTGGCGCGCTTGTGGTGTCCGGCGGACTTGGAGTCGCGGTGCGTCAGGCGCGCAGCGACCTGATCCTTCTGGCTTCGTCCGGGCTCAGGCTCGACGCCTTCGCCCTGGACCGGTTGGGTAGGGACCTGACCGCGCTCGGGACCCCGGGCCTCGATCGCGGGCTGGCCCTGACGGGCCCCGCCGTGCTGGGCTTCTGGTCGCCAGGACCTCCCCTGGGCCTGGTCACGCCCCGCGCCCGTTTGCTGGGCCTGCCGCCGGGATGCAGCGTCGCCGCCGCCCTTCGTCGGACGTCCAGGGGCGCCCTGCGGCTGCGGATCGCCGGCTGACGTCCGGTTTCAGGGGCGTGCAGGCCGGTTGAGGCGTTCGGCGAAAGTCTTGAGGTCCGCCCAGGCCATGGCCTTGGCCGACGGGGTTCGCATCAGGAAGGCCGGGTGGAAGGTCGGCAGGGCTGGGACCTCCAGGTCACCGTCCGCAGTCCGCCACTCGAACCATCGGCCGTGCAGGCGGTTGATGCCCTCGGTCTGATCCAGCAGGCACCGGGTCGCCGGCGCGCCGACCAGCAGCAGCATCCTGGGCCTCACCAGCCGTATCGCCTGTTCTACGAAAGGCTTGCAGACCAGTTGTTCCTCGGGCGTCGGCGTCCGGTTCCCTGGCGGTCGCCAGAAGACGGTGTTGGTGATGAAGACCCGGTCGGTGAGCCCGATGGCCTCCAGCATCCGGTCGAGCATGCGGCCCGCCTTGCCGACAAAGGGGCGTCCCGCGCGATCCTCCTCGGCGCCGGGCGCCTCGCCGATCACCACCACCGGGGCGTCCGCCGGCCCCCGGGAGAACACCGCCCGGCTCGCCGCCCCTTCAAAGCGGATCGGGCACCCCTCAAAGGCCTCGATCGCGGTGGCGAGAGCCTCCAGGTCGCTGCAGGTGCGGGCGATCTCCCGCGCGGTCTCGATCGCCGGTGGCCGGGGCGCGCGTCGCACCGTCGCGGGTGCGTGCGACGGGGCTGTCGCTGGGGCGAACCTCGGCGCCAGCGGCCTCTGTCCCTCCGCGATTCGATCCACTGTGGTTTCGAGCAGGGCCGCATCGACGCCCGCCTCCGCCCAGAAGGCGAGCAGGCTTTCGGAGACGGCGGCGGCCGGCGGGCGGCTCATCTGCGGCAAATTCCCTCAGCTGGCGGTGGGCCCGGCGCCATTCGCCCTTGACCCACCCGACGTAAGCTATTGATAAGGCCTGAAGGGAACAAGGCCGGCGCGGGGCGACCGGCGCACCGGAGCTTGCAAAATGAGCGAGACCCTCGAACGCGAGGCGATGGAATACGATGTGGTCATCGTCGGCGCCGGTCCGTCCGGCCTGGCCGCGGCCATCCGTCTGAAGCAGATGGCGGAGGCTGCGGGCGCCGAGATTTCGGTCGCGGTTCTGGAGAAGGGGTCCGAGGTCGGCGCGCACATCCTTTCGGGGGCTGTGATCGATCCCAGCGGGATCGCCGAGCTGCTGCCGGACTGGAAGGAACTGGGCGTTCCCCTCGAAACGGCGGTGACCCAGGACAAGTTCCTGATGCTTGGGCCGGCCGGTGAGCTGGATGTCAGCTGGGCGCCCTTCCCCAAGTGGATGCTGAACCACGGCAACTACATCGCCAGCCTGGGTAATGTCTGTCGCTGGCTGGCCCAACACGCCGAGGGCCTGGGGGTGGAGATCTACCCCGGCATGGCCGCCTCCGAGCTGGTCTTCAATGACGAGGGTTCGGTCAAGGGCGTGGTCGCTGGCGTCTTTGGCATCGGCAAGGACGGCCAGCCCGGTCCCGACTACCAGCCCGGCATCGAACTGCACGCAAAGTACACCCTCATCGGCGAGGGCGTCCGCGGTTCGCTGGCCAAGCAGCTCCAGGCCCGCTTCGACCTGAACAAGGGCCGGGAGCCCCAGAAGTACGGCATCGGCATCAAGGAGCTCTGGAAGGTTCCGGATTCGGCCTTCCAGCCCGGTCTGACCCAGCACACCTTCGGCTGGCCCCTGGACAACCAGACCGGCGGCGGCTCCTTCATGTACCACTTCGGGGACAACTACGTGGCCATCGGCTTCGTGGTGCACCTGAACTACAAGAACCCGTACCTGTCGCCCTTTGACGAATTCCAGCGCTTCAAGACCCACCCGGCCATCCGGCCCTATCTCGAGGGCGGCGAGCGCATCTCGTACGGGGCCCGGGCCATCACCGAAGGGGGCGCGCAGTCCCTGCCGAAGCTTTATTTCCCGGGCGGCGCCCTGCTGGGCTGTTCGGCGGGCATGGTCAATCTGCCGCGCATCAAGGGCTCCCACAACGCCGTGAAGAGCGGCGTCCTGGCGGCCGAGGCGGCCTTTGGCGCCATTCAGGCGGGTCGCAGCGGCGACGAACTGGTTGAGTACGAGACCGCCTACAGAGCCTCGTCCATCGCCCGTGAACTGCACGTCGTGCGCAATGCCAAGCCCCTGTGGTCGAAGTTTGGGACGATCCCCGGCGTCATCCTGGGCGCCGCCGATGCGACCCTTGCGGGCATGCTGGGCGGCTTCTCGTTCTTTGGCACCCTGAAGCACGGCAAGTCCGATGCGGAGTCCACCGGCCTCGCCAAGGACTATCAGCCAATCGCCTATCCCAAGCCCGACGGCGTGGTGAGCTTCGACAAACTGTCGTCGGTCTTCCTGTCCTCGACCAACCACGACGAAGCCCAGCCGGCGCACCTGAGGCTCAAGGACGCCTCGATCCCGATCAGCGTTAATCTGCCAAACTATGCCGAGCCTGCCCAGCGCTATTGCCCGGCCGGGGTGTACGAGGTCCTGACCGAGGACGACGGGTCCAATCCGCGGTTCCAGATCAACTTCCAGAACTGCGTCCACTGCAAGACCTGCGACATCAAGGACCCCTCGCAGAACATCACCTGGACGACGCCCCAGGGCGGCGACGGGCCCAACTACCCGAACATGTAGACGGACTTGCCGGGGGGAGCGAACAGGTGAACACCCGCTCCATGGCCAGGTGGAAACAACGGACCCTGGGGCGCGCTGCGGCGCGTCTGGCGGCGGCGGGCGCGCTGGCCATGCTGGCCGCCTGCGCCACCGCTCCTGGGCAGGCGGGCCTCCGTCCGGAGGGAACTGGCGCCTCGCCTTACGGACAGTTTCTTGCCGGCCGCGCGGCCCTCAACGCCGGGCGTCCCGCCGACGCGGCGCGCTACTATGGCGCCGTGCGCATACTGGATCCGGACGCTGCGGGCATCGCCGACGAGAGGGCCTTCGTCGCCGCCCTCCTGGCCGGCGATGTGGAGACCGCCGCGCGCCTTGCGCCGACCTCCGAGACGACGTCTCCGCCGAACCTTTCCCTTAGCCGTCTTGTGCGGGCCGTCGAGGGCATGTCGACCGGTCGCGCGCGGCAGGTGCGCAGCCTCCTCACCCCGGAAAGCGCCGCCTTCCCGCACCGCGCCGCCACCGCCCTGCTGGCGCCCTGGGCCGCCGCCATGGCCGGGGACAAGGAGGGGCTCCTCGTCCGGCCCCAGTCGCCGGGCGACCGCATGGTCGATGTCTTCGGGCTCCTGGCCCAGGCCCGGCTCTTCGAGCGCACCGGGCGGCTCGACGAGGCGGAAACCAATTTCAAGGTCCTGGCGGGAGGCGACTCTCCCGGGCAGGTCACGGTCCTGGCCTATGGCGGCTTTCTGGAGCGCCGCAAACGGGCTCCTGAGGCCATCGCCCTCTACGACCGACTTCTGGCGACGGACCCCAGGAATTCGGCTGTGAAAGCGGCCCGCGCCCGCGCCGCGGCGGGCCGGGCGGAGCCTCAGCTCACCCTTCGCCAGGGTGCGGCGCAGACCCTGATCCCTGTGGCGGCGACCCTCATTGCAGCCGGTCAGGAGCAGATGGGCCTCGCCTACCTGCGTCTGGCGCTGAGACTGGATCCCGAACAATACGCCGCATGGATCCTCGTCGGCGATCTGCTCGACGGCGATGGCCTGGCCGAGGACGCCCGCGCCGCCTACGCGCGGACGCCCTCCACGGCGCCCGAATTCACCACCGCCCAGGCCAAGCTGGCCTGGAGCCATCAGAGGGCCGGGGACAAGGAGACAGCCCTGCGTCTGGCCCGTCAGTCGGCTGCGGGTGGCGACGTCGATGCGGTGATCAACCTGTCGGACATCCTCAGGGCCAATGAGATGTTTTCCGAGTCCGCAGACGTGCTTGACCCGGTCCTCGCCAGTTCACCGCCGGACTGGCGGCTGTCCTATGCCCGCGGGGTCTCTCTTGAGCGGGCGGGCCGCTGGTCGGAGGCTGAGCGTGACCTCAAGGCCGCCCTGGCCCTCAATCCCGACGAGCCCGAGCTCCTCAACTATCTGGGCTATTCCTGGATCGACCGGAACGAGAACCTGGACCAGGCGCTGGAGATGGTCCGACGGGCGGTGAGCCAGAATCCCCGGTCCGGCGCCATGGTCGACAGCCTGGGCTGGGCCTACTACCGGCTGGGAGACTTCCCACAGGCGGTGACGACGCTGGAAATGGCCGTGGAGCTTGAGCCTGGCGATCCGGAGCTGAACAACCACCTGGGCGATGCCTACTGGAGGGTCGGTCGGCGCGACGAGGCGGGCTTTCAGTGGAGGCGGGTCCTGACCCTGGATCCGGACCCTAAGATCCGCGCAGACGCCGAACGCAAGCTGACCGAGGGTCTGGCGCCCTCGCCTCTCCCCGCCGCGCGGAAGCCCTGACCCGACCATGAGCGCAAGCGCCTTCGCGCCGGCCAAGGTCAACCTCTACCTGCACGTCGGCCCGCCGGGCGCCGACGGGTACCATCCTCTGGATAGCCTCATGGTGTTCGCCGACGTCGGCGACGAGGTGTCGATATCGACCGGACCAGGCCCGGCCCTGCGTCTGACCGGACCCTTCGCCACCGGCCTGGAGGCGGGGGATAATCTGGTGCTGCTGGCTGCGCGCCAGCTTGCGCAGAAGCTTGGACGGGCAGAGCCGCCTCCGGCCCTCCTTCTCGAGAAGCGCCTGCCCGTGGCGGCGGGCCTGGGCGGCGGCTCCGCCGACGCCGCCGCGACCCTGCGACTGCTCAGCCGGGCATGGGCCAGCCCGATGTCCGGGAAAGACCTGGAGATCCTGGCGGCGGACCTCGGCTCTGATGTCCCTGCCTGCATCCGCAGCCGGCCCGTGACCGCGACGGGAAGGGGAGAGGTGCTGGCCCCGGCGCCGGACCTTCCAGGGCTTCCCGCGGTGCTGGTCAACCCTGGCGTCGCCTGCCCGACGGGCGCCGTCTACCGGGCCTTCGACGCCGCCGGCCGTTTCGGCGACCTGTCTCCGCCTTCCCGGCCCGCGCCCAACTCTGGTGTGTCCGGGGTCGCCGGGTGGCTTTCGGGGCTGCGAAACGACCTGGAGGCGCCTGCGATCGCCGTTGCGCCGGTCATCGCGACGGTGCTCGAACGCCTGCGGGCGGCGCCGGAGACGCTGTTGGCCCGTCTTTCGGGCTCCGGGGCGACAGGCTTCGCCCTGTGCCGGGACGCTCCCGCCGCCACCCGGTTGGCGGCGGTCCTGGCGGAAGAACACCCGGCCTGGTGGGTGCAGGCCTGCCGCCTGGGCGCGCCCCTGGCCCCCTTCGTCTGATCGGCGTCCCCGAAACGAAAACGGGGACCCCGAGGGGTCCCCGTTCCGCCACGACTGAGGGGAGGGTCAGTTGTGGTAGGCCCGCTCTCCAAACTCGGAGATGTCCAGGCCCTCTTCCTCGTTGTCCACCGAGGAGCGCAGTCCGACGGTGTACTTGATCAGGAAGAAGACAATGGCGCTGGCGACCGAGGACCAGGCGATGGCCACCAAGACCGCCTTCACCTGCGCCATCACCTGGGTCGACAGGACGTAGGCGGCCGTGTCGCAGGTGGAGATGTCGCCGTCAGCGGCGCAGGTCGTGTAGTCGACCACGCCGGCGCCGCCCCAGGCGGGGTTGACCAGCAGGCCGGTGGCGATGGCGCCGACGATGCCGCCGATGGCGTGGATGCCGAAGGCGTCCAGGCTGTCGTCGTACTTCAGCGCGTTCTTGATCTTGGAGCAGAAGATCACGCAGATCGGCGAGACCACCAGGCCGAGGAGGACCGCGCCGACCGGCCCGGCGAAACCCGCGGCCGGGGTGATGGCGACCAGACCGGCGACCAGTCCGGAGGCCAGGCCCAGGGCGCTGGCGCGCTTGCGGGTGACCCATTCGGTGACTACCCAGGAGAAGCCCGCCGCGGCGGTCGCCACCAGGGTGTTGACCATGGCGAGGGCCGCGTAGCCGTTGGCTTCCAGGTTGGAGCCGGCGTTGAAGCCGAACCAGCCCACCCAGAGGAGACCCGCACCGGTCATGGTCAGGGTCAGGGAGTGGGGCGGCATCGGCTCGGTCCCGAATCCCTTGCGGGGCCCGAGGATCAGGGCGCCGACCAGGGCGGCGATACCGGCGTTGATGTGGACGACGGTGCCGCCGGCGAAGTCGAGGGCGCCGAAGCCCCAGAGCAGACCGGACTGGATCGGGTCGGTGGGGGCGGCCGCGACGGCGTCCGGACCCGCCCACCACCAGACCATGTGGGCCAGCGGATAGTAGGACAGCAGGGGCCAGAGGACCGCGAAGGCCACGACCGCCGCGAACTTCATCCGCTCGGCCACGCCGCCCAGCACGAGGGCGGCGGTGATGCAGGCAAAGGTCATCTGGAAGGCCATGAAGACCAGTTCCGGGATAACGACGCCGGTGGAGAAGGTCGCTACATTGCTTGCAGGCGTCACGCCATTCAGGAAGAGACGTCCGCCGCCGCCAATGAACTTGTCGAGAGCGCCGCCGTCGGAGAAGGCGAGGCTGTAGCCCCAGAACATCCAGGCGATCATGCCGATTACGGTGACCACACCGACCTGCATCAGCATGGACAGCATGTTCTTCTGGCGGACCAGACCGCCGTAGAAGAGGGCGAGGCCCGGCAGGATCATGAGCAGGACCAGGACGGTGGAAACCAGCATCCAGGTCGTGTCGCCCTTGTCCGGGACGGGGGCGGGGGCTTCTTCGGCGGCCACTGTCACAGCCACATCCACAGCCGGAGCCGTGACCTCGGCGGGCGCAGGGGCCGCTTCCGCAGGTGCAGCGGCCGGGGCCGCCGCCGCCTCAGGCGCGACCTCCTGGGCGAAGGCCGGAGCCGCCAGCGGCGCTCCGGCAAGGGTCAAGGCAAGCATCAGCCCAGCCAGACCCTTGAATTTGAACCGGTTCATTTGGTGTTCCTTCCTCGGGGATCAGAGCGCGGAGGCGCCGGTTTCACCGGTGCGGATGCGCACGGCGTCGGCCACGTCGATGACGAAGATCTTCCCGTCGCCGATCTTGCCGGTGGAGGCGGCGGTCTTGATCGTCTCGACCACCCCCGCTGCAGCGGCGTCGTCGACCACCGCCTCGAGCTTCACCTTTGGGATGAAGTTCACCTGGTACTCGGCGCCCCGATAAATCTCGGTCTGCCCCTTCTGCCGTCCGTAACCCTTGACTTCCGTGATCGTGAGACCCTCGACGCCGGACGACACGAGGGCTTCGCGTACATCATCCAGCTTGAAGGGTTTGACGATCGCCATGATCAGTTTCATCCCGTCGCTCCCGCTCGGTTCCTGGTGGAACGGTTCCGCGCCGGAATGGCGGACGGAACCTGACGAGACGCTAGAGTGCTATGATCCTGTCGCACTCGACGGGCGCCGAAAAAACAGGCGATGGACTTCGATAGCTCAAAAAACAGGCGTCTTGGTCCAGGGGCTGATCTGATTCAGGGCGCCGAATATCGGGCGGGGGGGGCAGGAAGTTCTGAGTCCTGGCGCCGTGATCACGACCGCGTGATCACTGGGGGAGCGGAGGCCAGACCGGTAGCCAGCGTACGCCCGGCTGGACTAATCCAGCGGCGCGGCCCCCTGCCGATCCTATCCTGCAAGCTTTGAAAGTCGCCATGTCCAAGATTTCCATCGCCCTCCTCGCCCTTCTTCTGTCTGCGGGCGCCGCCACCGCCCAGACACCCCCGGCGCCTGTCGCCCCCGCTGCGCCGGTCGCGCCCTCCCTCCCGGTGGTCACCCCGGCGGGCGACGTGATCGACACCCTGAAGGCCTCAGGCCAGTTCTCGACTTTCCTGAAGGCTGCGGACCTGGTGGGCTTGACCGCTTTCGTGAGGGGCCTGCCGTCGGTAACGGTCCTTGCGCCTGCGGACCCGGCTTTCGCCCAGTTGCCGGCCGGCGAGGTCGACCGACTGCTGGCCCAGCCTAACCGGGCTGAGCTCCAAAAGCTCGTCCTGCGTCACCTGATCAACGCCAGGGTGCCCTTCGAGACCTTCAAGGGCGCTGTGACGAGCGCCCCCACCCTGGGTGGCGAGGTGGTCGAGCTGAATGGCGACCAGCCGCCGACGATTGGCGGGGCGCCGGTGATCCAGGCAGATGTCATGGCGACCAACGGCGTTGTGCACGTGCTGGGCCGGGTCATCCCCGCCCCCGCGTCCTGACCGGAGCCTCGCAGGATTCCCTCCGGCGCGCTTGAAGCGGGGCGCCGTGGGCCCTATGGTCCGCGCTCGTTTTTGCGCCTGCGAAGCCTCGCCCATGCCTGCCGAAAAATCGCTGTCTTTTCAGGCGCTGATCCTGAAGCTCCATGACTACTGGAGCCGCCAGGGCTGCGTCATCCTGCAGCCTCACGATGTGGAGGTCGGGGCGGGGACCCTGCATCCAGCGACGGTCCTGCGGGCGCTGGGCCCCCGGCCCTGGCGCGCTGCCTATGTGCAGCCCTCCCGGCGGCCCGGGGACGGCCGCTATGGCGAGAACCCCAACCGGCTCCAGCACTATTACCAGTACCAGGTCATCCTGAAGCCCAATCCGGACAATCTGCAGGAGCTCTACCTGGGCAGCCTGGAGGCGATCGGGCTGGACACCCGGCTGCACGATATCCGCTTCGTCGAGGATGACTGGGAGAACCCCACGGTCGGCGCCTGGGGTCTCGGCTGGGAGGTCTGGTGCGACGGGATGGAGGTGACCCAGTACACCTACTTCCAGCAGGTGGGCGGTCTGGACGTCTTCCCCGTCGCCGGCGAGCTCACCTATGGCCTGGAGCGGCTGGCCATGTACCTCCAGGGCGTCGACCGCTTCGACCAGCTGGCCTTCAACGACCCCGAGGGGCCGCTGCCCATGACCTATGGCGATGTCTTCCTGGAGAACGAACGCCAGCAGTCCGAGGCCAACTTCCATCTCTACGACGTGGCGACCCTCAAGCGGCAGTTCGAAGACATGGAGACACAGGTGCCCAGGCTCCTGCAGGGGCGCGGCCCCCAGGGCCAGGCGACGGTGCTGCCGGCTTATGACCACGTGCTGAAGGCCAGTCACCTGTTCAACCTGATGGACGCCCGCGGCGCCATCGCCGTGGCCGAGCGTCAGAGCTACATCGGCCGTATCCGCGACCTGACCAGGATGTGCGCTGAGGCCTGGGTCGCCAACGAGGGCGGCAACGCCCCGACCGGGGACGCCTGACCATGCCCCAGCTGCTGATCGAGCTCTTTTCCGAGGAAATTCCGGCCCGGATGCAGGCCCAGGCCGCCCGCGACCTCGACCGCATGGCCCGGGAGCGCCTAGTGGCCGCCGGCCTGGAGCCCTCAAGCCTTCGGACCTTCGCCGGTCCCCGTCGCCTGACTCTCGTCGCCGAGGGCCTCGCCGCCGCCCAGGCCGATCGCCGGGAGGAGCGGAAGGGGCCGCGCACCTCCGCGCCGGAAGCCGCTCTGGAAGGATTTCTGCGCTCCACCGGCCTGACCCGCGACCAGCTGGTCGAGCGCGACGGCGTCTGGTTCGCCGAACTGACCGCGACCGGCCGCGCCACGCCGGAGGTTATCGCCGAGATCGTACCGGACATCATCCGTAACTTCCCCTGGCCCAAGTCCATGACCTGGGGAACCGGGACCCTCCGCTGGGTCCGGCCCCTCAGGCATGTGCTCTGCCTGTTCGCCGGCGCGCCCGTCTCGTTCGAGGTCGATGGGGTCCAGACCGTGGATTTCGCGGTCGGACATCGGTTCATGGGCTCGAACCGGCCCTTCCGGGTCAAGAGCTTCGCATCCTACCGTTCGGGACTGGAGAAGCGGTTCGTCCTGCTCGACGCCGAGGAGCGCAAGTTGCGCATCCTGGTCGAGGCCCGCCGCCTGTGCGCGGACCGGGGGCTGGAGCTGGTCGAGGACGCCGGGCTGCTGGATGAGGTCGCAGGTCTTGCGGAATGGCCGGTTCCCATACTGGGCGACATGGATCCGGACTTCCTGGCCCTGCCGCCGGAAGTGATCCGCACCTCCATGCGCAATCACCAGAAGTACTTCGCCGTGAGAGATCCAGCCACGGGCCGCCTGGCGCCGCACTTCGTCACGGTGTCCAACATCGCCGCGCCCGACGGCGGCGCGGTCATCGCCGCCGGCAACGCCAAGGTGCTGTCGGCCCGCCTGTCGGACGCCCGTTTCTTCTGGGATGAGGACCGCAAGGTCACGCTCGAGTCCCGGCTGGAAAAGCTGAAGTCGGTGACCTTCCACGCTCGCCTCGGCACGCTGGCCGAACGGGTCGAGCGGCTGGAACACCTCGCCGGCGCGCTTTCGGTCCGAGTGGGCGCCGATCCGGCCAAGGCCGCCCTGGCGGCGCGCCTGTGCAAGGCGGACCTGACCACCGGCATGGTGGGCGAGTTCCCCGAACTCCAGGGCCTGATGGGCGGCTACTACGCCCTCGAGGAGAAGCTGACCCCGGTCACAGCCGAGGCGATCCGCGACCATTACCGGCCCGTGGGTCCGTCCGACGAGGTCCCGGATCGTCCCGTGACCATGGCGGTGGCCCTCGCAGAGAAGCTCGACACCCTGGCGGCCTTCTTCGCCATCAACGAGAAACCCACAGGGTCGCGCGATCCCTACGCTCTGCGCCGGGCGGCCTTGGGGGTAATCCGCATTCTCCTGAACTCCGAGGTCCGGGCGCCGGTGCGTGAACTCGTCGCGGACTGGTACCGATCCCTCCGCTGTTTCGTAGATCCGGGCCGGGCCCTCTATGCTTCCACGCGCCGGACAACCGGCTACCTCGGTCCGCGCTCCCGGACGGACTCCGAGATCTTCCAGACCTATGTCGAAGAGTTCGAGGCCGCCCTGCTGGAGGCCGAGCCCATGGTTGTGGCCATCGATGCGGACTTCGACATCCGTTTTGATCGCAGCGCCTCCGCCGGCGAGGCGCCGGAAGGCGAGATCCTCTACCGCTTCCGTCCCTATCCCGAGGTCGCCGAGGAGGTCCTTGCCTTCCTGGCCGATCGGCTCAAGGTCTCGTTGAGGGAGCAGGGCCGGCGGCATGACCTCGTGGACGCCGTCTTCGCCCTGGGCGACGACGACCTGGTCCGGATTTACGCCCGGGTGGAGGCCCTCTCCCATTTTCTGACCGACGAGGACGGCGCCAACCTGCTGGCCGGCTACCGGCGGGCGACCAACATCCTGAGGGCCGAGGAGAAGAAGGGCCCGCTGCCGTCAGGTCCCGCGGAGGTCCTCGTCGGTGCACCCGAGGCGGAGATCGCTCTCGTGGCGGCGGTGGCTGAGGCCGCACCCCGGGTGGCGGCCCTCACTGACGCCGAAGACTTCGCCGGGGCACTGCGGGCCCTTGCGGACCTTCGAGGCCCGGTCGACGCCTTCTTCGAGAAGGTCCTGGTCAATGCGGAGGACCCGCAGGCCCGGGACAACCGGCTGAGGCTCCTGGCGCAGGTGCGCGCCGCCATGTCCGAAGTCGCCGACTTCGGCCAGGTCAACGGCTAGGAAGGGACGGCCAATGCCCGGTCAGACGCGATGGGTCTATGCCTTCGGAGGCGGTGCTGCGGATGGGGACGCGTCCATGCGCAACCTCCTCGGCGGCAAGGGCGCCAACCTGGCGGAGATGTCGGCGCTCGGTCTTCCCGTCCCGCCAGGATTCACAATCACCACAGAGGCCTGCAACTACTTCTACGCCCATGAGCGGGCCTATCCGGAAAGTCTTGCGGACCAGGTCGAGGCCGCTCTCGGCGCCGTTGAGGCCTTGACCGGCAAGCGGTTCGGCGATCCTTCCGCGCCCCTGCTGGTCTCGGTCCGGTCCGGCGGCCGGGCGTCCATGCCGGGCATGATGGACACGGTGCTGAACCTGGGCCTGAATGACGCCACCGCCGAGGGCCTTGCCGCCCTGGCCGGGGATCGTCGCTTCGCCCTCGATTCCTACCGGCGCTTCATCCAGATGTACTCCAACGTCGTGCTGGGCCTGGATCATCACCTGTTCGAGGAGATTCTCGACAATCATAAGGACCGGCTCGACGTCACCGTCGATACAGCCTTGACGGCCGAGGACTGGGAGAAGGTGGTCGCCGACTACAAGGCCGCCGTCGAAGAGGAGCTGGGCGAGCCCTTCCCGCAGGATCCCAAGGCCCAGCTCTGGGGCGCAGTCGGCGCTGTCTTCGCCAGCTGGATGAACGAGCGCGCCAAGTTCTACCGCCGTATGCACGACATCCCGGAGAGCTGGGGAACGGCCGTCAACATCCAGGCCATGGTGTTCGGCAACATGGGCGACTCCTCCGCGACCGGGGTGGCCTTCACCCGCAACCCCTCGACGGGCGAGAATCGTCTTTATGGGGAATTCCTGATCAACGCCCAGGGTGAAGACGTGGTGGCCGGCATCCGGACCCCGCAGGCCCTGACCCGGGCGGCCCGCGAGGAGATGGGGGACCGCGCGCTCTCCATGGAGGAGGCCCTTCCGGACGTCTTCGCCCAGTTCCGTGAGGTGGTGGAACGCCTCGAGCGGCACTACCGAGACATGCAGGACGTGGAGTTCACTGTCGAGCGCGGCCGCCTCTACATGCTGCAGACCCGGAATGGAAAGCGCACGGCCAAGGCGGCCCTCAAGATGGCGGTGGACATGGCCGCCGACGGCCTGATCAGCCGCGAAGAGGCCGTGATGCGGGTCGACCCCTCCAGCCTCGACCAGCTGCTGCACCCGACCATCGATCCCGCCAGCCCCCGCGACGTGGTGGCGACCGGACTGCCGGCCTCTCCGGGGGCGGCTACGGGCGTGGTGGTGTTCGACGCCGACGAGGCCCAGCGCCGGGGCGGGGCGGGCGAGGCGGTGATCCTGGTCCGCGAGGAAACCAGCCCCGAGGACATTCACGGCATGCACGCCGCCCGGGGCATCGTCACCGCTCGGGGCGGGATGACCAGCCACGCCGCCGTGGTCGCCCGCGGGATGGGTCGCCCCTGCGTCTCGGGCGCCGGCGACATCCGGATCGACGAGAAGGCCGGCGTCTTCCACGTCCGCGGCCGCAGCATCCGGGCCGGAGAGGTCGTGACGGTCGACGGCAGTCGCGGCGACGTTCTGGCTGGCGCGGTGCAGATGATCGAGCCGGAGCTCACCGGCGACTTCGCCACCCTGATGGGCTGGGCTGACAGCTTCCGGCGCCTGCGGGTACGGGCCAATGCGGAGACGCCGCTGGACGCGCGCACCGCCCGGCAGTTCGGGGCTGAAGGCATTGGCCTGTGCCGCACCGAGCACATGTTCTTTGACGAGCAGCGTATCCAGGCCGTCCGGGAGATGATCCTGGCCGACGACGAGGCTGGTCGCCGGGCGGCGCTTGCGAAGATCCTGCCCATGCAGAGGGCCGACTTCGTCGAGATCTTCGACATCATGGAAGGGCTGCCGGTCACCATCCGGCTCCTGGATCCACCGCTTCACGAGTTCCTGCCCCAGACGGAGGCGGACGTGCGGACCGTGGCGGAGGCTGGGGGGCTGGATGCGGACAAGCTGTGGCGCCGGGTACGGGAACTGCACGAGACGAACCCCATGCTGGGTCACCGGGGCTGCCGCCTCGGAATCTCCTATCCCGAGATCTACGAGATGCAGGTCCGGGCCATCTTCGAGGCGGCCTGCGAGATCGCCGGGGCCGGCCGGGCGGCGCCCATCGTCGAGATCATGCATCCCCTGGTCGCCAAGGGCGAGGAGATGCGGTTCCTGAAGACCCTCACCGACCGGGTGGCCAAGGCGGTCCTGACCGAGCGGGGGCTCTCTCTTGAGTACCAGGTCGGCACCATGGTCGAACTGCCCCGCGCGGCCCTGCGCGCGGCGGACCTGGCCCAGTCGGCCGAGTTCTTCTCCTTCGGGACGAACGACCTGACCCAGACCACCTTCGGGATCAGCCGTGACGATTCCGGCCGGTTTCTGACCGCCTACCTGGAGAAGGGGATCTTCGAGAAGGACCCCTTCGTCAGCCTCGACCAGGAAGGCGTCGGCGACCTGATCCGGATCGCCGCCGAACGCGGACGCGCGGTCCGTCCCGGGGTCAAGCTCGGCATCTGCGGCGAGCACGGCGGGGATCCGGCCTCGATCCAGTTCTGCGAGGCCATTGGCCTTGACTATGTCAGCTGCTCGCCCTTCCGTACCCCGATCGCCCGCCTCGCCGCAGCCCAGGCGGCGCTCGGCGAACGCGAGAAGGACCGCTAGGTCGCGAAGGGGAGATAATCGGTTGAAGACCTTTGATCCCGAAGCCGCAACGGCCGCCTACCTCGCCACCCTCAGTCCCGACGCACACGCCCGGGCGACGGCCTATACCCAGGGCGGCCACTGGCTCATCCTCTGGACTGCGGTGGTCGGTGTGGCCGCCTACTGGCTGATCCTTCGCTCAGGCCTGCTGGTGCGGCTCCGGGATCGCCTGGAAGGCCGTGGCCTCGGTCCCCTCCCGACAAGCATCGCCGTCCTGGCCCTCGCCCTGACCGCCGAGACGGTGCTGAACCTGCCCTGGGCCGCCTGGTCGGACTGGGCGCGCGAGAAGGCCTATGGCCTGACCAGCCAGGCTTTCGTCGGATGGCTCGGCGAGTACCTCGTCTACGCCCTCATCTGGGTGGTCACCTCCACCCTCCTGGCGGCCGGTGTCTACGCCCTTATCCGCCGGTCCCCACGTCTGTGGTGGGCCTGGTCGGGCGCCCTTGTGTCCCTGGTCTTCATCCTGAGCATGTTGGTGTGGCCGGTCTTCATCGATCCGCTGTTCAACCGGTATGAGCCGGCGCCTCCCGGACCCGTCCGGGACGCCGTGGTCGCTCTTGCCGAGGCCAATGGCGTGCCCTCGGACCGGATCTTCATCTATGACGGCTCCCGCCAGTCCAACCGCTACACGGCCAATGTCTCAGGCCTGCTGGGCAGCGCGCGGATCGCGATGAGCGACGTGATGTTCCAGAAGGACGCCGACATCGCCGAGGTCCGGGCCGTGGTCGGCCACGAGATGGGGCACTACGTCCTCGGCCATGTCTGGTGGAGAGCCGGCTTCCTGTCCGTAATGGCCGTCCTCGCCCTCCTTCTCGTCGACCGCCTGTTCCCGCTGGCCGCGCGCTGGCTCGGCGCCTCTGGAGTCCGGGGTCTGTCCGATCCCGCCGGCTACCCGGTCCTCGGCGCGATGATCGTTGTGCTGGGACTGGTGGGCAATCCGGTCGCCGCCAGCTTTACCCGCTGGGCTGAGGTCGAGTCGGACCGTTTCTCCCTGGAACGGGCTCAGGAGCCGGACGGCCTGGCCCGGGCCCTGGTCAAGACCATCGAGTACCGGGCGGCGACCCCCGGTCGGCTCGAGGAGATCCTCTTCTACACGCACCCCTCGGTCGGCTCCCGGGTTCGCATGGCCATGGACTGGAAGGCGGCCCAACAGGCCGAGCCCATGCCAGTGACGCTGGTCCGACCCGGGGACCTGGGCCGCTAGCGCCGGCGGACGAAGACGGTCCCGGCCGAATACCCTGCGCCGAAGGAGCAGATCAGGCCCGTCTCGCCGGGTTCGAAGTCCTCGTTCGCCCGGTGGAAGGCGATGATCGATCCCGCCGACGAGGTGTTGGCGAACTCGTCCAGGATGATGACGTTTTCCTCGGCAGTCGGTTCCCGGCCGAGGACCCGTCGTCCAATCAGATCATTCATGTTGATGTTGGCCTGGTGGAGCCAAAGCCGCTTCAGGGCGGTGGGATCGAGGCCCAGGTCGGCGGCGTGGGTCACGATCATCTCGGAGACCATGGGCACCACCTCGCGGAAAACCTTTCGGCCCTCCTGGACGAAGAGCTTGTCGGCAGCGCCCTCGCTGCCCGGCGCCGTGCGGTTCAGGAAGCCGAAGTTGTTTCGGATGTTGTTCGAGAAGACGGTCTTCAGCCGTGTGCCGAGGATGTCCCAGCCGCCGACGGCCTGGTCAGTGCGCTCGACGATCACCGCGGTCGCCACGTCGCCGAAGATGAAGTGGCTGTCCCGGTCGCGGAAGTTCAGGTGGCCGGAGGTGATCTCGGGGTTCACCACCAGCACCGCCCGGGCCGAGCCGGTGGCGATGTAGTCTGCGGCGGTCTTGATGCCGAACGTCGCCGACGAACAGGCCACGTTCATGTCGAAGCCGAAGCCGTCGATCCCCAGGGCCTCCTGAATCTCGATGGCCATCGCCGGATAGGCGCGCTGCATGTTGGAGGCGGCGCAGACCACCGCGTCGATATGTGAGGCGTCCTTACCCCAGCGGGCGATGGCGTCCTTGGCCGCCGCCACGCCGATCTCGGCCATGATCGACAGCTCGTCGTTGGACCGCTCGGGGATCAGGGGGTGCATGACCTCCGGGTCAACGACGCCCGACCGATTCATCACGTAGCGGGACTTGATGCCCGAAGCCTTCTCGATGAACTCGACGGACGAGGGGGCGAGGGCCTCCACCTCGCCGGCGGCGATCTTCGCCGCATGGCGGGTGTTATGGATTTCGACAAAGGCGTTGAAGGCCTCCACAAGTTCGGCGTTGGTGACCCACTCTGCGGGGGTGTATAGGCCGGTGGCCGCGATGACCGCTGCGTGCAAGATGTGTCTCCGCTCCGATCCGGGCCCATCGGGACCGGCGCGCACTCAATAGCACGACGGGACGGGGCGGGAAGAGCAGGGGAGCAGCCATGACGCCGGAACTGGGTCTGATCGAGGGGTATTATGGCCTGCCCTGGGAGTGGGCGGCCCGCGAGAGGGTCATGCGGCGGCTTTCGACCGCCGGCTATCGCTTCTTCATGTACGCCCCGAAGGCCGACGCCTTCCTGCGTCGCCGCTGGCGGGAAATCCATCCGGACGCCGACCTGCAGGCCCTGTCCACCTTTTCCGCCGCCTGCCGCGATGCCGGGGTCCGGTTCGGCGTTGGACTCAGTCCCTTCGAGATCTGGCAGGACTTCGGCGCTGACGCCAAGGCCGCCCTGACGGACAAGCTGGCCTGCCTCGATGACCTTGGCGTCCAGGACCTGGGCATCCTCTTCGACGACATGCGGGGAGACCTTCCGGGGCTCGCCGAGGCGCAGGCCGATATCGTCCATTGGATCGCCGGACGGACACGCGCCTCGAGGATCGTCATGTGTCCGACCTACTATTCGGACGATCCAGCCCTCGACATGGCGTTCGGGGTGCGGCCTCAGGGATACCTTGAGGCGGTGGGCAAGGCTCTCGACACGCGGATCGACATTTTCTGGACCGGGGAAGAGGTCTGCAGCCGCGCCTATGGCGTTCGCCACCTGGAGCGGGTCGGCGAACAACTCCGGCGGCGGCCCTTTCTTTGGGACAACTATCCCGTGAATGACGGGCCACGGATGTCGCCCTTCCTCTACCTGCGCGGTTTTACCGGTCGTCCGGCGGGAATCGGACCGCGGCTGTCCGCCCACGCGATTAATCCCGCCCTTCAGCCCGAGCTGACCCTGCTGCCGGCCCTGACCCTGCCGGAGAGCTATCGCCTGGGCGAGGACTACGACTACGGCGCGGCCCTTGCGGCGTCGGCGCAGGAACTCCTGGGACCTGAACTCTCGGACCTGGTCCGGCGACACCTGATCCTGCTGAACGATACCGGTCTGGACAGGATGGATACGGCGGTGCGGGACAGGCTCCGTGGTCGCTACGCAGCTATCGACCATACCGCGGCGCGCGAGATCGTCGACTGGCTGGACGGCAAATGGGTCATGACCCTCGACATGATGAACGGCGATCACTGACCGGAGGCGAGAGCCTCCAGCCGGGCCAGGTGGGTCGCTTGTTCCGCCTCGCTCCAGAATGCGCCTTCCAGGCTGTTCCGGGCGAGGGTGACGAGATGGTCCCGCTCAAGCCCGACCGCCCGGGCGGTCTGCACCCAGTTGTCGAGGAGATAGCCTCCGAAATAGGCGGGATCGTCGGAATTGACGGTAGCCTTCAGGCCCAGCTGCAACATGCGCTTCAGGGGGTGCGCCTCCAGGGACGGCACCCCGCAGAGCTTGAGGTTCGACAGGGGGCAGACCGTGAGCACTTGGCCCTCCCGTGCCAATCGGGACGTCAGGGCCGCGTCCTCCAGAGCCCGGTTGCCGTGGTCGATCCGGTCGATCTGGAGAAGGTCCAGGGCCTCTGCGACATAGGCGGGCGGGCCTTCCTCACCGGCGTGGGCGACCCGCTTCAGGCCCCGCTCGCCGGCGGCCCGGAAGACCGTCTGGAAGCCTGACGGCGGAAAACCGGCCTCGGAGGAATCCAGGCCAACTCCCAGCAACCGGTCCAGCCAGGGCTCGGCGGCCTTCAGGGTGTCCAGGGCTGCGGCTTCCGGCAGGTGACGCAGGAAGCACAGGATAAGGCCGGTGGAGAGGCCCAGTTCGGTCTCCGCCGCGGCCATGCCGGACAGGAGGCCCTCGATGGCGACCCGGAAGGGCAGGCCGCGGTCCGTGTGGGTCTGGGGGTCGAAGAAGATTTCGCACCGGACCGCGCCATCCGCCGCCGCCCGGCGGAAATAGGCCAGGGCCAGGTCATGGAAGTCCTCTTCGGTCAGGAGGACCGCCGCCCCCTGGTAGTAGATATCCAGGAAGTCCTGGAGCCGGCTGAAGTTGTAGGCGGCGCGGACATCCTCGACGCTGGTGAAGGGCAGAGCGACCCGGTTCCGCTTCGCCAGGTCGAACATCATCTCCGGCTCGAGGGAGCCTTCGACGTGCATGTGAAGTTCGGCCTTGGGCAGGCGGCGGATGAAGGAGGTCAGGTCGTCCATGTCCGGAAGACAGCCTGTGACCGACGCCGCCGTCAAGCTTCCGCTGGGTCCCGCTTGACGCCCCCTGCGTGGCGCCCGACTCTCGGGCGCCAGAGGAGCCCGCCATTCCCATCACCGCCTTCCTGAGCCAGCTGGCCGTCTCTGGCGTCGCGGTCCTCTTGATCGTCGCTCTGGCGGCTGCAGCGCGCCTTTCGCGATCGACCCCGCCCCTGAATGAGGCGGCGGCGCGCGCCCTCCTGGCGGACGACTATCCCGATGCACCGATTGACCGGGTGTGGCTGGCTGGCGATGGCGACGCGGCCCTGGCCCGTTCCGGCGCCCGCGCCCTCTACCTGTTTCGTCTCGGCGACGCCTGGGTGGCCCGCGACCTCGCCTGGACCGAGGCCGCCGCAGCGCCGGTCCGCGACGGCCGCCTGCACCTCAGTCTGTCCGGCGTCAGCCCCCGCCTTGCGCGTCCCGCCCTGGCGGGATGGGCGCCGGAGACAATGTGATGCTGGAAGCCCCTTTCGATCCGGTGAAGCTGGCCATCCCCTTCTTCATTCTCGCGATCCTGCTTGAGATCGGTCTGGGGCGTCTGCGTCTGGCCAGGGCCGAGTACGAGGCCAGGGATACCCTGACCTCCCTTGCCATGGGTCTTTTGCGCGGCGTACCCGCTCTCCTGACAGCGGGCCTTGTTTTCGCGGCCACGGTCTGGGCCTGGGAGCACCGGATCTTCACCGTGCCGTTCACCGCCTGGTGGGGCTGGGTGGCGATATTCTTCCTCGATGACCTGATCTACTATGTCTTCCACCGGCTGAGCCACGAGCGGCGGTTCTGGTGGGCGGCGCACGTCAACCACCACTCCTCCCAGCATTACAACCTGTCGACGGCCCTGCGGCAGACCTGGACCGGAAGCCTGGTCGGGACGTGGCTTCTCTGGCTGCCCCTGGCCTTCCTCGGATTCTCGCCGGCGCAGATCCTCATCCAGCAGGGGATCAGCCTCGTCTACCAGTTCTGGATCCACACCGAGGCTGTGGGGCGTATGCCGGCCTGGTTCGAGGCTGTGTTCAACACCCCGTCGCACCATCGGGTGCACCATGCGCGCAACCCTCGGTACCTGGACCGGAACTATGCCGGCATCCTGATCATCTGGGACAAGATGTTCGGCACATTCCAGGCCGAAATGGACGCGGAAAGGCCCCGGTACGGCCTGATCCGCAACCTGGGTAGCTTCAACATCCTGACCGTGGCCTTCCACGAATGGATCGCCATCGGACGCGACCTGGCGTCGGCCCGATCGCTACGGGAGGTTGTCGGATACCTCTTCGGCCCTCCGGGCTGGAGCCCCGACGGAAGCCGAGACACCAGCGAGAGTCTGCGCGCCCGCTGGGCCGCCCGGCAGTCCGCTGCCCAGACGCCAGCGGAGTAGCCTAGAGCCGGACCAGCATCTTGCCCGCATTGCGGCCCTCGAACAGGCCGATCAAAGCCTCCGGCGCGCGCTCGAACCCTTCCAGAACGGTTTCCTGGTAGCGGATCTGGCCCGACTTCAGCCAGCCGGTCATGTCGGACTGAAACTGCTCCTGGAGATGGGGGAAGTCGGAGGCGACAAAGCCCTCCATCCGCATACGGCCGTAGATCATCACCGACAGGTTCCGCACACCCTCGCGGTCGCCGTTGTAGGTCGAGATCATGCCGCAGACGGCGATCCGGCCGCGCAGGTTCATGCAGGCGAGGGCGGCGTCGAGGTGCGCCCCGCCGACATTCTCGAAATAGACGTCGATCCCCTTGGGCGCGGCGGCCTTCAGGGCGGTGCGCAGGTTCTCGGAGCGATAGTTGATGGCTGCATTGAGGCCCGCCTCCTCCAGGAGCCAGCGCTTCTTGTCGTCCGAGCCCGTGGAGCCGATCACGTAGCAGCCCTTGATCCGGGCGATCTGGGCGGCGACGGAGCCGACCGCGCCGGCTGCGGTGGAGACGAAGACCTGCTCGCCGTCCTTCAGAGCGCCCGTTTCCAGGAGACCGCCATAGGCCGTGATCCCGGTGCCGCCCAGGGCGTGCATGTAGACGCTGAGGGGCAACTCCGGGTCCGGATTGAGCACCTGGACGCCACGGCCGTCGCTGTTGAACCGTTCGGAGAAGCCCTGACCGTGCCGGACGATGTCGCCCTCCCGGAACTTCGGGTTACGCGACTGCACGACCCGGCCGATGCCGCCGCCGGCCATGGCCTCGCCCAGCTTCTGGTCGGCGTCGAGGCGAGGCCGCATGTAGGGATCCACCGAGAGGATCAGCCCCTCGACCTGGATTTCGCCCTCGCCGGCGTCGGGAACCCGGGCTTCAATGACGGCGAAGTCCCCGGGAACGGGAACCCCGCTGGGGCGGCGGACGAGATGAACCTGGCGGGCGATGGTCATTGGCGTTTCCTTTGTTTGAAACCTCGATAGGCGAGGGGCGGCCCCCGGCCAAGCGCGAAAGGGTCAGTCCGCCAGAGGTCCGTCGATCCGGCGCAGAAATCGCAGCCCGCCCCCAGCGAGGACCTCGATCTCGAACCAGGCGCTCTCGCCCTCGAAGTCCGGGACATC
Organism: Phenylobacterium sp.; assembly: GCA_020401865.1. Classification (GTDB taxonomy): domain Bacteria; phylum Pseudomonadota; class Alphaproteobacteria; order Caulobacterales; family Caulobacteraceae; genus Phenylobacterium. The sequence goes on along the minus strand of JADCAS010000001.1, from coordinate 31,438 downwards.
GGCGGGATCGAGAAACCGATGGGGCCGGTCCCTCGATGCGGCCCGGATCATGAGGTAGAGCGGCTGGCCGTCGAGGTCGCGTCGGCGATGCAGCTGTCGGCGGATGCGGCGCAAGAGTTCCTCCCGGAGGGGAAGGAACAAAAACAGAACATCATGACGTGCGCCAGTGCGGTCTTCAGTCCCTGAGCAGGGGCAGGGACAGGCCGGAGGCGGGCCGGGCGGAGAGGATCTCCCGGCGGAACCGGAACAGCTCTGCAGGCCGTCCGCCGGTCTCCTGATCGAGGCGGCCCAGGCCCTCGACCAGGCCTGAGCGCTCCAGCGCCCGGCGGAAATTCTGCTTGTGCAGGGAAACCCCTGCGACCGCCTCAACCGCCCGTTGCAGGGCTGAAAGGGTAAAGGCCTCCGGCATCATCTCGAAGATGACCGGTCGGTACTTCAGCTTGCCCCGAAGCCGTGAGAGGGCGGTGGCGAGAATCCGCCGGTGGTCCGAGAGCATGGGCTCGCCCAGGGCCGGGCCAAGCCGGGCGATGGCAGGGTCCGGCGCCTCGCCTCGGTCCCGCGCTGCCTCCGGCGCCAGCCCCGCCTCATAGAGCAGTTCGTAGCGCTCAAGGGCCCGCTCCTCGTTCCATGGCGCATCGTCCAGGGCAAACAGCAGGCGCGCGCGCGCTAGGCGGGTTGCGCTCTGTCCCGCCCAGTTGCGGAGCGCCGGCTCTATACTGACCAGGGCCTCGGGGCGTCCCTCGCGCCAGTCTTCCCAAGGGAAGAAGCCGGTGAAGGCCGACCAGGAGGCGCCCTGCTGGGCCGCTGTGTCCGCGCGGGCTGTCAGGCCCAGATAGCCGACGGAGATGACCCTCGCCGCCGCCGAGCCGTCCACGGCGGCCAGGGGGGCGTCCCGGCCCTTGTCGCCGAAGGTGTAGAGTTGCTCCACATAGCCGGGGTCAAACCCCGTCTGCGCCGAGACGAAGGACCTGAGAGCGATCTCGAAGGTGCGGTCGGCCTCGGGATCGAACGGTCCGAAGGGCAGGGCGGCCGGTTGGCCCGATGAGCGAACCGTCAGCATGCGGGCCTCGCCCTCGGAAACCGCGGCGACCACCGCCGAAAGACCGATGACGATACGCTGGGGCATGGACTAGCCCGCCTGGCGGTGCGGAGCCGCCGCTCCGAACCCGGCCGCTTCCGACAGGAAATGGAACCGCTCCACATAGAGGGCCTGAGCTGGGGCCGGGGCCAGGGGCTCGATCTCGATGGCGTAGCCGGGGGGCGGGGCGCCGAACAGGGTGACGGACTCCTCCCGCCCGAAACCTGCCAGCTGGACGGCCTCGAAGAAGGCGCACACCCTGTCAGCGGTCTTGATCAGCTTGCGGATCTCGGCGGGCGTCCGGGCGGGCAGACCGAACCGAATGTGGATCGCCTGCTCCAGCCGGTGCTCGATCGCCTTGTAATCGTACCCCAGGGCCGCCTTGAAGGGACTGATCATGTCCCCGATGACGTACTCGGAGGCGTCGTGCAGGAGGGCCGCCAGCCGCCAGCGCGGGTCGAGGTCCGGGCGAAGGTGAAGGCAGATCTCCTCGACCACCAGGGAGTGCTGGGCCACCGAGAAGGCGTGGTCGCCGGTGGTCTGGCCGTTCCAGCGCGCCACCCGGGCGAGGCCATGGGCGATGTCTTCGATCTCGATGTCGAGGGGGGAAGGGTCCAGAAGGTCCAGGCGGCGTCCCGACAGCATGCGCTGCCAGGCCCGCGGAGGGCTTGCGGCGGCGCGCTTCACTGCAGATCTCCAAGGTCGATCATGGCCGACAGGTGCACCGGGGCTTGAGAAAGATCAATGACGGTGCGCAGGCTGTCGGCCTAGGGTCCACAGGAACCAGGGAGAAGCTTCATGAGCTGGGCGAGGGTGATGGCGCCGCTGGCGGGCGCCGAGGGTGACGCCGCCGTCCTGTCCGCCGCCGTGAAGGCGGCGGGGCCCTTCGACGCCGAGGTCTCCGCCGTCTTCGCGCCGGCGGACGTGGCTGACATCATGCCCTGGCTGGGCGAGGGTTATCTCGGCGGCATCCAGACTACGGCCATCGAGACCCTCAGGCAGGCCGCAGCCACTGGAGAGGCCCGATCGAGGGCTGCCTACGAGGCCTGCGATTACGCCAAGAAGACCTTCGTCGCCCTTCAAAGCCCGGTGTGGGCGGCGCTGTCGGCGGAGGCGCGGCTATCGGACCTGGTGATTTTCGGGGATGACCCGGCGCGCGGACGCGGTCCCCTGGCCGAGTGCTTCCAGCAGATCGTCGCCGACGAACAAAGGCCTGTTCTGATCGCCCGCAAGGGCTTCGAGGCCGGGGGCGTAGTCGCCGTGGCCTGGGATGGCGGTAAGGAGGCCAGCCGCGCGGCGCGACTCGCCCTGCCTTTGCTGGAGAAGGCCGCCCGGGTGGTGTTGCTCGCCGCGCCCCGGGCCACCTCCCGGCACTTTGATCCGGCCAGGCTTCAGGCCTATTACGCCGCCCGCGGGGTCCAGGCGGAGATCGAGGTCCTGGGCGACAAGGGTGAGGCCGCCAGCCTGCTGCTTGGGGCCGTCAAAAGGGTGGGCGCCAACCTGCTGGTCGCGGGAGCCTTTGGTCACCCCAGGTTGCAGGAATTCATCTTCGGAGGTACCACCCGATCGCTGCTTGCGGCGGAAGCGCCGTCACTCTTCCTGTCCCACTAGAGGTTTCGCGCATGTCCCTGTCGCGCATCGTCATGCGGCTCGCCCGCAATCCCGGTTCCGAGTTCGGCGGCGACGACCGCCGAGGCTACACCCTTACCGCGCCGCTCACCGGAGAGGGCCTGCTGGACGCAGAGACCTTTTCGAAGGTGCGTGCGGACTGTTCCGTCCGCCGTTTCGCCCCGGACGAAGATCCCGTAATCGGCCGCCTGGCGCGCCGGGGCCAGAACTGGTTCTTCGACTACGACTCGGACTCCAGCGACGATGACGAGCCGGTTCACCGTCTCGGTGATCATCGTTTCGTGGTCGGTGAGTACGTCACCGTGACGGATGAGGACGGCCAACCCCTGACCTACAAGATCGTCGAGGTCCAGAAGGCCTGAGCCTTCACGGAAGGTCCGGAAATGCAAACGCCCCGGTCGTGAGGCCGGGGCGTCTTCCATTCAGGGCTGCGTCGTCCCTGCAGGCCGGGGCTTTACTGGCCGGGGCGGGGCGGGCCGCTCTCGCGACGGGCCAGGAAGGCAAGGCGCTCGAACAGCTGGACGTCCTGCTCGTTCTTCAGGAGGGCGCCGTGCAGAGGCGGGATCAGCTTGGTGGGATCGCGCTCCTTGAGCATCTCGTCGCTGATGTCCTCCACCATGAGGAGCTTCAGCCAGTCGAGCAGCTCGGAGGTGGAAGGCTTCTTTTTCAGGCCCGGCACCTTGCGCATGTCGTAGAAGATGCGCAGGGCCTCGGAGACCAGCTTCTGCTTGATGCCCGGATAGTGGACCTCGACGATGTCATTCATCGTCTCCGCCTCGGGGAAGCGGATGTAGTGGAAAAAGCAGCGGCGCAGGAAGGCGTCCGGCAGCTCCTTCTCGTTGTTCGACGTGATGATCACCACGGGCCGGATCTCGGCGCGGATCGTCTCGTTGGTCTCGTAGACGTAGAACTCCATCCGATCGAGCTCCTGCAGGAGGTCGTTCGGGAACTCGATGTCCGCCTTGTCGATCTCGTCGATCAGCAGGACCGGGCGCTTCGGGGCGGTGAAGGCCTCCCAGAGCTTGCCCTTCTTGATGTAGTTGCGGACGTCCTTGACCCGCTCATCGCCCAGCTGGCTGTCCCGCAGGCGGGTGACGGCGTCGTACTCGTAGAGGCCCTGATGAGCCTTGGTCGTGGACTTGATGTGCCAGGTGATCAGTTCAGCGTCGAGAGCCTTGGCGACCTCGTAGGCCAGCACGGTCTTTCCGGTGCCGGGTTCGCCCTTGATCAGCAGGGGCCGCTCAAGGGCGATGGCGGCGTTGACGGCCACCTTGAGATCGTCGGTGGCGACATAATTGTCGGTGCCTTCAAAACGCTGGCTCATCTGGGCTCCCCGAAAACGCCGGCCCTTTGGACGGACGCCCGAAAAATGTTTCAAACCTGCGGGCACACTAAAGGCTGGACGGCGACATTCAAGCCGCTTCGTCCCTGCAGCCGACGCCGTCGATCAGACCCTCGCGCCGAATTCGCGGGCGAGGTCCCCGGCGACCCGATCCATCACCGGTCCCCATTCGGCGAAGGCGGCGGGCTGGTAGAGCCGGACCTGGGGATACCAAGGGTATCTATCGGTCCCGAGGGCGGTCCAGGCGCCCTTGGCGGCGATCAGCCAGGCGGGCGCGCCTGCGGCGGCGGCGAGGTTGAAGGTCGCGTTTGAGAAGCCGATCACAAGGTCAAGCGCGCTGGACAGGGCGGTCAGGTCATCTAGGTCCTGCTTGAGGTCAATGCCCGGCGGGTTCCAGATCTCGACCCCGAAACGCTCCCTGGCCAGCTGCAGCTCCGCCTCGCAGTCATCGTACTGAAGGTTCACGAATGTGACGCCGGGCGTCCGAAGAATCGGCTCCCAGGCGTCGAAGAGCGAGAAGAAGCGGCTACGTTCTCGCGTGCTAACCCCGCTTTTCCAGAGCAGACCTACCTTCGGGCCAGACAGTGCGCCGGCCAAGGCCTCACGCCAGTAGGCGACCCGCTCCGGCGCCGGATGCAGGTAGCCCGTCCTTTGCGGGAAGTCTTCCACCCGGCTGCGGAACTGACCGAGAAGCGAGGCCATTGGTGACCAGCATCCGATCTCTATGTCGCCCGTGTCCAGGGCTGGAACCAACCTCACGATGCGACCGGCGGCGTGGACCGTCCTGTGGGTCTCAACCCGCACGGTCGGAAAACTCCGGGACATGAGCGCCGCCAGCCTGGGCTCAACCGCCAGGGTCAGGCGCCCTTCCGGCCCGAGGCTCTCCAGCACATCGGGCAGGATATTCGCAAACAGGACCTCGTCTCCGAGGCCCTGCTCACCGACGAGCAGAAGCGACGCGCCCGCTAGGGGAGCGCCCGGCTTCCATCTTGACCCTTTGACTGCGAAAAAGGTGCCTTCGGGGAATTGGACGTCATTGCGGGCTTCGTAGTTCTCCCAACCCTCAGCAATCCGTCCAATGGCCAACTGGGCCAGCCCCCGGGTCATGGTCATCATCGCCTTTTCGTGGGCGGCGAGAGGCCGCTTAAGGGCGCTCTCGAACTCTCTGAGCGCCGAGCGAGGATCGCCTGTGTCAAGCCACAGGGAACCGAGATTGTAGCGGGCCCTGGCAAGGCGGGGACTCAGGCGGAGGGCCTCCCGGTAGAAGACCCTGGCGTTCTCGATATCTCCCTCCCCCGCCAACATGCCCGCGAGGCTGTTCCAGAGGTTGGCGTGGGTCGGGTGTCGAGAGATGAAATCCTTGAGCAGCGCAATGGCCTTTTGGTTATGGCCCTGCGACGCCATGGCGAGCGCCAGATTATTGATACCTTCTGGGTCTTCGGGCTTCCGGGACAGGAAGTGAAGGAACAGTTGTTCCGCCACCGGGTGCATACCCATCCTTATGGCCAGCCGCCCCAGGTTGGTCAGGATATCAGGGTCGTCGGGGAGGAGCTTCAGCGCCGCCTCATAGCAGCTCAGCGAAGTGGTGAAGTCCCCGCAGCCCTCCTGCGCGATGGCCAGAACATGCCAGCCGATCCCACTACGTTCATCAATTCCCAGCGCCTCGAGCGCCAGGGCGGCAGCCTTCTCCGGTTCATGCGCCTTGATGTGAAAGACGGCGCGGTCAAGGAGCGGGGCGACCAGACGATTTCTCTGTTCCGCGAGACCTTCGCTCAGAAGTTTGAGGGCGTCGGACGAGGCGCTCGAGCCCATCAGGTCGGCGGCGCCTCCCCGGGCAGCCCTGCCGGCGGGCGGAGTGTAAGCGTCTGGCATCATTCGGCCCCGGTAACAGTCACAGGAAGGATGAACTCCGAAAGGTTAACTCGCTGCTAACCACGATTTGCCAGCCGGTAAGGATATCGTTAATGATTGGATGCCTATTTCAGGTCGCGCATCGGGCGCCCCGATTTGGCCCCAGTCAGTGAGTCCGAACCGTGCCTCTGAAGCTGTCTCTGAAGCCAGGCGAAAAGTTTGTTCTGAACGGCGCCGTCGTTCAGAACGGCGACAGGCGGGGCGTTCTGGTCCTTCAGAACAAGGCGTCTGTCCTGAGGGAAAAAGACATCCTCCAGCCGGAAGACGTCAACACGCCCTCGCGTAGGATATACTTTCAGGTCATGTTAATGTACATTGACCCGGCAGAAGCCGATAAGTACTATGATGAATTTGTCTGTCGGATGAGCGAATTCATGGACGCCATCCGAAACCCGGAAATTCTTTCCGAGTGCGTCACGGTTTCGCGTTGTTGCCTGCAGCGCGATTATTATAAGGCTCTCCTGAGCTGCCGGAAGCTCATCGCATATGAGGATATGAGGTTGCGGAATGACCCTGCGGGCCTATCAGCAGACAGCGATTAGCGCCGAGAGCCCGAGAGACGCCGAGTTTCGTCTGTTCTCGCAGGTGACCCTCGCCCTCGTGGAAGCCTCTCGCCTGGATCCGAAAGACTTCTCTGGCCGGGTTGATGCCCTCGATTGGAACCGCCGCCTCTGGTCCACTCTGGCCCTGGACTGCGGCGACCCTGGAAATCAGCTCCCCAAAGAACTCAGGGCCAGCATCATTTCCCTGTCCATCTGGGTGCACAAGTACACCAGTGAAGTGATCCGCGGCAAGGAGGACATCCAGGATCTGATCGACCTGAACCGCACGATCATGCAGGGTCTCAGCGCCAGGAACGGGTCTGCGACCTGATTCCCAAAGCGAGTTCGGAGCCTGAGAGTCGCATGAAACGCATTCTGGTCACCGGCGGCGCCGGCTTCATCGGCTCGCATCTCTGCGAGCGCCTGATTGACGAGGGGCACGAAGTGCTCTGCGTCGACAATTTCTACACCGGCGCCCGGCGCAATGTGGCCCATCTTCTCGGCAATCCGGCCTTCGAACTCCTGCGTCACGACGTGACCTTCCCGCTGTTTGCGGAGATCGACGAGATCTACAATCTGGCCTGCCCGGCCTCGCCGGTGCACTATCAGTTTGACCCGGTCCAGACGACCAAAACCTCGGTTCATGGCGCCATCAACATGCTGGGGCTCGCCAAACGCCGGCGGGCCCGTATCTTCCAAGCCTCCACTAGCGAGGTCTATGGCGACCCAGCGATTCATCCGCAGACGGAGGATTACTGGGGCAATGTGAACCCGATCGGTATCCGGTCCTGTTACGACGAAGGCAAGCGATGCGCCGAGACCCTGTTTTTTGACTATCACCGCCAGCACGGGCTGAAGATCAAGGTCGCCCGGATCTTCAACACCTACGGTCCGCGCATGCATCCCAATGACGGCCGGGTGGTGTCCAATTTCATCGTTCAGGCGCTCAAGGGTGAGGACATCACCCTCTATGGGGAGGGGCTCCAGACCAGGTCCTTCTGCTTCGTCGATGACCTGGTCGAGGGCGTCCTGCGGCTGATGAAGACGCCCGACGAGGTCACCGGTCCGGTCAACCTCGGCAATCCAGGAGAATTCACCATCCGGGCCCTGGCGGAGCGGGTCGTCGCCCTCACCGGATCCGCCTCGCGGCTGGTGCACATGCCGCTGCCCTCGGATGATCCCCGCCAGCGGCGCCCGGACATCGGTCTGGCCGGCAGGCTGCTGGACTGGAAGCCCACGATCGAACTGGACGAGGGACTGACGCGCACCATCGCCTATTTCGACAACCTGCTCGCCGGAGAGCGGGGTGAGTTATCGAAGTGATGAAGGTTGTTTACCCGGCGTCGGGTTGAAAGATCGGGGTTGCAAAACGCCAACTTCTGCGCCGGGAGATCCCGGTTGAAGCTCCAGGAAGTCTATCCATCTGAAGCCGGCGGGCCAGGTCGGGCGGGCGCCGCCAGGACCCTCGCGCGGCGCCTGGGACGAATTTGCCGGCCCGGCCCGGCAAAACTTGCCGATGGCCCGGCGCCTTCTGCCGGCCATACACATGCTTAAGTGAAGGTTAATTCAACAAAAACATGTAATTACGGAGTTCCAAGGGCGCCTGACGTCTGGCTCAGTCCTTGCTACACTAGCCTCGGAGCAAAACGCTCCCCGCCATCAGTAGGATGGTCGGACATCCAGAAAGAAGGTTAGCAGAATGGCTGCAAGCATAAACACCAATTACGCCGCAATGTTGGCGGCGCAGAACGTGAACGCCACGACCGAGATGCTCGGTGGGGTTCAGCAACGTATCGCCACCGGTTTGAAGGTCTCGTCCGCGAAGGATAACGGGGCCATCTACGGCATCGCCCTGCGCCAGCAGGCCACGTCTCAATCTCTGAACGCGGTGCGGGAATCCCTTCAGCGGGCCCAGTCTGTCACGGACGTCTCTCTCGCGGCCGGCGAAACCATCACCGACCTGCTGGTGCAGATGAAGGAAAAGGCGCTCGCGGCGATCGATACCACGATTTCCGCTACCGACCGGTCAGCCCTGGCCACCGATTTCGGCGCGCTTCGGACCCAGATCAATACCGCCGCAAACAACTCCGGCTTCAACGGCGCCTCGCTGGTCAGCAACACGGGGATCACCATTCAGGCGCTTGCGGACGATACTGGAACAAGGACGATTACGGTACGGGCGCAGAACCTGAGTCTCGGTTCTACGGTTATGGTCGTGGCAGCCACGACCACAATCGGCACGACTGCGACCGCCTCGGCGGCCCTGACCCTGGTCAACCAGTCAATCAGAAACGTGGCTCTGGCTCTCGCCAATATCGGTACGGGCTCGAAGGCGCTTCTGAACCACACGAACTTCATTAACAAGCTGCAGGACGCGATCGACGCGGGTGTGGGCAACATCATTGACGCCGACATGGCCAAAGAAGCCTCCAAGCTCCAGTCTGTCCAGGCCAAGCAACAGCTCGGCTTCCAGGCTCTGGCCATCGCCAACCAGGGTCCGTCCAACCTGTTGGGTCTCTTCCGATAGAGGACGGGCCGCGCGTCGCTTCGGTGACGCGCGGCGGGTTCGGGGCGGCGCTCGTCGCCGCCCCGGGCGCCGTCACGGATCCCTTGGCCCTTCGGTATCGGGGGCGGTACATATGGATAGAAAGATCAGCGCCGCGCTTCCACCCGCAGAACCTGCGACGGGTGCGCCTCGGCCACTCATAGAGAAGCCAGGGGAAAACAAGGCGGATTTGTTCGTGCCCAGGTACGAACCCTCTCCAGACTCTGAGCGTCGGCTGGTGATCGAACCGGCGGGCCTATCCTATGTCTACAAGGTCATCGATCGCAAAACCGGAGAGGTAATCTGGCAGTATCCTCTGGAAGAAGTCGTGAGGAGGCGTAACGAAGGGTCGTACGCTGCGGGAGACATCATCCGCACCTCGATCTGACTCTCGGCCTGTTCAAGTTGACGCCAGAGATCGCTGAGCCGCTCCGGGATACCGGGAGCGGTTTTTTCATACGCGCGTTAACGCCTTGCTAACCATGTCTTGGCAGAAGGGGACTGCCCAGAAGGGCGCAGGTCCGGCGGGTCGCGCATCTGAAGCGCGTCGCTTAGTCGCCAAGGAGACGGACATGTCGCTGACGATCATAACCAACAAGGCGGCGATGACCTCCTTGCAGAACCTGAACGTGACGACGGACAATCTCGAGGAGGTCCAGAGCCGGCTGGGGACGGGGCTCAGGATCGCCACATCGAAAGATAACTCCGCCATCTGGGCCATTGCCCAAAACCAAAGGGCCGATATGGGTGGCCTTGCGGCTGTGAGGCTAGGGCTCGACAGGGCCCAGTCAATCGGCGACACCGCCCTGTCGGCGGGGCAATCAGTCGCCGATATCCTTGTCAAGATGAAGGAAAGGGTGGTCGCGGCGCAGGATACTTCGTTCAACAGTGTTTCTCGTCAGTCTCTGGAGGAAGACTTCAAGTCGTTTTTGAAGCAGATTGCTCAGGTTGTCCGGGATGCGGCCTTTGACGGAACCAAGTTGTTGGACAACTCCCTGCCGGGCGGGGTCCGGTTCCTTGCCGATGCTGAGGGAAGCTCCTTCATCACCCTTTCCAACCAGGATCTACGCCTGGGTCAGGCGGTCATTACCTTGTCATTAGGTTCCTCGATCCTGACCTTGACCGCTGCCGCGGGGTCCCTGAGCCTGCTGAACGCTTCCATCGACAATGTCAGCCTGGCCCTCGCCGAGATGGGCGCGCAGCTGAAGCAGCTGGAGCAGCACAACACCTTCGTCGGCAAGTTGAACGACTCTGTGGAGGCGGGCGTCGGCAACCTGGTGGACGCCGACCTCGCCAAAGAGAGTGCTCGTCTTCAGTCCTTGACCGTTCATCAGCAGCTGGGCGCCCAGGCCCTGGCTATCGCCAACCAGGCTCCCCAGATCATTCTCTCGCTCTTCCGCTGAGACGTAGTGACTTCTTAGTATTTCAGTAGTAGGATTAGACCCTCAGGCGAGGTTTGATCGTCGGAAGGGTTTAGATCTTGAGCTTGATCGGAAGTTTGCCCTCGTCTCCACAGTTCTCGCTTCCGCAGTCGGGCGGCGCTCCTGCTCGTCGCTATGCGCCCACAGCGCCCTGGTCGCGTGCGGCCCAGCCCAACCCGGCCAACGATGCCGGGCTCCTTTCCAAGGCCGCCAAGGAGGCGCTACGGGGCGCGAGTTTCATCAACGAGGGCGCCGCGAAGCTGGACCTCCCGAAGGCCAGCAATGACTACAAGAAGCTCTTTGCCCTGTACGGCGGCCTCAAGACCTTGTCTCAGCTTACGGAGGACGCCCAGTCGAAGACGATCTCCAAGACCGCTGCAGCCGAACTGAACAGAGTCTTCCAGAAGGGCGTCGCAGAGGTCGTCGGCTATGCTAGATCTGCACAGTTCGAGGGGGTGAGGCTATCCCTCGGCGAGGTCAGCACCTCCGCCCGAGCGACATCGGCCGCCCGATCGGCGGCTACCGCCTACCAGACGCCCCCCCTGGTGGCGACGGATCAGAACGCGGTGTCTGACGCCCTGCAGGGCGACGTGAAGTTCACCATGTCGATCGTTCGCGCCAATGTGACAAAGATCATCAATGTCGACTTGGCCTCTGTGGCTCCGGCCGATCGGACTCTGCCCAACTTCGTGAACCTGGTGAACACGCAGCTTCAGGCGGAGGGGCTGACGACCCGGTTTGAGACCAAGCGGGTTCCGGGGCAGGAGCGCACCATAACGGCGGGTGGGAAGACGATATCTTTGGGTAGAGACCCCGATTCCTGGGCCCTCAATCTAAAGCTCGACGCCGCAGAGAAGGTGACCCTGATCCCGGTGACGACGGTTCCGGCGGTCTACATCGCCCAGAAGGCAGGAAACCCGGATCCGGACGGAAAGCCGGCAACTAAGGACGGCGTGCTCACCAACCAGTTCCTCAAGTTCCAGACGGGGCCTGACACCCTGTCGCCCCCGAACGTGCTTCAGTCTCCGCAGGGGCTTGTCGCGGGCCAGGTCTGGTCTCGGACGATCGATTCCGCCCTGACGTCCGTCCGCTCCATGAAGACCCTAGCGGACGGTTCCGTTCTCATCGTTTCCGACGTGACCGGTGCGTCGCCGGGACAGCAGATCCGGGGAGAGCGGGACGTCGTCCTGCAGAAGTTCGACTCCGCTGGCAAACTGCTCTTCTCCCGTGACCTCGGGGCCTCTGACGAGGCGTTTGGCATGTCCATGGCCGTCGCCGCTGACGGTCGGATCGCCATCGCCGGCAAGGTGAAGGGAGTGCTCGAAGGCGCAAAAGCGGGGACTATCACTGAGACCAAAGGAGACGTCACCGACAGCTTCGTCACAGTCTTCAATGCAGCGGGCGAGGAGGTCTGGACCCAGCGTCGAGGGTCCGTTGGAAACGACGAGGCGACCCACCTGGCCTGGGATTCCAGCGGCAAGCTCTACGTGGCCGGGAATTCCGGCGCCGGCCGGGGCGGCCAGGCGGCGATCGGACAGTCAGACGTCTTCCTGGAGCGATACGAGACGGATGCGAACAATAATGTGACCTACTCCGCCTCGACCGTTGTCGGCGGTGCGGGCAATGACCTCGCCCGCGGGCTCTTCATCAATGGCTCGGATCTCTACCTGGCGTCGAATGACGGCGGTTCCGGCGTTATCAGGCGGTTTGATCTGTCCACGGGCTCGCCTGTTCTTCAGGCGACGCGCGATCTGGGCAGTCTGGAGGGCGGTGATCTGACGGGGCTGGGCATCGCCAATGGTCGATTGATCGTGGCCGGCAACACGGGTGGCGGAAACATAAACGTCGGCAACATCGTAAGCGCCTACTCAGGGGGTCGGGACGGCTTCGTCGCGCGCATGTCCGCCTCCCTGAGCGTATCCGCTGAGGATCGCCTGACCTACTATGGCGGGACAAGCGAAGACGTCATCACTGGAGTGTCCATTCAGAATGACCGGGTCTTCGTGACCGGGACCAGCAAGGGCAACCTTCCGTCCCTGAACCAGATCGCGACCATCGACGGCTTTGTGGCTGAGATAGATCCGGTCAGCGGCGGGACCCCGTGGTCGCGTCGTTTCACCGGCAAGGACGGCATAGTCGCACCCTCGGCCATCGCTGTGGACACCGCCGGCGCCAGCGTCCTGGATCGCCTGGGCCTGCCCACCGGAACTCTGAACGTCGCCGATTCCACTCGGCTGGATGCCATCAGCTCCATCCGGACGGGGGACCAGTTGAAGGTGCGCAGGAGCCTGAATGGTCAGACGACCACCATCACAGTGAAGGAGGGAGACACCCTCACCACGCTTGCGGACCGGATGAAGCGGGCCCTCGGATCCCAGGCCGATGTCCGCGTCATGACCGTCGAAGGGGGGCGCCGTCTCCAGATCAAGCCCGCCACCGATCGGAATGTGATCGAGTTGGTCGCCGGTCCCGAGGGCAAGGACGCCCTCCAGGCCTTGGGCCTGAAGGAGGGCGTGCTCCGCGTGACCGATATCGAAAAGGGCGGGAAGATCGTGCCTGCGGATGGCGGCAAACCGATCTTTGGGCTCAGGATGAACACCAAGATCAATCTGGACAATCTGGTAGAGATCCGACACGCCGCCGCTGAACTGGCCGGCGCCATCAGTGAGTTGCACTCGGTGTACCGGGAGTTGAAGGACGCCTCCACGCCGGCTGCGGTGAAGAGGGCCGAGGCGGCGAGGGCGGCGGGTAATCAGCAGGTCCCGCTCTATCTCCAGAAGCAGATCGCCAACTACCAGCGAGGCCTGGACAAACTGACCGGCGTCAGCTGACGGCCGCCTTGCATCCAGGCCGGCCAGCCTCTAGCGAGAGGCCATGGAATCCCATCCGGACCCGAAGTCCAGACGACCCATACTGATCGGCGCCATCGTCGCCCTCGCGGCAGGGCTGGCGTCGGCGCTCCTGCTTCTCATCCTGGGTCGACCGGGAGAGGGGCCCCCGCCCGCTTCGGAAGCCGGCCTGGTGGTCGAGGCCGGGCCCCGCACAGAGACCCGCCTGGTCCCCGGCGTCCCGCTTCGCTGCTACGTGGCGGGCAAGCTCGTCGGCGATCTTCCCCTTGAGGAGTGCGCCCGGCGCAACGGAGTCGCCTCCGGCGCCCTTGACGTGGGCATCGATGCCTCCGGAGCCCTGGGCGCCGGCGCCGGGGTCCTGACACCCTTGCCGCCGGTGGAGAGCCCGGCGCCCGTCGAGGTGATCCGGCCGGCTGAGCCCGCCGCCCCCGCGGCTGCAGAGCCGGCATCGGCGCCCCTCGCCGCCTGCTGGAGGTACGCCGGTCCGGACTGGCGGAGGCTGTCCGGTGAAATGTCCCAGACCGCCTGCGTCATGGCCCTCTTCTCCGGTCGGTGCGAGCGCCCGGGCGAGGCGGCCTATGGGCGTTGGGGAGGGCAGACCCTCAGGCTCGTGCCGGGACGCGTGGAGGTCTCGTCCGACAATCGCACCTTCCGTCCCCTGATGGAGCAGGGCGCAAATTGCGGGTTTGCACAGGGCGGCTGACTCCCCGGAAACGGGGCTCGCGAAAGGGCCGCGGGAGTTGTAGTCTGGAACCTATGCGCTTGCCCCTGATCCTCCTCGCCCTCACTGCGGGTTCCTTACTCGCCGCCTGCTCAAAGCAGACCGAACCCCCGGGAACCCCAGGCGCCTGCTATCACGTCCAGCCAACCAAGGAGGGTCTGAAGTTCAATCGCCTTCCCTCGGCCCAACCCAGCCTAGAGTACTGCGCGGCCGCCCTTGAGGCGATGCGCATCCGTTTTCTCAACATGGGCGGCAACCAGACGGAGATCGCCGGCGCCTACCAGAGCAACTTCCTCTTCCTGGTGTCGGCCGGCATCTACACCTCGACCTCCTGGGAGGGGACCCGGTTCCTGGCGCTTGTCAGATCCGGGGACGGACGGCTCGTGCTCCCGGGCGCCATGCCCATGAGTCCGGAACCCTGAATTCCCCTGTGGATGAACGGGAGAGACTAGAACATAAGAAGAACATTTGCATTGCCGCGCGCCTGACCGTCGGCTAGTTTTCAACCGGGCCTTGGCCCGCACCTACGGAAGCTGATGGAGAGAATCGCATGGCGGGCAGCGTGAACAAGGTCATCCTGGTGGGAAATCTCGGTGCAGACCCCGAGATTCGAAGCCTGAATTCCGGCGACCGGGTCGCTAACCTGCGGGTGGCCACATCCGAGACCTGGCGCGACCGAGCCACCGGTGAACGCAAGGAGAAGACCGAGTGGCACCGGGTGGTCATCTTCAACGACAACCTCGTCAAGGTCGCCGAGAATTACCTGCGCAAGGGTTCCAAAGTGTACCTCGAGGGCGCCCTGCAAACCCGAAAGTGGTCCGACGCCTCGGGGCAGGAGAAGTTCTCAACGGAGGTCGTCCTCCAGAAGTTCCGGGGCGAACTGACCATGCTGGACGGTCGCGGCGACGATGCCGGCGGGCGTGAGAGCGGCGGCGATTATGGTGGCGGATTCCAGTCTGGAGCCCGGGCCCAGACCTCGGGTCCGCGCGAGGATTTCTCCGCGGATCTGGACGACGAAATCCCCTTCTGAGCCAGGCCGCTCCCCCGCAATCGGGGTGGCGGCGGGCGGTCGCTCCGCCTGCCGTCTGGTTGGCCCGCAGCTCTGAAAATGGTAAGGAAAATCAGGTAAATTCCTGCCTGATTCTAAGGGCCTTACCCCCCATTGAGCACCACCGGTTCCCCCCCGTCCGAGGAAGGCCGTGCGCCCGGCGTGGCGCCGATCACCATCGAGGACGAGCTTCGCCGCTCCTACCTCGACTACGCGATGAGCGTGATCGTCAGCCGCGCCCTTCCGGACGTCCGTGACGGCCTGAAGCCGGTCCACCGGCGGATCCTGTTCTCGATGAACGACCTGGGCATGAGCCCGGACCGACCCTATTCCAAGTCCGCCCGTGTGGTTGGCGACGTCCTGGCCCGACTTCACCCCCATGGCGACCAGTCCGTCTATGACGCCCTCGTGAGGATGGCGCAGCCCTTCTCCATGGGTCTCCTTCTGGTGGATGGCCAGGGTAACTTCGGCTCCGTCGACGGTGATCCCCCGGCCCAGATGCGCTACACCGAGTGCCGGATGACCCGGGCGGCTACGGCCCTGCTTGCCGACCTCGACCTCGATACGGTCGACTTCAAGGACAACTACGACGGCAAGGAAAAGGAGCCGGTCGTCCTGCCGTCCCGCATCCCGAACCTCCTGGTCAACGGGGCTGGGGGCATCGCCGTGGGCATGGCGACGAACATACCCCCCCACAACCTGGGTGAGATCATCGACGCCGCCCTGGCGCTGATCGAGCGGCCGGACATCCCCCTCGACGAGCTCCTGGACATCGTTCCGGGTCCCGACTTCCCGACCGGCGGCGAGATCATGGGCCGGTCGGCCTCCCGAACCGCCCTGATGACCGGACGTGGCTCCGTGGTCATGCGCGGCACGGCCGCCATCGAGCAGATCCGAAAGGAGCGCGAGGCGATCGTCATCACCGCCATCCCCTACCAGGTGAACAAGGCGGTCCTGGTCGAGCGGATTGCGGAACTCGTGCGTGACAAGCGGATCGAGGGCGTGGCGGACCTTCGCGACGAGAGCGACCGTCAGGGCATGCGGGTCGTCGTCGAGCTCAAGCGCGACGCCTCGGCCGACGTCGTGCTGAACCAGCTCTATCGCTTCACGCCCCTGCAGACCTCCTTCGGCGTCAACATGCTGGCCCTCAATCGCGGACGGCCGGAACTGATGGGCCTGCGTGAGATGCTGCAGGCCTTCGTGGACTTCCGCGAGGAAGTGGTCCTCAGGCGAACCCGGCACGAGTTATCCCGGTCCCGGGACCGCGGTCATGTCCTGGTCGGCCTGGCCATCGCCGTGGCCAACATCGACGAGTTCATCCAGATCATCCGCTCATCCAAGGACCCTTCCGAGGCGCGCGAGCGCCTGGTGGCGCGGGACTGGCCGGCGGGTGACATGCTGCCCCTGGTGGAGCTGATCGCCGATCCCCGCACCCTGGTGGTGGACGGGAACAAAATTCGCCTGACCGAAGACCAGGCCCGGGCCATCCTCGCCCTGACCCTGTCCCGTCTCACGGGCCTCGGCCGTGACGAGATCTTCGAGGAGGCCGGCGAGTTGACGGGAGGCATCTCAGGTCTTCTGGCGATCCTGGAGTCCCGCGAGCTGCTCATGAGCATCGTCCGCGATGAGCTGGTGCAGGTGAAGACCGACTTCGCCATTCCCCGCCGCACCGAGATCGTCGATGGCGGCGGCGACCTTGAGGACGAGGACCTCATTGCCCGCGAGGCCATGGTGATCACCGTCACCCACGGCGGCTATGTCAAGCGCACCCCCCTCGTTACCTACCGGACCCAGCATCGGGGCGGCCGGGGACGGTCGGGCATGGCGACCAAGGACGAGGACGCCGTGATCCGGGTCATCTCGGCCTCCACCCATGCGCCCATGCTGTTCTTCTCTTCCGGCGGCAAGGTCTACAAGCTCAAGGTCTGGCGCCTGCCGGTCGGCGCGCCGACGGCGCGCGGCAAGGCCTTCGTCAACCTCTTCCCGATTGAGCCAGGCGAGACCATGACCTCCATCCTCAGCCTCCCGGAGGACGAGGCCGAATGGAGCGGGCTGGACGTGATGTTCGCCACCCGGTCGGGGAATGTACGTCGCAACCGCCTGACGGACTTCGTGCAGATCAACCGCAACGGCAAGATCGCCATGAAGCTGGACGAGGGGGACTCCATCGTCGGTGTGGCCCTCTGCAAGGCGGATGAGAACGACATCCTCCTCACCACAGCCCTCGGGCGCTGCATCCGGTTCGCCGTAGACGAGGTCCGCGTCTTCGCCGGTCGGGACTCCACCGGCGTCCGCGGCGTCCGCCTTGCCGAGGGGGACGATGTCATCTCCATGGCCATCCTCAGGGCGGTGGACGCGACGGCCGAGGAGCGGGCGGCCTATGTGCGTCACGCCAACGCCATGCGCCGTGCGGTGACAGGTGAGGGCGCAGACGCCGAAGATGTGTCGACCGTAGAGGAGGATGTCGAGGACGAGGCGGTGTCGAGCTTGACCGCCCTCAGCCCGGAGCGGATCGCGGAGCTCGGGGCTGCGGAGGAGCAGATCCTCACCGTTTCGAGCGAAGGCTTCGGAAAGCGATCCTCCGCCTACGAGTTCCGTCGCACGGGCCGGGGTGGGCAGGGCCTCCTTGCCCAGGACCTGTCCCGCCGCGGCGGTCGCCTGACGGCCTCCTTCCCGGTCGAGGAGCATGACGAAATCCTTCTCGTCACGGACCAGGGCCAGCTGATCCGTACGCCTGTCACCCAGATCCGGGTGGTGGGCCGCAACAGCCAGGGCGTGATCATCTTCCGAACAGCAGAGGGCGAGCAGGTCGTTTCCGTAGAGCGCCTTGCCGATCCTGCAGGGGCCTCCGACGAGGAGGCGGACGGTTCCGACCCGGTCGTCTGAGGCGATCCCCGGACCGGAGCAGCGGCAAATTTGTTCTTGCCAGACCCGGCCAACCCGGCGAAAGGCGAGGGCGGGTTCAAGTTGGGGACACCTTGATGGCGAAGCGCGTGGGCCTTTATCCGGGCACGTTCGATCCAATCCACAATGGCCACACCGACATCATCGGACGGGCGGTGAAGCTTGTGGACCGTCTGGTTCTCGGAGTCGCCATCAACACCGGCAAGGGTCCGATGTTTACGCTCGAGGAGAGGGTCGCCATCGTCGAGGCGGAGGCCGCGGCGCTGACCGGCGGTGCAGAGATCGTCGTCCAGCCCTTTGAGGGCCTGACCATGCACTTTGCTCGGGAAGTCGGCGCCAACGTCATTGTCCGAGGCCTGAGGGCTGTGGCGGATTTCGAGTTTGAGTTCCAGATGACGGCCATGAATCAGCAGCTCGACCGAGAGATCGAGACCGTCTTCCTGATGGCTGATCCCCGCCACCAGGCGATCGCCTCCAAGCTGGTCAAGGAGATTGTCACCCTGGGCGGCGACGTCACCAAGTTCGTGAGCCCCCGGGTCAAGGAAGCGCTTCTCTCCAAGGTTGGCCGTTGATCCGCCCGGCTCCCGCGGTCCTTGCCGCCCTGCTCATCCTGGCGGGCGGGTCTGCGCCCGTCTGGGCGGCCCAGAAACCCGCACCCGGCGCTCCAGCGCCCCAGGCCATCACGGCGCCGACGGCTGCGGACTGGCGAACCCCTGACCCCCAGGACATCCTGGTCATCGACACCAACAAGGGCCGGATCCTTGTGGAGCTGGCCCCCTTGGCCGCTCCGAACCATGTGGCGCGCCTGCGGGAGCTGACCCGCAAGGGATTGTACGACGGTCGCAGCTTCTTCCGGGTGATCGACGCCTTCATGGCCCAGACCGGAGACCCTGAGGACCGGGGGACCGGGGGCAGCGACCTGCCGGACCTCGCCGCAGAGTTCACCTTCCGCCGGGGCGCTGAGACGCCCTTCGTCCGCGTGGCCGATCAGACCGTGGCAGAGATCGGCTTTATCGGCTCCCTTCCGGTCATGACCCAGAGCTCCCAGCTCATGCCCATGACCGCAGACGGCCGGGTGTCCGGCTGGGCGCTGTTCTGTCCTGGCGTGGCGGGCATGGCCCGGGGCGGTGCGCCGGACAGCGCCAACAGCCAGTTCTTCCTGATGCGTCAGGCCTACCCCTCCCTGGAGAAGCGCTACACCGCCTTCGGGCGCGTCATCTCCGGGCTCGAAGTCGTCCGCGCCATCAAGACCGGCGAGCCGGTCGATCCCCCCCAGGACGTCATGATCCGCGTCCAGGTGTTGGCGGACATGCCCGCATCCTCCCGCCCGAGAGTACGCGTGATTGAGACTCGAGGCGCCTGGTTCGCCGCCGAGATCGCCCGCGTCCGGGCCAGTCTCGGCGCGGATTTCACAGCCTGCGCCATCAGCATTCCCTCGGAGGTGAAGTAATGGATCCTGAGAATACCCTTCTGATCGATACCGAGACCGGTCGGGTCACCATCCGCCTCCGTCCGGATCTGGCCCCCCAGCACGTCGACCGGATCAAGGAACTGGCACGGGAAGGCTTTTACGACGGCGTCGCCTTCCACCGGGTGATCCCGGGCTTCATGGCCCAGGGAGGGTGCCCGAATGGCGCCGGAACGGGTGGCTCGTCCAAGCCCAACCTGCCGGCGGAATTCTCCCGGGAGCCGCATGTCCGCGGCGTCTGCTCCATGGCCCGGACAAGCAATCCGAACTCGGCGAACAGTCAGTTCTTCATCTGCTTCGACGACGCCACCTTCCTTGATGGCCAGTACACCGTCTGGGGCGAGGTGACCGGGGGAATGGAGCACATCGACGCCCTGCCCAAGGGCGAGCCGCCGCGTACGCCTGGCAAGATCGTCTCGATGAAGGTCGCCGCCGACGCCTGAGGCCGGGCTTGACGCCCGCAGCCGGGCGTGGGCAACAGCGGCGCCATGCAGCTATCGGACTTTGACTTCGAACTTCCGGAAGACCGCATCGCCCTGCGACCCGCCGAGCCGCGCGACTCCGCCCGGCTGCTTCTCGTACGGCCCGGTCAGGGCCTCGCGGATCACCGGGTCCGGGACCTGCCCGGTCTCCTGCGCGCC
Organism: Phenylobacterium sp.; assembly: GCA_020401865.1. Lineage (GTDB taxonomy): Bacteria > Pseudomonadota > Alphaproteobacteria > Caulobacterales > Caulobacteraceae > Phenylobacterium. The sequence goes on along the minus strand of JADCAS010000001.1, from coordinate 11,339 downwards.
GGGGACATCCTGGTGGTCAACGAGACCCTGGTCATTCCTGCGCGCCTGAAGGGTCGCCGGCGTCGGGGAGGCTCGGACATCGCCGTCGAGGCGACCCTCCACCAGAGGATCTCCAGTGGATCCTGGCGGGCCTTCATGCGTCCGGGCAAGAAGATCAATGCGGGTGATCGGCTGCTCTTTTCAGACCTCGGGGCGACGGTGGGGGAGAAGGGACGGGATGGGGAATTCACCCTCGATTTCGACTGTTCCGGCCCGGATCTGGACGCCGCCATTGCGCGCGTTGGGGAAATGCCCCTGCCGCCCTACATCGCCTCGAGGCGGAAGCAGGACGAGCGTGACCGCATCGACTACCAGACAGTCTACGCCCGGCGCGAGGGCTCGGTGGCGGCGCCGACCGCGGGCCTGCACTTCACCCCTGAGCTGCTCGACAGGCTGGAGGCCTCCGGGATCCGCATGGCGAGGGTCACCCTCCATGTGGGCGCAGGCACCTTCCTGCCGGTGAAGACCGAAGACCTCTCGCAGCACCGGATGCACGCCGAATGGGGCGAGATCACCCCGGAGACCGCGGACCAGGTCAACGCTGCGAGGGTGGCGGGCGGTCGGGTGATCTGTGTCGGAACAACCTCCCTCCGACTTCTCGAGAGCGCGGCGGAACCCGACGGCGTCTTGCGCGCCTGGACAGGTGAGACCGATATCTTCATCACGCCCGGCCACCGGTTCCGTATCGCCGACGGACTGATGACCAACTTTCACTTGCCGAAATCAACCCTCTTCATGCTGGTCAGCGCCCTGTCGGGGCTGGAGGTCATGAGGACCGCCTACGCTCACGCCATCACCGAGGGGTACCGCTTCTACTCCTATGGAGACTCCAGCCTGCTCTGGAGGGCTGAGTGAGTCCCTTTGCATTCGACATCGCGGCCAGGGACGGAGCGGCGCGCACCGGTATCCTCAGGACGGCCCGGGGCGACATCCGGACGCCCGCCTTCATGCCCGTGGGGACCGCCGCCACGGTGAAGGGCCTGACCGTTGACCAGGTGAAGGCCACAGGTGCGGACATCATCCTGGGCAATACCTACCACCTCATGCTGAGGCCCGGCCCCGAGCGGCTTCAGCGTCTCGGCGGCCTTCATCGCTTCATGCGCTGGGAGGGGCCGATCCTGACCGATTCCGGAGGCTTCCAGGTCATGTCCCTCTCGGGCATCTCAAAGGTGACCGAGGAGGCGGTGACCTTCCGCAGCCACATCGACGGCTCCCGGCACGTCCTGACCCCCGAGCGTTCCATCGAAATCCAGGCGGACCGGCTGGGCGCCGACATTGTCATGCAGCTGGACCAGTGCGTGTCCTGGCCCGCAGAGGAGGCGGCGGCGGCCGCCGCCATGCGCCTCTCGGATCGCTGGGGGCGGCGGTCGAAGGCCGCCTTTGGCCAGCGCGACCGCCAGGCCCTGTTCGGCATCCAGCAGGGCTCGACCTTCGAGGCTCTTCGCCGGGAGTCCGCTGAGCGCCTGGTCGAGGCCGGCTTTGACGGCTACGCCATCGGCGGTCTGGCCGTCGGGGAGGGCCACGAGGCGATGTGCCGGGTTCTGGACTATGCGCCCGGCTTCCTGCCTTCAGACCGCCCGCGCTACCTCATGGGCGTGGGCAAACCGGTGGACCTGGTTGAGGCCGTCGCCCGGGGTGTGGACATGTTCGACTGCGTCCTGCCGACCCGCTCCGGCCGCCATGGCCAGGCCTGGACCTGGGCCGGGCCGGTCAACCTGAAGAACGCCCGCTTCGCCGAGGACGACAGCCCCCTGGACGAGACCCTGGATTGCCCTGCCTCTCGGGACTACGCGAAGGCCTATCTCCATCATCTCGTAAAAGCAGAGGAAATCCTCGGTCAGGTCCTGTTGTCCTGGCACAACATCGCCTTCTACCAGGCCCTGATGGCGGCCATGCGGGCGGCGATCGCCGACGGACGGTTCGAGGCCTTCCGGAAGGACTTCCACCTCCGCCTGCAATCGCGCGAATAGGGCGGACTCAAGCCGAGCGGGATCAGAGGGCCTTTCCTCTCTCGGCTCCCGGACTCCTCGCGATCAACAGACGCGGTGACGGGATCTTTCCGGAGCGCCCGCCTGAGGGCTTGCGTGACGGTCCGGCGCACGATCCGGCCAGCGCTGAACGGCTGTCTTCCGAATTGAGGCGCCCACAACCGAACCGCAAACAAACACCGTTATGGGTCTCTCCTGATGATTTGCAGGGCGAACGGCGCATCGACGAACCCGTGAGCGGATCATCGTATCCGTCGGCGGGGCTCCGGAGACCTGTAACGGAAATGGCGGTTTCTCTCAAAACATTGGCCGAGGAGGCGAACATGGACGTGACAACACCGCAACAACACTACCCAAGCCTCATGAGATGGCTGCATTGGACCATCGCCTGCCTGATCATAACCGCCCTGATATGCGGCCTCTTGCTGGGATATGGGCTTGTGAAGGGGGACTCCCCGGCGGGCGGCGTACTCATGTCCATCCATGTCGGCTGTGCGATGGCCTCGCTCCCTCTCTGGTTCATCCGCCTCACCCTGCGTCGCCGGTCAAAACTGCCCGAGGGGGTGGGACCCGGCTGGCAGCAGTCAATCGCGCGTGTTTCCCACCTGCTGCTCTATGTGTTGACGCTGGCGCTGCCGTTGACGGGTTACGCCATGGATATCGCCTATGGCGGCGCACCGACGGTCTTTGGTTTCCGGTTTCCCGACTTCGGGCTGACAGCGCCTGGAGTGCAGAATGAGCCCCTCGGCGAGGCGCTTTGGTTCTTTCATAGCAACGCAGGCCAAGGATTGGCTCTGGTTGTACTGTTGCACGTCCTCGCCGCAATCTGGAACACGCTGAAGGACCCCGCCGGAGGAATCCGACGCATGCTGTCGCCGCCGCGCCACTGAAGGCCCGGAACCACCGAGCGCCCCGCCTGGCCGGGGGGCGGTTCGAGGCGTTCCGGAAGGCTTTCCACGCCCGCCTGTCCGGCGGGGCGGAGCGGTCCTGAGGCCTATTTCTTCGCCGATGACTTCTTGCGGACGGGCGCCGCGGGCGCGGCGCAGCGAAGTTGCTCTCCCAGCCCCTTCAGGTAGGCGCGCCGGACTTCCCCGGCGGTGATGGCCGCTTCCATCCGCTTCTGGTGTTTATCAGCGCCTGACAGCCTCCGCACCCAGCCCCGATAGGGAATCACACTGGAGGCGAAGTCGGCGATGGCATCCAAAGCCGCCTCACCGCCCTGCTCGCCGAGGCTGTCGGTATCCACCTTGATCTCGTCGACGTCAGGGCCCAGAGCCCCGTTGAGGGGCAGCAGAAGGGCCGTGATCCGGGCGCATGTCATGGGGTTCGGCCGGGCATAGGGGGCCTTGGCGGCATCCAGAAGCACGGCGGGAATCTCGTCCCGCACCAGGTTCACGTCTTTGAGGGGCGCGGAAAGGGCGCCGCCCAGCCCCGCGCCGGTGACCTCCGCGCCGTCCTTGAGGTCGCCAGACCTCGGCGTCGGAAGGCTGGCGCAAGCCCCGAGGGCGAAGAGCGGTAGCAACAGGAGGAGCCTTTTGCGCATGGCCTCAGTCTGACTTAATCCGCCCGCCTTGGCCAGACCCTGCGCCTTGCCCCGATCCCGCCCCCGCCCTATGGTCCGCCCCGCTTCGACCGGCGCTTCCCGCGCCGCGCGAGGGCCGGTAGCTCAGTGGTAGAGCATCCGACTTTTAATCGGATGGTCCTGGGTTCGAATCCCAGCCGGCCTACCAATCTTGCCGCACCGCATCTCAGTAGGTGTGGCGGCTTGGATCGGGCAGGCCAAGAATCCGTTTGGAGATGATGTTGTTCTGCACCTCGGAGGAGCCTCCGGCAATGGTGCTGGACTTGATGCGCAGGTAGATGCGCCCGGCCTCGCGCTCCTCGTCAGTGAAGTCGTCCCCTGACCAGCCGGAGCCTGACAGACCCATGGCCTCGACCATCAATTCGCAGTGATCGGTCATGATCCGGGAGTTGGCGTTCTTCATGATGGAGGTGGCGGCCGAGGGGCCATTGGCGCTGCGCGCCTCAAGGGCGACCCTGCGCAGGGTCAGGGCATAGGCCCGGGCGTCCATGTCGTGCACGGCGAGACGGGTCCTGAAGTCCGCATCGGCGAGGCGGCCGTCCGCTTCCTGGCCATAATACCGTCGCGCCACGTCGCGCAGGTGGCCGGTGTCGAAGCGCGGGCGGCCATCGCCGCCGGCGGAGAGGCCGTTTCGCTCATGCTGGAGGAGGCGCTTGCCGACGGTCCATCCGCCGTTCAGCGGTCCCACCAGGTTCTCCTTGGGGACCTTCACGTCGGTGAAGAAGGTCTCGCAGAAGGGTGAGGAGCCGGAGATCAGCAGGATGGGGCGGGTCTCCACGCCCGGGGTGCGCATGTCGATCAGGAGGAAGGAGATGCCCTCGTGCTTCCGGGAGGCGTCGGTGCGCACCAGGCAAAAGCACCAGTCCGCGTACTGGGCGCCCGAGGTCCAGATCTTCTGGCCGTTGACCAGGAAGTGGTCGCCCCTGTCCTCTGCCCGGGTCTGCAGGGAGGCCAGATCCGACCCGGCGCCGGGCTCCGAATAGCCCTGGCACCAGCGCAGTTCGCCCCGGACGATGGGCGGAATGTGCCGCTGCTTCTGCTCTTCGGTCCCGTATTCTAGCAGGGTCGGGCCGAACATCATGACCCCCATGCCGCCGATGGGGTTCCAGGCCCCGATGCGGGACATCTCCTCGCGCAGGATGCGCGCGTCCGCCGCCGACAGACCTCCGCCGCCATAGGCCGCCGGCCAGGTGGGAACGCCCCAGCCTTTCTCGCCCATACGGGTCTTCCAAATCGCATAGTCGCCCTCAACAGGAACAGGCGCTTCCGAGGCGGCGATGTCGTGGCGGTTTTTCAGGGAAGGCGGAAAGTTGGCCTCAAGCCAGTCGCGGACCTCGGCCCGGAAGGCCACGTTGTCCTGGGCGCCGAAGTCGGCCATGGCGATATCCTCCCGTCGCGGCGGCTTCGGGACCGCCCTTGCGGACCATGAGACTTCCGCCGCCGCAGCCTGTCAACGCGCTGCCGGCAGGACGTCCTCGACGGCCTCAAGCCAGTGCCGGAGAGGGGCCGGCGCGCCTGCCGACAGGTGCATCCAGCACCCGATGTTGGCCGTGTAGACGGCCGAGGGCTCGCCGGCGTGGAGGGCGTCCAGGCGGGCGTCACGCAACCGCCCGGCCATCGCGGGATTCAGCAGCGACCAGGCGCCCGCCGATCCGCAGCAGAGGTGGCCGTCCGCCACGGGCTGGGGGTCGTAGCCCAGCCGCCGGAGAAGGGCGGGGATCCGACCGGTGAGCCTCAGCCCGTGCTGCAGGGAGCAGGGTTCGTGGACGGCGATCCGCGGTTGGGCGGGGGGCGCGGCGGCTTCGAGGGGCAGGGCCTCCAGGACCTCCACCGGGTCGCGCACCAGGGCCGCCAGTCGCCGGGCCCGTTCACGGTAGGCCGGGTCGTCCCTCAACAGGTCCGGGTAGTCGTGGAGGTAGGTCCCGCATCCCGATGAGGTCGCCAGAACCGCCTCGGCGCCGTCCTCCAGGAGGGGGGCCCAGGCGTCGAGGTTGCGTCGCGCGAGCGTCTGGGCGGCGTCGCGGGCGTCCAGGTGGCCGGGCACAGCCCCGCAGCAGCCCGCCTGAGGCGCCTCCACCAGGCTGATCCCGAACCGGTCGAGGATCCGGGCGGCGGCGGCGTTGAAGTGGGCGGCGGCCCCGGACTGGACGCAGCCGGTCAGGAGCACCATCCGCCGGGCGTGCCGGACGGGGGGCCGGCCGGCGGGGCCGGGGGCAGGCGGGACCTTGTCCCTCAGGGCGGAGGGCAGGAGCGGGCGCAGGGCGCGGCCAAGGCCGGACAGGGCGCCGAAGGCCGGCGACAGGGCCAGGGCGCGGATCGCCGCCCGCTGCAGGCGTCCGATGGTGGGGCGGGGCGCTGCCTCGAGGACGGCGGCCTGGCCGACTTCGAAGAGGCGGTGGTACTGGACGCCGGACGGGCAGGTCGTCTCGCAGGCCCGGCAGCCCAGGCAGGCGTCCAGCGCCTCGCGGGTCAGCTCCGTGACCGGTTCACCCTCCAGCGCCTGCTTCATCAGGTAGATGCGGCCCCGGGGCCCCATCAGCTCCTCGCCGGTCAGCTGGTAGGTCGGGCAGGTGGCGTTGCACATGCCGCAGTGAACGCAGGCCCGTAGCGCGGTCTCGGCGACGTCGCGGGCCTCTCCGGCGAGGGTGTCGGGCAGGCGGGTGCGCATTCAGATCTCCGCGTACATCCGGCCGGGGTTCAGGAGGCCGTCAGGATCCAGCGCCGCCTTGACCCTTTGGTGCAGGGCGAGAAGCGCCGGCGACAGGGGCTGGAAGGCGGGGCCCGCCGCTCCCCGGATTCGCTCGATATGCCCGCCGAGGGACGCCGCCTGCGCCCAGGCCTCGGGAGGAGGCGCCTCCGCAGCGAGCCAGCGGACGCCGCCGCCCTGGTCCCAGGGCAGGCTGGCGAAGTCTCCGGACGGGCCAGTCCGGGGCAGGGCGATCCGCCATAACCCCCCTGGCCCGGAAAGAGCCGGATGGGTCAGGTCCCGGATGGCGTCCCAAGCTGCAGGGTCCGCCGCCTCGCCGCCGATCCGCGCGGCAGCGGCCTCCACGCCCGCGCGGCCTCCCGACAGGCGCAGGTGCAGCCGGCGGCCATCATGGAAGGCGCCCGACAGGGGTAGGGGGCGGCGCATGAGATCGGCCACCCGCTCCAGGGCCTCCGAGGAGGGCAGGTCCAGAACCCGGGCGACCTCCACCGCCGGGCGCGGCACGACCCTCAGGGAAACGTCCAGCAGGACGCCGAGGGTTCCGTGGGCGCCGGCCATGAGGCGGAAGGCGTCGAACCCCGCCACATTCTTGAAGACCGTGCCGCCGAACCGCAGGACCTCGCCGCGGCCGTCCAGGATCCGGACGCCCAGGACAAAGTCGCGCACCCCGCCGGTGAAGGGCCGCCGGGGCCCCGAGAGCCCTGTCGCCACCGCTCCGCCCAGGGTCCCGCCCGGCCCCAGCCGTGGCGGCTCGAAGGCCAGCATCTGGCCGTTCCCCGCCAGGAGGGCCTCGATCTCAGACAGAGGCGTGCCCGCCCGTGCGGTCAGGACCAACTCGGCGGGATCGTAGTCGACCACCCCCCGGTGTCCCGTCATCTCAAGAGGGGTCGCAGGGACGGGGCGTCCCATCCCGGCGTGGGTCCCGCCCCCGCGGATCTCCAGCGGACGACGGTCCGCCGCCGCCCCCCGAAGCGCCTCGGCCAGGGCCGCCGTCAGGTCGGCGTCAGAACCGTTCGAGGTGGGCAAAGGGAAGGGCTCCATTGTGCACGTGCATGCCGCCGTATTCGGCGCAGCGGGCGAGGGTGGGGATGGCCTTGCCGGGATTGAGCAGGCCGGCGGGGTCGAAGGCGGCCTTCAGGGCGTGGAAGGCGTTGACCTCGGCCGGGCTGAACTGGACGCACATCTGGTTGATCTTCTCCCGGCCGACGCCGTGTTCGCCGGTGATGGAGCCGCCTACCGAGACGCAGAGCTCCAGGATGGCGCCGCCCAGGGCCTCGGCCTTTTCGAGGTCGCCCTCCCGGTTGGCGTCGTAGAGGATCAGGGGGTGCAGGTTGCCGTCACCCGCGTGGAAGACATTGGCCACCTCAAGGCCATGGACCTCCGCCAACCGGCCCATCTCGGCCAGGACGAAGGGCAGGGCCTTCCGGGGAATGGCGCCGTCGATGCAGTAATAGTCGGGCGCCAGCCGCCCCATGGCCGGGAAGGCGCCCTTGCGGCCCGCCCAGAACCGTCGGCGCTCGGCCTCGTCCCGGGCGATGCGCACCTCGGTGGCGCCGGAGGCCCGCAGGAGGCCCGACACCCGCTCAATCTCCTCGGCGACATCCTCGGCCTGGCCGTCGATCTCGCAGAGCAGGATGGCGGCGGCGTCCCGGGGGTAGCCGGCGCCGGCGAAATCCTCCGCCGCGCGCAGGGCCGGCCCGTCCATCATCTCGAGGCCCGCCGGCACCACCCCGGCCGCCATGATGGCCGCCACCGCCTCCGCCGCCCGCCCGACGTCGTCGAAGGCCGCGAGGATCAGCCGGGTGGTCTCGGGAAGGGGCTGGAGGCGCAGGAGCACTTCGGTGACCACCCCCAGGAGTCCTTCCGACCCCGTGAAGAGGGCCATGAGGTCGTAGCCGGCGGCGTCGCTCGCCGGACCGCCCAGGGTCAGGATCTCTCCGTCCAGGGTCACCACCTGTGCGGAGAGGATGTTGTGCACCGTCAGGCCGTACTTCAGGCAGTGCACGCCGCCGGCATTCTCCGCGACATTGCCGCCGATGGAGCAGGCCAGCTGGGATGAAGGGTCCGGGGCGTAGAACAGGCCATGGGGCGCTGCGGCCTCCGAGACCGCCAGGTTGCGAACCCCCGGCTGCACGCGAGCGGTCATGGCGACCGGGTCGATCCCGAGGATGCGGGAGAACTTGGACAGGACCAGCAGGACGCCGCCCGGAAAGGGCAGGGCGCCACCGGACAGGCCCGTCCCCGCCCCCCTTGCGACCACGGGGACGCCGAGGTCCCGGCAGGCCCTGAGGATCGCGGCCACCTGCTCCACGGTTTCCGGCAGGGCGACGACGGCGGGCAGGGCGCGATAGGCGGGCAGGCCATCGGTCTCGTAGGCACGGATCGACTCCAGTCGGGTCAGCAATCCGCCGGCCGGGAGAAGGGGTTCAAGCCGGGCCCGCAGGACGGCCGGGTCCACGGCGGGAAAATCGGCGTCAAGTCGCGGATCAAACTGGTCGAGCATCTCGGCTTTCCGGGGCGGCCGGTTTACATAGCGCCTGAACCGGGTCGCGCCACAAGGAATGCGCGCCCCTCTGAGGGAGAGCGGCATGGATCTGGGACTGAAGGGCAAGACGGCCATCGTGACGGGCGCCACACGTGGCATCGGGCGGGCGATCGCCGATCTCTTCGCAGAGGAGGGCGTGAACGTCGCCATCTGCGCGCGCAAGCCGGACGAGGTCGCCGCCGTGGTCAAGGACCTTCAGGCCCGCGGGGTCAAGGCGTTTGGGCAGGCGGTGGACATCGCCGACGGCGCCGCGCTCCAGGCCTTCGTGAAGGCCTCGGCCGAAGCGCTTGGCGGCGTCGATATTCTGGTCTCCAACGCCAGCGCCCTGGTGCAGGGCGCCCGGCCCGAGGACTGGACGGCTATGTTGGAGGTGGACATCCTGGGGGCGGTGAACGCCCTGGAGGCCGCGCGTCCCTTCCTGGAGACCTCGGCCCAGAGGACCGGCGACGCGGCCGTTGTGCTGATTTCCTCCGTCTCCGCCGCCGAGGCTGCATCCCCGTCAGCCTACGGCGCCATGAAGGCGGCTCAGATCCATTTCGCGAAGGGTGTGGCCCGGGAGGGCGCACCCAAGGGTCTGCGCTGCAACGTGGTGTCGCCTGGGACGGTCTTTTTCGAAGGCGGCGTCTGGGCCAACGTCAAGGCGGCCATGCCGGCCTTCTTCGAGAGGACGCTGAAGCGTAACCCGACCGGTCGCATGGCGACGCCGGAAGAGATTGCAGCCGCGACAGTCTTTCTGTGCAGCCCGCGATCGGCGTTCACGACCGGAATCAACCTGGTGGTCGACGGCGGAATTTCCCAGAGAGCGAACTTCTAAGGCTTCCCGGGCTTTTCGCTTGTGTCTCCTGCGACTTGCTCGCAGGTTTTCACCGACGATTCCGCAGGCGAGGCCCGGAGGACGGAGTGTTTGACTATCTGGAGGTCAGCGTCGGGCGGGAACGTGATGCGGTCACGCAGACGGTCGCCCGGCTCCGGGCGACCCCGACACCGCCTCTCGCGGTGTTTGCGCCTTCGCTGGGCTTTCCCTCGAACGTCGTGCTCGCCCTCTTTCCCCTGCTGGAAGGCGAAGCCGCCTTGGCCGCCACGCGGGTCGAGGGCTCTGTCTCCACCCTCCGGACCCGGCTGACGCCAACCGCCCGTCCGGCGGAAGGGGCCCAACCTCAGGCCGGCGGGGTCTACGTCCATAACTGGTTCAACATTGACGCCGGCACGGTCAACGCGTTCGTCTCCCTGTCGGTGGAGGCCTGGCCCGACTTCGAGGCCCGCTTCGAGGCGCGCATCTTCGGCCTCTTCCTGGCCGAAGAGACGGAGATCGACCGCAGCCAGGGCGCCCGCCGGTTGCTGCTGATGACCCGCTACAGGGACCTGGGCGAATGGCAGGCCAGCCGGGATCCGACCTCCGAGGCGATGAAGATCTTCGCCCGCCGTCGGGATCTGACGCGGGTCTCCCTGGCTCGGTCCTGCCTCCTGATTCCCTGACGCCTCGCCATGGAGCCCTGAATGATCGAGCGGCAGACCGACATCGTTACCCGGGACGGGGCGACCACCACCTTCATCGTCCATCCGGAGCGCGGCGGCCCGCGCCCGGTCATCCTGTTCTTCATGGACGCCCCGGCGATCCGCGAGGAACTGCGCGACATGGCGCGGCGGCTGGCCTCCGCCGGCTACTACGTGCTCCTGCCCAACCTCTACTACCGGGCGGGCGTGATGGAGCTTGGTCCGATCCCGCCGGATCCTGACCATCCGGCCCGAAAGCAGATGTTCCAGTTCATGGACAGTCTGAACATAGACTTGGTCATGTCCGACGCCGAGGGGCTCCTGGCCTTTGCCGGGGCCGACCCGGCCGCCGATGTCAGCCGGGTTGGCGCCGTGGGCTACTGTATGAGCGGTCGCTACGCGATCAGCCTCGCCGCCCGGTATCCCGAACGCGTCTTCGCCGCCGCCTCGGTCTATGGCACCCACCTGGTCACCGAGGCGGAGGACAGCCCGCACCGCACGTCCCGCCTGGCCCGGGCCGAGTTGTATTTCGCCTGCGCCGAGGAGGATGTCTGGGCGCCGCCGGAGACGATCGCCGCCCTGTCCGAGGCCCTGAAGACCGACCGGGTCGACGCCGAGGTGGAGGTCTACCCTGGGACGAAACACGGCTTCGCCTTCCCGCAGCGCCCGGTCTACGACAAGACCGCCGCCGAGCGTCATTGGGAGCGTCTCAACAGTCTCTTCCGCCGCAAACTGGGCTGAACGCCGCGCCGAGGGAGAACTGAAGCGCCTTTGACCCCCTCAGCCGGCTTCGCCGACAGCTCCCCCTTGGGGGAGCAATTGCTGTGTCATTCCTCCCCATCAGGGCAGGGCTATTGCATATGGACTCCGCCTATCGAACGACTTGCGTGTGCAAGATTTGCTCGATCGAAAAGCTGGGAACAAAACAAAAACTGTAGCCGCTTCTGGGATAACAGACGCTCACCCGTTCCGGTTCCTTTTCCG